>NZ_JAJNDA010000010.1 GCF_021026295.1 Actinomycetospora soli
TCGGTGTGGCACACCCCGCACGCCTGGATCGCGACCACGGCCTCACCGGGACCCGGATCGGGGATCACGATCGTCTCGACGGTGACCGGCTTGCCCTTCTCCCGGGACACCACGCCCCGGACCTCCTGCGGCATTCTTCGCCCTCCACGTCGTCGGCTCATGCGTTCATGCGTGCGCGTGCAGGGTTCCACGTCACGCCGGGCACTACGCAAGGTCTGCGGACGAAAGAACGGGCGGCCACCTCGCGGGGAGGTGACCGCCCGTCCGGGGTCGTGCGGGGTCGATCAGACGTACAGGATCAGACCCGAGCCCTGGCCGCCGCCGCCGCAGAGGCCCGCGGCACCGATCCCGCCGCCGCGGCGCTTGAGCTCGTGCGCGAGGTGGATCGCGATCCGGGCGCCGGACATGCCGACCGGGTGGCCCAGCGAGATCGCGCCGCCGTCGGGGTTGACCCGCGCGGGGTCGACGCCGAGCTCCTCGGTCGACTGCAGCGCGACCGCGGCGAACGCCTCGTTGAGCTCCAGCATCTCGAGCTGGTCGGGCTTGAGGCCCTCCCGCTCGAGCGCCTTGAAGATCGCCCGCGACGGCTGCGAGAGCAGCGAGTTGTCCGGGCCGGCGACCCAGCCGTGGTGGCCGATGCGGGCGAGGATCTCGAGGCCGAGCTCCTTCGCCTTCTTCTCCGACATGACCACCGCGGCCGCGGCGCCGTCGGAGATCTGGGAGGAGGTGCCGGCCGTGATGGCGCCCTCCTTGTCGAACGCCGGGCGCAGCTTGCCCAGGCCCTCGGCCGTGGTGTCGCCGCGGACGCCCTCGTCCTCGGTGACGACCAGGGGGTCACCCTTGCGCTGCGGCACCGACACCGGGGCCAGCTCCGCGTCGAACCGGCCGTTCTTCGCGGCGTCCGCGGCACGCTGGTGCGAGGAGGCGGCGAACTCGTCCATCGCCTCGCGGGTGAGGCCGATCGCCTTCGAGAAGCGCTCGGTCGAGGCACCCATCGACTCGGCGTCGTAGACGTCGGTCAGCGCGTCGTACTCGGTGGCGTCGATGATCTTGCCGCCGCCGTACTTGTAGCCGCGGCGGGCCTTCGGGAGCAGGTACGGCGCCGCCGTCATGGACTCCATGCCGCCGGCGACGACCACGTCGTAGTCGCCCGCCTGGATCATCTGGTCGGCGATCGCGATCGCGTCGAGGCCGGAGAGGCAGACCTTGTTGAGGGTGAAGGACGGTACGGACATCGGGATGCCCGCGTCGGTCCCGGTCTTGCGGGCGGGGTTCTGGCCGGCGCCGGCCTGGATGACCTGGCCCATGATCAGGTACTCGACCTGGTCACCGGAGATGCCGGCCTGCTCGAGCGCCTTCTTGATCGCCGTGGTCCCGAGCTGGTGGGCGGTGAGGTCGGCGTACGCCCCCGAGAGCTTGCCGATCGGCGTGCGGGCGCCGGAGACGATGACGGAGCCGGGCATGGGCTTCCTCCTGGACGTTGTCGGGAGTCTTCGCTGACACGACGTCGGGTGAGGACCGCGACGACCGCCGGAGTCCTCGAACCTACCCGTGTCGGTGCCCACACCCCAGGGGCGAACATGCACCCAAGGCGCGGCACCGCTCACGGGAATCGGTTCAGTCGGAGCTCTTCTTGGAGCCCTTGCGCGTGCCCGTGGAGGTGACTCCCGAGTAGCGCGCGACCTCGGCCATCAGCGGCGGCCACTCCTCGCGCAGCGCCTGGTTGCCCATGAACAGGCCCAGGTGCCCGCCGGGGGCGGTCCGCTTCCACACCTGGTCGGCGGGCGTCGAGACCGCGTCCGCGGCCCGGAACACCTGGACCGGCGGGGTGATGTGGTCGGTCGCGCCGCCGAGCAGGAACAGCGGGCAGGACAGGTCGGCCATGGACAGCCGCTTCCCGCCGACCTCCAGGCGGCCCTCGATGAGCTCGTTGCCGGAGAACAGGTGCTCGACGAGCCAGAGGTAGAACGTGCCGGGCACGTCCTGCGTGTGCTTGAACCAGTCCTCGAAGGCCTGGTAGCGCGCGATCGCGGCCGGGTCGTCGAGGTGGCGCAGCAGGTCGACGTGCTTGGCGATCTCGGCGTCCGGGCTCATCGCGATGAAGCCGTTGAGCACGAACTGGCCGGGCATGTTGCCGCGGCCCATGGCGACCATCGTCCGGTACGGCAGCTTCCCGTAACGGCGGGTCATCACCCGAGACGAGGCCCCGATGGCCGTGTCGCCGGCGTGGAAGTCGATCGGCGCGCCCGCGAGGGTGAGGGTGTTGACCCGCTCGGGGTGCACGCAGGCGTAGATCGTGGAGAGCCACCCGCCCTGGCAGTCGCCGACGAGGTTCACCGACGTGTGGCCGGTGCCCTCCAGCGCGGTGTCCACGGCCCGGTCGACGACGGCGACGTAGTCCTCGATCGTCGTGTTCTTCGTGGCCTGCGTGGCGCCGACCCAGTCGAGGGTGAACGCCTTCGTCAGGCCGGCGCGGCGGACGACCTGCATCTGCGACTGCGTGGGCTGGAAGTCGACGATGCACGAGTCGTGCCCGGCCTGCGGCGGCAGCACGAGGGTCGGCACGACGTCGGTGGCGGGGTCCTCGGGGGAGGTGAAGTCGCGCAGCCGCGCGATCGGGGTCTCCCAGACGACGCGGTGCTCGGTCGACCAGGACGGCCGGCGCCGGCCGAGGACGTGGCCCCACCAGCGGACGGCGTCGTACACCGTGCGGTGCGGGGTCGCGGCCTGCGCGAGCGCCCGGGTCGTCACGTAGGCCCCGCCCTCGACGAGGGCGGTGGTGGCCTTGCGCAGGGTCTCGCCGCGGAAGGTCCGCAGGTAGGCCGCGGGGTCGACCGGGTCGATGGCGGGCGCGTCGGGGGCCTCGGTGGCGCCGTCGGTCACGGAGTGTCCGGTGGTCACGGTCATGGCGGGATTCCTCCTCGGGCAACCGGCGACAGGCGACGGCACCGGCTGCTCGGCGAACCGTAAGTCCGCTAGGCATAGTTCGCAACGAGCCGTCCGGCGGCGCTCGGGCGCGTGGCCTGCGACGAACGGCCGGACCTCGTCACGGGTGTGTCGCAAGACGCATAGATACGTGTGACCGCTGACACCAACGGGCACGTCACCCATCGGTGGGAGCCGCAGGCGATGCGGACGACGACGAGCGAAGGGTGTCGTGATGGCGGACATGACCGGACAGGTCGCCGTGGTGACGGGCGGCGCACGCGGGATCGGCAAGGCGATCTCGGAACGGTTGGCCAACCGGGGCTGCAAGGTCGCGGTGGGCTACTCGAACGGTCGGGACGCCGCGGCCGAGCTGGCCGAGAAGTACCCCGGGATGACGATCCACCAGGGCAACATCGGCAGCCGCGAGGACTGCGAGCGCGTGGTGCAGGAGGTCTACGACCAGCACGGTCGGATCGACATCCTGGTGAACAACGCCGGCATCACCGCCGACAAGATGCTCCACAAGATGGAGGTCGACGACTGGGACAAGGTCATCCAAGTCAACCTGTCGGGCACCTTCTACATGTCCCACCTGGCGTTCCAGCACATGCGGGAACGGGGCAGCGGGCGGATCGTGTCGATCTCCTCGGTGATCGGCGAGCGCGGCAACGCGGGCCAGGCGAACTACGCGGCCACCAAGTCGGGTCTGTTCGGCCTCACGATGTCCCTGGCGATGGAGGGGGCGAAGAAGGGTGTGACGGCGAACTGCGTCGCGCCCGGCTACATCGAGACCGACATGGTCGCCGGGGTCCCGGAGGCCGCCCTCGAGAAGATCGTGGGCCAGGTCCCGCTCGGCCGCCTCGGCCAGCCCGACGAGGTCGCCCGCGTGGTGGAGTTCCTCGCCGACCCCGACTCGGGCTACATCACCGGGCAGGTCTACTCGGTCAACGGCGGGCTCTTCATGTCCTCCTGATCCGCCGGGACGAGCCCGAAGGCCCCGCCGAGCTCGGCGCAGATCTCGTCGAGCGCGGCGGTGGCCGCCCGGCACATGCCGGGGAAGGACATGAAGCCGTGCACGGCCCGCGCGTGGTCGCGGTGCCGGGTCGGCACCCCCGCCGCGCGCAGCGCGTCGGCGTAGGCCACGCCATCGTCGTGCAGGGGGTCGACCTTCGCGGTGATGACGAGCGCGCGGGGCAGGCCGCGGTGGTCCGCGGCGAGCAGCGGGGAGCACAGCGGGTCGGTCGGGTCGCCGTCCGGCCCGAGGTAGTTGGCCCGGAAGACGTCCATGTCGGCCTTGGTCAGCAGCGGCCCGCGTTCGTAGGCCGCGGTCGACTCCGCGTCCAGGGACAGGTCGACGACGGGGTAGATGAGCACCTGCGCGTCGATGGCCGGCCCGGCCTCGCGCGCCATCATCGCGACGACCGCCGCGAGGTTGCCGCCCGCGCTGTCGCCCATCACCGCGACCTGGTCGGTCCGGCCGCCCAGCGCGTCGGCGTGGCGGACCGCCCAGACCAGCGCCGCGTACCCGTCGTCGCGCCCGGCGGGGTAGGGGTGCTCCGGGGCGAGCCGGTAGTCCACGGAGACCACGAGCGCGCCGATCCGCGCCGCCACCTGCGCGCAGAGCCAGTCGGACTGGTCGAGGTTGCCGAGGGACCCGCCCCCGCCGTGGTAGTTCAGGACGATCGGCAGCCCGTCGCCGCGGCGGCGTCCCCCGGGCAGCGGCCCGTGCGGGCGGTACACGCGCAGGGTGGTCGGGGCGTCGGCGTCGGTGGCCCCGGTCGCCCCGGCGAGGTCGACCCGCAGGTCGGTCAGCGAGACGTCCGCGGGCATCGGCCCGAACACCCGCGAGGTGACCACGTTGTGGGAGAGGCGCCGGCTGCGGGCGCGGGCGAGGTCCTCGGTGCTCATGCGGCTGATGGCGATGACCCCGGCCCGGTCGGTGAACCAGGTGAACAGGCGGGTGCGCACGTCGATGTCGACCGGGTGGGTCGCCTGCTCCGTCATCCCGTCTCCCTCGCCTCGTCGCGATGTCGCCGAGTGCCCCGTCCGGCGGTCGACGACGTCATCGTTGGTCCGATCGGGAACGTGACGGAGATCATGTCCGAGCGTGACGTCGCCCCGCCAGCGCAGCGGCACGCCCGATCGTGGGCACGCGGTGACCGGCCGCCGGGGCACGGTGAGCCGCGTCGCGATCCGCCCGACGGGTCGCCGCCGGGCTGCTAGGGTTCTCGGCGACGAGGGGGAGTAGCTCCCAACACCGCGGTCGACACACTGATCGCCGTCGCCGGATCCGTCCGGGGGCGTGCATCCGGTCGCGGCGGCCACCGGCTCCACGGTGGCGGGCGAGACCTTCGGTTCCGATCCGTTGCACGCACGGGTCGGGCCGGAGCCGCCCGTGACTCCGGTCCGGCCGGAGACGAGAGGACCCTCGTGGACCCCTTCGTGGCCACCTTCCTGGCCGCCACGGCCGTCAGCTTCGCCGTCATCTTCGTGGCGGAGCTCGGGGACAAGTCCCAGCTGATGGCGTTGACGTTCGCCACCCGCTACAAGGCGCTCCCGGTCCTGGTCGGGATCACGATCGCGACCGCGGTGGTGCACGCCGTGTCCGTCGGCGTCGGCTACCTGCTCGGTGCGGCGCTCCCGACGTTCTGGATCAGCCTGGTCGCCGCCGTCGCGTTCGTCGGCTTCGGGTTCTGGACCCTGCGGGGCGACCGGCTCACCGCCGACGAGGAGCACAAGGCGGCGCGCTCGAGCGGCTCCGCCGTCGTGGCCGCCTCGGTCGCGTTCTTCCTCGCCGAGCTCGGCGACAAGACCATGCTCGCCACCATCACGCTGGCCACGCAGTACCAGGGCTGGGGTGGCGTGATCGGGGTGTGGCTCGGGTCCACGGTCGGGATGGTGATCGCGGACGGCCTCGCCATCGTGGTGGGCCGCCTGCTGGGGCGGAAGCTCCCGGAGAAGGCCGTCCGGATCGGCGCGGCCGTGCTGTTTTTCGTGTTCGGCGTGTGGCTGGCGGCGGAGGCGTTCCTGACGCGGTGAGGCTCAGGAGCTGGACGCCAGCGACGAGGCCGCCTCGCGGCTCGTCGCGATGACCACGTCGTCGAAGTAGACCGAGCCCTCGTCGGAGATGTCGTCCGACCGGTACAGACCGGTCTTGAGGTACGAGACCTCGTCCGGGTAGAGGGTGCCGCCGCGGGGCCGGTAGTCCGAGACCACCTCGCGCCCGTCGTGGACGACGTCGATGCTGCCCTCGTCGGGGTCGTCGGAGAAGCGGACGCGCAGGACCAGGTCAGACCGGGCGCCGGCGCGGGCCGGGCCGATGTCGCGGGTCCAGTGCTCGCCGATGCCCTCGCCGCCGTCGAGCACGAACCGGCCGCCCCGGACCTGGATCGACAGCGGCGGGCTGCCGTCGCCCGAGTTCTTCCACTGCGCGATGACCTGCCAGTCCGAGGCGTCCACCGGGAACCCCGACGGCAGGTACACCGCGAAGCCGAACCAGTACTCGTCGTCGGGGCGGAAGCTGCGGTACGCGGGCTCGAGCTCGGAGCGGGTGCCGCCCCCGGGCACGGTGTACTCGACCGCGGTGCGGCCCGGGACGTCGGGGGACTCCACCGCGCGCGGGTCCTCGGCGTCGTCGGTGTTCCAGGGCGTGACGCGGTAGGAGTCGAGCACGTCGGCGGTGGTGCCCGACCGCCACACCACGCCCTCCCCGGTCGGCCCCGAGGACGGGCCGCGGCCGGACGAGGAGGTGGGACCGGCGCACCCGGCCGTCACGACGAGCGCGAGGACGGTCCCGAGGACGATCCGCGCGGCGGACGCACGGCGGCTGGGGCTCACCCCGTCAGCGTACGGGCGTGCGGGTGATGCCCCGGTCGCGTCACGGGGCCGGTCCGGGGCTCAGGCGCCGGCGGCGAGCCCGCCCGGTCGGCCGAGCTCCTGCCGCACCCGGCGCTCCACGAGGATCGGCAGGAAGGAATGCACGCGGGCGCCGGCGAGCCGGTCGACGGCCGCGGCGACGGCGCCCCGGACGGCGTCCGGCGCGACCCCCTCGGCGGCCCACCGGGCCACCAGGCGCTCCTCGGTCTCGACGAGGAGGGCGCGATCGTCCCGGGCGGTGGTGGTGGCCTTGGGCATTCCCGTATTCAACGACCGGGGACCGGTCGTGCACCAGAGAACGACTCGTTGCTCACAACCGGTTCCCGGACGGCGGGTGGGAGCAGGTCGATCCCGACCCGACCGCCGGCCGCCAGGGCCGCGCCGACCGGGTACGCCCGAGCCGCGGCGGGCAGCGGGCCCTCGTCGCCGGAGAGCACCACCGACACCCCGGCGGGCTCGGCGTCCGGGCGGGGGGCGAGGCCGAGGCGGCGCAGGGTCTGGCCGGCCACGGCGCCGGCGCTGTCGAACAGGCGCACGCCCGGGAGCGCCGCGGCGATCGCGTCCGAGACCAGCGGGTAGTGGGTGCAGCCGAGCACCACGCCCGTGACGTCGTCCGGTGTGCGCCCCGCCCCGGCGGCCACCGCGTCGGCGATCGCGTCGCGGTCGGCGCTCTCGACCGCCCGCGCCAGCCCCGGGCACGGCACGGCGGTCGCCTGCCCCGGCGCGGCGAAGAGCGCGACGAGGTCGGCCTGGTAAGCGCTCGCGCTGGTCGCCTCCGTGGCCCAGACCCCGAACGGCGCGCCGCTCGCGGCGGCCGGCTTGATCGCGGGGACGGTCCCGACGACGGGGCGGCCCGGCTCGAGCTCGGCGCGCAGCGGCACCAGGGCGTTGACGCTCGCGGTGTTGCACGGCACCACGACGGCGTCCGCGCCGCGGGCGACCGCGAGCCGCGCGGCGTCGAGCACCCGGTCGACGATCCACGCGCCCGGGCGGGAGCCCCAGGGCATGCCCGCCGGGTCCATCAGCAGGTCGAGGTGCGCGTCCGGACGCAGGTGGCGCAGCCAGCCCGCCGTCGGGAGCATGCCGAGACCGGAGTCGATGAGCGCGATGCGCACGCCCGGGAGACGGAGCGGAGCCGCGCTCGACCCATCCACGCCGCGAGGCTACCGCTACACCATCGCGGCGCTGCCGACCTCCGGGTGCGAGCGGAAGAACTCGACCATCGGGCCCACGTGGTCGGCGAAGGTCGGGCACACGACGCCGACCTCCGCGAGCAGCGCGGTCGTCGCGGTCGTGTCGTAGAGCGTCGGGTGGGTGAGGTACTCCAACGTCGACGACGGCACCTGGAACAGCCGTCCGACGCCCGGCACGTGGTCGATCGAGAACGCGGCGAGCGCGGTCGGCATCGGCACCACGCGCAGCCGCCGGCCGCCCTGCCCGGCGAACGCCTCGCACATCTCGGTGACCGTCGGCGGGTCCGGCTGCGCCAGGGCGACGGTCCGTCCGACCGCGCCGCCGTGCCCGGCCAGCGCGGCGATCCCGTCCACGACGAAGTCCGACGGGACCAGGTTGAACGCCACCCGGTCGGCGCCGCGCGGCAGCGGCATGAGCGCCGTCGATCCCTGCCGGAGCAGGAGCTGCAGCACGTAGTACGGGCCGTCGAACTTCTGCGTCCGTCCCGTGGTCGAGTCGCCGACCACCACCGAGGGGCGGTAGATCGTCACCGGCAGGCCCGCGTCCCGCGCCTTCGCGACGACGCGCTCGGCCTCGTGCTTGGTGTGGTCGTAGTGGTTGGCGAACGGCTGGCCGAGCTCGAGGTCGTCCTCGTAGAACAGGCCGTCGTAGCGCCCGGAGACGTAGCAGGTCGAGACGTACTGCAGCCGGCGCAGCCCGGCGCCGTCGGCCGCGCGTCGGGCCAGGTCCACCACGTGGCGCGTGCCGTCGACGTTCACCCGCCAGGCGATCTCCGGGGCGACCGACAGGTCGTACACCGCCGCCAGGTGGAAGATCTCGAGCTGCTCGCCGAGGAGCCGGTCGGCGACCGCCGGATC
Organism: Actinomycetospora soli; assembly: GCF_021026295.1. Taxonomy (GTDB): domain Bacteria; phylum Actinomycetota; class Actinomycetes; order Mycobacteriales; family Pseudonocardiaceae; genus Actinomycetospora; species Actinomycetospora soli. Next base: position 8,856 of record NZ_JAJNDA010000010.1, read on the forward strand.
CAGCCCCAGACCCGCCGTCGTGATGTCCCCGACGACGAGGTCGGTGCGACCGGCGAGCGCGGGCTCGGCGCGTTCGATCTCGGCCAGGGCCTCGCGGGCCCGGCCCAGCCAGCGCTGCTGCACCAGGGCGACCGCGCGCGCAGTGGGATCGCGACGCAGGGTGCGCGGGAGGAGGGCGGAGCCCAGGAAACCGGGGAAACCGGTGAAGAGCACGGCGGTCACGGGAGCAGAGGGTGTCATCTCGGCCCTCGGGGGGCATCTTCCGGCGGATGGGACGTCGCGCACCGCTGCCGGCGTGACGACGCGGTGGAGAGGTGGCGAGATGGCGGAGCGGATCGTCGTGGTCGGGGCGGGGTTCGCCGGGCTGGAGACGGCGAAGCGCCTGGAGAAGGTGCTGCGCCACGAGATCGGGAACGGGTCCGTCGAGGTCGTCCTGGTCGCCCCCAACGACTACATGCTCTACCTGCCGCTGCTGCCGCAGGTCGCCGCCGGGGTGATCACCGCCCAGTCGGTGACGGTGCCGCTCCCGCGCGCGGTGCGGCGCGCGCACCGGCTGCCGGGCACCGTCGTCGGGGTGGACCTGGAGCGGAAGTGCTGCGTGGTCCGCAAGATCTCCGGGGAGGAGGTCGACCTGCCCTACGACCGGCTGGTGCTCGCCCCCGGCAGCGTCACGCGCCAGTTCGACATCCCGGGCCTCGAGGACCACGCCCTGGGCATGAAGAACCTCGCGCAGGCCGCCTACCTGCGCGACCACGTGCTCGCCCAGCTCGAGCTCGCCAACGCGGCCACCGACGACGCCGAGCGGGCGGCCCGCTGCCGCTTCGTCGTGGTCGGCGGGGGCTACGCGGGCACCGAGACCGCGGCCTGTCTGCAGCTGCTCACCGAGTCGGCCCTCAAGCGCTTCCCGCGCCTCGACCCGGGGATGGTGCGCTGGACGCTCGTGGACATCGCGCCCCGCCTGATGCCCGAGCTCGGCAAGCGGCTCGGCGAGCAGGCGCTCGACCTGCTGCGCCGCCGCGGCGTGGAGATCAAGCTCGAGACCGGGGTCCAGGAGGTCACGGACGAGGCGGTCACCTTCACCGACGGCGAGGTCGTGCCCTGTCGGACGCTCGTGTGGACCGCCGGGGTCACCTCCAGCCCGCTGGTGAAGAACCTCGACGTCGAGCTGGTGCGCGGGCGGCTCAAGGTGGGCGCGGACCTGCAGGTCGAGGGGCAGCCGGGGGTGTTCGCGCTCGGCGACTGCGCCGCGGTGCCCGACCTCACCCAGGACGACCCGGAGGCGATCTGCCCGCCGACCGCCCAGCACGCCACGCGGATGGCGACGAAGGCGGCCGACAACGTGGTGGCCTCGCTGCGCGGTGAGCCCCTGACCGACTACAAGCACCACGACCTCGGTCTGGTGGTGGACCTCGGTGGCTCGCAGGCCGTCGCGCACCCGCTCTTCCTGGAGCTCAAGGGGATGCCGGCCCAGGTCGTGACCCGCGGCTACCACCTCTTCGCGCTGCCGCTCATGCGGACGCGGGCGCGGGTGGTGGCCAACTGGATCCTCCACCTGTTCGGCGGCGACGACTTCATCCGCATCGGCTTCCTCGCCGACCGCAAGGCCACGGTCGACGAGTTCGAGGGCACCACCTCGTACCTGACCCGCGACGAGATCCGCGCGCGGGCGTCCTGAGGCCTCCCTAGGCTCGCGGGATGCCCCACCTCGACGACGTCGTCGCGCCCGACGGCACCCGGATCCGCTGGTGGGACAACGGGTGCGTCGGGCGCCCCGCGCCCGACGTCGTGATCTCCAACGGTCTCGGCGCCTCGCCCGCGGCGTGGCCGTGGCTGGGGGGCGACGGGCACCCGTCGTCGGCGACGCCGCGGGCCGTGACCTGGCACCACCGCGGGCTCGGCGGGTCGGAGCGCCCCGCCGACCCGGAGCGGATCACGATCGGCGACCACGTGGACGACATGTTCGCGGTGATGGACGCGGCGGGCATCGACTCGGCCGCGGTGGTGGGCTGGTCGGTCGGGGTGGCGGTCGCCTTCGAGGCGGCCCGCCGGGCCCCGGAGCGGGTCTCGTCGCTGCTGGTGCTCGGCGGCGTCGCGGGCGGCGGGTTCCGCAGCGGACCGTCCTGGGCGCCCGCGTTCCTCTCCCGGGGGATCTCGACGGCGAGCGCGTGGTCGCTGCGGATCGTCGGCCCGCCGGTGGCGGGCCTGATCTCGCTGCTGCCGCGCAGCATGGACGTCGGGGCCGCCACGCCCCTCGCGGCCTTCGCGCCGCCCCCGCTGCAGACGCTCGCCGAGGTCGCGCGGGAGTTCTCCCACCACGACTGGACGTGGTTCTCGCAGATGGTGCTCGCGGCGGGGAAGGAACCGCCGATCCCGGTCGACGCGGTGCGCGTCCCCACGACGGTAATCGCCGGCGAGTTCGACACGATGGCGCCGGTCGAGGACATGGTGGCGCTCGCCGACGCCGTGCCCGGGGCGCGGCTGGTCCGCGTGCCCGGCACGCACTTCGTGCCGCTGCAGTTCCCGGACCTGCTCGCCGCGGAGCTGGACGCGCTCAGGTCCTCGACGCGATGACCCGCAGCGCGAGGTCGTAGCCGAGCGTGCCCGCCCCGGCGATCACCGCGGTCGCCACCGGCGAGACGTAGGAGTGGTGCCGGAAGGGTTCGCGGGCGTGCACGTTCGAGATGTGCACCTCGACGACCGGGCACGGGATCGCCGCCAGCGCGTCGCGGATCGCCACCGAGGTGTGGGTGTACGCGCCGGGGTTGATGACGACGCCCGCGATCCCGTCCATCGCCTCGTGGATCGCGTCGACCAGCACGCCCTCGTGGTTGCTCTGCCGCGCGTCGACCTCGAGGCCGAACTCGACGCCGAGGGCGCACGCCCGGTCGTCGACGTCGGCGAGGGTCTCGGAGCCGTAGACATCGGGCTCGCGTCGCCCGAGCAGGTTCAGGTTGGGCCCGTGGAGCAGGAGTACCCGACGCGGACCTTGCGCTTCACGATTCTGCGACACGGACACTCCAGACGATCACGCAGCGATAACAACAGGGGTGTGATTCGAGGGTCAAGGTCCCGGGCGGGGACGCCGATATGAGGACAGCGCCCACCGAGGGCGGTTCGCCGCTACGAGGCAACACTGGAGACGGAGTCTGTATGAGGACGGTTCTGATCTGCGACGACCGGCGCAGTGTCCGTGAGGGCCTGACCCGTGTCATGTCGGCCGTGCCCGGCGTGCAGCGCATCGACTGCGTGGCGACCCCGGAGGACCTGCTCGCCCGCTACGCCCGCCAGCCGGTCGACGTCGTGTTCATCGGGACGCAGCGCGCGGTCAGCTCGGGCGCGGAGGCCACCCGCCGGCTCGTGACGGCCCACCACCAGGCCAACGTCATCGTCTTCGGCGCGCCCGACGACGCCGGCAGCATCGCCGCCGCGATCGCGGGCGGGGCGCGGGGCTACCTGCGCTGGGACGCCTCGCGGCCCGAGCTGGTCGCCGCGCTCGCGTCGACGACGATGGGCGACGTCTTCCCGGCGCAGCGCCAGTCCTCGGAGCCGGGCGCGGGCATCAACCTCACCGAGCGCGAGATGCAGGTGCTGCGCGGGATGAGCCAGGGCAAGAGCAACGGCCAGATCGGCCGCGAGCTCTACCTGTCCGAGGACACGGTGAAGACCCACGCCCGCCGGCTCTTCCGCAAGCTCTCGGCCTCGGACCGCGCGCAGGCGGTGGCCCAGGGCTTCCGCTGCGGCCTGGTCAGCTGATCGGAGTCGCGACCCCGGTCGTGGACGCGAACCGCCGAGTCGGAGGCGGCGGCATCGCACGGGGACCGGGGGGACACCGACGTCGCGGGGACACCCCCGCGAGCGCGGGAGCACGCCCGACCGGGCAGGGTCCGGGCGTGCTCTCCCGCGATCAGCCGGACAGCGGCCCGACCGTCGCCGCGATGCGGTGGTCGGGGATCTCGGTGCGCGTGCGGCGCGCCGACCCGAACCGGTGGCGGATGCCGTCGGGGCCGGCGAGCCAGCCCTGGTAGGCGTCGAGCCGGTGGTCGAGTCGTTCGCCGTCGTCGGCCACCACGGTGACGACGTACCGGGACTCCCGCTCGAAGCGGTAGCGGGGCGTGGGCGGGGTCTTCACGGGCCTGGCCATCACCCGAGATCGTACGGGCACGGAGGAACCACGGCCGGTGAACACGCGGTCACGATCGGCCTCTAAGGTCCCCGATCGTGCTCCGAAGGCTGGTGACCCTGGTCACCGCTCTGCTCCTGACGCCGATCGGACTCGCCCGGGCGGCGGAACCCGCGGGGTTCTACGACCCGCCGTCTTCGCTGCCGGGGCAGAACGGCGACGTGATCCGCTCGGAGCCGGTCGGCACGCCGACGGTGCCCGCGCGCGGCACCCGCGTGCTCTACCGCAGCACCGACACCTCCGGCCGCCCGATCGCGGTCAGCGGTGTCGTGCTGCGCCCGCTCGCGCCGGCCAACGGGCGCCTGATCAGCTACGCGGTCGGCACGCAGGGCATCGCCGACCGGTGCGCGCCGTCGCGCCAGTTCCCGGCGGGCACCGAGTACGAGGCGGCCTTCGTCGGCGGCCTGCTCGCCCGCGGCTACACCGTCGCCGTCACCGACTACCAGGGGCTCGGCACGCCGGGCGTCCACACGTACGTCAACCGGCTCGCGCAGGGCCACGCGGTGCTCGACGCGGCACGCGCCGCGAAGAAGCTGGGCAGCGTCCCGGTCGACGCGCCGACCGCGATCGCCGGGTACTCCCAGGGCGGTGGGGCCTCCGCATCGGCGGCCGAGCTCGCGCCGTCCTACGCCCCCGACGTGCAGCGCACCCTGGTCGGCGCCTACGCCGGCGCCGTGCCCGCGGACCTGGCCGCCACCGGCACCTTCCTCGACGGCAAGCCCGCCGCCGGGCTCGTCGGGTACGCGCTCAACGGGTTCGACGCCGCGTACCCCGACCTGCGGGTGCCCGACCAGCTGAACGCGGCCGGGAAGCGGTTGCTCGCCGAGACCCGCGAGCAGTGCGTCGGCGACACGGTCGTGCGCTATCCCGGCCTGCGGTCGCCGACCCTCACCGCCGACGGCAGCACGCTCGCGCAGATCCTCGCCCGCGAGCCGTTCCGCAGCCGCGTCGAGCAGCAGCGCATCGGCACGATCGCCCCGCGGGTGCCGGTGCTCGTCGTGCACTCCGTCGCCGACGACATCGTGCCGTTCGAGCAGGACGCGACGATGGTGCGGAACTGGTGCGCGAAGGGGGCCGCGGTGCAGTTCCTGCCGCTGCCGGTGCCGACGCACGTGGCCGGCGCGGCGGCCGGGTTCCCGCCCGCGCTCGCGTTCCTCGAGGCGCGCTTCGCGGGTCGGGCCACGCCGGTCACCTGCTGAGAGGCGGTCGGGTCCCGACCGCCTCCTGCGGCAGGATTCCTCTGTGCTCGAGACCTCGGCCCGCCTGCTGCGTCTGCTCTCGCTGCTCCAGACCCGACCCGAGTGGTCCGGCCCGGAGTTGGCGGAGCGGCTCGGCATCTCGGTGCGCACGGTGCGCCGCGACGTGGAGAAGCTGCGGAGTCTGGACTACCCGGTCGAGGTCGACCTCGGCCCGACCGGCGGGTACCGGCTGGGCGCGGGCGCCGCGCTGCCGCCGCTGCTCCTCGACGACGAGGAGGCGGTCGCGGTCGCGGTGAGCCTGCAGACGGCGGGCGGGGCGGGGATCGCCGGTCTCTCCGAGACCGCCGTCGGCGCGATGGTGAAGCTCGAGCGGATCCTCCCCGAGCGGTTGCGACGGCGGGTCGGGGCGGTCGGGGTGTCCACGGTGGCACCGATGCGGGCGACGCCGTCGGTCGACCCGGCGACGCTGGTGGCCGTCGGCGGGGCCTGTCGGGACCGGCGGGTGCTCGACCTGGACTACACCGCGCACGACGGCACGGGGACACGGCGGCGGGTCGAGCCCCACCACCTCGTCGCCTGGGGCCGGCGCTGGTACCTGCTCGCCTACGACCTCGGCCGCGACGACTGGCGCACGCTGCGCCTCGACCGCGTGGTCCCGCGGGTGGCCCCGGACGGGCTCGCGACCGGTCCGCGGTTCGTGCCGCGGGAGGTCCCGGGCGGCGACCCCGCGGAGTACGTGGCGTCGAAGGTCCGCGACGTGCGGCCCGTGCGGTGCCGGGCCCGGGTGCACGCCACGGTCGACGAGGTCCGGGCCCGGATCTGGACCGACCAGGTGGGCCTGGACGACCTCGGCGACGGCACGTGCCGGGTCCGGCTCGCGGGCGACGACGTGCACGGGGTCGCCGTCGTCCTCGCCGCGCTGGGGTTCGAGTTCGAGGTCGAGGAGCCCGCCGAGCTGGGCACCGCACTGCGCGGGATGGCCGGACGCTGCGGACGCGCCGCAGATTCGTCGCCGCGGGGTGTTGCGCCCCGCCCGAGTTAGGCTAGGCTCACCTCAGCGAGATCGAGAGCACGACGATCCGCTCACGAACCGGCCGCGAGGGTGTTGTGGTGGCGCCCGAGGTGGCTGCGCAAGAGGAGGGCGCCGGGCTCGAGGGACGAGCCCGGCGCCGTCCTCGCCATCGTAACCCCTCAGGCGGGTCGCAGGCCCGGTGAGCGGTCGGCCACCGTGAAGGCCGCGGCCGTGCGCACGGGGGCACCCGGCGTCGACACCCGGTCGACCACCCGGACGGCGGTGCGCATGACGTCCGCCTCGAAGCGCGCCGTCAGGTAGCCGCGCCGGTCGGACCCGAAGCGGATGTGCGGGTTCTCCGCCAGCGCCTCGGTGACCTCCGCGGGGCTGTCCGCGCCGTCGCCGCCCGAGGTGATCGAGCTCGACACCAGCTCGGTGCCGACCACCGGGGAGCTCGGGTCGCCGGAGCGGGCCGGCACGTCGGCCACGTACTGGGTGTGGATGTCGCCGGAGAGCACGACCGCGTTGCGCACCCGAGCCTCCTGCCACGCCGCGACGATCCGGTCGCGCTCCACCGCGTAGCCGTCCCAGGCGTCCGGGTTGAAGCCGCGCGGCGGTCCGGGCACGAGGTCGAGCGCGGAGAAGAACACCTGCTGGCCGAGCACGTCCCACCGGGCGCGCGAGCGCCGGAAGCCGTCGACGAGCCAGCGCTCCTGGGCGCCGCCGGTCAGCGTGCGCCGCGGGTCGGTCAGCTCGGCGCAGTCGCTCGGGTAGGTGTCGCCGCAGGCCTGGTCGTCGCGGTACTGCCGGGTGTCGAGCATGTGGAACGTGGCCGTGTCGCCCCACGACAGGCGGCGGTAGCACCGGATCGACGAGCCCCGCGGCCGCTGCGCCGGTCGCACCGGCATGTTCTCGTACCAGGCCCGGAACGCCGCGGCCCGGCGCTGCAGGAACGCCGGGTCGGGCTTCTCGGGGACGTCGCCGGCCCAGTTGTTGGACACCTCGTGGTCGTCGAACACGCTGATCCACGGGGCGGCCGCGTGCGCGGCCTGCAGGTCGGCGTCGGCGTGGTGGTAGGCGTAGCGGGTGCGGTAGCCGGCGAGGTCGCGCGGCTCGGGGGTGTCGTAGCTGCGCGGGTTGCCGCTCGGGGCCCGGTACGTGCCCGCCGCCTCCTCGTACAGGTAGTCGCCGAGGAACAGGACGACGTCGGGCTGCTCCTCGGCCATGTGGCGGTAGGCCGTGAAGTACCCGTGCTCGTACATGGCGCAGGAGGCGAAGGCGATGGTCAGCGGGTTCACGCCCCGGGCGGGGGCGGTCCGGGTGACCCCGACCGGCGAGATGCGGCCCCGCGCGCCGAACCGGTAGAAGAACGTGCCGCCCGCGGGGAGCCCGCGCGGTTCGACGTGCACCGCGTACCCGTCCTCCGGGCCGGTGCGGGTACGTCCGGCGGCGCGGACACGGGTGAAGCGCTCGTCGTCGGCGACCTGCCAGTCGACGTCGACGGCGCGCTCGGTCATCCCGCCGTCGGGCCGCTTCGGGTCGCGGGCGAGGCGGGTCCAGAGCACGACCCCGTCGGGCGTGGGGTCACCGGAGGCGACCCCGAGGGTGAAGACCTCGCCGGCGGCGGGAGCCGCGAGCGCGCGCGGGACGGTGAGGCTGCTGGTGGCCGCGGCGGCGAGCGCGGCGGCGCCCCCGAGCAGGACGGCCCGCCGTGTGGTGGTGGGGGACACCGCTGCATGGTCGCCCGGTCGTGGGTGCAGCCGGATGGCCCGCGTGCGACGTCCGGACGAGCGTCGGGTGTCGGCGCGGAGACCGATCCGGACGAATGTCGCGCGACGAGCACATCAGGCAGGTCCCGCGGCCCGTCGGGACGCCTGGTGTCGCTCTCGCGCCGGACGGAGCGGTCGTCGGGTTCGCCTCGCCCGCCTTGTCGCGGGTTGCACCCCTCGACCGGCTGCCTTGTCGCAGTTGTTCACAACGACAAGGTGGGCGCCGCGCGCCGGGAGGCCACGACGAGGTCGGCGGAACGGTGAGCACCCACCGGTCTCCGGAGCCCGACTTCTCCCGAACGACACCCACGGCCCGCGTCGCCCTCCTACCGTCGGGACGTCGATCGACACCGACCGTCCAGGAGGCCGCGCATGTCCCAGCCGTTCGACGCCGACACCGCCGCGATGCGTGCGGGGGCGGGCCGGCTCTCGACGGCCGGGAGCGGGTTCGCGACGGCGGGGGCGCAGGCGGCCGGGGCGGCGGGCTCGGCCGGCGGCGGGGTGAACGGCGGTGGCCTCGCGGGCGCGTTGGCCGCCCTCGGGGCGGAGCTGCAGAGCCGCACGCAGGAGCTGGCGGACGCCGCCGCCGCCGCGGCGGGGAACGTCGTCACCGCCGCGGGGAACTACGAGTCGGCCGACACCGGTGCGGCCGGCGCGCTCGACGGCACGGTGCAGGGCGGTGGCGGGGCCGGTTCCGACGCCGCCGCGGGCCGGACGGTCCGCTAGAAGCGCGCCCCGGCGTCGGCAGCGGCGGCGTAGATGCCCAGGACCCCGGCCAGCAGCGGCAGCACGCACACCGCGACACCGGTCTCGAACCATCCCAGCAACCGCTGCGTGCGGGGTCGGCGCCACCAGGCCGCGACGCCGTCGTCGGTGAGCTCGGCGGTCCGCAACGCCCCGCCGAGCCCGACGAGCCCGCCGATCACGGCGACGGCGACGGCGGCGACCACCGCCCGCCCGGCCGGACCGCCCGTGAGCACCACCGCCCACGCGACGCCCGCGAGGCCCACCACGCCCGCCCCGACGGCCGCGGCGGACTCGCCCACGAACACCGACCGCCGTGCCCGCAGCACCGCCGTCACGGACACGGCCGTGCAGAAGCCGAGGACGATGCCGCCGCCGGACGAGGTCGCCAGCACCCACAGCCCCACCGCCGCGGCGGTGCTGCCCGCGAGCACCGCCAGGTCGAGGGTCCGGCGGGTCGCCGCGGCGTGGTCGACGAGGTGCTCGGCGTCCTCCCGCGGCTCGATCCACGTGCGGCTGCGGGTGACGATCCACGGCAGCGCCACGAGCAGCACCAGCCACAGCGTGAGCGCCACCGCGACCGCGCGCGGGGCCGGGAGCACCCCGCCCGCCACGAGCGCCGACGGCAGCGAGAACCCGGCCCCGAGCGCGCCCGCCGCGGCCCACCAGGACCCGCGTTCCCCGACCACCAGCCACGCCGAGGCCGCCCCCACCGCGAGCGCCGACCCCGCGAGCGTCAGCACGAGCGGCAGGCCGCCGCGCGCCACGAGGCCGCCTGCGACCCCGGCCGCGGTCCACGCCGTGAGCGACGCGAGCCCTGCTCCCAGCGTCGGCAGGTCGTCGCCCGGGGGCGGGCCGTCGAGCGGGACGGTGGCCCGGGTCCGACGCTGCAGCGCGGCGAGGCCGAGCAGCATGCCCGCGAGCGCCAGCGGCACGAGCGGGCCGCCCGGCACCGCCAGCGACAGCGACGCCCCGACCGCCGCGACGACGACGAGCAGCACGGTGACGAGCACCCCGACGCCGCGCACGGTCCACCGCGGCACCTGCCCCGCGCCCTCGGCGAGGGCGACGAGGCCGTCGTCGACCGGCTGCGCCGGGCGCGGCATCGGCCAGGGCCCCAGGTGCAGCACGTCGCCGTCGCGCACCCCCGCGGCCGCCAGCGAGATCCCGGGCGGCATGGGCCCCGCCCCGGTGCGGTGCAGGTACCAGGGACGACCGTCCGCGCCGCGCACCAGCGGCGCGCCGGGCAGCAGCCGGGCCGCGAGCTCGTCGACGACCTCCGCCACGGTGGCCCCCGCCGGCAGCGCGGCGTCCACCGCCCCCTCCGGGCCGCGGACCCGCACCGTGCACCAGGAGCCGTCGTCGCCCGGGCCGTCCCACGAACCGGTCGCGGGCGGGGAGGGCTGACGGGCCATGGCCATGAACGACATCCTCGTCCACCGACCCCCGCGCAGTGGGCCGGTTCGACCAACTCCCGCACCCGTCCGTCTCGTCGACCCGCCCGCCTCGAGCGGCGGTGGACCGCCCACACCGTGGACCTCCGCGCTGTTCCCGCTGCTGGGCAGCGGCGGCATCCTGGTCGTCGCGATCGTCAACCGGAACCCGATCTACTTCCTCGCCGGCGGCATCTTCGTGCTCGGCGCGCTCGGCATGGGCGTGCTGATGTTCCTGCAGACCCGCGGCCGGTCCCGCGAGCAGGGCACCGACGCCCGGTTGCGCTACGTCGCCCACCTCGCCGCGGTCCGGGGCGAGCTCCGGGCCGCGGCCGACGACCAGCGCCGCGTCGCCGAGGAGCAGCACCCCGACCCGCCGTCGCTGGTCGGGTTCCCGGACCGTGCCGAACGGCTCTGGGAACGGCGCCCCGACGACCCCGACTTCCTCGTGCTGCGCGTGGGCCGCGGCCGCGTGCCGGGCGTCGCCGCGCCCGTGCTCGCCGACGCCGACCCCAGCGAGCCGCGCGACCCGGGCACCCAGGCCGCGGCCCGCCGACTCGTCGAGCGCCTCGGGCCGGTGTCGGACGTGCCGGTCGCGGTCCCGCTGCGCGGCGCGGTGGCCGTCGTCGGCGACCCCGCCCGTGGCCGCGCCCTGGCCCGCGCCATGCTCGCCCAGCTCGCGGCGCTGCACGCCCCCGACGACGTCCGCGTCGCCGTCTGCTGCCCCGACGGCCCGGACGCGTCGGACGCCCGCGCCGCGTGGGACTGGGTCAAGTGGCTGCCCCACGCGCGGCACCCCGCGGGCGGCGGGGCCGACGGCACCGGCCTGCTGGCCGCCGAGGACGCGGAGGGGCTGCGGCACCTGCTCGACGCCGAGCTCGCCCGGCGGCGCTCGGGAGCTCGACCCGGGGGGCCGGCGGCCGGACCGGCGCTCGTCGTCCTCGTCGACGGCGCGCTCCCGGTGCCCGACCCGCTCGGCGACCTGCCCGCGCTCGGCGTCGGGGTCCTCCACGTCGTGACCGACCCGCTGGACCGCCCGGCGGCGGCCGAGGTCACGGTGCACGTCGGGGACCGGCCCGGCCTCGAGGTCCGCCGCGGCCGGGACGGGAGCCCGCCGCCCGCGCTGGCGCCGCTCGCCGTCGTGACCGGGCTCGTGCCCGACGTGCTGGGCCTCGCCGAGGCGGAGACGCTCGCGCGGCGGCTGACCCCGATGCGGCTCTCGCGGCGGGCCGGGCGCGGGGCGCTCGCCGAGGTCAACGGGCTGGCCGACCTCCTGGGCGTGGACGACGTCGCCGCCCTCGACCCCGCGGTCACGTGGCGGCGCCGCCCGGAGTCCGAGCTGCTGCGCGTGCCGCTCGGGGTGGACGCCGACGGGGCGCCGGTCGAGCTCGACCTCAAGGAGGCGGCGCTCTCCGGGATGGGTCCGCACGGCCTCGTCGTCGGCGCGACCGGGTCGGGGAAGTCGGAGCTGTTGCGCACGCTCGTCACCGGTCTCGCCGCCACGCACCCGCCGGACGACCTCGCGCTCGTCCTCGTCGACTACAAGGGCGGCGCGACGTTCGCGGGGATGGCGACGCTGCCGCACGTCGCGGGCTCGATCACCGACCTGGAGGACGACCCGGAGACCGTCGAGCGGTTCGGCGACGCGTTGCGCTCCGAGCTGCGCCGCCGCGAGCAGCTGCTGCGCGACGCCGGGAACCTGACCGGGATCCGGGAGCACCGCCGGCTGCGGCTCGCGCGCCCCGAGGCGGTGCCCGTGCTGCCGCACCTGCTCGTGGTCGTCGACGAGTTCTCCGAGCTGCTCACCGCGCAGCCGGACTTCATCGACCTGTTCGTGCAGGTCGGGCGGGTCGGCCGGTCGTTGGGGGTGCACCTGCTGCTCGCCACGCAGCGGCTCGAGGAGGGGAGGCTGCGGGGGCTGGACTCGCACCTGTCCTACCGGCTCGCGCTGCGCACGTTCTCCGCGGCCGAGAGCCGCACCGTCATCGGCAACACCGACGCCTTCGACCTGCCCCCGGTCCCGGGCTCGGCGTACCTCAAGGTCGACACCAGCGTGTACCGGCGGCTGCGGGTCTCCACGGTGTCCGCGCCGTACGTCGAGCCGGTGCGCGGCGTGGTGCGGCACTCGCACGCCCGGGTGTTCCGCGCCTTCGACGGGCGCGGCGAGGTCGCCGAGACGATGCCGGCGCTCGGTCTGGACCTGTCCGACCCCGAGCAGCGATCCACGCTCGACGTCGTCGTCGACCGGCTGCGCGCGGCCGCCGAGCCCGTGCACCAGGTGTGGCTGCCGCCGCTGCCGACGGCGCTGCCGCTGACCGCGGTGCTGCCCCGCCCGGCCCTCACCGCGGGGCACGGCCTGCTCGCACCGCGGCCCGGGCCGCTCACGGTCGGGCTGGGGGTGGTCGACCGGCCGGACCGGCAGGCGCAGGAACCGCTGGTGGTCGACCTGTCCGGCACCGGCGGCCACCTCGGCGTCGTCGGCGCGCCCCGCACGGGCAAGAGCACGGCGCTGCGCACGCTGGTCACGGCGGCCGCGCTGACGCACACCCCGGCCGAGCTGGTGGTCTACGCGATCGACCTCGGCGGCGGGTCGCTGTCCGCGCTGGAGCGGTGGCCGCACGTCGGGGGCGTCGCGGGCCGGCAGCGCCCGGAGGTGGTGCGCCGGCTCGTCGCGCAGCTCGAGACGCTCGTGGCGGCGCGGGAGCGCTCCTTCGCCGAGCGCGGCGTCGAGTCGATGGCGGAGCTGCGCGAGCGCCCGTCCACGGCGGTCGCCGTGGTCGACCGGGAGCCCGACGTCCTGCTCCTGGTCGACGACTGGGGCGCCCTGCGGGCGGAGTTCGAGGACCTCGAACCGCGTCTGACCGCGCTCGCGGCCCGCGGGCTCGGCTACGGGCTGCACCTCGTGGTGACCGCGGGCCGGTGGTGGGACATGCGGCCGGCGCTGCGCGACGCGCTCGGGACCCGGATCGAGCTGCGGCTGGGCGACGCCGCCGACTCCGTGATCGACCGTCGCGCCGCTCGCAGCGTCCCGACGACGCCGGGCCGTGCGCTGGTCGGGGCGGGCTTCAAGGCGCAGCTCGCGCTGCCGGTGATCACGGACGAGGCCGGCTGCACCGAGGACGCGGCCACCACCGCCACCCGGGCCGCCGCCGGCTGGTCCGGACCCGCGGCGCCGCCGATCCGGATGCTGCCCCCGCTCGTCCCGCTGGCCGGCCTGCCCCCGGGCGCGCTCGGGCTGCGCGAGAGCGACCTCGGGCCGCTCCCGCTCGACCTCCTCGGCGGGCGGGACCCGCACCTGCTCGTCCTCGGCGACGCCGGGTCGGGGCGCACCGCGGCCCTGCGCGCGGTGATCGCCGCCCTGTGCGCCGCGCACCCGCCGGAGGAGCTGCGGGTGGTCGTCGTCGACTACCGCCGCACGCTGCTCGACGCGGTGCCGCCGGAGCACCTGTCGGTGTATCTCGGCTCGGCGCCCGCGGCGGCGGAGACCCTGCCCGCGGCCGCCGCCAAGGTGGCCGCCCGGCTGCCCGGCCCCGACGTCACCCCGGCCCGGCTGCGGGCGCGCGACTGGTGGGACGGCCCGCACATGCTCGTCGTGGTCGACGACCACGACCTCGTGGCCACGCCGGGCGGTGACCCCCTCGCGGCGCTGCTCGACCTGCTGCCGCAGGGCCGGGACATCGGACTGCACGTGGTGCTCGCGCGGTCCGCGTCCGGGGCGTCGGCGGCGATGATGCAGCCGGTGCTGCGGCGGCTGCGCGAGCTCGGCGGTCCGGGGCTGCTGCTCTCCGGGCCGCGCGACGAGGGCACGCTGCTGCACGGGGTGCGGGCGACGGATCTCCCGCCGGGCCGGGCGCAGTACGTCACGCGGCGGGCGGACCCGGAGCCCGTGCAGATCGGGTGGGTGCCGGAGGCCGACGGGTGAGTCGGCCCCCGGCGGTCACACCTGGAAGGACTGCATGGCGGCCCGCTCGGCGTCGCTGTAGCCCTGGTTCGCCCCGGCCGTCGTGCGGCCGAGCTCGCCGAGGGCGGCCTGCAGTTCCTGCCAGCCCGCGTCCCACTGGGCCTGCGCGTTCGCGTAGGACTCCCGGGCGGCGCCGTCCCAGGTGGCGAGCATGGGGGCGATGTCGGAGCGCAGCTGCTGCATCCGCTGCTCCATCGCCTGCGCCCCGCCCTGCACGTCGGCGACCGCCGTGTCGAGCGCGCCGAAGGAGACCTTGATCCGGTCGGCCATCGTGTCCTCCCCTAGAAGCCCGGGACGGCGACGTCCATGCCGGCGCCCGAGCGGTGGATCCGGCCCGACGCGTCGGCGTCGCTGGTCTCGTAGCCCGCCTGCGCCCGCTGCACGAGGGTCGAGATCGTGTCGAGCGCCTGATTGAGCTTCTGGTTGGCGGCCTCGTAGCGCGCGTGGGCGCCCGAGAACGCGGTGTTCCCGTCGCCCACCCACTGGCCTCCGACCGCGTCGAGCCGGCCGCGCAGCGCGGTCAGCTCCGAGCGGATGTCGGCCACGTTGGCCACCATGCGCGACTGCGCCTGCGCCATGGTCGCGGTCGAGACGTCGTACTGCCCCGCCATCAGGGCCCCCTCCCGGGTCGGGTACCGCGGTCGGTCCCCACGGTGACCGACCCGCGCGCGCCGTGGGTGCCGTTCGGGGAAAGTCAGTCCGGCACGGCGAGCCGGGGACCGGCCGCGAGCAGTGCGAACCACGGCCGCCCGATCGGCAGCACCTGGCCGCGGGCGTACCCGAGCGCGCGGAGGGCCTCGTCGTCGGCGACCGGGAAGCCGAGGCCGGCGTCGACCAGCACCATCCCCTCGTCGACCGCGCGGCCCGACGGCCGCGTCGCCGCGTCGAACTCCGGCGGTGCCAGCAGCGCCCCGGCGCCCGGCGGGACGTGCCAGGTCACGCGCACCGACCGTGCCCCGCCGGCGAGCAGGCGCTCCGGCCCGGGCCCCAGACCGGGCGCCGCGACGCCGCCGAGCACCTGCAGGGTCGGGTCGTCGCCGCCGCGGGTCACGCACGGCACGGCGGCGTCCTCGCGGTCGGGCACCACCGGAGGCGCGCTCGGCACGTCCACGATCCCGACGACGGGTCCGGCCGGGAGCCGCAGGACCTCGTCCGCGACGACGGTGCGCTCCGGGGCGGGCAGCAGCCGCGCGGTGGTCTCGTCGGCGACGAGCCGCGCCCGGCCGCGGTCGAGGACGTAGCGGGCACCCTCGGTGGTGGCGACCACGGGCCCGGGTGCCGCGCGCGGGGACAGGGTGCCCGCGCGGGGGAGCAGCCCGAGCCACGGCCCGGGGACCTCCCGCACCTGGCCGGGCGACCAGCCGAGCAGCGGCAGGGCCTGCGGGTCGACGAGGTGGGTGCGGCCACCGGCGATCAGCACGGTGTCCGAGGTGCCGGACGCGCGGGCGAGGAACCCGGTGAACGCCGTCGCGGGGCCGACGACCGGGCCGACGTGGACGGCGACCTGGTCCGGGGCGTCGCGATCCGGCCCCGTCACGCAGGCCGCGAGCGGGACGGGGCCCGCGACCGCGGGCGGGAGCTGCGGCGACCCGTCGTCGGGAAGGGCGGTCCCGACGGGCACGGTGAGGACGCGCGCGTGCGGGACGAGGACCGGCTCGCCGCGGCGGCCGCCCGCGAGCAGGGCGGCGGTGAGCGTCGGCGCCGGGCGCAGCAGGCCGTCGGTGGCGAGGTAGCGCGCGCCGGTCTCGCGGTCGAGGACGACGGTGCCCTCGTCGCGCCAGCCGTCGGGGGCGCGGTCGGTGAGGAACGCGGTGGCCGCGGACACCGCCGCGACGAGGACCACGACGACGAGCCCCGCGAGCAGCGCGGCGTTCGGGCGGCGGACGACGTCCTCCACCGCGAGGTCGTCCCCGCGCACCAGGGCGGCCACGCCCCGGCGGCGCTGGAAGTCCTCGGACTCGATGAGCTCCCGTCGGCCCGCCACGGGCACCGACGATGACGGACGCGCCCGCGCGGTGGTGGCGGTTCGGGAGAACCCATCTCACATCGCGGCCCGCGACGAGCCGATCTCTGCTTAGGTGAGCCTCACCTGACCGGCGGGGGCGAGGAGGCGACCGTGCGCGTGGTGCTGTTCGGCTACCAGAAGTGGGGAGCGAGGCTCCTGCAGAGCCTGCTCGAGAGCCGGCACGAGGTGGTGCTCTGCGTGAGCCACCCGGAGAGCCTCGGGGAGCACGAGCCGGCCATCTTCCAGGAGCCGGTGGCCGACCTCGCGCGGCAGCACGACATCTCGGTGGTCTACCGCGACAAGGCCGTCGACGACGAGCTCGTCGCCGCCATCGCCGAGCACGGCGGCGAGATCGGGGTCGCCTGCAACTGGCGCACCTGGATCTCGCCGAAGGTGTTCTCCGCGCCCACCCGCGGCACCGTGAACACCCACGACGCGCTGCTGCCGAAGTACGCGGGGTTCTCCCCGCTGAACTGGGCGCTGATCAACGGCGAGTCGCAGGTCGGGATCACGGCGCACTGGATGGACGCCGACCTCGACCGCGGCGACATCATCACGCAGCGCACCGTGCCGGTGACGCCCACCGACACCACCGAGGACCTGTTCTTCCGCACCGTCGACCTGTTCGGCCCGCTCACGCTCGACGCCCTCGACCGCGTCGAGTTCGGCCCGTTCGACTGGCTGCGCCAGGACCCCGAGCACGCCAGCTTCTTCCACCGGCGCGCCGACCGGGACAACCGGATCCCGTGGGACCGGCCCGCGAAGGACCTGGTCAACCTGGTCCGCGCGCAGACCGGGCCCTACCCCAACGCCTGGTGCCTGCACGAGGGACGGCGCCTGCGCGTGCTCGAGGCGAGCGTCTCGCGGAACCGCTGCGGCGGCACGAACGGCCGGGTGTTCGCCCGCGAGGGGTCGGGCGTGATCGTCGTGGCCGGTCCCGAGGCGTGGCGCGGGGACCAGCACGGCCTGGTGCTGCAGCGGGTGAAGGACGAGAACGACGTCGAACACGTGGCGGGCGACTGGTTCCGCCGCATGGGCGACTACCTCGACTGAAACGTCCGCCACACCATGTGGTGACCCAGCGTCACGATCCGGGTCCGGACAGGTCGACCCGACATGACCAACAACCGCAAGCGTCTCGCCGTCCTGGGCGGGGTCCTGCTCGTCCTGGCCGGCGCCGGTGTCGCGTTCGCGGCGTACCTGTCCACCGGGACCGGGACCGGGGAGACGACCTCGACCGTCGCCGTGAACTCGACCATCAAGCCGAGCTCGCGGGGCACGGCGCTCTACCCCGGGGCGTCGACGCCCTACACGGTCACGATCAACAACCCGAACCCGTACCCGGTGAAGGTCGTGAGCATCACCGCCAGCTCGTCGGCGGCCGCCGGCACGTGCCCGGCCGGCACGGTGACCAGCCCCGGCCTGACGAACCCGCCCGGCACGATCGCGCCGAACGGGACCGCGGACTACACCCTGACCGCGACCATGATCAACGACCCCGACAACAGCTGTCAGGGCAAGACCTTCACGATGCAGCTGGACGCCAACCTCGCGTCCGCGGCGGGGTGAAGGTCGACTCGCTGCTCCAGCGGGAGGGGCGGGACCCGGTCGAGCGGACGGGTCCCATCCCGCTGCCGGGCAGGCGCCCCCGCCACCTCGCGGGCCCGCCGCGGGGGCGTCCGGTCCACCCGGAGGCGGTCACCGAGCCGATCCGGGTCGCCGGACCCACCGCGGCTCCCGGACGCCCCGGCGCCCGCTTCGCCGTGCCCCCCGGGGCGTTCCCGGTGCCGACCGACGTGGCCGGGGACGTGGCACCGGACGCGGCGCGACCCGCCGTCGGGACCCCCTCCCCGGCGGTGCCGCGCGAGCGCGACCCGCGGCCGACCCCGGCCGGGGGCGTCCCGGTCGGCCCGGCGCTGCCGCGTGGGCGCGACGCCCGTCCCGCCCCACCCCGCCGTCCCGACGACGGGCCGCCCGCGGTCCGTCGCGTGCCCGATCCGGAGGCCCCCGTGGCCGTGACCCCCGAGCGGCAGGAACGTCCGGTGCGATCCCGCCGGCGACGCTGGTTCCGCCGCAGCCGGACCACGCTCGTCGTCGTGCTCGCCCTGCTCGCGGCGGCCGCCGCCGCGGCGGGCGTGGCCGTCGCGGCCTGGTTCGCCTCCGGCTCGGGGAGCCCCGGTCTGGACGGACGCACGGCCCTCGCCCCGACCACGACCGCCGTGGCCGGCAGCGCGGTGACGACCGGGCTGCTCACCCCCGGGAGCACCGGCACGGCCGTCCTGTCCGTGAGCAACCCGAACCCCTACCGGGTGCGGGTCACGACGATCGCGCCGGCCGGTGCCGCGACGGCGAGCGGCGGGACCGGGACGTGCGCCACGACCGGGGTCGCGTTCGTCGCCCAGAGCCCGACCGGCGTCGTCCTCGCGCCCGCCGCGGGCACCACGCTCACCCTGCCCGGCGCGGTGGGCATGTCGACCGCCTCGGAGACCGGGTGCCAGGGGGCGACGTTCTCGGTGCCCGTCACCGTGACGGTGGTGAGTGCGCCGTGACCCGGCTGCTGGTGGCGGTCACGACGGTGCTCGGGCTGCTCGCGGGCGGTGGCGTCGCCTGGGCGGCGTGGACGAGCAGCGGCCCGGGCAGTGCGACGGCCCGCGCGAACGCGCTCGGCACGACGACGGCGAGCGCGACGGCCTGGACCTGCGGCGGGCTGCTCGGCACGTCCCGCTTCGCCGCCGACGGCGGGGCGCTCGAGGCGTTCCCCGGACAGGCGGTCACCACGACCACCACGGCCACCCCGCGCGCGGCCACCACGACCACGAGCACCCCGGCGCCGGCCGCCACCACCACGACCCCGGCGGCCACCACCTCGGGCACGCCGACGACCACCACCACGGCCGCGCCGACGACCACCACCACGACCGTCGCCCCCACCACGTCCACCACCGGTGTGGTGACCGGCCTCGGGGCCGTCGCGTCGACCCTGAGCTGGACGGCCGCGACCGCGGCGACCGCCTACCAGTTCCAGGCCGCGACGGCCGCCGACTTCGCCGCGCCGGTCGCGGCCGGCACCACGAGCGCCCTGTCGACCACGGTCACCGTCCGCGCGATCGTGCGCACCACCGTGTACCTGCGGGTGCGGGCCACGGCGGGTGCCTGGACCGGGCCGTGGAGCCCCACGCTGACGACGACCGCCGGACCGTGCCTGCTGTGACGGTCGTCGTGCGTGGGCACTCGTCGGGGCGTCCGACGTGGCAGGCTCGACGACCATGAGCCCCACCCACGACCGTCTCTCCGCCGGCCGCGAGGTCGTGTTCGCGAAGGAGGCGAAGGGCCTGAGCTGGCAGCAGCTCGCCGACGCCCTCGACCGTTCGCTGGTCTGGACGACGTCCGCCCTCCTCGGCCAGCAGCCCCTCGACGCCGAGCAGGCGCAGAAGGTCGGCGGCCTGCTCGGACTCGACGACGACGCCGTCGCGGCGCTGTCGCTCCCGCCGGTGCGTGGCGAGGCCGCGATCGACCCCACCGAGCCCGTGACCTACCGCCTGCACGAGGCGCTCCAGGTCTACGGCAGCGCGCTGCACGAGCTGATCCGCGAGGAGTTCGGGGACGGGATCATGTCCGCCATCGACTTCAGCCTCTCCTTCGAGCGCGAGGAGGACCCGAAAGGCGACCGGGTCAAGCTCGTCTGGAGTGGCAAGTTCCTGCCGTACAAGGTCTTCTGAGCGCGTGACCGAGCTCGTCGTCCTCCTCGATCCCGACGGTGCCGCCATCGGCACCGCTGCCAAGTCCGAGGTGCACCACGCGGCGACGCCGCTGCACCTCGCCTTCTCCTGCTACCTCGTCGACGACGACGGGCGGCTGCTCATGACCCGCCGGGCCGCGCACAAGCGCACCTTCCCCGGCGTCTGGACCAACAGCTTCTGCGGCCACCCCGCGCCCGGGGAGGCCCTCGACGAGGCGGTCGTCCGCCGCGGTCGTCAGGAACTGGGGCTCGACGTCGGGTCGGTGCGGCTCGTGCTGCCAGGGTTCCGGTACCGCGCCGAGCAGGACGGCGTCGTCGAGCACGAGATGTGCCCGGTGTTCGTCGCCACCGCCACGGGCGCCCCGGCGCCCGACCCCGCGGAGGTCGACGAGGTGCGGGCCGTCCCGTGGGCGACTCTGCACGAGGGTGCGCGCGGGGGGTCGTGGCCGGAGCTCTCGCCGTGGTGCGTCGAGCAGGTCGCGCAGCTCGCCGTGCACGGCGACCCGGCACGCTGGCCCACCGGCGACCCGTCGGCGCTCCCGCCGGCGGCACGGCTCAGCTCGTGAGGGCTCAGCTCGTCGGGGCGTGCCCTGGGTAGGTCCCGAACTGCCAGTGGTTGCCCTCCGGGTCGAGCAGCGTGCAGTCGTGCGACCCGTAGTCGGTGTCGTAGGGCTCGGCGGGACGGTCCCCCGTCGCTGCGCTCGCCCCGATCGGCTTCGCCCCGGCGGCGACCGCCCGCGCGAAGACCTCGTCGGTGTGCGCGGCGTCGCGGGTGACCGCGTAGCCGCCGAAGGTGCCGGGGGCGAGCGACCACGCGCGGCCGGAGTCGTCCTCGCGCTCCTGCCCGAGCATGATCCCGCCGCCGGGCGGCCAGGCGAGCTCGGCGTGGTGGATCACGCCCTGCTCGTCGGCATACACGACGCTCTCGGTGAAGCCGAACGCCGCGACGTAGAAGTCGACGAGGGCGCGCGCGTCGCGGGCGCGCAGGGTGGGCCAGACCTGGGGTGCCGGTGCGGTGCTCATGCCGCCGAGGATGGCCCGTCCGCCTGCGGCCCGTCTTGGACGGATCCGACCAGGCCGCCGTGGACCTCCTCGGCCACCCACGTCGTCGCGCTGCAGCCCGCGAGCGCCCGGAACTCGCGGGCGAGGTGGGCCTGGTCGGCGTAGCCGTGGTCGGCGGCGACCCCGGCGAGGTCCAGCGCCCCGAGCCCGGCCCGGCGCGCGATCTCCCGCCGGACCCGGTCGAAGCGCGCCATCCGGCCCGCCACCGACGGACGGACCCCGAACTCGGCCGCGAACCGGCGCGAGAGGTGGTCGGTGCTCCAGCCGACCTCCCGCGCCACGTCCCGCACCGACCCGCCGTCCTGCACCCGGCCCCAGGCGTGCCGGAGTTCGGCGACGGCCCGGGGTCCGTCGTCGTGCGTGCGGAGCAGCCGCGCGAGGACGTCGTCGAGGGCGGCGAGCCGGGCAGGCCAGGTGGCGCCGGCGTCCACGCGCTCGCACAGTTCCCCGCCGATCCGGCCGACCACGTCGGCGGCCTCGACCGAGTGGCCGGCCAGCGCCGCGGCGGGCAGGCCGAACAGGGCGCGGGCCGCGAGCGGGTGCACGGAGACGTGGATGCCGGCCTGGTGGCCCGGGTGCACGATCGTGCCCGGCTCGTCGTGCAGGCCGGCGAGGCAGGCGCGGAAGTCCGAGCACCCGCCGTCGGGACGACGCATCCGCAGCGGCTCGTCGACGGGGACGACGAACGTGAGGAAGGGCGAGGGCAGCGCGCGGTGGATGCCCGGCGGCGTGTCGCGGACGTCGTACACGTGCCGCGTGACGGACCTGCCCATCCGCACAGTGTGGCGCCGCGGGGGTGTGCCGCAAGGCACTCTCGGGCAGGATCCCCCCATGATCTTCATTGCCGTGAAGTGGACGATCAAGCCCGAGTACGCGGACCGCTGGCCGGAGCTCTCGCGCGAGTTCACGCAGGCCACCCGCAACGAGCCGGGCAACATCTTCTTCGAGTGGAGCAAGTCCCTCGAGGAGGAGAACACCTACCAGCTGGTCGAGGCGTTCCAGGACGACGCCGGCGGCGACCACGTGAACTCCGACCACTTCAAGAAGTTCGTCGCCGAGGCCCCCGACTACGTGGCCGAGACGCCGAAGATCGTCAGCGTCCAGGGCGTGGACGGCAACGGCTGGGGCGAGATGGGCGAGGTGCAGCCGCGCTGAACGAGGTCATCGATCTCGGCCTCGTCGAGCTCGCCACCGCGCTGCGCCGTCGCGACGTCTCGTGCGTCGAGGTCGCGACGGCGGCGCTCGCGCGGATCGACCGGCTGAACCCGGTCGTGAACGCGGTCGTCGACCGCCGCGACCCCGACACCGTGCTCGCCGAGGCCGCCGCGCTCGACGACGAGGCCGCGGCCGGCCGGTGGCGCGGGGTGCTGCACGGCGTGCCGCAGGCCGTGAAGGACCTGGCCGAGGTCGCGGGACAGCCGTTCACGGCCGGGTCGCCGGTGTTCCGCGACCGGGTCGGCCTGGTCGACGCCCCGCACGTCGCGCGGATGCGGGCGGCCGGCGCGGTGTTCGTCGGGCGGACCAACACCCCGGAGATGGGGTTCGGCTCCCAGACCTACAACCCGGTCCACGGCGCCACGCGCAACCCGTGGGACCCGACCCGCACGGTCGGCGGGTCCAGCGGCGGCGCGGCCGCGGCGCTGGCCTGCCGCATGCTCGCCGCGGCCGACGGCAGCGACTACATGGGCTCGCTGCGCAACCCCGCCGCGTGGTCCTCGGTGTACGGCCTGCGCCCCTCGCGCGGTCGCGTACCCGGGGTGCCGGGCTTCGTCGCGCAGCTCGGCGAGGCCGGGCCGATGGCGCGCTCGGTCGCCGACCTCGCGGCTCTGCTCTCGGTCATGACGACGGGTGGGCCCGTCGGTCCGCTCGACCGCGCCGATCCGCTGGACCTGTCGTCGCTGACGGCCGCCGACCCGACGACGCTGCGCGTGGGCTGGCTCGGCGACCTCGGCGGACGTCTGGCGTGCGAGGACGGGCTGCTCGACCTCGCGCGCCGGGGCTCGGTGGACGTGTTCTCGGGGCTGGGCGCGACCGTCGAGGAGGTCGTCCCGCCGTTCGACCTTGACGCCCTGTGGGACGCGTTCCTCGTCTGGCGCTGGTGGAACGCGTGCGAGATGGCGCCGCTGCTCGAGCCCCACCGGTCCGAGCTCAAGCCGGAACTGGTGTGGGAGATCGAGCAGGGGCTGGCGCTCTCCGCGCTGCAGGTCCACCGGGCCGCCGCGGTGCGTGCGGAGTGGTTCCGCGTGGTCGTCGGGCTGTTCGAGCGGTTCGACGTGCTCGTCGCGCCCGCCACGCAGGTGCACCCGTTCCCGGTCGAGGTGACGTGGCCGCGCGAGATCGCCGGCCGCACGATGGACACCTACCACCGCTGGATGGAGACGGTGGCGCCGTGGTCGATGGCGGGCGTCCCGGCGCTCGGGATGCCGGCGGGGTTCACACCCGGTGGCCTGCCGGTGGGGGTGCAGCTCCTCGGCCCGCCCGGGGGTGACCGCCGCGTGCTGGAGGTCGCCCTCGCCCACGAGGCGGCCACCGGGTACGCGCGGGCGGTGCCGCCGGTGGCGACCTGAGATCGGCTCACTAGGCAGTTGATCATGTCGAGCGCGACAATCAACACGTCGCGCTCGACATGATCAACTGCCTAGCGGTTGTCGCGCCACCCTTGTTGCGGCCTTCTCTGAACCCCGGCCGGCCTTGTCGTGGCGAGTCACCACGACAGGGCAGGCCCGTGGCGGCCGCAGGCCACGACAGGCCGCCGCGCCGGGCCGCTGCGGACGTCCCGACGCGTCGACGTGTCCCGTTCCTGACGCTGGACGTCAGTGGTGGGCCACGGCTGACGCCGGGGCGTCCGCGGCCGACTCCACCGGCCGCAGCAGTCGCGCCTGCCACGCGGCGTAGGCGATGACGACCCCGGCGACCGCACCGGCCACCGCCAGGGCCAGGGTGAACGCCGGACCGGCCACGGCGGGGTCGACCCCGGCCGCGAGCGAGCCGCCCAGGGTCTCGCCGGGCACCCCGTCGGGCAGGCCCGCCGCGTAGACCGCCGCGGTGACGCTGCCCAGGACGGCGATCCCCAGGGCGCCGCCGAGCTCGAAGCCCGTCTCGGAGATCGCCGACGCCGCTCCTGCGCGGTCGTCCGGCGCCGACGTGAGCACGAGGTCGGTCGTCAGCGTCTCCACCATGGCGACCGCCAGCCCGGCCACGGCCAGCCCGGCGACGATCACCGTCGGTCCGGCGCCCGCGGCGAGCAGGGCCACCGAGCCGAAGCCGACGGCGGCGACGGAGAGCCCGCCGGTCACGAGCCGGCGCACCGCGACGTGCCGGGCCAGACGGGCCGCGACCAGCGCACCGGCCATGCCCGCGAGGCTGCCGGGGAGCAGCCACAGGGCCGAGGTCAGCGGCGACATCCCGATCACCAGCTGCAGGTACTGCGGCACCAGCACGAGCAGGCCGATCAGCGCGAAGACGCACAGCGTGTTCGTCGCGACCGACACCGAGAACGCCCGGCGGGAGAACAGCGTGAGGTCGATCAGCGGGTCGGGCAGGCGACGCTGCCGGCGCACGAACGCCACACCGGAGGCGATGCCGACGACGGCGGCCGCCGCACCCGTCGTCGTGAACCCGGAGGTGGCGACGGACTTCACCGCGTAGACCACCGGCAGCATCGTCGCGAGCGCGAGGCCGGCCGAGAGCAGGTCGAAGCGGCCCGGGTGCGGGTCGCGGCTCTCCGGCAGCAGGAACGGCCCGACGGCGAGCAGCGCCAGACAGACCGGCACGTTGACGAGGAAGACCGAGCCCCACCAGAAGTGCTCGAGCAGCCAGCCGCCGATCACCGGGCCGGCGGCCGCGCCGCCGGAGAACATCGCGGCCCACACGCCGATGGCCCGGCGGCGGGCCTCCGGCTCGGGGAACACGGTCTTGATCAGCGACAGCGTCGAGGGCATCAGCGTCGCGCCGCCCAGCCCGAGCAGCGCGCGGGCGGCGACCAGCGCGCCGGCCGTGGGCGCGAACGCGGCGATGACCGACGCGACCCCGAACGCGGCCGTGCCGATGAGCAGCAGGCGGCGCCGCCCGATGCGGTCGCCGAGGGAGCCCGCGACCACGAGCAGCCCGGCGAGCACGAACGAGTAGACGTCGACGATCCAGAGCTGGGTCGCGGCGCCCGGCCGCAGGTCCTCGCTGATCGCGGGCAGCGCGGCGCCGAGGACGGTCATGTCCAGGGTGATCAGCAGGACCGGGGCGGTGAGGACCCCCAGGGCGAGGGCTCGCCTGGACATGACGCGTCTCCAGTTTCTCGACAGTCCGGACGGTACAGTTACGAAACTGTACCAGCTGGACGGTGTACGGTCCCGCGCATGCCCCGACCGTCCCAGCGGGACCGGATCGTCGACGCCTACGTCGACCACGTGGTGAGCGAGGGCCCCGAGACCGTGACCCTCGACGCGGTCGCCGCGCGCGCGGGCGTGTCCAAGGGCGGCCTGCTCTACCACTTCGGGTCGAAGGAGGCCCTGCTCGCCGGGATGCTCGAGCGGGTGCGGGTCCTGACCGAGGCCGACATCGCGGCCGCCCGGGCGGCCGCCGCGGCGGGCACCGAGACGGTCGCGCACTACTACCTGCGCACCTCGGCGGACGACCCGGACCGCGACAGCGACTTCTTCCGCGCGATGGTCGCCGTCCTCAAGGTCGCCGGCACCGAGGAGGCGGCCGCGGCGACCGCCCGTGCGTCCATGGCGGCCTGGCACGCGGTGCTCACCGAGGAGACCGGCGACGAGCTGACGGGCGACCTGATCGCCGCGCTCGGCGACGGCATCTACCTGCGCGCGATCGCGGGGGAGCGGTCGACGCCGCTGACGCGCGACTGGGACGTGACGCTGCGCCGGCTCCTCGGGAACTAGCGCTGCGCGCCGAGGCCGGACACGAAGGCCCGCTGCGCCGCGATGAACAGCACGAGCACCGGGAGCACCGACAGGACCGCGCCGCTCATCAGCGTCGGGTAGTCGGTGGCGTACTGGCCCTGCAGGAACGACAGCCCGACCGGCAGGGTCGCGCGGTCGGGGTCGGGCAGCGCCGTGAGCGGCCACGCGAACTCGTTCCAGCGGTACATGAACGAGACGGTGAGGATCACCGCGATCACCGGGCGGCAGAGGGGCAGCACGATCTCGAGGAGGATCCGCAGTTCGCCGGCACCGTCGACCCGAGCGGCGTCGATCACCTCGTCGGGGATCGAGAGCATGTACTGACGCGCGAGCAGCACCCCGAACGCGTCGGCGGCGCGCGGCACGATCACGGCCCAGAACGAGTTGACCCAGCCGATCGACGCGACGAGGTCGAACTGCGGGATGAGCAGTACCTCGGCGGGCACGGTCAGCGTCGCCAGCACGAACACCGACGCGGCCGCCCGCCCGGGGAAGCGGCGCTTCGCCAGCGCGTAGCCGGCGAGCAGGCTCATGACGAGGTTCGCTGCGACGGCGACCACCGCGATCGCCGCCGAGTTCGCGACCCAGGTGAGGAAGGGGAACTCGCCGACCGCGGTCCGCACGCCCTGCAGCGTGGGCGCGTCCGGCAGCACCGGCTGGCGGCCCGCCGCGACCACCCCGGGTGCCGACAGCGCGGTGACGAGCATCCAGTAGAGCGGGAGGAGCCAGACGATCACGAGGATCGTCACGGTGACCCGGACGCGCAGCGCAGCGGAGCCGGACCCTCGGGACCGGACGTGCAGCGCAGCGGAGCCGGACCCTCCAGACCGGGCGCGGGTCATCGCTCCACCACCGCCGTGTCCTCGGTGCGCGCCTGCACTCGCCACCACAGGGCGGTCCCGAGCCCGACGACGGCGAGGACGACGAGCCCGATCGCGGTCCCGTAGCCCTGGGCGCGGGCGTCGAAGCCCTGCGCGTAGGAGTAGGTGACGAGCAGTTCGGTCGCGTGCTGCGGCCCGCCGCCGGTCATGACGTAGACGACGTCGAACGTCCGGAAGGTCTCCACCACGACGACGACGGCGAGGAACACCGTCGTCGGGCGCAGGTGGGGCAGCAGGACGTGGCGCAGCCGGTCCCACGGCCCGGCGCCGTCGAGCGCGGCCGCCTCGAGCTGGGTGCGCGGGGCGTCGGCCAGGGCGGCGAGGTAGACGATGACGGCGAGCCCGCTGCGGGCCCAGACGAGGACGATCAGCACGGACAGCCCGGCGGCGCCCGACGAGGACTGCCAGGCGACGCCGTCGAGTCCGACCCCGCGGAGCGCCCGGTTGACGATGCCGACGTTCTCGTCGAACACCGTCCGGCCGAGCAGCGCGACCACCACCCCGGACACCACGTAGGGCGCGAGGAACACCGCCTGCAGCACCGCGCGACCGCGGGTGAGCCGGCGCAGCAGCAGGGCGATCCCGAGCCCGGAGCCGAGGACCAGCGGGACGAGCAGCACCGTCAGGCCGATCGTGTTCGCCGTCGCGCGCCAGAACACCGGGTCGCGGGCGAGCTCGGCGTAGTTGGCGAGCCCGACACCGCGTGCGGCGCCCAGCCCGGTGTCCCGGGTCAGCGACGTCGCCACCGCTCCGATCAGCGGGTAGGCGACGAACACGACCACGACGACGAGGACGGGTGCGAGCATCAGCCACGCCGACGCGTGCGCCCGGACCGCCCTCACCGCCGCACCGCCCGGTCGACGGCGGCGGCGAGCCCGTCCGCGAGGTCGGCGGTGGGGGTCGCCGGATCGCCGAGGAACGCCCGCTCCAGACCGTCGGCGAGCTCAGCGGTCACCGCCGCGGCCCGGGGGATCGTCACCTGCTCGACGAGCGGGGGGCGCACGGTCGCGGCCTGGGCGACGTAGCGGCTCATGGCGTCGGGGGCGGTGGGGTAGCGCAGCGCCGTGGCGGGGACGTCGACGCGGGTCGGCAGCGCGGACGCGGCGGAGCAGAAGGCGGCCATGTTCTCCGGGGTGACGCACCAGCGCAGGAAGGCCAGCGACTGCTCGGTGCGCGGGCCGACGGTGGCGGCGAGCGCGTTGCCCCCGAGGTCGGCGGAGGCCTGCGCCGCGCGGGGCAGCGGGACCGCGGTCCACGCCGGGGCGCCCTCCAGGTCGCCCAGCGAGAAGTTCCCGACGAACGCGGACGCGACCGTCCCCGCGCTGAACAGCTCGTCGGTGGTCACGCCGCCGGAGGTCGAGGTGGAGCGCGGGACGAGACCCTCGTCGAACAGGCGGCGGGTGAGGTCGAGGGCCGCGCGCAGTCCGTCGTCGGGCGGGCGGACCGCACCGTCCAGCGTCGGCGTCAGCAGCCGGCCGTCGGCCTGGTCGACCCAGTTCAGCCAGCGGTAGGCGCCGTCGGACTGCCAGTTCACCGCCGTGGCCGCGCGTCCCGGGCGCAGCGCGGCGAGCCGGCGGCAGGCGTCGAGGAAGCGGTCCCAGTCCCACGCCGCGTCCGGCTCGGCGGGCAGGGGACCGAGCCGGGCCGCCTCTGCCGCGGCGGTGTCGACGAGCAGCATCGAGGTGTCGGTGTGGTGGGGGACCGCCACGGCGGTGTCGCTGCCCGGTCCCGTCACGGCCGCCCAGAACTGCTCGCCGAAGGCGGGTCGCAGCGCGGCGGAGTCCGGCAGCGGCGCGAGGACGCCCGCGTCGCGGTAGAGCCCGACGTCGTTGTAGGTGACGCGGAAGACGTCCGGCGGCGCACCCGCCCGGATGCCGGTGTCGACGGTGGTGCCGCGACGGGAGAAGGGCACGGCCTGCAGGCGGACCGGGATGCCGGTGCTCGCGCGGAAGCCCTCGGCGAGTGCGGTGAACGCGCGGCGCTCCGCGGCGGTGCCCCACAGCGTGACCAGCAGTTCGTCGTCCGCCGCCGGGCGGACCGCGTCGAGGCCGAAGCCCTGCCAGACCGGGGCCGAGCAACTCGCGAGCCCGCTCGCGCCGAGGCCGAGCGCCGCGAGCGCGACGCGGCGCGAGACCCCCATGCGGCTCAGTGTGCGCGGATCCCGCCTACCCCGCGTGTCCGACCCCACGGTGTGCTCATGGACGGCGGCGGGTCACTCTGGAGCCGTGCACCCCTCCGACGAGGACGACCAGCGTCCGGACTCCCCCCGTGCCGACGGCGGACGCGCCCCGGTCGACCGCCGCTTCGCCGCCCTCGTCGGGGCGCTCCGCACCGGCGACCCGCGGTTCGCCCGCCGGGTGTCCGAGCCGCACCGCCTGCGCAGCGGCCAGATCATGACGCTGCTCGGCTTCGTCGCGACGGTGCTGCTCGGCCTGATCCCGCTGACCCTCGGGATCCACCTGCAGGCGGCGGTGCTCCTCACGCTCGGCGCGATCGGCACCGCCTTCTCCCCGGTGCTCGTGCCGCCGGTGGTCGGCGTCGTGCTCGCCCGGGTCCGCCCGCTCTGGTGATCAGCGCCGCACGGCGCGCGTGATCCAGTCGACCAGCTCGTTCTCCACGTCGTCGCGGTCGACCTCGTTGAGGATCTCGTGGCGGTCGTTCGCCCAGACCGTGAACGTCACGTCGGTCAGCCCGGCGTTGCCGTAGCGGTCCGCGAGGGCCTGCGCGAGGACGACGGGGCCGCCGACGGGGTCGTGCTCGCCGACCGCGATGTAGATCGGCAGGTCCTTCTGCATGGCGTCGAGGCGCTGCGGGTCGGCCACGGCCCGGCCGGCCTCGAACATCCCGGCGCCGCCGGCGGGGTCGAGCCCGAAGCCGCACCACGGGTCGGCGACGTACGCGTCGACCTGGGCCTCGTCGCGCGAGAGCCAGTCGTAGTCGGTGCGCGCGGGCGCGAACGGGGCGTTGAACGCCGACAGGTCGATCGGCCCGCTCGTGTCGATCGCGGCCTCGAGCTGGTCGAGCAGCGACGTGCCGGTGAGCACCGCCGCGTCGACCTCCGCGGAGTGGTCGAGCAGCCACTGCTGGGCGGCGAACGAGCCCATGCTGTGGCCCAGGAGCACCACCGGCACCCCCGGCGTGTCCTCGCGGCCGCGCTCGAGCAGCCGCCCGATGTCGGCGACCAGCTCGGCCCACCCGCCCTCGCCGAGGACGCCGGGTTCGGTCCCGTTCGCCTCGGCGGTGGCGCCGTGCCCGCGGTGGTCCTGCCCCTGCACGAGGAAGCCGAGGCCGGTGAGGCGGTCGGCCAGGTGCTGGTAGCGGCGCACGTGCTCGCCCATCCCGTGCGTGAGCTGCACGACGCCGCGCGCCTCGCCCTTGGGGAGCCACCGGAAGGTGGCCAGCGTGTGGCCGCCCGCGGAGGGCAGGTCGATGCGGGTGGGCTCGGTCATGCGGCTGGCTCCTCGTCGGCGGGGTCCCCGGGCGGGTCGGAGTCTGTCCCGCCCGGGGACCGAACGCCAGAGGTGATCTAGGTCCCGGTGGCGCCGGAGCCCGACGCCGTGCCGGTGGTGCCGGACTGCTGGCTCGTCCCGGGCGGGCCGCCCGGCGCGCCGTCGCCCGGGCCACCGGGGCCGCCGAGCAGCGGTCCGGTCAGCATCGAGACGCCGACGCCGAGCAGGAAGGCCACGACGCCGATCGCGGCGGTGACGCGCGCGCTCACGGTGCGCCGGGTCCTCCCGACGGCGGGTGCGGGCGCCGGGGCGGCGTCGGCGGGCGCGCCGTACACGGCGTGGGTGCGGACGGTGTCGGTGTCGGCGCCGCCGACGGGCGTGCGGGGAGCGGGGGCCTGCGTCGACGCGGTGTCGTACCAGGCGGGGGAGTTCGGTGCGGTCATGATCGTGAGCGTGCTGCCCGGGTCTGGCCGGGCGGTGTGACGTCCCTGTGATGCCGATGTGGGTCCCGGCGACCGGTTCGTACGCTCGTGCGTCGGTCGGCGCCGTCGCGGCACCGGCTCAGCGGCGACGCCACCACCGGCGACGGGCCGGCGTCGGGTCGGCGGCGGGCGGTTCCGGGGTCGTCGCGGTGCGGGCCGCACGCCACCGGGCGACGACGGCGTCGGCCGAGGGACGCCGGATCGGGACGCGGGGCCCGGTGGGGGCGCGCAGGAACGCGACCACGCGGCGGTCGAGGTCGGCGACGACGGCCCGCACGGCCGCCTCGTCGGCGAGGTCGCGGACGTCGTCGTCGAGCCGTTCGATGTCCTTGCGCAGCCGCAGCGACGGGGGCAGGAGCGCGTCGGTCGACACGCCCTCGGCCCGCATCTTCGAGCGGACCCACCAGTGCTCGTCGTCCCGGGCGGGCAGCGCCAGCGGCTTGCCCGCCCCCGGCAGGTCGTCGAACGCGCCCTCGGCGGTGGCGCGGCGGATCTGCTCGTCGACGAGGGACTCGTACCGTTCCCAGTAGGTCTCGCCCGGCTCGCCCCGCACCCCCGCCACGGTGCCGCAGCCGGGCGGAGCCCGCTACCGGGCCGCGAGCACCACCGTCTGCACCGCCCAGGACCCGAGCGGCGCGGTCGGCGTGAGCGACACCGGCGCGGCCGCGTCGGCCGAGAGCGCCGGGCGGGCGACCAGCACGGTCGTGGCCTTGACGACGTCGTCGGCCTTCACCGTCCAGGCGTCGGTCAGCGGCTGTGGCGGCGTGATGTCGGCGACGCCGGTGCCCGCGACGAAGTACAGGACCTGCGTGGAGCTGCCCTCGGGCGCGGGGGCCGCGGTGACCGCCCCGCCGGTGCCGGTGGTCTCGCCCGGCGCGGTGACGCCGGTGATGTTCGACCAGGCGCCGATCCCGCCGAGGAGGGTGGCCGGGGTGTCGGAGGTGAAGGTGACCGGGCCGGACTCGCCGTGCGCGGTCGCGGTGAACAGCGAGACCGAGCCGGCCCCACCGGGCAGCGCGGTCGTGCGCAGCGTGGTCCAGCCGGCCGGCGGGGTCACCTGCCCGGCACCCGAGCGGAAGATCTGCGCGACGAGCACGTCGCCCTCCTCCACGCCGGCCGGCGTGGAGAGCGTGACCTGGGTGGCGGCGTCGGCGGTGGTGTAGCCGACGGCGCGGGAGAGGGGCAGCCACGGCACGGTCGCGGCGACGACGAGCCCGGCCACGAGGGCGACGGCGGCGAGCAGGCCGGCGCCGCCCCACAGCGCGGGAGCGGGCATCGAGCGGGCCGCGACCACGCCGACGACGACGAGCAGGCCCGCGAGCCCGGCGGTGAGCCCCAGCAGCGTCGCGGTCGAGTCGGTGCGGAACCCGCGCACCCCGAACTCCGCGACGGCCACCGCGATCCCCACGAGCCCGAGCAGGGCCCCGAGGCCGACGACGACGTTCTGCAGCGTCGGCGGCAGGGACACGGTCGCGACCACCGCGGCGGCGACGACGACGAGGACGGCGGCGGCCGCCCAGGCCACGGGGCTGCTGATCGCCCCGGCGGCCACGACCGCCAGCACGGCGACCACGACGGCCGCCCCGATCGCGACGGTCTTGCGCACGTCCACCCACTCCTCCCGCGGACCCGGGCGGGCCCTGCTCTGTTCGGCGGTACCTCGACGGCCGCTCCGCAGAGCGTGTCGCTCCGGGAGGTTCCACCGTTTCGGACGCGCGCGGGCCTCGACGGAGGTCCGAATGAGGTCACGGTTGCATCACGAAGTCGTGAACGGCGGGCGACGAGCCCGCGCCACGCCCACGATCCGGTGACGGAGCGTACCGAGTTCTCGTCACCCGCCCGAGGTGTTCCACCTGCGACGATCGTCCGCGACCCCGTCGACGGAAGCGGTTTCGACGGCGCCGACGCGACCGGCGCGAGATCCGGATCGTGATCACCGCCGCCACCGGAGGCGTTACGGAACGTGGCTCTGCGGCGATGCCCCCTCCGTACCGACGTCGAGAGGGGGGCCGGAGTGCTGCGCGGTTACGCACGGGTGGCATCGGCGACGGACGACGCCGCGGACCAGGTCGCGCGGCTGCAGGCCGAAGGGGTGCCCACGGAGCGGATCCGGGTCGACACCTCGCTGGGCACGCGCGGTGCGCGGCCGGAGCTCGAGGCCGTGCTCGGCGACCTGCGCCGCGGCGACGTCCTCGTGGTCACCCGGCTCGACCGGCTGGCCTCGTCGGTGCTGCACCTGGTGCAGGTGGGGCAGCGGCTGCGCTCGGTCGGCGCCGAACTGCGCTCGCTCGAGGAGGACGTCGACACGACCTCCGACTCCGACGCCGGTGTGCTCCCCACCCTCGACCTGCTCGCCGGTCTGCAGCGCACCCTCGTCTCGGCCAGCACGCGGGCCGGGCTCGACGCGGCCCGGGCGCGCGGGCGGCGGGGCGGTCGTCCGCCCCGGTTGAGCGCCGAGGCCGCGGCGGAGGCGCAGCGGCTCTACGACCAGGGCCGGTCGGTCACCGAGATCGCGGAGAAGCTCGACGTCCCACGCACCACCGTGTACGGCCACCTGCGTCGGCCCACGTAGTTCACGGCGGGCGTACACCGGCGGGCGTGTGCTGCGTCGGTGATCGTCCCGGGGGCGGGCCTGCCGCCACTGACCGGCGCCCGCCTGCTCACGTCGTGGACCCTGGCGCCGGGCGCGCTCGGTGGCATCGCCCTCCTCGGCGGGGGCTACGGGCTCGGGCTGCGCCGGCTCGCCGCGCCGTGGCCGGTCCGGCGCACCGTCGCCCTCGCGCTCGCGCTCGTCCTGCTGGTGCTGATCTCCTCGAGCGCGATCGCCGTCTACGACGACACCCTGTTCTGGGCCCGCGCGGTCCAGGGCGTCGTCCTGCTGGTCGTCGCCCCGATGCTGCTGGCCGCCGCGGCACCGCTGACCCTGGCCCGCGGGACGCTGCCCGCCCGCGCCGTCGCGACCCTCGGGCGGCTGCGGCGGTCCGGCGTCGCGCGGGCGTCCTGCGCCCCGGGGATCGCGACGCTCGCGCTCGTCGGCCCGCCGTTCCTGCTCTACCTCACCGGCCTCTACCCGCTGGAGCTGCGGAGCCCGACGGTGAGCGGGCTGGTCTCGCTCGGCCTCCTCGGCGCCGGACTGCTCTACGCGGTGAGCCGGCTGCAGATCGACCCCGTGCCGCGGACCACGCACCACGGGCTGACCCTCGGGATCGCGATCGCCGAGGTCGTCACCGACGGCGTGCTCGGGCTGGTGCTCTGGCTCGGGCCGCTGCTCGCGGTCGCCCATGACACCGCCGTCGACCGGGACTGGGGGCCGAGCCTCCGCGACGACCAGGCGGTCGGGGCCGGGGTGTGGTGGATCGGCGGCGACCTCGCGGGGCTGCCGTTCCTCGGTGCGATCGCCGCCCGCTTCGCCGCGGCGGACGCCCGGGAGGCGCGCCGCGTCGACGCCGAGCTCGACGCACAGGAGGCCGCGGGCGAGCGCGGCTCGGGTCTGTGGTGGGAACGGCCCGAGCGGTGAGATCCGTCCGGATGCTGCCTGGGCACGCAGGTCGGGCACGTCCCGCCGTCGGGACGGTTCCTGCCGGAGGCTGAACGGCGTGACCGCCGCGCGCAGCCCCGTCGCCCCCCACGTCGTCGCGCTGCGCCGCGCCGTGGCCGCGACCCTGCGGCGGCCGCTGGCGTCCTACTACGTCGTCGTCGGACTGACGGTCGTGCTCGCGGGGCTCGGGCTGGTGATGGTCCTCTCGGCGTCGTCGATCGACTCGCTGACCCGCACCGGCAGCCCGTACGGCGTGTTCCTCCACCAGGTCGTCTACTGCGTCGTCGGCGGGGTCGCGTTCTGGTTGACCGGCCGCGTCCCGGTGCGGCAGTGGCGCGTCGCGAGTCCGTGGCTGCTGGGGGTCAGCCTCGTCGCGCTCGTGGCGGTGTTGGTGCCGGGGCTCGGCTCGTCGGTGGCGGGCGCGCAGAAGTGGTTCGTCGTCGGGGGCCTGTCGCTGCAGCCCAGCGAGCCGGCGAAGCTCGCGCTGGTGCTCTGGGGCGCGCACGTCCTCTGCCTGGGCGGGCGCAGCGACGGGAGATCCCTCGCGCAGCGCGGAGTCGTCGGGGTGCGCCGGCTCCTGCCGGTGGTCCCGGTCGGGGTCCTGACGGCAGGTCTGGTCGTCGTCGAGCCCGACCTCGGCTCCGCGCTCGGCATCGTCGTCGTGCTGTTCGCGCTGCTCTGGTTCGCCGGGGTGTCCGGCCGGCTCCTCGGGCTGCTCGGCGCGGGGGCGCTGGCCGCGGTCGGGGTGCTGGCGGTGACCGCGAGCTACCGGCTGGCCCGCCTGACGTCGTTCCTCGGCAGCGGCGACGACTCGCTGGGCGCGGGCTACCAGTCCCAGCAGGCCCTGTACTCGCTCGCCGACGGCGGGCTGCTCGGCGACGGACTCGGGCAGGGCGCGGCGCAGTGGAGCTACCTGCCCAACGCGTCCAACGACTTCGTCTTCGCGATCCTCGGCGAGGAGCTCGGCCTGGTCGGCGCCTGCGCCGTGCTGGGCCTGTTCGCGCTGCTGGCGTGGGTGGGGCTCCGCATCGCCGCGCGCACCGTCGACCCGTGGAACCGGGTCGTGGTGGCGACGCTGACGGTGTGGCTCGTGGCGCAGGCCGTCATCAACATCGGGTACGTCCTGGGACTGCTGCCGGTCACCGGCATCACGCTCCCGCTGATCTCGGCGGGCGGCAGCTCGGTGATCGTCAGCATGATCTCGCTCGGGCTGCTCGCCTCGGCCGCCCGCGACGAACCCGACGCCCGGGTCGCGCTGCGGCGTTAGGGTCGTCGGAGATCACTCGAGGAGGCACACGTGGAGATCCTGGCCGGCGTGGACGGCGTGCGGGGGGCCATCGGTCGCGAGCTGGGCCCGGGGGAGTGGTTCACGGTCGACCAGTCCCGGGTGGACGGCTTCGCCGACGACACCGAGGACCACCAGTGGATCCACGTCGACCCGGAGCGGGCGAAGGACAGCCCCTTCGGCGGCACGATCGCCCACGGCTTCCTCACGCTCTCGCTGCTGCCGCACCTCGCCAACTCCGCCCGCCGCCTCGACGGCGTGCGGATGGGCGTGAACTACGGGCTGAACAAGGTGCGCTTCCCCGCGCCAGTGCGCGTCGGCAGCCGGGTCCGCGCGACGGTGACCATCACCGAGGCCGAGGACCTGCCCGACCAGGGCGTGCAGGTGGTCTCGACGGTCACCGTGGAGATCGAGGGCGCGCCGAAGCCCGCCTGCATCGCCGAGTGGGTCACGCGCGCGTACTTCTGATGCCTGCCGTCCCTCCCCGCGTCCACCTCAACGCCTTCGCCATGATGTGCGCGGGCCACCAGTCGCCGGGGCTGTGGCGGCATCCCTCGGACCGGGGGTTCCGCTACACCGACCTCGACCACTGGACCGGCCTCGCCCGGCTGCTCGACGACGCCGGGTTCGACGCGCTCTTCCTGGCCGACGTCCTCGGCGTGTACGACGTCGCCGGCGGCTCGCGCGACGCGGCGGTCCGCGCCGGCATCCAGCTCCCGCTCGGCGACCCGATGATGCCGGTGTCGGCGATGGCGGCCGCGACGCGACACCTCGGGTTCGGGGTCACCGTCTCGACGTCCTACGAGCACCCCTACGCCCTCGCGCGCCGCTTCACCACGCTCGACCACCTGACGAAGGGCCGGGTCGGCTGGAACGTCGTCACCGGCTACCTGGCCAGCGCCGCGGCGAACCTCGGCCTCGGCGAGCAGCTCGCGCACGACCAGCGCTACGAGCAGGCCGACGAGTACCTCGAGGTGTGCCGGCGGCTGTGGCACGAGTCGTGGGAGGACGACGCGGTGGTCCGCGACGCCGCCGGCGGGGTCTACACCGACCCGGCCAAGGTGCACGACGTCGGGTTCCACGGCCGCTGGTACGACGTCCCCGGCCCCTTCCTGTGCGAGCCCTCCCCGCAGCGCTCCCCGGTGATCTTCCAGGCCGGTGCCTCGCCACGCGGGCTGGCGTTCGCCGGGCGGCACGCCGAGGCGGTGTTCATGTCCGGGCCGTCCACGGCGGTGCTGGCGGGTCAGGTCGACCGGCTCCGCTCCGCGGTGTCCGACGCCGGCCGTGACCCGGCCTCGGTCACCGTGTTCTGCCAGCTCGCGCCGGTGGTCGCCGCGACGTCGGGCGAGGCGCAGGACCTGTACGCCGAGTACCTGGAGTCGTTCTCGCTCGAGGGTGCGCTGGCCCTGTTCGCGGGCTGGACCGGTCTCGACCTCACCGGCATCGACCCCGACCAGCCCCTGCGCTACGTCGAGTCCGACGCCGGGCGCTCCGCGCTCGCCTCGTTCACCACCGACGACCCCGACCGCGAGTGGACCGTCGGCGAGGTCGCCCGCCACCTCGCGGTCGGCGGGCGCGGACCCGTGGCGGTGGGCTCGGGGACCGAGGTGGCCGACCAGATGGAGCACTGGGTCGACGAGACCGGCGCCGACGGGTTCAACCTGGCCTACGCGGTCACGCCCGGCACGTTCGAGCAGATGGCCCACCACGTCGTGCCGGAACTGCGCCGCCGCGGCCGGATGCCGGCCGACCCCGTGCCCGGGACGCTCCGGGAGCGCCTGGCCCTGCGCTGACGCGTCGCCTTCATGGCAGGAAAGCGTCGTTGCTGTCGTCCAGTGACAGGAACGCCACTTTCCCGACGGCGGGTGGGCTCGGTTCGCGGCCGCTGCGCTCACGCTCCGGCCGGGTCCGTGTTCGGTTCGGGCGGATGCTGCGCGTCGCGCACACACTCTGGCCGGGTCTGTGTTCGGTTCTGGCGGATGCTGCGCGTCGCGCACACACTCTGGCCGGGTCCGTGTTCGGTTCGGGCGGGTGCTGCGCGTCGCGCACACACCTCGCCCGGCGGATAGCTCGGTGCTGATGAGAGCTGCGCGTCGCGCACACATCGGACCGCTCGAGTGTCGGCGTGCCGACTGCTGCGCCTCTTACTCCCTTCCGCCCGCCCTGTCGTGGGTTCCGGTGGTTGCCCGCGCGCCTTGTCGTGGTGAATCCCCACGACAAGGCGAGCGGGGCGGCGCGGACGACCGCGACAAGGTGCACCAGGTCGGCGCCGGAGGCGACAGGCGCGGACGAATGTGTGTGCGGGACGCGCTGGAGTCGCGCGGGTCGATCGTCGAGCTGGCCGGCCCGGCGGGACGCACACGACCCCCGGCCGCACCCGCCGTCAGGAACGCGCTGCCTTGCCCAGCGCACCCCGGGCGATGATGACCTGCTGGATCTGGCTCGTGCCCTCGTAGATCCGGAACAGGCGCACGTCGCGGTAGATGCGCTCGACCGGTACGCCGCGCATGTAGCCCGACCCGCCGTGGACCTGCACCGCGCGGTCGGCGATCCGCCCGACAGCCTCGGAGCAGAAGTACTTCGCGGTGGACGGGCCGGTGACCTTGTCGGACCCGTCGTCGTAGGCCTTCGCCGCCTCGCGGACCAGCGCGCGGCCGGCGTGCCAGTCGGTGACGGAGTCGGCGACGAGGCCCTGGACGAGCTGGTAGGTCGCGATCGCGTGGCCGCCCTGCTCGCGCTGGGTGGCGAACTCGACGGTCTCGTGGACCAGCCGCGCCGCCATGCCCATGCACAGCGCGGCGATGTGCAGGCGGCCGTGCGCCAGGCACTTCAGGGCGGTGACGTACCCGCGGTGCAGGCCCTCCTCGCCGCCGACCAGCGCCGAGGCGGGGACCCGGACGTCGTCGAGGTAGACCTCGCAGGTCCAGGAGCCGCGCTGGCCCATCTTCGCGTCGTGCTCGGAGAAGCTGACGCCGGCCGCGGAGGTCGGCACGAGGAACGTCGAGATCCCGCGGGCGGGCGCCGCGTCGGGGTCGGTGCGCGCGAACACCATGAGCACGTCGGCGAAGGGCGCGTTGGTGATCCAGCGCTTGGCGCCGCTGATCACCCACGAGTCGCCGTCGCGCACGGCCTTCGTCGTGAGCGAGGACGGGTCCGACCCGGCGTCGGGCTCGGTCAGCGCGAACGACGCCACCACCTCGCCGGAGGCCAGGCGCGGCAGCCACTCCGCCTGCTGCTCGGGCGACCCCCCGGTGAGCAGGACCTGGCCCGCGATGCCGTTGTTGGTGCCGAACAGCGACCGCAGCGAGGGCGTGGTCCAGCCGAGCTCCATCGCGAGCTCGACCTCCTCGGCCATTGACAGGCCGATCCCACCGTGCTCCTCCGGGATCGCGAACCCGTACAGGCCCATCGCCTTGCACGCCTCGCGGAGCTCGGCGGGGACCTCGTCGGTCTCCTCGATCTCGTCCTCGCGCGGCACGACCTGCTCGCGCACGAACTCGCGGACGGAGGTCAGGACGTCGGCGAAGTCGGACGGGTCCACGGCGGGGGCCTCCCAGCAGAGACGGCGGTGTCGCGCCGATTCTCGCGCGGGATCATCCCGTCGGCCGCACGACGAGGTCCGTGATGTGCGCGTCACGACCCGCCGTGACCGCCGCCAGGACCGTCGCCGCCACCGACTCCGGCCGGAGGTACCGCGAGCCGTCGTACGTGCCGCCCTCGTGCGCGACCACCTCGCGCTGCATGTCGGTGTCGGTGCGCCCCGGGTGCACCGAGCACACCCGCAGGTCGGGCTCCTCACCCCGCAGCGCGTCGGCGAACGCCCGGAGCGCGAACTTCGACGCCGCGTACGAGCCCCACCCGGGCCGCGCGGCGAGTCCCGCCCCGGAGTTCAGACAGACGACGGTGCCGCGCGCGGCGCGCAGGGCCGGCAGGAGCAGCCGCGTCAGCTCCGCCACCGCGACGACGTTCACCTCGAACTGCCGCCGCCACGTCGTGACGTCGAGCTCCGCGACCGTCCCGAGCATCCCGACCCCGGCCGAGTGCACCAGCACGTCGAGCTCGTCGATCCGCTCGGTCGCGCCGTCCAGGGCCGCGGGGTCGGTGAGGTCGACCGGCCACGGCAGGGCGCGCTCACCCAGTCGGGTCGCGACCGCCGCCAGCGCCGCGGCGTCACGACCGCCCAGGAGGAGGTCGTGGGTCGGCGCGAGGGCCGTGGCGACCGCAGCCCCGATGCCACGCGAGGCGCCCGTGACCAGGGCGAGAGGACGCTGCGAGCTCACGGGGGCACGATAACGACGTGGAACTTCGTCCGTTCACACCTGTTCGCGCACCTTCCACCCCACCGTGTGCACCAAGGCGTGGACGCGTCACGACGGGTGCTCCGCGGCGTTGATCCGGGCACCGATCCGAACGGACGGTGACGAGCACCGGCGTGGCGTTTCGTTCCCCAGCTGGCCCGCGTCCGCTCGTCGGGAACTGCCCCGAACGGTTCCCAGTGCCGCGACCCGGCGCCTCGCCCCACGAGGCGCCGGGTCGTCTACTTCACGACGACGACGGTGTCGCCGACCGCGAGCGTGCGGAAGAACTGCCGGGCGACGGCGTCGGACAGGTGGATGCAGCCCGCCGACTGCCGCGACAGGCTCCCGGTGTGGAAGGCGATGCCGCCGTTGAAGAACACCGACCACGGCATCGGCGCGTCGTCGAACTGGCTCGAGCGGTGGTCCGCGTCCTTCCACGTCACGTGGAACGTGCCGGTCGGGGTGCGCTCGCCGGGCCGGCCGCTCGTGATCGGCGCGCTGCGCACGACCTCCCCGTCCTGCACCAGCCACGCGCGCTTCGCCGAGAGCGAGACGCACGCGCCGTCGCCGCTGATCGAGCAGGGCATTCCCGACGACGGGTCGCGCCCGGTCCGGGCGGTCGTCGTCCGGGCGGTGCGGGACGAGGTGGGCTTCGGCGTGGAGGTCGTCGTCGAGGTCGCGGAGGTCGCCGGGCGGGTCGTCACTCCGGCGCTCGCCGCGGCGGGCGCGGGCAGCACCGGCGGCACGGTGGCGAGCGGCGCGGCGGGTCCGGCCGCCGCGGCGACCGCCGCGGGTCGCTCGCCGCCGAGGTCGGCCGGGCCGAGACCCGTCGTCACGCCGAGCGCGCCCAGCACGAGCACCGCCGACCCGGCCATCCCGATTCCGGCCTTCCGCATCGCGACCCCCCGACCTCGCTCGAACCGTTGTGCTGTCGAGATCGCTCTGCTGGGCCGGCCGTGTTAGCGCCCTACCCCGAAGGGATGAGCGCTTGCCGTCCGAGGAGAGTGCCGTAGACCGGATTACGGTCGCTAGGGTCGGGACGTGGCCGATCTCGTGGTGGTGGGTGCGTCGCTGGCCGGACTGCGCGCGGTGGAGGCCGTGCGCAACGACGGGTTCTCCGGGTCGATCGCGCTGGTGGGCGCGGAGGAGCACCTGCCCTACGACCGCCCGCCGTTGTCCAAGGAGCACCTCGGCGACGACGAGCCGCGCGACCCCACGTACCGCGAGCAGGAGAAGCTCGCCGAGCTCGACGTCGAACTGGTGCTGGGGGCGCCGGCCGAGTCGCTCGACGTCGGGAACCGGACCGTGACCGTCGGCGGTCGGGAGATCGGGTACTCCGGCCTCGTCATCGCGACCGGCGCCGACGCGCGGCCGCTGCCCGCCTCGGTGTGCGCGCCGGGTCTGGCGGGCGTGGTGACGCTGCGGACCCTGGACGACTCGCGGCACCTCCGCGAGCTGCTGCGGCAGGGCACGCCGCGGGTGACGGTCGTGGGCGCCGGGTTCATCGGCTCGGAGATCGCCGCGGTCGCCCGCACGCGCGGACTCGAGGTGACGATCGTCGAGGCGCTGCCGGTGCCGCTGGTCCGCGGGGTCGGCGAGCGCATGGGGCGCGCCCTGACCTCGATCCACGAGCGCCACGGCACCACCGTGCTCACCGGGGTCTCGGTGGAGAGGGTGACCGGGTCCGGGCACGTCGAGTCGGTGGTACTCGGGGACGGCACGGAGATCCCCACCGACGTGCTCGTCGTCGGGATCGGGGCGACCCCGAACACGGGGTGGCTGGAGTCGTCGTCGCTGACGGTCGACAACGGTGTGGTCGCCGACGAGACGCTCGCCGCCGCGCCGGGCGTGTACGTGGCCGGCGACGTCGCCCGCTGGCCGAACGCGCTCTTCGACGACGTGCTGAGCACCCCGATGCGC
The DNA here is from genome assembly GCF_021026295.1 of Actinomycetospora soli. Classification (GTDB taxonomy): domain Bacteria; phylum Actinomycetota; class Actinomycetes; order Mycobacteriales; family Pseudonocardiaceae; genus Actinomycetospora; species Actinomycetospora soli. Next base: position 50,726 of record NZ_JAJNDA010000010.1, read on the forward strand.
CTCGAGCACTGGACCTCGGCGTCCGAGCAGGGCGCTCTGGCCGCACGCAACGCCCTCGACCCGGCGTCGGCGAAGGCCTACGAGACCGTGCCGTACTTCTGGTCGGACTGGTACTCGAGCCGCATCCAGTTCGTCGGCGTCTCCCGCGCCGACGACGAGCACCCCGAGGTGGAGACCGAGATCGTCATGGGCTCGGAGGACGACGGCGCGTTCGTCGCGCTCTACCGCAGCGGGGAGCGGCTCGTCGGCGCGCTCGCCGTCGACAAGCGGGCCGAGGTCATGCAGTACCGCCGGCTCATCCTCAACCGGGCGGGCTGGTCGGAGGGGCTGGAGAAGGCCGAGGAGCGCCGGCAGCGGGCGGCGAAGAAGGCCGCCGCGCAGTGAGTCCCGCGGTGCGGACGCCGGGCGTCGACCACCTGGTCGTCGCCACGACGTCGCTGGACGAGGGCGTGCCCCGGCTCGTGGAGCGGCTCGGTGTCGAGCCCGCCGGCCGCGCGCGGCACGACCGGTTCGGCACCCACAACGCCCTGTGGAACCTCGACGACGGCACCTACCTCGAGCTGATCGCGATCGACCCCGAGGCGCCCGCGCCCGGTCGCCCGCGCTGGTTCGACCTCGACCGGTTCGCCGGCCCGCCGCGGCTCGTGCACTGGGTGCTCCGGCTGCCGACGCTCTCGTCGGCGTCCGACCCGGTCCTGCGTCTCACACGCGACGACCTGTCCTGGTCGCTCACCGTTCCCGACGACGGGTCGTTCCCCGGCGACGGCTCCGGCGTCCGGCCGTCGCTGATCGCCTGGGACGGCGGGCACCCGTCGACGGGGCTCGCGGACGGCGGGCTCGCCCTGTCGCGGCTCGTGCTGTCGACCCCGTCGGCGGGCGACCTGCGCGCACGACTGGTGGCGGCCGGGTTGGTGGGGCACCTCGGCAACCGCGTCACCGTGACGCCGGGTCCGGTCGCCCTGCGCGCCGAGCTCACGACACCGGGCGGGCCGGTCGCTCTCTGACCCCGGCATCCGGCGCGCGGCCGAGATCGGGACCGGGGCGATCAGCGCACCAGGCCGACGACCGCGGCACCGACGAGTCCGCCGCTGGTGAGCGTGAACGAGATGACGCTGAGCACCTGGAACCACATCCGCGTCGCCGCGCGGGGCGACCAGGCCAGCGGGAGGAACAGCGTCGGGTTCAGCCACGTGCCGATCACGATCGCCGCCGCCAGCCACGTCGGCAGCCCGGGGACGGCGAGGCCGACCGCGATCAGGATGATCCCCATGATCACGTAGTCGAGGTGCGCCTGGAGGATGCGGCGGGGCTTGCGCACGCCGGCCCGCTCGACGAGCTGCGGGGTGATCATCGTGGCGGCGACGGCCCACCCCAGCACCGCGCCGAAGGCCAGCTCCACCAGACCGATGCGCGTCAGCACGTCCACGCGGGTGATCCTGTCCTAGGTCAGACGATCCCGTCGAGCAGGGCAGCGAGACCGGTGCGGAAGACGCGGTCGAGGTCGAACGCGTAGGGCCCGGCCCGACGGATCGCCGGACCCGCCAGGCGCGCCATGCCGCGCACCGTGGCCGGGTCGTGGTCGATCCAGTGATCGGCGTCGACGCCCGTGTCGGCCTCCGCGTCCCGCTCGGCGGCGAGGGTCAGGGCCATCCCGCGCACGTAGCCCGAGACCGCCAGGTACAGGTCGAAGCGGCGCTCGGGCTCGGCGACCACGCCCTCGAGCGTCGGCAGGTCCCACTCGGCGATCGCGAGCAGCGCGGCCACCGGCTGCGGGCGGTGCAGCGAGATCGCCCGGGCCGCCCAGGGGTGGCGCGAGTAGACGCTCCACTGCCGTCGCGCCGAGAGCTCGAGACGCGCCCGCCACCCGGCGTCCGGGGCCACCACCGGCCACGGCTCGGCGGCGAACACGTCGTCGAGCATGGCCATGACCAGCCCGTCCTTGCCGTGCACGAGACCGTGGACGGTCATCGTCGGCACCCCCAGCTCGGCCGCGAGCCGGCGCATCGACACCGCCGGGAGCCCGTCCGCGTCCGCGAGCTCGACCGCCAGCGCCACGACGTCCTCGCGCGCGGGCCGCGATCCGCGCGGCCGGACCCGCCGTCGGGACGGCGTCCGGGCCGCGACCACCGTGCCCACCCGCGGGAGCGACTCGACGAGGCCCTCCTCGCGCAGGAGCGCGAGCGCCCGCGACGCGGTCGCCGAGGCGACGCCGAACTCGGCGACGATCGCGCGGACCGAGGGGAGCCGGTCACCCGGCGCGAGGTCGTCGAGGCGCGCCCGCAACGCCGCGGCCACGCGCCGGAACGGGAGATCGCTGTCCTGCGACACGCTGGTGCTCCTCGCCGACGGACGGGCACGGTCGCCGCTGTTCGTACACCGTCCAGAGGAGCTCGTCATGCACGTTCTCGTCTCCGGCGCCGGGATCGCCGGCTCCGCCCTCGCCGCCCTGCTGCTCGCCCGGGGACACCGGGTGACCGTCGTGGAGTCCGCGCCCCGCCCGCGGCCCGGGGGGCAGGCGGTCGACGTCCGCGGTCCGGCCCTCGAGGTGATGGACCGGCTGGGGCTGGGCGAGCCGATGCGGGCGGCGCGGACCGTCATGCGCGGCATGTCGGTCGTCGCGCCCGACGGCACCGAGCTGACCCGCACCACCGAGACCACGCTGACCGGAGGACCCCTGGGGTCGCCCGACGTCGAGATCCTCCGCGACGACCTCGCCGCGCTGCTCGTGGACGCGGCGGCGGGGACGGAGTGGTGCTTCGGGGACCGGGTCGCCGCGATCGGGGCCGACGGCGTGCGGCTCGCGGGCGGCCGGACGCTGGAGCCCGACGTCGTGGTCGGCGCGGACGGCCTGCGCTCCGCGGTCGGCCGGCTCGCCGGACTCGTGGGCGACGGCTGCCTGCGCCCCCTCGGCAGCCACCTCGCGGTGTACACGATGCCCAACGTGTTCGGCCTCGACCGGTGGCAGACCTTCTGCCGGTTCCCGGACGGGATGGCCGGGCTCTACACGGCGCGGGAGAACCGGGAGGTGCGGGTCAACCTCGGGTTCGAGGGCGAGGCGGAGTACGACCACCGCGACGTCGCCGCGCAGAAGCAGCTGATCGCCGACGCCTTCGCGGGGCGGGGCTGGTGGGTGCCACGCATGCTCGAGGGCCTCGCCGACGCCTCGGACTTCTACCTCGCGCCGATGACCCAGGTCGTCGCGCCGCGCTGGTCGACCGGCCGGACGGTCCTGCTGGGCGACGCCGCCTGGTGCACCACGCCGCTGTCGGGCCAGGGCACCACGCTCGCCCTGGTCGGGGCGTACCTGCTCGCGCACGAGCTCGACGTCCGTCCGGTCGGGGAGGCGTTCGCCGCGTACGAGGACCGGATGCGGCCGGTGGCCGAGGCCGACCAGCGGCTCGCGCTGGAGAATTCCGCGCGGGTGGCGCGGATGATGGACGGCGCCGCGGACGTCGTCGCCGGCAGCGACGAGCACTGGTCGGCGACGAGCGCGGCGACCGCCCTGGCGCTGCCGTAGCGCCCGTCGGAGGCCGTCACGAGCCCGTCAGAGGCCGTGCGCCGTGCGGACGTGGTCGAAGATCAGGCTCGTGACGGTGCCCGCCACGTCGCGGTGCTTGTTGAGGGTGTCGACCAGGTCGCGCAGCGCCCCCGTCCCCGCCGTCGCGACGTGGAGCAGGTAGTCGTCGGCGCCCGCGACGAAGTAGACGTCCCGCACGGCCGGCAGGCGGCGCACGAACGCGGTGAACTCGCCGAGCCGGTCGCGCGAGTCGCTCTGCAGCCGGACCGAGATCATGGCCTGCAGCGGCAGCCCGACGGCCGCCGGGTCGACGTCCGCGTGGAACCCCCGCACCACGCCGCGCTCACGCAGCGCGCGCACCCGCGTGAGGGCCGTGGACGCCGCGATCCCCACGGCCTCGGCCAGCGCCGCGTTGGTGATCCGGGCGTCGGCGACCAGGTGCCCCAGGAGGGCGCGGTCGATGTGGTCGAGCGGCCGCAGATCGTTCGGTGGCGGCCCCGGAGCGACCACGGAATCGTCGGGAAGTTCATCCACGACGGCAGGCTACAGAACCTTCTTCACGAATCTACCGGTGAAACAGCAGGACGTTCACACTGGAGGTGAGGCGCGACGACGAGGAGGAGGACGATCATGAAGGTCGCGGTACCCACCGAGGTCAAGGACAACGAGTTCCGGGTGGCCCTGACGCCCGGGGGTGTGCGCGAGCTGGTCGCCCACGGGCACGAGGTCGTCGTGCAGGAGGGCGCGGGCGTCGGCTCGGCCTTCGGCGACGACGAGTACAAGGAGGCGGGCGCCCGCCTCGTCGCCGACCCCGACGCGGTGTGGGGCGAGGCGGAGATGGTCGTGAAGGTCAAGGAGCCGGTGGCCTCGGAGTACCACCGCCTGCGCCCGGACCTGGCGCTGTTCACCTACCTGCACCTCGCCGCCTCCCGCGCGTGCACCGAGGCGCTGCTCGCCGCCGGCACCACCGCGATCGCCTACGAGACCGTCACCCGCCACGGCGCGCTGCCGCTGCTCGCCCCGATGAGCGAGGTCGCCGGACGGCTCGCCCCGCAGGCCGGCGCGTACCACCTGATGCGGTCGCACGGCGGCCGCGGCCTGCTGCTCGGCGGGGTGCCGGGCGCGCCGGCCGCGCACGTCGTCGTCATCGGCGGCGGGGTGTCGGGTGCCGCCGCGATCCAGATGGCGGTGGGCATGCACGCCCGCGTCACGGTGCTCGACAAGAACCTCGACACGCTGCGCGCCCTCGACGCCCGCTACGCCGGCCGCGTCCAGACGCTGTATTCGAACACCGACAACCTCGAACGTGCGGTCCTCGACGCCGACCTCGTCATCGGGGCCGTGCTGGTGCCCGGTGCGAAGGCCCCGAAGCTCGTCGGCAACGACCTCGTCCGGCGCATGAAGGCGGGCGCGGTGCTCGTCGACATCGCGATCGACCAGGGCGGCTGCTTCGAGGACTCCCACCCGACCACGCACTCGGACCCGACGTTCGCGGTGCACGACGCGCTCTTCTACTGCGTCGCGAACATGCCCGGGGCGGTGCCGAACACCTCCACCCACGCGCTGACCCACGCGACCACACCGTTCGTGCTCGCGCTGGCCGACCGCGGCTGGGAGCGGGCCGTCGCCGAGGACGCCGGGCTCGCGGCGGGCCTCGCGACCCACGCCGGGCAGCTCTACAGCGCCGCCGTGGGCGAGGCGCACGACCTCCCGGTGGCGTCGCTGGGCTGACGCGGCGACGGGACGGCCGCGAGCCGGGCCCGGGTTTCGCCGACCGCGCGGGCCCGGGACGCACGCCGCGCCGCGACGCGGGCCGGGCGCTCGGCCTCGGGCGCCCGCCGGACGTGGGCGTCGGTCAGGCCGCGCAGGGCCGCGGCGGTGGCGCAGGCCGCGTCGACGGACGCGAGGTCGTAGACGCTCGTGACGCCCGCGGCGCGGACCGTCAGCCGGCCGAGACGCCCGCCGCCGGCCCGCTCGTGGACGCTCGCGTCGACCTCGAGCGCGTCGTAGCCGACGACCGTGTGGAACCGGCCGTCGCGCAGCACGACCGCGTCGGGGAGGAACGCGATCTCGCGTCGCGTCCCGGCGAAGGTGGGGACGGGGTCCGCGGCGCGCAGGTGCCGCGGACCGTCGAGGCGCCGTGCCACGGGCGCGTGCACCCCGTGGGGCGCGACCTCCCAGACGGCGGGCTCCCAGGACGTGGCCGCGCAGCGCAGCCGCTCCCAGGTGGCGACCAGCTGCTCGTGGCGGACGTGGCGCCCGGCCGCCTCCGGCCCGTCGGTCGCGACGACCGTGCGCCGCGCGCGGTCCCGCCGGCGCGCCACGACCGCCGCGACGGCGGCGGCGAGGAGGGCCGCCGCGGTGGCGGGGAGGGAGAGGTCGGTCCCCGCCACCACGGCCACGGCCAGGACGAGACCCGCCGTCACGACGGCGGGGGTGTGCGGGCGAGCGGCGGCCGCGTCGTCGAGCTGACGGCGCAGCGCGTCGGGGGCGATCGTCACGGTCGGCCTCCGGTCCTCGGGGATCGTGACCGTATGTCGCCGTTCAGCCGCGTTCCGTTACGTCAAGTGACCTCACACGATCGGCTGTTCGGGCTAATGAGACCTCACGTGAGCGCCACCGGCACACGCCAGCCGCGCGGGTCGGGGACCCGGCCGAACTGGATGTCCAGCAGCTCCGTGCGCAGGGCCAGGGTGTGCGGACCCGGCGTGCCCGCGCCGACGGTGAACGCCCCGGTCGCGGAGCGGAAGGCGACGATCGGGCTGATGACGGCCGCGGTCCCCGTCGCGAAGACCTCGGTGATCGAGCCGTCGGCGCACCCGGCGCGCAGCTCCTCCACCGACACCGGTCGCTCCACCGCGGTGAGGCCGTGGTCGGCGACGAGCTCGAGGACGCTGCGGCGGGTGACGCCGTCGAGGATCGTGCCGAGCGGCGGGGTCACGAGCTCGCCGTCGGCGGTGACGAGCAGGACGTTCATCGTCCCCGACTCCTCGAGCCACCGGTGCTCGCGGGCGTCGAGGAAGAGGACCTGGTCGCAGTCGTGCGCCCGGGCGAGCGACTGGGCGGCGAGCCCGGCCGCGTAGTTCCCGCCGCACTTCGCGTCGCCGGTCCCGCCCGGGGCGGCGCGGGAGAGCTCCTCGGAGATCCACAGCGTCAGGCCCGCGTCGCGGCCGGCGAACAGCGGGCCGGCGGGCGAGGCGGTGACGAGGAAGCGCGCCTCCTCGGCGGCCCGGACCCCGAGGAACGCCTCGGTGGCGACGGTGAAGGGGCGCAGGTAGAGCGACGCCGGCGGCTCGGGCACCCACGCCGCGTCGGCGCGGACGAGCCCGGCGACGGCGTCGACGAACGCCTGCTCGGGCAGCTCCGGCAGCGCCAGCCGCCGGGCCGAGCGGGCGAAGCGGGCGGCGTTGAGCGCGGGCCGGAACAGGGCCACCGACCCGTCGGGCTGCCGGTACGCCTTGAGCCCCTCGAAGATCTCCTGGGCGTAGTGCAGGACGGCCGCCGCGGGGTGCAGCGACAGCGGCTCCGACGCGCGCACCCCGGTGTCGTGCCACCCGAGCTCCGCCGTCCAGGTCGCCGAGGCCACGTGGTCGGTGAACACCCTGCCGAAGCCGGGGTCGGCGAGCAGACCGGCGCGTTGGGCGTCGGGGGTGGGGTGCGGCGTCGGCACGTGCGGGAACGCGACGGGGGCGGAGGTGGTCACCCGGTCGACGCTCGCAGAGCCGCGACGCGGGTGCGACTGGCACGTCGGGGGTAGTGGCAGGACGTGGACGCCGACGACGAGCGCGACCGGGGCGCGCAGATCGACCGGTGGCTCGTCGGGAAGGCGCGGGAGGGCGACCCGCAGGCCTACGAGGAGCTGATCCGCCGCCACCGCGACCGCATCTACCGGATCGCGCTGCGGATCACCGGGAACCCGGCGGACGCGGACGACGTCACGCAGGAGGTCGTCATCCAGCTCTGGACGGCGCTCGCCGGCTTCGCCGGGACGTCGGCGTTCACCACCTGGCTCTACCGCGTCGTGGTCAACCGCAGCCTCGACCACCGGCGCCGGCACCGGGCCGGCCCGGAGCCGCGGGAGACCGACCTCGCGCCGGTCGCCGGGCCGGAGCGCTCGGTGGTGGCGGGCGAGGAGGTGCGGGCAGGTCTCGAGGCGATCGCCCGGCTGCCCGAGACCCAGCGCGTGCCGCTCGTGCTCTGCCAGATCGAGGGGCTGTCCTACGCCCAGGCCGCCGCGATCACCAAGACCTCCGAGGCGACCGTGCGCGGCCGTCTCGCCCGCGCCCGCGCCACCCTGCTCGCCGAGATGAGGAGCTGGTCATGACCGAGACGCCCGCGACCCTGCCGTGCGGACGCCCGACCGCCCCGCTCGTCGAGCAGGTCGCGGAGGGACGCGCCGACGACCTCGACGCCCACCAGCGGCAGTGCCCGCACTGCCGGGCGGCGCTCGGCGAGTACGCGCGGCTGTGGGCTCCGGTCGCGGCGGTCACCGCCGAGCGCCCGAAGGCGCCGCCGTCGCTGGTGGAGGCGGCGCTGCGCACGGTGCGCGGACGTGGTGACGACACCGAGTACGGCCGGATCGAGTCCCCGCAGGGCCACACCCGGGTCGCGGCGCGGGTGGTGGTCGCGCTGGCCCGGCACCTCGCCGCGCAGGTGCCGGGCGTGGAGGTGGCGCTGGGCGGGCTCGTCGCCGACGGCCACCGTCCCGGCGGCGAGGTGGTGCCCGACGTCGAGGCCGGGGTGACCGGGGGCTCGACGGCCGTGCGGATCACGCTCGCCGCCGCCTACGGCCAGGACCTGCAGGCGCTCGGCGAGCGCATCCGGGCGGCGGTGGCCCGCGGCGTCCGCGACGCCACCGGGCTGGAGCCGGTCGACGTCACGGTGCACGTGGACGACGTGTTCGTCTGACCCGCTCCGCGGATGGCAACGGCGCGGCTCAGGCGCTACGTTGCAGGTTCAACGAACGGGGGGCCATGGTCGGGACGGTCGAGGTGCGTCGGGCCGCCGATCGCGGCGCGCTGCCCGGGGTGCCGGGCGTCGACTCGCGCCACTCGTTCTCCTTCGGCGCCCATCTCGAGCCCGGCAACACCCACCACGGCGTGCTGCTCGCCCACCACGAGGACCGCATCGCGCCCGGCGCCGGCTACGACGACCACCCGCACCGCGACACCGAGATCGTGACGTGGGTACTGGCCGGGACGCTCGTCCACGACGACGACGCCGGGCGCCACGCCCTCGTGCGTCCGGGGTCGGTGCAGCGCCTGTCCGCGGGACGCGGGGTGGTCCACCGCGAGCGGAACGCGGGCGACGACGAGCTGCACCTCGTGCAGTCCTGGCTGCTGCCCGACGAGGCCGGCGTCGAGCCGGTCCACGAGGTCGTCGACGTCTCCGCCGCCCTGCACGACGGCGGGTGGGTGCCGGTCGCGGGCGCCGCCGGCCGCTCCGCCGGGGCCGGCCTCGGGATCGCCGACGCCGTCCTGCACGTCGCGCAGCCGCCCGCCGGGCGCGAGCTGGCGCTGCCCGCGGCCCCCTGGCTGCACGTCCTCGTCGCGCGGGGGGAGGTCGCCCTCGCCGGGGCGGACCTGCACCCCGGCGACACCGTCCGCATCGTCGAACCCCCGGCGACGCCCCTGTACGCCCGCACCGACGCCGAGGTCCTGGTGTGGGAGATGCACTCCGACCTCATGGGAGCAGACCGATGAGCACGACCGAGCCCCAGACCCCCGAGCCGACCCGCGACGAGTACGACCGCCAGGACAAGGCCTCGCTGATCAGCGCCGAGCAGCGCCGCGAGCTCGAGGAGATCCGGGACCGGGTCCGCGCGGAGTTCCTGTTCTCCAAGGAGAAGCGGCCCCGGAGCTACGGCCAGGGCGTCCACCACGTCGCGCTGATCTGCCGCGACGTGCGGACCACCACCGAGTGGTACCAGAACGTCGCGGGCTTCCCGGTCACCGTGCTGTTCGAGAACCGCGACCTCGCGGGCTCGACCCACTTCTTCTTCGACGTGGGGAACGGCAACCACCTGGCGTTCTTCGACCTGCCGGGGGTGGACCCGGGGCCCTACCAGGAGGTCCTCGGCGGGCTGCACCACCTGTGCCTGTCGGTCTCCGAGGAGCACTGGCACGAGATCAAGGGCCGGCTCGACGAGCGCGGCATCGAGTACATGCTCGAGTCGGGCACCTCGATCTACACCTTCGACCCGGACGGCGCCCGCATCGAGTTCATCCACGACCCGCTGGGGCGGATGTACGGGCACGACACGATGTAGGGGTGGCATCCACCGAAGAGCGCGCGGCGATCGTGCGGGCCCTGCAGCGGCTGACGGCGTCGTCGCGCCACCTCGCCGACGCGTTCGCCGCGCGGCAGGGCCTGCACCCGACCGACCTCGAGGCGCTGCTGCACGTCATGCAGGGCGAGACCGAGGGCACGCCGCTGACGGCGGGCGCCCTCGGTGAGGCCCTGTCCCTCACCTCCGGGTCGGTGACCGGGGTGGTCGACCGGCTCGTCGCGGCCGGACACGTCGAGCGCCGGCGCGACGAGGACGACCGGCGCCGGGTGCTGCTCTTCCACGCCCCCGACGCCCGGGCGGTGGCCGCGGAGTTCTTCGGACCGATCGGCACGCTGTCGGACGCGGTGATGGACACGTTCGACGACGCGGAGCTCGCGACGGTGCGCCGCTACCTCGAGGCGATGACCGACGCCGTCACCGCCGCGCTGCGCGACTGAGTCACGCCACGATCTGCACGCGGTCGCCGGGTCGGAGCGCCGCGAAGAACTGCTGCGAGGCCCCGCGGTTCAGGTGGATGCAGCCGTTCGACGCGACCGACGGACTGCCCGCGTGGAACGCGTACCCGGGCTTGAAGAAGACCGAATTGGGCATGGGCGCGTCGAATGCCTTGCTCCAGTAGTTCTTCACCTTGTCCTGCACGGTGAAGGTGCCCGTCGGCGTCGCCGCGCCGGACTTCCCGCCGCGGGCGGCGAAGGGCCCGGCCGTCACGTGGCCCGCGCCGTCGGTGAGCCACGCCTGGCGGCCGGAGAGGTCCATGCAGGCCTTCACCGTGGTCGCGCAGGGGGTACCCGGGGTGGTGGCCGGGGCGGCCGGGGCCGCCTCGGCGGTGCCCAGCCCGAGTCCGGCCGCCGCGAGGCAGGCGGCGGCGGTGACCCCGAGACGGGCACTCCAGCGGGCGGTCCTGCTCCGGTCAGCGCTCCAGCCGCTCACGACGATCATCTCCCCGAGAATGTGTCTCCCTGTTCTCCAGGCATTCCCCGTGCGGCGGTGGAACCATTCCTGCGGAAAGTCCCGAAACCGGTGTGACCGGATCGTTGCCGATCACGTGCGATTCCGTCATCCGCGGCGGTGCGCGACGTCAGGACGCGATCGCGTGCCGTCCCGGGGCGTGGGCGTCGGGGATGTGGTGGCGCACGACGGCGACGGTCACGTCGTCGAGGTCCCCGTCGTCGAGGTCGCGTCGACGACGCTCGGCGTCGATCAACGCGGTCGGCCCGTCGAAGGGGCCGTAGGAGTCGAGCGCGCCGGTCGCGGGGTCGGCGACGAGCACCACGTAGGCGTCGCAGGCGTCGAGGCGGTCCTCGAGCGCCTCCTGGTCGGCGAGCACGTCCGCCACGAGGTCGTGCACGGTGGACACGGAGTCGCGGAGGCGGTCGGGCGCGTGGTCGTCCACGGCGGCATCTCCTGGGGTCGTCGGCCTCGGTCTCGGACGGATGCCTCCCGACCCCGACATCGTTCGGCATCCTGACGATCTGCGGACGGAGGGTAATAGGAACCCCTGGTACCGCCCACCCCTCCGGGGGCAGGTCACGGTCCGGCTACGACCGTATCTCGAAACGCAGTGTCAGCGGGGTCCGTCGACCGGTGACGGCGCCCGACCCGAACGGGCAGTCGTCCTCGTCGTGATCGACCCGTTTCGTGGTCACGCCGGTCGTCGGGTTCGCCGAAGTGGTGAGGTGCGGATCACAGTGCATCCGCCGGACTGTTGTGCACACTGCGCGATCGGCCGTCACACAGGGTGTGTGAACGTCCGAAATGTGCTGGCCCCCGCCGGTCGACCGGCGCACGCTGCGCCCATGACCGGCCCACCGCGCCCCCGAGTCACCCTGCGGGTGCTCGACCCCGCCGACGCCGCCGACGTCGCCGCGCTCGTCGCCGCCGCGGTGCACGGCGCGCTGCCCCGTGACGTCATGCCGCCCGACGACGCCCCGGAGCCCGACGAGTGGACGGTCGCGCGGGAGCGGGCCTACGCGCGCTTCCTGCGGTCGCGTCCGCCGGAGGAGACGTCGTACCTGGTCGTCGAGGGTGTGTCGGTCCTCGGGGTGGCCCGGCTGCGCCACGAGGCCGCGGGCGCGGAGACCGGCGTGTGGCTCGCCCGGTCCGCGCGGGGGCGTGGGATCGGGACGGCCGTGCTGGGCCTGCTCGCCGAGCGCGCGGCCGACGCCGGGGCCGAGCGCCTGCTCGCCGACACGACCGCCGACAACGCCGCGGCCCTGGCCTCCCTGCGCCGCCACCGCGCCGCCCTGCACGAGCAGGGCGGCGAGGTGGCCGCCGTCGTCGAGCTCGGGGCGCTCAGAGGCCGAGGGTCTTCCCGATGATGTCGCGCTGGATCTCGCTCGTCCCGCCGTACACCGTCGAGACCACCGAGAGGCGGAGCAGCCGCTCCATGCCGTACTCGGTGGCGTAGCCGTACCCGCCGAGCATCTGCATGCCCTCGAGCGAGAGGTGCTTGGCGAGCTCCGTGGCCTTGAGCTTCGCCATCGACGCCTCCTTCGGGAACAGCGCCGTCGGGTTCGCGTCGATCGTCGCCGCGGTGTCGTGCACCAGCAGCTTCGTCGCGGCCAGCTCGGTGGCGTTGTCGGCGATCCGGTGGCGCAGGGCCTGGAAGCTGCCGACCGGCCGGCCGAACTGCCGGCGCTCCTTGACGTAGGCGAGCGTGTCGTCGAACGCGCGCCGCGCGAGCCCGAGCATGAGCCCGGCGAGGATCATCCGCTCCAGGTTCAGGCCGGCCATGAGCTGGCGCCAGCCCTGGCCCTCGGTGCCGACCACCGCGTCGGCGGGCAGGTGGCAGTTCGTGAAGTAGAGGTCGTTGACCTCCTTGCCGCCCATCGTCTCGATGCCGTGGATCTCGAGGCCGTCGACGTCGGTCGGCACCACGAACATCGTCAGGCCGTCGTGCTTGCCGCCCTCGGTGGAGGTGCGCGCGACGAGCAGGATGTGCGAGGCGATGTGCGCGTTCGAGCACCAGGTCTTCTGGCCCTCGATGAGCCAGCCGTCCTCGGTCTTCGTGGCCTTGCAGGTCAGGCCGCCGACGTCGGAGCCCGCGCCCGGCTCGGACATCGAGATCGCCAGCACGTCACCGCGCGAGGTGCCGCCGAGCAGCGTCCGCTTCTGCTCGTCGGAGCCGAACTTCTGGATCGCCGCGGCCGTGATGATCGTGGTGCCGAAGCCGCCGATCGGGAGGCGGTGGTAGCTGGTCTCCTCGAGGAAGACGAGCAGGTCGGTCATGGAGCCGTCCGCGCCGCCGTACTCCTCGGGCAGCGAGATCCCGAGCCAGCCCAGGTCGGCGATCTTGCGGTAGACCTCGTCCGAGTGCGGGCCCTCGACGGTGAGCCGGTCCAGGGCGGCCTTGTCCGGCACCTCGCGTCGGGCGAACTCGGCGATCGCGCCGGCGAACGCGGTCTGCTCCTCGGTGAGCGTGACGGGCATGCGGGGTCCTTCCCGACGGCGGGTGCTTGCGGTCCATCCTGACTGTTTCTGCGCCCGCCGTCGAGACCCGGTTCGCCGGGCGGCCTACACCTCGGGGTAGCGGCTGTAGCCCGGGAAGTTGCCGTAGAGCGACTCGCCCTCCGGGCCGACCGACACGGCGTGGACCAACAGCTCGCCGCCGACGAAGGCGCCCTTCCACGACGCGCCCCGGCCGCCGAACGGCTCGTCCTTGTCCCCGCGCGAGCGGAGCTTGTTGATCCCGACCTTGAACGCCTGGACCTGCTCGGCCATGCGCGCGGCGGAGTCGGTGTCGTCGCAGGCGATCGAGGCCACGAGGGCCCCGTTCGAGGCGTTCATCTGCGCGAGCAGTTCGGCCTCGGTGTCCACGACCGTGATCGAGTCGATCGGCCCGAACGGCTCCTCGTGCATGAGCCGGGACGCGCCCGGCGGCGCCAGCAGGGTCACCGGGCCGTGGTAGGCCGAGGTGTCCTGCTCGGGCAGGAACTCGCCGCCGGACAGGCCGCCCCGGTAGAGCGGGATCGCGCCGTGGCGCAGGGCCTCGTTCACCGAGTCGTCGAGCTCCTTGGCCTTGGCGGCGGAGATGAGCGGCCCGAAGTCGAGGCCGGGCAGCTCGCCGTCGGAGGAGGCGAGCGGGTGGCCGAAGCGGATGCCCTGCACCACCGGGAGGTAGGTGGCGAGGAACGAGTCGACCAGCTCGCGCTGCACCACGAACCGCGGGTAGGCGGTGCAGCGCTGCTTGGCGTACTCGAAGCCCTTCTTGAGCAGCCCGGCGAGGGTCTCCCAGTCGGAGAACTCCCAGATGCCGAAGGTGTTGAGGCCCTCCTGCTCGAGCATGTGCCGCTTGCCGGTGTCGGCGAGCTGCGCGGCGACCTTGCCGCCGTTGGAGCGGCCGCCGACGAAGGCGAGCGCCCCGATCTCGGGCGAGCGGATGAGGGCGTCGGACAACGACGACCCGTCGCCGGAGAGCAGCGTCACCGGCAGCCCCTCGCGGGCCATGATCGCGTGGGCCACGGTCAGGCAGACCGCGCCGCCCTGGGTCGGGGTCTTCGCGACGACCGCGTTGCCCGCCAGGAGCTGCACCAGCTCGGCGTGCACGAGCACGCTCATGGGGTAGTTCCAGCTGGCGATGTTGCTGACCGGCCCCTCGAGCTGGGTCCGGGACGCCGCGCGACCGTCGCTGTCCCGCGCGAGCATCCCCTCGACCTGCTCGACGTACCAGCGGCCGCCCTCCAGGCAGCGGTCGACGTCGGCGCACGCGGCCTTCCACGGCTTGCCGATCTCCCAGGCGAGCAGCAGGGCGAGGTCGTCACGCACCGCCTCCATCCCGTCGATCGCCGCGCTCACCCGCCGCCGGCGCTCGTCGAGGTCGACCGCGCCCCACTCCCGGTGGGCCCGCGCCGACCGCCGGACCGCGTCCTGCGCGGTCCCCGGATCGACCTTGAGCATCGTGCCGAGGGTGGTGCCGTCGACCGGCGTGGTCTGCGCGGCGGCGGTGCCCACCGCGCGCCACTCGCCGTCGATGAGGTTCGCCGGGCCGTCGTCGGCGAACGCCTCCGGCGCCGCCGCGCGCGCCCGCTCGCGTACCGCCGCCCAGCGCGCGTGCTCGGGGACCGTCAGTTCCGTCATCTCGGATCCTCTCGTCGACCGCGCTCCATGGTGACCATGGTCACCTCGTGATCGGAACCGCCTCGAGGGACGGGGTGACTCGGACCGATCGGTCCGCTACGGTCGTGGCATGCCTCGTCCCCCCGCACCGGGCACCCGGGAACGCATCCTGGGCACCGCCTCCCGGCTCTTCTACGCGCACGGGGTCCGCGGCGTCGGGATGAACCGGATCATCACCGAGGCGGGGACCGGCAAGAACCTGCTCTACGCGCACTTCCCGACCAAGGACGACCTCGTCGCCGCGTACCTCGACCGGACGCGCGCCTGGCGGGCGGAGTCGGCCCGGCGCGCCCTCGCCGGGGCGGGTGACGACCCGCGGGAGCAGCTCGTCGCGATCGTCGCCGAGGTCGCCCGGATCGCCGACCGGCCGGACTTCCGCGGGTGCGCCTTCCGCAACTACCTCGCCGAGGTCCCCGACGGCGGGTCGGCGCCGGCCGCCGTCGCGCGCGAGCAGCTCGCGGAGAGCCGCGCGACGATCGAGCGGCTGGTGGGCGAGCTCGGCGTCGACGACCCGGCCGGGCTCGCCGAGCAGCTCTGGCTGCTGGTCGACGGCCTCTACGTCCAGGGCGCCTACCGCGACCGGGACGAGCGGCGGCGCGGTGCCGAGGCCGCGGTCGCGCTCGCCCGCCGGCTCGTCTCCGGCTGACCGGTGTCCGTCCGCCCTGCCGCACGACCGTCCGGACCGATCGGTCCGCGACCTGCCCCGAGAGGACCCGCGATGCCCCCGAGACCCGGCCTCGTCCTGCTGATCGCCTCGGCCGCGGCGTTCCTGTCGAGCCTGGACCTGTTCATCGTCAACATCGCGTTCCCCGACATCCGCGCCGACTTCCCGGGCACCGACCTCGGGCAGATGTCGTGGATCCTCAACGGCTACACGGTCGTCTTCGCGGCGTTCCTGGCGCTCGCCGGGCGCCTCGCCGACCGCTCCGGGCACAAGCGCGTCTTCCTCGTCGGTCTCGCCGTGTTCACCGCGGCGTCGGCGGCGTGCGCGGTGGCCCCGACCGTGTGGCTGCTCGTCGCCGCACGGGCGGTGCAGGCCGTCGGCGCGGCGCTCGTGATGCCGACGTCGCTGTCGCTGCTGCTCGCGGCCTACCCGGCGGAGCGCCGCAGCCACGCGGTCGGCGCCTGGGCCTCGATCGGGGCGGTCGCGGCGGCGCTCGGTCCGCCGCTGGGCGGGCTGCTCGTCGAGGCGTCGTGGCACTGGGTGTTCCTCGTCAACGTGCCGGTGGGCCTCGTCGCCCTCGTGGCGGGGGCGCGCGTGCTGCGCGAGTCCGACGTCGCCCGCACCGGCACCCCCGACCTGCTCGGGGCGGTCGCCCTCATCGTCGGGGTCGGCGCCCTGGCCTACGCCCTGGTGCGGGCGCCCGAGGTCGGGTGGTCCTCGACGTCGGTCGTCGCGGGGTTCGTCGTCGCCGTGGCGGGTCTCGTCGCGGTGGTGCTGCGGTCGCGGCGCCACGCGGTGCCGGCGCTCGACCTCGCCGTGGTCCGGGTCCCGGCGGTCGGGTTCGCGGCGCTGACCATGGTCGCGTTCACCACGGCCTTCGCGGGGATGCTCGTGGTCAACGTGCTGTACCTGACCGGGACGTGGGGCTGGTCGGCGCCGCTCGCGGGGATCGCGCTGAGCCCCGGACCCGCCGTCGTCGTGGTGGTGTCGCGGCTGGCCGGGCACCTGTCGGCGCGGATCGGGATCGGCCTGACGGCGGCGCTCGGCGCGGTGGCGTTCGCCGCCGGGCCGCTGTGGTGGCTCACCCACCTCGGCCTGACGCCCGACTACGCCGCCGGGATGCTGCCCGGCCAGCTGCTTACCGGCCTCGGCGTGGGGCTGATCCTGCCGACGCTCTCGTCGGTGGTCGGCTCGGCGCTGCCCGCGGCGCAGTGGGGCTCGGGCTCGTCGTTGATCAACACCGCGCGGCAGGTCGGCTCGGTGCTGGGCGTGGCGCTGCTGGTGTCGGTGATCGGCGTGTCGACGACGGGGCTGCCCTCGGAGTTCGGCGCGGTCCGCGCCGGGTGGTGGCTGCTGGTCTCGGCGGCCGGGGTGGCCGTGGTGCCGGCGCTCGTCCTCGCGGCGGTCACGCGGCGGCCCGTTCCCGACGTCGGGCGTGGTCCCGTCGTGCGCGACCCCGTGCCGGCCGGCGAGGCGTAGCGGTCCGTGCCCGTCGATCACCGCGGGTGACCCGGGCCCGGGAGACGTCCCGGAGCTCCGGTGCCGACGGCACCGGTTCTCCGCTCAGATCGCGCGACGCAGCCGCGACTCCAGGACGGCCGGGTCGCTCGGCAGCGGTCCGCGCTCACCGGTCGCCCGGAACCCGAGCCGGGCGTAGAACCGGCGGGCGCGCTCGTTGCCGTCGACCACCCACAGCGCGACCGCCCGCGCGCCGTCCCCCCGCGCCCAGCCCAGCACCGCCTCGACCAGGCGCGCCGCCGTCCCGTCCCCGCGGTGCGCCGGCTCCACCCACATCCCGACGAGATGGCGGGCGTCCGCGTCGTCCGGGTCGTCGATCCCGACGGCCACGCCGACCACACCGGCCGGGGACCACGCGAGGAACCAGGCGGCCGTCGTGACCCGCTCGACCCACCCGTCGTCGGGAACGGCCTCCTCGCGGGCGAGCGTGGTGGCGAAGGCGCCCGGGGCGTCGGTGAGGGCGCGGAGCCGCACGTCGCGGGCCGCCGCCGCGTCCGCGGCGACCGCCCGGCGGATCGTGATCACGGCGTCATCCTGCGGGAGCCGGACGCGTTCACCCGCGTCGGACACGTCAGGATGAGGATGGGAACCGACGCGGGACGCCGGACGACCGGACCGTCGGAGGCATCGCGTCAGGTGGAGGGGACGAGCATGGCCGAGCACAGCAGGCACCGCGGGAGCATCGCGACGGCGGATCCGACGACGCCGCTCGGCGCCGCCGCGCCGCCCCCGGCGGACGCCGCCGAGGTCGACGGGTTCGACGGGTTCGACGGGTTCGACGACGGCGCCGGCCCGGTCCGCGGGACGGGCTGGGTGCTGCTGGTCGGCGGGCTGGTCGGGCTCGTCGTGTCGATCGTGCTGCTCGTCGAGAAGCTCGACCTGCTCGCGAACCCGGACTACGTCCCGAGCTGCTCGATCGACCCGGTGCTGTCCTGCGGCACGATCATGAAGACCTGGCAGGCATCGCTGCTCGGCTTCCCCAACCCGGTGATCGGGCTCGTGACGTTCCCGCTCGTCGTCGTGACCGGTGCGCTCGTGCTCTCGAGGGTCGAGCTGCCGCGCTGGTACTGGCAGGCCTTCCAGGTCGGCGCGCTCGCCGGGGTCGCGTTCGTGCACTGGCTGATCGCGCAGTCCCTGATCGTCATCCACGCCCTGTGCCCCTACTGCATGGTCGCCTGGGTCGCCGTCCTCGCGATCTTCTGGTTCACCACGATGCACAACCTGCGCGAGGGCAACCTCGGCGGTGACCCGAGCGGGCCCGTGCTCGTCCGCCGGCACGGGTGGGGCCTCGCGGCCTGGTACCTGGTGATCGTCGTGGCCGTCGTCGCCTCGTTCCCCGCCTACTTCGGAGCGATGGTCGGGCTCGCCTGAGAGCTGCTGCTCCGTCCGGAGGAGTCCGCCGACCGCTCGTCGTCGGGCCGCCCCCGGTGATCGCGCTCCCGTCGGGCAGGGCTCAGGCTCGGCGTTCCCGACGACGGGTCTGTCTAGCTTTCCCGCGTGACCGTCACCGACGCCCCCGTCACCACCGAGCTCGCCGTCACCGGCATGACCTGTGGCGCCTGCGTGGCCCGGATCGAGCGCCGCCTGGGCAAGCTCCCCGGCGTCGAGGCGCAGGTCAACCTGGCGACCGGCCGCGCCCGGGTGACGCACCCCGGCGACGTGGACGTGCTGGTGCGCACGGTCGAGAAGCTGGGCTTCGGCGCGTCGGTGGTGGGCTCGCCCGTCCCGACCGAAGGGCACCTTCGCTCGATAGACCCGCCCGTGGGCGCCCCTGATCAGTCCGCCTCCGTGGGCGCCGACCCGACCGAAGGGGCCCTCCGCTCGATAGACCCGACCGAAGGTGCCCTTCGGTCGACCGGGCGGGAGTCCGACGACGACGACGCCCGCGACCACGACCCCGAGCTCACCGACCTCAAGCAGCGCGCCCTCGTGTGCCTGGCGTTGTCGGTGCCGGTCATCGCGGTCGCCATGAACTACGCCTGGCAGTTCCGGTACTGGCAGTGGTTCTCGCTCGTCCTGGCCGCGCCGGTCGTGTTCTGGGGCGGCTGGCGCTTCCACCGGGCGGCCGCGAAGCACCTGCGGCACGGGTCGCTGACGATGGACACGCTCGTGTCGGTCGGCGTGCTCGCGGCGTTCGGGTGGTCGGTCTACACGCTGTTCCTCGGCGACGCGGGGCTCGGCGGCGTACGGCACCGCATCTCGATCATCCCCGGCCCCGACCCGTTCGGCGGCACGCGGACGATCTACCTGGAGACGGCGGTCGCGATCGTCACCGCCGTGCTCATCGGGCGCTGGATCGAGCTGCGCGGTCGCCGCAAGGCCCTCACCGACGGGGGTGCCGGCGCCGACGAGCACGCCACCCCCGACGCCCGCCTGCTGGTGGGGGAGCGGGCGCTGCGGGTGCCGGTCGGGAACGTCGCGACCGGCGACCACGTCGCCGTGCTGCCGGGCGAGACCGTGCCGGTCGACGGCGTCGTCGAGCACGGCACCGCCACCCTCGACGTCGCCGCCATGACCGGCGAGTCCGTCCCCGTCGACGCTGGCCCCGGCACCCGGGTGCTCGCGGGCACCGTCGTCGTCAGCGGCCGGCTCGCGGTCCGCGCCACGAGCGTCGGCGAGGACACCCAGTGGGCCCGCCTCACCCGCCGCGTGCAGGACGCCCAGCTCGGCAAGGCCTCGGTGCAGCGCCTCGCCGACTCGATCGCCGGCCGCTTCGTCCCCGTCGTCATGGTCCTGGCGCTGTACACGCTCGGCTTCTGGTGGTTCGCCGACGCCGACCCGGCCTTCGCGGTCGCCGCCGCCATGGCCGTCCTCGTCGTCGCCTGCCCGTGCGCGCTCGGGCTCGCCACGCCGACCGCCCTCGCCGTCGCCTCGGGCCGCGGCCGCCGGCTCGGCATCCTGCTGCGCGGCCCGCAGGTCCTCGAGACGACGCGGCGGATCGACACCGTCGTCCTCGACAAGACCGGCACCGTCACCACCGGCCGCATGTCGCTCCGCTCGGACGTCCGGACGGCGGGTGTCGCGGCTCCCGAGGTCTGGCGCCGGGTCGCGGCGCTCGAGGCCGAGGTCGACCACCCCGTGGCGCGCGCCCTGGTCGAGGCCGCGCACACCCACCTGCGTGGCAGCGACGCGTCGTTGCTGTCATCCAGTGGCAGGAACGCCGCGTCGTCGACCGACGTCGAGGTGCTCGACGGCCTCGGCGTGCGCGGCACGGTCGAGGGCACCCCCGCCGTGATCGGGCGGCGCCGCCTCGTCGGGGAGCTCCCGGCCGACCTCGACGCCGCCTTCACCGAGGCCGAGGCCACGGGCGCGACCGCGGTGGTGCTGGCCTGGGCGGACACGCCGCAGGGCGCGCCCGTGCCGCGCGCGGTCCTCGTCGTCGGGGACACCGTCCGGGAGACCTCGGTCGAGGCGGTCGCCCGGATGCGGGCGATGAAGCTGCGTCCGATGCTGCTCACCGGCGACAACGCGGAGGCCGCGCACGCCGTGGCCCGCGAGGTCGGGATCGCCCCCGAGGACGTGATCGCGGGCGTGCTGCCGACCGACAAGGCCGACGTGATCGACCGGCTCCGCGCCGAGGGGCGGGTCGTCGCGATGGTCGGCGACGGGGTCAACGACGCCGCCGCCCTGGCCCGCGCCGATCTCGGCCTCGCGATGGGCACCGGGTCCGCGCTCGCCGTGGACGCCGGGGACCTCACGCTGGTCGGGGACGACCTCCGGTCGGTCACCGACGCCCTGCGCCTGGCCCGCCGGACGCTCGCGACGATCCGCGGGAACCTCTTCTGGGCCTTCGTCTACAACGTCGCGGCCCTGCCGCTCGCGGTGTTCGGCCTGCTCAACCCGATGATCGCCGGCGCCGCGATGGGGCTGTCGAGCATCTTCGTCGTCGGGAACAGCCTGCGGCTGAGGCGCTTCGCTCGTGAGCACTGAAGGTCGCTAGAGCGACCCTCGATGCTCACGAGCGCGAAGCGCACCTACAGCGGCGGCGCGACCGCGTCGAGGCGGTCGTCGCCCGGCTGCAGCATCGTCCCGTCCATCACGAGGGCGGGCGTGCCGAAGCTGCCGGTCTTCTGGTGGCGCAGGTCGGGGTCCTTGGCGGCCTTCGCGAAGTTCGCGGCGACCTGTCCGTCGTGCTTCCCGCTGCGCACGCAGTCGGCGTAGCCCGGGCCGGCGCCGAGCCGGGTGCCGAGGTCGACGAGCTGCTCGGCGGTGTAGCCGGTGCCGCCCTCCTCGGGCTGCGCGGTGTAGAGGCTGACGTGGAGGTCGGGGAAGATCCCGTTCTCCGCGCCGCAGAGCAGCGCGTTGCCGCCGAGCGTGGAGTAGCCCGCGGGCTGCGAGCGCTGGTCGAGCATGTTCACGAGGTGGTAGCGGACGCGCAGCTTGCCCTCGGCGACGACCTTCGCGATCCGCGCGCCGCCCCGGGACTCGAACGACTGGCACGCCGGGCACAGCGCGTCCTCGTACACGTCGAGGGTGTGCGGCGCGGAGCGGCCCGCGACGACCACGCCCTCGTCCACGACCGTCGGGAACGGTGCGCCCGCCCGGGAGATCGGGATCGACCCGGCCGGGGTCGCCGGGTCCACCGTGCCGACGGTGCGCTGCGTGAACACCACGCCGCCGATCACCACGGCCAGCACCGCCACGACGACGATGCCGACGACCATCGGCGTCCGCGACCGTCGCCGCTCCGACACCCCCGCGCGCTCGCTCATGTGCGCGACAACGACCGGGCGGGGCCGTCGGCCGAGGGGTTCCCGACGGCGGGTCCGACGCGCGGTCGGGTCGCTGCGGTCAGCGGCGGCTCACCGTCGGCTCAGCGACGTCCCCGCGCGAGGTCCGCGAGCATCGCGTTGTACGCGGTGAGCTCGGCGTCGCCGTCCCGGTCGGCGCGGCGGTCGTGCCGCTCGCCCTCGATCCGGTCGTGCCGCGACCACTGGATCAGCAGCGCGATGATCACGACGACGAGCGGCACCTCGCCCGCGGCCCACGCGATGCCGCCGCCGAGGGACTGGTCGCGGAGCAGGTCCGGCACCCAGGGCAGGGCGAGGTCGCCGTAGAACCGCTGCCCGATCACGGTGTCGGCGCCCAGCAGGGCGACCCCGAAGAACGCGTGGAACGGCATCGAGGCGAGCAGCAGGGCCAGCCGGGCGACGTGCGGGAGCGGCCGCGGGGAGCGGTCGACCCCGATGATCGGCCAGAAGAAGAGGTAGCCGGAGGCCATGAAGTGCAGGTACATCAGCTGGTGCGCCCAGTGGTACGGCAGCGCGGCCTCGTAGATCGGCGAGAAGTACAGCGCGTAGAACGAGCCGACGAACACGACCAGCGAGACCACGGGGTGGGTCAGGACCCGCGACACCGGTGAGGCGATGAGCGAGAGCAGCCAGTCGCGCGGCCCCGGCGGCTCCTCCCCGGCGGGCAGGGCACGCAGCGCGAGCGTGACCGGACCGCCGAGCACCAGCAGGATCGGCACCAGCATCGACAGCAGCATGTGGCTGCCCATGTGCACGCTGAACTGGGCCATCGCGTACTCGCCGAAGCCGCTCGTCGTCGTCCACACGAGCAGCGCGCAGCCGCCGAGCCAGGCGGCGGTGCGACCCGGCGGCCACGTGTCGCCGCGGCGTCGCAACCGCAGCACACCGGCGACGTAGAGCCCGGCGAGCGCCAGCGCCAGCACGTCGAGGAGCACGCTGAACCGGCCCGGCGCGAGCAGGGTCAGCACCGTCGGGGGCCCGGGCAGCTCGAACCCGATGAGCGTCTCCTGGGCGCTGGCGGGTCGCAGCAGCCCGGGTGGCAGCCCGGCCGCGAGCAGGCCGGTGACGGCCGTGCCCGCGGCGACCAGGGCCGCCGTCGGGAAGAACGCGCCGCGGAGGTGGACCAGGAACGCGGCGGCGACCAGCACGAGCTGGGCGAGCGCGAGCCACCCGTAGAGCGTGGTCCAGCCGTCGCGGACGAGGTACGCCGCGACGATCGCCAGGCCGGCGAGCGCGACCGGGCCGCACACCAGGCCCGCGCGGCGGGCGCGTCGGCGCACGACGTCGGCGTACGGGTGGCCCTGCGCCAGGTGCCCGGAGGCCGTCGCCGCCACCCCGAGCCACACCGCGAGGGCGAGGGCGGCGAGGACGGCGGCGTCGGTCGCGATGTCGTGGCCCGCGCCGACGCTCGCGACGACGCCGGTGGCCACCGGGGCGACCACCGCGAGCGCCGCCGGGGCGAGGGCCCCCACCGCGGAGCGCCAGGAGAACGTCACCCGGCACATCACGGCGACGACGGCCGCGGCGACCGCGCTGACCAGCAGCCCGGCGGGCTCCTCGAGGGCGCCCAGCGAGGCGAGGAAGGCGTCGGGCAGCGAGAGGACGCGCGGATCGCCGCCGGTCCCGACGATGACCGTCAGCGGGACGAGGACGGACGCCGCCACCGCCCAGACGGCGGCGACCAGGCCCACCCGCCGCACGGCGACGTAGGCGTGCGCGGACAGCTTCGCCCCGCCGTCCCGGCCCGGGAGCACCGCGACGGCCGCGACGAGCCCGCCCAGCGTGAACCCGGCGGCGAGGGCGACGACCATCCGCACGAGCGGGGTCGCGATCCGCAGGCCCTCGTCCGGCGTCGACACCCCGAGGGCACGGAACGGTGTGTCCCCGACCCCTCCGACGACGAGCACCACCGCGACGACGGCGAGGACGAGCCCAGCACCCGTCGTCAGGAACCGACGTGCCACGACCGGCGACCTCCTCGTACGACACCCTGTCGTACCAGTGTCCACCAGGGCCGCGGGGGTTCACAGCGCGGAGGGCCTCCGCGAAGCTGAGAGGACCTGAACGCCTCGTACGGTCACAGGGACACGACCCGCTGGGAGGACCGCCGTGGTGGAAGGTTGGACGGGAGTCGCGATCGCGACGCTCTTCGTCCTGACGACGGCGCTGTGCGGGCTCTCGCTCGGCGCCCACGGCGCCCGGCGCAGCCGACGCCTCGCCGCGGCGGAGGCGAACCACGTCGTCATGGGCGTGGCGATGATCCTCATGGCGGCGCCGCTGACCGCCGACCTCGTGGTGCCGGGCGTCGGCGTCCTCGTCTTCGGCGTGGCCGCGGCGGGCTGGCTCGGGGTGCTGCTCACCGCGCGCCTGCTCGACGAGCCGCTGGGCTCGGTGATCGGGCGCGACCGCTGCACCGGCCACCCGGTGCACCTGCTGCTGGTGAACGCCGCGATGGTCGCGATGTACGTGGCGATGCTGCCCGGCGGTGGCCACGCGCACGGCACGCACGAGATGCCGGGCATGGCCGTGCCGGAGACGCCGGCGCCGGGGATCACGCCGGTGCCGGTGGTGGCGGGGCTGCTCGCGCTCTACCTCGTCGGGCACGCGATCGCGACGGCGGTCGTGGTCGTCCGCCGCGCGCCGTGCCACGAGGCCGCGCCGCTCGAGCCCACCGACGGCCCCGTCGCCGTCGCCGCGCGGCCGGTCCGGGTCCTCGCGCACGGCCGGGTGCAGCTCGTCGGGCAGGCCGGGATGGGCGTGGCGATGGCCGCGATGCTGCTACTCGGGGTCTGACGGGCCGTAGACCACGAGCGTCAGGTCGGGGCGCTCGGCGGGGTGCAGGGCGGTGTGGGTCAGCGTGACCACCGTCCCGTCGGGACGCCGGACGCGTTTGGTGCCCGAGCGGTCGTCGCGCACGTCCTGGCGGTCCCACCAGCGGGCGGCCTCGGCCGACGTCTCCCGCAGCCGCGTCACGACCTCGGCGATCCGCCCGTCGTCGGGATGGCGGGCGCTCGCGGCGCGCAGGCGGGCGAGGACGCCGAGCTCGACCTCCTCCCGGTCGGGCAGCACCTCGCCCGCCGTCGGGTCGGTGAACACCCACAGGGCGACGTTGGGCGTCATGCCGCGGAAGAGCGTCCGGGCCGTCGCGTTCAGGGCGAGCACGTCGAAGCTCGCGGCCGTGACGTAGGCCGGGCGCGGGTCGAGCGCGTCGACGAGGTCGGCGAGGGCCGGGTCGACCCGCTCCGGCCCGGCGGGCGGGCCGTCGGGGACGAGCCCGGCGAGGCGGAACAGGTGGTCGCGCTCGTCGTCGGTGAGGCCGAGCGTCCCGGCGATGGCGCCCAGCACCTGGGCGGACGGCCGGACCGGGCGGCCCTGCTCGAGGAACGTGTACCAGCTGGTGCTCACGCCGGAGACCAACGCGACCTCCTCCCGGCGCAGCCCGGGCGTGCGGCGCCGCCCGCCGGCGGGGAGCCCGAGCTCGTCGGGGGAGCGGCGCTCGCGACGGTGGCGCAGGAAGGCGCCCAGCTGGGCGGTCACGGGTACCTCCGGTACCAGGATGAGCGGCGGATGGATACCAGGCTAGTCGCGGCGCAGGGTCGGGGACATGCGCGCATGGATGCTCGACGAACCCGGGGCCGCCCTCCGCCTGGCCGAGGTGCCGGACCCGACGCCGCGACCCGACGGAGTGCTGCTCGAGGTGCTCGCCGTCCACGTCCCGGCCTACACCGACGTCGTCACCCAGGCCGGGCCGCGGGGCGGGGTGCCGACCCCGCTCGTCCTCGGGGTCGGCGGCGTCGGCCGGGTGGTCGCGGTCGGGGAGGACGTGTTCGGCGTGACAATCGGCGACGTCGTGGCGCACAGCGGGCTGCTCGGCTCGGACGACGTCGTGGCGCCGGAGGAGTTCCTCACCGGCTGGACCGGGATCGGCGGCCGCGGCGAGCGGACCCCGACGATCGCGGCGATGCAGGACCGGTGGCGCGACGGGACCTTCGCGGAGCGGGTCCTCGTCCCGGCGGCGGCCGTGGTGCGGCTGCCGGGCGCGACGGGAGCACCGCACGAGGCGCTGCTGGGCTGGTTCGCCGTCGCGGCCGAGGCGCTCGACCGGGCCGAGCTGCAGGCCGGACACGAGGTCGCGGTGCTCGGGGCGACCGGCCAGCTCGGGACGGCGGGCGTGCACCTGGCGCTGGCGCGGGGCGCCTCGCGGGTGGTGGCGGTCGGGCGCGACGTCGACCTGCTGGCGGGCCTGGCCGGCCTCGACGCCCGGGTGCGGGCGGTGCGGCTCGCGGACCGGGCGGCGACGACGGCGGCGATCGGCGAGGTCGACGTCGTGCTCGACGCGCTCGGCCCGGTGCCGAGCGCGGAGCCCACGCTGGCGGGCCTCGACGCGGTACGTCCGTGCGGGGCGATGGTGCTGGTCGGCGGGGTGCGGGAGGACCTGGTGATCCCGTACGGGTTGCTGATGCGGCGGCGGTTGCGGCTGCTCGGCTCGTGGATGTTCCGCCGCGAGACGCTGCTGCGGGTGTGGCGACAGGCCGCGGCGGGGGTGCTCGACCTGGGATCGCTGCCGGTGCGCGTCGTCGGCCTCGGCGACCCGACGGCGGCGGTGGACCTGGCGGCGCGGACCGGGGGATCGGGCTTCGTCGTGCTGGTGCCCGGCCTGACCACGTAGGTCTGGAACGGCCGTGTGTGGTGCGTGGCAATCCTGTGCACCAGACACGGCATTCGTCGACCTAGGGAGTCGGGAGGTGCATCCCGGTCGGCTCCGGGAAGGGCGTGCCGAGCAGGAGGGCGTCGTGTTCCCGCACCCACGCCAGCAGCCGATCGCGCGTCCGGCGGGCCTGCGCCGGGTCGACGTCGACGCAGCTGCCGATCTCCGGGTGCCGCAACTGCACCGGGTGGTGCACGGCGTCGCCGCTGATCAGCGCGGTCTCGTCCCCCGAGCGCAGCTCGACCGACACATGCCCGGGCGTGTGGCCCGGCGTCGGGACGAGGCGGACCTCCGAGGTGAGCGCGAGCCCGTCATCGGGAACGTCCGGCGTGTCGAGCAGGCCGGCGTCGCGGACCGGCAGCACCGAGTCGGCGATCATCTGCGCCCGGGCCGGCTCGAGCTCGACCGACGTCCAGTACCCACTCGGCCGCCGGGGCGAGGTGGCGGACGCCGGGGAAGGTCGGGACCCAGGCGCCGTCGACCAGGGTCGTGTTCCACCCGACGTGGTCGGCGTGCACATGGGTCATGACGACGAGGTCGACCGCTCCCGGGCCGAAGCCGGCCGCCTCGGCGTGGGCGAACCAGTCCGTGTCGAGGTCGTGCCACGCCGGGTTCGCGCGCTGCTTGTGGTTCCCCACCGCGGTGTCGACGAGGATGCGACGCCCCTCCGACTCCACGGCGAACGAGTGCGTGGCGAGGCGGAGGGACCCGTCGTCGTGTCGGAAGGTCGGCGCGAGCTCGGCGGCCTGTTCGGGCGTGACGTCGGGCAGCAGCCACGTGGCGGGCGGCGGCGGGAGGATCGCCTCGTCGATCCGGTGGACGACGACGTCACCGATCTGCCAGCTGCGCGTGGGTCGACGCCAACGCAGAGTTCTTTGCTTCAGCGGCGGGGCTACGGTCATGCCGTGTCCCCTGTGATCGACAGCGGCGTCGAGATGACCACCCGCGACGGCGTGGTGCTCGTCGCCGACGTGTACCGCCCCGCGGCCGGGGGAGCCTGGCCGACGCTGCTGCACCGCACGCCCTACGACCGCACCGACCCCACCCTCGTCAGCGCGATCGTCGCGGACCCGCTGTGGCTGGCCCGGCAGGGCTTCGCGGTGGTGGTGCAGGACGTGCGGGGGCGGTTCGCCTCGGGCGGCGACACGGACTTCGCCGTGCAGGAGGTCGACGACGGGTACGACGCCGTCGAGTGGGCCGCCGCGCAGCCGTGGAGCACGGGCGACGTCGGGATCTACGGCTCGTCGTACCACGCGATCGCGGCGCTGAACGCCGTCGCGGCGCGGCCGCCGCACCTGAGGGCGGCGCTCGCGATGATCGGCGGCGCCGACATGGAGGCCACGTCCTGGCCGGGCGGCACGTTCGAGCTGGGCTTCCTCGCGCTCTACTCCCTCGGTCAGACCGTCGACACGCTGCGGCGCACCGGCCGGCTCGACCGGCTCGCGGACGTCCAGAGCGCGGCGACCGACCCGCTCGGCACGGTGTCGACGCTGCCGCTGACCGCTCTGCCGGTGCTCGACGACCCGGCGATCGCGCCGGCCTGGCACGACCGGCTCGCCCACGGTCCGGGCGACCCCTGGTGGTACCGGCACCCGAACGTCCACCGCGACCCGTCCCTGGTCGAGGTGCCGGTGCTGCAGGTCGCGGCCTACCGGGACTTCCTCTCCCCACCGATGTTCCGGCTGGCCGAGGCGTTGGGGGAGCCCCACCGGTTCGTCGCCGGGCCGTGGGCGCACGGCGGCGTCTACACCGGCCACACCGGGGCGCGGGTGCTCCCGGACACGGCGGGCGGGGTCGGCGCGTGGGGAGCCCTGATCGCCGCCTGGTTCGACCGCCACCTGCGCGGCGGCGAGGGCCGACACCGGTTCCTCACCGACGACCCCGTGCACTACTACCTCGGGGGCGAGAACCGGTGGACGAGCGCGGCGAGCTGGCCGCCCCCGTCGTCGTTCGAGGACCTGGGTCTGCTCGACGGGGCCCGCTCCTTCCGCGCCGATCCCCGCCACGCCGTCCCGACGACGGGTGGCGCGATGTCCGCGCCGCCGCTCGGCCCGGACGGCATCCAGGACCAGCGGGTGCTCGACGGTCGCGACGACGTGCTCGTGCTGGTCACCGGGCCGCTGACCGAGCCCCGGACGATCGTCGGCCGTCCGCGGCTGGAGCTGGACTTCTCGACGACGGCCGTGGACGCCGACGTCTGCGCGACGCTCGTCGACGTGGAGCCGGACGGCTACGCGGTGCCGGTCGCGGAAGGGGCGGTGCGGCTGCGCCACGTCCTCGGGCGTCTCGTGACGCCCGGGGAGCAGGTCGCGGTGACCGTCGAACTCCACGACACCGCGCACGTCTTCCGGGCCGGCCACCGCCTGCGCGTGCAGATCGCCGGGTCGTCGTTCCCGCGCCGGAGCCGGAACCTGCACACCGCCACCGCCCCGGAGCACGGGACGCTCGACGAGGCCGTCGTCGCGACCCACACGGTGCACGCGGCGACGCTCGTGGCGTAGGGCCGGTCGTCGGTCCCGGCCCGGGACGGAGCGCGCCGGCACCGACACGGTCACCGCGCCGTCCTCGGAGCTCTACGAGGCCGCGAACCAGCCCGAGGGCGCCAGGCCCGCGCCGCTCGCCATCTGCGGCGCGTAGTGGTCGGAGAACACCTGGGCGATGAGTTCGCGCCGGCTCCGCACCCCGACCTTCGCGAACACGCGCTTGAGGTGGTCCTGGACGGTGTAGGCCGACAGGTGCAGGGCCCGTGCGATGTCGGCGGTGTCGACGCCCTGCAGCACGCGGGCGACGACGTCGCGCTCGCGGTCGGTCAGCCCGTAGGAGGCGACGACCAGCGGGATGATCTCGGGCGGTCGGGCGTCGTCGATGGTGACCACGACGTCCGGGGTGCCGCCGTCCCGGCTGACCAGCGGCGACGCGTGGGCGACCACCCACCGGCCACCCGCCGCGCGCATGCGCGCCCGCGGCGTCGCCGCCCCGGGCGTCGAGCTCATCCGGCGGGCGGCGGCGACCAGGGCCTTGACGATCTGGGGGAGCTGCGCGGCGCCGAGGTCGGCGCACCCGAGGTCGGCGAGCCGCTCGGCCGCTCCGAGGTTGGCCGAGGCCACCTCCCCGCGGCCGTCGACCACGAGCACCGCCGGACCGGACACCGCGGGTCGCGCCTCGTCGGCCCCGGCGGCGGCCGCCGCGACGAGCCCGCTGCGCAGACCCCGGGCGAGTCCCTCGGAGACCGACGCGACGAACGCCTGCTCGGCGGCCGTGAACGCGCGGCCCTCGTGGAAGAGGGCGAGCCCGCCCCAGGTCACGCCGTCGACGCTCAGCGTCACCCGCAGCTCGTCGGAGAAGTCCCACACCGGCGAGAACAACTCGGCCCAGCGCCGGGACCGCGCCGGGTCCCCGCCGGTCGAGGACTGCAGCGTCACGACACCGCCACCGCCGCAGGAGAGGGAGCGGAAGTCGTAGAGGTCGTCGACCTCGTACTCGTGGAACGACCACTCCACGTCGTGGTCGTTGTCCAGCCCACCGCTCTTGACGTTCGCGGTGACGATGTGGGTGGCCGGGTCGACCGAGGCGAAGCAGCTCGCGGCGAACGGCATCGCACGGTGCAGCGTCTCCACCGCGGTCCGCCCGAAGGTCTCCCAGTCCAGCCCGGCGACCGCGAGCGCGTCGATCTGTCCGCGGACCCGCTCGGGGCTCAGGGCGACCATGTGACGCACAGTAGCTCGCGTTGGAGCGTTCGAGGTATCCCAGATTTCTGGGGGCGGGAGTGCCCAGGTCGCTGGGATGGGCCTGACGACGGCGGGTCGCCAGAGTTCTCGCCATGACGAACACCGAGCTCGACAGCACTATTCGGATCAACCCGACCACCTGGAACGTCGGGCTGCACTACGACCAGGCCCAGCTCCGGCCGGCGCCGAAGTGGTTACTCACCGTCGCCGGGCAGGGGTCGATCGCCGAGGACGGCGCCCTGCTGCACGCCGACGACATGGCGGCGCAGATGGCGCTCGCCATGCGCGGCGTCGAGTCCCTGCTCGCCGGCGGCGGCATGGACCTCCGCGACGTCACCCGCCTCGTCGTGTACGTGACCGACATGGACGCCGCCCTCGCGTCCTACGGCGCCCTCACCGAGCGGCTCGCCGCCCTCGGCGCCACCCCGCCCGCGACGCTCGTCGAGGTCTCCCGCCTCGCCCTGCCCGGCATGAGCGTCGAGATCGACGCCACCGCGGGCCGCTGAACGCGCTCGTGCGGGAGCCCCGCCCGGGAGCTCCCGTCGTCCGGACCCGCAGCACCCACACCCCCTCGAAGGAGACCCCTCATGTCCGCCGCAAGCACCTCGACCGACTTCCGCGCGATCCGTTCGTCTGACCCCGGCTACGACGTCGCGGTCGCCACCTTCAACACCGCGCACCGGCCACGACCCGACCTGGTGGTGGAGGCCCGCAGCCCCGACGACGTGGTCGCCGCGGTCCGCCGCGCCCGGACCGAGGGCCTGCCCGTGACGGTCCAGGCCACCGGCCACGGCATCGCCTCCGACCTGGCCGGCTCCCTGCTGATCTCCACGCGACACCTCGACGACGTCCACGTCGACCCCGACCGCGCGGTCGCCGTGGTCGGCGGGGGCGCCACGTGGGCGCAGGTCATCGCCGCCGCGACCCCGCACGGCCTCGCGCCGGTCTGCGGCTCGTCCTCCGGCGTCGGCGTCGCCGGCTTCCTCCTCGGCGGCGGGCACGGACCGCTGTCGCGGGAGTTCGGGGTGGGCTCCGACCACCTGCGCCGGGCCCGCGTCGTCACCGGTACCGGCGAGCTCGTCGACACCGACGACGACCCGGACCTCCTCGCCGCCCTCCGTGGCGGCAAGGCCGGCCTCGGCGTGGTCGTCGAACTCGAGGTGGCCCTCCACCCCGTGGCCCGCCTCTACGGCGGCGGCGTCTTCCTCCCGGGCGAGGCCGCTCCGGAGGTCCTGCCCGCCTGGCGGGACTGGGTCACGACGCTGCCCGAGCACGCCTCCAGCTCGATCGCCCTGCTCCGGCTCCCGCCGGACCCCGCGCTGCCGCCGCCGCTGCAGGGCCGTTTCGTCGTGCACCTGCGCTTCACGACGACGGGTCCTGCCGAGGAGGGCGAGGCGCTGCTCGCCCCGCTGCGCGCGCCGGAGGTCGAGCCGATCGCGGACCTGGTCGGCGAGATGCCGTTCGCCGCGATCGACTCCGTGCACGCCGACCCGACCGACCCCATGCCGGTGTGGGACGCGTCGACGCTGCTCGGAGGGCTGCCCGACGCCGCCCTCGACGCCCTGCTCGCCGTCGCGGGCCCCGGCGTCGAGACCCCGCTGATCATGGCCGAGCTGCGGGCGTTCGGCGGGGCGATCACCCGCCGTCCGGACCTGGACTCGGTCGCGGGCCGGGACGCGCCGTTCGGGCTCTATGCGCTCGGGCCGATGGTGCCCGAGCTGGGCGGCGTCGTGCCCGTCGTCGTGCAGGGCGTCGTCGACGCGCTGAAGCCCTGGTCGGCGGGCGTGCTGCCGAACTTCCTGGGCGCCGCGCAGGCCGGGGTGATCGGCCGGGCCTGGGACGACGCGACGCTGACCCGGCTGCTCGCCACGGCCGGGAGGGTCGACCCGGACGGGCTGTTCCGTCGGGTCGGCACCCGCCTCAGCGCGTGAGGGCGGTGCGGGCGAGGACGTCGAGCCCGAGCGCGGGACGGCCGAGCAGCGTGGGCACCGCCGGGTCCACCTGCCCGGCCTCCCCGCGGCGGTAGTGGGCGTAGTCCTCGACGAGTCCGTCGGCCTGCCAGGCGGGGAGCACCCCGTCGAGCAGGCCGCGGAACGTGTCGGGGTCGAGGTCGGCGAACTCCACCCCGAGCGCCGCGGCGAGCTCGGCGTGGCTCACGGCGGCCGGGCCGGTCAGCGTGTACGTCGCGCCGGCGTGCCCGTCCCCGGTGAGCACGACGGCGGCGACGGCCGCGATGTCGCGCACGTCGATCACGCTGACCCGGGCGTCGCCGATCGGGGCGCCCAGCACCCCGCCGTGGGCCGCGTCCGCCACGGCCTGCACGAACAGGTTCGGCCGCAGCACCGTCACCTCGAGCGGCGACGCCGCGAGGTGGGCCTCGACCTCCGCGTGCCACCGCAGGAACCGCACCGGCGAGTCCGCCCGCGCCCCGAGCTGCGACAGCACGACGAGCCGTCGGACCCCCGCCGCGACGGCCAGATCGGCGCACCGGATCTGCTGCTCCGCCGCCCGCTCCGACGACGGGGAGTTGAGGAAGACCGCGTCCACGCCGGCGAGGGCCGCGGCGAGCGACGCCGGGTCGTCCAGGTCGGCCACCACCTCACCGGACCGCCCCGTCGCCCGTCGGACCATCGCGCGCACCGTCACCCCGCGCGCCACCAGGTCCGGCACGAGCTCCGTGCCGATCCGGCCGTTGGCCCCGGTCACGAGCACCGTCGTCATCCCGCCCACCTCCATGTCGAGAGCACTGCTCTCACAACATGGCACGGGCTTCGTCCGGAAGCAAGATCAGTGCTCTCGGTTGTCAGTTCTCGGGCGGTCGCAGTCGGTGCCGACCGACGGTCCGGTCGGCCTCGGCGGAGTAGAAGACGTGGCCGGCGACCGCGTGGAGGTCACGGAAGCAGCGCTGCAGCGGGTCGTCGAGGCGCATGGACGAGGCGCCCGCGTGGCGGTAGCAGACGTCGACGACGTCCACCGCCGTCCGCAGCGCGTGGGCGGTCGCCATCGCCAGCCGCCCCTGCGCGCGCGGATCGGGGGCCCCGGCGCGCACGGACTCCCACAGGTCGGCGGCCGCGGTGTCGGCGAACACCCGGGCGGCGGCCAGGGCGCACTCGGCGCGGCCGATCGCGGCCTGCACCTCCGCGTCGTCGGCCACCGACCAGCGCGACTGCAGCCCGCGCGTCTTGTCCCGCGCCCGCTCCACGAACTCGTCGACGGCGCGACGCGCGACCCCGAGCGGGAAGGCGACCACTCCGACGTTGACCAGGTCGCCGATCCCGAAGCGCGCGTACGGCCCGTCGTGGGCGCTGACGGCCCCGGGGCCGGCGGCGAACGTCCGCTCGGCCGGGACCCACACCTCCTGCACCTGCACGTCGTGGCTGCCGGTGCCACGCAGGCCCATCGTGTCCCAGTGGTCGATCACGCCGACCTCGTCGTCGGCGAGGAACACCACACGCGTCTCGGGGTCGTCCGTGCCGGGGACGACGGCGCCGACCTGGTGCCACGGCGTGTGCTTCACCCCGGAGTTCCACTCCCACCGCCCGGTCACCCGGTAGCCGTCGCCCTCGGGCGTCGCCGTGCCGGTCGGGGCGAACACACAGCTCGCACCCGCCCCCGGGCGCGGGGCCAGCAGGTCGGCCGCGACGGCCGGGTCGAGGCGGCCGAAGAACGACGACGCCGTCATGCCGATCAGGCCCGCCCACGCCGTGGAGGCGTCGGCGTGCGCCAGGCGCTCGATCACGTCGAGGATGGCGACGGGGTCGGCCTCGAGCCCGCCGAGCGCCCGGACGCGCTGCAGCCGGAACACTCCGGCGTCCTCCAGGGCCGCCGCGAGGTCGGCCGGGACAGTGCGCTCCCGTTCGGCCTCCGCGGCCCGGGCGCGGATCTGCGGCAGGAGGTCGTCGACGCGGGCGCGGACGTCGTCGAGGGTGGGCACGAGGGCGTCGCCGACGATGGTCACGAGATCCATGCTGCCGCCCGACGGACGCTCCCGGGAACCCGTGCGCGCCTCGAAGGGGGCGGCCCCGCGGGGCGCGACACCGTACCGGCCCCGTCGTCCGGCAGCCACGGTCGGGCGATCCGCGTCCGACCGGGCCGCGACCGCATCAATCCGTACTAGCGTACGGATTGTGGACGGACGCCGGAGCCGCAGCACACGGACCCGCGGGGCACTGCTCGACGCCGCGATCGAGATCATCTGCACCCGGGGCGTCGCCGCCGTCACCCAGCGCGCGGTGGCGGCACGGGCCGACACGTCCCTGGCGGCCACGACCTACCACTTCCGGACCGCCGAGGATCTGCTCGTCGCCGCCTTCGAGCTGACGGCGTCCCGGACGATCGCCGACATGCGTCGGCTCGGCCGCGAGGCCGACGAGCAGGGCCTCGGCGTCGTCGACGCCGCCATGGCCGTCGTCGCGCGCACCCCGCACGGCGACCGCCTCCCGGCGGACGGCGTCATCCAGCTGACGCTCACGGCCATCCACAACCCGCGGCTGCGACCGGTCGCCGAGACGTTCATCGAGGAACTCGCCGACCTGTTCGCGACGCGGATCGGCGATCCCGACCGCGCCCGCACGCTCGCCCGGGCGCTCTCCGGGCTGATCCTGCACGAGATGGCCCGCGGCTCGGCGACGCCCTCCGCCACCGTGCGCGCCGACATCACCCGGCTCTTCGACGCCTTCGGCGTCACCGACCCCACCCCCGCACCGGACCTCGTCGACCAGGAGCACCGATGACCGCGACCGCCACGTGGCCGACCGGACGGGCGAGCCGCACCGCCGTCCTCGCGCAGTTCGGGGAGGGCCGCGCCGACCTCATGCAGTGGGCGCTGACCACCGGGGACCCGCTCGCCGACGCCGTCGTCGCCGAGATGCACGACCTGGGCATGTCGCGCGCCCGGCCCCTGCTCCGACAGGGAGTCCGCGACGGCCTCGACTCCCTCGCCGACCCGCCGCCCGCGCTCGCCGCCCTCCTGCGCCAGGCCGAGAGCCCGCCGGACTACGTCGACGACGAGCTGCTCGACGACCTGCCGCGCGCCTGGTTCAGCTCGCCCACCCCGGTCCACATCGTGTCGCTGAGTGCCGGGGCCCTGGTCCGGGTCTACGAGTCCCCGTCGATCGCGAAGGTGCTCTCCACCACCGGCCGACTCGTCGACGGCGCCGAGCGGCGTCTCACCGAGACCGGGAGCTGGCTGACGCAGGCGATGCTGCCCGGCAACCTGCGCCGGGGGCGACCGGGCTACGTCGCGACCCTCGAGGTGCGCATGCTGCACGCGCACATGCGCCGGCTCGCCCTCGACCGCGGCTACGACGCCGACGTGGACGGCGCGCCGGTCAACCAGGTCGACCTCGCCCGGACCTGGATGGACTTCACCCTGACCTCCTACCGCGCCGAGGAACGGCTGGGGTTCGACCTCACCGGCCGCGAGCTCGCCGGCCTCTACCGCTACTGGTGGTACGTCGGGCACCTGCTCGGGGTCGACGGCCGGCTGGTCGAGGGCATCACCGGCCACGACGCCGCGCGCCGTGTCGACGACGTCCTGCAGGCCGTCACCGGCCCGATCTCGGACGACTCCGCCCTCCTCGCC
Organism: Actinomycetospora soli; assembly: GCF_021026295.1. Classification (GTDB taxonomy): domain Bacteria; phylum Actinomycetota; class Actinomycetes; order Mycobacteriales; family Pseudonocardiaceae; genus Actinomycetospora; species Actinomycetospora soli. The sequence goes on from NZ_JAJNDA010000010.1 coordinate 86,600, forward strand.
GCCGCCACCCTCGACTCGATCGCGAGCCTGCTCCGGGACCTCCTCCGGATCCCGACCCGGTTGTCCCGGCCCACCCTCGACGCCATCATCCGCCGCGTCCACGGAGCGGCGACGAGCGAGGACCTGCGCGTCCGCCCCGCCCCGCTCGCCGACGCCCTGCTCGGGCCGGCCGTCGCGGGCCTCCGTCGGACGCGGGCCGCGCGGCGACGCTCGCCCGAGCGGTGGCAGCAGGCCATCGACGCCACGATCGCCGCCGAGCGGGAGCGGGCCGCCGCTCCCGGTGAGCCTGCCGCGTACGCGCGCGGAGCCACCGGATCGACCGACTGACTCCGCCTCCCACGGCAGCGAAGCGTCGTTGCTGTCAGCCAGTGACAGCAACGACGCTTTCCTGCCACGAAGGGGGCGACCCCCTACGGCACCCGCACCATCGACCCGACCGACGGCACCCCGCGGTCGTCGACCAGGACGAGCATGTAGTTGCCCACCTGCATCGTCTCGATCTCCCGTGGGAGCGTGAGCTCCAGCGAGTCGGCCCCCGTCGCCCGGGCCTCGACGGCCACCGAGAACTGGTCGACCGCCGTCACGTGCGTGGACGACATCAGCCGCATCAGCCGCACCTTCTGGATGCGCTCCGCGTCCGGGGTCTGCACCGACACCGTGGTGCCGCGCCGCATGACGTCGGGGGCCGACGTGATCTCCGGACGCTTCCCGCCCTGGAACAGGTAGGGCGGCGTGTAGATCTCGAGGCGCTGCTCGAAGGTGCCCGGGATCGTGTTGCGCTCGTCGTCGAAGAGCGGGTCCGAGCCCGCCGTCAGGACCCGTCCGTCGGGCAGCAGGACCGCCTGGCCGTGGTAGTTGCGCCCGACCACCGGGTCCGCCGCCTCGACCAGCGTGCCGCCCGGCCCGCCCTCGGGACGCAGCAGGTGGGCGTCGAGGACGTCGGAGTCGCCCTTGCCGCGGTAATCGCGCGACCCGTGACTGATGAGCATCGAGTCGTCGGGCAGCGTCGTGAGGTTGGGGTAGCGCACCGGGTCGGGCAGCATCGGGCCGGGCCGGAACGCCGGCTCGGGGGAGTCGAGGTCGATCTCGTCGATGCGCGCCGTGGTCAGCGGGCTCTCCCCGATCCCGCCGCCCCCGACGACCACCATCCGCTGGTCCTGCACCGGGCCGAGCCAGGCCGAGCCCGCCGTCTCGAGGAGGTTCGGGTCGCGCAGACCCGGGACCGGGGTGAGCACGTTGGTGTCGAGGTCCCAGAAGCCCGGCAGTCGTCCGGCCTCGGCCGGTCCGTAGCCGGAGTTCGTCCCGCTGTAGAAGAGCCGGTTGGGCTGCTCGGTGGCGAAGACGGCGGGGTAGGTCGGGAAGTACTGGGTGAGCTGCTTGTCCTCGACGAAGCGGTTGGTCCGCGGGTCGAAGTGCTCGGTCTCGCCGTTGAGGACGTTGCCGATGTTGTCCAGTCCGGACAGCGTCAGCACGTCGCCGTTGGGCAGCGGCGTCAGCGTCGGGTACCAGCGCGCGAAGTCCATGTCGTCCACGCGGGACCAGGTCTCGGCGACCGGGTCGAACGTGTACGCGGCCTCGGTGCCCTGGTAGTTCTGCTTGTCCAGGGTCAGCGCCTCGCCGAGCCCGTAGACGTCCTTCGCGGCGGCCGGGTCCAGGCCGGTGATGGCGAACTGCAGGCCGGGCTGGAGCGTGATGCCCTGCGGGCCGGGCTGCACCGCTTCGACGAACACCCGCTCCTCGGCCGCGGTGACGGTGGCCCCGGTGCGGGTGGCGACCTTCGTCGCGGGCGGGACCACGTTCGGCCGGATGGTCCGGTAGGCCTTGCCCTCGGGGGAGACGAACTCGGTGCCGACCGGGATGTCGCGCCCGACGTCGGGATTCTCGTTCTTCACCCGCATCGCGCCGCCGGCGTAGGTCACGGCACCGTCGAGCTTCTCGTAGCGGGCCGTGCCGCCGGCGACGAGCAGGCGGCCGTCGGGCAGCAGCGTCTGGCCGGCGCAGAACATGTCGTCGGGGACGGGGATGACCTTCGAGGCGCCGGTGGCGGGGTCGTAGAGGAGGCTCTTGAGCGCCCTCGTCGCGAACATGTCCTCCTTGTTGCCCGACCCGGCGATCAACATGATCTTGCCGGAGGGCAGCAGGGCGGAGTGGATGGCGTTGACGCGCTGGTCGACGGGCAGCTCGAGGACGTCCCACTTCCCGAACTGGCGCTGGTACTCGATCGAGTTGATCAGCTGCTGGTAGCGCCAGTCCTGCACGTAGGCGAGTGCGGGCGGCAGGTTGACGCCGAGCAGGACGGCGAGCGCGATGGCGGTCAGGACGAGAGGTCGGAGCCGGCGCGAGGTGCGCAGGACGACACCTCCTCGGGGAGCGGGGTGTGCGGGGCCCGGGGTCAGGCCGGCAGCGGCGGGCCGCGTGCCCCGCTCGCGTCGACCGCCCGGCCCACGCCCAGCCCTTCCCGACGACGGGTCGCGGCGACCGCCGGGCCCCGGCGGGACCCCGTCGGGCGCCGCCACCAGCGTCGGGGCAGCACGCGGTCGGCGGTGTCGCGCAGGTCGTCGGCGAGGCGCGCGCCGCCGAGCAGGAGCAGCGCGGCGGCCAGCGCGGCCGCGCCGTGCACGCCGAGCGCGGCGACCGCGGTGACGACGTGGTGGTCGGCCGCCGCCAGGACGGCCTCGAGGGCCACCTGGCCGAGCAGCAGCACGGCGAGCGCCGTCCACGGCCCGCGGGACACCCGGCCGGTGCGCAGCGCGAGCAGGCTGACCACGCCGGACACCGCGACGACGACGGTCAGGACGATGCCCGTCGGGCGGGCGCCACCGCCCACGAGATGGGCGGCGAGCGCGAGGGCGGTGCCGACGGCGGCCGCGACCGGGACGCGATGGACCGGGATGTCCGGTCCGTGCCCCCCTGTCCGCATGAGGGCGACTCTAGGTGACTACTGTCGGTAGCCCTCGACCGTCCCGGCGTCGCGCTCGTGCGCCTCGCCCGGGTCGTGCCCGGCGTCGCGCTGCGCCTGGCGCTGGCGCTTGAGGTCGAACAGGCGGTCGCGCTCGATCTGCAGGTCGCGCAGGCGGTCCGCGTCGGCGTCGTCGAGCCCGCCGTGGGCGGCGCTGCGCAGGGCGTGCTCGGCCTCGGCGTTCTCGTCGATCGCGCGGGCGAGTTCGTCGTCGGTGCGGGGTTCGTCGGCCATCCCCCCACCCTCCCGCACTTCCGCGGTCAGTTCGAGTACACGCGGGTCGGCGACACGAACACGGCCGCCCGCCGGTCCCGGGCCATGGTCGCGTCGAACGCGTCCCAGTCGTCGTGGGCGCCCCCGGCGGCGGTGAACACGGCCCGCAGCAGCGCGGGCACGTCGTCGACCCCGGGCAGCGGGTCGTCGGGGCCGGCGATCTCCACCGACCCCTCGACCGTGCCCCAGCGCCACCCCGAGCGCGCGGTCACCGCGGTCCACGGCCGCCGGCGGAGGTTGCCGAGCTTCGCCCGGCCGTACGTGACGAAGGCGAGCACGTCCTGCCCGGTCACCGGGTGCGCCAGCACCCCGGCGTTGACCACCGAGGACTGGATCGACCCGTCCGCGCGGGCCGTGGCCACCACCACCAGGCCGCGCTCCTCGGCGGCGAGGGCACCGAACTCGGCGAGGTCCATCCGGCCATCCTGCCCCGGCCGACCGCCCGCGGGAACCGATGCGGCCGGCACCGGTTCCCGGGCACGGTCCGGGCGTCCGTGTCACGCGTCGTGACGACCGGTCGTGCGCCATCGCGTCGTGCTGCCGGGCGGCGTCCGGACCAGCACGATGATCGACGTGGCGGTCGAGGTCCCCGGGGAGCGTGCCCGCCGCGCGTGGCGCGTCCTGCTCGCCACCCCCGACCTCTGGGCCACGCCCCTCCTCCTCGTCGTAGGCCTGCTCGTCGCCGTCGGCACCGTCTACGCGGGGCGGCTCGACTCCCTCGAACAGCGCGCCCTCGACCCCGCGAACGTCCTCGGCCAGCTCTCCCAGCACCTCGTGCTCACGGCGTACTCCACCGCCCTCGTGCTCGCCGTCGCCGTGCCGCTGGGGCTCGTCCTGAGCCGTCCCCGGTTCGTCCTCGTGGCCCGGGCGGTCGCCGTGGTCGGCGGGTTCGCGCAGGCGCTGCCGGCCTTCGGGGTCCTGATCCTGCTCGGCTTCTGGCGCTTCGGGCTGCCCAGCGCCGTCCTCGGGCTGACGCTGGCCGCCTTCCTCCCGGTCCTGCGGAACACGATCGTCGGCCTGCAGGAGGTGGACGAGACGCTCGTCGAGGCGGCCCGCGGCATGGGGATGTCGGCCCCGCAGTGTCTGCTCCGGATCGAGATCCCGCTCGCGGTGCCGGTGATCGTCGCCGGGGTGCGGGTGGCCCTCGTGCTCAACGTCGGCACCGCGACGCTCGCCTCCTACATCGGCGCGGGCGGGCTCGGGGCGTTGATCCAGCAGGCGCTGCTGCTGAACCGCCTCACCGTGCTCGTCGTCGCCGGCTCGCTCGTGGCGGCGCTCGCGCTGCTGGTCGACTGGCTCGCGGGCCTCGTCGAGCGGGCCGTCGTGGCGCGCACGGCGTGAGCACGGCGGACCGGACCTGACCGCCTCTCCCGCCACGCTCGCCGTCATGAACCCGGTGGAGACGTTCCGGCAGGCCGACCGCGCGATCGAGGGCGTCGTCGAGAGCATTCCCGACGACGGGTGGGAGCGGGTCCCTGCGCCCGTCTTCGCCTCCGACCCGCTCGGCGGCCGTCCGGTGCGGGACGCCGTCGCGCACCTCGCGCGGGACGAGGCGTGGATCCCCTCGCAGCTGGCGGGGGAGACGATGGCGGAGGCGGGCGAGCCCGACGTCGGGCCGTTCCCCGACCTGGCCCGCCGGGCGCGCGAGGCCGCGGACGCCGTGACCGACCTCGGCGCGACCGTGCACTCGTCCTTCGGCGACCAGACCGTCGAGGAGTACCTCTGGCAGCTCGTCGTCGCGCGTGCCCTCGGGCCGAGGCGCTGGCACGGGCCGTGGGGCTGGCGTCGCCGGTCGACGACGAGCTCGCGACGGCCGTGCTCGTCGGGCTCGAGCCGCGGGCGGAGCTCTGGCGACAGGTGGGCATCCTGCTGCCCGCACGGCCCCCGGAGTCGGGCTCGGCCCGCGACCGGCTGCTCGGACTCTGCGGTGTGTGAGCGTGATCGCGGCCGTGTCCGGCCCTGATCGTCGGGGTCACCTGGTAGGACCAGCGCGGGGAGCGGGCCCGGGGGGACCGGCGACCTCCGAGCCCACCCACCCCGGCCGACCCGAGGAGTACAGGCATGGCCACCAGGACCACGGTCACGTGGGTCGACGACCTCGACGGCGGCACCGCCGAGGAGACCGTCGACTTCGGACTCGACGGCGCGTCCTACGAGATCGACCTCTCCGCCGCGAACGCCGGGGAACTGCGCGCGGCACTGGAGCGCTACGTCGCGGCCGCCCGCCGCAGCGGTGGCCGCCGGACGGCCACCGCGGCACCCGCGCCGGCGCCCGCGACCGCCCCGTCGTCCTCGTCCCGCGAGCGCAACCAGGAGATCCGCGCCTGGGCCACCGAGCACGGTGCCGGGCTGTCGGCCCGTGGACGGCTCCCGGGCTGGGTGGTCGAGGCGTTCGAGGCCGGCGACCCGTCGTTGCTGACCCGCGCGGACGAGGCGGCCCCCGCCCGGCCCGCTCCCGAGGCGGAGGCTGCGCCGTCGGAGGCGGCCGCGTCGGGGCCGGGCGAGGAGAAGCGTGGCCGCGACGGGCTGACGGCGACCGAGCGCGAGCGGATCCGCGCCTGGGCGATCGACGAGGGCATCGAGGTGAAGGCGCGCGGTCAGCTCACCAAGGACCTGATCGCGAACTACCGGGCCACGACGTCCCGGCAGGGCTGAGATCGACGCCGCTGGCGTCAGCCGTGGTCCACGACTGACACTGACGGTCAGGAACCGCACACGCTCGTAGGAGGCGCCGTGGCCGACGCGTACATCGTCGACGCCGTCCGCTCGCCGGTCGGGACCCGCAAGGGCAAGCTCGCCGACGTCCACCCCGCCGACCTCGGGGCGCACGCGTTGACGGCGCTCATGGAGCGGACCGGCGTCGACCCGGGCGCCGTCGAGGACGTGCTGATGGGCTGCGTGACCCAGCTCGGCCCGCAGGCCGGGGTCATCGGCCGCACGGCCTGGCTCTCCGCGGGCTTCCCCGAGCACGTCCCCGGCACCACGATCAACCGCGCCTGCGGCTCGTCGCAGCAGGCGCTGCACTTCGCGGCGCAGGCCATCATGTCCGGGACGCAGGACCTCGTGGTCGCGGCGGGCGTCGAGAACATGGCGATCGTGCCGATCGACGCGAACGCCGCGGTCCTGGAGCGCATGGGCACCCGGCGCGAGGGCGCGAAGTGGATCCAGCGCTACGGCGAGCAGGAGATCAGCCAGTTCCGCGGTGCGCAGCTGATCGCCGAGAAGTGGGGCATCACGCGGGAGCGGATGGAGGAGTTCGCCGTCGAGTCGCACCGGCGGGCCGCGGTCGCGACCGACGAGGGCCGCTTCACCGGGCAGATCGCGCCGCTGAACTTCCTCTCCCACGACGAGGGCATCCGGCCGAACGTCGACCTGGAGAAGATGGCGTCGCTCCCGCCGCTGCGGGAGGGCTACGCGCTGACCGCGGCCGTGTCGTCGCAGGTGTCGGTGGGGTCGGCGGCCATGCTGATCGCCTCCGAGCAGGCGATGCGGGAGCACGACCTGGAGCCGATCGCGAAGGTCTCGACGATGGCCGTCGTCGGGGAGGACCCGGTCCTCATGCTCACCGGGCCCATCCCGGCGACCCGGTCGGTCCTGAAGAAGGCCGGCCTGACGATCGACGACATCGACCTCTTCGAGTGCAACGAGGCGTTCGCGCCGGTCGTGCTCGCGTGGGCCGAGGAGACCGGCGCGCCGCTGGAGCGGACCAACGTCAACGGCGGCGCCATCGCGATGGGCCACCCGCTGGGTGCCACCGGGGCCGTGCTCGCCACCAAGCTCGTGCACGAACTCCGTCGCACCGGGGGCACCCGGGGCCTGCAGACGATGTGCGAGGGCGGCGGCCAGTCGAACGCGACGATCATCGAACGGGTCTGAACAGCCCAACCCCCGGGGCCGGCCGCGCCGGATGTTCCGACCACTGAGGGATCGACTTCTCCCTGCTCGCGTGAGCTCTCCGGGGCTCGCACCATGGACGGGTGAGCCTCGGGCGGGTGGTCGGAATCCTCGTGCTGGCGCTCGTGCTGTACGCGATCGTCTCCCAGCCGCTGACCTCGGCGGCGACGGTGCGCAACGGCGGCGACGCCCTGCAGGAGGCGGGGACGAGCCTGATCCAGTTCGTGCGGGGCGTGGCGCCGGGCGGCGGGTCGGGGTCGTCGTCGGGGTCCTCGTCGTCGGCGTCCTCGTCGGGCACCTACACCGTGCGCCCGGGTGACACGCTCTCCTCGATCGCGGCTCGGTACTCGGTCAGCCCGGCCACGCTCGCGGATCGCAACGACCTCGCCGACGCCGATCTGATCCGGCCCGGCCAGCGCCTGTCGGTGCGCTGACCGCTCCCGGGCGCAAGATCCCGACCCGCCGAGCAAGGTGATCGCTGAGCGAGCACATCGCTCGGCTCGATGAGATCTTGGCGCTCGCGGGCGGGGTCAGCGGCTGGCGATGATCACCGCGAGCACGACGCCGATGACGACCCAGACGGCGCCCACGAGAGCCTTCTCCGACCCTCCTCCACGACCGCCCTTGAGGCGCCGGAACGGGACGAGGACGAAGAGCACGACCAGCACGACGAAGGCCAGCGGCAAGAGATCCATCGTCGGTCGATCGTGCGGAGCGCTCGATCGGGTCGCAAGAAGTTGGGGCTCTCCGGGCGATCCGGCACGACCGCCCGGCCCTGCCACGCTGCGGCGTCCGGCCCATCTCCGAGCGCGGGCTCGGCACGAGGCGTGGCTGCGGGCGAGGATCTCGGTATGAACCTGGCGCGGATCGTCGGTCTGGTGGTCCTCGTCGTCCTGCTGGTCGCCGTCATCTCCGAGCCGGCGAACTCCGCCGCCACCGTGCGATCGGGCGGACGTGCCCTCGGGGAGGCCGGGAGCAGCCTCGGCGCGTTCGTGTCGTCGGTGACGAGCGGGTGGGGGTCGTCGAGCCGCGCGTCGCTCGCGACCGACGAGGACGGCGTGGGTTCCTACACCGTCCGTCCCGGGGACACGCTGTCGTCCATCGCAGCCCGCTACCGCGTCGAGGTGAGCACGCTCGCGGACCGCAACGACCTCGCCGACGCCGATCTGATCCGTCCCGGCCAGCGCCTGTCGGTGCGCTGACCGCTCCCGGGAGCAAGATCCCGACCTGCCGCGCGATGTGATCGCTGAGCGAGCACATCGCTCGGCTCGATGAGATCTCGGCGCCCGCGCGGCGGCCTTGGTACCGAACCAGCGCCGGACCAGGGCCGAGCCGCCTACACGACGACCGAGGTCTCCACCGTGTACCGGTCGGCGCGGTAGAGGTGGCGCCCGACCTCGACGAGCGCGCCGGCGTCGTCGTACACCAGCATCTCGGCGGTGACGCAGGCCAGCGGCGTCTCCTGCTCGAGCAGCGTCGCCTCCTCGTCGGTGGCGAGCCGCGCGCCGATGGTCTGGCGGGCGATGGCGATCTGCACGCCCCGGGCGCGCAGCAGGTCGTAGAGGCCGGTGCTCGCGAGCTCGGCGAGGTCGTCGTCGGTCAGGCGCAACCGCTCGGGCAGGTAGTTCGTCATGACGGCGAGCGGCTCGTCGTCGGCGGAGCGCAGCCGTCGGATCCGCTGCAGCGTCTCGTCCGGGGACAGCACCTCGCCGAGCCCGAGCGACGCCGCGGGCACGGTGTCGGTCGAGAGCAGCCGCGTGCGGGGCGCGCGACCCGCCGTCGTGAGGTCCTCGTGGAGGGACGAGAGCCGGACGTCGCGGTGGATCGCGGGCCGGGTGACCTGGGTGCCGAGGCCGCGCCGGCGCACGAGCATGCCCTTGCGGACCAGCTCCTGGATCGCCTGCCGCGCCGTGGGGCGGGCGAGGCCGAGCCGCTCGGTGAGCGCGAGCTCGTTCTCGATGCGGTCCCCGGGCTGCAGCTCGCCGGACGCGATCTTGCCCTCGATCGCCTGGGAGAGCTGGTGGTAGAGCGGCACGGGACTGGTCCGGTCGAGCCGCACGTCCAGCGGGACGGCCTCGGAGCGGGTGGCCATGGGGGCAGCGTACCGCCTCACGTCCTATTGTCATCATGTCTGTACAAAGTATTGACGTTGTCGGTGGGCGCGCCTACCGTTCTGCACGACGCCGGAACCCACGAGCACCGAGAGGTCATCCATGAACGCCTCCGTCGCGCCCCCCGAGGTCCTGACGTTCGGCCGGGCCGGGGTGGACATCTACCCGCTGCAGGTCGGGGTCGGGCTGGAGGACGTCACCACGTTCGGCAAGTTCCTCGGCGGCACCACCGCGAACGTCGCCGTCGCCGCGGCCCGTCTGGGTCGCCGCGCCGCGATCGTCACCGGCGTGGGCGACGACCCGTTCGGTCGCTACGTGCGCCGGGAGCTGAACCGCCTCGGGGTCGACGACCGCTACGTCGTCACGAACACCGAGTACGCCACCCCGGTCACGTTCTGCGAGATCTTCCCGCCGGACGACTTCCCGCTGTACTTCTACCGCCGGCCCACCGCGCCGGACCTGCAGGTCCGCCCGGCCGACCTCGACCGCGACGCCATCGCGGGCACCGACCTGCTGTGGCTCTCGGTCACCGGCTTGTCCGAGGAGCCGTCACGCTCGGCGCACCACGAGGCGCTCGCCGCCCGCGGCTCCGGGCGCACGGTGCTCGACCTGGACTACCGGCCGATGTTCTGGGAGTCCCCGGAGCAGGCGCGCGCGGAGATCCAGAAGGTCCTCGGGCAGGTGACCGTGACCGTCGGCAACCGCGAGGAGTGCGAGGTCGCCGTCGACGAGACCGACCCCGACCGGGCGGCCGACGCCCTGCTCGACGCCGGTGTGGAGCTCGCCGTCGTGAAGCAGGGCCCGAAGGGCGTGCTCGCGAAGACCCGCACCGAGCGGGTCGTCTCCCCGCCGCTGCAGATCACCCCCTACAACGGCCTCGGCGCCGGCGACAGCTTCGGCGGCTCGCTCGCGCACGGCCTGCTCGCCGGCTGGCCGCTGGCCGAGGTCCTGCACCGCGCCAACGCCGCGGGCGCGATCGTCGCCTCCCGCCTGGAGTGCTCCACCGCCATGCCCACGCCCGCCGAGATCGACGTCCTCCTCTCCGGCGGGGACCCGAACCAGAACGGGGAGTCCGATGCCTGACTTCGTGGCCGACCTCGCGGAGCTCCGCGACGTCCGCGCCCACGACCCGGGCCGCGTCGCCGCGCTGCTCGCCGCCCGGTCGCGTCAGCCGTTCCTGCCCGCCGACGGCCGGCTCATGCTGGTCGCGGCGGACCACCCCGCCCGGGGCGCGCTGTCGGTGCGCGGCAACCCCGACGCCATGGAGAGCCGCCCGGAGCTGATCGAGCGGCTGGTCACCGCGCTCGCCCGGCCCGGCGTCGACGGGGTCCTGGGCACCGCCGACGTCCTCGAGGACCTGCTGCTGCTCGGGGCGCTCGAGGACAAGGTCGTGGTCTCCTCGATGAACCGCGGCGGGCTCGCGGGCTCGGTGTTCGAGATGGACGACCGGCTCACCGGCTACGACGTCGCCGCCACCGTCGACGCGGGCTTCGAGGCCATCAAGATGCTCACCCGCATCGACCTCGCCGACCCCGCGACCGTGGCCACGCTCGAGAGCTGCGCGCAGGTCGTCACCGAGGCCAACCGCGCCGGGATCGTCGCGATGGTCGAGCCGTTCATCTCCCGCCGCGTCGACGGTCGCGTGGTCAACGACCTCTCCCCGGAGGCCGTCATCCGCTCGGTGCACATCGGGCAGGGTCTCGGTGCCTCCAGCGCCCACACGTGGCTCAAGCTGCCCGTGATCGACGACATGGAGCGGGTCATGGCGGCGACGACGCTGCCGACGCTGCTGCTCGGCGGCGACCCCGCGGGCCACCCCGACGACACCTACGCGTCCTGGGGCAAGGCGCTCGCCCTGCCCGGCGTGCGCGGGCTCGTCGTCGGCCGGTCCCTGCTCTACCCGCCCGACCACGACGTCGCGGCCGCCGTCGACACCGCCGTATCGCTGGTCCGCCCGCCGAAGGAGGCCGCGGCATGACGCGCACCGTGCTCGGCGACGAGCTCCACCTGCCGTCGGGGAGCACCGCCGCCGACGGCTTCGACACCCTGATCACGCCCGAGGTCGCGGGCTGGAGCCACTCCTCGCTGCGCACCTTCACGCTCGGCCGGGGGGAGGAGCGGACCGTCCCGACGGCGGGTGAGGAGATGTTCGTCGTCCCGCTCGCCGGCTCCGGCGCGGTCACCCTCGGGAGCACGACGTTCGAGCTGCGCGGCCGCTCCGGCGTGTTCGCCGGCCCCACCGACGTCGTCTACCTGCCCGTGGACGCCGAGGTGACCGTGCGGGGCGAGGGCCGCTTCGCGCTGACCGGCGCGCGCACCGACCAGCAGCTCCCGTTCCGGTACGCCCCTGCCACCGACGTCCCTGTGGAGCTGCGCGGGGCCGGGCAGGCCAGCCGGCAGGTGCGCAACTTCGGCACCGTCGGGGTGTTCGAGACCGCGTCGCTGATCGCCTGCGAGGTGATCACGCCGAACGGCAACTGGTCGAGCTACCCGGCCCACAAGCACGACACCGCGGGCCCGCACGAGTCCGAGCTCGAGGAGATCTACTACTTCGAGATCGCGGCCTCGCCGCACGGCACCCCGGGGATCGGCTACCACCGCACCTCCACGTCGGAGGCCGGGGAGATCGACGTGCTCGTCGAGGTCCGCGACCGCGACACCGTGCTCGTCCCGTTCGGCTGGCACGGACCGTGCATGGCCGCCCCCGGGCACGACATGTACTACCTCAACGTCATGGCCGGCCCCGGGCCGGAGCGCGCCTGGCGCATCACCGACCACCCCGAGCAGGCATGGGTGCGGGAGACCTGGGCGGACCAGAGCATCGACGCTCGTCTGGGAGGGCAATGATGGCCGACACGATCCGGCTCACCGTCGCGCAGGCGACGGTGCGCTTCCTCGCCGCGCAGTACTCGGAGCGCGACGGCGTGCGGCAGAAGCTGTTCGCCGGGTGCTTCGGGATCTTCGGCCACGGCAACGTGGCGGGGCTGGGCCAGGCGCTGCTGCAGGCCGAGCTCGAGGAGCCCGACGCGCTGCGCTACGTCCTCGGCCGCAACGAGCAGGCGATGGTGCACACCGCCGTCGCCTACGCCCGCACGCAGGACCGCCTGCGCACCTGGGCCGTCTCGTCCAGCGTCGGCCCCGGCGCCACCAACATGGTCACCGGCGCCGCCCTCGCCACCATCAACCGGCTGCCGGTGCTGCTGCTCCCGGCCGACACGTTCGCCGACCGCTCGGCCTCGCCCCTGCTGCAGGAGCTCGAGCTCCCGAGCGCCGGCGACGTGACCGTCAACGACTGCTTCCGCCCCGTCTCGAAGTACTTCGACCGTGTGTGGCGCCCCGAGCAGCTGCCCGCCGCCCTGCTCTCGGCGATGCGCGTGCTCACCGACCCGGTCGAGACCGGTGCGGTCACGGTCTGCTTCCCGCAGGACGTGCAGGCGCAGGCGCACGACTGGCCGGTCGAGCTCTTCGCCGAGCGCACCTGGCACGTCGCCCGCCCGCTCCCGGAGCGCTCCGCGGTCGCCCGGGCGGCCGAGGTCATCCGCTCCGCGCGCCGCCCGCTGGTGGTCGCCGGCGGCGGCGTGCACTACAGCGGCGCGGTCGAGGCGCTCACGGCGTTCTGCGAGGCCACCGGCATCCCGGTCGGGCAGTCGCAGGCCGGCAAGGGCACGCTCGCATGGGACCACCCGCAGTGCCTCGGCGCGATCGGCTCCACCGGCACCACCGCCGCCAACGCGGTCGCCGCCGAGGCCGACGTCGTGATCGGCATCGGCACCCGGTACTCCGACTTCACGACGGCGAGCCGCACCGCCTTCGCGCACCCCGACGTCCGCTTCGTCAACGTCAACGTGGCCCCGATCGACGCGGTGAAGCACTCGGGCGTCTCGGTCGTCGCCGACGCCCGCGAGACGCTGGAGGCGCTGGCCGCCGCCCTCGACGGGCACGCGGTGGACGCGTCCTACGTCGAGCAGTACCGCGCCCTCGACGCCGAGTGGGCCGCCACGGTCGACGCCGCCTACCACCCGACGACCCCGAACGGCGGCGCGGACGGCCTGCTCACCCAGGGCGAGGTCCTGGGCATGGTCAACGACCTGTCCGACCCACGCGACGTCGTGGTCTGCGCGGCCGGCTCCATGCCCGGTGACCTGCACAAGCTGTGGCAGACGCGGGACCCGAAGGGCTACCACGTCGAGTACGGCTACTCCTGCATGGGCTACGAGGTCGCCGGCGGTCTCGGCGTCGCCCTCGGCTCGCCCGACCGCGACGTGTTCGTCATGGTCGGCGACGGCTCCTACCTGATGATGGCCACCGAGCTCGTCACCGCGGTCCAGGAGGGCCTCAAGGTCATCGTGGTGCTCGTGCAGAACCACGGCTTCGCCTCGATCGGCTCGCTGTCGGAGTCGCTCGGTTCGCAGCGGTTCGGCACGAGCTACCGCTACCGCTCCTCGTCCGGTCGGCTGGACGGCTCGCACCTGCCGGTCGACCTGGCCGCCAACGCCGAGTCCCTCGGCGTGCCCGTCCGCCGGGTGCGCAGCGCCGAGGACTTCGCGGCGGCCGTGCACGCCGCGAAGGCCGACGCCCACGCGTCGGTGATCCACGTCGAGACCGACCCGCTAATCGGGGCACCCGACTCCCGGTCCTGGTGGGACGTGCCGGTCAGCGAGACCTCCACCCTCGCCTCGACGCAGTCCGCCCGAGCCACCTACGACGCCCACAAGGCGAGGCAGCGCCCGTTCCTCGCGCCCGCTGAGAAGCACTGATCCGGAGATTCGAGATGACCAGCACGCTGGACGACACCGCCACCACCCCCACCGAGGGCGGCGTTCCCGAGCTCACCCACTGGATCGGCGGCAAGGCCGCCCCGGGCGGGAGCGGCACCTTCGGCGACGTCACCGACCCCGCGACCGGCCAGGTCACCAAGCACGTCCCGTTCGCCTCGGCCGAGGAGGTCCTGGACGCCGTCGCCGCGGCGAAGGCCGCCTTCCCCGGCTGGCGGGACACCTCGCTGTCGAAGCGGACGACGATCCTGTTCCGGTTCCGCGAGCTGCTCAACGCCCGCGCGCCGGAGCTGGCCGAGCTGATCACGGCCGAGCACGGCAAGGTCCTCTCCGACGCGGCCGGTGAGGTCGCCCGCGGCCAGGAGGTCGTGGAGTTCGCGTGCGGCATGCCGCACCTGCTCAAGGGCGGCGCCACCGAGAACGCCTCGACCGGGGTCGACGTGCACTCGGTGCGTCAGCCGCTCGGCGTCGTCGGGATCATCTCGCCGTTCAACTTCCCGGCCATGGTGCCGATGTGGTTCTTCCCGATCGCGATCGCGGCGGGCAACACCGTGGTGCTCAAGCCGAGCGAGAAGGTGCCCTCCGCGGCGCTGTGGATCGCCGAGCTGTGGCGCGAGGCCGGCCTGCCCGACGGCGTGTTCAACGTCGTCAACGGCGACAAGGTCGCCGTGGACGGGCTGCTGACCAGCCCGGACGTCAAGTCGATCTCGTTCGTCGGGTCGACGCCCATCGCGCGCTACATCTACGAGACCGGCACCGCGCACGGCAAGCGCGTGCAGGCCCTCGGCGGGGCGAAGAACCACGCCGTCGTGCTGCCCGACGCCGACCTCGACCTCGCCGCCGACCAGGCGATCAACGCCGGGTTCGGCTCCGCCGGCGAGCGCTGCATGGCGATCTCGGCGCTGGTCGCGGTCGGCGACATCGCCGACACCCTCGTCGACAAGATCGCCGAGCGGGCCCGCGGGCTGCGCACCGGCGACGGGCGCCGGTCGTGCGACATGGGCCCGCTGGTCACGAAGGCCGCGCAGGAGCGGGTGTCGGGCTACGTCGACGCCGGCGAGCGCGAGGGCGCGACCGTCGTGGTCGACGGCCGGCAGGGTGACTTCGACGCCGACGGCGAGGGCTTCTTCGTCGGCCCGACGCTGCTCGACCACGTCGGCACCGACATGTCGGTCTACACCGACGAGATCTTCGGCCCGGTGCTCTCGGTGGTGCGCGTGGACACCTACGCCGAGGCCGTGGACCTCATCAACGCCAACCCGTACGGCAACGGCACCGCGATCTTCACCAACGACGGCGGCGCGGCGCGGCGGTTCCAGAACGAGGTCGAGGTCGGGATGATCGGCGTGAACGTGCCGGTCCCCGTGCCGATGGCCTACTACTCCTTCGGCGGCTGGAAGAACTCGCTGTTCGGCGACACCCACGCCCACGGCACCGAGGGCGTGCACTTCTTCACCCGCGGCAAGGTCGTCACCACCCGCTGGCTCGACCCGTCCCACGCCGGACTCAACCTCGGGTTCCCCACCAACGCCTGACCCCCCTTCCCGACGGCGGGTGACACCACGTCCGCCGTCGGGCCGCCCCACGACGCCCTCATCGGGGAGGAGCGCTCATGAGCACCGACTCCGCGGCACCACCGGATCTGCCGCCCGACACGAAGGGGCCGCACTCCTCGCGGCTCGGCCTCATCGCCGTCGTCGCGACGTTCGGCGGCCTGCTCTTCGGCTACGACACCGGCGTCATCAACGGCGCCCTGGAGCCCCTGACCCGCGACCTCGGCCTGACGTCGGTCACCGAGGGCATCGTCGTCAGCATCCTGATCTTCGGCGCCGCGATCGGCGCGATGGTCGGCGGTCGGCTCTCCGACCGGTACGGCCGCCGGCACAACATCCTGCTGCTCGCGGTCGTCTTCATGGTCGGCACGATCGGCTGCGTCGTCTCCCCGAACTGGGAGATCCTGGCGCTCTTCCGGTTCGTGCTCGGGCTCGCGGTCGGCGGGGCCTCGGCCACCGTGCCGGTCTACCTCGCCGAGATCGCCCCGGCCGAGCGCCGCGGCGGGCTCGTCACCCGCAACGAGGTCATGATCGTCTCGGGCCAGTTCGCGGCGTTCGTCATCAACGCGGTCATCTTCAACATCTGGGGCGAGATCGACGCGATCTGGCGCGTCATGCTCGTCGTCGCGCTGCTGCCGGCGATCGCGCTGTTCATCGGGATGCTGCGCATGCCGGAGAGCCCGCGCTGGCTCGTCGGGCAGGGGCGCGACGACGAGGCCCTCGCGGTCCTCGAACAGGTCCGCACCCCGGAGCGGGCGCGCGCCGAGATGGCCGAGGTGCACCGCCTCGCCGAGGAGGAGGAGCTCTCCCGCACGGGCGGGGCGTCCGACCTGTCGGTGCGCTGGATCCGCCGGCTCATCCTGATCGGCGCCGGGCTGGGCGTGTTCCAGCAGTTCACCGGCATCAACTCGATCATGTACTACGGCACCCAGCTTCTCGGCGACGCCGGGTTCTCCGCGAGTGCCGCGATCATCGCGAACACCCTCAACGGCCTGTTCTCGGTCCTCGGCATCACCGTCGGCATCCTGCTGATCAACCGCATCGACCGGCGCACGATGCTGCTCGGCGGCTTCGCCCTGACGACGACGTTCCACCTGCTCGTCGGGCTCTCCGCGCTGCTGCTGCCCGACGGGACGGCGAAGGCCTACTTCATCCTGGTGTTCGTCGTGCTGTTCGTGTTCTGCATGCAGGGCACGATCGGCCCCCTGGTGTGGTTGATCCTCTCCGAGATCTTCCCGCTGAAGATCCGCAGCCTCGCGATCGGCATCAGCGTGTTCGTGCTGTGGATCGCGAACGCCGTGGTCGCGCTGGTCTTCCCGCCGACGGTCGAGGCGATCGGGATCGCGCCGACGTTCTTCATCTTCGTCGTGCTCGGCCTGGTCGCCCTGGTGTTCACCCACCGCTACGTGCCCGAGACCCGCGGGCGGTCGCTCGAGGAGCTCGAGGCCGACTTCCGATCCGCAGGAGGTGTCCGATGAGTGTGCTCGTGGCGGTCGGAGAAGGGACGGAGGGCACGCACGCCCTGGCGGCGGGGGCCGCGGAGGCGGCCCTGCTGGACGCGAAGCTCGTCGTCGTGAACCTGTCGTTGTCGGCACTCGACCCGGCGCTCGTGCCGACCGGCGCGGAGGTCGTCGAACGGCACGGCGCGGGCGACCGCGACCCCTCCGAGGCCGTGCTCGACGAGATCGACGAACGCGGTGACGTGCAACGGCTCGTGATCGGCGTGCGCCGCCGCTCGCCCGTGAGCAAGGCCCTGCTGGGCAGCATCTCCCAGCGCCTGCTGCTCGAGTCGCCCGTGCCGGTCCTGGCGGTCAAGCCGCCGGCCTGAAGCACGGCCCGGTGTCCGTCAGGCAGGCCCCGCAGCGTCGGGGTCTGCCTGACGTGGATCTCGGCCCGGGCGGCTCCGACACCCATCTAGAGCGCTCTAAATATCTTGACGGTATGTCTGTACAAAGCCGGGGCGACTGCCTAGCGTTGTCCCCGTTCGGCCCCACTCTCATCGAGGAGATCGCAGTGAGCAGCATCCGCGTGGGCTCCGCCCCCGACTCCTGGGGCGTCTGGTTCCCCGAGGACCCGGAGCAGACCACCCCCGAGCGCTTCCTCGCCGAGGTGGCCGGTGCGGGGTACGACGTGATCGAGCTCGGCCCCTACGGGTTCCTGCCCACCGACCCGACCGCGCTGGCCGACGCGCTGCGTGAGCACGGCCTGTCCGTCTCGGCCGGCACCGTGTTCGAGCACCTGCACCAGCCCGACTCGTGGGACCACGTCTGGGACCAGGTCGCCGACGTCGCGGCCCTGACCCGCGCGGTCGGCGGCGAGCACCTCGTCGTGATCCCGGAGCCGTGGCGCGACCACAAGACCGGCGCGCCGAAGGAGCCCCGCGAGCTCGACGCCGCGTCCTGGGGCCGCCTGACCACGGGCATGGACACCCTCGGCCGCCGCGTGCTCGAGGAGTACGGCCTGCGCGTGCAGTTCCACTCGCACGCCGACTCGCACGTCGGCTACCAGCGCGAGATCGAGCGCTTCGTCGAGTCGACCGACCCGCGCTACGTGAACCTGTGCCTCGACACCGGCCACGTCTCGTACTACGGCGGCGACAACGTCGCGATCATCCGGAAGTACCCGGAGCGCATCGGCTACCTGCACCTCAAGCAGGTCGACCCGGCGATCGTCGCCCGCGTCGAGGCCGAGGACCTGCCGTTCCCCGACGCCGTCCGCGCCGGCGCGATGATCGAGCCGCCGCACGGTGTGCCGTCGATGCCCGACGTGCTCCGCGCCGTCGAGGAGGCCGTCCTCCCCGTGAACCCGGACGTCTTCGCGATCGTCGAGCAGGACATGTACCCGTGCCCGCCCGACCAGCCGCTGCCGATCGCGAAGCGCACCCGCACCTACCTCGCCGGCTGCGGCGGCGCGGTCGCCGTCGGCCCCGCCGCCCTCACCACCGCCTAGGAGCCACGCCATGACCGACGAACTCCGCGTCGCCGTCCTCGGCGTCGGCAAGATGGGCGCCTTCCACGTCGACAGCCTGACGCACCGCACGCGCGGGGCCCGGGTCACCGTCGTCAGCGACTTCGTCGACGAGCAGGCCCACCGGGTCGGCGACCCGATCGGCGCCCGGGTGGTGGCCGACCCGCTCGAGGCGATCCACGCCGACGACGTCGACGCCGTCGTCCTCGCGAGCCCCGGTGCCGCGCACCACGAGCAGGTCCTCGCCTGCCTCGAGGCCGGCAAGCCCGTGCTCTGCGAGAAGCCGCTCACCGTCGAGGCGTCCACCTCGCTCGAGGTGTACCGCCGCGAGTCGGAGCTGGGCCGCCGCCTCATCCAGGTCGGGTTCATGCGCCGGTTCGACCACGAGTACGCGCAGCTGCAGCGGATGACCGCCGCCGGCGAGTTCGGCGCGCCGCTCATGCTGCACTGTACGCACCGCAACCCCGACGTGCCGGACTTCTTCGACTCGCAGTTCATGATCCGCGACTCGGTGGTCCACGAGGCCGACACCGCCCGCTTCCTGCTCGGCGAGGAGATCACCGCGGTCAGCGTGGTCAAGGGCCGTCCGACCTCGACCGCGCCGGCCGGGACGTCGGACCCGATGCTCGTGCTGTTCGAGGCGGAGTCGGGCGCGCTCGTCACGATCGAGATCTTCGTGCGCACCGGGGTCGCGTACGAGGTGCGCACCGAGCTCGTCGGCGAGCGCGGGTCGGCGACGATCGGACTGGACCAGAACGTCGTCGTGAAGCGTCCGGGCGGGACCTGGGGCGGGACGATCACCCCGGGCTTCGTCGAGCGCTTCGGGCAGGCCTACGACGACCAGATGCAGCGCTGGGCCGACGCCGCCCGCGCCGGGATCGCCTCCGGCGGGGACGCGGTCGACGGCCCGGGCAGCTGGGACGGCTACGCGGCCGCGGCGATCTGCGAGGCCGGGGTGGCGGCCGTCGTCAAGAACGTCCGGGTGGAGACGGGGATGGAGCAGCGGTGAAGCTCGCCCTCGACGCGCAGATGTTCCACCGGACGACGCCGGTGGTCGACCTGCCCGACGCCGTCGCCCGTGCCGGCTACCAGTGGATGGAGCTCTCCCCGAAGGAGGACTTCATCCCGTTCTTCGCACACCCGCGGGTGGACTCCGCCACGGTCGCGACGCTGCGCCGCCGCGCGGCGGACGCGGGCGTGGGCATCTCGTCGGTGCTGCCGGTGCTGCGCTGGTCGGGGCCGTCCGAGGAGGCCCGCCAGGCGGCCGTGCGGGCCTGGCGGCGGGCCATCCGGATCACCGTCGACCTCGGCGTCGACACGATCAACACCGAGTTCAACGGCCGGCCGGAGGCGGCGGAGCACGCGGAGTCGATGTTCCTGCGCTCGTTCGACGAGCTGGCCCCGGACTTCGAGCGCGAGGGCATCAGGCTCGTGCTCGAGCCGCACCCCGACGACTTCATCGAGGACGGCCACGCGGCCGTCGACATGATCGCCGGGCTCGATCGGGACTGGATCACGTTCCTCTACTGCACCCCGCACACGTTCCACCAGGGGAACGACGCGGCCGGGATCATCGCCCACGCCGGGTCCCGTGTGACCAACGTGCACCTCGCGGACACCCTCGACCACACCGCGTCCGGCGGCCTGCGCTACATCGTCAACCCGCCGGGGTCGACGGTCCGGGTGCACCAGCACGCCCCGATGGGCGCGGGCGAGGTCGACTTCGACGAGGTGTTCGCCGCGCTCGCGACGGCGGGCTTCGACGGCACCCTCACCCACTGCGTGTTCGGGTGGGAGGAGCGCGCGCTCGACGTGGTGACCCGCGACCGGGACACGATCACGGCCCTCGTCGGGAAGCACTTCGGCGCCGTGGCGTGGGAGACGCCGTGACCGGGGTCGGGCTCGTCGGTGCGGGGTGGATGGGGCATCTCCACGCCCGGGCGTACTCCCGGCTGCCGCACCACGTGGCGCTCGCGGACCGACCGCGGCTGGTCGCGGTGGCCGACGCGGTCGCCGCGGCGGCCGACGACTTCGTGGCGCGCTACGGCTTCGGGCGGGCGACCACCGACTGGCGGTCGGTGGTCGACGACCCGGCCGTCGAGGCGGTCAGCGTCGCCGCGCCGAACGGGCTGCACCGCGAGATCGGCGTCGCGGTCGCGCAGGCGGGCAAGCACCTGTGGATCGAGAAGCCGGTCGGGCTGACCTCGGCCGACACGGCCGCCGTCGCGCAGGCCGTGCACGCCGCGGGCGTCACCTCGACGATCGGTTTCAACTACCGGATGGTGCCCGCGATCGCGCGGGCGCGGCGACTGCTCGCCGAGGGGGCGATCGGCCGGCTCACGCACGCGCGCTTCCGGCTGCTCACCGACTTCGCCGCCCATCCCGACGGCGGGTTGAGCTGGCGGTTCACGCGGGCGCAGGGCGGGTCGGGGGTGCTGAACGACCTCGCCGTCCACGGTGTCGACCTGATCCGCTTCCTCGTGGGGGAACCCCGCACGGTCGTCGCCGACGGGGAGCGCTTCATCCCGCGCCGCCCGGTCGTGGCGGCGGGTGCGAGCCAGTACTCGCGCGGGGGAGACGTGTACGGGGACGTCGAGAACCTCGACTACGTCTCGGTGCTCGGGCGGACCGCCGACGACGTGCTCGTGCAGCTCGAGGCGAGCCGCGTCGCCGTCGGGGACCAGAACGACTACGGGTTCGAGATCCACGGGACGCAGGGCCTCGTGTCGTTCGACTTCCGGCGCCCGGGGGAGCTGCTCGTGTCGTCCGGTGACGGTTACGTGGACCAGGCGTCGTCCGTGGTCGCGGCCGCTCCCGGCGACGGCGACTTCGCGCTGTTCCAGCCCGGCGCAGGCAACCCGACGTCGCTGGACGACCTCAAGGTGTCGGAGGCCAACGCGTTCCTGCGCGGTGTCGCCGGTGGGGAGGTCGCTCCTGGCGCGACGATCGACGACGCCCTCGCCGCGGCGCGCGTGCTCGACGCGGTCGCGCAGTCGATGGACAAGCGCGGCTGGGTGGACCTGGCCTGACCCACTCTTCGGCGTGAGGGGAACCCTGGTGCCACAAGAGCGCTCGGATCCTCCCCTCACGCCGGCGGGCCCTTACTGAACGAAGGGCACCTTCGGTCGAATAGACCGACCGGGGGTGCCCTTCGTTCACGACGGCGGGTGGTGGCGGTGGGCGCCCACGGCTGGCCTATTCGAGCGAAGGGGCCCTTCGCTCAACGGGAGACCGGCAGCTCGACCTGCAGCGGATAGACCATGTGCGCCGCGACGGCGTGGGCGGTCTCCGGGTCGGCCTCCCGGGCGACCAGGTGGAACGCCAGGTCGATGCCGCTGGTCACCCCGCCGCCCGTCACGAGGTCGCCGTCGTCGACCACGCGGGCGTCCCGCCGCACGATGGCCCCCGACTCCTCCAGCGCGTCCATCGCGCTCGGGTGCGTGACGGCGGGTCGCCCGGTCGTCAGGCCCGCCGTCGCCAGGATCATCGCGCCGGTGCAGACGGAGGCGACGAGCGTGCCCGAGTCGGCCAGCTCCTTGACCCGCCGAGGCAGCACGCCTCGATCGGCCTGGGCCCGCGCGCCGCTGCCGGGCACGAACCACCCGCCGCCCGGCACGACGACGAGGTCGGGCTCGCCGAGCACCTCCGACACGGTCAGCACCATGCCGTGCGCACTGGTCACCGTGCCCGGCGCATCCACTGCGACCAGCGTCGACGACCAGCCGTCCAGCCGCGTCGAGGCGTGCGAGAACACCTCGTGCGGTCCCAGCGCGTCCAGGTCGTCGAAGCCGTCGAACACCACGATCTCGATCCGCATGCCATCCAGCCTGACGGGACCCGCCGTCGAGAACGAGTGGCAGGAACGACGAGAAGCGTCAGATTCCTGCCACGGCGCCCACCGACGACCGCATCACGACCTCCGGTCGGATCACCACGTCCCGGCGCGCCGTCCGGCCGCCGTCGAGGCGCTCGCCGATCAGGTCGAGCGTGTGTCGGGTCAGGCCGGGCACGTCCTGGCGGATCGTCGTGAGGCCCACGGGGCCCATGCGTGCCAGCGGGGAGTCGTCGAAGCCCGCCACCGACACCTGCGCGGGCACGTCGACCCCGGCGCGGGTGAGCTCGGACATGAAGCCGATCGCCGCCTGGTCGTTGAACAGCAGGACGGCCGTGGGCAGGTCGTCCGCGAGCATCACGCGGGCGCTGGCCACGCCGTCGTCGGCGTCCTTGCCGCCGGCGAGGACGTGCGGCTCCAGCCCGGCCGCCGCCATGGCCGACCGGTAGCCGGCCTCGCGGTCGGCGGCGATCACCGCGTCATGCCCTCGGACATAGGTGATCCGACGATGGCCGAGCCCGACGAGGTGTCCGACCAGCTCGGACACCCCCGCGTAGTCGTCGAGGCGCACCACGTCGAGTTCCGCGCCCGGAATCCGGCGCCCGACCGTGACGACCGGGAGCTGCCGGTCGAGGGCCACGAGCCGCTCGACCGGAGCCTCGGTGCCGATGAGGACCAGCGCCTCGCACCGCGAGTCGAGCAGCGACTCGACGGCCCGCGCCTCGTCGCGGTGCGGGGTCCGCGGGCCGAGGAGCAGGTCGTAGCCGATCCGGTCGGCCGCGGCGAGCATCTCCTCGGCGAGCTCCGCGTGGAAGGTCGACCGGACCTCCAGCACCACGCCGATCATCCGGCTGCGGCGCGACGCCAGCGCGGCCGCGGCGCGGTCGGGTCGATAGCCCAGCCGGTCGGCGGCGGCGAGCACCCGCTCCACCGTGTCCGCCGAAGGCCCCGGCGCACCACGCATCACCATCGACACCGAGGCCCGCGACAGGCCGACCTCGGCGGCGACGTCCTCCAGACGGATGCGCCGGGCCACGGTCAGAGGTCGAGGCGCAGCGACGCGGTGCACGAGCGGG
This sequence comes from Actinomycetospora soli, assembly GCF_021026295.1. Classification (GTDB taxonomy): domain Bacteria; phylum Actinomycetota; class Actinomycetes; order Mycobacteriales; family Pseudonocardiaceae; genus Actinomycetospora; species Actinomycetospora soli. Next base: position 110,040 of record NZ_JAJNDA010000010.1, read on the forward strand.
ACACGCAGATCATCATGCAATCGTTGCGCGACCGCTCCGCCGCGTCGAGCACCGAGTCGCGGTGGTCGGGCACCCCGTCGAGCACGCGGGTCTCACAGGTCCCGCAGGTGCCCTCGGCGCACGACGAGACGACGGTCGCGCCCGCCTCCTCGACGACCTCGAGCACGGACCGCTCCGGCGGCACCTCGAGCGTGACGCCGGTGCGCGCCAGCTCGACGGTGAACGCCTCGGTCCGCAGCGGGTCGCCGACCGGCTTCGGACTGAACCGCTCGACGTGCAGCGCGCCCTCCGGCCAGCCGGCGCACCGCTCCTCGACCGCCGCGAGCAGCGGCTCCGGTCCGCAGCAGTAGACCAGCGTGTCCTCGCGGGGTGTCCCCAGCAGGGTGTCGAGGTCGAGTAGCCCGACCTCGTCCTGCGGGGCCACCGTCACCCGGTTCCCGTAGCGCGACAGCTCGTCGAGGAACGCCATCGACGCGCGCTGCCGACCCCCGTACACGAGGTGCCAGTCCGCGCCGGACGCGTGCGCGGCGGCGATCATCGGCAGCAGGGCGGTGATCCCGATGCCGCCCGCGATGAACAGGAAGCGCCGCGAGCACGCGAGCGGGAAGTTGTTGCGCGGCCCGCGCAGGCGGACCCGGTCGCCGACCTGCAGCGTGTCGTGCACGTGCCGCGACGTCCCGCGCCCGTCGGCCTCGCGCAGGACGCCCAGCCGCCAGGTCGTCCGGTCCTCCGGCGACCCGCACAGCGAGTACTGCCGCGGTGCGACGCCGTCGAGGAGCAGGTCGGTGTGCGCGCCCGGCTGCCAGACCGGGAACGACCCGCCGTCGGGACGGCCCAGGGACAGCGTGACGACGCCCTCGGAGACGGGCTCCTTCCCGACGACGACCGCCTCGAGATCCGAGGCCTCCTCCTGACGACGGGTCGGGGCGGGCGGGGCCGTCGGGCCCGTCGTCCGGATCGGGAGGTGCTTCCAGACGTACATGTTCGGCGAGCTCGGGTAGAACGTCGGCTCGCCGTCGAGCTCGTAGTCACCGAGCAGCGGCAGCGCCTCCTCGAGCGCGATGCGGGCCTCGAGCCGGGCGAGCGGCGCGCCGAGGCAGCCGTGGACACCCTCGCCGAAGCCGACCTGGCGGCCGGGCGGGCGGGTGATGTCGAAGCGGTCGGGGTCGGGGTAGCGGCGCTCGTCGCGGTTGGCAGCACCCGGGATGAGCACGACGCGCGCGCCCTTCGGCATCGTGACGCCGTGCAGCGTCACCTCGCGCGACGTGGTGCGGGCGGTGAGCTGCAGCGGGGTCGCCCAGCGCATCGCCTCCTCGATCGCGGCCGGGACGAGCGACGGGTCGGCCTGCAGTAGCGCGCGCTGGTCGGGGTTCTCGGCGAGCAGCTTGAACAGCGTGCCGGTGAGGCCCGCGGTGGATTCGACGCCGCCGAGGAAGAGGATCGTCATGAGCCCGCTGACCTCGGAGACCGGCGTGATCTCGTCGGGGACGAACGGGGTGCCGTCGATGTCGGCCGTGACCATCTTCGTGAGCAGGTCGTCGCGGTGCTCGCGGCGCCGCTCGTTCAGCACGTCGATGAAGTACTGCTGCACGCCGGCGGTCGCGGCCTTGGCCTTCGGCCCGAGGTGCGGCGTCCCGGGGATGCGCTCCTTGAGCTCGTGGGTCCAGCGCTCGAGCTGGTCGCGGCGGGCGAGCTGCTCGGCCGTCGCGTCGGCGCGGCCGGGGAAGCCCATGAGGTGGAAGAACACGTCGAACGGCATCGGCCACGCGAGCTCGTCGGCGAGATCGAGCGTGTCGCGGCCCCGCAGGTTCTCGACCAGGCCCCGCACGACCGTGCGGATCCCCGATTCCAGGTTCGCGATCCGCCGCGGCACGAAGTAGGGCTGGACGACGTGACGCACCTGGTCGTGCCGCGGGTTGTCCATGCTGCCGATCGATCCCGGCGGTACCTGCTCGAGCCGCGAGTCGTCGATGTCCATGCCCTCGAAGCTGCGGAACGTGTCGGCGTCGGTGATCGCCGCGCGCACGTCGTCGAACCGCGTGAGCGCGAACCACTGCCGGCGCTCCGACCAGTAGACCGGCGCCTCGTCCCGCATCCACCGGTACGTCCCGAACGGGTCGGCCGTGTAGAAGGTCGGGTCGAACGGGTCGTACTCGACGGCGGTGGGTGCGGCCATCGGGGTCCTCCGGGGATGAAGTGGTGGAGTGGCTCTCCTGGAGCTTAGAGCGCTCTAAACGGTGATCACAATACTTTTGTCCGCACAAAGCGAAGGGCCCGCCGACCGTGTGGTCGGCGGGCCCGTGTGAGCACTGTCCGTGGCGCCCGCCACGGACAGTGCTCACACGCCGAACGCACTCTCGAACGCGTCCAGCGCGGCGTCGGGGTCGCCGCTGGCCCACCCCTCGAGGCCCACCACTCCCGTGTAGCCCCGCTCGGCCAGGGCCCGCGCGATCGCCGGGTAGTGGATCTCGCCGGTCCCGGGCTCGCAGCGGCCCGGGACGTCCGCGACCTGGATCTCGCCGACGTACGGCAGCGCCTCGTCGAGCAGCGCGATCAGGTTCCCCTCGCCGATCTGGGCGTGGTAGAGGTCCAGGTTGAGCCGCACGTGCGGTGAACCCACTGCACGCACCAGCTCGAGCGTGTCCGCGGCCCGCGCGAACGGGACGCCCGGGTGGTCCACGTCGAGGTTGAGGTTCTCCAGCGTGAACACCCGCCCGGCCTCGGCACCCAGCTCCGCGACCCGGCGCAGGGTGTCGGCGGCGGTCAGCCACATCCGCGGCGTCACGACCTCCACCGGCACCACCGGCAGTCCCTGCCCGTCGAGCCCGGTGCCGTGCAGGTTGAGGCGCGGGCAGTCGAGCTTCGCCGCGACCTCGAGCGACCGGCGCGCCGAGGCGAGCAGTTCGGCGATGCCGTCGGGGTCGGTGAGCGACCCGGTGAGGTAGCCGGTCATCGAGGAGAACCGGGCGCCGGTGGCCGTGAGGTCGTCGACGTCCTTCGTCGCCCAGTTCCAGATCTCGACGGCGAACCCGCGTTCGTGCAGCCGGCGGACCCGGTCGGCGAACGGCCGGTCCAGGTACAGCATCTCGGCGCAGGCCGCGAGCTCGAAGGAGCTCACGCCAGCACCGAGCGCAGGTGCTCCACCGACGCCGCCACGTCCGCGACCGGTCCGACGCCGGACGGCTCGTCGTGCAGGATCGTGTCCTGCTCCAGGACGTACCAGCCGTCGTAGCCGCGGGCGGCGAGGTCCGAGAGCACCGCCGTCAGGTTCACGTCGCCCGACCCGAGCGGCCGGTACATCCCGCGGCCGACCGCCTCGGTGTAGGTCAGCCGGCCGTCCTGCACCTGGCGCGCGAGGGTCAGGTCGACGTCCTTGAGGTGGGTGTGCGCGACCCGCTCCGGGGCCTGGCGGGTGATGTCGGCCGGGTCGGTGCCGCCGATCAGGAGGTGCCCGGTGTCCAGGCACAGCCCGATCGACGAGCCCGCGAGCACCCGCTGCACGTCGTCGGTGTTCTCCACCATCGTCCCGACGTGCGGGTGCAGGACCGCCTCGACACCGCGCGCCGCGGCGACGGCGGCGATCCGGTCGAGGTTGCCGAGCAGCAGCGACCAGCCGGCCGCGTCGAGCTCGGGTCGTGAGTCGTAGCCCGCGCCGCCGGAGTCGGCGGAGAGCACGAGCGTGCCGGCGTGGGCCGCGTCGTAGCTCGCGAGCAGCGCCTCGACCCCGGGCACCGGGTCGTGGTCCGGCACGTGCAGCAGCGTCGGGGTGAAGCCGCCGACGGCGTGCAGGTCGTACTCGGCGAGCGTCGCGGCCTTCGCCGCGGCGTCGGCGGGCAGGAACCCGTCGGGGCCGAACTCGGTGGCCGCGAGCCCGACCTCGCGCATCTCGGAGAGCACGCGCTTCGGCTCGAGCTGGTGGCCCCAGCCGGGGACCTCGCAGACGCCCCAGGAGATGGGCGCACCGGCAATCTTCATCGCTGTACCTCGTCGATCCGCACCGGACGGTGCTCGTGCAGGGACAGGGTGGCGGCCTCGGCGATCCAGCCGGCGGCCATGGCGTCGGCGACGGAGCACGGCGTCGGCCGCGTCCCCGCCACGAGCTCGGTGAACGCGGTGAGCTCCGCGCGGAAGGCGGGTGCGAGCCGGTCCATGAAGAACGCGTGCGGCGTGCCCGCCGGGAAGGTCACGCCGGGCTCGGCCGAGCGCAGCGGCAGCCCGTCGTCGAGCCCGACGGCGATCGAGTCGCGGTCGCCGTGCAGCTCCATCCGCACGTCGTAGCCGCGCGGGTTGTAGCGGGTGTTGGACACCAGCGCGTGCGAGCCGTCGTCGAGGGTCAGCACCGCGGCCGCCGTCGAGACGTCGCCGACCTCCGCGAACACCGGGTCGCCCGCGGTGTCGCCGGTGGCGAACACCTCGACGACCTCGCGGCCGGTGACCCAGCGGATCGCGTCGAAGTCGTGCACCGAGCAGTCGCGGAAGATGCCGCCGGAGATGCGGACGTAGTCCAGCGGCGGCGGCGCCGGGTCCAGCGTCGTCGCGCGGACGGTGTGCACGCGGCCGAGCTCACCCGAGGCGACCGCCGCCCGCGCCGTCGTGTACCCCTCGTCGAAGCGCCGCGGATAGCCGATCTGCACCCGCTCGTCGCGGCCCGCGAGCTTCGCGGCGACGTCGAGTGCGTCGTCGATCCGGCCGGCCAGCGGCTTCTCGCAGAAGGCGGGGAGCCCGGCGTCGACGGCCGCGAGCAGCAGTTCCGGGTGGGCCGGGGTCGCGGCGGCGATGACGACGCCGTCGACGCCGGCGGCGAACACGTCCTCCGGGGAGTCGACCGCCTGCGCGCCGACCTCGGCCGCGACGGCCGCGGTCACGTCGGGACGGGCGTCGGTGACGACGAGCTCGTCGACGATGCCGCGCAGCGTCTCCGCGTGGAAGGCCCCGATGCGCCCGAGGCCGATGAGTCCGATCTTCACTGCCATGTGCCTTTCAGTCGTGGGCGCCGGGGACCTGCTGGTCCCAGTCGAGGACCGAGCCGGTGACCACACCGGATCGATCGGAGAGCAGGAGGACGACCATCTCGGCGGCGTCCTCGGGGGCGGCGAGACGCCCGGCGGGCAGGCCGGCGCCGGCGCGTGCGCGCCAGTCCTCGCCCGCGCCGTGCCGCCGCTGCACGACGTCCTCGCCCTCGGTGTCGGTCCAGCCGATGTCGAGCTGGTTGACCCGGATCCGGTCGAACCGGTGGGCGTGCGCGGCGTTGCGGGTGAGGGTCGCGAGGCCGCCCTTCGCCGCGGAGTACGGGCTGAGGTCCGGCGCTCCGCCGCGGGCCGACTCGGACCCGATGTTCACGATCGTGCCGGGCTCGCCGCGCCGGATCATGTCGGCCACGGCGGCCTGCATCAGGAAGAACGGCCCGCGCAGGTTGATCGCGATGTGCGCGTCGAACAGCTCCGGCGTGGTGTCGAGCAGCGAGCCGCGGTCGACCAGGCCCGCCGCGTTGACCAGCCCGTCGACCCGTCCGAACTCGGCGACGACCGTGGCGACCGCGGCGCGGCACGCGCCGACGTCGGCGACGTCGCACGGGACGAACAGCGCTCCGAGGTCGGCCGCGACCTTCTCCCCGTGTTCCCGACGACGGCCCGTGACGGCCACCGACGCCCCCTCCCGCCGGGCGGTCCGGGCGACGGCCGCGCCGACCCCGGAGGTGCCGCCGCTGACGAGCACCACGCGACCGGCGAGCAGCCCGCTCACGTGACCACACCGCGTCGTCGGGACGTCTGGGCCGACAGCGCAGCATCCAGCGCAGAGGGCGACCACCGCTCCCGAACGGCGCGCAGCAGCACGTCGGCGGGCGAGGGCGGGGCGAGGCCGTCGACGGGCGGGTCCGCGTCGAGGTCGGTCGGGAAGGCGTAACCCTCGGCGGTCGCGGCGACCGCGTTCTCGAGCGAGCCGTCGTCGGGGAGCGAGAACAGCGCGGGGAAGACCGCGCGGGCCATGGCGGCCCGGTCGCAGCTCTCCATCGCGCGCCCGAAGGCGGACGAGACCTGGAGCAGGTTGGCGAGCCGGTGGACGTCGGTGGTCCGGTTGTGGCCGGCGCCGTGGATGAGCGCGGGGTTGAAGAAGACCGCGTCGCCGGCAGCGAGCGGCAGTTGGACGTGGTGCTCCGCGAAGTACGTGCGGACGTCCTCGCGGTCGGCGACGAGGTAGCCGTGGGGGTAGGTCTGGGAGTGCGGCAGGTACATCGTCGGGCCGGACTCGACGGGCATGTCCCCGTGCGCCACCGCGCCCTGCAGCGTGAGCGCGGGCGAGAGGCGGTGGACGTGGGAGGGGTAGCGGGCGGCGCCGGCCGCGTCCATGAAGCCGAGGTGGTAGTCGCGGTGCGGGCTCTGCGCGGCGCCGCCCGGGTTGACCTGGTTGACCTGCGACGTCACCTGATAGCCCGGGCCGAGCCAGGCCTCGCAGACCAGGGCGAGCGCGGGGTTCGCGTAGTAGGCGGCGAACACCGCGGGGGCGCGCAGGGCGAGCTTCTCGGCCGCGTTCCAGATGCGGTCGTTCGCGCCGGGCTTCGCGAAGTGATCGCCCGCGACGGCCCCGGAGGCGCGCTGCTCGGCGATCATCGCGCGGAACTCGGCGGTGGCCGCGTCGAGCACCGGACGCTCGAACGTCCCCGAGATGACGACGATGCCCGGGCCGTCCAGGAGGGTCGCGACCAGCTCGGTCTGGACCGCGCGCCGGTCGTCGGCGAGCAGGGTGGTCGCGTCGTAGACCGGCACGCCGGAGCGGATCGCCGCAGCGCGCGGATGGGCGGCCGGGTCGGTGCCGCGCTCGACGTGCGCGCGCAGGTCCCCGACGCGGGCCTCGGCCGGGTCGAGCCACGTCGGGGCGGCGGTCGACGTCATCGTCGGGCTCCTTCCGAAGGGCCTTAAAGCGCTTTAAGGTGCAGGATGAGTGTCCGCGCTCACCGGATTTCATGTCAAGACAAAGATGTGGAGGGCCTGCGGTGCCTCGCCCGAGACTCGCCGACGTCGCCGCCGCCGCCGGCTGCTCCACCGCGTCGGTGTCGCTCGTCCTGCGCGGTGAGCCGGGCCCGAGCGAGGCCACGCGCGACCGGGTCCTGGCGGCGGCCGAGCAGCTCGGCTACCGGCCCGACCGGGCCGCCAGCCTGCTCGCGCGGCGTCGCTCGGGGATGCTCGGCGTCGTCACCGACGTGCGCTCGACGTTCCACGCCGAGCTCGTCGAGGAGCTGCTCGACGCGTCCGCGCGGCGCGGGTTCGACCTGCTCATCGGCGCACGCAGCCCCGCCCGGGACGAGGAGCGGGCGGTGGAGACCCTGATCGACTCCCGCTGCGAGGCGTTGCTGCTGCTCGGCACGTCGGGTCCGGCGGAGCGGCTCGTCGCCCTCGACGGGCAGGTCCCCGTCGTCGCGGTCAGCGGCCGGGCGGGCGGCGTCGACGGCGTCCGGGTCGACGACGAGCGCGGCACCCGGGAGGCGACCGAGCACCTCCTCGCGCTCGGGCACCGCGACGTGGTCCACGTCGACGGCGGGGCGGGGGAGATCGCGGCCGACCGGTGCCGCGGCTACGTCGCCGCGATGACGGCGGCCGGCCTGGCGCCCCGCGTGCTGCGGGGAGGACACGGGGAGGCCGACGGTGCGGCGGCCGCCGCCGACCTCGGCGGGGCGACGGCGGTGACCGTGTTCAACGACCGCGCCGCCGTCGGCCTGCTCGACGCACTCGTGCGCGCCGGGGTGCGGGTGCCGGCGGACGTCTCGGTCGCCGGGTTCGACGACAGTCCGCTGGCCCGCCTCGCCCACGTCGACCTGACCACCGTCAGCCAGGACGTGCCGGCCCTCGTCGCGAACGCCCTCGATCTCGTCGTCGCGCGACTCGACGGCGTCCGGGCGGAGCGCCGGGAGGTCGTGCTCGCGCCGCGGCTCGTCGTCCGGGGCACCACGTCGGCGCCGCCGTGACCCGTCCGGGTCAGGAGGCGGCGACCGGCTCCGTCCGCGGCCGCGGCGGGAACCCGGCGGCGGCGTAGACCGCGTCGACCAGCTCGGCCTGGGCCACCGCGTCGTCGAGGTCGAGCGGGAACGGCGCGCCCTCGCGCAGGTGCGCCCGCAGCGCCTCGAGCTGGTAGGTGTACGTCGAGCGCGTCCCGAGGTGCTCGGTGCGCTCCTCGCCGTCCACGGTGACGACGATCCGGTCGTCCTGGTGCGGGAGCACCACGTTCAGCGCGGTCGCCTCACCGCGGGAGCCGATCACGCGGGCGGTGATCGTCCACGAGTCGGCGGCCATGTCGCAGGAGGCCCGTCCGGTGACCCCCGGGGCGAACACGAGGTCCGCCGTCATCGACGCGTCCACCCCCGGCGACCGCTCGGTCCCGGAGGCCCTCTCGACGACGGGTTCGGCGCCCGCGAGCCATCGCTGCAGGTGCAGGGCGTAGCACCCGAGGTCCATCAGCGCGCCGCCGGCGAGATCGAACGACCAGCGCGGGTCGTCGCCGGACGGCGCCGGCATCCGGAACGTCGTCTCGATCCGCCGGAGCTCGCCGAGCTCCGGGAGCAGCGACACGAGGCGGCGGGTCACGGGGTGGTGCACGTGGTGGAACGCCTCGACGACCACCACGCCGGCCGCCCGCGCCGCGGCCGCGACCTCCCGGGCCTCGTCTGCGTTCGACGCGAACGGCTTCTCGACGAGGACGTGCTTGCCCGCCTCGATCGCGGCCCGCGTCCAGCGGCCGTGCAGGCCGTTGGCGAGCGGGACGTAGACGACCTCGACCTCCGGGTCGGCGAGCACGGCGTCATAGGTGTCGTGCACCCGCTCGACGCCGTGCTCGGCGGCGAAGGTCTCGGCCCGTCCGCGGTCCCGGGCGGCGACGGCGACCATCCGGTCGCCCGTCGTCGCGACGGGCTCGGCGAGGGCCACGACCGCGATGCGGGCCGCGCCGAGGACGCCGAGGCGGAGGGGCGAACTCACCGCTGCAGCTCGTGGGAGAGCTCGGCGAGCTCCTGGCCGCCCGCCATCTCGGCGGTGAGCTCCTCGAGGGAGACCTCGGAGCGCTTCCGGTCGAGGACCCGCTTGCCCAGCTTCAGGATGATGAAGTGGTCGCCCACCATGTAGGCGTGGTGCGGGTTGTGGGTGATGAACACGACCCCGAGGCCGGCGTCGCGGGCGGCGGCGGTGTACTTCAGCACCACGCCGGACTGCTTGACGCCGAGGGCGGCGGTGGGCTCGTCGAGGATCAGGACCCGGGCGCCGAAGTAGACGGCGCGGGCGATCGCGACGCACTGGCGCTGACCGCCGGAGAGCGTGCCGATCGGCTGGTTGATGTCCTTGACGTGGATGCCCATCTTCTTGAGCTCGGTGTCGGCGATCTCGCGCATCTTCGGGATGTCGAGCGGCGCGAGGGGGAAATTGCCCTTGCGCAGTTCCGAGCCGAGGAAGAAGTTCCGCCAGACCTCCATCAGGGAGACCACGGCGAGGTCCTGGTAGACGGTGGCGATGCCGCGGTCGAGCGACTCGCGCGGCGAGCCGAACCGGACCTCGTCGCCGTCGACGGTGACCGTGCCCTCGGAGTGCGGGTGCAGCCCGGACATGATCTTGATCAGGGTCGACTTGCCGGCGCCGTTGTCGCCGAGGACGCAGGTCACCTCGCCGGCGCGGACGGTGAGGTCGACGCCCTCGAGGGCGCGGATCGCGCCGTAGGTCTTGCCCACGCCCGCCATCTGCACGAGCGGGGTACCGGCGGTCAGGTCGGCCGAGGCGTGCTCGGCGATCGTGTCGGTCATGGTCTCGGTGTCCCTACGTGCGCTTCGAGGCGGAGTTCTTGATGTACAGGTTCACGAGCACGGCGAGCAGGAGCATCACGCCGAGGAAGGCCTTGAACCAGTTCGGGTCCCAGCCGGCGTAGACGATGCCCTGGGTGGTCATGCCGAAGATGAACGCGCCGATGGCGGCGCCGATCGCGGAGCCGAACCCACCCGTGAGGAGGGCGCCACCGACGACCGCGGCGACGATGTAGATGAGCTCGTTGCCCACGCCGAGGCCGGCCTGGACGGTCGAGAAGTTCATCAGCAGGTGCTGCCCGAGGAACCAGGCCATGAACGCGACGCCCATGAACAGGCCGATCTTCACCTTGGCCACCGGCACGCCGACCGCGCGGGCGGAGTCCTGGTTGCCGCCGACGGCGAAGATCCAGTTACCGGTGCGGGTGCGCAGCAGGAGCCAGGAGGCGATGACGACGAAGAGCAGCCACCAGACGACGGAGGCCTTCACCGTCATGAACCCCAGCGGGATGTCGCCGGCGAAGATCGCCTTGGCGGAGTCGAACCCGTCGAGCTGGTCGATGTTCGTGGTCGCGACGGTGCCGGTGATCAGCTTGGTGACACCGAGGTTCACGCCCTGCAGGACGAAGAACGTCGAGAGCGTGATGAGGAAGCTCGGGAGCTTCGTCTTGACCAGCAGCCAGCCGTTGAGCGCGCCGATCGCGAGCGAGATGACCAGGCTGACGATCACGCCGACCCAGACGTTGAGCGAGAGCTGGTAGGACAGCATCGCCGAGGCGAGCGCGCTGGTGGTCACCGCGACGCCCGACGACAGGTCGAACTCGCCGCCGATCATCAGCAGGGCCACACCGAGCGCGACGATCCCGATCGTCGAGGCCGAGTAGAGGATGGTCGAGAGCGCCTCGGGCGTGCGGAACGGCGGGGCGATCGCGAAGAAGAAGACGAAGATGACGACGGCCGCCGCGAACGCGCCGATCTCGGGCCGGCCGAGGATGCGGGCGCCCAGCGAGCGCTGCACGCGGGCGGGTTCCTCGGTGGTGGTGGGCGGTGGCGGGGTCGCGACGGGAGTGCTCATCGCTGGGCTCCAAGGGGACGGGGGTCAGGCGGGACGACAGGGGACCGGCGCCGGCCCGCGGGTGCGGGCCGGCGCCGGGTGGATCAGCGGGTGTTCTTCTCCGCGTACTGCACGATCGGGCCGATGTTGCTGGCGTCGACGAACGACGGGCCGGTCAGCACGGGCTTGCCGCCGCCGAGGTCGTTGCCGTTGGACAGCTGCAGCCACAGCGCCTGCACCGCCATGTAGCCCTGGACGTAGGGCTGCTGGTCGACCGAGAAGGCGATCTGGTTGGACTGGATCGCCTTGGCGACGTCGGCGTTCAGGTCGAACGTGACGATCTGGGCCTGGCTCGACGAGGCCTGCTTGGCCTGCATGGCGGCGAGGGCGACCGGGGCGCCGAGGGTGACGACGTCGGTGATGGCCGGGTCCTGCTGCAGCTTCGCCTGGATCGTCTGCTGGACCGACGGCAGGTCGGCGCCGTTGACCTGCAGGTTCTCGGTGTTCGCGTAGGCCTGCTTGACGCCCGCGCAGCGGGTCTCCAGCGCGACCGAGCCCTGCTCCTGGATGACGCAGAGGGCCTTGCCGCCGGGGTTGAGCTGGCCGAGACGCTGCCCCGCGCTCTGCCCGGCGAGGGTCTCGTCCGAGCCGAAGTACATCTTCATGCCGAACTGCTGGTACTGGTCGATGCCCTGGTTGAAGCCGACGACCGGGATGCCGGCCTGGACGGCCTTCTGGGCGACCGGGCCGACCTGGTCGGGGTAGGACAGCGTGACCGCGATGCCGTTGACCCGGGAGTCGATCGCATTCTGGACGAGGGTGGCCTGCTGGCCGCCGTCGTTGTTGTTCGAGTAGCGCAGGTCGACGTTGAGCTCGGAGGCGGCCTGCTGGGCGCCGGCCCGGATCTTGTCCCAGAACGAGTCACCCGGCTGCTCGTGGGTGATCATCGCGATGGTGAACCGCTGGCTGGTCGCCTGGTTCTGGTTCTGCGCACCGCCCTGGCTCGAGCAGGCGGTGAAGGTGAGCGCGACGGCGGCGGCGGCCGCGACGGCCAGCACCCTCCGAATACTCCTCATCGAGCATCAGTTCTCTCTGTGCGTCGCTGCCGGCGGGGTCGGGCAGCGGGACGAATTGGGGAGTGACCCCGACCACGGTGATAGGAGTACGCTCCATCACTCGTCAGGTCAATACTTTGTTTGGACATAGTGCCTCTGAAGGTGCCGGGAGTGACATGGACCCTCGCGCTGCGCCACCCGTCCGGAGCAGTCCCGTGCCGCTCTACTTCCAGGCGGCGCTCCACCTGCAGCAGATGATCGCGGACGGTGATCTTCCGCCGGGAGGCAGACTCCCGAGCGAGGCGGAGCTCGCGACCCGCCTGCGGGTCACCCGTCCGACCGTCCGCCGCGCCGTCAGCCACCTCGTGGAGCAGGGCGTGCTGGTCCGTCGGCGCGGCGCCGGCGTCCGGGTGGTCGCCCCCTCGGTGCGGCGCAAGGCGGACCTGACGAGCCTGTTCGACGACCTGGCGCGCCACGGCGGCACCCCGCGCACCGAGGTGCGCGGGCTCGTCGTCGGGACGGTGGCCGCGGACGTCGCCGCGCGCTCGGGGATCCCGGAGGGGACGGAGGTGACGTCGATCGAGCGGCTGCGCTTCGCCGGCGACGAGCCGCTCGCGCTCATGACGAACGTCGTGCCGCGCGACGTGCTCGTGCTCGACGCGGCGATGCTGCGGGAGCACGGCCTCTACCAGCTCCTGCGGGACGCGGGGGGCGTGCCGGTGACCGCGACGCAGGTGGTCGGGGCGCGCGCGGCGACCGCCGCCGAGGCCGCGCTGCTCGACGAGCCGCGCGGCGCGCCACTGCTGACGATGACCCGCACGGCCTGGGACGATGCCGGGCGACTCGTCGAGTACGGCGCGCACGTCTACCGGGCCTCGCGGTACTCGTTCGAACTGGATCTGGGTGCCGGGACCGCCCTGCCGGTCGAGTAGGGTTCCGCCCGGGGGCGCACCGGAATGAGTGAACGAACGGTCGAACTCGGCGACGTGCCGACGCGCGTGGTCGACGAGGGCTCCGGCCCGGCGGTGGTCCTGATCCACGCCACCCCGTTCGACCTGGACTACTGGTCGGGACTCGCCCTCGCGCTGCGCTCCGAGCGCCGGGTGGTCCGCTACGACCTGCGCGGCCACGGCGCCGCCGCCCACGCGCCCGTCCCGACCACCCGGCGGCTGGTCGCCGACCTCGTCGAGCTGCTCGACCGGCTCGACCTGCCGGACGCCCACGTCGTCGGGCACTCCCTCGGCGCGGTCGTCGCGCAGGGCTTCGCGCTCGCGTGCCCCGGCCGGACCCGCAGGCTGTCCCTGCTCGCCGCCCGCGCCTCGCCCTCGCCCCTGTTCGCGACGCTCTCCGAGGCGTTGCGGCGTGACGCCGCCGCCGCCGACATCTCGATCACGCGCTGGTTCACGGCCGGGCAGCTCGCCCGCAACGGGTCGGCGGTGCAGTACGCGCGCACCCGGATCGAGCACACGCCGGTCGCCTCCTGGGCCGACGGGCTCGCCCGGGTCGCCGAGGCCGACTGCCTCGCCGAGCTGCCGCGCCTGACGATGCCCGCCGAGGTCGTCGTCGGGGAGGACGACCAGGGGGCGAAGCCGGAGCACAGCCGCGCGATCGCCGACGCCATCCCGACGGCGAGCTTCCACCTCGTCCCGCGGGCCCGCTCGCTCCTGGCCCTCGAGCACCCGGAGGTCGTGGCGCCGCTGCTGCGGTGACGGCTCAGCGGACGACCGTCAGCCGCCGGCCGGCCGCGCGCCCGGCGGCCTCCGCCCGGTTGCGGGTGCCGGTCTTCATGAGGATGTGCTCGACGTGCGTGCCGACGGTGCGGGCGCTGATCCCGCAGCGCCGGCCGATCTGAGCGTTGCTCAGCCCGTCCGCCAGGGCCGCGAGGACGTGCAGCTCGCGGACGGTGAGCCCGTCCGGCGGCGGCACGGGGCGGTGGAGCACGACGAGACCGGCACCGCTGCGCGCGACGTCGACCGCGAGCACCTCGCCGCCGTCGACGAGCAGTCTCGCGCCGACGCCGACGCCGACGCCGACGCCGACGCCGTCGGCCCCGCCGGCCAGGGCGTCGAGCAGCTCCGGACGCGCACCCGGGGACAGCGGCTGCACCGGACCCGTCGTCGGGACGAGGAAGCCGTCGGTGCCGCCGTCGGCGAGCCGCGCGGTCGGCGGCAGCGGCGGGACGACCGGGTCGACCGCGGCGGCGAGGTCGGCCGAGAGCAGGTCGACGAGGTGGACGACGTCGTCGTCGAGCCGGTCGTCGAGGGCGTTCGCGTTGATCATCCCGACGTAGCGGCCGTCCGCGGCGAACAGGCACTGCGTCATGCCCGCGCGGAACCCGCCGGGGGCGATGACCCGGTCGAAGACCCCGCCGTGGCGGCGGAGCGGCTCGACGTCGCGGATGCGGACCGGCTCCCGGCGCCGTCGGGGGAGGAGGAACAGCGGATCCCGGCGCCACTCGTCGTTCAGGAACGACATCGCGCTCACGGGATAGCTCGACGCGAGCGTGCGGTGTCGCCCGGAGGCGGGGTCCCAGGCGGACAGGGCCAGACAGTCCGACGGGACGATCGCGGCGAGGCCGTCGAGGACGGCGGACGCCGGGCCGGGGGTGCGGCACCCGTGGCGGCGCAGGAAGGCGCGCAGCTCCCGCGCCGCCCGCAGCCCGCTCATGCACCCTGACGCTAGACCGGCCGTGACCTGGGCGGGAGGGGTCCGCATCGGTCGATCGACCGATCCCGTCGTCGTGATTCCTCCCTAGCGTCCGGCCCGCGGGCGCGCCGGCGCCCCACGAGGACGGGAGGCGTCATGTCCGAGGAGATCCCCTGGCTGTCGGCGACGGAGCTGGCCGCGAAGGTCCGGGACGGGGAGCTCTCGCCGAGCGAGATCGCCACGGCGGTGCTCGACCGCGTCGACCGGGTCAACCCCGACCTGAACGCGATCGTCAACCTCGACCGGGAGCAGGTCGAGCGGGACGCGGCGGAGCTGACGGCCGCCGTCTCCCGCGGCGACGAGCTCGGTCCGCTGCACGGCGTGCCCTACACGATCAAGGACCTGACGAACGTCGCCGGACTGCCGACCACGTTCGGCATGGTGCCGCTGAAGGACAACGTCGCGGAGCAGGACGCGGTGCTGGTCCGCCGGATGCGCGCGGCCGGTGGACTGTTCCTCGGCAAGACCAACACCCCGGAGAGCGGCTACTACGGCGGCACCGACAACCACCTGTTCGGCCCGACCCACAACCCGTGGCGGCACGGGTACTCCGCCGGCGGCTCGAGCGGCGGCGCGGCGGCCGCGGTCGCCGCCGGGCTCGGCCCGCTCGCCGAGGGCAGCGACGGCGCCGGGTCGGTCCGCATCCCCGCGTCGCTGTGCGGCGTCGTGGGGCTGAAGCCGACCACGGGGATCGTCCCGCAGACCATCCTCGCCGGCCGGTACTACACGTGGGCCTACCACGGGCCGATCACGCGGACGGTCGCCGACAACGCCCTGATGCTCGACGTCGTCGCCGGCGCCGACCACGCCGACCCCCTGTCCATCCCGCGCGTCGAGTCGTCGTACGTGACCGCCGCACAGGGCGACGTCCGCGGGCTGCGCGTCGCGTTCTCGGCCGACATGGGGCTGGGCACGCACGTCGACGAGGAGGTCCTCGCGGTGTGCCGGGAGGCCGTCGGTGCGCTCGAGGGGCTCGGGGCGACGATCACCGAGGCCACCCCGGGGTGGGGCCCGGCCTCCGAGGCGATGTGGCACGGCATCTGGGTGCCGGGCTTCGCCTCGGAGCACGACCTGCTCGACTGGGAGTCGCTGCGCGGCCAGGTCGACGACAACCTGATCACGCTGATGCGCGAGGGCGAGACGCTGACCGGTGTCGACGTCGGTCGCGCCGAGGTCTTCCGCGGCGCGATGTGGGACACCTGGACGACCTTCATGGACGACTTCGACGTCCTCGTCTCGCCGACGTTGACCAGTGCGACGTTCCCGCTGGAACGCTTCGCCCCGGAGTGGCTCGACGGTGCCTCGCTGCGCGAGCAGCTGCTCGACTGGCTGCTGACCTATCCCTACAACATGCTCAACAACCCGGCGATCACCGTGCCGGCGGGGACGACGTCGGACGGCCGCCCGGTCGGTCTCCAGATCGCCGCCCGGCACCACCGGGACGCCCTGGTCCTCCGCGTCGCGGGGAACCTGGAGCGGGCCCGCCCGTGGGCGGACCGGCGTCCGGCGCTCTGACGGACCGCGGCCCCGTCAACGGGGGCCGCGACCGCCGCCGGTTCCTAGAGGAGGCGCTCGACGTCGGTCGCGATGTCCTCGGGCGGCACGGGCGGCTCGTAGCGGCGGACGACCCGGCCGTCCCGGTCGACGAGGAACTTGGTGAAGTTCCACGCGACGTCGCCCGCGGCCTCGACGGGCTGGAGGCCGGTGATGGTCTCGTAGAAGCTGCCGTAGGCCGGGCCGAAGTCCCCGGGCGCCTCGGCGCGCAGGAAGGCGTAGAGCGGCGCGGCGTCGGGGCCGTTCACGTCGACCTTCGCGAGCACCGGGAACGTGACGTCGTAGCTGACGCGGCAGAATTCCTGGATCTCCGCGTCGGTGCCCGGCTCCTGACCCAGGAACTGGTTGCAGGGGAAGCCGAGGACGGTCAGTCCGCGGTCGGAGTAGGTGCGGTGGAGCTTCTCGAGGCCCTCGTACTGCGGGGTCAGGCCGCACTTGCTCGCGACGTTGACGATGAGCAGGACCCGGCCCGCGTACTGCCCGAGGGAGAGGGTGGCGCCGGTGTCGTCGGAGACGCTGAAGTCGTGGGTGGTGGTCACCGCTGCGAGTGTGCTCGTGCCGCGCTGACGGTGGGCCCCGACCCCGACGCTCCGTAGGATCGCCCGCGACACGTCGGCGTCGAGGTCGCCGGTATCCGGGGAGAGGGGTGGCGTGCGCGGGGGCACCTCCAGCAACGCGATCACGCGGGCACGACTGCTCGACGACGACGCCGACGCGGCCGTCGACCGCCTGGCCCGCCTGGCGGCCTCCCTCACCGGCGCCACCTCCGGCGTCCTCTGGCTCGTCGAGGGCGGACGGGTGGTCGTCCGGAGCCGGCAGGACGAGCACGGGGCGGCTGACGGCGGTCGCTCGTCGGAGGAGCCCGTCGACCGCGCTCTCTGCGAGGCGGTCCTCGCGACCCGCGACGCGGTGTGGTCCGAGGACACCGGGGACGCCGGTGGACCCGGCGCGACCGGTGGGGTCCGGGCGTGGGCGGGTCTGCCGGTGCACGACGCGTCCGGCGTCGTCATCGGCGTGCTGGGCGCCCTCGACGTCCGCCCACGCGGATGGACGGCCCATCAACGCGACGTCCTGACGACGTTGGCGCAGGCCGTGACCGGCGAGATCGCCCTGCGGACGGCGCTGGCGGACTCCGAGGCCGGACGGGTGGAGGCCACCCGACACGCCGCCGACTCCGAGCGCGCCGCCCGGCTCGCCGGCGTCCGGGCCCGGGAGGAGGGCGCCCGCGCCGACGAGGCCGGCGTCGCCGCGCGCTACTACCGGGACCGGGCCCAGGCGGCGGACGTCCAGGCGGCGTCGTCGAACGAGGAGGCCCAGCAGGCCACTCGGCTCGCACAGCTGGCGGAGGCGCACGCGGCGGAGGTCGAGGAGTACGCCGCGACCCTCCGCGAGAGCCTGCTGCCCGCCCGCCTCCCGCAGTTCCCCGGCGTCGAGGTCGCCGCGCGGTACCGCGCGGGGACCGGAGGGTCGGTGCTCGGGGACTTCTACGACCTGATCCCCACCCCCGCCGGGTGGGGAGCCGTCGTCGGGGACGTCCGCGGGAAGGGACCGCAGGCTGCGCGCACGACCGCCCTGGCCCGCTCGACGGTCCGCGCGGTGGGGAACACCGAGGAGGACGCGGGCGCGGTGCTCTCGGCGCTGCACGGGGTGCTGCACGTCTGGTTCGACCAGCGCCCGAGCTTCGCCACCGCCGTCTACGCCTCGATCCGACCCCGACGGGCTCGAGCTCGACCTCGCGAGCGCGGGGCATCCACCGGCGGTGCTGCAGCGGCGCGACGGCACCGTCACCGCGCTCTCGGCCGGGGGTCGTGCGCTGGGAATCCGACCGGAGGCCCGGATCGCCGTGGAGCCGGTCGCCCTCGGCCTGGGGGACCGGCTGGTGCTGGTCACCGACGGGATCACCGAGGCCCGGCCGTCCGGCGGCGGGGAGTTCGAGGTGGAGGGACTGCTCGCCGCGATCCGGGCGAGCGACCCCGCGGGAGACGCCTCGGCGACTGCGGACGCCGTGCTCGCCGCCGTGGACGGACACGCCGCGGGCGCGGTCCTCGACGACGTCGCGTTGCTGGTGATCCGGGCCGTGCCCCGGTCCGGTGCGGCCGCGCTCACGTCGTGACGTCCCCGCAGGGGACGGTTGGGACGGCCCCCGGACAGGCATCCGAGGCGCACGATGACGAATCCCGACGACGACGCGGCGCCCGCTCCGCGCTGGCCGCACGCGCTGGTGGTGTCGGCCACCGCGCAGGGCAGCCAGGTCCGCGTGCTGCGGCGACGACTGGCGGCGTGGCTGCACGGTGACCACCTCGACGGGGACACCATCGACGACGTGGTCTCCGCGGCGTCGGAGGCGTTGGAGAACTGCTGCGACCACGCCTACGAGCGCGCGCGGGGCGCCGCGACCATGACGCTCTCCGCCCGCGCGCAGCCCGGGGAGGCCGGCGGGCTGGAGGTCGACGTCGCCGACGACGGGCGGTGGCGACCCGCCCCGACCGATGCGGGGCGCCGCGGCCGCGGGCTGGCGATGATGCGCGCCCTCGTCGACGACGTCACCGTCGAGGCCGGTCCGCGTGGCACCTGTGTCCGCCTCGTGCACCACGGACGGCGGGAGCCGGGCGCCCGGCCGTGAGCACGTCCCGCCACGCGACGCGGGACCTCAGGCCCCGGCGCGGTGTCCGTCGTCCGGCCCCGACCCGTCCCGCGCGTCGGTCTGCTCGCCCCACTGCCGGTCGCACGGCTCGGATTTCAGTGGCACGGAGCGCCCTCAGGGGCGCTCGGTGCCACTGAAGTCCGGCGCGCCCTCGGCCGAGGTCTCCCCGTTCGACGTGCGTCCGGTCGGCGACGGGTCGCCGTCGTCGGAGAGCGCCGCGACGAGACGTCGGCGGACGACCCGCCCGACGACGAGTCCGACGACGAGGGCGACCGCGAGTCCGACGTAGGAGAAGCGCTTGAGCCACTGCTCCGCGACGATGCCGAGGAAATAGACCGCGGTGACGGTCCCGACGGTCCAGAGCAGGCCACCGAGGACGTTCGCGGCGAGGAACCGGCGGTAGGGCATCCGCAGGACACCGGCGAGCGGACCCGCGAAGATGCGCAGGATCGCGATGAAGCGCCCCACGACCACGGTCAGCATCCCCCAGCGGGCGAAGGCGCGTTCGGCCATCGCGAGGTGGGTCGGCCCGAAGTGGCGGGGGAACCGGCGGGAGAGCCGGTCGAGCAGTCGGCGTCCGTAGCGGTGCCCGAGACCGTAGCCGATCGAGTCCCCGACGATGGCCCCGACGAGCGCGGCGAGCGCGACCCACACCGGCGAGATCGCCATCTCCGGCCGCGAGGACAGCAGTGCGGCGCCGACGAGGACGATCTCGCCCGGCAGCGGGACGCCGAGGCTCTCGACGCCGACGACCACCCCGACGACCACGTAGACCGCGAGCGGTGGCAGCGCCAGCCACTGGTCGACGTGCACGGTGTCCTCCCCGGTCCGGTGGCTCGTCCGGCGACCACCGTGCCGTAGGCCTCGGCCCGGTGCGGCCTCCGCTGTCCGAGTCCGACGGTCAGGCGCCGGCGGTCGTGGCCAGCGGTAGCCGGGTGTACTCGCTGAGCAACAGCGACCGGCGGCGCTCGGCTCCGGGGAGACGGTGCAGAGCGGGCGCGCGGTCGGTGAGGACCTCGAGGGCCACCCGGGCCTCGAGGCGCGCCAGCGGTGCACCGAGGCAGTAGTGGGCGCCGCCGGAGAACGCGAGGTGCTCGTCGGCCGTCGTCCGGGAGGGGTCGAAGACGTCCGGGTCGGTGTGCACCGTCGGGTCGCGTCCGGCGGCCCCGAGCAGGGCGAGCACGGTGGAGTCGGCGGGGACCGGGGTGCCGGCGAGGTCGACGTCCTCGTGCGGCACCCGGGCGGTGAACTGCACGGGCGGGTCGAACCGGAGGGTCTCCTCGACCACGCCAGCCGCGGTGGACGGGTCGTCGACCAGGGTCGGCCAGGTGTCGGACCCGAGCAGCGCGACGACGGCGTTGCCGATCAGCCCGCTCGTCGTCTCGAAACCCGCGAGCAGGAGCAGGACCGCGAGACCCACCGCCTCGTCGTCGTCGATCTCCGCGGCGGCCAGGGCGTCGAGCAGGTCGCCCCCGGCCTCGTCGGGACGGCCGCGACGGCGCTGCGCCAGCAGGTCGGACATCAGCCCCCGCAGCTCACCCGTCGCGCGCTCCAGGCGGTGCAGCGCCCGCAGCGACCGGACCCCGCCGAGTCCGGCGCCGACCGCCTGCCCCCAGTGCGCGAAGGTCGCCGCGTCCGCGTCAGGGACCCCGAGGACGTCCGCGATCACGGCGACGGGGAGCGGCACCGCGATGTCCGCGACGAGGTCGAACCGCTGCTTCGCGACGGCGGCGTCGACGAGCCGTTCCGCGGCCGTGCGGACCAGGTCCTCGCGGGCGGCGATCCGGGCCGGGGTGAACGCGGGGGCCACGAGCCGACGCAGGCGGGTGTGGTCCGGGGGGTCGAGCCCGAGGATCGAGAGGTCGACCGGTTCGAGCAGGGGATCGCGCTCACCGGCCACGGCGCCGCCCGGGGTGCCACCGACGCGGGTGCGGACGCCGTAGCGGCGATCGCGCACCACCTCGCGGCACAACTGGGCGGTGGCCACGACGAACACCCCGCTGCGACTGGCGAAGGGTTGCGGACCGTCACGCAGGCGACGGTGCAGGAGGTCCGGCCGGTCGGACCACGGCCGGTACATCAGGCGCAGCAGGGGGTCTCCGCTCCACGCGAGCACCCGGCCGCCACCGCGGATCATCGCCAGGCGGCCGCCCAGGAGGACGTCCCGTCGCAGGTCCATCGGCGCCTCCTCCCCGTCCGGGACCCTGCCACGGCCCGGCGCACGAGCCGAGACCGATGCCGGACGCCCCACCGCCCGGAGCAACGCCTGGTCTGACCGATTCGCCCGGTCGGCGGGGTGCAGGACCGGGGTCCCCCGTCCGATGGAGGGGTGACGGCGGATGCGGCGGGCCCCGGCCCGCCCGGCTCGAGGAGGTCGACCCCATCAGCGACGACACCACACCCACCGGCCGGCATCGCCGCCCGGTCGAGGGCCGGTCCCCGCGTTCCTGGTGGACGGGCGCGGCGCTGACCGCCGCGGTGCTCGTCGCGGCCGGGGCGTTCGCGGTGCCGGCGTTGGCCGACTCGGGCGTCGAGTCGAATCCCGTGGCGCAGGCCGCGCACGCCGAGGCCGCGACCCCGGGCACGCCGTGCTCGGTGTCCGCCCGCGCCTGCGTCGACCTCGAGACCCAGCGCGCGTGGCTGATCCGGGACGGCAAGGTGGTCCGCGGGCCGATGACCGTGTCCACCGGCGGCGAGGGCTACGCCACCCCGGTCGGACACTCGTTGCGGGTGTACCGCAAGGAGATCGACCACGTCAGCGGTGAGTCCCGCACCCCCGACGGGCGCCCGGCGCCGATGCCGTACGCGGTCTTCTTCAACGACGGCGGGATCGCCTTCCACGCCGGGGACCCGTCGCGCTCGTCCGCGGGCTGCGTCCGAATGGAGACCGACGACGCGAAGGCGACGTTCGCCGAGCTGCAGACCGGGGACAAGGTGCAGGTCGTCGAGGGCTCCGTGGAGCGGGCGGAGCGCGCGGCGGCGCGGTAGTCGGACGTCGCCCCGGAGTCGCCGGCCCGCCAGAGTGGTGCCGTGGACACCGTGCGGCGACCCGAGTTCGACCCGGAGCTCAAGGCCGGGCTCGCGATCGTCGGGGGGATGTTCCCCCCGACGATCACACCCGACCTGCTCGGGTTCATGCGCCGGTCCTACGCGTCGCTCCCCATCGCGGGCACCCTCCGGGCCCGGCGCATCGAGCGCCGCGACGAGGTGATCCCGGGTCACCGCGGCGATCCGATCGAGGTCTCGGTGCTCCGTCCGGCCGACGCGACCGGACCGCGGCCGGGCGTGCTGTTCATCCACTCCGGCGGACTGATGTTCGGCGACCGGTTCAGCGGGGCCGACCTCGTGATCGACTGGATCGACCGGCTGGGCGCGGTCCTGGTGACCGTGGAGTACCGCCTCGCCCCGGAGTTCCCCGAGCCCTTCCCGCGCGAGGACGTGTACGCCGCGTACGACTGGATCGTCCGGGAAGCCGACCGGCTCGACGTGCGCCGCGACCGCATCCTGGTCGCGGGCGCGAGTTCCGGTGGTGGCCTCGCGGCCGGGCTCGCCCTCGCCGCGCGCGACCGCGGCCACCAGCGGGCCCGCGGCCAGGTGCTGGACTACCCGATGCTCGACGACCGTGGTCTGGGCACGTCCGTCGGGCAGTTCGACGGCGTCGGCGTCTGGGACCGGGTCAGCAACGAGACGGGGTGGTCAGCGCTCCTCGGGGACGCGCGTGGGGGCCCCGACGTCTCGCCCTACGCCGCGCCCGGGCGGGCCGAGGACCTCTCGGACCTGCCTCCGGCGTTCATCGACGTCGGTGCGGCGGAGATCTTCCGGGACGAGGCCATCGCCTACGCGGACCGCATCTGGCGGGCCGGCGGCGACGCGGAGCTGCACGTCTGGGCCGGCGGGTTCCACGCCTTCGACATCTTCGCGCCGCACACCGCCGTGGCCCGCGGGATGGTCGGGGTGCGCAACGCGTGGGTCGAGAAGGTGCTCGCCGACTGATCTCGGGGCGTGACCGGCGCCACCGTCGCCTAGGCTGGACCCGAGCACGGGGGTGGTCGGATGCAGGAGTTGTTGGGCCGGATCGCCGCCCTCGATCCGGGCGCGAGCCTCGCCCTGCGCGTGATCGCCTGCTTCGACGAGCTCGTCGTCGGGAACGTCAACACCCGGGCCCTGCTCGGGGCCGCGGCGTCCCTGTCGGGCTGCGAGGTCGGCTTCCACCAGGCCGCCACCGGCACGACGATGCGCGTCTGTCCCCGCGGGGAGCTGGCCCGGGACCGGGACGCTCCGCCGCCCGGCGCCCGCCGGATCGCCGACGGTCTGTGTGTCTGGCTGGACCGCGACGGCGCCCCGCACGCCAACGACGAGATCATCCTCGAGCGCCTCGGACTCGCGCTCCGCATCCGGTACGGGCGGGACCGGCAGGACACCGACCTGCGTCGGGACCTCGGGCAGCTGCTCGACCCCGGGCTCCCGCTCGCGAGCCGTCGTCAGGCCGCGACCGCGCTCGGCCTCCACCCCGGGCGCCGGTACCGGGTGGTGGCGGCGCCGCTGTTCGCGGTGTGGACCGAGCACCCCGGCGGGATCGAGGACGTGGTCGCCACGCCGTTCGGCACGATCCACGCGTCGGTGGTCCCCGCCGACGGTCCCGTCGGGACCGCCGACCCGTCGGGGGTGGGAGTGGCCGCGGACGTCGACCACCTGCACACCTCGTTCACCACGGCCCTCGTCGCCCTCCGACTCTGCGAGCGGCCCACGACGACGACGGTCTCCGCCGACGACTTCGGCGGCCTCGTCAGCGTGCTCGCGACGATGCCGCCGGATGCGGAGGTCCCGGACGTCGAGCTCGTCGACGCGGTGACCGCGTTCCCGTGGGGCCGGGCGACGCTCGACGCCCTCGTGCGAGCGGGCACCGTCCGGCAGGCGGCCCGGCTCGCGGGCGTCCACCACAGCACGATGCAGAGTCGGGTGGAGACGGTCGCCGGACTGCTGGGCTTCGATCCGTTCGACGGCCTCGGCCGGACGCGGCTCGGGCTCGCCTACCTCGTGTGGCGGCTGCGCCACTCCCGCGTCCTCGACCTGCCCGCGCCGACGTAGACCGCCACCTGGCGGTCGTCGACGACCGAGTTGCGTCGTCGCGTCGGTTCCCCTGGGCTGTGGGCCGGGCCACACTGCGATCACCATGGTCGACGGTGCCGTCGTGCCGTCGACCTCAGTTCTCCCGACCCCGTGGAGGTCCTGTGTCCCTCTCGATCGACGGTTCCGCCATCGACCGGGTCCTGTCCGACGCCGTCGCGAACGGCGCCGTCCCGCACGTGGCCGCGATCGCGGCCGACCGCGACGGCGTGTTCTACGAGGGCGCGGCGGGCGACCGCGTCGCCGGCGGCGGCGAGCCCGTCTCGACGAGCACGCACTTCCGCATCATGTCGATGACGAAGATGGTCGCGACCACGGCGGCGCTCCAGCAGATGGAGAAGGGGCTGCTGGACCTCGACGCGCCGGTCGAGTCCTACGTGTCGGACTTCAGTGGCGTCCAGGTGCTCGAGGGCTTCGACGGGGACACGCCGAAGCTGCGCGAACCGGCGTCGAAGGCGACGGTGAAGCAGCTGATCACGCACACGTCCGGACTGGGCTACTGGTTCTGGGACGAGGGGATCAAGCGCTACGAGGAGGCCACCGGGACGCCGAACGTGGTGCCGGGCGACATGGCGGCGTTCAACGCCCCGATGGTCTGCGACCCAGGTACCCGCTTCGTCTACGGCATCAACACCGACTGGTTGGGACGGGTGGTCGAGGCCGTCGCCGGGACCACACTCGACGTCGTGGTGAAGGAGAACATCACCGGCCCGCTGGGCATGGACGACACGATGTTCGCCCTCGACGACGCGCGGCAGGGCAACAAGACGCCGGTGCACGCGAAGGGCGAGGACGGCACCTGGGGCTCGATCGGCAACGTGCTGCCCGACGACCCGTCGTGGTGGGCCGGCGGCCATGGCCTGCACTCCACCCCGCGCGACTACATCCGGTTCGAGCGGGCGCTGCTGCGCGGCGGCGAGCTCGACGGCGCCCGCATCCTGCGCCAGGAGACGGTCGACGCCGCGTTCTCCGACCAGCTCGACGGCGCGCCGATGCCGACCGAGATCCCCACGGCCGACCCGCCCATCACCGACTCGCTGACGCTGGGCCCGGGCTGGACGTGGGGCTACGGCCTGCTGATCAACACCGCCGACGTCCCGGGCGGTCGGCGCGCGGGCACCGGCGCCTGGGCCGGTCTGTTCAACACCCACTTCTTCGTCGACCGCACCACCGGGATCTGCGCGTCGATCTACACCAACTCGCTGCCGTTCATCACGCCCGAGGCGTGGGGGCTGTACGGCGACTTCGAGCAGGCGCTCTACGGTGCCTTCGGCTCGTGAGTACTTCTGACGGCGATAGCCGTCAGAAGTACTCACGGGTGCGTCAGCGCACCTCGTGCGTGGAGGCCGACCGGTAGTCGGTGTAGGTGTACGGGTTGTCGAGCACCTTCGTCTCCGGGATCTCCGGGTTCATCCCGGCGGTCCAGGCCTCCTCGCCGAGGGTCGAGCGCAGGTGCTCGACGGTCGACTCCACGGTGCGGCGCGCGGCGGCGAGGTCGATCCCGACGAGGCGGTGGTCGCGCTTGACCACGCGCCCGTCGACGATCACGGCCTCGACGTCGCCGCGCTGCGCCTGGAACGCCACGTGCCCGTAGGGGTGCAGCACCGGGAACATCACCGGCGAGTGCTCGTTGCGCAGCAGCACGACGTCGGCCTTCTTCCCGGGCTCCAGGCTCCCCAGGTCGGGGCGCCCGAGCGCGGCCGCGCCGCCGCGGGTCGCCCAGTCGACGACCTGCTCGGCCCGCAGCGACGCGTGCGTCACCGTCTCGCCCTTCGCGTGCGCCTCGAGGTGCTCGCGCGAGCGGTCGGCGCCGAGCGTCGTACGCATGGCGGAGAAGAGGTCGCCGCTCCACCAGACCGTCGTGTCCATCGACAGCGACACCGGGATGTCGTGGGAGCGCAGCGCCCAGGTGGGCGGGTAGCCCTGGCCCGCCGACTGCTCGCTCTCGGTCGACACCGAGACGGAGCCGCCGGTCGCGGCGATGCGGTGGTAGGAGTCGGCCGAGAGCGTCGCGGCGTGGACGTAGACGGTCTCCGGGGTCATGAAGCCGTGGTCGTGCATGAGCCGGATGCCGTCGTCGTTGGTCGCGCCCCAGACACCTGCGTGCGTGGTCACCGGGACGCCGAGCTCGCGCGCGGCCTCGAACGCCGGCTTCTCCGGGAACGCCGGGTCGCCGGTGACGTCGAAGGCGAGCTGGAACCCGAGGAGGTCGCGGTCGCCGCTCATCCGCCGGTCCACGAAGTCCCGGAACTCCGCCGAGGCGGTCCAGTTCGCGGGGGCGTCCTGGATGTTGCCGTAGGCGAGGACGAAGCGGCCGGGCACGGCCTGCAACGCGTCGACGGCGGCGTCGGCGTGCTGGGCGGTCTGCAGCCCGTGGGACCAGTCGACCGTGGTCGTCACGCCCGCGTCGACGGCCTCGATCGCCCCGAGGAGGTTGCCCGCGTACACGTCCTCGGGCCGGAACGCCCGCCCGTGCTCGAGGTAGTACCAGACGAAGTACTGGGTCAGCGTCCAGTCGGCGCCGTACCCGCGCATCGCCGTCTGCCACATGTGCCGGTGGGTGTCGATCATCCCCGGCATGACGATGCCGCCGCGGGCGTCGATCTCCTCGGTGCCCTCGGGCACGTCGAGCTGCGCACCGACCGCGGCGATCCGGTCGTCGACGACCAGGACGTCGGCGTCGGTCAGCACCGTGTGCGCGGCGTCGAGGGTCAGCACGGTGCCCCCACGCAGGACGACGGGGCGGCGGGCCTCACTCATCGTGCTGGCTCCCTCACGGTCGGACACGTGTCCGTAGATCGGTCAGATGGTGCACGTCACTGTGCTCAGCGATGGTTGCGGTGTCAACCGGCGCCGACCCGTCGTCGGGAAGAGGTCGCGTGTCCGCCTGGCGGACGTACAGTGCGCAGCGTGCCGCGCGAGGGAACCGGACCCGACTTCATCGAGGCGCTCGCGCGCGGGCTGGACGTGGTCGCGGCGTTCTCGCCGCTGCGCCCCGAGATGACGCTGGCCGAGGTCGCGGGCGCCACCGGCCTCGCGCGGCCGACGGCCCGCCGCATCCTGATCACGCTGACCGAGCTCGGGTACGTCCGCGCGGGGGAGCGGGGGTACGTGCTCACGCCGCGGGTGCTCGACCTCGGGGTGGCCTACGTCGGGTCGATGGGGCTGTGGGACGTGGCGCGCCCGCACCTGGAGGCGCTGTCGGCGCGGACGCACGAGTCGTGCTCGATCGCGCAGCTCGACGGGTCGGACATCGTCTACGTCGCGCGCGCCTCGGTGCCGAAGATCGTGTCGCTGGCCGTGACCATCGGGACCCGGTTCCCGGCGCTGCCGACCTCGCTGGGGAAGGTGCAGCTCGCCGCGCTGCCGCCCGAGGAGCTGGACCGGGTCCTGGCCGAACCGACCCGGTCCGGGCTCACGCCGCGGTGGCAGCCCACGCGCGAGGAGCGGGACGCCGCGCTGCGCGAGGTCCGGGCGCGGGGGTGGGCGCTGACGGACGAGCAGCTCACGCTCGGGATCCGGTCGGTCGCCGCGCCGCTGCGCGACGGGTCGGGGCGCGTGATCGCCGGGGTCAACGTCAACTGCCACGCGGCGGAGACGTCGGTCGAGCGCCTGGTGGAGCACCACCTGCCGTTGCTGCTCGCCACGGCCGGCGAGATCAGCGCCGACTTCGCGCGCCGGGAGTCGTTGCCGCACGTGACGCTGCCGGCGTCCTGAGCCCGGGGCCCCGTGGCAGGAAAGCGTCGTTGCTGTCATCCAGTGGCAGGAGAACCGCGTCGTCGGGGCCGGGTCCGAGGGCTCCGATCGACGATGGCGTCCTGCACGCGTCCCGTGGGAGCAGCGGGACATCGTCGGCCGCCGTGGCGCGCTGCTGACGCCGGGTGTCAGCCGTGTGCCACCGCTGACGTCGCGCCCCCGACCGGTTCCCGCGCACCGGAAGTCGGGGCGCGCCCGACGGACGGCAGGCGCAGGATCGGATCATGACCGACCCCGAGGTGGTGATCGTCGGCGCCGGGCCGGCCGGGCTGGTCCTGGCCTGGATGCTGCAGCGCGCGGACGTGCCGTACGTGCTCGTCGACCGGCAGGCGCGCGAGGAGGTCGGCACCCAGCCGAAGGCGGGGATCGTCGAGTACCGCACCGTCGAGCTGCTGCGGCACGAGGGGTTCCCGCTGCACTTCGAGGTCGAGAACCGCCGCGTCGAGTTCCGCACGCCCACCACGCGGCACCTGTTCGACTACGCCGACCTCACCGGGGACCGCCCGCACTACGTCTTCCCGCAGCACCGGCTCGTCGCCGAGCTCACCACCGCCCTGCTCGACGAGGGCGCACCGCTGCGCTTCGAGTGCCCGGTCAGCGATGTCGACCCCGACCGGCCGAGCGTCACCGCCGGCGGCACGACGTACACCCCGGCGAACCTCGTCGGGGCGGACGGTGCGGGCAGCGTGATCGCCCGGGCCCTCGGCGACCGGGTCGAGGTGCTCGACCGCCCGCTCGCCTCGCGCTGGCTCGTCGTGTCCGCCCGCACGGCTCCGTTGGTCGGCCACACGATCTATGCCATCCACCCCCGCGGGTACGCCGCCCACCTGCGGCGCGGCCCGGAGGAGACGCG
This sequence comes from Actinomycetospora soli, assembly GCF_021026295.1. Lineage (GTDB taxonomy): Bacteria > Actinomycetota > Actinomycetes > Mycobacteriales > Pseudonocardiaceae > Actinomycetospora > Actinomycetospora soli. Next base: position 138,564 of record NZ_JAJNDA010000010.1, read on the forward strand.
CTTCTACCTCGAGGTGCCGGCCGCCGTCAGCGGTGCCGATCTCGACCCCGACGAACTGTGCCGTGACCTCGCGGAACGCCTCGGGGAGCCCGGCGCGCTCGACGGCGTGGAGATCACCGTCGACGACCTGGACCTCCGCACCCGCATCACCACGCCGATGCAGGCGGGGGCCACGGTCCTCGTCGGCGACGCCGCCCACCTCATCACCCCGGCGGGCGGGAAGGGGATGAACCTCGCGGTCGCCGACGCCGTGGAGCTCGCCCACGGGTTGATCGAGGCCCATCACGGCGATCCGCGGCGTCGGGACGCCTACTCGGCCACCCGCCTGCCGGTCATCGCCGAGACCCAGGGGTTCTCCGACTGGTTCCTCCGCGTGCTGTCCGCCTTCTCCAGCGACGCGCTCGCCGGCACCGGGGCGGCCGGGTTCGTGCACGCCCTGCGCGACGGGTGGGTGCGCCGGTTGCGCGACGACCCGCTGCTCGCGCGCTGGTTCGCGCACGCCTACGCGGGAGTCGACCCGGACCCCGCCACGCCTTGACGCCCGTCGTCGGGAAGGCTCAGGATCAGCAGCGGACGACAGTCCGACAGACGGACAGAGGAGACTCCCGTATGGCTGGCCCGCTCGCCGGGGTGCTGGTGGCCGATTTCTCCCGGATCCTGGCCGGGCCCTACGCGACGATGCTGCTCGCGGACATGGGCGCCGAGGTGGTGAAGGTCGAGGGCCCGAAGGGTGACGACACGCGGACGTGGATGCCGCCGACGCGGGGTGAGACCTCGACGTACTACCTGGGGATCAACCGCGGGAAGCGGAGCATCGCGCTGGATCTGCGCGACCCCGGGGACGTCGCCGTCGCGCAGGAGCTCGCCCGCCGCGCGGACGTGGTGATCGAGAACCTGCGGCCGGGCGGGATGGCCAAGTACGGCCTGGACTTCGATTCCGTGCAGGCCGGGAACCCCGGCGTCGTCTACGCGTCGATCTCCGGGTTCGGCTCCGGCAAGGGCGCGCACGTACCGGGCTACGACCTCATGGTGCAGGCGATCTCGGGGCTGATGGACCTCACCGGCGATCCCGACGGCGAGCCCTTCCGCGCCGGGATCTCCGTGTTCGACGTGATGGCCGGCAACCACGCGGTGATCGGCATCCTCGCCGCGCTGCGCCACCGCGACGCCACCGGGCAGGGCCAGCACGTCGAGCTCAACCTGCTCTCCTCCGCGCTGACCGGCCTGGTGAACCACTCCAGCGCGTGGGTCGCGGGCGGGGTCGTCCCGCACCGGATGGGCAACGCGCACCCGAGCGTCTTCCCCTACGAGCCGCTCGCCACGGCCGACGACGACATCATCATCGCCGCCGCGAACGACGGGCAGTTCCGCAAGCTCTGCGAGGCGCTCGGCATCCCCGAGGTGGCCGACGACGAGCGCTACGCCCGCAACGCCGACCGCACGGAGAACCGCGAGGAGCTGCGCCCGGTCCTGGTCGAGCGGCTGAAGCAGAAGAGCGCGGTCGAGTGGTTCGACCTGCTGGTCGCCGCGGGTGTGCCGTGCGGGCCGATCCAGTCGATCGACGGCGGGTTCGCGATGGCGGAGCGGTTCGGGCTCGACCCGGTGGTCGAGGTCGGCGAGGGCGACCGCGCGGTCCCGACGACGCGGCACCCGATCCGGTTCTCGGCGACCCCGGCGGTCTACGAGCTGCCCCCTCCCGAGCTCGACGAGCACGGGGCCGAGCTGAGGAAGTGGCTGCAGACCGATGGCTGAGCACCGGTACGAGACCGCACTGGGCGCGTCGTCGCCGGACCGGATCACGCTGCTCGGCCACGACCTCGTCGACGACGTCATGGGCCAGGTCGGGTTCGGGGAGCTGGCGTTCTGGCTGGCCACGCAGCGGCGCCCGTCGCCGGGGGAGACCAGGGTCTTCGAGGCCGTGCTCGCGGCGCTGGCCGACCACGGCTACACGCCCACGGCGATCGTCGCGCGGCTGACCTACCTGTCCGCGCCGGACTCGGTGCAGGGCGCTCTGGCGTCCGGCCTGCTGGCCGGGGGAAGCAGGTTCCTCGGGGTCACCGAGGACTGCGGCCGGTTCCTGCACGAGCAGCTGACGGCGCCGCTGCCGACCGACGACGCCGGGTGGGACGAGCTCGCGCTGCGGGTGGTCACCGAGCAGCGGGCGCAGAGGAAGTTCGTCCCCGGCCTCGGCCACCACGTGCACAAGCAGGGCGACCCGCGGACGCCGAAGTTGATGGCGCTCGCCGCGGAGGAGGGCGTGACCGGCCCGCACCTGGCGTTGTTCGCCGCGATCGGGCGGGTGCACCCGCAGGTATTGGGCAAGCAGCTGCCGCTCAACGGCGCCGGCGTCTGCGGCGCGGTCCTCGCCGACCTGGGGCTGCCGCTGGAGCTGCTGCGCGGCTTCGCGCTGCTGGCCCGCACGGCGGGGTTGATCGGACAGCTCGCCGAGGAACTGCGCCACCCCGTCGCGAATGACATCTTCCTGTCGGTCGACCTGCACAACAAGCCGGTGGACCCTGATCCCTACCAGCCGCCGTCCATCCCCGAGGAGCAGCGATGACGTCCTCCACCACGCCGCGGACCGTCACGGAAGAGACGATCACCGACGTCGCCGTCGAGCGGTGGGCCACGGCCCACGACCCGCGGACCGCCGAGCTCCTCACCGCGCTCGTCCGCCACCTGCACGCCTTCGCCCGCGAGACGCAGCTGACCGAGGCCGAGTGGATGGCCGCGATCCGGTGGCTCACCCGCACCGGCCAGATCAGCGACGACAAGCGCGAGGAGTTCATCCTCGCCTCGGACGTGCTCGGCCTGTCGATGCTCGTCGTGCAGCAGAACAACCGGCTGCAGGAGGGCGCGACGCCGGCGACGGTGCTCGGGCCGTTCTTCATCGACGAGTCGCCGTCGCTCGGCTTCGGCGGCGACATGTCCGACGGCGTCGAGGGCACCCCGCTCTACGTCCACGGCGTCGTCCGCTCGCTCGACGGCACGCCGATCGCCGACGCGGAGATGGACGTCTGGCAGGCCGACGCCGAGGGCGCCTACGAGTCCCAGCTCGACGTCGACGAGGCCCGGCTGCGGGCGAAGTACCGCTCGCGCGACGACGGGTCGTACTGCCTGCGCACGATCGCGCCCAAGGGCTATGCCATCCCCATGGACGGGCCGGTCGGCGAACTCATCCACGCGACGGACATCAGCTGGATGCGCCCCGCGCACGTGCACTTCTGGATGGCGGTGCCGGGCTACGAGCCCCTGATCACGCACCTGTTCCAGGAGGGCGCCGAGTACCTCGGCACCGACGTCGTCTACGGCGTCAAGGAGGAGCTCATCGTGCGCTTCGTCGAGCGCGGCCCGGGCCGCACGCCCGACGGCGGGTCCAGCGACGTCCCGTGGCTCGAGGCGGAGTACGACTTCGTGCTGCAGGCGGTGTCCTCGTGACCCTGCTGCCCACGTCGCTGGTCGGCTCGTACGCGCAGCCGGACTGGCTGATCGACCGGGCCAAGCTCGCGGGCCGCTTCCCGCCGCGGGTCCGGGCCAAGGAGCTGTGGCGCGTCGAGGAGCAGTACCTCGAGCAGGCCCAGGACGACGCGACCCTGCTCGCGATCCGCGCCCAGGAGCGCGCCGGGCTCGACGTCATCACCGACGGCGAGATGCGCCGCGAGAGCTACTCCAACCACATGGCGACCGCGCTGGACGGGGTCGACATCGACAACCCGGGCAGCGCGCTCGACCGCTCCGGGCACCCGAACCCGGTGCCGCGGATCGCCGGCGAGATCCGCCGCACGCATCCGATCGAGCGCCGGGACGTGGAGTTCCTACGGGCCAACACGGACCGCACCATCAAGATCACGGTGCCGGGGCCGTTCACGATGTCCCAGCAGGCGCAGAACGACTTCTATCCCGACGCCGAGGCCGCGGCGATGGCCTACGCGGCGGCGGTGAACGCCGAGGTGAAGGACCTGTTCGACGCGGGCGCCGACGTCGTCCAGATCGACGAGCCGTACATGCAGGCCCGTCCGGAGCCGGCGCGGCAGTACGGGCTGGCCGCGCTGAACGCCGCGCTCGAGGGCGTGACCGGGACGACCGCGGTGCACCTGTGCTTCGGGTACGCGGCGATCATCCACGAGCGGCCGGAGGGCTACTCGTTCCTGCCCGAGCTCGCGGGCTGTCCGGTCGACCAGATCTCGATCGAGACCGCGCAGTCCGGTCTGGACCTCGGGGTGCTCCGCGACCTCACCGACAAGACGATCATCCTGGGCGTGATCGACCTGTCCGACCCGGTGGTGGAGACCGCGGAGACCGTGGCCGGCCGGGTGCGCCGGGCGTTCGACCACCTGCCGCCCGAGCAGATCGTCATCGCCACCGACTGCGGGATGAAGTACCTGCCCCGCGACGTGGCCGACGGGAAGATGGCGGCGATGGCGGGCGCCGCGTCGATCCTGCGGGCCGAGCTGGGCTGACCCCCCTGTCCTGTGGCAGGAAAGCGTCGATGCCGTCGGCCAGTGGCAGCAACGACGCTTTCCTGCCGTCCCGGGGAAGACTGGCGATCATGGTCGAGCTGAACGTCGTCACCGCGGGCGCGGAGGACGCGCCGCCCCTGGTGTTCCTGCACGGGGTCGGCAACAGCCTGCGGACGTTCACCTTCGCCGCCGACGCGCTCGCCGACCGGGCGCACGTCGTGCTCGTGGACCTGCGCGGGCACGGCGGGTCGCCGCGCGTACCCGGCGGCTACGACCTCGACGGGTACGTCGCCGACGTCGAGGCCCTGCTCGAGCGGACGGGTCCCGCGCTCGTCGTCGGGAACTCCCTCGGCGGGGCGGTGGCGTGGACGCTCGCGCAGCGCCGTCCCGACCTCGTCCGCGCCGCGCTGCTCGAGGACCCGCCGCTGCGGCCCGCCGACGTCGGGACCGTCGCCCCGATCTTCCAGGTGCTGCAGCGGCAGGTCACGCGGTGGCAGGACGCGGACGTCGACGCGGCCACGGTGGCGGCGGCGCTCGGCGCCATGCCGGTGCTCGGCGGGCGGCCCGCGTCGGAGGTGCAGGGCCCCGAGGTGCTCGACGCGCGCGCCCGCGGCCTGCTCGACGTCGACCCCGCGGCGCTCGGCGCCGTCGCCGACGGCTCCTCGCTCGGCACGCTCGACCTGGACTCCCCGGTCACCGTGCCCGTCCGCGTCCTGGCCGCCGGCGAGGGCACCGGGTCGGTCCTCCCGGCCGACGCCGTCGCGGCGCTCGCCCGCACCCACCCCGACGTCTCGCTCCGACGCATCCCCGGCGCCGGTCACGTCATCCACGACGAGTCCGCCCACCGCGCGGACTGGCTCGCCGAGGTCGAGGCGCTGCTCGCCGCCGGGTGACAGGAAAGCGTCGTTGCTGCCACCCGACGACAGCGACGACGCGTTCCTGCCACGTGGTGGGAGAGCCGACGACGCGTTCCTGCCACGTGGGGGAGGGGCCTTCCCGACGACGGGTCGGTGCGGCACGGTGGGTGAGGGCCCGGTGGTCGGTGGCCCGTCCGCCACGATCGGGTGACCGTCCGGGTTCGGACGGCGTGTCGAGGTTTGTGGCATTCGGCTGACGGCCGTGTGACGCACCCCACCGGCCGCTTGACGGCCGATTGATACCGACCGTGTGCGCGACGACGCTCTGGGTCATGAACAACCGCCCACCGGAGGGCCTGTCATGACCACTGTCATCGTCGTCATCGTGGTGGTCGTCGTCCTCGCGGCCCTGATCGGCGGGGGCCTCGCGATCGCCCGGAAGCGGCGCTCGCAGCAGCTGCAGGAGGAGTTCGGCCCGGAGTACGACCGCGTCGTCGAGGGCTCGGGCAGCCGGGGCGAGGCCGAGAAGGAGCTGGCCGAGCGCCGCAAGCGCCACCAGCAGCTCGACCTCAAGCCGGTCGACCCGCAGACCCGCGAGCGCTTCCGCGGCGACTGGAAGCGCATCCAGGGCGAGTTCGTCGACGACCCGGGCGGAGCGGTCGAGAAGGCCGACTCGCTCGTCACGACGATCATGCGCGAGCGCGGCTACCCGGTCGACGACTTCGACCAGCGCGCCAACGACATCTCCGTCGAGCACCCCCGCGTCGTCGAGAACTACCGCGAGGCCCGCCGCGTCCGGGACGCCCAGCGCGACGGCAGCGCCGACACCGAGGACCTGCGCGGCGCCGTCACCTCCTACCGCAGCCTCGTCGAGGCGCTGCTCGACGACAGCGGCGACCGCGGCGAGCACGGGGACCGCGGCGACGACCGCGACCGCGGCCGGCACGACGACCGCCGCGACGACCGCGACCGGCACGACGACCGCGACCGGGACCGCCGGGACGACCGCGCCCACGACGACGACCGCTCGGGCCGCCACCGCGAGAACGGCCACCGCGCCGACGACCGCCCCCACGCCGACCACGACCAGGCCCGCGACGACGACAGGAGCCGACGGTGAGCACGCACGCCGACACCAGCAGTGAGGACCTCGAGGGCCGCCGGGACGACCTCGCCGACCGTCGGGACCTGGCCGACCGCCGGGACGACCTGGCCGACCGTCGGGACGACCGGCACGACGACCGCCGGGACGACCGGGCGGGCGCCGGCCACGACGACCACGCCGACGCGCGGCGCGACGACGACGGCCCGGGGCGCTACACCCGACAGCACGGGGACCACGCCGGGCAGCACGACCACGACGCGGGGCAGGACTCCGTCTCCGTCCTCGACCCCACCGCCTCGGAGCGCCTGCGCACCCGCTGGCAGGAGGTGCAGGCGGGCTTCGTCGACGAGCCGCGCCAGTCGGTCACCGAGGCCGACCAGCTCGTGGGCGAGGTGCTCGACGAGGTGAGCCGGGTCTTCCGCGACCAGCGCTCCGAGCTCGAGGCGGAGTGGAGCGGCAACGCCGAGCCGGGCACCGAGGAGCTGCGCCAGGCGCTGCGCCGCTACCGGGAGTTCTTCGACCGGCTGCTGTCGCTGTAGGGATCGGTAGAGCCACCCTCCCCGACCGCCCGGGACGTCGTCGCCGCGTCCCGGGCGGTCCCCTGTCCGGGGTGCGGGCGACCGCACCCGACGTCGGGAACGGGCCGTTCCCGCTGGTGGGGCCACACCTCGGGGCTTGGACCGACGGGGCCGTGACGCCACACTGTGCCGGTGACCGCCGTGCAGCCCCCCGCCCGCGTCGCGCGGTGGATGTGGATCGTCGTCCTCGTCGTCGGGATCGTCCTGTTCGAGCTGGTGCGGCGCACCGTGGTCGACACCCTGAACCCCAACTTCCTCCCGTCGCTGATCCTCATCGGCGCGGCGGTGGTGCCGGCGTCGTTCCTGACCTTCGTGGCCTCGCGCCGCCTGCCCACCGACGTCGGCACCGGACCGCTGGCGATCGCCGCGCTGCTCGGCGGTGTCATCGGCACGGTCGTCGCCGGGACGCTCGAGTACGACGCGCTCCAACGCCTCGGCGGGCTGCCGATGCTCGTGGTCGCCGTCATCGAGGAGGCGGCCAAGCTCGTCATCCCGGCGCTCATGCTCGCCCTCCCGCGCTTCCGCCACGGGCCGGCGAACGGGCTCGTGCTGGGCGTCGCCTCCGGCGCGGGATTCGCGGCGCTGGAGACGATGGGGTACGCGCTCACCACGCTCGTCGCGAGCCGCGGCAACATCGCCGCCGTCGACTCCGAGCTGCTGCTGCGCGGCCTGCTGAGCCCCGCGGCCCACATGGCCTGGACCGGCCTGACCGCCGCCGCGCTCTGGCGCTGGGCGCGACTCGGGCACGGCTTCTGGTGGTTCGTCGGCACCTACCTGGTCGCCGTCGTCCTGCACACGATCTGGGACTCCGTCGGCGGGCTCGTGGTCTACGTCGTGCTGGCGGTCGTGGCGTTCGCGCTGCTGCTGGTCACGGCGCACCGGCTCTCGCACGAGCGGACCGCACCGGCGGCGGCCACGGCCGCCTGACGCCGGGGCGGACCGTCACCCGGGCCCGCCGGAGGTGCGTCGGTCCGCCCGCGCCGCCAGGATCGGCCGCGTGGCCGGACTCGACGCGGTGCTCCCGGCGATGCTGCGTGCGCTCGGCAGCCCCCTGGCTCCCGACGACCTCCCGGGCGACCTCGTGCTGCCCCCGGCGCGGCACGCCGTGCTCCTGCTGGTCGACGGGCTCGGCCGGGACCTGCTCGACGCCCACGCCGCGGACGCGCCGTTCCTGGCCGGACTGCCCGACGCCGGGCCACTGCAGGTCGGGTTCCCGAGCAGCACCCCGATCAGCGTCACGAGCCTCGGGACCGGGCTGCCGCCGGGCGCGCACGGCACCCTCGGCGTGCGCTACCGGGTGGACGACGTCCTCCTCGACGCCCTCACCTGGACGCAGGGCACGCAGGACCTCCGCGAGCGCCTCGTCCCGGAGCGGGTGCAGTCCCACCCGACCGTCTTCGAGCGCACCGACGTCGCCTGCACCGTCGTCTCCGACCGCGCCTACCGCGAGTCCGGCCTCACCCGCTCCGGCCTGCGGGGCGCGACCTACCGGGGCGTCGGCTCGTTCGGCGACCTCGCCGCCGAGATCCTCCGGGCGCCGCGCGGGCTGGTCTACGCCTACCACGCCGACCTCGACCAGCTCGGCCACCTGCACGGGCCCGGATCGCCCGCCTGGCGCGCCCAGCTGCGGATGATCGACCACTTCGTCGGGATGCTCGCCGCGGACCTCCCGTCGGGCACCCTCCTCGCGATCACCGGAGACCACGGGATGGTCGCCGTCGACCGCCGGTACGACGCCGACACCGATCCCGCGCTGCGGGCGCACGAGCCGCTCGTGGGCGGCGACCCCCGCGCCCGGCTGCTCTACTGCCGCCCCGGCAGCGCCGACGACGTCCGCGCGGCCTGGAGCACCACCCTCGGCGAGGACGCGCTCGTCGTCGGGAAGGAGGAGGTGCTCGAGGACGTGCGCTGGTTCGGGCCGGTCACCGCGGACAACCGTGCCCGGGTGCCCGACCTCGTCGTCGCGATGCGCGGCACCGCCGCGGTGGTGCGCAGCGTCGACGAGCCGGTGCTCGCCCGGCTGCCCGGCCAGCACGGGTCCACGACCAGCGCGGAGCGGCTCGTCCCGCTGCTCGTCCGACCCGCAGACGCGGGCGGATGACGCGGCGCGATCCCGCACGTGAGGGCGGTCCCGTCATGCGGAAACGTCCAGTGCGCGGGGTCACAGTATTCGTCTAGTGTCCAAGGCGAGGACCCTTGATCACGACGTAGGGAGCACGTGTGTCCGTCACGACCCATTCCGGCGGCTCGATCCTGGGCCACCCGGTCAAGCGCACCGAGGACCGGGAGCTGATCACCGGGGCCGGGATCTACACCGGGAACATGCCCGTCGAGGGGGCTCTGCACGCATTCTTCGTCCGGTCGCCGATCGCGCACGGCACGCTCGGCGACATCGACGTCGAGGAGGCGAAGGGCATGCCGGGCGTCGTCGCGGTCTACACCGCGGCCGACCTGGAGCTGAACGACCGTCCCGGTCTGCCGGGTGTCGTCCCCGAGACGATGAACCGCCCGCAGCTGGCCAAGGGCAAGGTCCGCCACGTCGGCGACATGATCGCCATCGTGATCGCGGAGACCGCGAGCGAGGCGATCGACGCGGCCGAGACCGTCTTCCCCGACATCGACCCGCTGCCCGCCGTCACCGACATCGAGGCGGCGATGGCGGACGACGCCCCGCTGCTCTTCGAGGGCACCGAGTCGAACATGGTCGCGGGCGCCGGCACCGGCGAGGTCGAGGGCATCTTCGACGACGCCGACGTCGTCGTGCAGGGCAAGTTCATCAACCAGAAGCTCGCGGGCGTCCCGATGGAGCCCAACGCCGTCGTCGTCGAGCCCGGCGAGAACGGCAAGCTCACCTTCTGGGCCTCCACCCAGACCCCGCACGGCCTCCGCGACGCGATGGCCGGCGACCTCGGCATCGACGGCGACGACGTCCACGTCATCGCCCCGCGCGTCGGTGGCGGGTTCGGGCCCAAGGCCCACGCCTACTCGGAGTACACGATCATCGCGCGGGCGGCGCAGAAGCTCGGGCGCACGATCCGCTGGAACGAGACCCGCTCCGAGAACATGCTCTCGATGGTCCACGGGCGCGCCCAGGTCCAGTGGGTCGAGCTCGGCGTCAAGAACGACGGGACCTTCGTCGGCCTGCGTGCCACCGCCGTCGGCGACGCGGGCGCCTACCCCGCGCTCGGCACGGTCCTCCCGAGCCTCACCCAGCTGCTCGCGCAGGGCGTCTACAACCTGCCGGCCATCGACTTCACGTGGAAGGCCGTCGCCACCAACACCACCACGGTGGGCGCCTACCGCGGCGCCGGGCGGCCCGAGGCCACGCAGCTGCTCGAGCGCATCATCGACATGGCCGCCGACGAGATCGGCATGGACCCGCTGGAGCTGCGCCGCAAGAACTACCTGCAGCCCGAGCAGTACCCGCTGACCACCCTCACCGGCGCCAACTACGACACCGCCGAGCACGAGAAGGCGCTCGACGCGGTGAAGGAGGCGGCCGGCTACGACGCCCTGCTCGCCGAGCAGAAGCGGCGTCGCGAGTCGGGCGACCGCGTGGCGCTGGGCATCGGCGTCGGCTCCTACGTCGAGGTCACCGCCCCGCTCGGCCTCGACGGCGAGTACGGCTCGGCGCAGGCCCACCCGGACGGCACCTTCACCGTCATGGCCGGCACCTCGGCGCACGGCCAGGGTCACGAGACGGCGTTCTGCCAGCTCGCGTCCTCGGTGCTCGGCGTGCCGATGGAGAAGATCCGCCTCGTCCAGTCCGACACCGCGCTCGTCCGCAGCGGCGCCGGCACGCTCGGCTCGCGCTCGCTGCAGACCGGCGGCACGGCGATCCACAACGCCTCGCAGGAGCTGGTCGCCGAGGCGCGCGAGATCGCGGCGCACCTGCTCGAGGCGGCCGTCGAGGACATCGAGCACTCCGACGACGGGTTCGGCGTGCGCGGCATCGGCGACAAGGTCATCTCCTGGGCCCAGGTCGCGCAGGCCGCCGAGGACGGCTCCGGGTTCGAGGACGGCAAGGGCCACGACCTGCGTCAGGAGCTCGACTTCAAGGCCGGCGACTCGACGTTCCCGTTCGGGTCGCACATCGCCGTGGTGGAGGTCGACCTCGACACCGGCTTCGTCAAGCAGCGCCGCCACGTCGCGGTCGACGACTGCGGGATCATCCTGAACCCGATGCTCGTCGAGGGGCAGCAGCACGGCGGGATCGCGCAGGGCATCTCGCAGGCCCTGTTCGAGCGGGTGACCTACGACGAGGACGGCAACCCGACCTCGGGCAACCTCGCCTCGTACACGATCCCGACCGCGGCCGACCTGCCGCCGTTCGAGGCGTCGAACACCGAGACCACCACGCCGCTGAACCCCATCGGGGCCAAGGGCATCGGTGAGTCCGGCACGATCGGCTCGACGCCGGCCGTGCACAACGCGGTGATCGACGCCGTGTCGCACCTGGGGATCCGGCACATCGACATGCCGCTCACCCCGGAGACGGTGTGGCGCGCCATCCACGGTGCCTCCGGCTCCGACCCGGCCACCCGTCAGCAGGCGGGCCCGGAGTACGCGGGCAAGGCGATCACCGAGGACACCCCGGACAGCGCGAAGGCCTGACCGGTACGCCGTTCCCGACGGCGGGTGGGGCCCGGCCCCGCCCGCCGTCGTGTGCGTTCGTAGAGTCCGGGGATGGCCGGTATCCGCGCGCTGCAGCCCAGCGACCTCCCCCAGGTCAGCACCCTGTTCGCCCAGGTCATGGGCGGCGCCTCGGCCGAGGACGTCGCGCCCTACTTCCGACGGATCCTCGTCGACGACCCGTGGGCCGACCCGGAGATCCCCTCGCTGGTGCACGAGGGGCCCGACGGCGGGATCGTCGGGTTCATCGCCGCGAGCACCCGGCGGATGGTCCTCGACGGCCGCAAGGTGCGGATGGCCGTCAGCAGCAACCTCGTCGCGCACCCCGACTGGCGCACCAAGGGCGTCGGCGCCCTGCTCAACCGCAAGCTCCTCGGCGGGCCGCAGGAGTTCACCGTGGCCGACCGGGCCAACGACGACTCCCGCGGCCTCTGGCTCGGGCTCGGGGGCCAGGAGCTCGTCGGGCAGTCGGTCGCGTGGTTCCGGGTCCTCTCACCCGCCGCGACCGCGGGGTCGCTCGTCGAGCGCCGGTCGGCCCGGCTCGGCCGCGCCGCCCGTCTGCTCTCCCGCCCGGTCGACGCCGTCGGCGGCCGACTGGTGCCGCCCCCGCCGCGGCCCGCGGGGTCGACCGAGGAGCTGACCCCCGAGACCCTCGCCGAGCAGGTCGCGACGGCGGGCCGCCGGCTGCGGCTGCGGCCGGACTACGACCCGGCGTACCTGGCGTGGGTCTTCGCCGAGCTCCGCCGACTCGGGCGCGGCGCGTTGTCGGCCCGCCTCGTCCGCGGGCCGCAGGGCCGGGTGCTGGGCTGGTTCCTCTACCTGCTGCCGCCCGAGGGGGTGGCCGAGGTGCTGCAGGTCGGGGTCACCGGTACCGACCCCGACCCGGTGCTCGACCACCTCGTGGCGCACGCGGCCGGCGAGGGCGCCGTGGCCGTGCAGGGGCGCCTCGAGCCGGCGACGGCGGGACTCATCGGCCGGCCCGGCGTGCTGGTCCGCAAGAACGCGCGCGCCCTGGTGCACGCCGAGGCGAACGTCCTCGGCCTGCTCAGCTCGACGACCTCGCTCTGCAGCCACCTCGACGGCGAGTGGCTCGTCTCCCACGCCGCCCGCCAGTAGCGCGCCCCGGCGCCCGTGACACGATCGACGACCGTGTCACGGGATCTGGCGGTCTGCATCGTCTCCTACCGGCGTGCGGATCTCCTGGACCGCGCCCTCGCGAGCGTCGACAAGTGGCTGCCCGAGGCGCGCGTGCACGTCTGGGACAACGGCTCCTCCGGCTCGCCCGCCGTCCGGGAGCTGGCGGCCACCCGTCCCGACGTCACGTGGACGTTCTCCGAGTTCAACCTCGGCTACATCGCCGCCATGAACCAGCTCATGGCGCAGGTGCCCGACTGCGACGTCCTGCAGCTCAACCCCGACGCCGAGCTGCTGGGTCCGTGCACCCGGGCGCGGGAGGCGCTGGCCGAGTCCGGCGTCGCCGTCGTCTCGCCGACCGTGCTCGACCCCGAGGGCCGCGACCTGCCCTGGGACGTCGCCCACCGCGAGCAGGGGGTGGTGCGCAACCTGCTCAACTCCGCCGGCTACGCGAAGCGCCTCCGGGGCCACCGGGCGAGCGACCTCTACGCGAGCGCGCCGCAGCGCGTCGACGGCTATCTGACCGGCTGCGCGCTGTTCATCGCCCGCGACGCCTGGGACGTGCTCGGCGAGTTCGACGAGCAGTTCTTCGTCTACGGCGAGGACGCCACCTGGCAGCCGAACGCCCGGCGGCACGGCTGGGAGCTGCGCCTGGTCGACGACCCCGTCGCCGGGCCGCAGGTGCGGCACTCCTCGGGCGGGACGGTCGCCGACGACCCGCTCGCCTCGATGCGCGGGTCGGACCTCCTGCGCTCGGCGCAGGTCATGGTGCTCGGGCTCGAGCACAACGCCGGCCGCGGCTCGCTCTACGCCGCCGGCTCGACGCTGCTCGACCGCGTCCAGCGCTCCAAGCGCGGCCCGCGGCGCGCGCGGCTCGACGCCCTCGCGGCGCAGGCCGGGGGACGACCCGCCGTCGTGGTGATCACCAACGGGCTCCGCCCGGGCGGCGCCGAGCGCCAGCGCGTGGTGCTCGCCAACGAGCTCGTCGAGCGCGGCCACCCCGTCACGCTGGTGTGCCTGCAGCACCTCGGGCAGTACATCAGCGAGCTCGACCCGCGCGTCCGCATGCTCATGCAGCCGTGGTGGCAGCCGGTGGTGGACGTGGCCGCCACCGAGGAGGCGATCGTCGTCGGGGGCTGCACGCGGACCGAGATCGGGTTCGCGACGGCGTGGCGGGCGCTCGGCCGGCTGACCGGGCAGAAGCGCTTCTGGATCCCCGCCGCGCACGACCCCGCCGAGCTCGACCGCCCGACCTACTCCGAGGCCCAGGCCCGCGCCCTGCGCACCGCCGACGGGCTGCTCGTCCTCTCGCGGCAGCACCACGAGGACCTGTCGCGCCACCAGCGCCTCACCGAGCGGGTCATGGTCGCCCCGAACGGCCTCACCCCCGGCACGCCGCTCGGCGAGGTCCCGGCGACGGGCCCCGTGCGGTTCTGCATGCTGACCCGCCTCAAGACCTACAAGAACACGACGCTGCTGATCCGGGCGCTCGACTCCCTCGGCCGCGACGACTGGACGCTGGACGTCTTCGGCGACGGGCCGGACCGCGTCGAGATGGAGGCGGAGACCCCCGCCCACCTCGCCGACCGGGTGCGTTGGCGCGGGGTGTCGCCCGGGCCGGACCACGCGTTCGCCGAGACCGACGTGCTGTGCGTGCCCAGCGGCTTCGAGGCGTTCCCGCTCGTGATGGTCGAGGCCATGACACGCGGCATGCCCGTCATGGCGTCGGCCAGCGGGTCGGTGCCCGAGATGCTCGACCACGGGGCGGCCGGGGTCGTCGTCGAGCCGGTCACCGTCGAGGCGTGGGCGCAGGCGCTGGCCGGGGTGCTCGACGACCGGGCCGAGCTCGCCCGGCTCGGCCGGGCCGGACGCGAGCGGGCGCTCGCGCTCTACACCGACTCCGCCATGGTCGACGCCTATCAGCACGCGTTCGTGACGGTGCTGGGTCGCGCGTTCCCCGGGATGGAGCAACCGGCCGCGACGGTGTGAATGTCGCGTGGGGTCGGTCGTCGGTTATCGGACATCCCCGACCCCCCGATGAACCGGAAGTCTCCTCGCACGTCATAGTGGGCGAACATCCGCACACAGCCGTGGAGGAGCTCGTCGATGATCGTTCTCGGACTCAGCGGTCTCCCGAATTCGCAGCGGAGACTGCGCGAGACCACGCCGGACATCGACCCGCTCGACGCGCGGATCACCCAGGGGCTCGACAGCGCGGCGGCGATCATCGTCGACGGCCGACTCGTCGCGGCCGCCTCCGAGGAGCGCTTCGACGGTGACAAGGGCACCGGTGCGCTGCCGCGCCAGGCCATCGCATGGTGTCTGGCCGAGGCCGGGGTCACCGCCGACGACGTCGACGTGGTCGCCCACGGCTTCGACTACGACCGCCACCGCCGGGCGTTCGTGCTCGCCAAGCAGTACTTCGACGAGGTCCTGAGCTCGCAGACCGTGCGGGACGCGCTCACCGGGGCGGGGTGGCCGCAGCTCGCGGCGAAGCTGACGCCGGTCGAGCACCACCGGGCCCACGCCCTGTCCGCGATCGTGCCCAGCGGGTTCGACCGGGGTCTCGCGGTCGTCTCGGACGGAATGGGCGAGGTCGACTCGTTGTCGATCTTCCGATTCCGGGGCACGGAGCTGGAGAAGCTGCACACCCAGCCGATCGCCTCGTCGCTCGGGATTCTGTATTCGATCGGGACCCGCTTTCTCGGTTTCCAGTTCAACAACGACGAGTACAAGGTCATGGGGCTCGCGCCCTACGGCGACCCGTCGCGTTATCGCGAGGTCTTCCAGAAGCTGACGCGATTCGATCATGACAAGGGCTCGGTGGTGATCGACTGGCCGAGCGGGGCGTTGTCCGACGCCGAGCACGGCTATCCGAACGCGCGGGCGCTGCTGGAGGAGCAGACCTTCACCCCCGCCGTCCCCGACGGCTCGATCCAGCGCGACGAGGCCGACTTCGCCGCGTCGATGCAGGAGTGCCTGACCGACCTGCTGGTCGACCTGGTCGGCCACTGGCTCGAGCGCACCGGCGAGACGAACCTGGCGCTCGCGGGCGGGACGTTCCTCAACTGCAAGTCCAACCAGTCGATCGCCGACCTGCCCGGCCTGCAGCGCCTGTTCGTCCAGCCGGCCTCCGGCGACGACGGGACCGCGCTCGGTGCCGCCTACGCGGTGGCCGGGGAACACGGAGACCTGAAGCCCGTCCAGGTGCCGTTCGACCCGTACCTGGGCGCGCGGTACTCCGCCGACGACGTCCGGGCGGTCCTCGAGGCCCGGCCCGACCTGCAGTGGCGCGAGGTCGGGATGACCGACGAGTACCTCGACGCCGCGGCCGACGACATCGCCGCCGACCGGATCGTCGCCGTGTTCCACGGCCGGATGGAGTTCGGGCCGCGGGCGCTGGGCAACCGCTCGATCGTCGCCCGGCCCGACGGCGACCGGATCAAGGACCGGATCAACTCGGCGGTGAAGTTCCGCGAGGCGTTCCGGCCGTTCGCGCCGGCGGTCCACGTCGAGGACCGGGACCGGCTCTTCGTCACCCGCGGCTTCGACCCGGACCACTACATGCTCTGCACCGCGCACGTGCGGCCGGAGGCCAGGGCGGCGCTGTCGGGCATCGTCCACGAGGACGACTCGGCGCGGATCCAGACCGTGACGCCGGGCCTCAACGCCACCTTCGCGTCGCTGCTGGAGAAGGTCCGGGACCGCACGGGCACCGGCTGCGTGGTGAACACGTCGTTCAACGTCAAGGGCCAGCCGCTGATCATGGACCCCGCGACGGCGGTCGACACGTTCGCCCGGATCGCCCTGGACCGCCTCTACATCGAGGGGTTCGTGGTGGAGGGGACGACGTCGTGACCTCCGGTGTGCAGATCTACTCCACCTGCCCGCAGTCGAAGGACGTGCGGGCGGGGGAGTACGCGCAGGCCGTGGCCGACGTGGCGCGCTGGAGCGAGGCCGCGGGCTGCACCGGGATGCTGGTCTACACCGACAACGGCATCGCCGACCCGTGGCTCGTCGCGCAGCACGCCGTCGCGGCCACCGAGCGGCTCGCGCCCCTGGTGGCGGTGCAGCCGGTCTACATGCACCCGTTCACCGCGGCCTCGATGGTGAGCTCGCTGGCCTACCTGCACGGCCGGTCGGTGCACCTCAACATGCTGGCGGGCGGCTTCCGCAACGACCTGCTCGCGCTCGGCGACCCGACCGAGCACGACGACCGCTACGCCCGCACCACGGAGTACACGCAGATCCTCATGGCCCTGCTCCGGGGCGAGACGGTGACCCACGAGGGCCGCTGGCACCAGGTGCACAACCTGCGGCTCGCGCCCGCGCTGCCCGCGGAGCTGATGCCGGAGGTGCTGATCTCCGGGTCGTCGCCGGCCGGCCGCGCGGCCGCCGAGACCCTCGGCGCCGTGCCGATCCGCTACCCCGAGCCGCTCGGCCGCGAGACCGGGGAGGCCCCCGCGGGCGGGGGTGTCCGGGTCGGGATCGTCGCGCGCGAGGACACCGCCGACGCGTGGAAGGTCGCCGAGGAGCGGTTCCCCACCGACCGCAAGGGTCAGATCGCGCACTCCATGGCGATGCGGGCGAGCGACTCGTCGTGGCACGCCCAGCTCTCGGCGGCCGCTCGCAGCCAGGAGGTCGTGGACGACGGGTCGGGCGAGCCCGACCCGTTCTGGCTGGGGCCGTTCCAGAACTACCAGACGTTCTGCCCGTACCTGGTCGGCTCGTACGACCGGGTCGCCGCGGCGATCGCCCACTACGCGGGCCAGGGCACGCGCGTGTTCGTGCTCGACATCCCGCCGTCGGCCGAGGAGCTCGACCACATCGGCGAGGTGTTCCGGCGGGCGGGGGTCGTCGCCCGATGACCCGGCTCGAGGACCTCCTCACCATCTCGGCGGAGCGCTCGCCCGGCTCGACCGCGCTGATCGGCCCGGACGGCGTCGAGCGCCTGACCTACGCCGAGCTCGACGCGATCACGCACCGCATCGCACGCGCCCTCGTCGACCGCGGCGTGCGGCCCGGGGACCGCGTGGGCGTCCTCGCGGCGAAGACGCCGTGGACGATCGCGTCGCTGATCGGGACGCTCCGGGCCGGTGCGGTGTACGTGCCGGTCGACTCGGCCTCGCCCGCCACGCGCGTCGCGCGCATCATCCGTTCCGCGGAGCCGACGGTGCTGCTGGCGGACGCGACCGCGACGAAGCTCGTCGACGGCCTCGTCGAGGAGGGCCTCTCGGACCTGACGGTCGGGTCGCTGGAGGCCCCGCTCGCCGGTGAGCGCTTCACGAGCGCCTTCGCCCGGTCCGACGTGGAGGCGCTCGAGCCGACCGCACCCGCTGCCGTCGGGCGGGACGAGCTCGCGCACCTGCTGTTCACCTCGGGATCCACCGGGATCCCGAAGGGCGTGATGATCACGCACGACATGGTGTCGGCCTTCGTCGACTGGGCGCTGGGGCACTTCGGGACGAAGCCCGGGGACCGCATCTCCGGGCACCCGCCGCTGCACTTCGACCTGTCGACGTTCGACATCTACGCCACGCTCGCGGCGGGCGCGGAGCTGCACCTGGTGCCGGCGTCGCTGGGCCTGGACGCGCGGAGGACGGCGGCGTTCATCCGTGACCGCGAGCTGACGCAGTGGTTCTCGGTGCCCTCGGTGCTGACCTACCTGGCGCGGTTCGACGCGGTGGCGCAGGACGACTTCCCGGCGCTGGAGCGGCTGCTGTGGTGCGGCGAGGTGCTGCCCACGCCGATCCTCGCGCACTGGATGCGCCGGCTGCCGCGGGTGCGCTTCACCAACCTGTACGGGCCGACCGAGGCCACGATCGCCTCGTCCTACTACGACGTCCCCGCGGTGCCGGAGGACGAGTCGGTGCCGGTGCCGATCGGCGTGCCGTGCGCGGGCGAGTCGCTGGTCGTGCTGGAGGACGGCAGGCCGGCCCCGGTGGGGGAGATCGGCGAGCTGTACATCGGCGGGGTCGGGCTCTCGCCGGGCTACTGGCGCGACCAGGAGAAGACCGACGCCGCGTTCGTCACCGGTCCCGACGGCGAGCGCATCTACCGGACGGGCGACCTCGCGCGGGTCGACGCCGAGGGTGTCGTGCACTTCCTCGGACGGACCGATTCGCAGATCAAGTCGCGCGGGTACCGGATCGAGCTGGGCGAGATCGAGACCGCCGTGAACACGGTGGCCGGGGTCAAGGAGTGCGCGGTGGTCGGCGTCGACCTCGGCGGCTTCGAGGGCACGACGATCTGCTGCGCGTACTCGGTGGCCGCCGGTGCCGAGCTGGCGGTGAACGACATGCGCCGGGCCGTGGCCGCGCTGGTGCCGCGCTACATGGTGCCCGCGAAGTGGCTGGTGCTCGACGAGCTGCCCAAGAACGTGAACGGGAAGATCGACCGGCCGGTGCTGCGCGAGCGCTTCCGGCCCACGGAAGGCGCGTGATGACCACGGACACCCTCGAGACGCTCCGGACCCAGGTGGCCGACGTCGTCAGCGACCGCGCCGGGATCGACGTCCCCTCCGCCGAGGAGGACCTGCTCGAGGCGGGGCTCATCGACTCGCTCGCGCTCGTCACCCTGATCGTGGCGCTCGAGGAGAACTTCGGCGTCCAGCTCCCGCTGGACGACTTCGACATCGAGCGCTTCCGCTCCGTGGCGTCGATGGCCGACTTCCTGGCCGAGATGGGCGCCGAGCCGGCCTGACCCGGCTCATGATCACGTCGGCGGGGCCTCTGTGGCTGTTCTCGAGATCGAGATCAGCCACTGGCGTTCCGTGGACGTGATCATGGACGCCAGCCACGCGCACGGAGCTCACGCAGCACACGCTCCGCGAGCGCGTCGGGATCGGCGAGCTGGGACGACATCACGCGGATGACGACCCACCCGAGGGCCCGCAGGGTGTCGTCCTGGTCGATGTCCTTCATCCGCCGCGCCCGTTCGAGGTGATCGGGTCCGTCGTACTGGAGCGCCACCTTGTACTCCGGCCAGGACAGGTCCGGCCGGGCGACGACGACGTACGAGCCGCGGGGCGTCCCTTTCAGCACCCGCCACTGCACCTCCGGCCTGGGCACGCCGCGCCGGAGCAGCTGTGTCCGCGTGCGCGACTCCGGGATGGACTGCACACCCAGTTCCATCCCGTCGGCGACCTCCCGCACCCGCTCGACGCCGCGCAGGTTGGGATGGCGCCGGGCCAGGTCGAGGAGCCGGTGACGGTCGACGGGATGGCGCTCCGCGAGGACGTCCGCCATCGCGATCCCGTCGATCGTGTCGAGCCGACGGGCGAGGTCGAACGCGGTGCGCTCCGGCGTGGTGACGCGGACCCCGCCCACCTCCTGGGCCTCGAAGGGGAGCAGCAGCCCCCGGTGGACGACGACGTCCGAACGACGGGGTCGCTGCCCGCGCGGCAGGTGGACCTCGACGAGCTCGTCGACGATCGGCACCCGGTGCGCGTCGGCGGCGAGGGAGCCCCCGACGACCGCCTCCGGGCCGAGCCACGCCTGGAGGGCGGCCCGGCGCACGGCGAGCGTGATCGTCACCGACGCCCCGACGTACGTGTCGGGGTACACCGGCACGAAGCTGGGGCCGCGCAGCCGGGCCCAGCTGATCAGCCCCGCGCGGCGCGCGACGGAGCCGCGGAAGGGTGCAGCGGTCGAGGCATCGAGAACGGTCTCCACACGAGCTTGGAGTGTGGGGACGTCCGAACGGTTCCCACGACTTCCATGATCACGTCGGCGGGACGACGATGGCTGTTGTCGATCTTCAGAACAGCCACCCAGGTCCCGCAGACGTGATCATGAGCCGGTTCAGGCGTCGAGCAGCCGCGCCAGGGCCGCCGGGGCCTCGGACGGGTCGGCCATCGTCTCCACCCGCGCCCCGACCGCCTCGGCCAACGCCATCGCGTCCGACGCGTCGTCGGCCGGCGCGAGGATGAGCAGCTCGTCCAGGGACGCGGCGAGGGGCACCGGGTCCTGGTCGTCGGTCGCCCGGCAGTCCGACAGCAGCACGGTGACCCGCCGCGAGGAGCGGGCCGCCACGAGCTGGTCGGCCGCCGACCGCATGGCGGCCGACAGTCCGGTCACCCCGTGGCCGCGCAGCGCCAGGAGCTGGTCGACGAGCGTCTCCGGCGGCGTCGGCTGGTGCAGCCCGCGCTGCACCGTGGCCTGCCGCTCGAAGGACACGACGGCGAACTCCTCGGGCGCCCGCCACGAGCACGCGGCCGCGGTGAGCGCCGCGGCCGCGAGCCGGCCGCCCGTCATCGACCCGGAGGTGTCGACGAGCAGGCACACCGCGATGCCGGGCTGCGCCCAGTCGATCGCGTAGAGGTCCTCGAGGTGGGCCGGCATGTCCGCCGCCCGCGCCTCGACCAGTGCCTCCATCGACGCGTCCACGTCGATGTCGCCGCCCCGGTCGGCCGGGCGGAGCCGGAGCTTCGAGGAGCCCCGGGCCCGCGACGGCCCGACCTTCGAGCGTTCGAGCAGGATCGTGCCCGCCAGCCGGCGCGCCTTCTCCCGCAGCGACTCGTCGGTCGCCTTCGTCATGTCGACGACGAGTTCCATCGCCGCGCCCGGGTCCTCGCCCATCAGCGCGTCGAAGGCCTCCTGGTCGATCTCCCCGACCTGCGGGGAGACCGACTCGAAGTCCTCGTGCCGCCGCGCGAGGTCCGAGCGCGACGTCTTCGGCGCCGCCTTCTGCCGGGACGGCTTGTCTACCCCGCTGCCCGCGCCGGGCGGGCTCTGGCTCCCCCCGACGCATCATCGTCCCCGGAGGAGTCGGGGTCGGACTCGGACGGCTCCCGCCCGAAGACCGACTCGTACAGCTCGCGGATGACCTCCTCGGGCGTCCGCCGGGCCGACTCGATGACCTTGATCCGCCCGGACAGGGCGACGGTGGCGGCGTCGAGCCCGACCCGCCAGTCGTCGACCGCCCGGTCCCGGGCCGCGGCCAGCGACACCGTGACCCGCGCGAGGTCGATGGCGCCGCGGACCGACGAGCCGGTGCGCAGGTCCTTGTGGTCCCGCGTGCGGCGGACCAGGTCGACGGCCTTCTCGCGCCAGCCGTCGGGGGTCACCGGGGCCCGGCCCGCCACGATCTGCGTCTCGTCCGCCGCGGACTGGTAGCCCATGGCGATCCGGCAGGTGCGGTCGTGCAGGGCCGCGGAGATCCGGGCGGTGCCGACCGCGTCGTACGGGTTCATCGCCGCGACCATGCGGAAGCCGGGTTCCGCGGCGATGCGCCCGAGCCGGGGGACGTGCAGCTCGCCCTCGCTCATCACCGTGATGAGGACGTTGAGGGTCTCCTCGGGGACGCGGTTGAGCTCCTCGATGTAGAGCAGCCCGCCCTCGCGCAGCGCCGAGACCAACGGCCCGTCGACGAAGATCTCCTCGACGTAGCCGTCGGCCAGCACGCGGGCCGGGTCGAAGTGCCCGACCAGCCGTGCCGGCGTCAGCTCGGCGTTCCCCTCGACGAAGTGGAAGCCGATGCTGCGGGAGTGCGCGACCCCGCGCAGCAGGGTCGACTTCCCGGTGCCCGGCGGGCCCTCGAGGACGACATGGGTACCGCCGTCGAGCGCGGCCTGGAGGAGTTCGGTCTCCCGGCCGCGTCCGACGGTGGCGACGGTGTCCGCCAACGCGCTCGTACTCCGTTCCTGGGGCTCGGGGCCCTCAGTGCTCGTGGATCAGGACACCGCGGACGTTGTCGCCGTTGAGCAGGGCGTCGTAGCCCTCGTTGACCTGCTCCAGCGTGTACGTCTTCGTGATGAGCTCGTCGAGCTTGATGTCCCCGCTCTGGTACATGCCGAGGATCTTCGGGATGTCCGTGGTCGGGTTGCAGTCGCCGAAGAGCGTGCCCTTCACCGTCTTCTTGAACAGGGTCATGATCGAGCCCGGCAGCTGCACGTTCGTCTCGGTCAGCTTGTTCAGGCCGGTCAGGACGACGGTGCCGCCCTTGCCGATCGCGTCGAACGCGCCGGTGACGATCTCCTGCGTGACCAGGCCCGCCGTCACGACGGCCTTGTCCGCGCCGTTGCCGTTGGTCATCTGGCGGGCGAGGTCGGCGGCCTCCTCGATGGAGCCGACGGCGTGCGTCGCGCCGAGCTCCATGGCCTTCTCCCGCTTGTTCTCCAGCGGGTCGACGGCGATGAGGTTCTTCGCGCCCGCGAAGCGCGCGCCCTGCACGGCGTTGATGCCGATGCCGCCCACGCCGGAGACGATGACCGTCTCACCGGGCTGCACGTCGGCCGCGTAGACCGCCGAGCCCCAGCCGGTGGGGACACCGCAGCCGACGAGCACGGCCTTCTCCAGCGGCAGCTCGTCCTCGACCTTCACCACGGAGGTCTGGCTGATCGTGCCGTACTGGCTGAACGTGCCGATCATGCACATCGCGCCGTAGTTCTTCTCCGGGCCGGGGCCGGTGAAGGGGAAGCGGCCGCTGGGGAGCTCGCCGGAGAGGATGTTCGCGCCCATGTCGCAGATGGCCTGCTGGCCGGTGGCGCACCAGCGGCAGACGCCGCAGTTGGGGATGAAGGAGCAGACGACGTGGTCGCCCGGCTTCACGCGCGTGACGCCCGCACCGACCTCCTCGATGATGCCCGCGCCCTCGTGGCCCAGGACCATCGGCAGCCGCGCCTCGAGGTCGCCGTGGGCGATGTGCACGTCGGAGTGGCAGAGCCCGGCGTGGGTGTACCGGATGAGGACCTCGCCCTCCTCCGGGCCCGCGAGGTCGAGCTCGACGATCTCGATCGGCTTGCCGGTCTCGTAGACGACAGCAGCCTTGGTCTTCATGAACGTCCT
Source organism: Actinomycetospora soli (assembly GCF_021026295.1). Taxonomy (GTDB): domain Bacteria; phylum Actinomycetota; class Actinomycetes; order Mycobacteriales; family Pseudonocardiaceae; genus Actinomycetospora; species Actinomycetospora soli. The sequence goes on from NZ_JAJNDA010000010.1 coordinate 162,117, forward strand.
CCTCGACGTGACGAAACCATGTCGTTGACGACATGTGACGGAGGCGACTCTCACAGATCCGGGAGTCCCCCGCCAGTCCCGACACCGGCTTCGATGAGCGTCATGCTCGTGTCACACGTCGACGACACGCGTGTCATGCCCGTGTCAGACTCCGCGCGTGATCGACTCGGGCAGCACGGCCTGGATGCTGGCGTCGACCGGCCTGGTCATGCTCATGACGCCGGGGCTCGCGCTCTTCTACGGCGGCATGGTCCGGACGAAGGCCGTGCTCAACATGATGATGACGACGTTCGTGTGCCTCGGCGTCGTCGGCATCGTCTGGGTGGCCTACGGCTGGTCCCTCGCGTTCGGCTCCGACTCCTTCGGCGGGCTGATCGGCGGCTTCTCGGACGCCGGGATGCGCCACCTCGACACCACCGTGATCGGCGCCGGGGCGACCGCGGTGCCCACCGGCGTGTTCGCGATGTTCCAGCTGATGTTCGCGGTCATCACGGTCGCGCTGCTCGCGGGGGCCGTCGCGGAGCGGGTGCGGTTCTGGCCGTGGACGCTGTTCGTGGTCGTGTGGGTCACGCTGGTCTACCTCCCCGAGGCGCACTGGGTGTTCGCGATCGACGGCGCCGTGTCCGCGGACGCGGTCGGCGGCTGGATCGCGAACCGCCTGCACGCGCTGGACTTCGCGGGCGGGACCGCCGTCGAGATCAACTCGGGCGCCTCGGCGCTCGCGCTCGCCCTCGTCGTCGGGAAGCGGCGCGGGTGGCCGCGCGACCCGGTCCGGCCGCACAACCTGCCGTTCGTGCTCATCGGTGCCGGCCTGCTGTGGTTCGGCTGGTTCGGGTTCAACGCCGGGTCCGCGCTGGGGGCCACGGCCACGGCGGGGACGGCGCTGGTCGCGACGATGCTCGCCGGCTCGGCCGCCGTCCTGTCCTGGCTCGTGGTCGAGCAGATCCGTGACGGGAAGCCCACGTCGCTGGGCGCGGCGTCCGGGGCGGTCGCGGGCCTCGTCGGGATCACCCCCGCGTGCGCGTACGTGGAGCCGCTCGGGGCCGTGGCGATCGGGCTGGCCGCGGGCGCGATCTGCGCCAGCGCGGTGCGGCTGAAGTTCCGCTACGGGTTCGACGACTCGCTGGACGTCGTCGCGGTGCACGGCATCGGCGGCCTTGTCGGGATGCTCCTGCTCGGCGTGCTCGCCTCGACGGCGACGAACCCGGCGGGGGCCGACGGGCTCCTCTACGGCGGCGGGTTCGGCCAGCTCGGGAAGCAGGCCGTCGCGGTCGTCGCGGTGCTCGCCTACTCGTTCGTCGTCACGGCCCTGATCGCCTGGGTCATCGCCCGCACGATCGGCCTGCGCGTCGACCGGGAGGTCGAGGTCGAGGGGGTCGACGAGGCCGAGCACGCCGAGAGCGGCTACGACTTCTCGCCGCTCGCGTCCGGCGCGGGCAACCGCCGGCCCGGCGAGTCGCTGCTGGCGGGACAGCGCCCGGAGCTCTGAGGCCGGCGGGGGACACCCCGCCGTCGACCGTGCGAAATCTGCCGATCACCGGCGAAACTTGATCCGTTCCAGTTTGGCGGGCACACTCGGGGCCGTGTCCACGACGACCGGGTACGAGCGCCAGGTGCGCGAGGCCGGTCTGCGCGTGACCCGTCCGCGCGTCGCGGTCCTCGCCGCGGTGCACGATCACCCGCACCTCGACACGGAGGAGATCATCGGTCTCGTCCGGGCCGACCTCGGGGCGGTGTCCCACCAGGCCGTGTACGACGTCCTGCGGGCACTGACCACGGCGGGGCTGCTGCGTCGCATCGAGCCCGAGGGCTCCTCGGCGCGGTACGAGACGCGGGTCGGGGACAACCATCACCACGTCGTGTGCCGGTCCTGCGGAGTCATCGCCGACGTCGACTGCGCCGTCGGTGCCGCTCCGTGCCTGACCCCGTCGGAGGACCACGGCTTCGTCATCGACGAGGCCGAGGTCGTCTTCTGGGGCATCTGCCCGGACTGCCGGAGCACCGCACACGCCACCACCACCTCTCAACCCTTCGGAGGGAACAGTCGTGTCTGAGCACGTCACCCGAGAGACGGACATGAACACGGAGGACGCGGGCGGTTGCCCCGTCCACGCCGGCCGGTTGGCGCACCCGACCGAGGGTGGCGGCAACGTCGACTGGTGGCCCAACCAGCTCAACCTCCGCATCCTGCGCAGCCACACCCAGGCGTCGAACCCGATGGACGAGGACTTCGACTACGCGCGTGAGTTCGCGACCGTCGACCTCGACGCCCTGGCCAAGGACGTCGACGAGTGCCTGACCACGAGCCAGGACTGGTGGCCGGCCGACTTCGGCACCTACTCGGGCTTCATGATCCGCATGGCGTGGCACTCGGCGGGCACCTACCGCCTCGCCGACGGCCGCGGCGGCGCCGGCATGGGCATGCAGCGGTTCGCCCCGCTGAACAGCTGGCCGGACAACGGCAACCTCGACAAGGCCCGCCGTCTGCTCTGGCCGGTCAAGCAGAAGTGGGGCCGGAAGCTCTCCTGGGCCGACCTCATGATCTTCGCGGGCAACCGTGCCCTCGAGATCTCGGGCTTCACCACCTTCGGCTTCGCCGGCGGGCGCCCGGACGTCTTCGAGCCCGACAACGAGACCTACTGGGGCCCGGAGAACTACTGGCTCGGCGGCGACCAGCGCTACACCGGTGACCGCCAGCTCGAGCAGCCCCTCGGCGCCTCGCAGATGGGCCTCATCTACGTCAACCCGGAGGGCCCGGACGGCAACCCCGACCCGCTGGCCGCCGCGCGCGACATCCGCGAGACCTTCGGCCGGATGGCGATGAACGACGAGGAGACCGTCGCCCTCATCGCCGGTGGGCACACCCTGGGCAAGACCCACGGTGCGGCCGACCCGGACCAGTACGTCGGCCCGGAGCCCGAGGGCGCTCCGATCGAGCAGGGCGGCCTGGGCTGGAAGCAGGAGTTCGGGAAGGGCAAGGGCCGCGACACCATCACCTCCGGCCTCGAGGTCACCTGGACCTCCACGCCGTCGAAGTGGAGCCACGGCTACTTCCAGAACCTGTTCGAGTACGAGTGGGAGCTGTTCAAGTCCCCGGCCGGCGCCTGGCAGTACCGCCCGGTGGACAACGGCGGCGCGAACACGGTGCCGGACCCCGAGTCCGGTGAGCTGACCCGTCAGCCCACGATGCTCGTCACCGACATCTCCCTGAAGGTCGACCCGATCTACCAGGAGATCTCGAAGCGCTTCCTCGACAACCCCGAGGAGTTCAAGGACGCCTTCGCGCGGGCGTGGTTCAAGCTGACCCACCGCGACATGGGCCCGATCGACCGCTACGTCGGTGCGTGGACCCCGCAGGAGACGCAGATCTGGCAGGACCCGGTGCCGAAGCACGAGGGCCCGCTGATCTCCCACGAGGAGGCCGAGGAGCTCGAGAAGCAGGTCCTCGCGTCCGGGCTCACGGTCTCGCAGCTGGTCAAGGCGGCCTGGGCGTCGGCCTCGACCTTCCGCATCGGTGACAAGCGCGGTGGCGCCAACGGTGCCCGCGTGCGTCTCGACCCGCAGATCGACTGGGAGGTCAACGACCCGCAGGAGCTGCGCCGGACGCTCTCGACGCTCGAGGGCATCCAGCAGGCCTCCGGGAAGATCTCCCTCGCCGACCTGATCGTCCTCGCCGGCGGCGCGGCGATCGAGAAGGCCGCGTCCGACGCGGGCGTGCAGATCGAGGTGCCGTTCACCCCGGGCCGCACCGACGCCTCGCAGGAGTGGACCGACGTCGAGTCGTTCACCTACCTCGAGCCGAAGGCCGACGGCTTCCGCAACTACCTCGGCAAGGGCCACCGGCTCCCCGCCGAGTACCTGCTGGTGGACCGCGCGAACCTGCTCAACCTCACCGCGCCGGAGCTGACGGTGCTGGTCGGCGGGCTGCGCGTGCTCGGCGCCAACACCGGCGACTCGCAGCACGGCGTGTTCACCGGTCGGGTCGGGCAGCTGACCAACGACTTCTTCACGACGCTGCTCGGGCCGGACCTGACCTGGTCGAAGTCGGGCAGCGACGAGGGCGTGTACGAGGCCCGCGGCACGGACGGCGAGGTGCGCTACACCGGCACCCGCAACGACCTCGTGTTCAGCTCGAACTCCGAGCTGCGCGCCGTCTCGGAGATCTACGCCGAGAGCGGCTCCGAGGAGAAGTTCGTCCGCGACTTCGTCAAGGCGTGGGTCAAGGTCATGAACCTGGACCGCTACGACGTGTGAGCTCCGCTCGTGTGAGCACTATTGGTCGCTATAGCGACCAATAGTGCTCACGAGCGGGACGCACGACGGCCCGGGTCGGCTGCCACGGCAGCCGGCCCGGGCCGTCGTCGTTCCCGGGGGCCGGCTCAGGACACGGTGACGGTGTCGCCGAGGGAGATCGTGCCGCCGCGGACGACCTGCGCGTAGGCGCCGGCGCAGGGCAGCACCCCGAAGCCCTCGACCTCCACGCGGTTCTCCTTCATCAGCGGCGTGATGGCCTTCGGGGCCCGCGGCAGGTCGCCGTGCTCGAGGGTCGGGACCGAGCAGCGCGGCGTCGGCAGCACGACCCGCAGCACGACCTCGCCGACCTGCACCTCCCGGCCCACCCAGCCGTTCTCCGCGAACGGCTCGCCGTCGGAGGCGATGACCAGGTTGGGCCGGTAGCGCAGGGCCTCCATCCCGAGGTGCTCGAGGGTGGCCGTGGTGACGAGGTGCACCGGGGAGTGGTCGACGAACGTGTCGCCCTCGTTGCCCTGGCTGATCTCCAGCGTCGGCGCCTCGAGGTCGGCGTCGACCCCCCGGGCGAGGACCTCCTCCGGGTCGGGCCGCTCCACCGACGAACCCGCCGGGCGGGCGGCGGACACCTCGACCGCGCGCCCGAGGTCCGCGCTGAGGACGTCGACCAGTCGCGGGTCCTCGCTGTCGATCGTCTCGCCGTCGGGGGTCGTGACCACGACGCGGTCGTCCTGCACCGCCGCCGTGTACTGCAGCAGGCGTCGCCAGTGCCGCGGCTGCTTGGCGGTGGCGACGTAGCCCGTCGTCGGGTCGATCAGGGCCCGCCACCGGTCGCTCTCCAGGCCGGTGGCCCCGACGACCGCGCGCTCGACCTCCTGGCCGAGCATCGACTTCACGGGATAGCGGGTCAGGGTCGCGACCTGCACGTCATCTCTCCTCGGGTCGGGGGTCCAGGGCGCGCTTCACGTCGACCACGGGCGTGCCGTCGACCGCCTCGAGCGCGTCGACGTGGATTCTCGTCGGCCCGGCGGTCTCCAGCACCCGCACGGTGTGCAGACCGAGCGGATTGGGCCGGGCGGGGGAGCGCGTGCTGAACACCCCCGTCGGCGGTCGGGTGGGGTCGCTGCGCGGGTGGACGACGAGCACGTCGCGGTCGGCCTCGTGCAGCCACGTCACGACGACGAGCTCGTCACCGGCGACGACGTCGGCCGCGGCCTCGGCGACCGCCTCGTCCAACACGAGCCACGCGTCCGGCGCGCCCTCGTCGGCCTGCTTCGGAGCGGCGTCCCGGTCGGTCAGGGACGACGAGACGTGGCCGATCGGGTGCAGTGCATAGCTCATCGGACGGTGCTCCCCACGATCGCGTCGACGACGGCGGTGACCTGCTCGGGCAGGTCCAGGTACGGCAGGCGGTCGGGTCGCGCCACCACGACGTGGCGACCCGCGCCGTCGGCGATCCCGGCCAGCCGGGGCGGCCCGGCGTCGAACGCGTCGCTCACCACCAGCACGTCCAGCTCGTGGACGGCCCCGTCGGCCATCTCGGGACCGGCCGGTCCCACCCGGGCGAGGTCGGCGAGCGCGGCGAGGATGACGTGGTCGCGGGCGAACGCCTCCAGGTAGCCGTCGTCCAGGGTCGCCGTCCCGGGCGGCCCGTCGGGGACGAGGCGCGGGTCGTCGGTACGGGCGCGCATCGCGGCCCGGTCGGCGACGACCGGGGCGGCCGGCACGGGGTCGGCGTACCGGGCCCGGTAGTCCTCCCGCTCCTGCCAGCCGTAGACCGGGTTGTCCCGGCGCACCACGTCGACCGCCTCGTCGCCCAGCACCAGCAGCGACGCCACCCGGTCGACGATCCACGGGACGAGCTGCACGGTCGCGGGGGTCGTCCCGACGATGCCGACCCGGCGCCCGGACAGGTCGTGACCGTCCTCGGGCCAGGCGGCGGTCCGCACGACGAGGCCGGCGAAGGCACTCGTGTCGACCGCCGGTTCGACCGGGCGCCGCCCGGGACAGACGACGAGTTCGCGGGCCCGGACGGGACCGCCGGGAGCGGTCTCGAGCCGCCACGACCCGCCGTCGGGATGGGCGGAGGTGACGCGGGTACGCAGCGAGAGCGAGCGGCGCAGGTCGAGCCGGTCGGCGGCGAAGCGGAACCAGCGCTGCACCTCGTAGCCCGCGGGGTGGCGCTCGCTCCAGCCCCAGTCGCGGTAGAGCCGCTCGTCGACCCGGTACTGGTAGTGCTCGCCGGGGGTGTCCAGATGCGAGCCCGGGTAGGCGTGCCACCACCAGGTGCCGCCGACGTTCCCGGCCGCGTCGAAGGCGTGCACCCGCAGGCCCTGCTCGCGCAGCAGGTGCAGGGCGAGCAGTCCGGAGAAGCCGGCGCCGACGACGGCCACGTCGAGGTCCATCATCGGATTCTGATGGACGGCATCCCGCAGACGACACTGAACGACGGCAGGTCGATCCCGCGATTCGGGTTCGGCGTCCACCACGTCCCGCCCGAGGGGACCGCGCGCGTGGTCGCGACGGCGCTGGAGCTGGGGTACCGGCACGTCGACACCGCGCAGGGCTACGGCAACGAGGCGCAGGTCGGGAAGGGCGTCCGGGCCTCCGGCGTGCCGCGCGAGGACGTCTGGATCACCACCAAGCTCGACGACGGGCGGCACGGCGACCCGCGCGCGGCCCTGGCGGAGAGCCTGGACCGGCTGGGCACCGACCACGTCGACCTGTTCCTCGTCCACCGGCCCGGCGACCGCGACGTGGACACCTGGCGGGCGATGATCGAGCTGCGCGACGACGGGTGGGCCCGCTCGATCGGGGTCTCCAACTTCTCCCGCCGCGGGGTCCGCGCCCTGATCGACGCCACGGGCGTCGTCCCGGCGGTGCACCAGATCCGGGCCAACCCGCGCACGCCGCACCGTGCGATGCAGGCCTTCCACCGGCGGCACGGCATCGCGACCGAGGCGTGGGGCCCGTTGCGCGAGGGGCGCCTGACCACGCACCCCACGGCCCGGCGGGTCGCGGCCCGGGTCGGGGCGACCCCGGCCCAGGTGCTGCTGCGCTGGCACCTGGACCGGGGGCTGATCGCGTTCCCGAAGAGCTCCTCGCCCGAGCGGCTGGCCGAGAACATCGGCGTGGCCGGCGTGCGGCTGGCCCCGCGGGACCTGCGGGCGATCGACCGGATGCGGCGACGGCCCTAGCCGACCGTCACCCGGAGGTGCTCGTAGCCGCGCAGCCCGTTGTTGATCATCGGGGTGCGGTCGACGACCTCGAAGCGGCTCACCCGGTCGGCGAGCCGCTCGAGCAGCGCCGACATCTCCAGCCGGGCGAGGTGCATCCCGACGCACACGTGCTCGCCGCGCCCGAACGCCAGGTGGTCCGACGGCTTGCGGGTGACGTCGAAGCGGTCGGGGTCGGGGTACTTGCGCTCGTCGCGGTTCGCCGAGCCGTAGAGGAGCGCGACGCGGCTCCCGGCCGGGAGGGCGACGCCGTCGATCTCGTGGTCCTCGGTGAGCACCCGGGTGAACTGGGGGACCGGGGTCTCGATCCGGAGCGCCTCGTTGATCGCGTGCGGGATGAGCGACCGGTCCGCCCGCACGAGCTCCCACTGGTCGGGGTGGTCGGCGAAGAGCGCGATCATCGACGCGATCCCGAGGATCGTCGTGTCGAGGCTCGGCGTGACGTAGTCCAGCATCATCACCGGGCACTTCTCGCGCGGCATCTCCCCGCGGTCCGCGGCCTCGTAGAGGTGCGCGGCCCAGCCGTTCGGGTCGATGCGCCCGGGGACCGCGTCGTGGGCGGCGAAGTCCAGGAACTCGCCGACCTTCGGGCCGGCGTCGAGGAAGCGCTGGTTGCGGGGGCCCTGCACGTCCCAGATGGCCGCGGCCCACTCCAGCATCTTGAGCCGGTGCTCCTCGCCGAGGCCGACGAGCTGCGAGACGACCGCCATCGGCAGGTGCTCGGCGAGGTCGGTGACGGCGTCGAAGCGGCCGGCGGCGACCACGCGGTCGACGACCCGGTCGGCCTCCTCGTTGATGGTCGGCGTGATCTCCCGCATGCGGTCCGGGCGCAGCGGTCGGCCGAGGACCGAGCGCATCATCGTGTGGTCCGGCGGGTCCGAGCACAGCGTGATGCCCTCGAGGTTCCGGTTCGTCTCCTCGTCGACGAAGACCGACTTCGCGGAGGAGAAGGTGCGCCAGTCCATGAGGGCGGCCCGCACGTCGGCGTAGCGGGGCAGGGCATAGTGCCCGTGCCGCGCCATCTCGACGACGGGGCCGGCGTCCCGGAGCTCGCGGTAGATCGGGTACGGGTCGACCCGGGCGTCGTCGGCGAACAGGTCGACGTCGCTGACCGGGATGTCACGAACGGCAGTCACGGCGTCATCGTGCTCGATCACCGTGACCCGGGACACCCTGCTGCCGTCGAGCGGAAACCGACGGATGTCCTTTCCTGGACGAACCCGGCACACTGGCACCGAGCCGGCCGTCGAGGAGCAGCCATGAGCCAGGACACGCGCGTCCAGCAGCACCCGGCCGAGCCCCTCGAACCGCCCACCGGCGCCGCCCGCCTGCGCAGCCTCGGGCCCGGCATCCTGGCCGCCGCGGCCGGCGTCGGTGCGGGTGACCTCGTCGCGACGATGATCGCGGGCGCCGAGTACGGCACCGCGCTGCTGTGGGCGGCCCTGCTCGGCACGGTGCTCAAGCTGGCCCTCGGCGAGGGGGTCGGGCGCTGGCACCTGGCGTCGGGATCGACCCTGCTCGACGGCTGGCGTCGTCTCGGCCGGTGGGCCACCGGCTTCTTCGCGGTCTACATCGTGATCTGGGGGTTCGTGTACGGCGCCACCGCGATGTCCGCGGTGGGCCTGCCGCTGAACGCCCTGTTCGGCGGCCTGTCGGTGCGCTACTGGGCGATGATCGCGGGGGTCCTGGGCCTCGCCCTGGTGTGGGCGCAGCGCTACCAGGTCTTCGAGCGGTTCATCACCGTGCTCGTCGCGCTCAAGTTCGTCACCGTCGTGTCGGTCGCGGTGCTGGTCACCCCGAACCTCGGCGAGCTGGCCTCGGGACTCGTGCCGCGCCTGCCGGTGGGGTCCACGGTCTACGTCCTCGGCCTGATCGGCGGCGTCGGCGGCACGATCACGATGGCGGCCTACGGCTACTGGATGTTCGCCAAGGGCTGGAAGGGGACCGGCTGGCTGTCGATGATGCGGCTCGACAACGCGGTCGGCTACGTCATGACCGGCATCTTCGTGGTCGCGATGCTCATCGTCGGCTCGACGCTGCTGCTCGGGCAGGACCTCACCGAGTCCGACCGCGGCCTGCTCACGCTCGGCGAGGTGCTCGCCGCGGACTACGGCCAGTGGGCGCGCGTGCTGTTCCTGGTGGGCTTCCTCGCGGTGACCACCAGCTCGCTGCTCGGGGTGTGGAACGGCGTCAGCCTGCTCTTCGCCGACACCCTGCGCACCCTGCGGCTGCCCCACGGGAAGCGGGCCGACGTCGCGGCCGACGCGGCGGTCGGCGACGAGGACGCCGCCGAGCGCGGGGCCTACTCCGCGGCCGCCGTCGAGCGCTCGTGGCCGTTCCGGGGCTACCTGATCTGGCTGACCGTGCCGCCCATGGCGCTGCTGTTCATCGACCGGCCGTTCGGGCTCACCCTCGTCTACGGCGTGCTCGGGTCGGTGTTCATGCCGTTCCTCGCGATCACGCTGATGCTGCTGCTCAACTCGTCACGGATCGCGCGGGAGGGTCGGTCGGGCTGGCTGTCGAACACCCTGCTCGGGGCGTCGTCGCTGCTGTTCCTCACGCTGCTCGTCACCGACGTCGCGAACCGGCTGGGCTGACCTCCCCGCCCCTCGTGGCAGGAAGGCGCCGTTGCCGTCATCCCGTGGCGGTGACGCCACATCGTCGATCGCGTTGCGCCAGGTGCGCGCCGCGCGGCGGAGGTTCGGCGCAACTTTCAACGATCGTCGATCCGCGCGGACGCCGGGCTGCGGACGTCCCGGTGTGAACGCTTCTCCCGAATCCGTCCCGGACCCGCTCGCGGCCCTGCCGGTGCTGCGGGAGGCCGGGGTGAGCGTCTACTGGGAGCGGCTCGAGGGGCGCACGGCCTGGGTGGCCGACCCCGAGACCCGCGAGGTGTGGCTCTCCCGGGCGATCCCGCCCGCGTCACTGCTGCACTACTTCGTCGAGGCGCTGGCGGCGCTCGACGCGCCGGTGCCCGACGACGGACCCGGGCTCGCCCTCGTGCACGCGGCGGGCGAGGTCGAGGACCCCTCGCCGACGCGCGGCACGCTGCGGTCGGTCCCGACCCCCTCGCCGAGCGTGGCGATCACGCCGGCGCCGTGCCCGGCGGTGAGCAGCGGGTCGCGGACGTCCCGGTCGAGGTCGGGCAGGTAGCCGGCGAGGACGTCGGCGGGCCCGTCGATCCTTACCTCCCCGGCCACCGCCGGCAGCACGACGGTGCTCGCCCGCGCGAGGACCTCGCGGTGCTCGCCGACCGCGAGCCGCACCGGGGCACCGACGTTGGTGAGCACGACCGCCGTGGTCACCGGCCGGTGCAGCACGCCGGTCACCTGCCAGCGCTCGAGCGCGAAGTACGGGCCCGCGGTGAGCACGGTGGTCGTCGCGTCGTCGCCGACCTCGAGGTCGAGCCCCGGCCGGAACACCGGGCGCGGGTCGGGGTCCCACTCGGCCAGCAGTGCCTCGATGTTCGCCCGCCACGTGTCCTCGTCCAGCGCGGAGCCGTCCTCCATCCGCCACCGCATGGCGTGCTGCTGGACGTCGGAGGTCTGCTCGATCTCGTACACGAGGGTGTCCGGGCCGAAGCTGTGCAGCGTCCCGCCGGGCACGTAGATCGTCTGCCCGGCGCGCACGGGGACCCGGCGCAGGACGGCGTCGAAGTCGCCCGCGTGCAGCGCCTCCCGCAGCCGGTCGGCGTCGACCCCGTCGCGCGTGCCGCACAGCGCCGTCGCGCCGGGCGCCGCCTCGAGCACGTGCCAGGCCTCGGTCTTGCCGCGGGGGACGCCCTCCAGACGGCGGGCGGTGGCGTCGTCGGGGTGCAGGTGCACCGGGAGGGGGCCGGTGGCGTCGATGAACTTGGTCAGCACCGGGAAGACGTCCTCGCGCCACCCGCGGCCCACCAGCTCCTCGGGGCACGCCTCGACGAGCTCGCACAGCGGGCGTCCCGCCCACGGCCCCGACGTCACCGTCGACGCCATCCCGGCGACGTCGCTGACCTCCCAGGTCTCCGCGACCGGCCCGTCGGGCAGGCCGGTGCGGCCGAGCCGGTCGGCGATGGCGCGGCCGCCGAACACGTGCTGCGCCACGGGCGCCGTGACGTGCACCGGCAGCCGGCCCGGATCCGTCGTCGGGAAGGCCATCAGAGGATCGGCGTGCCGCCGGTGACCGCGATCCGGGCACCGGAGACGTAGCTCGACTCGTCCGAGGCGAGCATGACGTAGACCGGGGCGAGCTCGGCGGGCTGACCGGGCCGCCCCAGCGGGGTCGAGGTGCCGAAGCCCTCGACGTCCTCGGGCTTCATCGTCGCCGGGATCAGCGGCGTCCAGATCGGTCCGGGCGCGACGCTGTTCGCGCGGATGCCCTTCGGCCCGTACTGCTGGGCGAGGGCGCCGGTGAAGTTGGCGATGCCGGCCTTCGTCGTGTCGTAGGCGATCAGCTGCGGCGGCGGCTGGTCGGAGTTGACCGACGTCGTGTTGATGATCGACGCCCCCGGACGCATGTGCGGCAGCGCCGCCTTCGTCACGTGGAACAGGCTCCCGAGGTTGGTGGCCATCGTGTGGTCCCACTCGGAGTCGGGGATGTCCTCGAGCGTGTCGCGGACCATCTGGAACGCGGCGTTGTTGACCAGGACGTCGATCCGGCCGAGCTCCTCGACGGCCCGCGCGACGAGGTCGCGGCACGCCTGCGGGTCGGCCAGGTCGCCCGGCACGAGCACCGCGCGGCGCCCGGCCTCCTCCACCCAGCGGGCCGTCGTCCGGGCGTCCTCCTCCTCGGCGGGCAGGTGGGCGATGACCACGTCCGCGCCCTCCCGGGCGAAGGCGATCGCCACGGCACGCCCGATGCCGCTGTCGGCGCCCGTCACCACGGTCGCCTTGCCCTCGAGCCGACCGCTGCCGCGGTAGCTCTGCTCGCCGTGGTCGGCCGGCGGGTCGAGCAGCGACTCGTGGCCGGGGTGGTCCTGGCCCTGGGCGGGCGGGTTCGTCATGAGCGTCCTCGTTCTCGTCGGCGGGGGCGCGGCGGATTGCCGCGCCCGCGCCGGGGCGAAACGGACGCTCAGGCGTGCTGCTCCCGCGAGCGCCTCGGCAGGAGATGGGCGATCGCGACGATGATGCCGCCGACCACGAGCCCGACCACGGCCGAGCACAGGGTGTTCACCAGCCAGCCGGGGAAGCCGCCGCCGAGCAGTTCCTCGAGGTGGTGCACGAAGGCGTACGGCGGGTGGAACCCGAGCTCGTCGACACCCACCAGCAGGATGTGCCCGCCGACCCAGAGCATCGCGACGATCCCGACGTTCGACAGCGTCGCCAGCACGATCGGCATCGCCTTCACCAGGCCGCGGCCGAACCCGGCGAGCGCGGAGTTCTCGCGCTTCGACAGGGCGAGCCCGGCGTCGTCCATCTTCACGATGAGCGCCACCACCCCGTAGACGAGCACGGTGATGACGACGGCGACGAAGGCGAGGATCACCGCCCGCGACACGAGGCCCTCGGAGGCGACCTCGTTCAGCGCGATCACCATGATCTCGGCGCTGAGGATGAAGTCGGTGCGCACGGCCGAGGAGACGATCTTCTTCTCGTTCTCCTCGGGGTTCGCGGCGACCGCCTCGTTGCGGGACTCGGCCTCCTCCTCGTGGCCCGCGATCTTCTCCCAGACCTTCTCGGCGCCCTCGTAGGACAGGTAGAGCCCGCCGAGCATGAGGATCGGCGTGAGGGCCCACGGCGCGAACTGACTGAGCAGCAGCGCGACCGGCAGGATGATGAGGATCTTGTTGATCAGCGAGCCGCGCGCGATGCGGCCGATGATCGACAGCTCGCGCCGCGGCTCCAGACCCTGGACGTACCGCGGGGTCACGGCGGCGTCGTCCACGACCACGCCCGCCGCCTTCGCGCTCGCCCGCCCGGCCGCGCCGGCCACGTCGTCGAGCGAGGCGGTCGTGAGCCGCACCAGTGCCGCGACGTCGTCGAGCAGGGCGAACAGTCCGGCTGCCATGACGCGGAGTTTATGTCCTGATTGCGCCGTCGCCAGGGTCGCCTCGGGGGTCGCGCGGAACGGATCCCTGTGGTGGAGTCCCTGTGACCTGACACACGTGGAGGTGGGCATGGCGGGCTCGTGGCAGCCGGGTGACTCGGTGCCGGACCGGTGGTTGCTGGATCTGGAGGCGGGCCGGGTCTCGCTGGACGAGACCGTGGCGGCGTTGTCGGCGCACGAGTGGCCGGACGCGACGCCGGCCGGTTCGAGCCTGGCCGACACCGATCCGTTCCCCGAGGGCGGCTGGGTGAAGACCATGGACGCCGCGCACGCCGACGGCCGGATCAGCGGCGAGCAGTACAAGGCGATCTACGACGCCTGCCGGAAGCGCTGAAGGGGTGCCCGTCGACCCCCTGCCGCGTGGCCCCGCACCCTTCGACACGTCCGGCATCACGCGGGGCGCCGACGGGATCGCCCGGTACGACGGGCTCGCGCCGTCGGTCGTCGCGATGGTGCGGGCGTCGGTGGAGCGCCATCCCGACGTCGAGGCGCTCGTCGAGGTGGGCGGGGAGCGGCTCACCTACGCGGAGCTCTGGGAGCGCGCCGCGACGGTCGCGGGCGGGCTCGTGCGCGACGGCGTCGACCGGGGCGACCGGGTGGCGTCGCTCCTGCCCGCCGGGGTGGACTGGGTGGTCGGGTTCCTGGGGACGCTCCTGGCGGGCGCCGTGGCGGTGCCGGTGAACACCCGCTTCGCCCCGCCGGAGGTCGAGCACGTGCTCGCCGACAGCGGGGCGTCGGTGGTGCTGCGCCCGGGTTCGCCGCTGCCGTCGGGGCACCCGCAGGCGCTCGAGGACCTCGTCCCCGGCGACCTGGCCGCGATCTTCTACACGAGCGGGACGACGGGGCGGCCCAAGGGCGCCCGCACCACGCACGGCAACTTCCTGGCCAACGTCGAGACCGCAATCCGCGTCATCGGCATCGACCGCGCCGACGGCCCGACCCTGCGGAACCTCGTCTCGGTCCCGCTGTTCCACGTCACCGGGTGCAACTCGCAACTGCTGGTGCAGCTCGGGCTCGGCGGCACGACCGTCGTCCTGCCGGCCTTCGACGGGGCGCGGTTCGTCGCGACGATCGTCGACGAGCGGATCGACACCCTCGTCAGCGTGCCGGCGATCTACGGGCTGACGCTCGCGCGCGACGACCTCGGCGTGGACCTCTCCCACGTGCGGCGGGTGACCTACGGCGGCGCCCCCATCGCCCCGGCGCTGGTGCGGCGCCTGGCCGAGCGGCTCCCGCAGGCGCGGCTCGGCAACGGGTTCGGCCTCACCGAGACGGCCTCGATCTCCACCTTCCTGCCCCACGAGTGGGCGGCGGAGCGCGCCGACGCCGTCGGCTTCGCGGCTCCCGTGGTCGACCTGGCGCTCGACGACGTCGACGACGCCGGGGTCGGTGAGCTGCTGATCCGCGGCCCGAACGTGGTCGACGGGTACTGGGCCGCTCCGGAGGCGACGGCGGCGACCTTCGTGGACGGCTGGTTGCGCACCGGGGACCTGGCGCGGGTCGACGACGGGATGGTCCGGGTGGTCGACCGGGCGAAGGACGTCATCAACCGTGGTGGCGAGAACGTCTACTCGGTCGAGGTCGAGAACGCCCTCGCGGGTGCGCCGGAGATCGCCGAGGCGGCGGTGGTGGGGGTGCCGGACGACGTCATGGGGGAGAAGGTCGGTGCGGTGCTCGTGGGGCGCGGCATCGACGTCGACGCGGTGCTCGCCCACCTGGCCGAGCGGCTCGCCGACTTCAAGCTGCCGCAGTACGTGGTGGTGAGCGACGAGCCGCTGCCGCGCAATCCCGGCGGCAAGCTGCTCAAGCGCTCTCTGCGCGACCGGACCGACTGGGGCCAGCCGGTGCGCGGACGGTAGTTCCGGTCCGCCTGCGGACCGCGACGTTCGTCCGTTCGTGACCCGATCGGCGCCGAATCGACTACGGAACGCTCCGCGATCCCGCCTATCGTTGCCCGACGGGGGGATGGAGGGGCGTCATGTGGATCATCGCACCGCTCATGCCGGGCGCGTGCCGGGCGGACCGGGAGTGGCATCGTCGGGAGGTGGCCGCGCGGGAGCGCGAGCTGAAGGACGTCTGGACGAACGCCTGCCTGGTCACGCACCTCGCGCAGGTCATGCCGCCGCCCGGCGCGATCCTCCAGGTCCCCACGATCGGGACCATCACCCTCGACTGCTCCCCGCCACGCTTCTCGGTGAAGCTGCGGCCCGGGCAGCTCCCGCTCGACGTGATCCGACGGGCCGACCGTCTCGCCGCCGCCCTCCGCGTGCCGGCGATCGAGGTCGTGCCGTTCTCCGACGAGCAGTGGATCTCGATCCGGCTGCTCGAGCCCTACTGGATCGAGTGGCCCGACGAGTACGTCCTCGAGGCGGGCGACGAACCACCGATGCTCGAGAGCGGGCCCGACGACGGCATCAAGGTCATCGAGGGAGCGCCGGAACCCGCCGACGCGCCCAGGACGTCGACGACCGCGTTCGCCACGGTCCGCCGCTTCCTCGGCGGGTTCCGGCGCCCGCCGAGCCCCACCCCGGACCAGGTCGAGCCGGCGAGCTGACCGACGATGCGGGTCCTGGTCGCCGCCACCGGGGGAGCGGGGCACGTCACGCCCCTCCTCCCGGTGGCCGCGGCCTGTCGCCGCGCCGGACACGACGTGACCCTCGTCGGGCCACCCGGCCTCGAGGCCGTCGCGCGTCGGGAGGGCCTGCCGTTCGTGCCGGGTGCCGTTCCCGACGACGCCGAGCTCGGCGCGGTCTGGGCCCGCGTGCCGACCGTGTCCTTCGCCGAGGCGGAGCGCCTGGTGATCGGTCAGGTGTTCGCGACGCTGGACGTGCGGGCGATGCTGCCCGTGATGCGTGAGGTCGTCCGGGCGTGGCGGCCCGACGTCGTGGTGCGCGAACCGGCGGAGTTCGCCTCGGCCGTGGCGGCGGAGGAGGCGGGCGTCCCGCACGTCCAGGTCGCGGTCGGGCTGGTCGCGGCGCACCGGCAGATCACCGCGATGGCGGCGGATGCGGCCGACGCGTGGCTCCCCGGGCTGACGGAACGGATCGCGGCCACCCCCTACCTCACGTTCTTCCCGGCGTCGCTCGACTCCGGACACGGCTCCGACCCGCCGCGGACGCATCGCTTCCGACCACCGCCGGCGGTGTCGGAGGTGTTGCCGGACCACTGGCCCGGCGACGACCGCCCGCTGGTCTACGTGACCTTCGGCAGCGTCACGGCGAACGTCCCGACCGCCGCCCCGATCTACGACGTCGCCCTGGCGGCGGTGGCCGATCTCCCGGTCCGGGTCCTGCTCACCACCGGGCACGGCGGCGGCGACCCGCCGGTCCCGTCGGGGCCGCACGTCCACGTGGCGCCGTGGGTGCCGCAGGCCGACGTGCTCGCCCGGGCGAGCGCCGTGGTCTGCCACGGCGGATCGGGCACGGTCCTCGGAGCCCTGGCGGCCGGGGTCCCGCTCGTCGTCACGCCGCTGTTCGCCGACCAGCCGGTGAACGCGGACCGGGTCGCGGTCGTCGGCGCGGGTGTCCGCGTCGGCCTCCGGGTCGAGGGCGGTCCGACCGCCGCGGTCGAGCCGTCCGATCTCCGGGAGGCCGTCGAGCGGGTGCTCTCCGAGCCGGCCTTCGCCGTCGCCGCCCGCCGGCTGGCCGACGAGATCGCGACGCTGCCCCCGGTGGACGGGGCGGTGGAGGTGATCGCGTCGGCGGCACGCGCCCCTACCGCGGCTCCGGCTCCGCCCAGCGGATGAGGGCGATCGCGACGACGACGAGCGCCCCGCCCGCCACCTGGGCGCCGGTGGGTCGCTGGGCGACGAGCCACCACGCCGTCAGCACGGCGAAGAGCACCTCGGTCAGCCCGACGAACGACGCCAGCCGCGAGCCGAGCCGGCCGACCGCGGCGATGCCGGAGAGGTAGGCGAGCGCCGTCGACACGGCGGCGACCAGCAGCACGCCCACCCACCACGGGGCGGTCCAACCGGCGAGGTCGATGGGGGCGGTGGCCGCACGCAGCGGCAGGACGCCGACGAGTCCGAGGACCGCGACCACCGCGCTCCCGACGAGGGTGCCGCCCGCGACGAGCACGAGCGCCGGCGGACCGTCCTGTCCGCGGCCCGACGCGGCCGAGAGCTGGAAGTACGCGGCGAGGCAGACCGCGGCGGCCAGCCCCCACGCGACCCCGACGACGTCGACGGCCGCGCCCCGCCCGACGTCGAGCACGAGCACGAGACCCGCGATCGCCAGGGCCGCGCCGAGCAGCGTCAGGGGGCGGGGGCGTGCGCCGGAACGGGCCCAGGTCCAGCCGAGGAGCAGCACGGGCGCGGTGTACTCGATCAGCAGGGCGACGCCGACGGAGAGGCGCTCGACCGCGCCGAAGTAGCAGACCTGCGCCCCGGCGAGCGGGATCACGCCGTAGACGGCGACCGCCCGGAGGTGGCCGGGCCGCGGGCGCCAGCCCCGGGCGAGGAGGACCAGCAGCGGGACGACGAGCAGCAGCGCCGTGCCCGCGAGGCGGCCGAGGGCGACGGCGGGCGCCGACCACCCGGCGGCGAGCAGGGAGGCGGCGAACGGCCCGGCCAGCCCGAAGGCGAACCCGGAGAGCAGGGCGATCGCGAGGCCGGGCGCGACGGAGGACGCTCGGATGGTCACGAGCGGACATCATGGACCGTGATGCTGCCGCTGGTGTCCGCGATCGCCCCCGTCCTGCAGGGTCGGGTGCTCCTCGCCGTGCCGACCCGGGCGCCGCGGTTCGCGGTGACCGTCGACGACGGGCCGGACCCGGCGACGACCCCGGCCCTGCTCGACGTCCTGGCCCGCCACGGGGCGCACGCGACGTTCTTCTGTCTCGGCGAGCGGGCGGCGGCGCACCCGGACCTCGCGGCGCGGATCGCGGCCGAGGGGCACGAGATCGGCAACCACACCTGGCGGGACCGGCCGACCTGGCAGCTCCCGCTCGACGCGTTCCGCGACGACCTGCGGGCGACGCAGCGGCTGCTCGCGGCCCACGGGCCGGTGCGCTGGTTCCGGCCGGGCTCGGGGTGGCCGACGTCGGGTCACGTGGCGGTCGCGGAGGCCGAGGGGCTGCGCTGCGTCCTGGGGAGCGCGGTGGCGATCGCCGGCTCCGGGGCGGGGACGGCGACGAGCGCGGCGTGGCTCGAACCGGTCGTGCGGCGCGGGTCGGTCGTCGTCCTGCACGAGGGCCCGCAGCGCGTCGGCGTCGCGGGCACGCTCGACGGACTGCTGGTGCGGACCGCGCGCCGCGGACTGGTGGGCGGGACGCTCTCGGCGCTGTTCTGAGGGGCGCCCCCGGCAGGATTCGAACCTGCGACACCCGCTTTAGGAGAGCGGTGCTCTATCCCCTGAGCTACGGGGGCCCACGTGCAGCGTAACCGCTCCGACGGGTCCGGCCCCGCGAGTGGTGCACGAGGCAGGTCTCCAAGGCCCTGGAGCGGCCTCATGTGCCTCTCGCGTTCGGAGCAGCGGCATCGGCGTTCGCGAGGCGGACGTCAGGCAGAGGTGCCCGGTCCGGAGCCTGCCTGCTGTGCACCTGGCGGCAACTCGGGCAGCACCCGCTCGACCCCGTCGACGAACAACCGCCCGCCCGGCCGCAGCGCCGCACGGATCGCGGCCGTCGCCGCGGCTCCCGGGTGCCGACCGTCGAGCACACCCACCCGCGTCGCGAACGCCAGGTCGAACGGCTCCTCGCCCGGCGCCGGCGCGAGGTCCTCCACGGCCACGCACCGCACGGCCAGGCGCCCGGCGGCGATCGCGTCCGCACTCGCCGTCCGGAAGGCCCGCACGGCAGCGACGGACCGGTCGACGCCGAGCACGAACGTCACCCGGCGGGCCACCTCACGCGCGGCGGCACCCGGCCCGCAGCCGATCTCGAGCACGCGCATCCACGGCTCGAGCGGCAGGGCGTCGACGATCGCGGCCAGGCGGGGCGAGAGGGTCACGCATCCAGGGACTCGGCGAACACGCGGAACTCATCGCGCCCGGTGTGCATCGACCACAGCGTCCCGCCGAGCACGGCCGGGTCCTTGCGCGGGTGCCCGGGCTCGATCGCCCCGGGGATGATCAGCTGCGCGACGTGGACGCCGTCGGCGGCGACCTCGTCGTGCAGCATCGTCGCGAAGGCGCCGAGCCCGGCGAACGCGATCGAGGTGCCCGCCACGCGCGACGACGGCCGCGCCCCGGAGCCGCCGTTGACGAACAGCACCGTGCCGCGCCCGAGGAAGCGCATCCCCGGCAGCACCTGGTGCACCGCGGCGACCGGGCCGTAGATCGACGTCTCCACCGGCCCGACGAGGTCGGCGGCCGTCGTCTCGAGCACCGGCCGCAGGAAGTCCTTCTGCGGCAGCGGGCTGTACTGCAGCACCTCGATCGGCCCGACGGTCTCGGTGATCCGCTCCAGCGTGCGCGCGAGAGCAGCCGGGTCGCGGGCGTCGGTGGCGAAGCCGTGCGCGGAGACGCCCTCGGCGACGAGGTCCGCCGCCAACCCGCGCGCCCGGTCGAGGTTGCGCGAGACCAGCGCGACGTCGAAGCCCTCCGCGCCGAAGCGTCGCGCCGTCGCGGCGCCCAGTCCGCGCCCGGCCCCGATGATCGCGATCGTCGTCACGGGGCCCTGACTGCCCGCGCTCAGGCGTCCTTGAACGTCGTCAGCTGCGCCCCGACCCGCTGTCCCATGGCCGCGCCGAGCGCCTGCAGCCCCGACAGCGGCCGCACCATCACCTCGAACTCGGTGATCAGCCCGTCGTCGTCCACGTGGATCAGGTCGACGCCGCGCAGCGCCTTGCCGTCGACCGTCGCCGCGAACTCCAGCACCGCGTCCGACCCCTCGCGGAACTGCCGGTGGTAGCGGAAGTCCTCGAACACGGTGAGCACGGTGGACAGGGCGAGCACCACCGCGTCCCGCGAGGGGTAGGGCGTGTGCGCGACGGGCGACCGGAACACCGCGTCGGGGTGCACGATCTCCGGCAGCTCGCTCATGTCGCGCCGCTCGACCATGGCGTGCCAGCGGGCGAGGGTGTCGTCGAGGGTCATGCGTCGAGCCTGCCGGGCGACCCGTCGTCGCGCACCAGTGCCCCGCCGTGCTCGGCGTACGCGCGCAGGCCGCCCGCCAGGCTCGCCGCGTCGACGCCGGCCCCGGCGAGCTGCTCGGCGGCCCGGCCGCCGCGGCCGCCGCCCCGGCAGGTGGTGATCACGGTGCGGGCCGCGAACTCCGCGGGGTCCAGCTCACCGAGCGGTCGGTGCAGCGACCCGGGTGCGTGCCCGGCCGCCCACTCGTCCGGCTCCCGCACGTCGACGAGCACGGCCTCCCCGGCCGCCAGCCGGCGCCGGGCCTCGTCGGGATCGATGTCGGTCATCGCGTGCCTCCCAGGTGGATGTCGTCGCGTTGGATCGACCAGGGCGCCGAGCGCCGGCCGAAGCTCGCCGTGAGGTGGAAGCGGTCGGCGCGGATCACGGTGTGCCGCCACTCGACGGGCCGGTCCTCGGCGGTCCCCAGCCGCTCGATCCGGAAGACGGGTGCGCCCGGGGCGATGTCGAGGAGGTTCCCGACGGCGGGTGCGGCCACCTCCGCGTGGATGCGCTCGCGGCCGCCGTCGACGCGCAGGCCGGCGCGCGCCGCGAGCTCGCCGTAGAGGGCGGTGCGGGTGAGGTCCGCCTCGACGAGGGGCTCGGCGTCGGCGAAGGGCAGCCACGCCCGGTCCCAGGCCAGCGGCTCGCCGTCGGAGAGCCGGAGCCGCTCGACGACGAGCAGCGGGGTGGACTCCTCGAGGTCCAGGCGCCGGGCGACCACCCCGTCCGCGACGCGCTCGAGGCGTCGGACCTCGCTCGTCTGCGTCCGACCGGCCTCCTCGACGGCGGCGAACAGGCTGTAGGCCTCCCCGACCGGCTGGTCGATCGCCGGCGGCGGCCCCGGACGCGCGACCCGCGGCGCACGCCCGCGCTCGGCCACCACCACGCCGTCCGCCCGGAGCTGGGAGAGGGCCTGCCGCACGGTGTAGCGGCTCACCGCGTACTCCTCGGTGAGCGCGATCTCGCCGGGGAACGCGGCGTCGAACTCCCGCGCGTGGATGCGGCGGACGAGGTCGTCCTGCAGCTGACCCCACAGCGGCCGCCCGTCGGCCCGGCGCAGTGCCCGCGGTCCCATCGCTCACCTCCTCGCTTGACCGTACATCGTGCCGGGCCTAATGTCCGGACAGATCGGTACGGACATTCGAGCGGAGGCGGTCGGGATGGCGGTCAGCGAGACCCCGGGGACGAGGACGACGACGACGCCGGTCGTGGTCGTCCGGCGGGTCCGCGACGTGGTGCCGGGCCTGCTCGCCGCGCTCGCCGTCGCGGGCGTCGCGACGGCGGCCGGCGCCGAGGTCCCGGTCGTGGGCGGGCCCGTCCTCGGCATCGTCATCGGCCTGCTGCTGGCCACCGTCCTGGCGCCGGGTCCGCGCTGGCGGCCGGGCTTCGCCGTGGCGGCGCGGCCGGTGCTGCAGGCGTCGATCGTCGTGCTGGGTGCCACCCTGTCGCTGACCCAGGTCGCCGCGGTCGGCCTGTCCTCGCTGCCGGTCATGCTCGGCACGCTCGTGGTCGCCCTCGGGGGCGCCTGGCTCCTCGGTCGCCTGCTCGGCATCGAGCGGGACACGACCCTGCTGGTGGGGGTGGGCACCGCGATCTGCGGTGCGTCGGCCATCGCCGCCACCCAGTCGGTGCTGCGCGCCCGGGAGTCGACCGTGGCCTACGCGATCGGCACGATCTTCGTCTTCAACATCGCCGCGGTGCTCGCCTTCCCGCCGATCGGGCACCTGCTCGGGCTCGACCCGCACGCCTTCGGCCTCTGGGCGGGGACCGCGATCAATGACACCTCGTCGGTGGTGGCCGCCGGGTACGCCTACGGCGGGGACGCCGGCCCGTACTCGGTCGTCGTCAAGCTGACGCGCAGCCTGATGATCATCCCGGTCGTCATGGCGGTCGCGTTCCTGGTCGCCCGGCGGGGCGGCGCCGCGCCCGCCCCGGGGCGACGCCCCCTGCCCTGGACCCGGCTCGTCCCGCTCTTCCTCGTGGGCTTCGTCGTCGCCTCGGCGCTGACGACGGTCGGGGTGGTGCCGACCTCGTGGCACCCGGCGGTCACGGCGGTCGGCACCTTCCTCATCACCACCGCCCTCGCGGGCATCGGGCTCTCGATGCGCCTCGCCGATCTCCGTCGCGCCGGGGTGCGTCCCCTGCTCCTCGGCGGTTGCCTGTGGGTGCTGGTGGCCGCGAGCAGCCTCGGCATCCAGGCGATCGCTGTGAGCTGATACGCAGCAACCGCTTTCGGTTGTGCCCTACCGGGTACTCGTTAGGCATGCGAACCAACGGGGACCGGTGGGACATCACGACGAGCGTCGGGGCCACGGCCCTGGGCGTCGCGGCAGCGCGCGCGGTGGAGAGCAGGCACCCCGCCCCGCTCGTCGACGACCCCTTCGCGCAGGCGTTCGTCGACCGCGCGGGGCTCGACGTGAAGCTGCCCGGCACCGCGACCGCCGACGCGGACTCGGAGGACACCTGGGGCGCGATGTCGACCTACATGGGCATCCGGTCGCGCTTCTTCGACGAGTTCTTCACCGACGCCGCGCGGGAGGGGATCCGCCAGGTCGTGATCCTCGCCGCCGGCCTCGACGCGCGCGCCTATCGGCTCCCGTGGCCCGACGGCGTGACGGTCTACGAGGTCGACCAGGACGCGGTGCTCGAGTTCAAGGACCGCGTGCTCGACGAGGAGTCGGCGCGGGCGAGCGTCCGGCGGGTCCCGGTCACCGTCGACCTGCGCGACGACTGGCCGGCCGCCCTCACGGCGGCCGGGTTCGACCCGTCGGTGCCGACGGCCTGGCTCGCCGAGGGACTCCTGCCCTACCTGCCGGCCGAGGCCGAGGACCTGCTCTTCGAGCGGGTCCAGCAGCTGTCCGCGCCCGGCAGCCGCATCGCCGTCGAGCACTTCGCGTCGGCCTCGACCCTCATCGCCGACCACCCGCGCTTCCGCGGGATGCAGCAGGCCCTCGGGCTCGAGATCGGCGAGCTGTTCTACCCCGAGGAGCGCGGGCGGACCCCGGAGGTCCACCTCGCCGAGCTCGGCTGGAAGGCGCTGGGCACGAGCGCGAAGGACCTCGCGGTCGCCTACGGCCGTCCGCTCGACGACGACACCCTCGAGCTCATGGGGCAGGTGGAGCTCCTCGAGGCCCTGCGCCTCTGAGGCCGCGATCGGAGACCGCGGGTCGGTTCCGGCCCGCCGTCGCCGACCGCGGTCGCGATCTATGGTGCGTCCCGCTGAACCGATCTCGCCGCTGACGGGTGACCCGCTCGCTGGTTAGGGTTCCCGACCATGACGACGGTGCTGGTGACCGGTGGCGGCGAGCGGCTCGAGCAGGTGACGGCCGCGGTGAGGGCGGCGGGTGCGGAGACGGTCGTGGTGGACGACCCGGGCCGGCTCGGCGAGGCCGTGAGCGGGCGGACCTTCGACGGCTACGTCCAGCTCCCGGTGGCCATGACCCCGGGTGAGGGCAGCGTCGTCGCGAAGGTCGAGCAGTTCCTCACCCAGGGCATGCTCTCCCGCTTCCGCGCGGCCGCGACGGTGCTCCCGACGCTCGCGCCGGGCGCGGAGGTCCTGCTCGTCGGCGGGCAGACCAACGTCGACGTCGACGCCCCGGACGACGCCGACGCCCGCGCCGCGATGCTGCGCGTGCTCGCCCACGCCCTGCGCGCCGAGCGGGCGCCCGAGCGCCTGACCGTGCGCGTCGCGAACTCGAGCTGGACCGCCGAGCAGATCGCGGCCAAGGTCACCGGCACCGGTCACAGCGGGCCGACCGACCAGGGCCCGGACGACGCGGCGATCGGCAAGGCCTACGCGGACTGGCGCGCGGAGGTCGTCGGGCTGGCGCGGGTCGAGTTCTAGAGGTGCGCTGCGCGCCCGTGAGTACCTGTGACGGCTATGGCCGTCACAACTGCTCACGGGCCTCAGGCACCTCTCAGGACTCCTGTCCATAGTGGTGCCATGCGGATCCTCGTCGTCGACGACGACCGGGCCGTGCGCGACTCGCTGCGCCGGTCCCTGGCGTTCAACGGCTACCAGGTCGAACTGGCCACCGACGGGCAGCAGGCCCTGGACACCATCCAGCAGGAACGCCCGGACGCGCTCGTCCTCGACGTCATGATGCCCCGCCTCGACGGCCTCGAGGTGTGCCGGCGGCTGCGCAGCGCCGGCGACGACCTCCCCGTGCTCGTGCTCACCGCCCGCGAGGCGGTGTCGGACCGGGTCGCCGGGCTCGACGCCGGGGCGGACGACTACCTCGCCAAGCCGTTCGCGCTCGAGGAGCTCCTCGCGCGGCTGCGGGCGCTGTTGCGGCGCACCTCGCCGGAGGACCGCGACCGCGACGACACGCCCGACCCGCTGACCTTCGCCGACCTCTCGCTCGACCCCGTGACCCGCGACGTGAAGCGCGGCGACCGCGCCATCACGCTCACGCGCACCGAGTTCAGCCTGCTCGAGCTGCTCATCGCGAACCCCCGCCGCGTGCTCACCCGCAGCCGCATCCTCGAGGAGGTCTGGGGCTACGACTTCCCGACGACGGGGAACGCGCTCGAGGTCTACATCGGTTACCTGCGGCGCAAGACCGAGGCCGACGGCGAGCCCCGCCTGATCCACACCGTGCGCGGCGTGGGGTACGTGCTGCGCGCCGACGCCTGACCGGTCAGCGCCGCGGGGTGATGCCCTGCACGTTGATCGACTCCGCGGTGGGGCCGGCGACGAGGCGCGTCGTCGTCATCGCGGAGTCCTGCGTGATCGACGGGTCGCGGTAGAGGCCGAGCTTCAGGTAGTCGCCGCCGTCGAGCAGGGTGCCCTGCGGCGGATGGTGGCCGAGCAGCGCGGGCCGCCCGTCGCGCCACACGTCGATCACCGCGTCGTCCGGCGACCGCGAGAAGTGCACGTGCAGCACCACGTCGATCGTGTCGTCGGGTCGCAGCGGACCGAGGTCCTGGTGGTCGGTGCCGACGTTGGCCAGCCGCAGCCGTCCCTGCCCCGCCTCCAGCGCGATCGGTGGGGAGCCGGAGTTGGCGCGCTGGTGCCACTGCAGCACGAGTTGCCAGGTGTCGGTGTCGGTCGGCAGGTCCTGCAGGCGGCTCACGTCGTGCACCCAGAGGTCGTCGCCCTCCCGGTACTCGGGCAGCCGGGGCAGGACCTCGGCGCGGCGGGCGCCCCCGGGGATCGTGAAGCGCAGGCCCGGCCCGTCGACGACGCGGGGGCGCGGGGCGCCGTCGACCTGGCCGTCGGCGGTCATGTCGAAGTGGCCCGCGAAGTCCCCGACCGCGGAGTCGAACACGCCGTCGCCGGTGGCGGGGCGGGCCGCGAGCGCGCGACCCGCGGCGAGGGTGTCGACCGCGGCGGTCGTCGGGCTCGCGTCGGCGCCGGTCGCGAGCGCCGGCGGCGGCGTCACGGGGGTCGCCGCCGGGTGGCCGCCGGACAGGGCGACCGGGACGGCGATCGCCGCCCCGGCGAGCACCGCGGCGAGCAGGAGGCGGGCGCGGCCCGGGCGCGGCGGCTCGGGGGAGCGGTGCGCGGGCGGGCGCGGCAGCGTGGTGGTCATCGCACGCGCCCGGCCCCGTCCATGCCCTGCCCAACGACGGGCCGCGGCCTGGCTGGCGGCGGTGACCGTCGACTTGCTGGACCTCGCGGGCCAGGCCCTCAGCGCGATGTGGCTGTCCCGGCCGGGCGGCTCACGCGCGCGGCAGCCACAGCCGCAGTAGCGCCCCGCCCGAGGGCGCCTCGTGCGCGGCGACCCCGCCGTGGTGGCGGGTCGCGGTCTGGGCGACGATCGAGAGCCCGAGCCCCGAGCCCGGCATCGTGCGGGCGTCGGCGGAGCGGAAGAAGCGGTCGAAGACGAGCTCGCGCTCCTCGGGCGCGATGCCCGGGCCCTCGTCGGCGATCTCCAGCACCGCGGTGCCGGGCCGTTCGGGCGCCATGCCCTCGCGCAGCACGACGGTGACCGTGGCACCCGGCGGGCTCCACTTGGCCGCGTTGTCGAGCAGGTTGAGCACGGCCCGCTCCAGCGCGCTCGCGTCCCCGACGACCTCCAGCGGCGCCAGCTCGGCGGCGAACGTGACCCCCGGGGCCCGCGGCCGGGCGCGGTCGAGGGCCCGCTCGACGACCTCGGAGAGGTCCAGGTGCTCGGCGGCGACCTCGGGCGGGTCGTCGCGGGCGAGCTCCACGACGTCGCCGACGAGGGTGGCGAGCTCGTCGATCTGGGCCCGGAGGTCGTCGGTCAGCTCGGTCCGGTCCTCCGGGGAGAGCCGCGGCGCGTCGGGCCGCCCGGACGCGGCGCCCTCCTCGGCGGCGACGAGCAGTTCGAGGTTGGTGCGCAGCGACGTCAGCGGCGTCCGCAGCTCGTGCCCGGCGTCGGCGACGAGACGCCGTTGCCGGTCGATCGAGGACGCGAGCGCGGCGAGCATCGCGTTGAAGCTGCGCGTGAGGCGCGCGATCTCGTCGCCGCCGGTCACCGTGATGGGCTGGAGGTCGCCGGTGCGCGCGACGCGCTCGGTCGCCGAGATCAGCCGCTCCACCGGACGCAGCCCGGCGCGGGCGATCGCGACCCCGACGAGCGCCGCGAGCACGACGCCGATGGATCCCACGACGACGAGGACGATCGCCAGCCGCGAGAGCGTGCGCCGTGTCGGCTCCAGCTCCTGCGCGAGCACCAGTGCCCGGCCCGTGCCCGCCTGCACCGCGACGACCCGGTACGGGGCGCCGCCGACGATCCCGGTGCGCGGGGGCTGCGGGGTCCCGCTCGCCACCGCGACCTCCGGGCTCCCGATCGGCGGCACGCTGCCCTGGATGGACAGTGCCCGGCCGTCGGCGAGCACGATCGCGACCCGGAAGTCGCCTGCGGCGAGCGCGTCGGACGACACCGCCCGGTACAGCAGCGACGGGTCGGCGAGGTCGCTCGAGGCCGCCGCGGTGGCCCGCTCGACGAGGCTCTCGTCGAGCTGGTCGTACAGCGCGCGGTAGGCCGTGAGGAACACCGCGACGGCGATGAGCGCCACGAGCAGCCCGGCCCCGACCGACACCAGGATCGCCACGCGGCGGCGCAGCGGGATCTCCAGGAGCACGTGCCAGCCCGACGGCGGGCCGGGTCGCTCGGTGCCGGCCCCCGCCGTGGCGTCGGCGGGTCCGTCGGGTCCGGGGTTCATCACCCCCGATCCTCCCCGATCACCGCGTGCGAGGACGGTGACCTCCCCGCCGACCTCCTCACCGACCTCCCCGTCGGGCCCGGGGGACGCCGATGAGGAAGGCTGGGGAGCCATGAGCGAGACGCCCCGTCCCGACGGCGAGCCGGCCCGCGCGGGGGAGGAGCCGTCGACCGACGAACGGCCCGGTCTCGGCACCGGCTACGGGTCGGGCGGCGGGGTCCGCTGGGCCGACGGCCCGGGCGGCACCGAGCCGACCCGGTCGTGGTCCGGGGCCCCGTTCGGCGCCTCCGCCCCGGCGGCGGGGTCCGACTACGGCTGGGGCCGACCCGGCCCGTCGTCGGGCATGACCGCCACCCCGCCCGGCGGCTTCCCCGCCGACGCGGGCGCGGGCTGGAGCACCCCCGGCCCCGGCCGCCCGGAGCCCGTTCCCGACGCCGGGCGTGGTGGCGTCGGGCGGCGCGGCCTCGTCCTCGTCGCGGTGGTGGCGCTCGTCGCGGGCCTCGTCGGCGGGGCGATCGCGGGCTCGCTGTTCTCGTCGTCCTCGGTCTCGCAGACCTCGCTCGGATCGACGTCGGACGCCGATCCGCTGCCGCCGGCGCCCGCGGGCTCGGTGGAGGCCATCGCCGCGACCGTGCTGCCGAGCACGGTGCAGATCGTCGGCGCCACCGGCGCGGGGTCCGGCGTGGTCATCTCCGCCGACGGGCTGATCATGACGAACAACCACGTCCTCGCCGCCGGTCGGTCCGGCGGCCTGCAGGCACTGTTCGCGGACGGGACGGCGGCGCCCGTGACGCTGGTCGGCACCGCGCCGTCGGCCGACATCGCGGTGGTGCGCGCCAGCGGGGTGGGCAACCTGCGGCCGGCCACGCTGGGCGACTCCGACGAGCTCCGGCAGGGGCAGGCGGTCGTGGCCGTCGGGTCGCCGCTCGGGCTCTCCGGCACCGTCACCACCGGCATCGTCTCGGCGCTGCGCCGTCCGGTCGCGGCCGGCGGGTCGGCGGCCGACCAGAGCAGCGTCATCGACGCCATCCAGACCGACGCCGCGATCAACCCCGGCAACTCCGGCGGGCCGCTCGCGGACTCCGCCGGCCGCATCGTCGGGATCAACACCGCGATCGCGAGCGTCACCGGCGGCGGCGCCGGCCAGGAGGGCGGGTCGATCGGGCTCGGCTTCGCGATCCCCATGAACCACGCGCGGCGCATCGCGACCGAGCTCGTGGAGACCGGCCGCGCCACCCAGGCGATCATCGGCGTGCAGGTCGCCGACCGCGGCGCCCGCGGGGCGTCGATCGCGTCGGTCACGCCGGGGTCGCCGGCGGCCGCGGCGGGCCTGCAGGCGAACGACCTGGTGACGCGCGTGGACGACCGGCCCATCGAGGACGCGAACGCCCTCGTCGCCGCGGTGCAGTCGAGCCCGCCCGGGCAGGTCGTCACGTTGACCGTGTCGTCCGGCGGCGGCGCGCCGCGGACGGTGCCCGTGACCCTGGGCAGCCAGGTGATCGGCGGGCGGTAGCCCGCCGGTCGGCCCGCCGGCGGGGCGGGCCCGGGCTCAGCGGGCGAGGACGGCGAACGCCCGGCCGTCGGGCCGGGCGGTGCCCGCCGGGTCGGGCAGCGCCGACTCCGACCAGGAGCGCTCCACGACCCGCAGCCCGGCGGCCTCGGCGACCTCGTCGACGGCCTCGGACCCGAGCACCGCCCACGGGAACCAGGTGCGCGGGGTGTCCGGCGGGTCCTCCCGGTCCTCCCGGACCAGGTGCGCGGCGCCCTGCCACAGCCCCGTCCCGGGCTCGACCTCGAGCAGGACGGTGCCGGACTCGGTCAGCAGCTGGTCGCAGCGACGCAGCAGCGCCACCGGGTCGCCGCCGATGCCGATGTTGCCGTCGGCCAGCACCACGTGCTGCCAGCGGCCCTCCCCGGGGAGGCGCTCGAAGGCGTCGCGGTGCAGCACCGCGGCGCCGCGCTGCAGGCACCGCTGCACGGCCTGGACCGAGACGTCGACGCCGAGCGCCGGGACCCCGCGGTCGGCCAGGGCGACGACGAGCCGGCCCGGTCCGCACCCGAGGTCGAGCGTGGCCCCGGAGCAGCGCTCGAGCAGCCAGTCGTCGACCTCGTCGGCGTCGTCCTGCCAGCGCTGCACCGCGAGCGGCAGCACGACGCCGTCGGTACGGACGAGACGGTGCTCGAACCCGGCGAGCGCGGCGTCGAAGACGGTGCCGTCGAGGGTGTCCGCGCCGGACCCCGGACGTTCGCGGGCGGCGTCCACGACGGCGAACGGCTCGGTCATGGGGCTGCTCACCGACGTCACGGGCGTCCACCTCCGGACACTGTTGCGGTGGTGTGGCGCGCGGGGACGGCGTCGTCCCGGTCGCCGAGGAGCTCCGCGACCGCCCGCGCGAACCGGCCGTCGGGGACGAGGTCGGCCACGGCGACCGCGTCGTCGGCCGTGTCCACGTCGGACAGCGTCTCGAGCTCGGCCACCGCGTCGTCGCCGAGGGCGTCGCGCAGCGCGGCCAGGGTCCGGGCGCCGGTGTCGTCACGAGAGGTCGGGATGGTGGAGATGATCGCCGCCCGGCGCGGGTCGTGCAGTGCGAGGGCCCACCAGCCGCCGTCGTGGGCGAGCCCGATCGCGGCCGTCGTGCCGGACTCGACGGTGCGCAGCGCGCGGTCGAGCAGCGCGGCGTCGAGCTGCGGGGTGTCCATGCCCACCTGCACCGTCGCCGCGCCCGGGAAGAGGACGGCGGCGTCGGAGTGCACGGCGTCGATGCGCTCGCCGAGCGCCTCGCCGCGCTGGCGGACGACGGTGTGACCGGCGAGGGCCGCCGCGATCTCGTCTCCGCGCTCGGCGTCGCCGAGGTCGCCCTCCAGGGCCACCAGCACGCGCGCACCGGGTACCGCCGCCGCGGCGTCGAGGGTGTCCAGCAGCGCGGCGGCGGCGATCCGCGCCGCGCCCTGCGGGGTGGCGGGCGGGGTGAGCCGGGTCTTCGCCCGGCCGGCCACGGGTGCCTTGGCGAGCACCAGCACCACCCGGGCGGTCGGGCCGTCCCCGGACGTTCCCGCGCCTGCCTGGTCGTCCTGCATGATCGGCGCGTTCGCACCGCCCGGTGTCATCGGTTCACCCGGATCGACGCGCCGTGCGCGCGGGTGCGGGCGAGGGCCTTCGTCATGTCCCGCACCGCGCGGGCCGTGCCGCGCACCGAGCCGGACACCTTCGACCGTCCGCCGGCCCGCGGCCGGTACGCCACGTCGACCTCGCGGATCGTCCAGCCCGCCGCCCCGGCCCGGATGAGCAGCTCGAGCGGGTAGCCGAAGGCGCGGTCGGTGATGCCGAGGTCGAGCAGGGCCTGCCGGCGGGCCACCCGCACCGGGGCGATGTCGCGGACCCCGACGCCCTGCGCCCGCATGAGGCCGGAGAGCACGAGGTTGGACAGCCGCGCGTGCCAGGGCCACACGCCCTTGGCCGCGGGGACGCGGCGGCCGACGACGAGGTCGGCGTCGGTGTCGAGCAGCAGCCGGACCATCGCCGGCAGCTCGGCGGGGTCGAGGGATCCGTCCGCGTCGATCGTGGCGACGACCTCGGTGCGGCTCGCCTCCAGCCCGGCGTGCACGGCCGCGCCGTAGCCCTTGCGCTGCTCGTGGACGACCAGCGCGCCACGCCCGGCGGCGAGGTCCGGGGTGCCGTCGGTGGAGCCGTTGTCGGCCACCACGGCGTCGAAGCCCTCGGGCAGGGCGTCGAGCACGGCGGGGAGCGCCTCGACCTCGTTCAGGCAGGGGAGCACCACATCGACACGACCGCTCACCGTGGTCACGCTATGAGGTCGGGTCCCGACGCGCGCAACCGGGTTGCTTTCTCGCGTCGGCCGTGAAGCGGCGGTGAAGGTGATCCGATCGGAGCACCTTTTCCCGCCGCCTGGGCCCTGCTCACTGCCTCCTGACGTCCGCTTCGTACTCTCCGTGGCGATGAGCACGGTGCTCGGGCCGACGCGCCCGCGGGACGACGAGGCCCCCGACACGTCCGCCCGACGGGGCCCCCGGCTGCGCGGGGACCTGATCGCCGCGGCGGCGGCCTGCGCGCTGGTCGCGGTGGCGGCCCTCTACGGCTGGGCCGCCATCGACCGCGGCGTCAGGATCCTCGTCGGCTGGCCGCCGATCCTCGCCGAGTGGATGCCGCACTTCTCGCCCGGCGGGATCTCGGCGGTCGTGGTGGCGGCGCTGGTCGTGACGGCCGGCCCGACCGTCGCGGCCCGCCTGCGCTGGGGCCCGCTGCTGGTGGTGACCTACCTCGCCGCGGCCGCGTGGACGTTCTGCCTCGCCCTGATCGACGGCTACCAGGTCGGCATCGTCGACCGGCTCACCACGCCGACGGAGTACCTGGTCGAGGTCGGCCGCTACCCCGGGCTGGGCCCGTTCCTGACGACGTTCGCCGACCGGATCGTCGGCATGACCCCGGACACCCTGGTCACGCACTCCTCGGGCCACCCGCCGCTCGCGACGCTCGTCTACGTCTGGATCGCGCAGTTCTGGGAGCCGGGCGGCGAGGCGGCCTCGCTCGTCACGCTGTTCGTCGGGGCGTCCGCCGCGGTCGCGGTGGCCGTGACCATCGGCGCGCTCGGCGGGGTGCCGTGGGGTCCGCTGCGCCCGGGATCGGTGTCGCTCCCGCTCGCGCCCGACGCCGTCGAGGCCGGCCGGGCCATCGCCCGCCGGTACATCCCGTTCGGCGTGCTCTTCCCCGGCGCGGTGTGGGTCGGCGTCTCCGCGGACGGGATGTTCGCCGCGGTGTTCGCGTGGGCGGTCGCGTTCTTCGCGCTCGGCGCCGTGCGCCGCGGTGTCCTCGGGTCCGCCCTGTGCCTGCTCGGCGGGTTCGCGTTCGGCGCGAGCCTGTTCCTGTCGTACGGGCTCGCCGCGTTCGGGCTGGCGCCGGTGGCGGTCGCGGTGCTGGTGCGGCGGTGGTGGCCGCTGGTGGTCGCCACGGTGGGCGTGCTCGTGGTGGTCGGCCTGTTCCACCTCGGTGGCTTCTTCTGGTTCGACGGCTACACCCAGGTGAAGATCCGGTACTACCAGCCCGGCGAGTACGGCCTCATGCGTCCGTACAGCTACTGGGTCTGGGCCAACCTGGCCGCCTTTGCGCTCGCCATCGGACCCGCCGTCGTGGTGGGTCTGCGTCGCCTCGCCTGGTGGCCGCGGCAGGCCCCGGTCGCGCTGCTCGTCCTGGTCGGTGCGGCCGTGCTCGCCGTGACGGCGGCCGACCTCTCGGGGCTCTCCAAGTCCGAGGTCGAGCGGATCTGGCTGCCGTTCGGCACGTGGATGGTGCTGGCCTGCGCCCTGCTGCCGGCGAAGTCCGTCCGGTGGTGGCTCGCGGCCCAGGCCGTCCTGGCGCTGCTGGTGAACAGCCTGGTGCTGACGACCTGGTAGGTGCGCGCACGTCAGCCGTGGCCCACCGCTGACGTCCAGCGTCAGCAGCGCGCCACGCTCGTGGCGCCCCGCGGCAGCCGGCAGCCGGGTCCCCGACGCCTCGTCAGGAACGGATCGCGGCGCGCAGCGGGTCGGTGGCGAAGCGGGTGATGCCCTCGGCGAAGCCGACCTGCGCGCGGAAGCCGAGCAGCTCGGCGGCGCGGGCGGGGTCGGCGGTCACGTGCCGGACGTCGCCGGGACGCGCGCCGCCCACGATCTGCGGCGCGGGCCCGTCCATGGCCTCCGCGAGCTGGCTCGCGAGGTCGGCGATGGTGCGGACCTCGCCCGAACAGACGTTGAGCGGGGTGCACGTGCCGGCCGGGGTGGTCTCCTCGGCGGCCTCGAGCGCGGCGACGTTGATGCCGGCGACGTCGCTGACGTGCACGAAGTCGCGTCGCTGGCGCCCGTCCTCCATGACCCGCGGGGCCTCGCCGCGCTCGAGCGACGACCGGAAGATCGACGCGACGCCCGCGTACGGCGTGTTCTGCGGCATCCGGGGGCCGTACACGTTGTGGTAGCGCATCGCGTACACCCGGCCGCCCGTCGCGCGGGCCCAGGCGACCGCGAGGTGCTCCTGCGCGAGCTTCGTGGCGGCGTAGGTGGAGCGCGGCTCGAGGGCGGCGTCCTCCGGGATCAGCTCGCCCTGCAGGTCGCGGCCGCAGACGGGGCACGGCAGGTCGTAGCGGCCGGCGTCGACGTCGGCCTGCGTCCGCGCGGGCGGCGGCTGCACGCCGTGCTCGGGGCAGGAGTAGCGGCCCTCGCCGTAGACGACCATCGAGCTCGCCATCACGAGCTTGCGGTGCCCCGAGCGGTACATCGCGGCGAGGAGCACGGCGGTGGCGACGTCGTTGTTCTCGGCGAACGCGGGCGCGTCGTTGGGGTCCACGCCGTGGCCGACCATGGCGGCCTGGTGGCAGACCGCGTCGACGTCGGGCAGCAGGCGGTCGAGGAGGTCGGCGTCGCGGACGTCGCCGTGGACGAGCTCGTAGCGGTCGAGCCACTCGGGGGCCTTGCCGTCGGCGTGGGCCTGCGGCAGCAGGGCGTCGAGGAGCACCGGCGTGTGGCCGCGCTCGGCGAGCTGGTCGGCGATGGCGGAGCCGATGAAACCGGCACCGCCGGTCAGGAGGACGCGCACGGCGGTCACGGTAGGCGCTGCCCCGGCGCCGACTAGGGTCTGGGGTATGGAACTCCCGCGGGCCACGACGACGTCGATCGAGAACCTGGGCGGCAGCGACGACCTGCTCGGTCGGGCGCTCGTCGTCATCGTCGACGACCGCATCTCGACCGGCGAACTGGCCGACACCACCGGCCCGCTGGTGACCGAGCTGCTGGGCGAGGCCGGGCTGGTCGTCGACGGCACGATCGTGGTGCCGGGCGAGTCGGTGGCGATCCGCAACGCGCTGAACACGGCCGTCATCGGCGGGGTGGACGTCGTGATCACGGTCGGCGGCACCGGGGTGTCCCCGCGGGCCGTGACCGCCGACGCCACCGCCGGTGTGCTCGACCGCCCGATCCCCGGCATCGCCGAGGCCATCCGCGCCTCCGGGCTCGCCGCCGGCGCGGTCGACGCCGGACTCTCGCGCGGGCTGGTCGGCGTCTCCGGGTCGACGCTCGTGGTGAACCTGGCGTCCTCCCGCGCCGCGGTGCGCGACGGCATGGCGACGCTGACGCCGCTCATCGCGCACGTGATCGCCGAGCTCTCCGGGCTGGAGGAGAACTGACCGACCCCGACCGCGCGGAACGGGCCCGTCGCCGGGCCCGCGAGGCGTTGTTCGGCGACGTCTCCCCGGCGAGCGCCGACGAGCGCGACGACGCCGACCGGGGGCGGGACGAGGACGCCCGCAGCTTCTACGAGCGGGAGCGGCCGCCCCACCACGACCGGGAGCGCTGACCCGCCCGGTCCCGCGACGTGCTCGTGAGGCAGCTCCGAGGGCGCCGGGACGGGCACGGTGTGCCCCTCGGGTGTCACCGCAGCGTCAGCGTCACGTCCTGACCGATGGTGGCCGCCGCGACCCGGGCGGCGACCGGCCCCGGCAGGGCGACCACCACGACGGGGCTGCTGGAACGGTCCTCGCCGGGCAGGACGGCCAGCACCCGGGCCCCCGGCGCGAGGATGGCTCCTCCCTCCGTGCCCTCCCGTGCACCCCCGACGACGTCGACGAGCGCGCCCGGCCGCACCAGCGCCGCGACCGCCGGATCGGCCAGCCGCAGCGGCACCCCCGCGCCATCGGCCGCTCCCGCCGACGCGCGCGCCGCGTCCGGCCCGACCAGCCGGACGTCGGTCAGCACCTCCCCGGCTCGCACCCCGCCGACGAGGCGCCCTCCGGTCGCGGCGGCCGCGGCGGTCAGGGCGCCCTCCGGCACGGTGTCCGGCGGGCGGCCCACCACGGCGACGTCGGCCGGGCCGACCGCCTCGCCGGGCGTGAGGTCCCGGGACGCGACGACGACGGGCGACCCCGCCACCTCCGGTGACGCCGCGCCGAGCGCTCCGAGCACGACGGCGAGCACCACGAGCACGCCGGCGGCGATCCGGCGCAGGAGCAGCGCGCGGCGCCACCCGACCGGACCGCGGCGGTCGCGCCGCCCACCGGCCCCGACCCGTCGTCCGGAAACCCTCACGAAAGCGACGGTAGGGCCTCCGGACGCACCCACCGGGCGTGGAGATCACGACCTGTGGACAATGGGAGCGGAGCGTGCCGGTTGTGGATGGCCGGGCTCAACCCGATCCGCCGGAGACGTGAGGGGCTGCACCCGAATGGCCGTGGTGCTCGTCCTCCTGGCCTGTCTTGGCAACGCGCTCGCCCTCACGCTGCAGCGCAAGGCCGCCCAGGACAGCGCGCGGCAGCGCGGCCTGTCGGCGGGCTCGTTCCGCGACATGGTGCGCCGTCCGCCGTGGCTCTTCGGGATCGTGATCTTCGGCGGCGCCGTGATCTGCCAGGTCCTCGCCCTGCAGCTCGGGTCGATCTCCCTCGTCCAGCCGGTGCTCGTGATGGAGCTGCCGTTCACGCTGCTCGTCGGCTGGTGGATCCTCGGCGGCGCGCTCCGGCCCTACGAGTGGTCGGCCGTGGGCCTGATGAGCATCGGCCTCGTCGTGCTGCTCGCCTGCCTGCGACCGCACGGCGGCCAGGCGCTCGAGGCAGGCAACGTGCGGTGGGTGCTCGGCACGCTGGTCACGCTGATCGCCCTCGCCGTGTGCGTGTGGATCGCCACGACGTCCCGGGCGGTGGGCAAGGCGGCCTTCTTCGGCATCGCGGCCGGCATCGGGTCGGGGTTCGTCGCCGTCATCATCAAGGCGATGGCCGACGCGCTCGCGCTCGGCGGCCTCGGCGAGGTCCTCACGACCTGGCAGAGCTACCTGCTCATCCCGGTCGGCCCGGTCGCGTTCTGGACGCTGCAGAGCGGGCTGCGGGCGGGACGGCTCCTCGCGAGCCAACCCGGGCTCACCCTCGGCAACCCGATCCTCGCGTTCCTGTGGGGCACCGGGCTGCTCGGCGAGGAGGTCGCGGGCGGCTGGTGGATCCTCGGCGGGGTGGCGGGGGCGCTGCTGCTCACCGTCGGTGTCTTCCTGCTGGCCCGCTCGCCGGTGCTCGCGGCCCAGGAGGGCACGCCGAGCGCGTCACGGACGACGAAGACCACGAGCAGTCGCCGGGTCGTCTGAGTCGTTCACTCCGTCGAGTGAGACCGTCGATCCAAACATGTTTCGAGGCAACGCGCGTCGAGCGGGCGCGTCTCTCGTTGTACAGAGCACGGGGCCACCGACCGCTGGGGAGCGGGTCGAGCTTCGTGTGGGTCCGGGTCGACGGCTCGGGGTCGTCGACCCGGACCTCTCTCTCAGGCGCTCTTGGTCGCGGTCGACGAGCCGGAGGAGCCCGACGAGCTGGACGAGCCCGACGTCGAGGACGAGCCGGAGCCGCCCGACGAGCCACCCGAGGACGAACCCCCGGACGAGCTCGACGACGACCCCGAGTCCGACGAGGACGACGACGAGCTGCCCGAGGACCCGGACGAGTCCGACGAACTCGAGGACCCGGACGACTCCGACGAGCCCGAGGTGCTCGAGGAGGAGCCCGAGCGGCTGTCGTTCCGGTAGAAACCGCTGCCCTTGAAGACGATGCCGACCGACGAGAACACCTTGCGCAGCCGTCCGCCGCACACGGGGCATTCGGTCAGCGAGGGGTCGGTGAACGCCTGGACCTGCTCGAACCGGTGGTCGCACTCGGTGCAGGCGTAGGGGTAGGTGGGCACGCGCGCTCCTGTCTTCACCCGGAGGGTCGCGGGGGAGTGTAACTGGCACTCACCCGACGCGAGTGCCAACAACGCCACACCTCAGGCTGTTCCGACGAGCCCCGCCGTCGGCCGCCACACGGCGTGCACGCGGACGTCGTGGGGCTCGCTCGGCAGCTCCGGGAGCAGCTCGTCGTCGGCGACCACCGCGACGATCGTGGTGGACCCGGAGACCAGCGGCAGCGTGCGGTCGTAGTGCCCGCCACCCCGACCGAGCCGCACCCCGTCGGGCGCCGCCGCGAGCGCGGGCACCACCACGACCCCCGCGGACGCGACGGCCGCCGGCCCCTCCCGGTGCCGGGACGGCTCGAGCAGGCCGTGCGGCCCCGCCACCAGGTCCCCGCGGTCGCGGAACCCGGCCCAGTCCAGGGGGCCGTCCCCGGTGACGACCGGGAGCAGCACCCGACGTCCGATCGCGACGGCCGCGTCGAGCAGCGGGAGCGCCCCGTCCGGGGTCGCGCCCGGTTCCGTGCGCACCGGGACGTACAGGCACAGCGGCCGGGCGGGGTCGGCCCCCAGCGAGTCGAGCACCCCGGGCAGCGACGCGGCGAGGTTGGCGGCGTCCTGCCAGCGCGCCGCCTCCGACCGCTCCCGCCGTCGCGCCAGTAGCTGCGCGCGCAGCTCGGCCTTGCTCGCCGTCACGGCACCCTCACCCCGGCCTTCACTCCACCGTCCCGGACACCTCCGCCGGGCCCTCGACGAGGACGGAACCGCGCACGCTCGTCGGGCCGGTGAAGGTGACGTCGCCGCGCACCTCCAGGCGTTCGGCGTCGATCAGGGACGGGGCCCCGGCCGGGAAACGGGCCTCGAAGTCGCGCAGCATCCCGAAGTGGGCCTTGTCCAGCGAGACCACCGGCGGCTGACCGTCAAAGTGCGGCACCAGCGCGCCGTCGTCGCGCAGCTCCCAGAGGTCGGACCGGGCCACCAGCAGGTCGTCGGTCGTCTTGACCGGCGCGAAGCGGGTGCGCGGGACCTCGAGTGCCGCCGCCCCCTCGATCGAGGAGATCGCGGCCCCCATCGCCGTCTCCAGCTGGACGACCTTCGTCGAGTCCTTGTCGGTGGGGTCGACGGTCTTGCGGTTGACGATGAGCGGCAGCTCCGGCGCGGCCGGGTCGGCCTCCTGCAGCGCCGTGATCGCCTGCAGGTCGAACCAGATGTTGTTGGTGTTGAAGTAGTGCCACCGCGTGAGGTCGCCGAACGACGGGTCGCCGTCGGGCACCTGCGCGGACTCGCGCAGCACCAGGCGGCCGTCGCGCATCGCGAGGTGCCCGCCCTTGCGGTCGGACTCCGTACCGCGGACCACCTCGAGCAGGAACGGGATCTCGTGCTCGGCGAGCCACGCGGCGATGCGCGGGTCGGGCCGGGCACCGAGGTTGTCGGCGTTCGACACGAAGCACCAGCGCACCCCGGCCTCGAGCAACGACGCCGCGATCCCGCTCGCCGCGAGCGCGGTGTAGATGTCGCCGTGGCCCGGCGGGCACCACTCCAGCTCCGGGTTGGCGGGCCACTCGACCGGCTCCCGGGTCGAGGCGTCGAGCTTCGGCTCGATGCCCTGCAGGAAGTCCAGCGGCAGGCCCTGGTCGGCCAGCCCCTCGTGCGCGGCCAGCCGCTCGAGCGAGGGCGGGCGCGTGGTGGGGGAGTCCATGAGCAGCAGCGGCAGCCGGGCGCCGGTCGAGGCGCGCAGCGCGAGCGTCTGGCGGGCGATGACGTCGAGGAAGCTCTGGCCGGGCTTGATCTCGAGGGTCGACTTCGGCCCGTCGAGCCCCATCGAGGTGCCCAGGCCGCCGTTGAGCTTCACGACGGCGAGCCGGTCGAGCACCGTGCGCGTCGTCTCCGCGTCGGGCTCCGGCAGGTCCGCCAGACGGGGCAGCGGGGCGACGGGCGAGAGCTCGTCGCCGGGCACCTTGCCCGCGTCGGGATCCGCCAGCTGGGCCAGCCGGCGCCGGAACGCCGCGACCTCGACGGGATGAGCCCCGGCCTTCTCCAGCTTCTCGACGGCGGGGTGATCGCTGGTCATGCGCTCTCCGGTGCTCGAGGTGGGCGGTTCGCCCGGTGCGCCGCCGAGGCTAGCGAAGGGGCCCGACACCCTCCCCGATGGCGCGTCGTTACCCTGCTCCGCCGCCCGGTCGGGGCACGATGGTCCCCGTGAGGACCGTGGATGCCCAGCTGCGCCGGGTGCTCGACGCCGCGGTGCGCCCCGCCCCCATCCGGATCGCCATCTCCGAGGCCCAGGGTCTGCTCTGCGCCGAGGAGGTCGTGGCCGACCGCGCGCTCCCGGGGTTCGACCAGGCGGCCGTCGACGGGTTCGCGGTGCGCGCGGTCGACGTACGCTCCGCCGACGTCGAGCCCGTCGAACTGCCCGTGGTGGGGGAGGTCGCGGCGGGCTCGCGGCAGGCCCACCGGCTGAGCCCCCGGCAGGCCGTCCGGGTCGCCACCGGTGCCCCGCTGCCGACGCTGGCCGACGCCGTCGCCCCGCACGACCACACCGACGACGCCGGGCCGTCCAGCCGCGCCCGCGTCACCGTCAAGCAGCCCGTGGCGAGCGCCGAGTTCGTGCGCCGCACCGGGGAGGACGTCGCCCCCGGCGACGTCGCCGTGCGGCGCGGCGTCGTCGTCGGCCCCGCCCAGGTGGGGCTCCTGGCCGCCGTCGGCCGCACCACGGTGCTCGTGCACCCGCGGCCGCGCGTGTCGGTGATCGCGGTCGGCGACGAGCTCGTCGACGTCGACCGCACCCCCTCGGCGGGCCAGGTCGTCGACGTCAACTCCTACGCACTGGCCGCGGCCGCCCGCGACGCCGGCGCCGAGGTCACCCGCGTGGGGATCGTGGGCGCGGACGCCGCCACCGTGCGGGAGGCCGTCGAGGCGCGTCTCGGGCTCGCCGAGGTCGTGCTCGTGGCGGGTGCGGTCGGCGGGGCGCACGGCGAGGCGGTCGCGGCCGAGCTCGGCGAGCTGGGTCCCGTCGACACCAGCCGTGTCGCGATGCACCCGGGCAGCGTCCAGGGCTTCGCCCGCCTCGGCGACGACGAGATCCCGACCTTCCTGCTGCCCGCGAACCCGACGTCGGCCCTGGTCGTCTTCGAGATCCTCGTGCGCCCGCTCATCCGGCTCGCCCTCGGGCGTCCCGAGCTGCACCGCCGCGAGGTCACCGCCCGTCTCCTGTCGCCGGTCGGCTCCCGGCCGGGGCGGCGCAGCTATGTCCGCGGCCGCCTGCTGCGCGACCGCAGCACGGGCGAGTACCTCGCCCAGCCGCTGGGCACGGCCGGGTCGCACCTGCTCTCGTCGCTGGCGGAGGCCAACGCGCTGATCGTCCTCGACGAGGAGACGACCGAGGCCGGGCTCGACACCCCGGTCCGGGTCGCGTTCCTGTCACCCCGCTAGCGCACACTGCTCGGCATGGGCGGCGCGCCGATCTGGGGAGGGACGCGTCCCGCCGGTCGGCACCCCGGGTGGCCCGACCGGTTGCGGGCGCTGCGGGTGCCCGCCGGCGTGGTGACGCTGCGGCCGGTGCGGTTCCGCGACGGCCGGGAGTGGTCGCGACTGCGGCTGCGCGACGAGGACTACCTGACGCCCTGGGAGCCGATGCCGCCCGGGCGGTGGGCCGACCACAACGCGCTCGTCGAGTGGCCGGGCCGCTGGGGCACGCTGCGGGCGATGGGTCGGGCGGGCACGGCGCTGCCCTGGGCGCTGACCGTGGACGGCCGCTTCGCCGGGCAGGTGGTCGTCGGCAACATCGTGCGCGAGCCGCTGCTGTCCGCCTACGTCGGCTACTGGGTCTCCGCGGAACACGCCGGGAAGGGTGCGACGACGGCGGCGGTCGCCCTCGCGGTCGACCACTGCTTCTCCCGGGTCGGCCTGCACCGCGTCGAGGCGACGGTGCGCCCGGAGAACGCCGCGAGCCTGCGGGTGCTCGGCAAGCTGGGCTTCCGCGAGGAGGGGCTGCTCAAGCGCTACCTCGAGGTCGACGGCGACTGGCGCGACCACGTGGTGCTCGCGGTGACCGCCGAGGACGTCCTCCCGGACGGTCTCGTGGCCCGGCTGCTGCGCGCCGGCCGGGCCGAACGCGCCTGACCAGCGGTCCTGACGTCGGGTCACGCGCCTCTCACGGGCGGTCACGACGCTCGACCGGCGCTGGACCACCCACACGGCCCAGTGGGTTCAGGGTTTGACCAGCCCATCGAGTGGTCACCGCCCGACCTGACCCGCCGGATGCTTCCCTCACTGGAGGGTGATGGTCACGGTTCGCACACGACACGCCGCCGCGGTTCCGGGGCGGATGGGGCTCGTGTGACTAGCGTGGCGAGCGGCTGGAGGACGGGGCCATTGGTCGGGGAGGTGGACGGGTGCCGAGTTCATTGGTCTTCGCCGCGCTGGTGGTCGCGTGGCTCGCGGTGCTCGTCCCGGTCGTCGCCCGACGTCGTCAGATGGTGCCGCGACCCGCCGACGCCGATCTGAGCGCGCGGGTGCTCGCCCGACCGGAGCGGTCGCCGGGTGCCGCCCCCGGGGGCGTCGCGGCGGTGGATGAGGAGGTCACGATGACCAGCACGACGGACGAGATCCGGGACGGGGACGTCCGCGGTGCGGCGCCGGAGGCGGCCCCGGAGGGCCGTGTCCTCGAGCGCGCCCGCCGCGGTCACGACGACGGGTACGACGACGGGTACGACGACGGGTACGCCGACGAGTACGACGACGGGTACTCCGCCGGCTACGACGTCCGGGACGACCACGACGTCGACGACGCGTACGCGTCCTACGAGGACGACGTCGACGAGCCCGACCACCGGCCGCGGGCGTACCGGCCCGGCCGGGGCGGCTTCGACGCCGAGGCCGCGGCCGCCGCGGCCCACGCGCGCTACGCGTTCCGCCAGCGGGTGGCGATCGGCCTGATCGTGGTGGCGGTGCTCTCCGCGCTCGCCGCGATGGTCGTGTCGACCGCCCTCTGGTCGCTGTTCGCCGTGACCGTGGTCGGGCTCGCCGGCTACCTGGTCTTCCTGCGGCGCCAGACCCGCATCGAGGACGAGGTCCGTCGACGCCGGGCCGCGCGCCTGTCCGGCGAGCGCCGCGCGATCGAGGCCCGTCGGGAGCGGCAGGTCGAGCACGAGGAGCGGCTCGCCGCGGCCGAGCACTGGGGTCGCTACGAGTCCGGCGAGCACGAGGTCCCCGAGCTCCCGCAGGCGCGCCGCGGCGACGACGGCCGGGACCACGACCGGGACGAGG
Organism: Actinomycetospora soli; assembly: GCF_021026295.1. Taxonomy (GTDB): domain Bacteria; phylum Actinomycetota; class Actinomycetes; order Mycobacteriales; family Pseudonocardiaceae; genus Actinomycetospora; species Actinomycetospora soli. Next base: position 204,778 of record NZ_JAJNDA010000010.1, read on the forward strand.
AGGTCCCGGAGCCCCGCTGGATCGCGCCGCGCACCCCGGCACCGGACATGCCCGCGGGGACCGAGCTCGTCGGCGACACCGAGGACGACCCCGCGTTCTGCGATCTCGACGACCACCGCGTCCCGGCCTACCGCCGCGGCGCCTGAGGCCCCACGCACCCCGGCCCCGTCGCCGGGTGGGCGCCCACCGACCGCTGCCGTCCCCCGACGGCGGCCGGTGGACGTCCACCCGGTGGCGGGGCCGTCGTCGTGGGGGCTCCCGGGCGGCGGTCGAGGGCCACCCGCTGATCGCGCGCCGGACGCCGTGGCGTAGAGTTCTCGCTCGTTGGGGCTGTGGCGCAGTTGGTAGCGCGACTCGTTCGCATCGAGTAGGTCAGGGGTTCGATTCCCCTCAGCTCCACCAGCAGTCGACGAGAGGCCCGGTCCCCGGTGGGGCCGGGCCTTCGTCGTGTCCGGGGTGCTCAGGCCTCCGGCGACGCCAGGAACGGGTCGGCGGCCGCCTCGACGCGGCCCCGGTCGTCGGTGGCGGGCAGGTGGACGGCGGAGAAGAGCCGGACGGCCCTGGCAGCCGTCACACTGGGCCCATGACCGACGGGCTCCCGTGCTGGGCGGACCTCACCGCGGGTGCCGGGCCGGAGTTCTACGGTGCGGTGCTCGGGTGGACGTTCACCGACGACGGCACCGCACGCCACCACGACGTCGTGGCCCTGGCCGACGGGCGACGGGTCGCGGGCCTCGGCGCGCCGGAGGGCAGCCCGCCGGGCTGGACCCTCTACGTGGCCGTCGACGACGCGGCCGACGCGGCGGCGGCGATCGAGGAGGCCGGCGGCCAGGTCCTGCACGGGCCGGACGACGACGGGACGGGCGGGCTCGTCGTCGTCGCGATCGACGCCGGCGGGGCGGCCTTCGGGGTGTGGGAGGCCGACGACCACGCCGGGCCGCTCACGTGGGCGGAGGCCGCGTCGGCCGAACCGGGGCAGACGAAGACCTTCTACGGCAGCGTGTTCAGGTGGACCCACCGTCCGACCGACGAGCCGGGCACCACGACGCTGCACCTCGACGGCTCCCCGGCGTTCGGGACGGTCACCTTCGCCGGGGACGCGCTGCCGCACTGGTTGGTGCATTTCGCGGTCGCCGACGTCGACGCGGCCGCCGCGGCGGCGGGAGCCGCGGGAGGCCTCGTCGTCGGGACGGACGCGGAGCGCGCCGTGCTGGAGGACCCGACCGGGGCGCGGTTCGCGGTCGTCAGGCGATGAGCTCGTCGAGCAGCAGGTAGATCAGGAAGCCGACGAAGAAGCCGACCGAGCCGAGCGCGGTCTCGCCCTGTTCGTGCGCCTCGACCAGGAGTTCCTCGGTCGCGAGGTACATGAACGCGACGGCGCCGAAGGCGAGGACGCCGGCGAGCAGCGTGGGGGAGGCGTCCGCCAGCCACACCACCCCGACCGCCGTCCCCACCACCGTGAGCAGGGACGACGCCGTCGGTGCGGCGGCGACGAGCGTGCGTGACGCGCCCCCGGCCATCGCCGCGGACAGCGACAGCCCGACGAACAGGTACTCGATGGCGAGCGCGATCGAGAGCAGCACCCCCGTCGTCGCGCCCGCCGCGAAGCCGGCACCGAGGACGATCCCGTCGACGGCGAAGTCGACCCCGGTCGCGACGGCGAGCCCGACGGGCAGGGTGGCCGCACTCGGCCGGGCCTCGAGGGCCTTGCCCGCCGCCCGGAAGCTGAACATGACCGCGATCCCGGCGGCGAAGCCCGCGATCGCCACCCAGGGCTCCTGGCGCAGCACCCCCGGCAGCAGTTCGATCGCCGCGGCCGCGAACACCACACCGGCGGCGAAGTGCTGGATGCCGCTCGTGACCCGCCGTCCGGGTGGCCGGATCGCGGCGACCAGCCCGGAGACCGCGGCGGCGCCGACCGGGATCAGCGAGAACAGGACCGCGCGGGTCAGCACCCGGTCAGCGCCACGAGGGGAGCCACAGCTCGGCGTTCCACCGGGCGGCCGTGATCGAGGCGCCGACGAGGATCGGCCACAGCCACGCGAAGTTGGCGACGACCACGCCGAGGTAGAGCGCGACGACCATCCGCCCCGTGGAGCGCCGTTCGGGGCCGGCCGTGCGGCGGCCCAGGATCTCGCCGATCACGAGGGTGAGCGCCAGGACCAGGAACGGGATCACCGGCGTCATGTAGAAGAAGTACATCTGCCGGTCGATGTCGGTGAACCAGGGCAGGATGCCGGCGCCGTAGCCGACGAGCACCGCGGCGTAGCGCCAGTCGCGGCGGGTGATCCAGCGCCACAGGCTCCACCCGAGCACCGGGAACGCGAGCCACCAGATCGCCGGGGTGCCGATCGCCATGACCGCGCCGACGCAGTCGTCGGAGCCGCAGCCGGGCGCGTTCGCCCCGGACTCGTAGTAGTAGAGCATCGGGCGCAGCCCCATCGGCCACGTCCAGGGCTTGGACTCCCACGGGTGCGGGTTGCCGCGCGGCGTGGAGAGCGTCGCGTGGAACTCCAGCACCTTGGAGGAGAAGTACGCCATGCCGCGGAACCAGTCGGGCAGCCACGACGGCAGGAGCGCGTAGAGCCCGACGGCGTCGCCCTTGGCCTCGGCGACGTGCCGGTCGGTGCCGGTTTCCGACGCGATCCACGGCAGCCAGCTCGCGAGGTACACCAGGACCGGGATCGCGAGGAACGCCCAGACCAGGGGCAGGACGTCGCGCACCAGCGTGCCCACCCACGGCCGGGCGACCCCGGAGGCCCGCCGGGCGGCGACGTCGAACCCGACCACGAGCGCGCCGAGGAAGAGCACGTAGTAGAGCCCGGACCACTTGCTGGCGAGCGCGAGCCCGAGACACAGCCCGGCGACGAACCGCCACCAGCGGAACCCGAGCCGCGGGCCGAACGGGGTGTCGAGGATGCGGCCCTCCGCCACCACCGTGGCGAACCGGGCACGGACGTCGTCGCGGTCGGCGAGGATCGCCGCGAACGCGCCGAGCACGAACACCGCCGGGTAGACGTCGATCATCCCGACCCGCGCGGACACCTGGCTCAGGCCGTCGCAGATGAGCAGGATGCCCGCGACGGCGCCGAGCAGCGTCGAGCGCGTGAGCCGGCGCCCGATGCGGATGACGAGCAGGACGCAGACCGTCCCGGCGAGCGCGCTGACCACGCGCCAGCCCACCGGGTCGTACCCGAAGATCCACTGCCCGACCGCCATGAGCTGCTTCGACAGCGGCGGGTGCACGACGAGCTCGTAGCCCGGGTTGTCCTCGTACCCGCCGTTGCGCAGCACCTGCCAGGTCTGCGGCACGTAGTGCTTCTCGTCGAACACGGGTGTGCCGTTGTCGCTCGGCCACCCCAGGTTCCAGAAGCGGACGACGCCGCCGACGAGCGTGAGCACGAGCGCGACCACCCAGCCGCGCAGCCGGTCGGTCGGCATCGGCCGGCCGAGCAGGCTCTCCACCCCGCGCGGCCCGGGTGCCAGCACTCCCCGCGGATCGGCGTTCCCGACGGCAGGTGTGGTCGGCTTCTCGAGCGTGCTGCCGGCCGTCACGGGAGCTGATCGTACGGCCCGCGCGGCGTCCGGGGTCCGATGCGGCGCCCACGGTCGTGGCGACCTGCTGACGTCCGGTGTCAGCCGTGTGCCACCGCTGACGTCCGGGCCCGGCGACGGCGCCTACCCTCGGGCGCGTGTCCGACGGTGTCCTCCTGCTCGCCGCGACCCCGCTCGGCAACCCCGACGACGCCTCGGCGCGGCTCCGGGACGCGCTCGCGACGGCGGACGTGGTCGCGGTCGAGGACACGCGGCGGCTGGGCCGGCTCACGGCCGCGCTCGGCGTGACCGTGACGGGCCGCAAGGTGAGCTTCTACGAGGACGTCGAGCGCGCCCGGATCCCGCGGCTCGTCGAGGACCTGCGCGGCGGTGCCACCGTCCTCGTCGTCACCGACGCCGGCATGCCCGCGGTGTCCGACCCCGGCTACCGCCTGGTCGCGGCCGCGGTGGAGGCGGACGTCGCGGTGCGGTGCCTGCCCGGGCCGTCGGCGGTCCTCGCGGCACTCGCCGTGTCGGGTCTGCCCACCGACCGGTTCTGCTTCGAGGGGTTCGCGCCGCGGGCCGAGGGGAAGCGCCGCAGCTGGTTGGGCGAGCTCGCCGACGAGCCCCGCACCACCGTGTTCTTCGAGTCGCCGCGCCGGCTGGAGGACCTGCTCCGGCTCGCGGTCGAGGTGCTCGGCCCCGACCGCCGGGCCGCCGTGTGCCGCGAGCTGACGAAGACGCACGAGGAGGTCGTGCGCGGGACGCTCGGTGAGCTCGCCGCGTGGGCCGGGGGCGACGTGCTGGGCGAGATCACCGTGGTCCTCGCACCCGCCGTCCGGAAGGCCCCGGAGCCCGACGACCTCGCCGCGGAGGTGCTCGCCCTCGCCGACGGCGGGGTGCGGCTCAAGGCGGCGGCGAAGGAGGTCGGCACCGCGCACGGGGTGTCGACCAACGCCCTCTACGAGAGCGCCCTGAAGCTCAGGGGACGATGACGAGCTTGCCGCTGACCGCGCCCGTGCGGTTGTCCTCCTGCGCCCGCCCCACCTGCTCGAGCGGGTAGACGACCACCTCGGGCGCCCGGACCGTGCCCGCGGCGAGCATCCCGACGAACTCCGCGAGCGCACCGTCGACGGTGCCGCCGGAGGAGAACTCGACCCCGTGGTCGTCGGCGTCGGGGTGGGCGATGGTCACGACGCGGTCGGGGGAGCCGGCGAGCGCCACGAGGTCGGCGAGCGAGCCCTTCCCGGCGGCGTCGAGGACGGCGTCGACGCGGTCGGTGGCGGCACGGACGTGGTCGACGAGGTCGTCGCCGTGGACGACCGGCGTGGCGCCGAGCGCGCGGACGTCGTCCTGGTGGCGTCCGCTCGCGGTGCCGATCACGGTGATGCCGCGGGCGAGGGCGACCTGGGTGGCGACGACGCCCACCCCGCCGGACGCGCCGTGGACGAGCAGCACCTGCCCCGGCGCGAGCCCCAGCCGCTCCAGCACCCGGTAGGCGGTGGCGACGACGGTGGCGAGCGAGCCCGCGACCTCCCACGAGAGGGCGGCGGGCCGGGCGACGAGCCCGTCGGCGTCGACGACGACCTGCTCGGCCTGCGCCCCACCGCTCGTGCCGCCGAGCACCTCGTCCCCGACCTGCAGCGTCGTGACGCCCTCGCCGACCGCGTCGACGACGCCCGCGACGTCGAAGCCGGGGACGACGGGCTGCCGGGGCGCGGTCTCGCCGGGGGCGAACGCGCCGGTGCGCAGCTTCCAGTCCGCCGGGTTCACCGAGGCGGCGCGCACGGCGAGGCGGACCTGGCCCGGACCCGGCTGCGGGTCCTCGCGCTCGACGACCTCGAGGACCTCCGGCCCGCCGTAGCGGGCGTACTGCACGGCGCGGGATGTCATGTCCGGTGCAAACCGCGCCCGGCGCGGTTCATTCCAGTGCGCGCAGCGCCACCGTCGCGCCGAGCTCCCACGCGGCCGCGCGGTCGGCGGCGGTGGGCGGACCCGTCGTCGTGACCGTCTCCGCGGCCTGCACCCAGCCGAGCCCGGCGGTGATGCGCAGGACGTCGCGGACGGCGCCGGCCGTGTCGTCCCCGCCGTGCACGGAGAGCCCGAACGGCAGACCGGTGCTGTCCTGCAGCGCCGGGTAGTAGATCTGGTCGAAGAAGTGCTTGAGGGCGCCCGACATCGTGCCGATGTTCGCGGGCGTCCCCAGCACGACGGCGTCGGCGGCGAGCAGGTCGGCCGCCCCGGCGGTCAGGGCCGGGCGACTGACCACCTCGACCGTGCCCGGCAGCTCGTCGGTCCGCGCGCCGGCGAGCACGGCCTCGAGGAGCTCCTGGCAGGCCGGCGACGGCGTGTGGTGGACGACGAGCAGCCGGGTCACGCCAGGGCCGCCTCGACCAGCCCGCACAGCAGCGTCCCCGTGCGGGCGGCGGCGGCGTGGACCGCGTCGAGCACGGCGAGGTGGTCGATCGTGTCGTCGGTCGTGCCCGCCGCCGGGTTGGAGACGAGCGCGATCCCGGCGACGCGCGCGCCCGCGGCCCGGGCGGCGATCGTCTCGAGCACGGTGGACATGCCGACCAGGTCCGCCCCGAGGGTGCGCAGCATCCGGATCTCGGCCGGGGTCTCGAAGTGCGGGCCGACGAGCCCGGCGTAGACGCCCTCGACCAGCGTCGGGTCGAGGGCGCGGGCGGCGGCGCGCAGGCCCGGGTCGTAGGCGTCGGTGAGGTCGACGAACTGCGGCCCGACGAGCGGGGAGCGGGCGGTGAGGTTGAGGTGGTCGGAGATCAGCACCGGCTGGCCGACCGAGTACGACGGGTCGATCCCGCCCGCCGCGTTCGTGAGGATCACCGTCGACGCGCCCGCCGCGCACGCGGTGCGCACGGCGTGCACCGCCTGCGCCTCGCCGTGCCCCTCGTAGAGGTGCGTGCGCCCGAGCAGGACGAGCGCGTGCCCGCCCGCGACCGGCACCGAGCGGGCGATGCCCCTGTGGTCGGGCGCGCCGAGCGGGGTGAAGCCGGGGAGCTCCGCGACCGGGACCTCGACGCTCGGGGCGCCGATCCCGTCCGCGGCGGGGCTCCAGCCCGAGCCGAGGACGACGGCGACGTCGTGGCGGTCGATCCCGGTGCGGCGGGCGAGTTCGGCGGCGGCCTCGTCGGCGGCCTGCTCGAGGGTGCGGTGCTCGGCGGTGCTCATCGGGCCCAGGACCCTAGCGGGACGCTCAGACCGGCGGGTCGAAGCTGTCCGCGACGGCGGCGAACTGCTCCGGGGCGCCGCCCGGGGCCACGCTCGGGGCGGTCATCCGCACGACCCACAGATCCTGGCCCGACGGGATCAACCGCGTCCACGTCACGCGGTCGTCCACCGCGGCGCCCTGCCCGCTCTGCGTGCGGTACACGGTCTGCTGCACCGGTTCGCTCGCGCCCGCCCGGGCGGGCGCCACCTCGCTCAACGGCTCGACCCGCACGCCGTCGGCGCCGACCCGCGACGGGTCGGCGAGCAGCCGGGCGTAGTCCGCCACGGTCTGCGCGGGGTAGAAGCCGATCAGCTTGTCGATGCGCAGCTCGCGGGTCGCGTCGTCGGACACGTAGCGCACGACGATGTCCCCGCCCGGCTGCTGCAGGCGGAACTGCTGCCACGTGGCCGGGACCAGCGCCGTGAACCCCATCCCCGTGCCGCTGTAGCGGGCGTTGTCGTCGGAGTGCACCACGAGCTGCTCGCCGTCGACGACCGGACCGTCCGGGGCGAGCGAGATCGAGAACGGCGGCTGCCCGCCGACCACCCGCGTCACGACGTACCCGCCCACCAGGCCCGCGAGCGCCAGCAGGACGACGAGGGCCACGACGGCGATCCGGCGGCGTCGCTGCTGCTCCGGCGAGGGACCGGTCGGGCGGGACGGCGCGAAGGGCAGCGGGCCCGGGTCGGGCGCGAGCGCCTGCGGCCCGCCCGGCCGCCGCGGGCCGCCCGGGGCGTTCGGGTACGGCGGACGTCGCGGCGGGTGCGCCGGCGCGGGCCAGGGGCCGGGCGTCGTCGGTCCGCGGCGCGGCGGCACCCGCGGCGTGACCATGGTCGTCTCGGCCGCGGACGGCGCCGGCACGGGCATGCCGCCGGACGGCGTCGACCGGGGGGTCCCGCCGGAGGGGGTGGTCGTGCGCGTCCCGCCGGGCGGGGTGCCGGTCCTTCCCGACGACGGGTCGGGCGGCTTCGGCGCGTCGGTGCCCTTCGCGTCCGGTCTCGCCTTCGCGGCAGCGGCGGCCGCAGCGGCGGCCGCCGTGCCGGCGACCAGCGTCGTCCGGCCGCCGTCGAGCCCGCCGGGCGCCTCGCCGGACGTCGTGGGGGTGGACGCACCGTCGGCCTCCGGCGCGGTCCCGGTCGTCGACCCGCCGCCGGTGTCGCGCTCGGCGTCGGCCTTCGGCTGGGCGTCGGACTCGCCGGGGCTCTCGGCCTCGGCCTTCCGGTCCTCCGCTCCGTCCGGCTCGGCCTCGTCGGGCGCGGTCTCGGGGGCGGTCTCGGCCGGCCCGTCCGTGGCGGCGGGGGCCTCGTCGTCGTCGGCGTCCGTCTCGACGGCGGGCTCCGACGTCTCGCCGTCGGTGTCCTCGGTGTCCTCGGTGTCCTCGGTGTCCTCGGTGTCCTCGGTGTCCTCGGTGTCCTCGGTCGCCCCGGTCGCCGTCGCGACGGCGGGCTTCCCGGTCGCCTTCGCGACGGCCGGCTCCTCGGAGGCCTCGGGCTTCTCGGCAACCTTCCCGGGTGCCTTCTCGGCGGGTCGGGATGCCTCCGTCGGCGTCGCCGCGGCCGCGCCGGCCGCCGCACCCGCGGCCGCTCCCGCAGCCCCGGCCGCCGCAGCACCGCCCTCGACCGCCGGCGAACCGCCCGAGCCGTCCGACCCGTCGTCGGGAGAGCGACCGGGAGCACGCAGCGGGGCGGTCCGGGGCGCGGCGCCGGGACGCTCCGGGGGCACCTGCCCGTCGACGAGCGTGCCGCTGCGGCCGCGGGCGACCGGGATGAGGCCGGAGTGGTCCGCGGGGTCGGGCTTCGCGGGGGGCGGGAGACGGAACTCGGTGGTGGCGGGGGAGGGCGGCGACGACAGGATCGGGCCCTCGGGGTCGGCCATGAGCGGGCGCAGCCGGCGGCGGACGGCCGGCAGCGGCATCCGCAGGGTCGGGTCCTTGACCATGAGCCCGCGGATCACGTCCTGCACGGGACCCTGCCCGCCGGGACGGGGGACGTCGCCGTGGACGACGGCGGACACCGTGGAGACGGGGTCGCCGGCGTCGTAGGGCGGGCGACCCTCGAGGCAGGCGTAGAGCGTGGCGCCGAGACCCCAGAGGTCGGCGGGCGGACCGACCGCGCGGCCCATCGCGACCTCGGGCGCGATGTAGGGCGGCGAGCCCAGCACGGTGCCGGTCTGGGTCATCGACGACTCGGCGGCGTTGCGGGCGATGCCGAAGTCGGTGAGCTTGATCTGCCCGTCGGTGCCGATGAGGACGTTGCCGGGCTTGACGTCGCGGTGGGTGATGCCGGCGCGGTGGGCGGTCATCAGCGCGGAGGCGACGGCGGAGCCGATCTCGGCGGTCTCGGACGGGGTGAGCGTGCCGCGTTCCCCGATGTAGGAGGCCAGGCTGCGCGAGGGCAGCAGCTCCATGACGACGTAGGGCTCGGCGTTGACCTCGACGACGTCGTAGAGGGTGACGACGTTGGGGTGGCTGAGCATCGCGGTGGCGCGCGCCTCGCGCAGCGTCCGCTCCCGCACGATCGCCCGCTCGGAGACGGGGACCAGGGAGAGCCGGACCTCCTTGACGGCCACGGGACGGTGCAGCACCTCGTCGTAGGCCGACCAGACGGTGCCCATCGCGCCGCGACCGAGTTCGGAGTCCAGGCGGTAGCGCCCGACCAGGCGGCGGGTGTCGGCGGGGCGGGGACTCACCCCTCCATGATGGCGGCACCGCCGTCCGTGGCCCCCGCCCCACCCGTCCGGCCGCACGCCGGTCGGGCCGGTCGGGACGAACGGCGGGACGCGACCGGGTCCGCCGTGCCGGTCGTCGACGGCGTGACCGTTCGTCCCCACGTCGCGCGCGCGTGCGGACCGCTGACCCTTTGACCTGCGTCAATCGTCCGCTCGTCTTGCCGCCGAGGGGAGACGTCCGCCACTGACAGCATCGTCTCGACCCCTCGGCGCCCCTGCTTCCGAGGGAGCTGAAGGGGCCGTTGGAGGGATGGATAGTGGTGGGCATCCGTCACGGACCGATCCGGTCCGTGGCCCGAGGAGGTGGAGACGGTGACGCTGCTGCAGACCCGGCCGGACGACCCGAGTGCGGTGGACCTCGGGGCCGGCACCGGCCCGCAGTGGTTGGACGCCTGGCTCGCCGAGCACACCGCCGACGTCGTCGGCTGGCGCCGTGCGATCCACGCGCACCCCGAGCTGGCCCGCGCCGAGCGGATGACCACGGACCTGTGCGCGAACGTCCTGCGCTCCGTCGGTCTGCGGCCGCGGCTGCTGCCCGGCACCGGGCTCGTGTGCGACATCGGGTCCGGTCCGCGCACCGTCGCGCTGCGCGCCGACATGGACGCCCTGCCGCTGCACGAGCAGTCGGACCTGCCCTTCGCCTCCCGCACGCCGGGCATCGCACACATGTGCGGGCACGACGCGCACACCGCGGTGGTGCTCGGCGCGGGCGTCGCGCTGGCCTCGGTGGCCGACCGGCTGCCCGGCCGGGTCCGGCTCGTGTTCCAGCCGGCCGAGGAGGTCCAGCCGGGCGGGGCGCTCGACGTCATCGCCGCCGACGGCCTCGCCGACGTCGACCGCATCTTCGCCCTGCACTGCGACCCGCGGCTCGAGGTCGGCCGGGTCGGCACCCGCGTCGGGCCCATCACCTCGGCCTGCGACATGCTCGAGCTGCGCCTCACCTCGCCCGGTGGGCACACCTCGCGCCCGCACCTGACGGCCGACCTCGTGCACGCGCTCGGCACCGTCATCACCGGCCTGCCCGACCTGCTGTCCCGCCGCATCGACCCCCGCTCGGGCACGGTGCTGGTGTGGGGCCAGGTCGACGCCGGGCACGCCGCGAACGCGGTCCCCGAGGTCGGCACCCTGTCCGGGACGCTGCGCACCGCCCAGCACCAGACCTGGAACGAGCTCGAGCCGCTGGTCCGCCAGCTCGTCACCGCGCTGCTCGCTCCCACCGGGGTCGGGTACGTGCTGGAGCACCGCCGCGGCGTGCCGCCGGTGGTCAACGACGCCGTGTCGGCCGACCTGCTGGCGCGCGCCGCCGAGCGGGCGGTCGGGCCGGGTGCGGCGACCGACACCGAGCAGTCGTCGGGCGGCGAGGACTTCGGCTGGTACCTCGAGCACGTGCCGGGGGCCATGGGTCGGCTGGGTGTCTGGTCCGGCGAGGGCCCGCAGTCCGACATCCACCAGCCCACGTTCCGCCTCGACGAGCGGGCGCTGCCCGTCGGCGTGCGGACGATGGTGCAGGCGGCGCTGCTCTCGCTCGAGGGCTGACGCCTTCCGGGGCCTCCCGGGGTGGCAGGAAAGCGTCGTTGCTGTCATCCGGTGGCAGGGAGACCGCATCCCCGCCGCGCCTGCCATACGCCGTCCCGACGACGGGTCGCGGGGCCCGGCGAGGCTGTCGGTGGGGTGTTGCACGATGACTCCCGTGACCGCTTCCCTGCCCGCGCAGCTGCCGCCCGTCCCGAGCCGCATCGCCTCCGAGCTGGAGGTCGGCGAGGGCCAGGTCCGGTCCGCGATCGAGCTGCTCGACGGCGGGGCGACGGTCCCGTTCGTCGCGCGGTACCGCAAGGAGGCCACGGGCGGCCTGGACGACGCGCAGCTGCGCACGCTGCACGAGCGTCTCGGCTACCTGCGCGAGCTCGAGGAGCGGCGGACGGCCGTCGTCGACTCGGTGCGCGAGCAGGGCAAGCTCACCGACGAGCTGCACGCCCAGCTGCTCGCCGCGGAGACGAAGAGCCGGCTCGAGGACGTCTACCTGCCCTACAAGCCGAAGCGCCGCACGAAGGCGATGATCGCCCGCGAGGCCGGGCTGGAGCCGCTGGCCGACGGGCTGCTGGGCGACCCGACGGTCGAGCCCCGGGCGGCGGCCGCCGCGTTCGTCGACCCGGAGAAGGGCGTCGCCGACGCCGACGCCGCGCTCGAGGGCGCGCGGGCGATCCTCGTAGAGCGGCTCGCCGAGGACGCCGACCTGGTCGGGGAACTGCGCGAGCGGATGTGGACGCGGGGGCGTCTGACCGCCGTGGTCCGCGAGGGCAAGGCCGACGACGCCGATGCGGCCAAGTTCTCCGACTACTTCGCCTTCGACGAGCCCTTCACCAAGCTCCCGTCGCACCGGATCCTCGCCCTGCTGCGCGGGGAGACCGAGGAGGTCCTCCAGCTCACCTTCGACCCGTGCTCGCCCGACGACGACGGCGACACCTCGGCCTACGAGGGGCGCATCGCGTCGGTCGCCGGGATCGCCGACCGCGGCCGTCCCGCCGACTCCTGGCTGCTCGGCGTGGCGCGCTGGGCCTGGCGCACCCGCATCTCGTCGCGTCTCGCCGTCGACCTGCGCGTACGGCTGCGGGAGGTCGCCGAGGAGGGGGCCGTCGGCGTGTTCGCCGGCAACCTGCGTGACCTGCTCCTCGCCGCGCCCGCGGGGGCCCGCCCGACGATGGGGCTGGACCCGGGTCTGCGGACCGGGGTGAAGGTCGCCGTGGTCGACGGGACCGGCAAGGTCGTCGCGCACGACACGATCTACCCGCACGTCCCCCGCAACCAGTGGGACGCCTCGCTCGCCACCCTCGCGAGGCTCGCGGCCGAGCACCGCGTCGAACTGGTCGCGATCGGCAACGGCACCGCGAGCCGCGAGACGCACAAGCTCGCCGTGGAGCTGGCCAAGCTCCAGACCGGGCTGATCCCGGCCATGGTGTCCGAGGCCGGGGCGTCGGTGTACTCGGCGTCCGAGGAGGCCTCGAAGGAGCTGCCCGACCTCGACGTGTCGATCCGCGGTGCGGTCTCGATCGCGCGGCGCCTGCAGGACCCGCTCGCCGAGCTCGTGAAGATCGACCCGAAGTCGATCGGCGTCGGGCAGTACCAGCACGACGTGTCCGGCACGCTGCTCTCCCGCTCGCTCGACGGCGTGGTCGAGGACTGTGTGAACGCGGTCGGCGTCGACGTGAACACCGCCTCCGCGCCCCTGCTCCGCCGGGTGTCGGGCATCTCCAGCGGGCTGGCGACGACCATCGTCGGGTTCCGCGACGAGCACGGCCCGTTCGCGTCCCGGACCGCGCTGACGAAGGTCCCGCGGCTGGGTGCGAAGGCGTTCGAGCAGTGCGCGGGCTTCCTGCGCATCCCCGACGCGACGGACCCGCTCGACCGGTCGGGCGTGCACCCCGAGGCCTACCCGGTGGTGCGCCGCATCGTCGAGAGGACCGGCGCCGACGTGGCCTCGCTGGTCGGCAACTCGTCGCTGCTCGGCCGGCTCGACCCGCGCGACTTCACCGACGACACCTTCGGTGTCCCCACCGTCACCGACATCATCGCCGAGCTGGACAAGCCGGGCCGCGACCCCCGGCCGGCGTTCGAGACGGCCACGTTCGCCGAGGGCGTCGAGAAGATCACCGACCTGAACCCCGGCATGGTGCTGGAGGGCGTCGTCACCAACGTCGCCGCGTTCGGCGCGTTCGTCGACGTGGGCGTGCACCAGGACGGGCTCGTGCACATCTCGGCGATGTCGAAGGAGTTCGTCTCCGACCCGCGCGCGGTCGTCGGGCCGGGCGACGTGGTGCGGGTGAAGGTGCTCGAGGTCGACGTGCCCCGCAAGCGCATCTCGCTGACGCTGCGGCTCGACGACGAGCCCGGCGCGGGCTCGGGCAAGGGCGGCCGCGACGGCGGGGCTCCCCGGGGCGGCGGCGGGCAGCCGCGCGGCGGCGGGCAACGCGGCGGCCAGCCGAAGGGGGGCGCCCCGCAGGGGCAGCAGCGTGGTGGGTCGTCGAAGGGCCGCGGCAACGACCGTGACCGGCGCCCCGCCCCCGGCGGCGCCATGGCCGACGCCCTGCGCCGGGCGGGCTTCGACAAGTAGCCCCGGCGCTCGCTCCGCGAGGGGTACGTGAGGCAGCTCCGGCGGCCCAGGAGGGTGCCTCACGTCCCACTCGCGCGGCAGGTGCGGCCCTACATCGAGGCGGAGCCCGGCCCCACAGAGCGGCAGGGGCGCTCGCGGAGCGCGCGGACGTAGTCGTCCGGCGCGCCCGCGGCCTCCGCGGCGTCGGAGAGGACGCCGATGTAGCGGGCGGACGGCAGCCCGCCCTCGTACGCGTCGAGCACGTACACCCACGCCAGCTGCGGACCCTCCATGGTCTGCACCCGCAGGCGGAGCTTCTTGTGCATCCCCAGCTCGCCGCCCTCCCAGCGGTCGAGCTGGTCGACGTCGAGGGGGCTGACGTCGTAGAGCACGACGAACACGCGCGACGACGGGTCCTCGACGACGGTGGAGAGCGCCCCCTCCCACCCGAGGTCCTCGCCCCCGAACGTCAGCCGCCAGCCCTCGAGCCAGCCGGTGCCCGAGACAGGCGAGTGGGGCGCGCGTTGCATCATCTGCGCGGGATCCATGTTCGACCCGTACGCGGCGTAGAGCGGCACGGCGCACAGGGTAGCCAGGAGTGCGCCGTTCGTTGTCGACGGTCGAGCCGGAGGGCACACCGCGTCCGCCGAACGGGCACCCGACGCAACGGGCAGGATGGGACCTGTCCGGTCAACCCGGCATCACCACCACGCAGCAACACGGAGGGACGTCACACCCATGACGCGCATCGTGATCCTCGGCGGCGGACCCGCCGGGTACGAGGCCGCCCTGGTCGCCGCGCAGCACGAGGCCTCCGTCGTGCTGGTCGAGGAGGACAGCGTGGGCGGCTACTGCGTCGCCTACGACTGCGTGCCCTCCAAGACCTTCATCGCCTCGGCCGGTGTCCGCGCCGGCTTCCGCCACAACGGCGACATGGGCATCGAGGTCGACGAGGACGAGGCGGTCGTCGACCTGCCGCGGGTCAACAACCGGGTCAAGGGCCTCGCGCTCGCGCAGTCGTCGGACATCAAGGCGACCCTGCAGCGCGCCGGGGTCCGCGTGGTCGACGGCCGGGGCCGCTTCCGCGCCGCCTCCGGCAACAGCGCCACGCACGACATCGAGATCACTCCGTCCGCCGCCGGGGCGGAGAGCGAGGTCGTCACCGCCGACGTCGTCCTCATCGCCACCGGCGCCTCGCCGCGGGTCCTGCCCGACGCCGTGCCCGACGGGAGGCGCATCCTCACCTGGCGCCAGCTCTACGACCTCGAGGAGCTGCCCGAGCACCTCGTCGTCGTCGGCTCCGGCGTCACCGGCGCCGAGTTCGTCTCCGCCTACGCCGAGCTCGGCGTGCCCGTCACGCTGATCTCCAGCCGCGACCGGGTGCTGCCGCACGAGGACCCGGACGCGGCGGCGACGCTCGAGGAGGTCTTCACCGAGCGCGGCGTGACCATCGAGCCGCGGTCGCGGGCCGACAAGGTCGTCTCGACCGCCGACGGCGTCCGCGTCACGCTCTCCGACGGGCGCGAGGTCACCGGCTCGCACGCCCTGATGACGGTCGGCTCGATCCCGAACACCGGCGACCTCGGCTGCGACGAGGTCGGGCTGGAGCTGCGCGAGACCGGCCACATCACCGTCGACCGCGTGTCGCGGACCTCGGTGCCCGGCGTCTACGCCGCGGGCGACTGCACCGGGCTGCTGCCGCTGGCCTCGGTCGCGGCCATGCAGGGCCGGATCGCGATGTGGCACGCGCTGGGGGAGGGCGTCGCCCCGCTGCGGCTCAAGACCGTCGCGTCCGCCGTGTTCACGCGGCCCGAGGTGGCGACGGTCGGCATCGGCCACAAGCAGGTCGAGTCGGGGGAGTTCGCCGCCCGCGAGGTGCTGCTGCCGCTCGGGACCAACCCACGCGCGAAGATGCAGGGCCTCGACCGCGGCTTCGTGAAGATCTTCTGCCGGCCGGCGACCGGCGTCGTCATCGGCGGCGTGATCGTCGCGCCCGTGGCGAGCGAACTGGTGCTCCCGCTGGCGATGGCGGTGCAGAACAACCTCACGGTGGACGACCTCGCCCACACGTTCTCGATCTACCCGTCGCTCTCGGGCTCGGTGACCGAGGCGGGCCGTCGCCTGATGCAGCACGACGACCTCGACTAGGTGGCCTCCGGCCGTGTGAGCACTGTCCGGGGCCGTGGCCCCGGACAGTGCTCACACGGCGCGACGCGCCCTAGGCCCAGTCGAAGGTCCGGGTGACCGCCTTCTTCCACTCCGCGTAGACGCGGTCGCGCTCGTCCGGGTCCATGTTGGGCTCCCAGACCTTGTCCTGCGCCCAGTTGTCCCGGATCTCCTGCTCGGAGGACCAGAACCCGACCGCGAGGCCGGCGGCGTAGGCCGCGCCGAGCGCCGTCGTCTCGGAGACCACCGGGCGCACCACCTCGACGCCCAGCAGGTCGGCCTGGAACTGCATGAGCACCTCGTTGCCGACCATCCCGCCGTCGACCTTGAGCGTCGTCAGCGGCACGCCGGAGTCGGCGTTCATGGCGTCGATGACCTCGCGGGTCTGGAACGCCGTGGCCTCGAGCACCGCGCGGGCGATGTGGCCCTTGTTGACGTAGCGGGTGAGGCCGACGATCACGCCGCGGGCGTCGGCGCGCCAGTACGGGGCGAACAGCCCGGAGAAGGCGGGCACCACGTAGGCGCCGCCGTTGTCCTCGACCGACTTCGCGAGGTCCTCGATCTCCGGCGCGGAGGAGATCATCCCGAGGTTGTCGCGCAGCCACTGCACGAGCGAGCCGGTGACGGCGATGGAGCCCTCGAGCGCGTACACCTGCGGCTGGTCGCCGATCTTGTAGCAGACCGTGGTGAGCAGGCCGTTCTTCGACTCGACCTTCTCGGTGCCGGTGTTGAGCAGCACGAAGTTGCCGGTGCCGTAGGTGTTCTTGGCCTCGCCGACCGACAGGCAGGCCTGCCCGAAGGTCGCGGCCTGCTGGTCGCCGAGGATGCCGGCCACCGGGACGTCGCGGAACGTGCCGCGGGCGCGGATGTTGCCGTAGGTCTCCGAGGACGACCGGATCTCCGGCAGCATCGCCATCGGCACCCCGATCTCCTCGCAGAGCTCCGGGTCCCACTCCAGGGTGTCGATGTTCATGAGCAGGGTGCGCGACGCGTTCGTCGGGTCGGTGACGTGCAGACCGCCCTCGATGCCGCCGGTGGCGTTCCACAGCACCCAGGTGTCCATCGTCCCGAACGCCAGCTCGCCGCGCTCGGCCCGCTCACGGGCCCCGTCGACGTGGTCGAGGATCCAGCGCGCCTTCGGCCCGGCGAAGTACGTGGCGAGCGGCAGGCCGGTCTTCGCGCGGTAGCGCTCCGCGCCCCCGCCGAGCGCCCCGAGCTCGTCGCAGATCGCCTGCGTGCGGGTGTCCTGCCAGACGATCGCGTTGTAGATCGGCTCACCGGTGGTCTTGTCCCAGACGACGGTGGTCTCGCGCTGGTTGGTGATGCCGACCGCGGCGATGTTCGAGGCGTCGAGGTCGGCGCGGGCGAGCGCGCCGCCGCAGACCTGCCGGGTGTTGACCCAGATCTCGGCGGCGTCGTGCTCCACCCAGCCGGCCTTCGGGAAGATCTGCTGGTGCTCGAGCTGGTCGACGGCGACGACCCGCCCGGAGTGGTCGAAGATCATGCATCGCGTGGAGGTGGTGCCCTGGTCGATCGCCGCGACGTACTGGGTCATCGAGCCTGCTCCTGTTCGAGGGTGGGGGGACGCGATCGTGTCAGCTGTAGGCGGGGACGACGAGGGCCACGAGCGCCGCGAGCGCCGCGCCGAGGAACGGCCCGACGATCGGGACCCACGCGTAACCCCAGTCGGCGGTGCCCTTGCCCGGGATCGGCAGGACGGCGTACGCCGCACGGGGGCCGAGGTCGCGGGCGGGGTTGATGGCGTAGCCGGTGGGACCACCGAGAGCCGCGCCGATCCCGACGACGAGCGCCGTGACGGCCGCGTAGTTGGCGGGGGAGTCGTAGGGCGCCTGGAGGAGGAAGAGCAGCAGCACGAACGTCGCGATCGTCTCGCTGACCAGGTTCCAGACCGGCTTCTTGATCGGCGGGTTGGTCGCGAAGATCCCGACGGTCTCGGTGTTCTGCTCGTGGTTGTGGTCGAACTGCAGCTTGTAGAGCAGCCAGGCGAGGGAGGCGCCGACGAAGGCACCGAGGAACTGGCCGATCAGGTAGAACGGCACGTTCGCCCAGGGGGTCTTCCCGGCGATCGCGAGGCCCAGCGTCACGGCGGGGTTGATGTGGCCGCCGGTCGGGTTCGCGATGCTCGCGCCCGCGAAGACGCCGACCCCCCAGCCGATGACGATCAGCACCCACGGGGCCGTGTCCCCGTCCTGGTTGGAGCGGGGCAGGATCACGTTCGCGACCACCCCGACGCCGAACAACAGCAGGACGGCCGTACCGAGGAACTCCCACAGGATGATCTCGCCGCCGCTGAGGACCGGAGTCACGTCGACCTCCCCCGTCATGCCCTCGCCGCAACCCGGGTCGGCGACGATGAGCGCGGCGGACGCTAGTCGCGCACGTCACATGTGTCTATGGTCTTCGATCGAGACGAAAGCGCTTTCCCGACGGGGCCGCGGTCGCCCTGGCGGGGCCCGTCGCGCGGGTAGCGTGGACGGTGCCGTCGCGGGGGACCCTGGGGCCGTTGCCGCAGGTGATGACGGGGACGCCCGTTGCACCGCACGGCGCAGAGGCCTGACACCGAACGTACGAGGAGGCCCGACGTGGCTGCCAAGTCCGCCGACAACGGTGCGAGCGAGCCCACGGCGGCCGGCGCCCGCACGCCGGAGGCCGAGTCGCTCGACGCCGTGACCGAACCCGCGCGCCTCGGCCCCGCCGAGCGCGAGCGGTCCTGGGACCGCCTGCAGAACGAGCTGTTCGACGTGGTCGTGGTGGGCGGCGGCGTGGTCGGCGTGGGCGCCGCGCTCGACGCCGCGACCCGCGGCCTGTCGGTCGCCCTGGTCGAGGCCCGTGACCTCGCCGCCGGCACGTCCAGCCGCTCGTCCAAGCTCTTCCACGGCGGCCTGCGCTACCTCGAGCAGCTCGACTTCGGGCTGGTGCGCGAGGCGCTGTTCGAGCGCGAGCTGAACATGACGCGGCTGGCCCCGCACCTGATCAAGCCGGTGCCGTTCCTGTACCCGCTGACCCACCACGTGTGGGAGCGGCCCTACGTCACCGCCGGCATCACGCTCTACGACACGATGGGCGGCAAGAGCTCGCTGCCCAAGCAGAAGCAGCTCACCCGCTCGGGGGCGCTGCGCATGGCGCCGGCGCTCAAGCGCGACGCGCTGGTCGGCGCGGTGCGCTACTACGATGCACAGGCCGACGACGCCCGCCACACGATGATGGTGGGCCGCACCGCCGCCCAGTACGGCGCCGTGGTGCGCACGTCGACGCAGGTCGTCGACTTCATCCACGAGGTGGACCGGATCGCCGGCGTGCGGGTCCGGGACGTCGAGTCGGGCCGCGAGACCGACGTGCGCGCCCACGTCGTCGTGAACTGCACCGGGGTGTGGACCGACCAGATGCAGCACGCCGCGGGCACCCGCGGCCGGTTCAAGGTGAACGCCTCGAAGGGCGTCCACTTCCTGGTCGCCCGCGACAAGATCCCGTCGGACGTCGGCATGATCCTGCGGACCGAGAAGTCGGTGCTGTTCGTCATCCCGTGGCGCAACCACTGGATCGTCGGCACCACCGACACCTCCTGGCGGCTCGACCTCGCGCACCCGGCGGCCACGCGGCACGACCTCGACTACCTGCTCGAGCACATCAATGCCGTGCTCGTGACGCCGTTGACGCACGACGACATCGAGGGCGTCTACGCCGGCCTGCGGCCGCTGCTCGCGGGCGAGAGCGAGGAGACCTCGAAGCTGTCGCGGGAGCACGCCGTGTCGCGGGTGATGCCGGGCATGGTGTCGATCGCGGGCGGCAAGTACACGACCTACCGCGTGATGGCGAAGGACGCCCTCGACCTCGCCGTGCAGGACATCCCCGCGCGCGTCGCCCCGTCGATCACCGACCGGGTCCCGCTGATCGGCGCCGACGGTTACTTCGCGCTGGTCAACCAGGCCGAGCACATCGGGCGGACGTACGACCTGCACCCGCACCGCGTGCGGCACCTGCTCGACCGCTACGGCTCGCTGCTGCACGGTCTGCTCGCGATGACCGAGGAGGACCCGTCGCTGCGCGAGCCGGTCCCGGGGTCTCCGGACTACCTGCGCGTCGAGATCGCCTACGCCGTCGCCTACGAGGGCGCGCTGCACCTCGACGACGTCCTCACCCGGCGCACCCGCATCTCCATCGAGTACGCCCACCGCGGCATCGACTCGGCGGAGTCGGTGGCCGACCAGATGGCGCCCCTGCTCGGGTGGAGCGCCGAGACGCGCGACGAGGAGGTCCGCTCGTACGTGGAGCGGGTCGAGGCGGAGCGGCGGTCGCAGTCGGTCGAGTCCGACGAGGAGGCCGACAAGCTCCGTCTCGCGGCGCCCGACCCCCGGCGCGAGCAGCTCGCCCCGCTCGGGACGGGCTGAGCCCCACGCGAGAGTGACACCAGACAGCCCGGAAGGCCTGCGGGCCGGCCTGGTGTCACCGTCGCGGTCGGCGAGCCCGAACGACGGAACGGCCCCGCCCGGAACCCGGGCGGGGCCGTTCGTCGTGTCGGGCGTCAGCCGCGCTGCGGCGCGAGCTGCTCCGGCGCCCGGGCGTCGTCGGCGAGCGGCTCCGACCCCACGAGCGTGACGTCGTGGCGCAGCTCGTGGGCGTGCCCACCGGCCACCACGCGGTCGGCGCGCGGTGCGTGCCCCGGTGCGCTGATCACCACGAGCCAGGCGCCCGACCCCGGCAGCGACAGGTCGTACGACCCGCCGACGGTCTCGGCGCGGCCGTGCTGGACACCGTGCTCGTCGACCAGCGTCACGATCGCCTCCCCGTCGCGGGCCAGCACGACCCGGCCGAGGACCCGCGGCGTGGCACCCGGAGTCCCGTTCGAGGACCCGTTCGACGCCCCGTGGGAGGCCGTGACCGGCAGCGGTCCCGTCGCCGGCGCCGTGTCCGTCGACTCGTCCGCGCGCGACGTCGTGACCCCGTCGGCGGTGTCGGCGCGATCGTCCACGTCCGCCGCGGAGGCCGCGGACGCCGACCCGGCGGACTCCGCCCGGGGGTCGGCGTGCGGTGCGTCGGCCGCCGTCTCCACGTCGGAGGACGGGACGATCCGGCGGGGGAGGAACAGCGACACGACGAGAGCGAGCACGCCGACCACTCCGGCCGCCATGAACCCGGTCCGCAGACCCTGCGCGTCGGGCGCACCGCCCGCCGTGGTCGACGCGATCGCGGAGATCGTGACGAACGCGGCCGTGCCGAACGCCCCGGCGACCTGCTGCAGCGTCGCGAGGATCGCGCTGCCGTGGGAGTACAGCGGGCCGGGCAGCACGGCGAGCGACGACGTCATCAGCGGCGTCATCATGAGGCCGAGGCCGGCCATCAGCACCACGTGGATGGCGATCACGGCCCACAGCGGGGACGTGGGCCCGAGCGACGCGAAGCCCCACAGCGAGGCCGCCATCATCGCGGCGCCGGGGATGACCAGCGGGCGGGCACCGAAGCGGTCGAACATCGCCCCGACCGGCCGGCCCAGCAGACCGAGGACGAGTCCGCCCGGCAGCACCGCGAGCCCCGTCACGAAGGTGCCCTGGTTCAGCACCGTCTGCAGGTAGAGCGGCAGCAGGATCGCCGCGGCCCCGAGCAGCGCCATGAACAGCAGCGCCGCCAGGATCAGCGACACCACGAAGGTGCGGTGGGTGAACGGCCGCAGATCGAGCAGCGCCGCGTGCCGCTTCTGCAGCGCGAGCTGGCGCAGCACGAACAGCACGAGGCTGACCGCGCCGATCACGAGCGGGATCCACGGGGCCACGTGCGGCCCGGACCCTCCGGACTCCCCGATCGCGGAGAAGCCGTACAGGATGCCGCCGAAGCCGACGGCCGAGAGCAGGACCGAGAGGACGTCGAGCGGGACCGACCGGGTCTGCGAGGGCAACCGCATCAGCGCCGCCCCGAGCAGGAGGGCCAGCACGGCGAGCGGCAGGACGATCCAGAACATCCACCGCCAGCCCAGCGACGCCAGCACGGCGCCGCCGATGGTGGGGCCGACGGCGGGCGCCACGGCGATGACGATCGAGATCGTGCCCATCATCGAGCCGCGCCGGTTCTCCGGCACCAGCCGCATCACCGAGGTCATCAGCAGCGGGATGATCAGCGCGGTGCCGCACGCCTGCACCACGCGCCCCGCGAGCAGGACGGCGAAGCCGGGCGCGAGGGCGCTGATCAGCGTGCCGAGGCTGAACAGCGTCAGCGACGCGAGGAAGACCTGGCGCGGGGTGAAGCGTTCGAGCAGGAACCCGGTGGTCGGGATGACCACGGCCATCGTCAGGAGGAACCCGCTGGTCAGCCACTGCACGGTGGTGGTCGAGACGCCGAGGTCGCGCGTGAGGTCGTTCAGCGCCACCGACAGGATCGTCTCGTTGAGGATCATGACGAACGCGGACACGACCAGGACCGCGATCACCACCCCCGCGCGGGTGCTGCCGGGGTCGGGCGCTGACGGGTCGTCCGTCGCCGTGGGGGCGTCCGGTGTGGTCGGAGCCGTGGCCATGGGGTGACGCACCTTTCGGGGAGAGCTTCGGGGCGCCGGCGTCGCTGCCGTGTCACCAGACAACCACGGACCCCTGACAGGGCCCGACCGCTTTAACGGCGCCCGGAGGCCCGATCATCCCCCGTGGCGGTGGCCGAGGTAGGCGAGGACCCCGATCGCCACCGGGACGAGCAGGAAGATCTGCGGGAACCGCAGACCCGTCACGAGGAACAGCACCAGCGCGATCGCCGGGGCGAGCGCCGAGAGCAGACCCGCGTGCCGGCCGAGCCGGGCGCCGATCGGCGCCACCAGCTCCGGCAGGTCGTCGCGCGCCGCGGGCGCCGCCGGAGGCGGAGGCGAGGCCGGGGGCGGCCCGCCCACCGGCACCGACCCGACGTCGGGAACGGACCGGGGGTAGGCCGGGTGCGGGGCCGGGAGGTCGGTGAACAACCCGTCGAGCTCGGAGCGGAACCGCGCCGTCGAGGCGATCGCGGACCGCTCGGCGTACTCACCGGGTTCGAGCCGGCCCTCACGCAGGTGCTCGTCGAGGGCGGCCATCGCGAGCTCGCGCTCGCGGTTGCCGATCCGCAGTTCGCCCACCCCGTCCAGGGTAGGCGCGCCGCGACGATGTGGCTCTCCTGGCGCTGGGTGGCAGCAACGACGCGTTCCTGCCACCCACGGCGCTCAGGCGGCGCTCAGTCGGCGATCTCGCAGATCACCGCGCCCTGGTTGACCGAGCCACCCGTCTCGACGGACAGGCCGGTCACGGTGCCGCCCTTGTGCGCGGTCACGGGGTTCTCCATCTTCATGGCCTCGACGACCACGATCTGGTCGCCCGCGGAGACGGTGTCCCCCTCGGAGACGGACACCTTCACGACGGTGCCCTGCATCGGCGAGGTGACGGCGTCGCCCGAGACCTTCGCGCCGCCGCCGGAACGCTTGCGCGACTTCTTCTTCGCCGCGGGCGCGGCGCCGCCGCCGCCCCCGCCGATGGCGAGGTCACCGGGCAGGGACACCTCGAGGCGCTTGCCGCCGACCTCGACGACGACGGTCTGCCGCGGCGCGACCTCGTCCTCGTCGTCGCCCTCCCCGGCGGCCACGTACGGCTCGACCGTGTTCTCCCACTCGGTCTCGATCCACCGCGTGTGCACGGTGAACGAGGACGCCCCCTCGGGCGCGGTGAAGGCCGGGTCGGTGACGACGAGGCGGTGGAACGGGATGACCGTCGGGAGGCCGTCCACGACGATCTCGTCCAGGGCGCGCCGCGAGCGCTCGAGGGCCTGCTCCCGGTCCTCGCCGGTGACGATCAGCTTGCCGACCATCGAGTCGAAGTTGCCGCCGATGACCGAGCCGGCCTCGACGCCGGCGTCGACCCGCACGCCCGGGCCGGAGGGCGCGACGAAGCGGGTCACGGTGCCCGGGGCGGGCAGGAAACCGCGGCCGGCGTCCTCGCCGTTGAGCCGGAACTCGATCGAGTGCCCGCGCGGCTCCGGGTCGGAGGTGATGCGCAGCTCCTCGCCATCGGCGATCCGGAACTGCTCGCGCACGAGGTCCAGGCCACTGGTCTCCTCGGAGACCGGGTGCTCGACCTGCAGGCGGGTGTTGACCTCCAGGAACGAGATCGTGCCGTCCTCGCCGACGAGGAACTCCACCGTGCCCGCGCCGGAGTAGCCGGCCTCGAGGCAGATGTCGCGCGCGGAGGTGTGGATGCGCTTGCGCTGCTCGTCGGTGAGGAACGGCGCGGGCGCCTCCTCGACCAGCTTCTGGTGACGGCGCTGCAGCGAGCAGTCGCGGGTGCCGACGACGATGCAGTTGCCGTGCTGGTCGGCGAGGACCTGCGCCTCGACGTGGCGGGGCCGGTCCAGGTAGCGCTCGACGAACGACTCGCCGCGCCCGAACGCCGAGACGGCCTCGCGGACGGCGGCGTCGAACATGTCCTTGATCTCGTCGCGCTCGCGGGCGACGCGCATGCCGCGGCCGCCACCGCCGAACGCGGCCTTGATGGCCACCGGCAGGCCGTGCTCGTCGGCGAAGGCGATGACCTCGTCGGCGTCGGCGACCGGGTCCTTCGTGCCCGGCACCAGCGGCGCACCGGCCCGCTCGGCGATCTTGCGGGCGGTGACCTTGTCGCCGAGGTCGCGGATGGCCTGCGGGGACGGGCCGATCCAGATCAGCCCGGCGTCGAGGACGGCCTGGGCGAAGTCGGAGTTCTCGGAGAGGAAGCCGTACCCGGGGTGGATCCCGTTCGCGCCGGACTGCCGCGCGGCGTCGATGATCTTCTCGATGTTCAGGTAGGAGTCCGCCGCGGTCTCCCCGCCGAGCCCGAACGCCTGGTCCGCGATCCGCACGTGCGGCGCGTCGCGGTCCGGGTCCGCGTACACCGCGACGCTCGTCAGGCCCGCGTCCTTGCACGCGCGTGCCACGCGGACGGCGATCTCGCCTCGGTTGGCGATGAGCACGGTGTGCAGGGCGTCCTGCTGAGCCTGCGGAGCCATCGGAGGAGCCTCCCGGGGGGCGTTCGCGTCGTTGCGGGCTGGTGGGGCCGCGCGCAGTGTAGGGCGGCCGGACCTCGGTGATCGACTGGACGGGCCAGGAACGGTCGGACGTGACCGTTCTCGGGGACTCTCCCGCACCTCACGCGCCTGCGACACCGCATCGTGCGTGGTCATGGCCACAGCCGCCGTCCCGACGACGGGCGGTGCCCGGCCCCGCGGGCCCGGTCGCTACCGTCGTGCCCCGATGACCGAACGCGGACGATGGTGGGGGCCCGCGGTGGCCGTGTGCGCGTCCGTGGCGGCGCTCGCCGGGACCGTGGCCGCGGTCGCGACGGCGGCGGGTGCGGACTCCGACGCCGCCCGGCGCACCGACACCCGCGCGGCGGGCCCGGTCTCCCCGGCGGCCTCGCCCACCGTGGCGACCCCGACGGCCCCGCCGGTCACCACCCGGCCCGGTCGCGTCGGCGACCCGACCCTCGGCGCCACGGTGGCCGCGGAGCCGGACTGGACGCCGGCCCGGGACCAGGACCTGGTGCCCGTCACGCCCGGGCGGTTCCCCACCCTGCTGACGCTCGGCGGGGACACCGCCCGCGCCGTCGTCATGCTCGGCCGGCTCGACCCGGCCCGCGGGTTCGGCGAGGACGCGCTGGCCGACGAGGCCCGCCGCCTCGTCGGGGCGTTCGCCGACGGCGTGCGCGGCGACCGGGACGGCCGCATCGTCACGGTCTCCGACGAGGCGTCCACCCTCGACCGACGCGACGCGTTCACCTCGGTCAGACGCACGCCCGACGGCACGCTCGTGCGGGTCACCACCGTCGCCGGGGCCCGCGGCGAGCCGGGGCTGGTGCTGCTCGCGGTGGCGACGGCGGGCCGGTCCCAGGCCGCTGACGCGAACGCCGCCGACCGCATCGTCCGGTCGCTGTCCTCCACCGGCGCGGACGCGCCCGGACGGGCGAGCGCGCCGCCCGCGGCCGCGCCGCCGGGGACGCGGGTCAGCCCACCGTCGGAGCCCGCCACAGGTCGCTGACCTCGATCCCCAGCTCGGCGAGCAGCCGCCGCACGAGCGGCAGGCTGATGCCGATGACGTTGGACGGGTCGCCCTGGATGCCCTCGACGAGCCAGCCGCCGAACCCGTCGAGGGTGAACGCACCCGCGACGCCCAGCGGTTCGCCGGAGGCCAGGTAGGCCTCGAGCTGGGCGGGGGTCGGTTCGGCGAAGGTCACGAACGTCGTCGCGTGCCCCGAGATCTCGGCCGCGACCGCCCCGTCGCGCAGGCGCACGAGGGCGTGTCCGGTGACGAGTTCGCCGTGCCGGCCCGCCATCCGTTCCCACCGGGCCCGGGCGTTCTCCACCGTGTGCGGCTTGCCGACGAGCTCGCCGTCGATGTCGAGCATCGAGTCGCACCCGATCACGACGACGTCGTCCTCCCCGGTCGGCACCTGCCCCGCCACCGCCCGGGCCTTCGCCAGCGCGAGGGCGGTGACCTTCTCGGCCGACGTCGCCTCGCCGAGCTGGGTCAGCAGGGCGTCCTCGTCGACGGCGGAGACGATGACGTCGGGGTCCACCCCCGCGGCGCGCAGCACACCGAGGCGGGCGGGGGACGCGGAACCGAGCACGAGACGCACGGCGGACGACCCTAGGGGGCGGGCCGCGTCCCGGCAGGCCCGGACGCCCCCCGCCGCGCCGCCTCGACGGCGGGGACGATCGCGCGTTCGGACGGCGAGCCGGGTGCGGACCGGTGGTCGCAGCCCCACGAGACGGCGACCTCCGGGGCCGCGACCAGCACGGCGCGGGCGGCGAACCCGCCCGCCTCACCCATGCCGTCCACGCGCAGCACGCGCACCACGCCCGGGAGGACCCGGTCGGCCGCGGCCTGCGCGTTCGCGGCCACCCTGCGCCGGCCGGGCCGGAGCACCGCCCGGACGATCAGCAGCACGACGAGCACCGGGCTCAGCGCCACCAGCGTGAGCCCGTACAACCGTCCGAGCACCGTCCGCACCACGTGTCGTCCCACGCCGCCAGGGCTTCCCGACGGAGCGACCGAGCACGCCGACGAGGGGTCGCGCCCGGCGGCGGAGGGCCGCCCCGACCTCAGCGCGGCAGCGCCGACGCCCGCCAGGCCCCCGGTCCGGGCGAGAGCGGACGCCGGACGAGCGACTCCCGCTCGGTCCACACCGAGCGGGGGCCGGTGTCCTCGGGCGCCCCGCCACCGCCGGACGCGGCCGCGAGGACGGCGGTCAGCGCGGCCACCTCCTCGGGCGAGGGGTCGCCGCGGACGATGCGCAGGACGGGCCGGCGCGGCCCGTCGTCGGGAAGCTCCTCGTCCGTCACGGTGTCCTCCGCCCGCGCTCGTCTCCGGCGTGCCTCACAGCGGGATGTTCCCGTGCTTCTTGGCGGGCAGCGTCTCGCGCTTGGTCGAGAACGAGCGCAGCGCGCGGGCGATGTAGCCGCGCGTCCACGACGGCGGGACGACCGCGTCGACGTAGCCGCGCTCGGCCGCGACGTAGGGGTTCGCGAGGGTGTCCTCGTACTCCTGCTGCAGCTCGGCGCGCCGGGCGGCGACGTCCCCGCCGGAGTCCTCGACCTTCTTGAGCTCCTTGCGGTAGAGGATGCTCACCGCGCCCGAGGCGCCGGTCACGGCAATCTGGGCGGTCGGCCAGGCGAGGTTGAGGTCGGCGCCGAGGTGCTTGGACCCCATGACGTCGTAGGCCCCGCCGTACGCCTTGCGGCAGATGACGGTGATCAGCGGGACGGTGGCCTCGGCGTAGGCGTAGATCAGCTTCGCGCCGCGGCGGATGATGCCGTTGTACTCCTGGTCGGTGCCGGGCAGGAAGCCCGGGACGTCGACGAAGGTCACGACCGGCACGTTGAACGCGTCGCAGGTGCGCACGAAGCGCGCCGCCTTCTCGCTGGCGCCGATGTCCAGGCAGCCGGCGAGCTGGGACGGCTGGTTCGCGACGAAGCCGACCGGCCGCCCCTCGACCCGGCCGTACCCGACGACGATGTTCGCCGCGTAGAGCTCCTGGACCTCGAGGAACTCCTCGTCGTCGACGACGCGGCGGATGACCTCGCGGATGTCGTAGGGCTGGTTCGGGGAGTCGGGGATGAGCGCGTCGAGCTCCAGGTCGGCCTCGGAGAGGCCCTCCTCGACCGCGCCGGACTCCTCGTCCGCCGGCAGCCGCGGCGGCTCGGAGAGGTTGTTCGACGGCAGGTAGCCCAGGAGCTCCTGCACGTAGGCGATCGCGTCGTCCTCGTCGGAGGCGAGGTAGTGCGCGTTGCCCGAGGTGGTGTTGTGCGTGCGGGCGCCGCCGAGGGTCTCGAACTCGACGTCCTCGCCGGTGACGGTCTTGATGACGTCGGGTCCGGTGATGAACATGAACGAGGTCTCGTCGACCATCACCGTGAAGTCGGTGAGCGCGGGGGAGTACACCGCGCCGCCGGCGGCCGGACCCATCACGAGCGAGATCTGCGGGACGACGCCGGAGGCGTGCGAGTTGCGGCGGAAGATCTCGCCGTAGAGCCCGAGCGCGACGACGCCCTCCTGGATGCGCGCGCCGCCGCCGTCGTTGATGCCGACGACGGGGCAGCCGATCTTCATGGCCACGTCCATGACCTTGACGATCTTCTCGCCGTAGACCTCGCCGAGCGCGCCGCCGAAGACGGTGGCGTCCTGGGAGAACACGCAGACCGGGCGGCCGTCGACGGTGCCCTGGCCCGTGACGACGCCGTCGCCGTAGGGGCGGTTCGCGTCGAGACCGAAGTTGGTGGAGCGGTGGCGGGCCATCGCGTCGAACTCGAGGAAGCTGCCCTCGTCGAGCAGCAGGTCGATGCGCTCGCGGGCGGTCTTGCGGCCCTTGGCGTGCTGCCGCTCGACGGCCCGCTCCGAGCCGGCGTGGACGACGTCGTCCTGGCGCCGGTGCCAGTCCGCGAGCTTGCCGGCGGAGGTGTGGACGTCGGGCTCGTCCGCGGCCTCGTCGGGCTCGGGTGGCGGCTTCGTCGCGGCGGTCATGGGGCCGGACCATAGCGAGGTCCACGGTGCTCCACCCACTGGTGCACAGGAGTGATGATGGGCACTCCTCTACCGTGCGCGGGATGATCCCGGGAGTGCAGGACGCCGCCGCCTGGAAGGCGTTGCAGACCATCGCCGTCGCGCCGACCGGGCCGTGGGCGCGCATCGACGTGGTGGACGCCACGGGCTCGACCAACGCCGACCTCGCCGCCGCGGCCGCGCAGGGCGCCCCGGACCGGTCGGTGCTCGTCGCCCACCACCAGACCGCGGGGCGGGGCCGGCGGGAGCGGACCTGGGAGTCGGGGCCCGCGCAGGGGCTCACCTTCTCCCTGCTGCTGCGCCCCACTCAGGTGCCGCAGGAGCAGTGGGGCTGGGCGCCGCTGATCGCGGGCCTCGCGCTGGTGCTGGCCATGGAGGACTACCGCGCGCCGGCCTCCGTCGCGACCCTCGAGGCCGCCCTGAAGTGGCCGAACGACCTGCTGCTCGGCCCCGACCAGCGCAAGGGCGCCGGCATCCTGTCCGAGGTCGTGCCGGGCGGCTCCGGGGGCGAGCGCAGCGACGGGGGTCAGGAGCAGGCCGGGCACGCGCTCGTCGTCGGGATCGGCATCAACGTCTCGACGCCGGAGGCCGAGCTCCCCGAGGGCGGGACGTCGCTGCTCGCCCAGAGCGTCCGGCGGTCCCGGCCCGACGTGCTCGGCGACGTGCTCGCCGTGTTCGCCTCGCTCGAGGACGACTGGCGGGCGGCCCGCGGCGACGCGGCCCGCGCCGGTCTGCTCTCCGGCTACCGGCAGCGGTGCGCGACGCTCGGCCGCGAGGTGCGCGTGGCGCTGCCCGGTGACCGGGAGCTGGTGGGCGTGGCCGACGACGTCGACGACGACGGGCGGCTCGTCGTGCGGACGCCCGACGGCGGGTCGACCACGGTCGCCGCGGGCGACGTGGTGCACGTCCGGCCCGTCTGACCTCACCCGTCCGGGGTCCGCGCGCGGCGCGGGACCTCGAATCCCGCCCACCGCGCGGATACCCTCGATCGGCGCACCGCCGGCGGGAGGGGGAGGTCCGTGGCGTACCCGGAGCGTCTCCTCGTGGCCGGCGAGCGGGTCGTGCGCCACGTCCGGCCGCACTGGCGGATGCTCGTCGTGCCCGCCCTGCTCCCGCCGGTCGTGGCGTTCGTGGGCGCGTGGCTGGTCGCCGTGGCCCGCCCGACGACGTGGTCGACCGCGGTGCTCGTCGCGGTCGGCGTCGTCGCGGTCGCGGTGCTCGGCTGGTTCTCCGTGGCGCCGGTGGCCCGGTGGCGCGCGACGCACTTCGTGGTCACCGACCGCCGGGTGCTCGTGCGGGAGGGCGTGTTCTCCCGCTCGGGCATCGTGGTGGTCGGACGCAGCATCACCACCGTCCGCACGGTGCGCGGCGGACTCGACCGGTTCCTCGGCGCGGGCACGCTCGTCGTCGGGGTCGACGACACCCGGGAGCCGTGGCGCTTCGACGGCCTCGGCCGCGTCGAGCGGGTCGCCGCCGACATCGAGCGGATGGCCGAGCGGCGCGGCGGCCTCGACCCCGACCGGTGGGGCACGTGGGACGACGACGATGCCGACGCCGACGAGGACGAGGACGACGACCGGTACGACGACGAGGTCGACCGGGCTCCCGACGAGTTCGAGGACGTCGAGGACGCCGAGTGGGACGAGGAGCCCGAGCCGGAACGCTTCCCGCGGCTGAGGCGCCTCTCCGGTCGCCGTCGGGAGCTCCCGGCGGGCCGTTAGCCGTCCCTCCCCGGACCTGACGGACGCGTCGTGCGTGGCCCCACGGCACGCACGACCGAGCCCGACGGAACCGATCGCCGCCCGGCACCGTCAGCACCCGTGTGGGAGTCGACGCGTTGCCGGGCTGGATCGAGGCGCTCGGGCTCGGCCCGGGCACGGTCGTCGTCGGGACCCCGGGGCGGGTGGACCGGGTGTGGTGCGTGCACCCCGGTCCCGAGCGGACGTGGGAGGTCTACTGGTTCGAGGGCGGCGAGCGGTACGCCTGGACGCGCTTCGAGGAGGAGTCCGCGGCCTGCTTCCACCTCTTCGGGCGGCTGGCGTGGACGCAGATGATGCGCGGCGCGCTCAGGGCCGGATGACCGCGAGCACCGCGTCGTGCAGGGCGCCGTTGGTGGACAGCGCCTCGCCGCCGTCGATGCGCTCGCCGCCGGAGAAGTCGGTCAGCCGCCCGCCGGCCTCGCGCACGACGACGGCGGGGGCGGCGAGGTCCCAGGCGCTCGCCCCGGGCTCGACCGCGGCGTCGAGCAGGCCCTCGGCGACGAGCACGTGGTGGTGGAAGTCGCCGAAGGCGCGGCTCTCCCAGGTGGCCTCGGTGAGGGCGAGCCAGCGGTCGCGGGCGCCGATCTCGCGCCAGTAGTCGAGGTCGGTGGTGGAGACGTAGGCGTCGGTGAGGTCGGCGATCCCCGACACCGACAGCGGTGCCGCGTCGATCCCGCGGGCGACGTCGGAGGTGAACGCACCGTGCCCGCGCGCCGCCCACCAGCGCCGGCCGAGGGCGGGCGCGCTGACCACCCCGACGACGGGCTCCCCGCCGCTCATCAGGGCCAGCAGCGTCGCGAACACGGGGACGCCGCGGGAGAAGTTCTTGGTGCCGTCGATCGGATCGACGATCCAGTGCCGGGCGGCGGGGTCGGACACCGACGAGCCGCGCTCCTCGCCGAGCACCGCGTCGTCGGGACGTTCGGCGGCGATGAGGCGCCGGACCTCGTCCTCGCAGGCGACGTCGGCGTCGGTGACGGGCGTGCGGTCGGGCTTGCGGTCGACCACCAGATCGCTCGCGCGGAAGCGGGAGAGGGTCACGCGGTCGGCGGCGTCGGCGATGCGACGGGCGAGGTCGAGGTCCGCGGTGAGGTCACTGGTCACGGCGCTCATCCTGCCGAACGAACGTCCCACACGGATCGCGCACCGGGCGGTCTACGCTGGTCGTTCATGACCACGGTGCTCCTCGTCGAGGACGATGCGGCGATCGCCGGACCGCTGTCCCGGGCCCTCACGCGCGAGGGCTACGAGGTGGACGTGGTGGACGACGGGCCGAGCGCCGTGACGCGGGCCGGTGAGGGCGAGGTCGACCTCATGGTCCTCGACCTCGGGCTGCCGGGCATGGACGGCCTCGAGGTCTGCCGCCGGGTCCGGGCCGGCAAGCCCGACCTGCCCGTGCTGATGCTCACGGCCCGCACCGACGAGGTCGACTTCGTGGTCGGTCTCGACGCGGGCGCCGACGACTACGTGGGCAAGCCGTTCCGGCTGGCCGAGCTGCTCGCCCGCGTGCGGGCGCTGCTGCGCCGCCGGGCCCCCGAGATCCTCGACGCGGGCGGGGTGCGGATGGAGCCGTCGGCGCGCCGCGTGCTCGTGGACGGCGTGGAGGTCGGGCTCGCGAACAAGGAGTTCGAGCTGCTGCGGGTGCTGCTCGCGCACGCGGGTCAGGTCGTGTCGCGCGAGGAGATCCTCCGGGAGGTGTGGAACGACCCGGAGATGAAGACCTCGAAGACGCTCGACATGCACATGTCCTGGCTGCGCCGCAAGCTCGGCGACACCGACGGCGGGCCATCCGGCGGCAAGCGCATCTCGACCGTGCGCGGGGTCGGGTTCCGCTTCAACACCTAGGCCTGGTTCGCCGTGCGTCGTCGGATCCTGATCTCGACCCTGCTCGTCGTCGCGATCACCGTCACCGTCCTCGGCGGGCCGCTGGCGCTGACCACCTGGCGGCTCGTGGAGGACTTCACCCACGCCGACCTGGCGGGCCGGCTGCGCCAGGTGGTGGCCACACTCGACTCGCAGCTGCAGTCCGACCGTCCGGTGGACCTCTCGGCGGTGGCGATCGCGGTGCCGCCGGGCGGGTCGCTCGTGGTGCGCACGCCCCGCGGGACGAGCGCGATCGGGGACACCACCGATCCCGACCAGGTCGCCGAGAGCGCCTCGTTCGGCATCAACGGCTCGGCCGTGATCGCCGAGCCGGCCGCCGAGATGCGGTCGCGGCAGCTGCAGGCGACCGCGCTGGTGCTCGCGGCGATCGTGCTGTCGGTGGCGGTCGGGGCGGTGGTCGCGACGCTCACCGCCCGTCGTCTCGCCGACCCCCTCCAGCAGGTGGCCGGGCGGGCCGCCCGGCTCGGCGCCGGCGACTTCCGGCAGGCGCCGCTGCGGCACGGCATTCCCGAGCTGGACCGGGTCGCCGACGTGCTCGACTCGTCGGCCGTGGCCCTCGCGGAGCTCGTGCAACGCGAGCGGGACCTCGTCGGCGACGTCTCCCACCAGCTCCGGAGCCGCCTGACCGCCCTGCAGCTGCGGCTCGACGAGCTCTCGTCGCACCCCGACCCGGAGGTCTCCGCCGAGGGAGGGGCGGCGCTCGAGCAGGCCGAGCGCCTGGCCGAGGTGCTCGACGAGCTGCTGAACTCCGCGCGGGCGGCCCGGGCGGCGAGCGCGTCGCCCCTGGAACTCGACGGGGAGCTCGCGGCGGTCGCCGACGAGTGGCAGGACGCGGCCTCCGGACAGGGCCGCGCCCTCCGGGTGCGGGTGGCCGAGGGGCTCGTGGCGCGGGCGACGTCCGCGCGGCTGCGCGAGGCGCTCGGGGTGCTCGTGGACAACGCGCTGCGGCACGGGGCCGGCACGATCACGATCGCGGCGCGGCACTCCGACCACGACACGATCGTCGTCGAGGTCTCCGACAACGGCGACGGCGTGCCCTCGGAGCTGGCGCCGCACGTGTTCGACCGCGGGGTGTCGGGCTCGGCGTCCACCGGGGTCGGTCTCGCGCTCGCCCGGGCGCTGGTCGAGGCCGACGGCGGTCGTCTGGAGCTGGCCCGGACGAAGCCCGCGGTGTTCGCGCTGTTCCTGCCGGTGCCGCGGACCGATCAGGCGGTCGCCTCGCCGCGGCCGTTGCCCGCGACGGGGCCGCGCTGACGCTGACCCCCGCGGTGGCAGGGAGGCGTCGTTGCCGTCGGCCGGTGGCAGCAACGACGCTCTCCCGCCACGACCGGGGAGGCTCAGCCGGACAGCGCCGTCGGGAAGACCCAGCGCCGGAAGGCCCACCAGCGGAAGGCCATGGCGAGCAGGGTGCCGACGACCTGCGCGCTCACGAGGTCGGCGACCTGCTCCGTGAACGCCGACACGGTCGGCGTGGCCAGGTCGAGCACGTAGCGGGAGATGCCCAGGGGCGCGGCGTTGACCGCGAGGGCGGCGCCGCTCACGACGAAGTACAGGCCCGCCTCCCGACGACGGGCGAGGCCGCCCCGGGCGCGGAAGGACCACTCGCGGTTGGCGACGTAGCCGACGACGGTCGCGACGAGCACGGCCAGGATCTTGGCGGTGACCGGCTTGGGCTCGAGGATCGTGCTCTTGAGCAGCAGGAACACGCCGGTGTCCACGACGAAGGTGCTGGCGCCCACCAGGGCGAACCGCACCAGTTCCCCGTGCCGGAGCCACGCCGAGCTCAGGCGGGACCCCGTGGCGGAACTCATCGCGGACGAGTCTAGGACCTCGGACGCGGACGACCCCGGGGGATCGACACCGGGGGAAGGCAAGCTTAGGCTCACCTCAGTCACGATCGAGGGAGGACGCGATGTCGCTGCGGCTGCCGGTGGGTGAGGTGACCGCCCTGCTCGGACCGGGCCTGGTCCGTCGCCGGGTGATGGCGGCGCTGGACGACGGCTGCGTCCCCGGCACGGTGCGGCTCACCGCGGCCAGGGACGAGTCCGCGCTCGCGCGACGCGCCACCGTGGCGTCGGCGGCCGGTGCCGCCGTGGTGCTGGCCGACCGGCTCACCGACGGCCTCGAGGCCGCCGACCGCCGGACGGTGCTCGCGGGCCTCCGCGACCTGGCCGCGGCGGGCGCCGCCGTCCTGGTGGACGACGTCGACCCGGTCGCGACGGTCGCGGTGGCGGACGGGGCGCTGCGGGCCGACCGGACCGGCGCCCTCGTCCTGGAGCGTCTGGACGAGGCCTACTTGGCCTCGTAGGTCAGGCAGTCGGCGACGTCGGCGCCCTGGCCGCCGATCTCGACCGACGAGGCGGTGCACTCGAGCTTGTCGTTGAACTTGCACTCGGAGCGGTGGCACGCCCCGACGAGGCCGCCCTGGTCGACGCCGCCGCGGAACGAGATCTCCACGAACGTGCCGCAGGCGGAGCCACCCACGGTGATCGCACCGGCGTGGCAGGAGGAGTTCTCGTTGTACGAACAGCTCGTGGCGGCGCAGGACTGGACGGTCGGCAACTCGCGCATCGAAGTCATGGCACGAGGATGTCCGGTTCCGCGACGCCCCAACAGCAAGCGAAGGCTCCACTCACCTGGACCCGCCGTCGGGAGTGCGACGCGCCGACCTGCGTCGACGCCGTCGGACGGACCGCGACGACCGCTCGCGCGGGTCGAGTTCGCGAGATGTGTCACCGGATCGGGCCAACGATGACGGGGACTCCCCGTAGGTGTGCCTGACCTTCGCCCGTTCGGCCCTTGCTCCCGTGCTCACCTGGTGTTCACGACGGCGGGTGTTGTCGCGCGCCGCACTCGGCATGTACTTGCCGATCGGCAAGCGATTGCCGGGGAGGCGGACATGGCGCACGAGGCGATGGCCGTGGTGGCCGAACAGCGGGAACGGCTGGCCGAGCGGGTCCGCCCGCCGTGGTGGTACTGGACCGTGATGACGGCCGCGACGGTCGCGATCCTGGTCTCCCAGGTCGTCGACGCCCGCCTCTCCACCGCCG
Organism: Actinomycetospora soli; assembly: GCF_021026295.1. Taxonomy (GTDB): domain Bacteria; phylum Actinomycetota; class Actinomycetes; order Mycobacteriales; family Pseudonocardiaceae; genus Actinomycetospora; species Actinomycetospora soli. The sequence continues at coordinate 240,263 of NZ_JAJNDA010000010.1, forward strand.
CGGTCGGCGTCGTCGTGACCATGGGCCTCTTCGTGCGGATGCAGCGGGCGATCCGCACCGACATCCGCTCCGGACGGGTCCGGCCGTGACCGCTGCCGTGCGCACCGGGCGGGTGCGGCCGACGTGAACCCCACGCGCGACCCGGTCCTCGAGGTCGGGCCCCGGCTCGCGATCTGCGCCCTCCTGCAGGGCGCCGCGTGGGCCGACTTCGCCACGGTGCGCGACACCGTCGGTGCGGGCGACTCGGTGGTCTCCAAGCACGCACGCTCGCTGGAGGATGTGGGCTACCTGGAAATCCGGAAGGGTGCGGTGGGGCGCCGGCCGCGCACGTGGTTCCGCCTGACCCCCGTCGGCCGGGCGGCCCTGGAGGCGCACCTGGCCTGGTTGACGAGCCTGTCCGGGGTGCTCGACGGCGTCGACGCCGACCAGCCCTCCTGACGAGGGGCCGGGCAGACTGCCGCGTCGTGCGCATCGGTCTGACCGTCCTGCCCGAACACCCGCGCGACGAGGCGACCCGGCGCTGGCGGGCGGTCGAGGAGCTCGGGTTCGCCACCGGCTGGACCTACGACCACCTCGGCTGGCGCACGCTGGTCGACGGGCCCTGGTACGGCGCGGTGCCGACGCTGTCGCTGGCCGCGACGGTCACCGAGCGGATCGAGATCGGGCCGTTCGTCGTCAGCCCGAACGTGCGCTCGCCCGTCCCGTTCGCCCGCGACGTGATCACCCTGGACGACCTCTCCCGGGGTCGGTTCACCGCGGCGCTCGGCGCGGGGACACCGCGGGGCTACGACACCGAGGTGCTCGGGGTGCCGCGACCGGCGAGCCGCCTCGCCCGGTTCGAGGAGTTCACGGTGCTGCTCGACCGGCTGCTCACCGAGGAGCGCGTCACCCACCGCGGCGAGTACTACACGGCCGTCGAGGCCCGCAACGCGCCCGGCTGCGTGCAGCGACCGCGGGTGCCGTTCGTCCTCGCCGCCGACGGGCGGCGCACCGTCGACCTCGCCGCCCGGCTCGGCGACGGGTGGGTGACCACCGGAGCGGGCGGCGAGGACCTCGCGGCGTGGTGGCGCGGCGTGGCGGACCTCGCCACGGCGTACGGCGAGGCGCGCTCCCGGGCCGGGCACGACCCGGCGTCGGGAGGAAGGATCCTCAACACCGACGGCGCGCCGGTCTACGCCCTCTCCGCGGCGGGCCTGTTCGACGACGTGGTGGGCCGGGCGGGCGAGCTCGGCTTCACCGACGTCGCCGTCGCGTGGCCGCGCCGGGAGGGCGTGTTCGCGGGCGACGAGGACGTGCTGACCGCGATCAGCGTCCCTTCGTCGCCACGACCAGCGAGCTCTGGCCGTTGAGGCGCTGGGTCAGCGGGTCGAGGATGCGCCCGTAGGACTTGGCGACCTCGGTCGCCACGAAGGACTCGGTGCTCCACCCCCGGCTCCGCAGGGTCGCGGCGGGGTCGGGGCGCTCGTCGCTGTACAGCAGCTGCTGCATGTCCACGCCCATCCTGCCCGCGACCCGGCGGAAGGCGGGGTCGTCGAACTGCTGGGTGATGTTGGTGAAGTCCTCGATCGCCCACTCCGACCCGGGGGCCGAGAGGTCGTCGATCGCGTCGACGAGCGCGCTCTGGGCCTCGGCGGGCAGGTAGGGCAGGAGGCCCTCGGTCAACCAGGCGGTCGGCGTGGCCGGGTCGAAGCCCGCGGCCCGGAGGGCGGCGGGCCAGTCGTCGCGCAGGTCGGCGAGCACCGTGCGGCGGTCGCAGTGGGGCGTGGCGCCCTCCTGCTCGAGCACGGCGTCCTTGAACTCGATCATCTTCGCCTGGTCGACCTCGTAGAACGTCGTGCCGGCCGGCCACGACAGTCGGTGGGCGCGCGTGTCGAGCCCGGAGGCGAGGACGACGACCTGGCGCAGGCCACGCTCGCCCGCGCCCTGGAAGAACTCGTCGAAGAACCGGGTCCGGGTGCCCATGTAGCCCGACATCATCTGCCAGAGCTCGTCGTCGGAGTCGTCCTGCGGCTCGACGGGCCGCGTCGCGAGGGGCTGCGGCGGATTCGCGGCCTGGACGAAGGCCTCGGCGTAGGGGTCGGAGATCAGCCCGTCCGGCCGGTGGGTGTCGACCGCGCGGCCCGCCGCCACGACCAACGCCGTCAGCCCCACGCTCGACACCACGTCCCACTGCTCGAAACGGCTGTCCGTCACGTCCGCCTCCTCGAGAACCGATTGTTAGCTTTCGAAAGGAGGGTCCCCGGGACGCCGGGTCCCGCACAAGCGGAGGGTGAGAGGTCCGACACCCTCCGTGCCCGTACGGCACTCCGGCCCGGTTCGTGCTAGACGACGCCGCATGACGATCGGGGCGGGCCGGGCCCGTCAGGAGCAGGTCTACCGCGACGGCGTGTCGGGGTCCCGTCCCCGGGTCCCGACGACGGCGGGGGAGCTGGAGCGGCGCGGCCGCCGGGCGATGTCACGTCGGGCGGACGCCTACGTCACCGGCGGGGCGGGAGCCGAGGCCACCGTGCGCGCCAACCGGGCGGCGTTCGAGCGGTGGCAGACCGTGCCGCGCGTCCTGCGCGACGTCGGGTCCCGGGACCTCTCCACCGAGCTCTTCGGCCGTCGCCTGGACCACCCGCTGCTGCTCGCCCCGATCGGGGCGCTCGACCTCGTGCGGCGCGGCGCGGACCTCGCCGTCGCCCGGGGCGCCGCCGCCGCGGGCGTACCGATGATCGTCAGCAACCAAGCGGGCACGGCGATGGAGGCGCTCGCCGGGATCGGGCGGCGGTGGTTCCAGCTCTACTGGTCCACCTCCGACGACCTGGTCGACAGCTTCCTCGCGCGTGCCGAGGCCAGCGGGTGCGAGGCCGTCGTCGTCACCCTCGACACGACGATGCTCGGGTGGCGCCCGCGCGACCTCGACCTGGGGCACCTGCCGTTCAGCCGCGGGCTCGGGATCGCGCAGTACACCTCCGACCCCGTCTTCTCGCGGCTCGCGCGGGAGCGGGCGGCGACCCCACGCTCCGGACCCGCTCCGCGGATCACCCCGCAGGCCGTCCGCACGCTGCTCGAGATCACGCACAACTTCCCCGGGTCCACGCTGGAGAACCTGCGCTCCCCGGTGCCGCGGGCCGCCGTCGAGACCTTCCTGGAGGTCTACTCCCGGCCGCACCTGAGCTGGGACGACGTCGCGACCCTGCGGTCCCGGACCTCCCTGCCGGTCGTGCTCAAGGGCGTCCTGCACCCCGTCGACGCCCGCCGCGCGGTCGACGCGGGCGTCGACGCGGTGCTCGTGTCCAACCACGGCGGGCGACAGGTGGACCACGCCGTCGCCGCGTTGGACGCGCTGCCCGGGGTGGTGGAGGCGGTCGCCGACCGGCTCCCGGTGCTCCTCGACTCGGGCGTGCGCACCGGGGCGGACGTCGCGCTCGCCCTGGCCCTCGGCGCGCGGGCGGTGTGCCTGGGGCGCCCCTTCGTCTGGGGGCTCGCGCTGGCCGGGGCGGAGGGGGTCGCGCAGGTCGTGGGCGACGTGCTCGCCGAGCTCGACCTCACCGTCGGGCTCGCCGGCGCCTCGTCCGCGGCGGAGCTGGAGGTGCAGCGGCGCTACTGACCGCTCTCCACGGCGAGCGGCCGTCGGGTCACCGAGACCCCGCCCATCATCGCGAAGCCGCTGACCTTGACCCGTGGCCCGGGCGTGCCGCTGGGCGCGCCCGCCTGGTCGGCGAAACCGCCCATGAACCCGACGCCCGTGACCTCGACGACCGCGTCCGGGTCGACCACGACCTCGCACCCGCCCATCAGCGCGAACGCCTGCACGGTGACGTCGACCCCGACCCCGCGCAGGTCGACGTTCGCGCCGCCCATCACCGACACGACCTGCAGCGTGAGGCCGCGCGAGTCCAGGTTCGCGTGGCGCAGGTCGAGGCTCGTCCCGCCCATGACGCTGACGGCGCGGTGCGTCAGCCCGGGCGTCCACGTCCCCGACCGGTCCGCGCCGCTCATCACCGCGACCGACCCGGTGGCGTCCGGCCGGGTGGCGATCTCCTTCCCGACGGCGGGTCGGGACGGCTGGGCGGTCGGCTCCGGCTCCAGGTCCGCCGTGATCGGCGCCAGCTCGTGGCGGAACGTCGCGGCGTACGCGGCCCGTTGCCGCTCGTCGCCCTCGACCATCGTCAGGCGGCCGTCTCCGACCGCGCGCCGCACGAGGTCGGCCACCTGTTCGCGCTCGGCGTCCGAGGCGCGGACCGCCGGGGTCGGGTCGCTCATGGCGTGCAGCCTCCCGCGCCGGCGCCCCGTTGTCAGCCGTGGCACACGGCTGACGCTGGACGTCAGCAGGACGCCACGCTCGCAGGCCCGCGGCGAGTGGCCGCTGAGCCATGACGTCCGCTCAGTGCAGCAGCACGTCCAGCACCGGCTCGAGCAGGCCGCGGCGGGGTGTCCGCTCGGTGAGCACGTCGAGGTCGAGGACGTCCAGGTCGACCACGGGGCCGTCCGCGGTCCACCGGCTCCCGTCGGTGCCCCAGTGCCCGGAGGTCACCGTGCCCGACGACGGGACGGTGGTCGTGGGACGGGGCGCGGGCGACCGGGCGCCGGAGCTGCCCGACCTCGAGCTGCTCGACCCCGCGCCGGTTGACCCCGCGCCGGTTGACCCCGCGCCGGTTGACCCCGCGCCGGTTGACCCCGAGCCGGTTGACCCCGACGGTCGCGAGCCGGTCGAGGAGCCGGCGCCGTCCGACCCGGGAGCGTCGACCCCGGAGGAGTCCGGCCGGGGGACGTCCGGCCGGGGAGCGTCCGACCCGCCGTCGGGAGGAGGCACGGGCAGGGGAGCCGGCGGCACCACAGGCACCGACCCGGCGTCGGGAAGACGCAGCACCGGCGGCCCGGCGACCGGGGCCTCGGGGCCGAGGGTGGTGAGGGCCGTGGCGGTCGCGAGGCCGAGGCCGGCGAGCCCGACGACCGCGGCGCCGAGGCGTCGGGTCCGCGGGACCTCCGCGGAGCGGGTGAGGCCGCCGAGGGCGCCGATCACGCCGACGACGCCGCTGCCCGCGACGACGAGCTCCGCGGTCGACGGCACCCACGCCCCCTGCCGCGTGGCGAGGTAGCCGACGAGGGCGGCGCCGAGCACGAGGGGCGCGATGGCGGTGCGCACGATGCCGGAGTTGACCTCGCGGAGTTCGGCGGCGAGGGCGCGGCAGTCGGCGCACTCGCGCAGGTGCTCCTCGACCTTCACGGCGTCGCGCTTGGAGAGCCCACCGCGGGTCCAGGCGCCGAGCTTCTCCTCGGTCTCGCGGTGCCTGCGGTCCTTCGGCGGCGCGCCGGGGCCGCCCCCCGCGAGGTGCTCCTGCAGGTAGGCCTGGCGCAGCCCCTCGCGGGCGCGGTAGCCGAGGGCGGAGACGGCATTGGGGGTCAGGCCGAACAGCGGCGCGATGTCGGCGGGGGAGTCGCCCTCGACCTCGAGGTGCCAGAGGACGGCCTGCCAGCGCTCGGGGAGGGTCGCGAAGGCCCGGGCGGCGAGGGAGCGTTCGAGGCCGGCGACGGCGGGGTCGGCGAAGGGGACGACGGTGCGTTCCGGATCGACGCCGATGACCTCGCCCATGTCCTCGGTGAGGTCGAGGCGGCGTTCGGCGCGGGTGCGGTCGTAGGCGAGGTGGCGCAGCGAGGTGAGCAGGTAGGCGCGGAACGCCTCGGTGGGGCCGCCGCCGGCGCGCAGGATCTCGAGCAGGCGGGCGAAGGCGGCGGAGACGAGGTCGTCGGCGTCGGCGGGGGAGCGGGCGAGCTGGCGGGCGAGGGCTCGGGCGGCGTCGCGATGGCGGTCGTAGAGGGTGCCGAACGCGACCGTGGACTCGTCGTCGGCGGGGCGGCCGCGGATGACGCCGAGCAGCTCGGCGTCACTGGGTCCGGGCAGCGCGGGACCCGACGCGGCACCGCCGACCTCGGCCATCCGGACACACCTCCCCCCTCGCCGACGAGTCTGAGGTCGGTTCGGGGAGGATCCCGGCAGTGTCACCGTCACGGATGACCGTCTCGCGCGTCGCCAGGGAGAGCGGTCGGCGATCGACACGGTCGGTCACGCCGCCCGACACGACGGCGGAGGCACGCGGAGCAGTGGAGGTACGTGGCATGACGCTCGCGGACGAGCGGCGGGACGAGGTCGTCGACAGCGCCCCCGCGGGTGCCGATCCCGCCCCCCTCGCCCGCGGCGCCGGCGTGGGGCGGTCCGGCCCCGCGCACGACGCGCTCCGGGAACGCTGGTTCGCGTGCAGCAACGCCCTCGGGTGGTCCGTGGCGAGCGAGTGGCCGGATCCGACCGTCGAGGAGGTGTGCGAGGTCGTCCTCTCGGGCCGGGTCGGGCCGCCCCTGGAGCACGCCCTCACGCGGTGGGCGGGCGCGCGCGCCGCGGCGGGCATCGGGCTGGACGAGACGCTCTCCGACCTGGCGGCGCTGCACACCGCGGTGAGCGGCGCGCTGGGCGACCTGGGGGAACGCCGACGCCTCGGCCTGCCGGGCGCCGAGGGCTCGCGGCTGGTGCGGGTGGTGTCGCTGGGCTGGACCGACGTGGCCTGCGGTGACCTCTCGGAGGCGGCCGCCCTCGACCCGCTGTCCGGGCTGGCCAGCGCCCGCTACCTGCGGACCCGGCTCGCCGAGGTCTACCGCGAGGCCCGTGCACACGGGACGTCGGTGAGCGAGCGGACCGCGCTCGTCGTCGTGACCCTGCAGGTGGCCGGATGGTCCCGGGTGGCCCCGCTGACCGTCGCCGGCGACGCCGCGGCGGTGGTGTTCGACGCCGGCGAGACGATCGCCGTGGTGGGCCGGTCCACCGTCGTCGTGCTCGCCCCGCGGGACGGCCTGGCCGGTCGCGTGCGGGTCCTGCGGGGTCTGCTCGCCCGGCGGCTGGCCGGCGCCACGGGGGTCCTCGGGGCGCCGAGCGCGCGGATCGTCGCGCTGCCCGCCTCGCTCGAGGGGGTCGGAGACGTCCTCGCGAAGCTGCGCGACGCCGAGCCCGCCGTGCCGCGACGGGACCGCATCCTCGGGTTCGACGTGCCCGTGATCGCCCCCGAGGGCGACGCCGACTAGGTTCTCCGCCCGTGGAGGAGCGCACCGGCCTGCCCGTCGTCGCGATGGTCGGCGGCGGCCAGCTGGCCCGCATGACCCACCAGGCCGCGATCTCCCTCGGGCAGACGCTGCGCGTGCTGGCGACCTCGCCCGACGAGGCCGCGGCGCTGGTGACCCCCGAGGTCCGGATCGGCGACCACCGGGACCTCGACGCGCTGCGCGGGGTCGCCGCGGGCGCCGAGGCCCTGACCTTCGACCACGAGCACGTCCCCGGCGAGCTGCTGACGACGCTCGTCGCCGAGGGCGTCACCGTGCACCCGGGGCCGGAGGCCCTCCTGCACGCGCAGGACAAGCTCGTGATGCGCCGACGGCTGGCGGAGCTCGGCGAGCCGGTCCCGGCCTTCGCGCCGGTGGGGTCCGCCGCGGACCTCGAGGCCTTCGCCGCGGAGCACACGTGGCCGGTGGTGCTCAAGGCCGCGCGCGGGGGCTACGACGGTCGCGGGGTGTGGGTCGTCGACTCCGCCGACGAGGCGCGACCGCTGGTCGCCGAGCTGCTGGACGCGGGGACACCGCTGCTCGTCGAGGAGAAGGTGGCTCTCGCGCGCGAGCTCGCCGTCGTGCTGGCGCGGTCGCCGTTCGGGCAGGCCGCGGTGTACCCGGCCGTCGAGACCGTGCAGTCCGACGGCATCAACACCGAGGTCCTCGCGCCCGCCCCCGGCCTGTCCGAGGACACCGCGGAGGAGATCGAGGAGCTGGCGATCCGCATCGCCGCCGCGACCGGGGTGGTGGGCCTGCTCGCCGTCGAGCTGTTCGAGACCCCCGACGGCCGGGTGCTGGTCAACGAGCTGGCGATGCGCCCGCACAACTCGGCGCACTGGTCGATGGACGGCGCGGTCACCGGGCAGTTCGAGCAGCACCTGCGGGCGGTGCTCGACTATCCGCTCGGGTCGACCGCGACGCTGCGTCCTGCGTGCGTGATGGCGAACGTGCTGGGCGGGGACCCGCTGCCGTCGACGGGCCCCGATGAGCGCCTGCACCACACCCTCGCCCGCTTCCCGGAGGCGCGGGTGCACCTCTACGGCAAGGGCGAGCGCCCGGGCCGCAAGCTCGGGCACGTGACGATCACCGGTGACGACATGGTCGAGGTCCGCCGGCGTGCCCGGTTGGCCGCCGACCACCTCGCCACGGGTGTCTGGACCGACGGATGGAGTGCGCACTAGATGTCGTCTTCGGAGCTGGTCCCGGGCCAGGCGGTCGCGAGGACGGGTTCGTCCTCGCAGGTCTCGGACGCGCGGCTGCCCCCGCTGGTCGGCATCGTCATGGGCTCGGACTCCGACTGGCCCACGATGCAGGCGGCCGCCACGGCCCTCGACGAGTTCGGCGTGCCGTGGGAGGCGCGGGTGCTCTCGGCGCACCGCACGCCGCGGGCGATGCTGGAGTGGTCGGAGACGGCCGCGTCGCGCGGGCTGCGGGTGGTCGTCGCGGGGGCCGGCGGGGCGGCGCACCTGCCCGGCATGGTCGCCGCGGCCACGGTGCTGCCGGTGATCGGCGTGCCGGTGCCGCTCAAGCACCTCGACGGCATGGACTCCCTGCTCTCGATCGTGCAGATGCCCGCGGGCGTGCCGGTGGCGACCGTGTCGATCGGCGGCGCGCGCAACGGCGGCCTGCTGGCCGTGCGCATCCTCGCGGCCGCCGACGCGGGGCTCGCCGCGCGGATGGCCGACTTCCAGGCCGACCTGCGCACCTCGGTGGCGGGCAAGGACGAGGCCGTGCGCAAGCTGGGGCCGGGCTCGTCCTGACGGCGGGTCGGGGCCGGTCGGTCGGGCCCCAAGCCCCCTCGGTGGCAAGCCCCCTCGGTGGCAGGAAAGCGTCGTTGCTGGCGTCCAGTGACAGCTTTGACGCATCGTCGCAGGTCGTAGGCCGGACACGGCCGTGATTGTCGGGGGTGGCTGCTAGCTTGCGAACATGAGTTCGAACGAGGTGGTGGACCCGGTCAGTGTGGAGCTGACCGCGTTGCTCGCGCGCCTCGCTGAACTCGCCGAGCTGCCCACCGATCCCACCTCTGACGGCGGCGCGGCGTGCATCGACCGGATCGCTCTGCTGGAGAAGCTGCGTTCAGCGGTGGCGGCGGCGCAGCACACTGCGATGGTCGCGTTCGGTCGCGCTCAGGTCGAAGCCCAGATCGAACTCGTCGCCGAGGGCCGGTTGGACCCGGAGAAGCTCGGCCGGGGGATCGCCGACCAGATCGCTTTGGCCGCGCACGTCTCCCCCCACATCGGCGACCGCCGGTTGTCGGTGGCCCGGGCGCTCGCCACGGATCTGCCGTGCACGCGGGCGCTGCTGGTGGTCGGGCGCATCTCGGAGCAGCTCGCCGAACACGTCGTGTCCGTGACCTCGCACCTGGACCCGGAGCTGCGGGCGTTGGTGGACAAGG
>NZ_JAJNDA010000011.1 GCF_021026295.1 Actinomycetospora soli
TGGGCAACGGGCGCGGGAACTGCGTGCGCGGCAACCACCTCAAAGAACTGCCCGGGTGGGTCACCGAACTGCTCCACGACGGCTTCGGGCCGCATCCGCACACCGTCCGGACCACCACCCCGACCGGCCACACCTACACCAGCCGAGCCGGACCATGAGGCGTCCCCGGCCTACCGTGGTCGGTGTGGACCTCAGGATCTTCACCGAGCCCCAGCAGGGCGCGACCTACGGCGACCTGCTGCGGGTCGCCCGTGCCGCCGAGGACGCGGGGTACGACGCGTTCTTCCGGTCCGACCACTACCGCGCGATGGGCGGCGTGTCCGGCGAGCCGGGCCCGACCGACGCGTGGACGACGCTGTCGGCGCTCGCCGTGCAGACCGAGCGCATCCGCCTGGGCACGCTCGTCACGTCGGCGACGTTCCGGCTGCCGGGGCCGCTGGCGATTCAGGTCGCGCAGGCCGACCAGATGTCCGGCGGCCGCGTCGAGCTCGGGCTCGGCGCCGGCTGGTTCGAGGCGGAGCACACCGGCTACGGCATCCCGTTCCCGCCGACCCGCGAGCGGTTCGCCCGGCTGGCCGAGCAGCTCGCCGTCATCACCGGCCTGTGGTCGACCCCGGCGGGCGAGTCGTTCGCCTTCTCCGGCGAGCACTACACGCTCGTCGACTCGCCCGCGCTGCCGAAGCCGGTGCAGCAGCCGCTGCCCGTGATCGTCGGCGGGACCGGGCCGCGACGGACCCCGGCGCTCGCCGCGCGGTTCGCCACCGAGTTCAACCTGCCCTTCGTCCCGCTGGAGCAGGCCGTCCAGCAGGTCGACCGGGTCGCGGCGGCGTGCACCGAGGCGGGCCGGGACCCGGGGTCGATCACCCGCTCGGTCGCGCACACGCTCGTCGTCGGGAAGGACGGGACCGCCGTGGCCCGGCGCGCGCAGGAGCTCGGGGTCGACGCCGAGCAGCTCGCGGACAACCCGCTCGCCGGCACGCCCGCGCAGATCGTCGACGCGCTCGGCACGTGGCGCGAACGTACCGGGATCCGCCGGGTCTACCTCCAGGTGCTCGACCTCGCCGACCTCGACACCGTCGAGCTGGTGGCCTCGGAGGTGGCGCCCCAGCTCGGGTAGAGCACGCGGTGCGCCCCGCACGCGCAGCGCTGGTAGCGCACGGGGCCGTCGCTGGTGAGGTGGCGGGAGGTGGTGGTCCACCGGTGGCTCGCGGTCATGGCCCCGAGCGTGCTGTCATGGCCTCGTGCACCTCAACCCTTACGGGCGTGACGCGGTCCTCCTCGCGGCGGATCTCGCCAACGACCCGCCCGCGGGGCGCCGGGAGCTGGTCGACCGCTGCCGGGACGCGGGCCTCGTCGTCGACGCCACCGCCGAGGACGACCTCGAGCGCACCCGCGAGGTGCTCGACCGGTGGGTGCGGATCGTCGACGCCCCCGTGGCGGCGGAGCGGGCGGAGCGCACCAACGAGCTGCTGGCGGAGTTCTGCGGACACCCCCGCATGACCGACCACGATTCGACGGAGCACGCCGATGGGGGGTACCACCTGCACTTCCGGGACGCGGACCTGCCGGTCGGGCGCGTGCTGTGCTCGCTGATCGCGATGGGGACGGCGCTGCACCTGGCGGGCCGCGGGATGCACCGGCTCGGCCGCTGCGCGGTCGAGGGCTGCGACCGCGTGTACGCCGACGTCTCGCGGACCGGGCGGCAGCGCTACTGCTCCACGGCCTGCGCGAACCGCGACGCCGTACGTCGGCACCGGTCGCGAGAGCAAGCCCACGAACGGTAGGACGTCCAACCATCCGGTTGTACCGTGAGTCACGAGTACGTTTCGGTTGGGGAGGAGTTCGCGGTGAACCCGGAGTTCGACGTCTACGACCTGGGCGAGGAGCGGGCCGCGCTGCGCGAGGCCATCCGCGCGCTGAGCGAGAAGGAGATCGCGCCGTTCGCGGCGGAGGTCGACCAGCAGGCCCGGTTCCCGCAGGAGGCCCGCGAAGCGCTGACCGCCTCGGGCTTCCACGCCATCCACATCCCGGAGCAGTACTCCGGTGAGGGCGCGGACTCGATCGTGGCGTGCATGGTCATCGAGGAGGTCGCGCGCGTCGACGCGTCGGCCTCGCTGATCCCCGCGGTGAACAAGCTCGGCTCGATGCCGATCATCCTGTCCGGCTCCGAGGAGCTGAAGCAGGAGGTGCTGCCGACCATCGCGAGCGGCCAGTCGATGATCAGCTACGCGCTCTCCGAGCGGGAGGCGGGCTCCGACACGGTCTCGATGCGCACGCGTGCCCAGCAGGACGGCGACGACTGGATCCTCAACGGCACCAAGTGCTGGATCACCAACGGCGGCGTCTCCGACTGGTACACCGTCATGGCCAAGACCGACCCCGACAAGGGCGCGAACGGCATCTCCGCCTTCGTGGTGCACAAGGACGACCCGGGCTTCTCGGTCGGCCCGAAGGAGCACAAGCTCGGCATCAAGGGCTCGCCCACCACCGAGATCTACTTCGAGAACTGCCGCGTCCCCGGCCGCCGGATCATCGGCGAGCCCGGCACGGGCCTCAAGACCGCCTTCGCGACGCTCGACCACACCCGCCCGACGATCGGCGCGCAGGCCGTCGGGATCGCGCAGGGCGCCCTCGACGCGGCGGTCGACTACGTCAAGGACCGCAAGCAGTTCGGCAAGGCCGTCTCGGACTTCCAGGGCGTCCAGTTCATGATCGCCGACATGGCGATGAAGATCGAGGCGGCCCGCCACCTCGTCTACGTCGCCGCGGCCAAGGCCGAGCGGGGCGAGAAGAACATCGGCCTCGTCGCCTCGGCGTCGAAGTGCTTCGCCTCGGACGTCGCGATGGAGGTGACCACCGACGCCGTCCAGCTGTTCGGCGGCGCCGGCTACACCACCGACTTCCCGGTCGAGCGCATGATGCGCGACGCGAAGATCACGCAGATCTATGAGGGCACCAACCAGATCCAGCGCATGGTCATGGGCCGCCAGGTCCTGCGCGGCTAGAGCCGGTCCGTGCACCTCTCGGCCTCGGCCCGCCGGTCGAGCGCCGAGAGGTCCGCGTGCCGGACCTGGACGAGCGACCCGCCGCCCGCGAGGACGGCGAGCAGCCCGTCCACCAGGCCGCCCTCGGCCACCACGGGCCAGTCGGCCGTGGAGAGCAGCCGCGTGTCGGCGCCGTGGCCGAGCTCCGCGGCCCGTCGTCGGGACAGGTCCACCACCGCGTCCACGGTCGCGTCGCCGAGTGCCGGAGCGCTCCCGGCGACCGGCTCCGGCGTGAAGTGGTCCCCGTGCATCCGGACCTCGCTCGCGTAGTCGACGGCGTCGGCCGGCAGGTCCGCGAGCGGGCGCCCGAAGGCGTCCAGCGAGAACCCGACGAGCAGCGGGGCGTCGACGTCGAGGTGCTCGGCGTCGACCAGCGCGACCGCCGCGTCGGAGTCGACGACGTGCGCCCCGCACCACCAAGCCCCGAGCAGTGCGACGGCCTTCTGCCAGTGCGCCGGCAGCGCCACCGACACGCGCGTCCCGGGCTCGACGTCGCACTCGTCGCGGAGCAGGTTGGCGGTCTTGGCCACCCAGTTCGCCAGGGTCTCGCCGGAGAACTCGAGCCGCTCGCCGCTCGCGTCGTCGTAGAACGTGATCAGCGGGCGGCGGGCGTCGGCGGCGAGGACGGGGGCCAGCAGCGCGTCGGTGACGGTCATCGGGCGGCGAGCCTAGTCGCCGCTCAGTTGACGCAGGGGATGCCGTCCGCGGTGATCGGCGGCTGCGGCGGCGGGGGTGGCGCACTGTCCGCGCTGTCCGAGGGCGCCACCACGGCGCCCGGGCCGCGGTAGTCCGACGCCAGCAGCACCTGCACCACGTTCGGCGGGACCGAGGCGTCGGCCCGGGTCGGCAGCCCGCCCAGCGCCCGGGCGACCACGCCCGCCCCGGCGTCCCCGCCGGGCCCGAAGACGATCGCCGAGGTCGTCGCGGGCTGGTCGGCGTTGCCGGAGCGCAGCTGCGTGTAGCCCTGGGCGCCGAGGATCTGGACGACGCGGGCGGCGGCCCCGCCGGTGCCGGAGGCGTTGCGGACGTCCACCGGGATCTGGGCCGGCGCCGGCCCGGTGGGCACCACCGGGGTGTCCTCGGGGCCGATCGCGTCGGAGACGAACCGCTTGACCTCGCTCTCGTTCACCTTGAGCGCGTCCCCGGCGCTGGTGCTGACCCCGCCCTCGGTGGGGATCGTCATGAAGGTGACCGCGCCGCCGCTGACGCCCTGCATCTGCTGGGCGAACCCCAGCAGGTCCCAGTTGCCGTCGAGGACGACCGACTGCTTCACCGCGTCGAGCAGCCGGCCCAGCGTGATCGGGTCGGCGAGGGTGCCGGCGGAGAGGACCTTGTGCGAGAGCCCGGCGAGGAAGGCCTGCTGACGGCGCACGCGGTCGAGGTCGCCGAGCGGCAGGCCGTGGCGCTGGCGCACGAACGCGAGGGCGTCGTGGCCCGACACCGACCGCGGTCCGGCCGCGAAGTGGGCGCCGGAGAAGTCGTCGTCCACCCGGTTCTTGAGACAGACGTCGACGCCGCCGATGGCGTTGGTGAGGTTGAAGAACCCGAGCAGGTTGATCTCGGCGTAGTGGTCGACCCCGATGCCGGTGAGCTCCTGGACCGTCTCGACGAGCGCGGCGCGGCCGGCCTCCGAGGACCGGACGTCGACGTCGCGCGGGTCGGCGTCGCCCTCGGACACCAGCTTCTGGGCCATCGCGGCCTTCGCGCCCGGGTAGACCGAGTTGAGCTTCCCCTTGCCCGACGACCAGGGCAGCCCGACGTAGCTGTCGCGGGGCAGCGAGAAGGCGACCGCGCGGCTGCCGTCGTTCGGCACCCGCACCAGGATCATCGAGTCGGTGTTCAGCTCGCCGTCGGCCGAGCCGGCGTCGAGCTGGGCGAGCACGTCGCGCGGCAGCGGGTTGCCCTGCGCGTCGTTCCGGCTGTCGGTCCCCACGAGCAGGATGTCGGTGGCCCCGTCGGCCGCCGTGCCCTTCCTCGACAGTGCGCCCGACGTCGCGAAGCTGCCGGAGAGCGCCGCCCAGGCGGTGCCGCTGACGGCGAGGATCAGCACGGACATCACGGTCACGACGACGCGCAGCATCCGCCACGGCCGCCGGCGGGGACCGTCGGCCGGGGGCTCGGGCCTGGGCGGCGCCGGCCGCGGCGGCGCGGGCCGCGACGGCGGGCCGGGCGGGCGGTCGCCGGGCGAGCGGGGCGGGCCCTCGCGCAGGGCGACCGACGACGGCGGCCGGCCCATCCCGGCCGGGGCGTCGCGGCCCGCGGGCCCGGCGGGGCGCAGCTCGCGGAGGTCGCTGCGCCGCAGCCGTGCCGAGGCACCTCCGGCCTGCGGGGGCGGACCACCGCGCGGCGGCTCGCGGCGGCGCTCGGCCTCCGGCGGCGCCGGCCGTCCCGCGGAGGGGCCGAACCGCCGTGCGGGATCGCGACGGGAACGCCCACGGTCGTCGTCCACGGTGCGCCTCCCCTCACGGTCTGAAGTCAGCGGCGGTTCTCAGTGTCGTGCATCGATGGTCGTCGGTGGGTCGCCCCCGGAGACATCGTCGTCCCGGTCGACCGGCTCAAGGGCAGGCTAGACGGCCTCACCCGGGTTTCTCGGGCACCACCCGTTCGGACCCGCCGCGGCGCGTCGGAGGATGACACAGCATCACCCGCCCGTGCGGGTCGGGATCGATCTTCGGAGGCTGCGCGTGCGGTGGATGGTGACGGGAGCGGGCGGGGCGCTCGGGACGGACCTCGTCCGGGTGCTGACCACGAGCGGTGAGCGGTTCCGCGCGTTCGTGCGCGCCGACCTCGACATCACCGACGCCGAGGCGGTCGACGCGGCCGTGGCCGACTGGGCGGGCGGCGTCGACGAGCCGGCCGTCCTGCTCAACGCCGCCGCCTTCACCGCGGTGGACCTCGCCGAGACCGACCCCGACGCGGCCCGCGCCGCGCACGCGGTGAACGCCGACGCCCCCGGCTACCTCGCCGCTGCGTGCGCCCGGCACGGCGCCCGGCTCGTGCACGTCTCCACTGACTACGTGTTCGACGGGCGCGGGCCCGCGGGACGACCCGGCGCGGGTTACGAGCCCGACGACCCCACCGGCGCCCGCAGTGTCTACGGCCGCACGAAGGAGCTGGGCGAGCAGCGCGTGCGGGACGCGCTCGACGCCCACCACGTCGTGCGCACCGCCTGGGTCTACGGCGACACCGGCAGCAACTTCGTCGCGACGATGGCGCGGCTGGCCGGCCGGCGGGACACCCTCGACGTCGTCGACGACCAGCACGGGTCCCCGACGTGGTCGGCCGACCTCGCGGCGGCGCTCGTGGCGCTGGGCCGCTCGGACGCGCCCGCCGGGACCCTGCACGCGACGGGTGGCGGCGCCACGACCTGGTGCGGGTTCGCGCGCGCCGTGTTCGAGGAGCTCGGCGCGGACCCGCAGCGCGTCCGCGGCTGCACCACCGACCAGTTCCCCCGGCCTGCGCCGCGTCCGGCCTGGTCGGTGCTCTCCCCGGACTCGTGGACCGCCGCCGGACTCGCGCCGCTGCCCGACTGGCGCGACGCGCTGCACGCGGCCGTCGACCGCCACCCGGAGCTGCTGGGCCGCTGACGGGACCGGAGAGCCCGTCCGGCGCACACCCGACGTCGGGAAGATCATCCGGGAGCGGGCCGAAGATTTTCCGGGGCATGTCGGCGACGAACCGTCACCTCCCGGCGCCGCGCGCGTTCACGTCGTATGGCGTTGGAGACGGTGCTGCTCGCCCTGCTGGGCGTGGTCGCGGTCTGGCTCGTGATCGACGCGGGCCGCGAGCGTCACCGGCTGCGGGCCCGCATGGACCGCGCCACGCGCCGGACGGCGACGCCGCCCCCGCCGCGGGTCGCGCCCCCGGCCCGCCCCGCCCGGTCCGCGCCGAACACCGGCGGCCTCGGGCCCGGGTCCTGGCAGTACTGGCCGGTCGCGCTCCCGGCCACCGACGAGACGCGCCGCTAGACCCTCCTGTCCGACGCCGGACCGTCCCCGGCCAGGATGGTCGACATGTCCTACGGAGACGAGCTCGCCGTCGTCGTCGTGACCTACTCGCCGGGTGACTCGCTCCCCGCGTTCCTGGACTCGCTGAGCGGGGCCACCACCCGCCGACCCGTCGTGGTGCTCGCCGACAACGGTTCGACCGACGGCGTCCCCGAGGCGGCCGCCGCCGCGGGCCGGGCGCAGCTGCTGCCGATGGGGGAGAACCTCGGCTACGGCGCGGCGGCCAACCGCGCGGTCGCGGGCCTGCCCCGCGAGGTCGGCTGGGTGCTGGTGTCCAACCCGGACATCGTCCTCGGCCCGGGGTCGCTCGACCGGCTCCTCGAGGCGGCCGCCCGCCGGCCCCGCGCCGGCGCGCTCGGCCCGCTCATCCGCACCGACGGGGAGGTCTACCCGTCGGCGCGGCTCGTCCCGTCGCTCGGTCGCGGGGTGGGGCACGCCGTGTTCGGCGCGGTGTGGCCCGCGAACCCCTGGACCCGCTCCTACCGGCAGGAGGGGGCGGTCGCCGAGCGGACCGCCGGCTGGCTCTCGGGCTCGTGCGTGCTGCTCCGGAGGGCGGCGTGGGACTCGGTCGACGGCTTCGACCCACGCTTCTTCATGTACTTCGAGGACGTCGACCTCGGCGACCGGCTCGGCCGGGCCGGGTGGCTCAACGTCTACGTGCCGGAGGCCGAGGTCGTGCACACCGGCGGGCACGCGACCGAGGCCGACGTCCCGACGTCCGCGCGGATGCTCCGGGAGCACCACCGCAGCGCCTACCGGTTCCTGGCCGACCGCTACCGCGGCCGGCGCTGGGCCCCGCTGCGGGCCGGCCTGCGCGCGGCGCTCGGGGTGCGGGCGCGCTGGAGCACGCGGCACGCGGCCTGAGGGCTGCCGCTCCCGTGGCAGGAATGCGTCATTGCTGTCACCTCATGGCAGCAACGACGCGTTCCTGTCACGAGCGGGACGGGCGTCAGCGGCGGAACAGACGCTTCCAGAACGGCACCTTGACGCCGACCGGTGGCGTCGTGGGGGAGTCGTCCGGGCGCGGCTGGTCCTCCCGGCCGCGGTCCTGCGCCGGGAACGGCGCCGTCGGCGGCCGGGTCGCGGCGGTGCGCACGGTCGGCGCCTCGGCCGGCACGGGCCGCATCAGGGTCGGATCCGAGACCTCGACGGGGGTCGTCTCCGGCTCGCGCGGAGCCCATCCGGGAGGCTGGCGGTGCCGCCCGTCCCGGTGGCCCAGCTCGCCCGGTGACGGCCGATAGTGACGCTGGGTGGTCACTTCGTCGCTCGGGCGAAGGGCTGACTGGGGAATCATCTGCGTGGCCGACGCGTCGAAGGGTGACTCAGCGCTGTCGGGGGTCACCACGGTGGCGTTGCGTTGCTGCGCCCGGACGATAGCCTCCTGGGCGCGGTCCCACGCGTTCGACGGCTCCACCACGCTTCTCCTGCCCGGCTCCCGGCGACGGATAAGGCGTCCGGTGGGCCCCGGAGGACCCGGACCGGTGACTGCCGAGTGGCGTTCACACTAGCGCCCGGACGCGACGCCGTCGTCACGCCGGGGCACCGGATCGACCCAGGAGGGCACGAACGTGACGGACACGGGGGGAACGGCGCAGGGCACGGCCGCGGTGGTGCTGGTCGGTGGTCAGGGCAGCCGCCTGCGGCCGCTGACGTCCTCGACGCCGAAGCCGATGCTGCCGACCGCGGGAGTGCCGTTCATCGGGCACCTCCTCTCGCGCATCGCCGCCGCGGGCATCCGCCGGGTGGTGCTCGGCACGAGCTACCGCGCCGAGGTGTTCGCCGACTACCTGGGCGACGGGTCCGCGTTCGGCCTCGAGCTGGAGTGCGTGCCCGAGCCCGAGCCGCTGGGCACCGGCGGCGGCATCCGCCACGCCGCGGCCGCGCTCGACCCCTCCTTCGAGGAGGTCATGGTCTTCAACGGCGACATCCTCTCCGGGGTCGACCTCGGCGCCGTGCTCGCCGAGCACCGGACCGCCGGCGCCGACGCGACGCTGCACCTGGTCCGCGTGCCCGACCCGACCGCCTTCGGCTGCGTGCCCACCGACGCGACGGGCCGGGTCCAGGCGTTCCTGGAGAAGACGCTCAACCCGCCGACCGACCAGGTCAACGCCGGGTGCTACGTCTTCCGCCGCGCCGTGATCGACGCGATCCCCGAGGGTCGGCCGGTCAGCGTCGAGCGCGAGACGTTCCCCGGCCTCCTGCGCGAGGGCCGTCGGCTGCAGGGGCACGTGGAGTCGTCCTACTGGCTCGACCTCGGAACCCCCGCCGCGTTCGTCCGCGGCTGCGCCGACCTCGTGCAGGGGATCGCCCCGACGTCGGCCCTGCCCGGACCGGTCGGCACCTCCCTGCTGCTCCCGGGCGCCAAGACGGCCGCGACGGCGTCGGTGTCCGACGGCAGCACGCTCGGCCGCGACGTCGTCGTCGGCGACGGCTCGCGCGTCATCGGCTCCGTGGTGATGGACGGCGCCCGGATCGGCGACAACGTCGTCGTGACCCGCTCGGTCATCGGTCCCCGGGCCGTGATCGGGGACGAGACGGTGGTCAGCGACGCGGTGGTCGGCGACGACGTCTCCGTCGGCGCGGGCTGCGAGCTGCGCGACGGCGTGCGCCTGTGGCCCGGCCTCGCGATCCCGGACGGCGGTCTGCGATTCTCGGGGAGTGGCTGAGGCGCTCCTGACCGAGAGCGGGGCTCGTACCCGCCGCTGGCTCCCGGGCTACGTCCTCGACATCGCGGCCCTGATCGGGCCGCTCCGGCACGGCAGGGGCGACCCGACCTGCCGCGTCGACGAGTCCGGCGTCGTGTGGCGCGTCTGTTCCACCCCGCTCGGCCCGGCGACCACCCGGATCCGGCGCCTCGGCACCGAGGTGGTCGCCGACGCGTGGGGCGACGGCGCCGAGTGGGTGCTCGACGGCCTGCCCGCGCTGCTCGGCGCGGACGACGACGACGCCGGGTTCGTCGGCCACCACCCGCTGGTCGCCGACGCCCGGCACCGCCTGCCCGGCCTACGGCTCGGGGCGTGCGGGGCGGTGTGGGACCAGCTGTTCGCCGCGATCCTGGAGCAGAAGGTCACCGGGATCGAGGCGCATCGCTCGTGGCGGGAACTCTGCCGGCGCTTCGGCGGCACCGCCCCCGGTCCGGCGCCGCAGGGCATGCGGGTGCCGCCGACGCCGCGCGAGACCAAGGCCATCCCGGACTGGGAGTGGCACAAGGCCGGCGTCGACCAGTCGCGGCGCCGCGCGATCCTCGCGTCGGCGACCGTCGCGCACCGGCTCGAGAAGGCCGTGGAGCTGCGCGGCGTCGAGGGCCGGTCGCTGCTGCGCAAGGTGCCGGGCATCGGGGTCTGGACCGCCGCGGAGGTCGCCCAGCGGGCCTGGGGCGACCCGGACGCCGTCTCGATCGGCGACTTCCACATCCCCACGACGGTCGGCTACGCGCTGGTCGGCCGGAAGCTCGACGACGCCGGGATGATGGAGGTCCTCGCCTGCTACGCCCCGCAGCGGCAGCGCGCGGTGCGCTACATCGAGGCGTCCGGCTTCAAGCGCCCCCGTTTCGGGCCGCGGTACTCCCCGCGCGACTTCCGGGAGTGGTGATGACGGCGTCCAGCGCTGCCGAGGTCGCCCGCGCGAGCGGGCTGCCGGTCGCGGCGCTGCGCCCCGGGCTGTGGTCCCGCGAGGACGTCGTCGAGCTGCAGCGGACGCTGCTCTGCCGCGAGCTCGGTCTTCCCGACGACGGGTCGAGCACGTCCGAGGAGCTCCTCGCGGTCCTCGAGGCGGTGCGCGACCGGGTCGAGCGCCGGATCGCCGCCGTCCGCGGCACCCTGGAGGGGCAGCGGCACACGCCCGCGGAGATCCTCGACGGGTTCGGGGAGCCGGTCGTGCCCGACGAGACCCTCGACGAACTCGGCCTCTCCTGGGCCCGCACCTGGACGGCCGGGGAACCGGTCGACTCCGCGGCGGCCCGCTCCGTGGCGGAGCGCCATCGCGCTGTCGCGGGGCCCGACGTGTCCGAGGCGCTGGCGTTCGTGCTCGACCGGCACGGCCTCGGCGTCGCCGCCTACGCCCGGGACGCCCTCGCACTCGTGCGCTGACCGGCTCCTCAGAGCGTCAGCGGTGGCACACGGCTGACGCTCGCTGTCAGGGTGGCGCCACGTCCCGGGCCCGGGCGTCAGCCGCCCAGCGACCGGCCGAAGGCCACGTCGTCGGGCAGCTCCGCGAGCGGCCACCACCGCAGGTCGACCGACTCGTCGCTGCGGACGGCGGTCGCGCCCTGCGGGGCACGGACCAGGTAGCGGACGTCCAGGTGCCGGGTGGGCACGCCCAGCGAGCAGGTCACGGGGTGGACGTCGAGGTGGACCGGCGCGTCGGAGATCGTCAGGCCGTCGATGCCGGACTCCTCGGTCGCCTCGCGCAGCGCCGCGGCGCGCAGCGTGGGGTCGTCGGCCTCGATGTGGCCGCCGAGCTGCAGCCAGCGTCCGACGCGCGGGTGCAGCGTCAGCAGCGCGTGCTCCCCGGCGGCGTCGACCACCAGCGCCGATGCCGTGAGGTGCCCGGGTACGCACGCCCGCGCACACGCGTCGGGCCGCGCCGCGAGGAAGGCGAGCAGGGCGTACCGGATCGCGGACTGGTCGGCGGACGGGGCGTCCCACGCGGTCAGCACCGCCGCCGCGTCGTCGTGCACCGGGGTCACAGCTCCACCAGCCGGTCGTCGGTCGTCGGCTCGCCGCGCGAGGCGGTGGGCTCCGCCGGGTGCCCGACGGCGACCGCGCCGAGCGGCTCCCACGTCGCCGGCAGGTCCAGGACGGACCGCACGAGGTCGGCGGCGAAGATGGTCGAGCCGACCCAGCACGACCCCAGGCCCTCCGCGGCGAGTGCCACCAGCAGGCCCTGCACCGCGGCGCCCCCGGCGACGGTGAACATCGTGTCCTCGCACGCGGCCCGGCGGGCGTCGGGATAGTCGTGCGACCCGCCGTCGGAACCCCGCACGAGGAACGGCAGGACCAGCTCCGGCGCCCGGTACAGGAGGTCGCCGCGGGCGAGCCGCTTCTCGACCTGGCCCGCCGTGAACCCGTCGGCCTCGAGGTCCGCGCGCCACGCGGCGCCCATCGCGTCGAGCAGCGCCCGACGGCGGGTCGCGTCGCGCAGCCAGACGAAGCGCACCGGCCGCGAGTGGTGCGGGGCGGGTGCGGTGAGGCCGGCGGCGACCGCGCGGCGGACCCGGTCCGGCTCGACCGGGTCGTCCGCGAACGCGCGGACCGACCGCCGCGCCGGGACGGCCTCCCGCCGACCCCGCGCGATGGCCTCGTCCGCGCCGAGCCAGAACAGGTCCTCCTCGACGGGGCGGACCAGCGCCCCCGCCGTCGGGCCGTCGCCGGTCAGCCCGCCGAGGCCGCGCACGACCGCGACCGGCACCCCGCCGAGCTTGCCCTTCACCAGATCGGCCGCCGCCGCGATCTCGTCGGCCACCGCGACCTCGGTGACCAGCAGTTCGTTGCCCTGGCGGTCGACCGCGCCGCCGTAGCCGTGCAGCGCGACGAGCCCGGCGGAGCCGATCGCGGCGTCGGTCTGCCCCAGCCGCCAGCAGCGTCCCATCGTGTCGGTGACGACCACGGCGACGTCCACCCCGAGCCCGTCCGCGAGGGCGGCACGCAGGCGGGCGGCGGACCCGTCGGGGTCCTCCGGCAGCAGCGCCACCTCGTCGCTCTCGACGTTCGACCCGTCGACCCCGGCGGCCGCCTGCACGATGCCGAGGCGATTGGTGACGATCTTGGTGCGGCCCTTCGTCGCCAGCAGCCGGACCGACTCCCCGTCGATCAGCCGGCGGCGGGCCGCGTCGCGCTCGTCGGGGTCGCTCGGGACCCTGACCAGGCGACCCTCGACCTTCGAGAACACCTTCGAGGTGACCACCACGACGTCGCCGTCGGCCACCTGCCCGCGCAGCGCGTCGACCAGCGCGGCGGCCAGGTCGTCGCCCGGGCGGAACTCGGGCAGGCCCGGGACGCCCCAGACGGTGAGGCCACCGGCCGCGGCGTGGTCGGCCCCGGGGAACTCAGACATCGGCGCCGCCCGTCGCCGCGCCCGCCCCGCCGACGCCCGCCAGGTCGATCGCCGCCCGGACCATCGCGGCCGTGGCCTCCGGGTCGGTCATGAGCAGCGGCACGGAGCGGACGGCCACGCCCGGGATCTCGGCGGAGTCGGTCTCGTGGACGAGCCAGCCGTCGAGCAGGCCGCCGGTCGAGCGCGCGCCGTAGTGCCGTCCGACGCCCTCCGCCGACACCTCGACGCCCACGGCGTCCAGGCACGCCTCGGCCATGCCGCGGACCGCGCGCCCGTCGATGATCGGGCTGATCCCGACGACGGGTGCAGGCGCGGCCGCGAGGGCGGCCCGCAGGCCGGGGACGTCGACGATCGTGCCGACGCTGACGACCGGGTTGGACGGGGCGAGCAGGACGAGGTCCGCCTCGGCGATGGCGGTGAGCGCGGCCGGGCAGGCCGTCGCCTGGTCCCGTCCGACGGAGGCGAACCCGTGCGCCGGCGGGACGGCACGGTGGCGGACCCACCACTCCTGGAAGTGCACCGCCTTCCGCTCGCCGGAGTCCGGGTCGTCGATCACGACGTGCGTCTCGATCCGGTCGTCGCTCGCCGGGATCAGCGCGACGCCGGGCCGCCAGCGGTTGCACAGGGCCTCGGTGACCTGCGAGAGCGGGTAGCCCGCGCGCAGCATCCGGGTGCGCACGAGGTGGGTGGCGACGTCCCGGTCGCCCAGTCCGAACCACGTCGGGTCGGCGCCGTAGGCCTCCAGTTCCGCCTTCACCGACCACGTCTCGTCGGCCCGGCCCCAGCCCTTCCCGGTGTCGATGCCGCCGCCGAGCGTGTACATGCAGGTGTCGAGATCCGGGCAGACGCGCAGCCCGTGCAGCCAGAGGTCGTCGCCCACGTTGACCACCGCGGAGACGTCGCCCTGCTCGCCGAGCGCCGCCAGCACCCCCTGCAGGAACCGCGCACCGCCGACGCCCCCGACCAGAACCGTGACCTTCACACCGGTGATCGTGCCCCCGACCCCCGACGGCGCGCCGGGCCGGGGTACGACCCGGCGTCGGGAAGGCCCTGCCCTAGCGCTGCCAGAAGAAGAAGATCGACCGGCCGGCCTCGGCGAGCGCGAGGTCGCCGCCGGTGGAGGAGTAGACGAACGAGGCGAAGCCGAACAGCGCCTGCGCGGCGGGGGAGAAGAGCAGCAGCACCACGAACAGCAGCAGCGGGGCGTACGGGGTGAACGGGGCGACCCGTTGGCGCGTGTGCTCCGAGAGGTACGGGTCGAGGACGCCCCAGCCGTCGAGTCCCGGGATCGGCAGGATGTTCAGCACGAAGGCGAGGACCTGGATCAGCGCGAGGAAGGACAGGCCCGCGCCGAGGTAGACCGGGACGAGCGGGACCAGCAGCGCCAGGAGCACCGCGAGCACGAGGTTGACCAGCGGGCCCGCGAGCGAGACCAGGCTCATCGCCCAGCGGGCGCGGAGCGTGCCGCGGGCGATGTAGACCGCGCCGCCGGGCAGCGGGATGCCGCCGATCAGCAGGAACAGCACCGGCAGCACGAACGTCAGCCCGGGGTTGGCGTACTTCGTGATGTCGAGGGTGAGGTAGCCGCGGGCCTTGACCCAGGGGTCGCCGCAGCGGTGCGCGGTCAGCGCGTGGGCGAACTCGTGCAGGCACAGGGAGACGCACCATCCGGCCAGGATGATGATCACCACGCCGGCCGTGATCGCGATCTCGGAGTCGATGAGCGTGAGGACGCACCCGGCCACGGTCGCGGCGAGGAGCCCCAGGAAGATGGGGCTGGTCCGGGTCAGGCTCCCACCGGAGCGCAGGCTGGCCACCGCGTCAGTGTCCCAGGTCGGGCCCCGGACGGGGGCCACGCAGCGTCGATGGGCGTCGGAAACGCGTTCACCGCACGTGACGACCGTCCGTCGCGACATGCGGCCATGCAGGGGACTCAACTTGACCCACATGGAACGACACCGATGTAATTCCTGCCGACGTACACGCCGGCGCGGGGCCGGCGCTCCGCCAGCTGGGGAGTGCTAGCGGTGAGGGAGGCCGTGTGAACGGTGCGGAGAGCGGGTCGGTGGTGCTGGGCAGCGTGAGGTTCGACGGGACGTCCGGGACGTCGCTGGCGGCGGGGGGACCCCACGGGGGAGGGCGGCCGCGGGACGTCCTGGGAGAGTTGTTCGCCGTGGCGGGCGAGGACGAGCAGGAGTGGCAGGAACGCGCCCTGTGCGCGCAGACCGATCCCGAGGCGTTCTTCCCGGAGAAGGGCGGATCGACCCGGGAGGCCAAGCAGATCTGCAACAGCTGCGAGGTGCGCTCCGAGTGCCTGGAGTACGCCCTCGGCCACGACGAGCGCTTCGGTATCTGGGGCGGTCTCTCCGAGCGGGAGCGTCGTCGGCTCAAGCGTCGGGTCGTCTGACCCGTCCGCTGCCACCACACTCCCCGCGGGGAGTGTGAGCACCCTGTCTGTCCACGCCGTCGGACCCCCCTTCTAGTCTCGGGCACCGCCCGGTGGCCACCGGGCGACACCGACGGCGGGGAGGACTGCGGTGGCCCCCACGGCGCCCGTGCTGGCGGTCCTGGTCTGTCACGACGGCGAGGCGTGGCTGCCCGAGACCCTCGGCGCTCTCGGTCGGCTCTCGGTCGCCCCGCGGCGGGTCGTCGCGGTCGACACGGGCTCGCGGGACTCCACCCCCGACCTGCTGCGGTCCTCCAACCGCGTCGACGTCGTGCTCGACCTCCCGCGCGACACCCCGTTCGGCACGGCGGTCGCGGCGGCCGTGGCCGACGCGGACCGGCGCTGGGGTCGCGACGGCGAGCGCAGCTCGGGCGACTGGCTCTGGGTGCTGCACGACGACGCGGCCCCCGAGCCGTCCTGCCTCGACGTCCTGCTCTCGGTCGCCGAGTCCTCGCCCGCGGCCGCGATGCTCGGCCCGCTCCAGCTCGACTGGGACGACCCGCGGCTCGTCGTCGAGGCCGGGCTGTCCACCGACGCCTCCGGGCACCGGCAGACCGGGATCGGCTCCGACGAGCTCGACCTCGGTCAGTTCGCCACCAACTCCGAGGTGCTCGCCGTCGGCTCGGCGGGCGCCCTGGTCCGGCGCCGCGAGTGGGACGCCCTCGGCGGGTACGACTCGGCGTTCGGCCTCCTGCGCGAGGACGTCGACCTCGGCTGGCGCATCAACCGCGCCGGGGGCCTCGTGCTCTGCGTCCCCTCCGCGCGCCTGCACCACGCCCGCGCGGTGACGGTCGGCGCGCGCAGGCTCGACGCCCGCGGCACTGACGGCGGGCTGCGCACGACCGACCGGCGCAACGGCATGACGACCGTCCTCGTCAACGGGTCCGCGGCCGCGTACGCCGTCGGGCTCGTCCGGCTCCCGCTGCTCGCCGTCCTGCGGGCGCTGGGCTTCCTGCTGCTGCGCCGCCCGCGGGCGGCCAACGCCGAGCTGGGGGCGATGGGTCGGCTGGTGGCCGACCTCGGCGAGGTCCGGGAGGCACGGCGCCGGAGGTCCGTTCCCGACGCCGGGTCGGGCGACGTCCGCGGTCTGCTCACCAGCCGCACCACGCGCCTGCGCAACGCCGTCTCCGGCGGTCTCACGAGCATCGTCCGCAACCGGGTCCGCGACGACCTCGACCTGGGGCGCCTGCCGGACTGGGCGGCCCGGCCCGCGCGGGCGCCCGTCTCGGCCGCGGCGGCCTCGGCGGAGGGCCCCGAGGACGGGCAGCTGCTCGTCGGGCAGGGCGCCCTCCCGGCCGGGGCGACCGCGCCGAAGCGGTCGGGCCGGCGCAAGGCGGGCCTGCGCCGACCGGGCGGCGAGTCCGTCGCGGTCTCCCTCGCGGGGCCGTCCGCGGGCGGCGAGGCCGGCCCCACCGAGCTCATCGCCCGCAGCGGACGCCACCGCTCGGTGGCCGACCCGGAGGCCGCCACCGCACTCGTCGGGATCCCCGACCCCCGCGAGGCCCCGGCCGCCGAGGCCGACCCGCACCTCGTCGTCGTGCCCGTCACCCCGGGCCGCGTCCTGCGGGAGCTGCTGCTCGCCCCGCCGCTGCTGATGGTGCTGGCGCTGACCGCGGTGTCGTTGCTGGCGCAGCGGTCCCGCCTCGGCCTCGACCTCGCCGGCGGACGCATCCGCGCGCTGCCCGAGCTCGGCCCCCTCTGGAGCAGCTACCTGGCCGAATGGCACCCGGTGGCCGGCGGCACGGCTGCGCCGGCCTCGGCCGCGCTCGCGGTGCTCGGCGTGCTCGGCGGGCTGCTGTGGCCCGTCGCCGGCTCGAGCGGACCGGCCGTGGCCGTGTCGCTGCTGCTGCTCGGCGCCCTGCCGCTGGCCGGGCTGTCCGCCTACGTCTCCGCCCGGCCGATCCGCGTGGGCCGCGTGCTGCGCGCCCTCGCCGCCTCCGTCTACGCCCTGCTCGGCATCACGGCGGCGGCCGTCGCGCAGGGTCGGCTCGACGGCGTGGTCGTCGTCGTGCTGCTGCCGCTCGTGCTCGCCGGGGTCGCCGCGGTGCTGCGCGGCAGCCGCACCCCCGAGGGGACCCGCGGCCGCCGGACGTCGTGGTGGAGCGCCGCCGCGGGCACCTCGCTCCTGCTCGCCGTCGTGTCCGCCTTCGCGCCGCTGGTCCACCTGATGGTGCTCGTGGTGGTCGTCGTCGGCTTCGTCGCGGTGCCCGCGCCCGCCGGGGCGGCGAAGCGCCGGGCGGTGGCGCTCGCCGCCGTCGTCGTCCTCCCGGTGCTGCTGCTCCTGCCCTGGCCCTCGACGCTGCTGCGGGCCCCGCAGGTGCTGCTGCACGGCACCGGCTCGCCGGTCACCGAGCGGTTCGCGAGCACGCTCGACGTGCTCTCCCTCGACCCCGGGGGCGCCGGGTCGCTGCCCGTGGTCGGGCTGATCGTGCTGGTCGTGGCGGTGGGCGGCGCGCTGCTCGCCCCGCGCCGGACGATGGTCCCCGGTCTCGCGGTGATGCTGCTCGGCATCGTCGCCGCCGGCATCGTCGGCACCGTGCCGCTGGCGCCGCTGTCGGGCGGCGACCCGCGCCCGGGCTGGACCGGCCCCGCGCTCGCCTTCGCCGCGTGCGGCGCGCTGTGGAGCCTGCTGGCGCTCGTCGCCGAGGCGCGCGCCGTCCCGCTCGGCACGCTCGTCACCGGCCGCTCGGGCCCGCGTCACCGGCCCGCGCCGCGGCAGCTGGGCGACCCCGCGATCGACCTCGGCCCGGACGGCGTCCTGTCGCGGGTCGGCGGCGGGGCGCGCTCCGCCGCGTCGCGCGTCGGCACGGCGCTGTCCTCCCGCCTACGGGTCCGCGCGAGTGCGGCGTCCACCGGCCGCGCGCGGGGCGTCGCCGTGCCGCTCGTCGCCGCCACGGCCGTCGCGCTCGCCGTGTGCGCCGTCCTGATCGGGCCGCGCGGTGCGCTGGCCGCCCGCCCCGCCCCCGTGCTGGACGCCGCGCTCGCCGGGCGGGTGGCCGCGTCCGGCGCCACGGTCGTGGAGGTCGGGCTGGCGCCGCGCGCGGACGGGCCGGGCTTCGCGCTCGACACCGACGCCACCCGCCGCGCGGGGGCCGACCTGCCGCGCTACGGCGACGACGACCTGGTGCCGGTGGGCGCCGCGCCGGCCCGCCTGACCCGCGACGTCACCGCGCTGCTCTCCGGGGACCCGGCGACCGTGCAGGCCGGGGCGGCCGAACTCGCCGCCTCGGGCACGTCCACGGTAATCCTGCCCGACGCGGCGGTCGCCGACCGCGCGGCGAGCGCGGGTTCGCCGCTGCTCACCCCGGCCGCGCCGACCTCCGACGGCCGGTCGGTGCTGACGATCGGCCTGCCGGTGGCCGGCGCCGTGATCCTCGAGCCGCCGGTCTCCGACGACGCGACCGACGCGAAGGCGGCGCCCCGGCGCCCGTCGGGCATCGCGGCGCTGCCCGCGACGCCGCCGTCGGTCGGCGTGCTCATCTCGCCCGGCGCCGACCGGCGTCTCGTGGTGCTCGCGGCGGAGCGCGAGTCGGGCTGGACCGCGACCGTGGGCGGGGCACCGGCCGACATCGTCCCGGCGTGGGGTCACCTCGTCGGGGTGCCGGTCCCGGCGCAGGGCGGGCCGGTGGTGATCGGTCGCGACACCACGCTGCGGGGCCTGCTGTTGCTCCTGCAGCTGGCGCTGGTGCTGTTCACGGTGCTCTCGGCGCTGCCGTCGCGGACCCGGCTGGACTGACACCGGCGAGGTTGTCGGGGGTCGCCGCTACGGTCCGCGGCATGCTCGATCACTTCGGGGTCCCGGTCGCCGACGTCGACGCCGCCGTGGCCCGCTACCTGCAGATCTTCGCGCCGCTCGGCTTCCGGGAGGCGATGCGCATCCCGCACGAGGGGAGCGCCGTCGTCGGGCTCGCCGGGGCCGCCGGCGTGCCGCAGTTCTGGCTCACGCCGGGCGGCCCGGTGGACCGGGAGCTGCACTTCGCGTTCTCGGCGCCCGACCGGGCGGCCGTCGACGCCGTGCACGAGGCCGCCGTGGCCGCCGGGGTGGAGGTGCTGCACGCTCCGCGCGAGTGGCCCGAGTACCACCCGGGCTACTACGGCGTGTTCCTGCGCGACCCCGACGGGCACAACGTCGAGGCCGTGCACCACGGCTTCTGACCGGCTCCTGACCGGCTCCTGACCGGCTCGTGACCGGCTCCGAGGGGCGCTACGCCTGGTCGCTCTCGTCGTCGATCGTGTCCGGCTCCACGCCGAGGTACTCCGCGACCTGTTCCACGAGCACGTCGTGGAGCAGGTCGGCGAGGTCCTCGCCGTCGAGCGCGCGCGCCTCGAGCGGGCGCCGGTAGAGCACGATGCGGGCCCGGGTCGGCGCGCCGCGGCGGTCCACGCCGGCCGGGACGAGCCGGGCGAGCGGGATGTCGCCGTCGCCGACCACGCCGTCGTCGTCGGGCACGGGGGTCGACACGTCGGGCACGTCGTCGACGGCCACGTCGAGCTCCTCCAGCTCGGCGCCCCACCGCTCCTCGATGGGCTCGAGGGCCTCGAGCACCACGGCGTCGAACCTCTCCGCGCGCGTGCGCGCCGCGGGGGCGCCCGCAGGATAGAGCGGCGCCCGCATGCCGCGGCCCCGCCGGTCGCGTCGCCGCGGCGTCCGCCCCGGCTGGGCGCCGCCCGCCCGCGAACCGCCCGAGCGTCCACCGATGCGGGTACCACCCCTCGCCATGAGCGGCGAGCCTACGCCCCGACGCCGTCGTCCGAGGTCACTCCCGCCGTCCGTGGTCGGGCGGGCGTCCCTGTACGCGGCGGCGCGCGCCGCGAGGTGTCCGTCCGGCAGGTCGTGGGGCGGCCGGAGATGCCTGGCGTCACTCTCGCGAGCGGCCCTGCAGCCACCCGGGCGCACCCGTCCCGGACCGTCACCCGACGCGCCGAGCGAGCCTGCGCGACGGGAGGCGCACCCGGCGTCTATCGTCTCCGTCCGTGCGAGGAGTACGGAAGTGCTCACGGACCGGGTGCGGCCGTGCGGCCGTGGCCACGTTGACGTACGTCTACTCCGATTCGACGGCCGTCGTGGGTCCGTTGGCGACCAGTGCGGAGCCGCACTCGTACGACCTCTGCGAGTTCCACGCCCTGCGCCTCACCGCCCCGCGTGGGTGGGAGGTCGTGCGCTACGAGGGCGAGTTCCCCTCGGAGCCGAGCGCCGACGACCTGACCGCGCTCGCCGAGGCCGTGCGCGAGGCCGGCCGGGCCGAGCCGCCGACGGAGGCCGTCGGCCTGGGCGCGGTCGCGGGGACCGGGCGGCGCGGGCACCTGCGGGTGCTGCCGGACCCGTCCAACCCCTGACCGGACGAGCCCGACCGGAATCCGTCCGACCCCGGACCACACCCGTCCCGCCCCGGACCGGACCCGTCCAGCCCTGCGCGGGTCGGGCCACCCCATCGGGTGGCCGCCGAGCCGCGCGGTGTCGGACCCGGCCGATACGCTGCCGGGTGTGAGCAGTTCAGCAGCCACCGAGTCCGCGCAGGCCGCCCGCTCCCGCGTCATCGGCCAGGTGATCAAGGCCTACGACGTCCGGGGTCTGGTCGGCGAGCAGCTCGACGCCGCCTTCGTCCGCGACGTGGGTGCCGCGTTCGCCGAGCTGCTCACCTCCGAGGCCGGCGGGCCCCCCGCGAACGGCATCGTCGTGGGCCACGACATGCGCGACTCGTCGCCCGAGCTCGCCGCGGCGTTCGCCGAGGGCGTCACGAGCCGCGGGGTCGACGTCGTCGAGATCGGGCTGGCCAGCACCGACATGCTCTACTACGCCTCGGGCGTGCTCGACGCGCCCGGCGCGATGTTCACCGCGAGCCACAACCCGGCGACCTACAACGGCATCAAGCTCTGCCGGGCGGGCGCGAGCCCCGTCGGGCAGGACACCGGCCTGGACGACATCGCCGCAATGCTCGACCGCGGGCCCGGCGAGGTCCCGGGCTCCGCCGCGACCCCGGGCACCGTGCGGCAGCGGGAGATGCGCGAGGGCTACGCGGAGTACCTGCGCGGCCTCGTCGACCTGTCGGGCATCCGTCCGCTGTCGGTCGTGGTCGACGCGGGCAACGGCATGGCCGGGTACACCGTCCCCGCGGTGCTCGACCCGCTGCCGATCGACGTGCACCCGCTCTACTTCGAGCTCGACGGCACGTTCCCCAACCACGAGGCCAACCCGCTCGACCCGGACAACCTGGTCGACCTGCAGCGCGAGGTGTCCAACCTCGGCCACGTCGACGCCGGGCTGGCCTTCGACGGCGACGCCGACCGCGTCTTCCTCGTCGACGAGCGCGGCGAGGCCGTGAGCCCGAGCGCGATCACCGCGCTGGTTGCCACGCGCGAGCTGGCCAAGGAGCCGGGCTCCACGATCATCCACAACCTGATCACCTCGCGGGCCGTGCCGGAGATCGTCACCGAGGCCGGCGGCAGGCCCGTCCGCACCCGTGTGGGCCACTCGTTCATCAAGGCGACGATGGCGCAGACCGGCGCGATCTTCGGCGGCGAGCACTCGGCGCACTACTACTTCCGCGACTTCTTCCGCGCCGACTCCGGGATGCTCGCGGCGCTGCACGTCCTCGCCGCCCTGGGGGAGCAGGACAAGCCGCTCTCGGAGCTCATGGCGCAGTACTCGCGCTACGCCGCCTCCGGCGAGGTCAACTCGACGGTGGACGACCCGCAGGCCAGGATGGCGGAGGTGGAGCAGACCTACGCCGACCGGGACGACGTCACCACCGACACCCTCGACGGGCTGACGGTGATGTTCGACAGCGGCGACTGGTTCAACCTGCGTCCGTCCAACACCGAGCCGCTGCTGCGCCTCAACGTGGAGGCGTCCGACGCCGACGCGGTGGCCGCCCTGCGCGACGAGGTGCTCGCGGTGGTCCGGCGATGAGCACCGCCGGCCCGCTCGGGCTCGACCCGGCCCTGCTCGAGATCCTCGCCTGCCCGGCCCCCGACCACGGCGAGCTGCGCCCCGACGTGGAGACGTCCACCCTCACCTGCGCGGCGTGCGGGCGGACCTACCCCGTCACCGACGGCATCCCGGTGCTGCTGCTCTCCGAGGCCGCGAACGGCCCCGACGCCGGTCCCGACGGCGGGTCGAGCGACACCGCGGGCGGGTGAGCGCGGTGCTCGACGAGGCACTGCTCGACGACACCGGCCGTCTGCTCGACGCCGACCGCGGTGGCGTGCTGCGCGCGGCCGCGACCGCCGGCGCCCAGGTCCGGGCGACCTGGGCGGCCGCGCAGGAGGCCGGGCTCGCCACGCTCGAGGGGCTGCGGCCGCGGGCGCTCGTCCTGCTCACCCGGCCCGGCCCGGAGCGGGCGAGCGCGGCCGTCACCGCCGCGCTGCTCGAGCCGACCTGCCCGTGCCCGGTCGTGGTCACCGGCACCGCGCCGCCGTGGCTCGGGCCGCTCGACGTCGTGGTGGTGTCCCACCGCGGATCGGAGCAGGACCCGGCCGACGCGGCCGTCGCCGAGGCCGTGGACCGCGCCGTCCGCCGCAACGCCCACGTCGTGCTGACCGGGCCGCCGGACGGTCCGGCCGCCGCGGCCGCCGCGGGGCGCGCGATCCAGGTGAGCCCGCGCGTGCCCGTGCTGGACGGCCTCGCCGCCGCGACCGACCTGGCCGCGGCCTTCGCCACGGCTCGCGCCCTGGACCTCCTCGACGTCGACGGCGAGGCGCTCGCCGACCGCCTCGACGACGAGGCCGAGCGCAGCGGACCGCGGCACGAGGCGTTCGTCGCGCCGGCCAAGGCGCTCGCGCTCCGGCTCGCCGAGCACACCCCGCTGCTGTGGGGCACCGACGCGACCGCGGTCGCCGTCGCCGGGTACGGCGCCGCGGCCCTGGCCGCCCACGCCGGCGTCGTCGCGCACGCGGGTTCGCTGACCGGCGCGGTCGGCGTGCCGGCCCTTGCGGCCCGTCTCGACGGCGGCACCGGCGTCGACCCGATCTTCGCCGACCCGTTCGACGACCCCGGCCCCGACGGTCCGCCGCCGCGGCTCGTCGTCGTGAACGTGGCCGAGGACGTCCCGACGCGACGGCTGGCCCAGGACGCCGAACGGCGCTGGCCGGCCGCGGACACCCTCGAGCTCGACGACCTCGAGCTCGCCGGGCCCGGTGTCGGCCGGGACGCGGTCCGGGCCGGTGTGCTCGCGCTGCGGCTCGACCTCGCGGCGCTCTACCTCGGCCTCGCGACCGGCTCGATCGGCGCCGACCCGGAGCCCGGGCGCAGTCCCGGCGCGGTCCCAGGCATCGGGGCCTGACCCACCGGAGCGCTCGAGACCGGGGCGCCCGGCGGAGGCGGGACCGCCGTGGCCCGCCACCCGCCCATCCGTGCACGGCGAACGACTCAGGGGGACCGAAGCGGTGGAACTGCTCGAGGGGACGGTGCGGCCGTACGCCTGGGGGTCGCGCACCCACATCCCGGCCCTGCTCGGCGAGCCCGTCCCGTCGCCGCACCCGCAGGCCGAGCTCTGGTTCGGCGCGCACGTGGACGACCCGTCCCGCCTCCCGGGCGGCCGCACGCTGCTGCACGCGATCACCGCCGACCCGGAGGGCGCGTTCGGCGCCGAGCGCGCCGAGCACTGGGGCGGCCGGTTGCCGTTCCTGCTCAAGGTGCTCGCCGCCGAGGAACCGCTGTCGCTGCAGACGCACCCCTCGGCCGAGCAGGCCGTGGCCGGGTTCGCCCGCGAGGAGGCGGCAGGCGTCCCGCGGACGGCTCCGGACCGGAACTACCGCGACGCGCTGCCCAAGCCGGAGATCCTCTGCGCGCTGGAGGAGTTCCACGCCCTCGCCGGGTTCCGGGACGCCCGGGTGACGCTGCGGCTGATGCGCGCCCTCGACGTGCCGGGCCTGCGCCACCACACCGAGCTGCTCGCCGCGCAGCCCGACCCGGACGGCCTGCGGGCCGTCTTCACCACCTGGATCACCCTCCCGCAGCGCGCGGTCGACCAGCTCGTGCCCGAGCTCCTCGACGCCTGCGTCACGCTGCTCAAGAGTGGCGCCGACGAGTTCGACCGCGAGGTCCGGACACTGCTCGACCTCGGGGAGCGCTACCCCGGCGACGCCGGCGTCCTCGCCGCCCTGCTGCTCAACCGCGTGGTCCTCGCCGAGGGTGAGTGCCTGTTCCAGCCCGCCGGCTCCCCGCACGCCTACCTGTCGGGCTGCGGCGTCGAGCTCATGGCGAACTCCGACAACGTGCTGCGCGCGGGCCTGACGCCCAAGCACGTCGACGTGCCCGAACTGCTGCGCATCCTCGACTTCCGCTGCGGCCCGCCGACGCTGCTGCGGCCCGAGACCGACGGTCCGCGCTCGGTGTTCCACGCCCCGAGCGAGTACTTCCGGCTGGTCCGGCTGGACCTTCCCGACGGCGGGTCGGCGGGGGTCGGCCTCGACGGGCCGCGGATCGCGGTCGTCGTCCGCGGGCAGGTGGCGATGGAGGGCGCGGGCGGCACGCTCACCGTGCCGCAGGGCCGCGCGGTGTGGCTCCCGTCGGCGGAGACGTCGGTGGACGTCGCCGCGCTCGACGGCCCGGCCCTCGTGTTCGTCGCCGGGGACGGCCGCTAGGCCGGCTGTCGCACCCGGCGGCACCTGGTCGCCACCGGTCGCCGCATCGACACGACGGGTGTCGGTGTCCCCGGATAGGGTCCGCGCCACCGCACACGAAATTGACAGCGAGAGGGGGCCGGGCCATGGCGACGACCACGCCTTCGCCGCGCACGAACAGCCTGTTCCGCACCAAGTCGGTCGAGCAGTCGATCCGCGACACCGATGAACCGGACAGCAAGCTGCGCCGGGAGCTCGGTGCGCTCGACCTGACCGTCTTCGGCGTCGCGGTGCTGATCGGCGCCGGCATCTTCACGATCACCGCGCGCGTGGCCGGGGACATCACCGGACCCGCCGTCGCGATCTCCTTCGTCATCGCCGCGATCGCGTGCGGCTTCGCCGGGCTCTGCTACGCCGAGTTCGCCTCGACGGTGCCGGTGGCGGGCAGCGCCTACACGTTCTCCTACGCGACCTTCGGCGAGTTCATCGCCTGGATCATCGGCTGGGACCTCGTCCTGGAGTACGCGCTCGGCGCGGCGGTGGTCTCCACGAGCTGGGCGAAGTACCTCGGCCAGCTGTTCACCGGCGACGGCACCGCCGCCACGGTCTCGATCGGCGGGCTCGCCGTCGACTGGGGCGCGATGCTGATCATCGCGGTCCTCACCGTGGTCCTCGTGCTCGGCATCAAGCTCTCCAGCACCGTGTCCAGCGTGATGACGGCGGTCAAGGTCGGCGTGGTCCTGCTCGTCATCGTCGTCGGCGCCTTCTACATCCGGTCGGCCAACTACTCGCCGTTCATCCCGCCGCCCGGTGGCGAACAGGAGAGCGGCGGTGGCGTCAAGTCCTCCCTGCTCTCGCTCATCGCGGGCAGCGACGGCTCGACCTACGGCATCTACGGCCTGCTCGCCGGTGCCTCGCTGGTGTTCTTCGCGTTCATCGGGTTCGACGCCGTGTCCACCACGGCGGAGGAGACGAAGAACCCGCAGAAGGACCTCCCGCGCGGCATCCTCGGCTCGCTCGGCGTCGTGACCGTCCTCTACGTCGCGACGTCGCTCGTGCTGGTCGGCATGGTCAGCTACACCCAGCTGCAGACCGGCCCGAACGGCGACTCGGCCACCCTGTCCACGGCGTTCTCGCTCGTCGGGGCGAACTGGGCGTCCACGATCATCGAGGTCGGGGCCCTCGCCGGCCTCACGACCGTCGTCATGGTGCTGATGCTCGGCCAGAGCCGCGTGTTCTACGCGATGGCGCGCGACGGGCTGCTCCCGCGGAACCTGGCGAGGACCGGGTCGCGCGGCACCCCGGTCACGATCACGATCATCATCGGCGTGCTGTGCGCGGTGCTCGCCGGCTTCTTCCCGGCCGACGAGCTGGAGTCGATGGTCAACATCGGCACGCTGTTCGCCTTCGTGCTCGTCGCCATCGGCACCTGGGTGCTCCGCAAGCAGCAGCCCGACCTGCCCCGCAGCTTCGTCGTGAAGGGCCTGCCGATCGTGGCGACCCTCGCGGTGATCTCCTGCCTCTGGCTGATGATCAACCTGACCGTCGAGACCTGGATCCGGTTCATCGGCTGGATGGTGCTCGGCGTGATCATCTACTTCGCCTACTCGCGCCGGAACTCGGTGCTCGGCAAGCGCGAGCGCGGGGAGCTGCCGGAGCAGACCGGCACCCCGCAGTCCTAGGTGTCGTGACCCGTCACGTTGTTAGCAGGCGAGGCGGGTGATCGGTGGTTGGCCGCCGAGGGCGGAGTGGGCGCGGCGAGTGTTGTAGTCGTGGACCCAGCTGTCCAGGGCGGCCAGCCGCGCGGAGTTGCTGGTCCAGGGCCGGGCGTAGGCGAACTCGGTGAGCAGGGTCCGGTTGAGCCGCTCGACCTTGCCATTGGTCCAGGGACAGCCGGGCTTGATGAACCGGCGGCGGATGCCGAGGGCGACGCAGACCGCGGCCCAGTTCCGGCCGCGGCGGTAGGCCAGGGCGTTGTCGGTCAGGACCCGTTCGACGGTGACCCCGCGGGTCCGGAACCAGGTCGCGGCGCGGTGCAGGAACCCAGCACAGGTCAACTCCCGCTCGTCGGGCTGCGCTTCGATGTAGGCCAGCCGCGAGTGGTCGTCGATCGCGACGTGCAGGTAGTCATAGCCGTTGCCGCGACCGCGGACCGCTTCGCTGCGCCCGTGCAGCCGCCACCCGCCGCCGTCAGGGACCCGGCCGAGCTTCTTGACGTCGACGTGGAGCAGCTCGCCAGGGCGGGAGCGTTCGTAGCGCTCGCCGCTGTGGCGACGCCGGACCGGCTCGCCGGTGATCGGGTCGATCGCCGAGAGCGCCGGCACCTGGTGGCGGCGGAGGATCCGTCCGACGGTGGAGGCGACCAGCCCGAGCTCGCCGGCCAGGAACACCGGACCGCGGTGACGATCGCGGCGCAGCTCCAGGACCTGGGCCTCGACCTCGTCGGCGGTGCGCCGCGGCATGGTGTGCGGGCGCGAGGGTCGGTCCTCGAGACCGGCTTCGCCGTCGGTGTCGTAGCGGTGGATCCACTTCGCGACGGTGCCGCGGGAGACCCCGAGCTGCTCGGCGATCCGGGCTTGCGGCCACCCGGCTTGGTAGCGGTGCACGATCAGCAGGCGCGCGTGAACGGTCAGACGGGCATTACGGTGCGGCACCGAGGGCCTCCGGTGGTCGAGATGGATGCGTCAGACACACCCACCTCGCCTCGGAGGCCCTCCTCGATCAACCCGACACGCCGCCGCACACAACGTCTCGGGTCACGACACCTAGGCCGGGCGTTCCCGACGGCGGGTCGCGCGACCCGCCGTCGGGACCTCGGGTCTCAGCCCTTCTCGGCCGCGAACTTCTCCCGCAGCGTCTTCTTCGAGAACTTGCCCGTCGAGGTCTTGGGCACTTCGTCGATGAAGACGACGTCGTCGGGGATCTGCCACTTCGCGACCTTCGTGGCCAGGTACTCCTTGACCTGCTCCGCGGTCAGCTCGGCGCCGTCGCGGATCACCACGCACGCCAGCGGACGCTCCGACCACTTCTCGTCGGGCACCGCGATGACGGCGGCCTCGGCGACCTCAGGCATCCCCATGATCTGGTTCTCCATGTCCACCGAGGAGATCCACTCCCCGCCCGACTTGACCAGGTCCTTCGTGCGGTCGACGAGCCGGACGTAGCCGGTGGGGTCGATGATCGCGACGTCGCCGGTGCGCAGCCAGCCGTCGGCCGTGAACTGCTTCCCGCCGTCCTCGTTTCGGTAGTACGACGCCGCGATCCACGGGCCGGCGGCCTGCAGCTCGCCCGACGAGGAGCCGTCCCACGGGACGATGTCGCCGGTGTCCGGGTCGGCGAGGCGGAGGTCGACGAGCGGGGTCACCTGGCCCTGCGTGGCGCGGACGTCGGCGAGCTCGTCGTCGGACAGGTCGTCGTGGATCGAGCGCAGCATGCCCGTCGTCGCGATCGGGCTAGTCTCCGTCATGCCCCAGGCCTGCGTGATCGGCAGCCCGATCTTCTCCCGCCAGCCCTCGGAGAGCGACCGTGGCACGGCCGACCCGCCGCAGAGCACGAGGCGCAGGTGCGGGACGTCGGCCCGCTCGAGCTCGGGCAGCACGCCCATCCAGATGGTGGGGACACCCGCGGTGAGCGTGACGTCGTGGTCGCGCAGCATCCCGGCGATCGCCTTCGGCACCATGTTCGGGCCGGGCATCACCAGTGACGCGCCGCAGAACACCGCCGCGTACGGGGTGCCCCAGGCGTTGGCGTGGAACATCGGCACGATCGGCAGCAGGACGTCCCGCTCCACCAGCCCGGCCACGTCGGCCATGAGCAGCGCGATCGAGTGCAGGACCGTCGAGCGGTGCGAGTAGACGACGCCCTTGGGGTTGCCGGTGGTGCCGGACGTGTAGCACATCGCGGCCGCGCGGTTCTCGTCCGCGACCTCGAAGGGCCCGGTGAACGGCTCGACCGAGGCGAGCAGCTCCGCGTGGTCGACGATGCGCTCGTCGGCGGGGACCTCGGTGTCGGCGCCGTCGTCGATCACGACGAACTTCTTCACGTTCGGCATCTGGTCGGCGAGCGGCCAGAGCATCCCGAACAGCGCCCGCTCGACGAAGATCACCTCGTCGTCGGCGTGGTTGACGATGTAGACGAGCTGCTCGGGGAAGAGCCGGATGTTGAGCGTGTGCAGCACGCGGCCGGTGCAGGGCACCGCGAAGTACAGCTCGAGGTGGGTCGGGGTGTTCCAGCAGAAGGTGCCCACCCGGGCGTCCTCGGCGACGCCGAGCGCGTCGAGGGCGGCGGCGGTGCGCCGGACGCGCTGCGCCCAGTCCGCGTAGGTGGTCGTGGTGGCGGCGCCCCCGACCCCGAGTCCGGTGATCTGCTTGTGGCCGAACATCTGCTCGGCCCGGTGGAACACGTGTGGCAGGGCGAGGGGACGGTTCTGCATCTGTCCGAGCACGGGCGCGGCCTTCCTGGGCTGCATCGACGATGACGGGACGGTCAGCCTACGGTGGTTGTGGCGGCGGTCATACCGTTCGCGTCCGCAGGTGGTCCTGTGACCGGATCGACTGTGACCCGGGTGACGAACCAGGACTACCGGGCGCCCACCTGCGGGGACATTCCGCGGTCGGGCGGAGTGGCTCCCGTTCGCCTTGACCGACCCCGGGACCTGTGTGAATCTCGGAGCACGGAAATCGACGCACGTGACGTGCGACGGAGCCGCCGAGTGGCGCTGCAACGGGCCTCGCGCCCGCCACGCTCGGTGGATTCCGCACCATCGCAAGGGCGCCTCAGGACGGTGGAGGACCGTGCCCGAGGCCCGGCGGTGAACCGGGCCGATGACGCGGTCGTACCACTCAACCCACGACGAGCGGACGAGGAGTCATGGCAGCAGTAGGCACCACGCACGAGAAGTACGCCGAGAAGAACGGGATCGACTTCGCGGTCGCCGACCTCTCGCAGGCCGACTTCGGCCGTCGCGAGATCCGGCTCGCCGAGCACGAGATGCCCGGGCTGATGGCCCTGCGGCGCGAGTACGCCGAGGCCAAGCCGCTGCACGGCGCCCGCGTCTCCGGCTCGCTGCACATGACGATCCAGACCGCGGTGCTCATCGAGACGCTGGTCGAGCTCGGCGCCGAGGTCCGCTGGGCCTCCTGCAACATCTTCTCCACCCAGGACCACGCGGCCGCCGCGGTCGTCGTCGGCCCGCACGGGACCCCGGAGGAGCCGAAGGGCATCGCCTGCTTCGCCTGGAAGGGCGAGACGCTGGAGGAGTACTGGTGGTGCGCCGAGCAGATGCTCGCCTGGCGTGACGCCGACACCCGCGGCCCGAACATGATCCTGGACGACGGCGGCGACGCCACCATGCTCGTCCACAAGGGTGTCGAGTTCGAGCAGGCCGGCGTCGTGCCGACCACCTCGGACGAGGACCCGGCCGAGTACGGCGTCGTCCTCGAGACGCTGCGCCGCTCGCTCGCCGAGGACCCGCAGCACTGGACCAAGGTCGCGTCCGGCATCAAGGGCGTCACCGAGGAGACCACGACCGGCGTCCACCGCCTGTACGAGTTCTTCGAGCAGGACAAGCTCCTGTTCCCGGCGATCAACGTCAACGACTCGGTCACCAAGTCGAAGTTCGACAACAAGTACGGCTGCCGCCACTCGCTCGTCGACGGCATCAACCGCGCCGTCGACGTGCTGATCTCCGGCAAGAAGGCCGTCATCTGCGGTTACGGCGACGTCGGCAAGGGCTCGGCCGAGTCGCTCGCCGGCCAGGGCGCCCGCGTGACGATCACCGAGTCGGACCCGATCTGCGCGCTCCAGGCGCTCATGGAGGGCTACGACGTCCAGACCCTCGACAACGTGATCGAGACCGCCGACATCGTCATCACGACGACCGGCAACAAGGACATCGTCACCCTCGACCACATGAAGCGGATGAAGCACCAGGCGATCCTGGGCAACATCGGCCACTTCGACAACGAGATCCAGATGGAGAAGCTGGAGCGCTCGGGCGACGCCCAGCGGCTGAACATCAAGCCGCAGGTCGACGAGTGGCGCTTCCAGGACGGCCACTCGATCATCATCCTGTCCGAGGGCCGGCTGCTGAACCTCGGCAACGCCACGGGCCACCCGAGCTTCGTCATGTCGAACTCGTTCGCGAACCAGACGATCGCGCAGATCGAGATCTTCACCAAGCCCGGTGAGTACCCGGTCGGCGTCTACCGTCTGCCGAAGCACCTCGACGAGAAGGTCGCGAAGGTGCACGTCGAGGCGCTGGGCGGCGAGCTGACCAAGCTCACCAAGGACCAGGCCGAGTACATCGGCGTCGACGTCGAGGGCCCGTACAAGCCGGAGCACTACCGCTACTAGTCAGCCGCGGCAGGCGGAACCGGTGGTCAGCGCTCGTACCTCGCACTGCTCACCGGTCCGCGCCGCGTAGGCGGTCCTGACCTCGGAGGGCCCCGTCGCCACGTGCGGCGGGGCCCTCCGTCGTGTCCGGGCCCGCCGGGCGAGGGTGACGTGGGGCAGGTCCCGGGCCCGCCGGACCTGCCTGGTGCGCACCTCGCGGGTCCCGCACCCCGGTCACACTGTGTTCCTGGCTAGCGTGGCCGTCCGTGGGTGTTCTGGTGGCCGTCGAAGGGCTGGACGGGGCGGGCAAGGCGACCCTGGTGGCCGCCCTGCGGCGCTGCGCCGAGGCCCGCGGAGCCACCGTCGACACGATCGCGTTCCCCCGCTATGACGACGACGTCCACGCCGCGCTCGCGGGTGAGGCGCTGCGCGGCGCCCACGGCGACACCGGCGCGTCGGTGCACGCCATGGCGCTGCTGTTCGCCCTCGACCGACGGGGCGCCCGGGCCGAGCTCGCCACCCGCCGTCGGGGCTGCGACCTGCTGCTGGTCGACCGCTACGTGGCCTCGAACGCGGCGTACGGCTCGGCGCGCGTGCACGAGACCCTCGGGCCCTTCGCGCAGTGGGTGCACGCCACCGAGATCGAGCGCTTCGGGCTCCCCGTGCCCGACGCCCAGGTGCTGGTCCGCGTCCCGCCGGACCTCGCGGCGCAGCGGGTCCGCGACCGTGCGGCGCAGCAGCCCGAGCGGGCGGCGGACGGGTTCGAGGCCGACGCCGCCCTGCAGGGCCGGTGCGCCGCGGTGTACGACGCCCTGGTCACGGAGCAGTGGCTGGCACCCTGGTGGGTGTCGGACAATCGGCAGTCGGGGGATGAAGCGCTCACCCGTACGGCTGACGCGGTCCTGGATGCCGTGCTGGGCGACGCATTCGCTCCCGGATCGTCGGTGAGAAGTGACACCATTGAGACATGAGTTCCCGAATCCTCGTCGTGGACGACGACTCCTCGCTCGCCGAGATGCTGACGATCGTCCTGCAGGGCGAGGGGTTCGAGACGACCGTCGTCTCCGACGGGGCCGAGGCGCTGCCGACCGTCCGGGAGGCGGCCCCGGATCTGGTGCTGCTCGACCTGATGCTCCCGGGCATGAACGGGATCGACGTGTGCCGCGCGATCCGGGCGGAGTCCGGGGTGCCCGTCGTCATGCTGACCGCGAAGACCGACACGGTGGACATCGTGCTCGGCCTGGAGTCGGGTGCGGACGACTACATCGTCAAGCCGTTCAAGCCGAAGGAACTGGTCGCCCGGATCCGGGCCCGGCTGCGGCAGTTCCCGGCCGAGCCGAGCGAGCAGATGCAGATCGGGGACGTGACGATCGACGTGCCGGCGCACCAGGTGCGCCGGGGCGGCACCCCGATCCCGCTCACGCCGCTGGAGTTCGACCTGCTCGTCGCCCTGGCGCGCAAGCCGCGGCAGGTGTTCACCCGCGAGGTGCTGCTCGAGCAGGTGTGGGGCTACCGGCACGCCGCCGACACGCGGCTGGTGAACGTCCACGTGCAGCGGCTGCGCTCCAAGGTGGAGAAGGACCCGGAGCACCCCGAGGTGGTGCTCACGGTGCGCGGTGTCGGCTACAAGGCCGGACCGCCCTGATCGGCATGACCCCCCGCCCCGGCGCGCGCCGTGGCTGACCGTCTCGCCGGGCTCCGCCGCCGCGCCGAACTGGCCCTCGCGGAGCGGGTCGGCGCCGTCCGCGTGCTGTGGCGGCGCTCGATGCAGCTGCGGGTGGTGCTGTCGACGGTCGCGATGTCGACCGTCGTCGTCCTCGTGCTCGGCCTGGTGCTGCAGACCCAGATCGCCGACCGGCTGCTCGAGGGCAAGGAACAGGCCGCCCTGGTGCAGGCCGACATCAGCCGCGGCAACCTGGAGCGCGACCTCGCCCGCGTCGACCCCGATCGCGACGGCACCCAGGCCACCCTCGACGAGGCCCTCGACGGGCTGACGTCGTCCGGCTCGGGCTCCGACCGGGACGCCGGGGCGTTCGAGGCGGTCCTCGTCGCCGGCACCGAGGCGATCGGGACGCCGGGGGCCTCCGGGGGCGGCGGCTCCGGCACCGACCCGTCGTCGGGACCCTCCGGCGTGGTGCCCCCGCAGCTGCGCGCCCCGGTGCTCAAGGGGTTCCTCGCCACCAAGTACGTGACGGTCAGCCAGGGCGGACGGCCGGACGTGCCGGCCTACGTCGTCGGGCAGCCGGTGCGCACCGCGGGTCGGAACCTCCAGCTGTACCTGATCTTCCCGCTCTCGGCCGAGCAGCGGACGCTGGCGCTGATCCAGTCGACGCTCGCCCTCGCCGGGCTGGCGCTGCTGGGCCTGCTCGCGGGCATCTCGAGCATCGTCACGCGGCAGGTCGTGCGGCCGGTCCGCCAGGCGGCCGACGTCGCCGAGCGGTTCGCCGACGGGCACCTCGACGAGCGCATGCCGGTCTACGGCGACGACGAGGTGGCCCGGCTCGCCGAGTCCTACAACGAGATGGCCGCCAGCATCCAGCAGCAGATCCACCAGCTCGAGGAGTTCGGGGCGCTGCAGCGGCGGTTCACCTCCGACGTCAGCCACGAGCTGCGGACGCCGCTGACGACGGTGCGCATGGCGGCGGAGGTGCTGCACGCGCAGGCGGAGGACATGGATCGCATCGCCCAGCGGTCGGCCCAGCTGCTCGTCGACGAGCTGGACCGCTTCGAGTCGCTGCTCGGCGACCTGCTCGAGATCAGCCGGCTCGACGCCGGGGTGGCCGAGCTCGCCGTCGAGCAGGTCGACGTGCGCGACGTGGTGCGCCGCGCCGCCGAGACCGTGCGGCACCTGGTCGACGACACCGCGACGCCGCTGCTGCTCGACCTCACCGATCTCGCCGTCGCCGAGGTCGACCCGCGCCGGGTCGAGCGCATCCTGCGCAACCTGCTGGCCAACGCGATCGACCACGGCGAGAGCCGCCCGGTGGAGGTGCGGGTGGCCGCCGACGACCACGCCGTGGCCGTCGTGGTCCGCGACCACGGGGTGGGGCTCAAGCC
The DNA here is from genome assembly GCF_021026295.1 of Actinomycetospora soli. Lineage (GTDB taxonomy): Bacteria > Actinomycetota > Actinomycetes > Mycobacteriales > Pseudonocardiaceae > Actinomycetospora > Actinomycetospora soli. The sequence continues at coordinate 34,506 of NZ_JAJNDA010000011.1, forward strand.
CGGCGAGGCCGGGCTTGTCTTCAACCGGTTCTGGCGCGCCGACCCCTCCCGCCAGCGCCGCAGCGGCGGCACCGGCCTCGGCCTCGCCATCAGCCTCGAGGACGCGCGGCTGCAGGGCGGCTGGCTGCAGGCGTGGGGCGAGTCCGACCACGGGGCGGTGTTCCGGCTGACGCTGCCGCGCACCGCCGGGGACCTGCTGCGCACGAGCCCGCTCCCGCTGATCCCCGTCTCCGCCGCCCCCGCCGAGGCCGAGCCCGGCATCCACGAGGCGGCCGGCACCACGGGCACGGCGCTGCCCCCGCCGGAGACCGGCGAGTTCGCGGTGGTCGTGCCCGAGGAGCTCGGGGACCCGTCGTCGGGATCGGGATCGGGATCGGGATCGGGATCGGGGTCGGAGACCGAGCGCAGCGGAGCCCGACCACCGGGACTGCCCGAGGACGCGCGGTGAGGCCGTCCCGACGACGGGTCCTCGCGCTGGTACTCGGGCTCGTGGCGCTGCTGCTCGCCGGGTGCGCCACGGTCCCCGGCTCGTCCGACGTGACCGTGCTGCGCCGGGTCGGCGACCCCGCCGAGCCCTCCGCCCCGCCCGGACCGGCCCGGGGCGCCGGACCGCTGGAGATCGTCCGCGGCTGGATCCTCGCCTCGGGGGCGACGGCCGAGCGCCACAGCGCGGCGCGGGCGTTCCTCAGCCCGGCCACGGCGGGCAGCTGGGACGACGGCGCCTCCCCGACGGTCGTGTCCGACCGCGTGGACACGACGTTCGTCTCCGGCAGCGGCCAGTCGCCGGACGCCGCCGTGCGGGTCCGGGCGGACAAGCTCGGCACCCTGCGGCCCGACGGGGCGTTCGTGGCCGACCCGGGCACGGTCGACGTCACCGTGCGCCTGTCCCAGGACAACGGGGTCTGGCGCATCGCCGACCTGCCGCCCGGGACGATCGTGCGCCGCACCGACCTGCGGGCGAACACCCGCCCGGTGCGCATCTGGTTCCTCGCGGCCGTCGGCGGGGCGCCGGTGGGGGAGACCCGCTACCTCGCGACCAGCCCCGCGCGCTCGGTCGCCTCCCGGGTGCTCGACGAGCTGCTCTCCGGGCCCTCCGAGGACCTGCGGGGTGCGGCGTTGTCGGCCCTGCCGCCGGGCGCGATGCTGCGGTCCGCGGTGGGGACCAGCCCGGACGGCGTGACCACCGTCGACCTCACCCGCATCGGCCCGGTCGACGCACTCGACGAGGGCCGCCGGACCGAGATCGCCCAGCAGATCGTGCTGACGCTCGCGGGGGTCGGCATCGACCGGGTCGCGCCGAGCGTCGACGGCGAGCCGCTGGTCGCGGGCCGCACCGAGCTCGGCGTCGCCGACGTCCTCGCCGCCCTGCCGCCGCTCGTGCGCGAACGCCGGGACCTGCCCAGCGACAGCGCGTCGTCGCCCGCGGCGACCCCGCCCGCCGTCGTGGTGACCGGCGGGCGGGTGCTGACCGTCCCCGAGAACCCGACCGCGGCGAGCTCGGGCGGGCCCGACCTGGTCACGGGCGTGGACGACGCCCGCAGCGCGAGCCTCTCGCCCGACGGGCGGGACGTGGCCGTGGTGGGCAACGGGCCCGACGGGATGCGGCTGTGGGTCGGGCGCTCCGGCGCCGCGGCGACCCCGAGCCCGGTCGCCGGCCGGTTCGTCGGCCGGCCGTCGTGGACCCCGGACGGCAACGAGGTGTGGACGGTCGTGGACGGCCGACCGGTCCGCGCGGCGCGCGCCGGCTCCGTCCTGACCCCCGTCGCGCTCGACACCGCCACGCTCGCCGGCTACGGGCCGCCGACCACGCTGCGGCTCTCGCCCGACGGCACGAAGGTCGCGCTGGTGGCCGACGGCCGGGTCCTCGTCGCGACCGTCGTCCGCGACACCGGGGGCGGCGCCCGCCTCGGGCCGGTCCGCGTGCTGCGGCCGGGCCCCGTCGGCGAGGCCCTCGCGGGCGTCCTCGACGTCACCTGGTCCCAGACCGACCGGCTCGTGGCGGTCGGCACCGCGCTGGGCCGCCCGGTGCAGATCGCCTCGGTCGACGGCCTGGAGCTCGACAGCCCGACCACCACCAACCTCACGCCGCCCGTCACGGCGGTCGCCGCCGCCCCGGAACGCCCGACCCTCGTGGTGGACCAGGGCGGGCTGTGGTCGCTGCCCGCGAGCGGCGGCGACGTGTGGAGCTCGGTGCCGGGCGGGTCCAACTCGTCGGTCCCGGCCTACCCGGGCTGATCGGCACCGCCGTCCGCCGCAGTCGCGTGGCGGACGGCGCAGCGCGCTGTCCCCAGGGGGCCCTGCGTCCCCAGGCCTCCGTGCGCCGCTGGCGGTCGGCGGGCGGGGCGGCCGAGCATCGGTGGGGTGATCGGAGCCCTGTGGCGCGCCCTGCTCGACCTCCTGCTGCCCACGCCCTGCGGGGGCTGCGACGCGGTCGTGGAGCCCGGGCAGGGGCTGTGCGCGACCTGTCGGGCGGAGCTGGCGCGCCCCGTCCCCGCGCCCGAGCTGCCGGGCCTGCCGCCCGCGATGGCGCTCGCGCCCTACCGCGGCGCGCCGCGGCGGGTGGTGATCGCCTACAAGGAACGGGGTCGGCGGGACCTCGCCGCGCCGCTGGCCGCCGCCCTGGCCGCCGCGCTCGCACAGGCCCTGCCGCGCGGACCGTGCGTGCTCGTCCCGGCGCCCTCCCGGCCGGGGGCCGCGCGGGCCCGGGGCGGCGACCACATGCTGGGCCTGGCCCGCGCGGTCGCGGCCGGCACCGACCACGTGGTGCTGCCCGCACTGCGGCTCTCGTGGCGGGCGCGCGACTCGGTCGGCCTCGACGCCCGGGAGCGCGCGGCGAACCTGACCGCCCACCTGCGGCTCCGGCGGAGGGTGCGGCCCGGCGACGGGCGGCCGGTCGTGCTCCTCGACGACGTGCTCACCACCGGGGCGACCGCCCGCACCTGTGCCCGGGCCCTCGCGGCCGCCGGGCTGCCCGTCGACCTGGTCCTCGTGGTCACGGCGGTCGGCGCCCGACGGCCGGTCGTGCCCGGAGGTCGCCCGACCCGGGGGACGCCTGCGCGACACCTTCCGGCCACCCGCCGGAGTCGCTAGCGTGTCCCCTCTCACCGGTCGATCGACCGAGAGGAGGCACGAGGAGTCCTACCGCGACGCCACGGGCCTGCTCGGCCGAGTGGCGGCGCTCCTTACTTCCCCCGGGAGTTGATGTGGAGATCGTCATCTGTGGCCGCAACGTCGAGGTCCCGGAGCACTTCCGTGACCACACGACCGAGAAGCTGGGCCGACTCGGACGCTATGACCACAAGGTCATCCGGATGTCCGTCGAGCTCTCGCACGAGAACAACCCACGTCAGACCAAGACCTGCCAGAGCGTCGAGATCACGGGCCGCGGGCGTGGCCCCGTCGTCCGCGCCGTCGCCAGCGCCGGTGACTTCTACTCCGCGCTCGACCTGGCCATCGGCCGGCTCGAGGAACGGATGCGCCGCGCCCACGACCGCCGCGTGCACAAGTCCGCGCGCCGCAAGGTCGCCGTGGGCGCCGGTGGCCCGAACGAGGAGCTGCCGACCTCCGGCGCCGAACTCGACGAATCGCTGCCCGATCCGCTGCGTGACACCACCGACAGCACCGCCGGCGCCGACTCCGCCGACCACACCGACACCACGTCCGCCGGGACCGTCCCGGCCGCGCGCGAGGCCCTCGACGACCGCTTCGACCGGGAGGTCGACGGCGACGGCCCCGGCCACATCGCCCGCGTCAAGGAGCACGAGGCCGTGCCCATGACCGTCGACGACGCCCTCTCCCGGATGGAGCTGGTGGGGCACGACTTCTTCCTCTTCTCGGACAAGTCGAGCGGACGGCCGAGCGTGGTCTACCGGCGTCGCGGCTACGACTACGGCGTCATCCACCTCGTCTGACGCCGCCTCCCTCCGGGGTCGGGGCGTCCCGCGTCGGTTCCGGGACCCGGTCGGGCGACGACCGGGCCCCGGACCGCTCCGGTGGTGCGCGCTTACCATGGGGTGTGCGCCCACGCACTCCGCGCGAGTGCGCCGGACGCGGGCCGACGACGACGAGGACGAGCGAGGTCACCCATCGTGGTGCTGAACCGACTGCTGCGGGCCGGCGAGGCGAGGACGGTCAAGCGCCTCGGCGCCATCGCGGACTACGTCGACACCTTCGCCGACGAGATCGAGGCGCTGTCCGACGCCGAGCTGCGGGGCAAGACCCAGGAGTTCCGCGAGCGCTACGCCGACGGGGAGTCGCTCGACGACATGCTGGGCGAGGCGTTCGCGGTGGTCCGCGAGGGCGCCCGGCGCACCCTCGGCCAGTACCACTACCGCGTCCAGCTCATGGGCGGCGCGGCGCTCCACCTGGGCAACGTCGCCGAGATGCGCACCGGCGAGGGCAAGACCCTGGTCTCGACACTGCCCGCGTACCTGAACGGGATCACCGGCGACGGCGTCCACGTCGTCACCACCAACGACTACCTCGCCCGCCGCGACTCGGAGTGGATGGGCCGCGTCCACCGCTTCCTCGGCCTCACCGTCGGCGCGATCTACGCCGAGATGCCGCCCGAGGAGCGCCGCGAGGCGTACAAGGCCGACATCACCTACGGCACCAACAACGAGTTCGGCTTCGACTACCTGCGCGACAACATGGCCTGGTCCAAGGCCGAGTGCGTGCAGCGCGGCCACGTCTTCGCGATCGTCGACGAGGTCGACTCGATCCTCATCGACGAGGCCCGCACGCCGCTGATCATCTCCGGCCCCGCCGAGCAGAGCGCCCGCTGGTACTCCGAGTTCGCCCGCCTCGCGCCGAAGATGACCAAGGACCTGCACTACGAGGTCGACGAGCGCAAGAAGACCGTCGGGGTCACCGAGGACGGCGTCGCCTTCATCGAGGACCAGCTCGGCATCGAGAACCTCTACGAGGCGGCCAACACCCCGCTCGTCGGCTACCTGAACAACGCGATCAAGGTCAAGGAGCTCTTCCTCAAGGACAAGGACTACATCGTCCGCGACGGCGAGGTCCTGATCGTCGACGAGTTCACCGGCCGTGTGCTCGCCGGCCGCCGCTACAACGAGGGCCTGCACCAGGCGATCGAGGCGAAGGAAGGCGTCGAGATCAAGCAGGAGAACCAGACCCTCGCGACGATCACGCTGCAGAACTACTTCCGCCTCTACGAGAAGCTCTCCGGGATGACCGGTACGGCCCAGACCGAGGCCGCCGAGCTCTCCAAGACCTACAAGCTCGGCGTCGTGCCGATCCCGACGAACCGGCCGCCGCAGCGCGTCGACCAGCCCGACCTCGTCTACAAGACCGAGGCCGCCAAGTTCGAGGCCGTCGCCGACGACATCGCCGAGCACTACGAGCGCGGCCAGCCGGTGCTGATCGGCACCACGAGCGTCGAGCGCTCCGAGTACCTCGCGAAGCTGCTCGTGCAGCGCGGCGTCGAGCACTCCGTGCTGAACGCCAAGTTCCACGAGCAGGAGGCCGGCATCATCGCGCAGGCCGGGCGCCGCAAGGCGGTCACGGTCGCGACGAACATGGCCGGTCGCGGTACCGACATCGTCCTGGGCGGCAACCCGGACTTCATCGCCGACCTCGAGCTGCGGGCCAAGGGGCTCGACCCGGTGGAGACCCGCGAGGAGTACGAGGCGGCCTGGGACGACACCCTGGCCCGGGTCAAGGAGGACGTGCGCCGGGAGGGCGAGGAGGTCAAGAAGGCCGGCGGCCTCTACGTCCTCGGCACCGAGCGCCACGAGTCCCGCCGCATCGACAACCAGCTCCGCGGTCGCGCCGGCCGTCAGGGCGACCCCGGCGAGTCGCGCTTCTACCTCTCCCTCGGCGACGAGCTCATGCGCCGGTTCAACGGCGCCATGGTCGAGACGATCATGACGCGGTTCAACCTGCCGGAGGACATGCCGATCGAGGCCAAGATGGTCTCCCGCGCGATCCGCAGCGCGCAGACCCAGGTCGAGCAGCAGAACTTCGAGATCCGCAAGGACATCCTCGAGTACGACGAGGTCATGAACCAGCAGCGCACGGTCGTCTACGACGAGCGTCGCCGCGTGCTCGACGGGGAGAACCTGTCCGAGCAGATGCAGAACATGATCGTCGACGTCGTCACCGCCTACGTCGACGGCGCCACCTCCGAGGGCTACAGCGAGGACTGGGACCTCGAGAAGCTCTGGGAGGGCCTGCGCCAGCTCTACCCGGTCTCGGTGCGCTGGGAGGACGTCGTCGAGGAGCACGACGACGTCGACCGCGACGTGCTCGTCGAGGTCCTCACCGAGGACGCCCTCGCCGCCTACGAGCGCCGCGAGGCCGAGATCAACGGCATCGTGCCCGAGGGCGGGATGCGTGAGCTCGAGCGTCAGGTGATCCTCTCGGTGCTCGACCGCAAGTGGCGCGAGCACCTGTACGAGATGGACTACCTCAAGCAGGGCATCGGGCTGCGGGCCATGGCCCAGCGCGACCCGAAGATCGAGTACAAGCGCGAGGGCTTCGAGATGTTCACCTCCATGATGGAGGGCATCAAGGAGGAGTCCGTCGGCTTCCTGTTCAACCTGACGATCCAGGTCGAGGAGGTCGCGCCGGTCGACGCGGTGCCGGGCGCCAACCCGAACACCGACACGGCCATGCAGCCCGCGATCCAGGCCGACCCGCAGGACGGGCGCCGGCTCACGACGGCGGGTGCGGCCCCGGTCTCGGCGCCGACCCGCCCGGTGGGTCCGGTGGGCGGCACGCCGCCCGGGCGCCCCGCGGGGCCGCCCCGCATGGTGTCGCCCGACCCGCGCTCGACGCCGACCACGGCGATCCCCGCGGCGGGCCGGCCCCAGGCGCCGGTCGACCGGCCGTCGCAGCCGAGCGCCCCGCAGCCCCCGGTGCCCACCGGGCGCGCGGGACGCGGTGGGGTGCCGAACGGACGGCAGGGTCGCCAGGCCCCGCCCGCGGCCGACCCGGCGACGCGCCCGACCGCGGCCGGCCCGGCCATGTCGCAGCTCGGCGGCGCGCCCGTGCCGGACGCCTTCCGGGGCGCGGGCCTCGGCGGGAACCGGCCGCAGCAGCTGAACTACTCCGGGCCCGACGAGGACGGTCGGGCGGCCCCCGCGGGCGGCAACGGCCGCCAGGGTGGTCGGCACGCGGGCGGGGCCGGCAACCCGCAGCAGGCGCGCCGGGCCGACACCCCGTCGCGCAACGCGCCGTGCCCGTGCGGCTCGGGTCGCAAGTACAAGCAGTGCCACGGGGCGCCGGCGCGCAGCTGACGCCGTCGCATCCGCGTGGCCACCCCGGCCGCCTTGTCGTGGGAAGGGCACGCCTGCCGGCTGCCTTGTCGTGGTGAGTCACCGCGACAAGGTGGGCCTGCGGGGTCGGATGGCCGCGACAAGGTGGTGGCGGGGCGGCGCGGGGTCCTCGGTGTGCGCGTCGGGCGGTGTCGGCCCTGTTCGGACTGCCTTGTCGTGGGAAGGGCACGCGAGCCGGCCGCCTTGTCGTGCTGAATTGCCGCGACAGGGTTGGCCTCCGGTGTCGAATGGCCGCGACAAGGTGGGCCTCCGGGTTCGAATGGCCGCGACAAGGTGGCGCGGGCGACCGGGCGACCGGGCGACCGGGCGACCGGGCGGCGGCGGGGCGCGCGGTGGGCCGTATCGCCCTGTTCGGACTGCCTTGTCGTAGGAAGGGCACCCGGGCCGGCCACCTTGTCGTGCTGAAACTCCGCGACAAGGTGGGCCTTCGGGGTCGAATAGCCGCGACAAGGCGGCGGGGGCGACCGGGGCGCCCGGCCCTCACGCCCTCAGCCCACGACCAGCTCGGTCAGCCGCCACTCGTCGTCGCGGCGCTCGAACCGCGCCGCGACGGCCCGGGCGCGGCCGGCGCGATCGGTGCCCATGGTTCCCACCGTCCCCACCGTCCGCCCCGGGCCCGGCGCACACAGCGCCGCGGCGACCTCGACGGCGACGACCGGAGCCGGGCCGGTCGTGACCAGCGGGCACATCCTCAGCCCCCGCACCCGCGTCCCCCGTGTCGCGGGTCGCCGCAGCGCCGGGACGAGCGCGCCGACCCGTTCGACGGCCTCGGCCGGGCACACACCCGCGAGGTGCCCGACCGGCCGCCGCCCGTCGATCACCTCCGCGACCGCCGACAGGACCCGCAGCGCCACGGGCCCGACCTGGTCGCGCGCCGCGTCGAGGGCGGCCTCCCACGCCGGGGTGGCGAGATCCCGCGCCGCCGGGGGCGGTGCCGGAGCGGGGCCGGGGACCGGGACGGCCGTGATCGAGGGCAGGACCCGCAGCCTCGGGGTCGGCCGACGGTCCATCCGCCGGGCGAGGCGCGGGGCCACGCACACCCGCCCGGCGCGGGGACGGACCCCGGCCAGCACGGACTCGACCGGGTCGGAGCCGCCTCCCGTCGACGCCGGTCCCGGTTCGTGTGCTGCGACGCTCATGCCGTGCCCTCCCGCTCGCGTCGGCCCCGGGCGCCGGTCGGCACCCGCGGACCGCGGATCGGGAGGTCTCCGCGGACGTCCCGACTCTAGGACGGCGAGTTCCCGTCCGGAGGCGGTTTGGACGATCTTCCTACGGGGTAGGGCGTCGGGTCAGCTCGAAGCACGCGAGCGTGGCCGCGCACGCCGCGTTGAGCGACTCGACGCCGCCGGCCATCGGGATCGCGACCGTGCCGTGCAGCTCGCCGCGGACCTCGTCGGTCAGGCCGTCGGTCTCCCCGCCGAGCACGAGCGCCGTCCGCGGCCCGAGCTCGGCGTCGAACAGCGAGGAGTCCCCGCCGCCGTCCAGCCCCAGGAGCACGAACCCCGCCTCGGCCAGGGCCGCGAGGCCCGCCGCGGCCGTCCCCGCGCGCAGCACCGGGGCGTGGAACGCGACGCCGGCCGAGGCCTTGACCACGAGCGGGTCGATCGACGGCAGGCCGCGGCGGGGGAGCAGGACGCCCTCCAGGCCGGCCGCCGTCGCGGAGCGCAGGATCATCCCGACGTTGGCCGGGTTGGTCAGCCCGTCGAGCACGAGCACCCGCGCGGGGGCCTCCGGGCCGAGCTCGGCGAGGAAGCGTTCGACGGTGCGCATCCCGGGCGCCACCACGTCGGCGATCACGCCCTGGTCCTGCCGACCGTTGCCCGCGAGGACCTTCACCCGGTGCGCCGAGGCCCGGGTCACACGCACGCCGCGGGAGCGCGCCGCGTCGAGGATCGGGCGCACCGCGCGCTGGTCGGCCCCCTCGGCGAGCACGACCTTGTCGACCTCCAGAGCCGGGTCCTGCAGCGCCTCGAGCACCGGTTTCCGGCCGTAGACCGTCACGAAACGGTCCTTCGGCGAGACCTCGTCGGCGGGCGGTGCGGGCGCCGTCGCGGGTCGGTGGGAGGGCGGCATCGGAGCCCACTGTGTCAGACGGGTCTCACCAGCCGTCGTGCGAGGATCGAGGCCATGCCGGACCGCCTCACGGCCCTGGACGCCTCCTTCCTCTACATGGACCAACCGACGACGCCGATGCACGTCGGCAGCGTCGCCGTCTTCCGCAAGCCCCGGTCCGGCTTCGACTACGAGCGGCTCGTCGAGCTCATCTCCGGGCGCATCGGGCTGGTCCCGCGCTACCGGCAGAAGATCAAGCAGATCCCGTACGGCGTCGCCCGCCCGGTGTGGGTGGACGACACCGACTTCGACGTGACCTACCACGTCCGCCGCTCCGCCCTGCCCGGTCCGGGCACCGACCGGGCGCTCAACGAGCTCGTCGCGCGCCTCATGTCGCGCCCGCTCGACCACACGCGTCCGCTGTGGGAGATGTACCTCGTCGACGGGCTCTCCGGGGGCCGCGTCGCGATCGTGTCGAAGACCCACCAGGCGATGGTCGACGGGATCGCGTCGATCGACATCAGCCAGGTCGTGCTCGACGACTCGCCCGACGGGCGCGACGAGCCGGAGGACGACTGGGTGGCCCGGCCGGAGCCGCCGTCGTGGAAGCTCGTGCTCGACGCGTTCGGTGAGGCGGTCGCCCGCCCGGGCAACGCCGTCGAGGCCGCGCACGCCGCGGTGCGCGACGCCGCGGACACCGTCACGAAGGTCGCGGGCGTCGCGGGCGGTCTGCTCTCCGCGGTCCGCACCGCCGTGCGCCCCGCACCGACGACCCCGCTGAACGTGCCGATCTCCACGCAGCGGCGCTTCGCCCACGCACGCACCGAGCTCGAGGACTACCGCGCGATCCGCCGCGCGCACGGCGGCACGATCAACGACGTCGTGCTCACCGTCATCTCCGGCGCGATGCGCAACTGGCTGCTCTCGCGCGGCGCCTCGGTGACCCCGACGACGACGCTGCGCGCGATGGTGCCGCTCTCGGTGCGCGGTGAGGCGGCGGCGACCGGCGCGATCAGCGGCGGCGGCCTGCTCGGCAACCGGATCGCCTCCTACCTCGTGGACCTGCCGGTGGGGGAGCCGAACCCGGTGCTGCGGATGCACCACGTGGCGCACGCGATGCGCGAGCACAAGCAGTCGGGCCAGTCCGTCGGCGCGAACGCGTTGGTCCGGGTGGGCGGCTTCGCCCCGCCGACGCTGCACGCCCTCGGCGCCCGCGCGGCGAGCGGGCTGTCGCGGCGGCTGTTCAACGTCGTCGTCTCGAACGTGCCCGGACCGCAGCACCCGCTGTACGCGGGCGGCGCGCGGATGCTCGAGATGTACCCGGTGGTGCCGCTCGCGAAGGGCCAGTCCCTCGCCGTCGGGCTCACCTCCTACGACGGCGGGGTGTTCTACGGCTTCAACGCCGACCGCGACTCGATGGCCGACGTGGACGAGTTCGGCGACCTCGTGACGGAGGCGCTGGCCGAGCTGCTCGCCACGGTGCCGCGGTGAGCGGGGGCGCGCGCACCTCGAGCCGGCGCGCGATCGTCGTCGGGACCGGCGGCTCGCTCGGGTACGCGTGGACGGTGGCGGCGCTGTCGACCTGGCAGCAGCACACCGGCCACGACGCCCGCGACGCCGACGTGCTCATCGGCACCTCGGCCGGCTCGATCGTCGCCTCGGCGCTGGCCAGCGGCGTGGCGGTCGACGACCTCGTGGCGCACCTGCTCGAGCCGCGCGACCCGCCGTCGGGAACGCCCCGGCGTCGCGGCGCGCGGGGCGGGCTGCCGCCGATGCCCCGCGTGGGTCCCGGCTCGGTGCGGCTGCTGCGCGAGGTCGTCCGGCACCCGCGCCGGTTCCCGCCGTTCGCGGTCGCGTCGGCGCTGCTGCCGGTCGGGCGGGCGGACACGCGCGGGGTGATCCGGCTGGTCTCCTCGTTCGCGCCGGAGGCGTGGCCCGCGCCGCCGACCGCGCCCGAGCTGCGGATCATCGCCACCGACTACGACAGCGGCGCCCGGGTGCCGTTCGGTCGCCAGGGGGCGCCACCCGCGTCGTGCGCGGAGGCGGCCAGCGCCTCGTGCGCGGTGCCGGGCTGGTTCGAGCCGGTGCGCATCGGCGGCCGCCGCTACGTCGACGGCGGGGTCTGCTCGGCGACGTCGGCCGACCTGCTGCTGGGCCCGGACATGCCCGCGCTCGACGAGGCGCTGGTGCTGGTCCCGCTCGCCCGGCGCGGCCGGATCGGCCTGACGGGGGTGGCGGGTGCGGCCGACGGCGTGTTCCGTGGCATGGTCGGCGGCCGCAGCGCCCGCGAGATCGCCCGGCTGCGCGGGGCCGGCCTGTCGGTCACCTCGCACGCCCCGGGTCCCGAGGAGCGCGCGGTGATGGGTTGGAACGTCATGGACGCCCGCCGGCAGGCGGACGTGGTGCGGACCGCCCTGCGCACGACCGCGCAGTGGTGGTCCCGGAAGGACCGGGACACGTGAGGATCTACATCCCGACGACCGTCGCGGGGCTGCGCCGGCTGCTGGCCGACGGCCACGTCCAGCCGCTCTCGGGGACGGCGTTCGCGCTGACCCCGGCGCTGCGCGAGTCCTACCTCGCGGGCGACGAGGAGGAGCTGGAGTACGCCGCGATGACCGAGGCGGCCCGCGCCTCGCTGCGGCTGCTCGCCACCGAGCTCGCCGAGGACCCGTCGACGCCGCCGCGCCGCGCCGTCGTCGCGGCGGACGTCGACGACGTGACGCTGCGCCCCGATCTCGACGCGGCCGTGGTCCGGGTGGCGGGGCCGGTCCCGTCCGGGAAGCTCGCGTCGATCCACCTCGACCTCGCCGACGCGGCCGACGCCGTCCGGGCGGCGGCCGCCGTGATCGACGCCGCCGACCTCGGTGACGAGGACGCCGAGCTCGCCCTCGGCGACGCCGAGGACCACGACCTCGCCTGGTACGGCGTCCAGGAGCTGCCGTTCGTGCTGGAGCTGGACGTTCCCGACGGCGGGTGAGGTCAGGTCCGGGTCGCGCGGACGGCCGCGGGGACGGAGCGCGCCAGGAACGCCTCCCCGGCCTGCACCCCGTCGGCGATCAGCCCCTGCAGGAAGGCGGGCGACCGGTCGGCGGCCGAGGCGGAGTCGAGGCGCCGGTCGAGCTGGATGCGCTCGATGCCGACCTCGCGGTACCCGGCCCCGTCGAGGTACCCCGCGCGGACGAACTCGTTGATCTTCTGGATGGCGTCGATCTCCTGCTCCAGCGACAGGTTCGCCGTCAGCTCCGCGCGGCGGTCGGCGATCGCGCCGGGCGTGCGGGGTTCCGCGTCGATGCGCTGCGGGAAGAGCTGGACGATCCAGAGCGCGTCCGGGGCGAGGGCGGGGAGGTCGCGCACGGGCGGGTTCTCGGAGAAGACGCCGTCCCAGTACACCCCGTCGCCGGTGTCGACCGCCCGGAACAGGGTGGGGATCGCGGCGCTGGCCAGCACGGTGTCGACCGTGATCTCCCCGCGGCGCGAGTCGAACCGCCGGAACGCGCCGCTGCGCACCTCGACCGCGCCGATCTGCAGCACCGGACCCTCGTCGCGGGGCAGGGCGGCGAGCAGCCCGAAGTCCACCCACCGCTCGAGCAGGTCCTGCAGCTGGGTCCGGGCGATCTCCGGGAACCGGTACGGGTCGAAGGCCGGGAGCGGCAGGAGACCCAGGTCGCGGAGCCGGAGCAGGCCGACGCCGACCACGTTCGTCACCGCGTCGAGCGGTGTCCGGGCCTCGTTGTCCCGCCAGAACCCCTCGAGCAGTTCCACCGCGCGGCGGCGGCCGCCGGTGCGCCAGCCGTACCAGGCCAGCAGCGCACAGATCGCGCCCCCGGAGGTCCCGGTGAAGGCGACGGGCTCGACCTCGGGGGCACGCAGCAGCGGACGCAGCACGCCGGCGGTGAACGCCGTCTGGCTGCCGCCGCCCTGGCAGGCGATCGCGACACGGGGCACGTCGCGATGATGCCCCGGGTGGGCGGGGCTCATACCCGGATCAGACCCCGTCCGGCCGCTGCGGCATCCCCTTCCGCCAGGCGGTGTAGCTCTGCAGGCGGCCCCCGCGCGGGCGGAACAGCCACGGCCACGGGTGCACGACGGCGGGCTCGACCGCGTCCGCGCGACGACGGAAGCCCGGTACCGGGGCGAACGTGATTGCGACCTGCCGTCCGGAGAGTTCCTCGCGTACCCGTCCCCGGTACAGCTCGACCGGACGCCGCGTGGCCAGGTCGGCCAGCGTCTCCGTCAGGAAGACCAGCCGCTTGCCCGAGAGCCGCAGCCGGGCGAGCAGCGGCTCGTCGAAGACGAACACCGCCGGGGCGTCCGGGTGGGCGGCCAGGGCCGGGTCGTCGTCGCCCAGCGACTCCGCGGTCAGCCACACCGCCTCGACGTCCGTCTCAGGAGGCGCCGACGACGGGCCACCGGTCGACTCCGGGTCCGGGTCGGAGCGCAGACCCGACGGCGGCTCGATCCGCGTGGTCCGCTGCTCCGGAGGCCAGTCCTGGACGGGGCAGTCGGCGTTCAGCACGCACTCGGCGCAGAGCTTCGGGGCGCGCTTCTCCACCTGGTTCCGGGAGAACCCGTACGCCTTGCCCGTCCCGGTGCCGACCGTCCACTGCCAGCCGAGGCGGTTGGCCGCCCGGGACCCGTCGAGCAGGTGGGTGAAGAACGCGTCCTCGCCGTCGCGCCATTGCGCCCCGGCCCGCACCGTCCACTGGCTGGAGAGCCACATCCGGCACTGGTTGACCAGCCAGCCGTCGTCGTGCAGCTCGGTGAGGTTGACGTCCATGCAGTTCATGTCCCGCGGCCACGGGTCGTCCCACGTCTCCGGCGGGCGGGGCGGGTGGGCGCGCAGGTCGTCGCCGAGCGCGGGGCCGATCCGGGCGTAGACGTGCCGGGCGTACTCCTGCCAGGCGAGCTCGTCACGGTACTTCGTGCGGTCGCGCTGCGGGGCGTCCGCGACGTGCTCCCACAGCGCCGGCAGCGACAGCAGCCCGTACCGGATGTAGGGCGACATGCGGGAGGCGCCGCGGCGCTCGGGCGGCCAGACGTCGTTGCGCCGCCGCGCGTAGTTCGTGACGTCGAGCGAGCCGAGCGCGATGTCGGCGGCCGTCTGCCCACCCCGGAACGCGCCGGAGGCGGCCGGGGTGTCGCAGGTCAGGTCGCCCAGGTGCTCGCCGACGAAGGCGACGGCGGCATCGGGTCCGGGGTCCGGGACGGGCAGCTGCACACGCCTGCGTACCCGCTCAGCCGGTGATCTCCCATCCGGCCTTCTCCAGCAGCGCCAGCGAGACGTCCCAGAGCTGCCGGGCGGCGTCGGGGTCGAGCGCGTAGGCCCGCACGCCGTGGATGCCGTGCTGGATCTCGTCCACCACCTCGGCCTCGTGGCAGTCCTCGAAGTAGCGCCCGCCGACGCCCTCGAGCTGCGGCGACGTCGCGAGCAGGACCGACGTCGCCGCCCCCTGCTCCGGGGTCTTCATGATGTCGGCCGCCGCGACGGAGAGCTCCTCGATCACCGTCGGGTCCCAGTGCTTCTGCAGGCCCGTCCAGATGCCGCCCGGCATGAGCGCGTTGGCGGTGATCCCGTCGGCGGCCCAGCGGCGGGTCAGCTCGACCGCGAACAGCACGTTCGCGGTCTTGGATTGCCCGTAGGCCAGACCCGGGTCGTAGGCGCGGCGGTCGAAGAACAGGTCGTCGAACACCACCGGCGAGCTGCCGTGCCCGCTGGAGGACACCACGACGACCCGCGCGTTCCCGGCCGCGGCGAGCGCGTCGTGCAGGCCGAGGGTGAGCGCCATGTGCCCGAGGTGGTTCGTCGCGAACTGCAGCTCCCAGCCGTACGCGGTGTAGGTCTCCGGGGTGTCCATCACCCCCGCGTTGTTCACCAGCACGTGCAGCGGCCCGGTCCACGCGTCGACGAAGGCGCGGACCGAGTCGAGGTCGGTGAGGTCGAGCAGGGCGGCGTGCACCTGCTCGTTGCCCGTCGACGCGCGGATGTCGGCCACCGCCCGCTCCGCGGCCTCGCTCGACCGCGCGGCCACCGTCACCGCCGCTCCCGCCGCCGCGAGCGCACGGGCGGTCTCGACGCCGATGCCGGAGGCGGCGCCGGTGACGACCGCCGTGCGCCCGGTCAGGTCGACGCCCTCGACCACCTCCAGGGCGGTACTGCGGGCGTCG
Organism: Actinomycetospora soli; assembly: GCF_021026295.1. Lineage (GTDB taxonomy): Bacteria > Actinomycetota > Actinomycetes > Mycobacteriales > Pseudonocardiaceae > Actinomycetospora > Actinomycetospora soli. Next base: position 50,024 of record NZ_JAJNDA010000011.1, read on the forward strand.
AACGCCGTCGTGATGCCCATCCGGGGCCTCCTCGTCGTTAGTAACCATCCAGTTGGTTTCGAACCTACCACGCGTGTCACCGCTCGACCGCGGGGCAGCGGGTACCCGACGCCCGTGACGGACACGATCGTGGGCAAGCGGCTGATCTACACCTACGCCAACGGCTGGGAGTACGAGCTGTACGTCAAGAACGACACGACGGTCGACTACCGGATCCACTCCGGCCTCGTCGGCGGCCGGTGGGTGCGTGACCAGCGGGCGTACGTCGCCCGGCTGCGGGAGAACGTCCACACGGTGCACTGGACCGAGCCGACCGGCACCAGCGTCTCGATCGTCGCGGACCTGGAGCACCGCGTCACGCACGGCACGATCTTCTTCCCGCGCTGGGTGGTCGACGACCCGCAGGCCACGGTCTGCTTCCAGAACGACCACCTCGACGAGATGGCCCGCCGCCGCGAGGCCGGCCCCACCTACCCGATCGAGGTGATCGACGAGCCGAGCGAGATCACGCTGCTCTCCGACCCCGGTCCCGACGACGAGTCGGTCGTCTCCGAGCCCCCGGCCGGCGGCGAGTGGCCGCGCTCGTGACCCTGCCGACGCCCGGCCTGGAGTACCTCGCCCACGTCGAGGTCGAGCTCGAGGCCCCGATCGACCTGGGCGTCACCGACGCCGGCCACCGCCGCATCGTGCCGATCGTCGGCGGTCGGGTCACGGGGGAGCGGTTCACCGGGATCGTCGTGCCCGGTGGCGCGGACTGGCAGGTGATCCAGGCCGACGGCGCCACCACGATCGACACCCGCTACCTGCTGCGCTCGCACGACGGGGCCGACGTGTACATCCGGACCGCGGGGGTGCGCGCCGGTCCGCCGGAGGTCCTGGCCGCGCTCGCACGGGGCGAGGAGCCGGACCCGTCGTCGTACTACTTCCGCGTGCACGCGACGTTCGAGACCTCGGCGCCGGCCTACGCCTGGATGACGCGTCTGCTCACGGTGGCCGTGGCGCAGCGGCGGGCGTCGCAGGTGGTCTACGACCTCTACGCGGTGACCTGAGCCGTACCCTCACCCGATCGGCGGCGTTGTCGCTGTCGTGACGAGCCGCCTGCGCGCGATCCTGCTGACCGCCGTGACGGCCCTCGTGGCCGGCCTCGTCCTCGCCGCCCCGGCTCAGGCCGCACCCGGGAGCGACCTGCTCGCGCCCTCGCCGCCCGGGTCGAACGACTTCTCCTGCCGGCCGTCGGCGCAGCACCCGAACCCCGTGGTTCTGGTCCACGGTCTGCTCGCCACCCAGTTCGACAACTGGCAGTACGTGTCCCCGCAGCTGAAGGCCCGGGGCTACTGCGTGTTCTCGCTGACCTACGGGCAGAACGCGTTGCTCCCGCCGCCCGTCGGCCTCGTCGGGGGCCTCGCGCCGATGGAGCGCAGCGCGCAGGAGCTCGCGACGTTCGTGCAGCGCGTGCGCTCGGTGACCGGCGCGGCGAAGGTCGACATCGTCGGGCACTCCGAGGGCTCGCTGATGCCCGACTACTACGTCAAGTTCCTCGGCGGGTCGCGGTCCGTCGACCGGTACGTCGGGCTGACGCCGCTGTGGAAGGGCACGAACACGCTCGCCCTGGACTTCCTGAACCGCACGGGCGAGGAACTGGGCCTGGACCCGGTGCTCGTCGCGTCGCTCGACCAGACGTGCGCGTCGTGCCGGCAGTTCCTCGCCGGGTCGGACTTCATCCGGCGCATGAACTCCGACGGCGGGCCGAAGGTCGACGGCGTGACCTACACGATGATCCTCACCCGCTACGACGAGCTCGTCGTGCCCTACACCTCGGGTCTGCTCGAGGGCGCGACGAACATCGTGCTGCAGGAGGGCTGCCCGACCGACCTCGCCGAGCACGCCGCCGTCGCCTACGACCCGGTGACGATGCAGCACATCGCGAACGCCCTCGACCCCGCGCACGCGCGGCCGGTGCAGTGCCTGCCGGTGCCGCCGCGGGGCCTGCGCGGCTAGCTCTCCCAGGCGGGGGTGCGCAGTGCCGTGAGCACGCGGCGCAGCGCGTCCAGTCGGCCGGAAGAGAGGGCGCCGGACGCGACCAGCGGGTCCAGCGCGCACTCCGGGTCGGCCGGCGGGCCGAGGTGCGAGCAGCCGCGCGGGCAGTCCTCGACGGCCGTGGCGAGGTCGCCGAAGGCCGCCACGACGTCGTCGGGGGAGATGTGCGCGAGCCCGAACGACCGCACGCCCGGGGTGTCCACGACCCAGCCGCCGTCGGGGAGGCCGAGGGCCACCGCGGACGTCGACGTGTGCCGGCCCTTCCCGACCCCGCTGACCACGCCCACCGCCCGCTCGGCGTCCGGCACCAGCGCGTTGACCAGCGTCGACTTCCCGACCCCGGAGTGCCCGATCAGCGCCGACACCTCGTCGTGCAGCAGCTCGCGCAGCTCGTCGGGATCCCGGTCGGAGCGGGTGACGACGACGGGCAGGTCCAGTTCCGCGTACTCCGCGGCGAAGGGCCCCGGGTCGGCGAGGTCGGCCTTGGTCAGGCAGAGCACGGGGGCGAGGCCGCCCGCGTAGGCGGCGACGAGGCAGCGGTCGACGAAGCCGGTGCGGGGCACGGGGTCGGCGAGGGCCGTGACGATGACGAGCCGGTCGGCGTTCGCGACGACCACCCGCTCGTAGGGGTCGGTGTCGTCCGCGGTGCGGCGCAGCACGCTCGTCCGCTCGGCGACCCGCACGATGCGGGCGAGCGTGTCCTCGGCGCCGGACGTGTCGCCGACGAGGTCGACGTGGTCGCCCACCACCACCGGCGTGCGGCCCAGCTCGCGGGCCCGCATCGCGACGACGCGCGCGGTCGGCTCGTCGTCGGGCGCGCAGGTCCACCGCCCGCGGTCGACCCCGACGACCATCGCGGCCCGCGCGTCCGCGTGCTCCGGGCGGCGCTTGGACCGGGGGCGGCTGCCCTTGCCGGGCCGGACCCGGACGTCGCTCTCGTCGTACCGCCCGGCGGCGCTGCGGGGGCTCACCTCGCCCCCCGGTGGCAGCAAAGCGTCGTTGCTGTCATCCAGTGCCAGGAGAGCCGCATCGTCACGCCGGGATCCCCGCCCCGCGCACCAGGGCCGACCAGTCGTCGGCGAAGTCCGGGAGGGTCTTCGTCGTCGCGGCCACGTCGTCGATCTCCAGACCGGGCACCACCAGGCCGAGCAGCGCGCCCGCCGTCGCCATCCGGTGGTCGGCGTACGCGCCCCACGGGCGGATCGGCCGGAGCGGTCCCGACGGCGGGTGCACCTCCAGACCGTCGTCGGTCTCGTCGACCCGCGCGCCGATCGCCGTGGCCTCGGCGGCCAGCGCGGCGAGCCGGTCGGTCTCGTGCCCCCGGATGTGGGCGACCCCGCGCAGCCGCGAGGAGTGCCCGCCGAGCGACGCGACGATCGCCAGTGCGGTGACGGTCGGGGTCAGCTCGCCGATCTCGCCGAGGTCGACGTCGACGCCCGGCAGCCGGTCCGGCCCCTGCACGGTCAGCCCGTCCGGCCCCTCGGTGACCTCGGCCCCGAACGCCTCCAGCGCGCGGCGCACGGCGGTGATCGGCTGCAGGTCCGGCAGGTCGTGGCGCGACTGCGTGTGCCGCTCCGGGTTCGCCGCGGGCCGGCGCTCCGGCCACCCCGCGACCGTCACCCGCCCGCCGGTGATCATCGCCGCGGCGAGGTAGACCGCGGCGCCGGAGAGGTCGGGTTCCACGACGAACCGGGTGTCGGGCACCAAGGGTCCGGGCGAGACCGCCCAGCGGGACGGCTCGGTCGTCACGGTGGCGCCCGCGAGCCGCAGCATCGTGACGGTCATGTCGACGTGCGGCAGCGACGGGACCGTGGTCGACGAGGTGACGACGAGCCCGTCGTCGTACCGGGCGCCGGAGAGCAGCAGCCCGGAGACGAACTGGGAGGACGCCGACGCGTCGACGGTGACCGCGCCGCCGCGCACCCCGCCACGCCCGAGCACCGTGAACGGCAGGCGGTCGGCGTCGGCGGGCTCCAGGCCGACGCCGAGCCCGCGCAGCCCCTCGAGTACGCCGCCCATCGGCCGGGTCCGCGCGTGCGGGTCGCCGTCGAACTCGACCGGCCCGTCCGCCAGCGCCGCGGCCGGCGGGAGGAACCGCATCACGGTCCCGGCGAGGCCGCAGTCGACCCGGGCACCGCGCAGGTGGCCGGGCGCGGTGATCGTGACGTCGAGCGTGCCGTCCCGACCCGGCGCGGTGGCGGTGCCGACCCCCATCGCCGCGAGCCCCTCGACCATGAGCGTGGTGTCGCGGGAGCGGGCGGCGCCGACGACGGTCCGGGTGCCGTCCGCGGCCAGGGCGGCGAGGAGCAGGGCGCGGTTGGTGATCGACTTCGACCCGGGGACGGCGACCGTGCCCTCCACCGGGCCGTCGGCGGTCGGGGCGCTCCACGCGGTCATGGCCCTCATCCTGGCAGGATCGGGAACCATGTGCGGTCGCTACGCCCTGGCCAAGGACCCGGCCGACCTGGCCGAGGAGTTCGACGCGCGCGACGAGACCGGCGGCGAGGCGATCGGCCCGGAGTACAACGTCGCCCCCACCCTGACGATCCCGGCCGTGGTCGACCGCCACCCGCGCGACGGGTCCGGCACGCCCGACCCGTCCACCGTGGAGCGCTCCCTGCGGGCGATGCGGTGGGGTCTGGTGCCGTCGTGGGCCAAGGACCTCTCGGTCGGCAACAAGATGATCAACGCGCGGGCCGAGTCGCTCACCGAGAAGCCCGCGTTCCGCCGGGCGGCCGCCTCCCGGCGCTGCCTGATCCCCGCCGACGGCTGGTTCGAGTGGCTGCGCGACGGGAAGCAGAAGACGCCGTACTTCATGAGCTACGACGACGGCCGCCCGCTCGCCCTGGCCGGGCTCTGGGAGACGTGGCGGCCCGCGAAGGGCGAGGCACCGCTGATCTCGACGACGGTCGTGACGACGGCCTCGGCCGGTCCGCTCACCGAGATCCACCACCGGATGCCGCTCGTCCTGCCGCGTGACCGGTGGCAGGCGTGGCTGGACCCCGACTCCGAGGCGATCGACGAGCTGCTCGTCCCCTCCGACGAGGTCCTCGCCGCGATCGGGATGCGCCAGGTGTCGTCGAAGGTCAACAACGTGCGGAACCACGGCGCCGAGCTGATCGAGGAGGCGCACGAGGAGCCCGAGCAGCAGGGGCTGGATCTGGAAGCCGTCAACCCGTCGTGATCGTCGAGACCCCGCACGGCCCGGCCGAGGTGGTCCTCGATCGTCCCGACGACGAGCCGCGCGGCCTGCTGGTGCTCGGGCACGGCGCGGGCGGCGGGATCGAGGCGCCGGACCTGCTCGCGGCGGTCGCGGCCGCACCGGGCCTCGTCGCCGCCCGGGTGCTGCAGCCCTACCGCGTGGCCGGCCGGAAGGCCCCGCCGCGGGCGCCGCAGCTCGACGAGGCGTGGGCATGCGTGCTGGCCGAGCTCACCGCGTTGTTCCCCGGGGTGCCGCAGGTCCACGGTGGGCGGTCGTCGGGGGCCCGGGTCGCCTGCCGCGGGGCGGTCGTCGCCGAGCCCCGCCCGGTCGGCGTGCTCGCGCTGGCGTTCCCGCTGCTCGCGCCGGCCCGCAAGGACGGGACCCGGCCCGACCGCTCCCCGGAGATCGACGCCGTCGACGACGCCGGCATCCCGGTGCTCGCCGTCTCCGGGGGCCGCGACCGCTTCGGTGTGCCGCCGACGGCCGCGCACCGCGAGGTGGTCACGGTCTCCGGGGACCACTCGCTGCGCGCGCAGGGCCCGGTCCGCGCAGCGGTCGAGAGGTGGCTGCGCCTCGTGAGTACTAATCCGTGCCAGAGCACGGATTAGTACTCACAGGGCGGAGCCACCTCAGTCCTCCTCGGCGGGTCGGCGTCGCCTGCCCCACCACCGGGCGGCAACGGTCACGACCAGCACCAGCCCGGCCCCGACGACGAGGCCCGCGAGGGTCGCGCCGCCGAGGTCCGTCGTGCGCAGCATCCCGGTGGCCAGGGCGAGGAGCAGGACGGCGGCGGCCACGAGGCGGCCCCGTCCCGCGCGCACCTGGGCCGTCCGCACGTCGAGCCCGTGTCGTGCCGCGTAGGTGAGGACGACGAGGCCGGCGAGCCCCATCGGCAGCGTCATGCCGAGCACGTAGGGGAACGCGTCCCGGCCTCCTGCCCAGGCCGCGACGACCGCGGCGAGGCCGAGTGTCCACAGCAGCAGCTGCAGGCCCACGGCGGAGGCCTCGTTCCACACGTCGCGCTGCCGTTCCTCGGCGTAGAGCGGGTGATCGAGGTCCCCGATCCGTGTCGTGAACCGGTCGAAGGCGTCCGGTGTGCTCATCCTCGGTCCTCCTCGGAGAAGAGTTCTTCGACGCTGCGCCCGAGGACCCGACCGAGGGCGAGGGCCAGGTACACGGAGGGCGCGTACCCCCCGTTCTCGATGGCCACGACCGTCTGGCGGCTCACCCCGATCAGCTCGGCCAGCCGTTGTTGCGTCAGGTCCGCGTCCCGGCGGGCGGCGCGGACCCGGTTCGCGGCGGTCGTCGTCGTCCGAGCCACTCCACCAATGTCTACTTCACTCGACATGTTGTCAAGAGAAGTGGACATCTCGTCAGCCTCGTTGCGCCCGGAGCTCTCTGAACAGGTCGCGCACCATCTCCGTCGGCGGGGCCACGACGGTGGCCTGGGGGAGGAGGTCGGTCAGCGTCGTCGTGGTGGCGGCCTCGCCGGGCACGAGGGTCTCGGTCACCTGCCGGACCCGCCCCTCGGTGTCCAGCCACACGTCCACCGGCACGGCCGCCAGGCTCAGCTCCGTGCGCAGCCGGTCCAGCACCGGACCGAGGTCGGGCGCGGCCGTCCGCAGGGCGTCGAGGTCGACGGTGCCGCGCAGGTGCACGGTCGGGGTCTGGTCGATCGTCTCCGGCCCGACGACCACCACGTCGTCGCGGATCGCGCCGAGGATCGTCATGAGGTCGGCGGGGTTGCCGGTGATGCCGAAGCCGAGCTGGATCACGGTGTCGGCGAAGAGCCCGGTGTCGACGTCGTCGAGGGCCACCGCCACCCACTGCCGCCCGCGGGAGATGTCGTTGATGGCCCGCGGCGGGAGGGCGCCGAACGCGGTCCGGCCGACGGCGAGCGCGTCGACCCGCCCGAGGTCGCCGACGCGCAGCGCCGTCGAGGCGGTCCGGCCGCGGAAGTCGACGACGCCCGAGCCCGTCGTCGTGACGGAACGGTCGCGGGCCGGGCCGCTGGAGTCGACGCGCACCGTCGCGCCGTCCGCGGCGGCCGTCGCCCGGGCCGCGGTGCGGATCGACTCGGCGGCGCCCACGTCGGGCTGCCCCCCGGGACGGGCCGCCCGACCGGCCGCGGTGTCGTCCCGCCCGAGTCCCAGCGACGAGCAGCCCGAGAGCACGCCGAGCAGCACGAGGACGACGACGAACACCCGCATGCGGCCAGTAGACCGGCCGGGCGCCGCGTTCCCCGGCCGCATGCCCCGAAAGTGGTCAGACCAGGAGGGCGCCCCGCACCGCCCGTGCCAGGGCCTCCCGACGGCGGGCGTGGTCGGCCTCGGGATCCCCGGGCGCGGCGGCGATCACCGTGGCGGCCGGCGACCACGTCATCGACAGGGCGATGACCAGCGAGTACACGTCCGCGGGCGCGATCGACGGGTCGACGATCCCCTCGTCCTGGGCCTCCCGGACCGCGGCGTGCTTGCGGGCGACCTCGTCGACGACGTCGGTGAGCAGGTCGCCCGTGGGGACCCGTTCGAGGCGCGCCCACACGGCGAGCAGGATGACCGCGGGCCGCTCCAGGTACGCGTCGTAGAGCCGCACCGCGTAGCCGGGGAGGTCGCGCGCGTCGAACGGCACGAGGTCGACGATCAGGGCGAGGTGCTCGCGGAAGACGGCGTCGAACAGGCCGTCCTTCGAGTCGAACCACGCGTAGATCTGGGCCTTGTTCGCCTCGGCGGCCGCGGCGATCCGGTCCACCCGGGCCCCGGCGATCCCGCGGGCGGAGAACTCCGCCGCGGCCGCGTCGAGCAGGCGCCGTCGCGTCGCGCTCCCGTCCTTCGGCATCCTACGATCGTAACCAACCGGTCGGTCACGTGGGCGGAGGTCAGGGGGTGGCGATCGGAGCGGTCTCCGCACCCGCCGTCGTGACGAGGTCCGATGGTGCGAGCTCCATCTGCAGGCCGCGCTTCCCGGCGCTGCAGTAGATCGTGTTGAGGCCCAGCGCCGACTCGTCGACGACCAGCGGGAGGCGGGTCCGCGCGCCGAGCGGCGAGATGCCGCCCGCGACGGAGCCGGTGAGCCGCTCGGCGACCGCCACGTCGGCCATCACCGCCTTCTTGCCGCCCCGGGCCGCGGCGAGGGCCTTGAGGTCGAGCGACCCGGACACCGGCACCATCGCGAGGACCGGGGCGCCGTCGACCTCGGCGACGAGGGTCTTGAACACGCGAGCGTGGTCGAGGCCGAGCGCGTCGGCCGCCTCGGTGCCGTACGCGGCGACGCCCGGGGCCTCGTAGGCGTGCGTGCGCACGGTGACGCCGGCCTTCGCGAGGAGGGCGAGCGCGGGGGTGCCGGCGGCGGTTCGCTTGGCCACGGCGGCAGCCTAGGGCCCACGACGACGCGGTTCTCCTGTCACTGGACGACAGCAACGACGCTTTCCTGCCACGGCGGGTGGGGGAACACGGGACGGGCCCTCCGTGTTGGGACGGACATGCCAGCCATGACGATGGAGCGGACCCCGATCCGGCTCCACGCCCCCGACGAAGGGGGTGTCCGCACGCCCACCGGGGTAACCTCCCCGCGATCCGACGTCATCGTCGAGCGGTGGCGCGAAGGGAGTGCGGTGTCCGAGGCGGTCGAGCAGGCGGAGGTCGACGACCCGTCGACCGACGTGCAACAGGGCGGGTCCACTCCCGCCGACCTGGAGACCGAGACCGTCGCCGCGCGCGCCGAACGCTTCGAGCGCGACGTGATGCCGATGGTCGACCAGCTCTACGCGGCGGCGATGCGGATGACCCGCAACCCGCCGGACGCGGAGGACCTGGTCCAGGAGACGGTGCTCAAGGCGTACTCGTCGTTCACGTCGTTCAAGCCCGGGACGAACCTGAAGGCCTGGCTCTACCGCATCCTGACGAACTCCTACATCAACACGTATCGCAAGAAGCAGCGGCAGCCGCAGCAGAACTCCACGGACGAGATCACCGACTACCAGCTCTCGCAGTCCGCGGAGCACTCGTCGGCGGGTCTCCCCAGCGCCGAGGCCGAGGCGTTGGACCGGCTGCCCGACACCGACATCCGCGAGGCGCTGCAGGCCCTGCCCGACGACTTCCGCATGGCGGTCTACCTCGCCGACGTCGAGGGGTTCGCCTACAAGGAGATCGCGGAGATCATGGGCACCCCGATCGGCACCGTGATGTCGCGGCTGCACCGCGGCCGGCGGCAGCTGCGGGAGGCGCTGACCGACACCGCGCGCGATCGCGGATTCATCCGGGACGGGGTGAGCGAGGCATGAGCTGCGGCAACCACCACGAGACCGACTGCGACGAGGTCCTCGCCGAGGTCTGGCTGCTGCTCGACCACGAGTGCGACGCCGAGCGGGACGCGCAGCTGCGGCGGCACCTCGAGGAGTGCGGGCCCTGCCTGGCGCGCTACGGCCTCGAGGAGAAGGTCAAGACGTTGCTCGCCCGCACCTGCGGTGGGGAGCGCGCGCCGGACACGCTGCACCAGAAGCTGCGCGAGCGGATCCGCGCGACGGTGCTGGAGCAGGCGCAGATCAGCGTCGAGCGGACGCCGACCGGCACGGTCGTCGAGGTGAACTCGACCCGCGTCGAGACCCGTCGGCGCGGCTGAGGCACCGCCGGACACACGAAGGGCCCCCGGAAGAATCCGGGGGCCCTTCGTCGTGTCCGGCCACGGCCTCAGCTGTTCGGACGCTTGCCGTGGTTCGAGCCCTTCTTCTTGCGGTCCCGCTTCTGACGTGCACGCTTCGACATGAGGCGATTGTCCCACGCGCCGGTCCGGCGCCTCGCCGATGGTTGGATGAGCCCGTGAGCACGCTGAGCTTCCTGCTCGCCACGCACACGTCGCTGTCCGGTGACGAGGTGGCGCACCTGCAGCGGCTCGCCTCGGAGTGGCAGCTGCTCTCCGACCTGTCGTTCGCCGACTTCCTGCTCTGGGTGCCGGTCAGCGAGGCCGAGACGCCGTCGTTCGTGTGCGTCGCGCACAGCCGCCCGACGACCGCGCCGACCGCCCATCCCGACGACATGGTCGGCGGCACCGCGACCGTCGCGCAGCACCCGCAGCTGCTCCGGGCCCTGGCCGACACCACGATGCGCCGCGAGGAGCAGCCCCGGTGGCACCGCGGGCGCTCGATCCGCCGCGAGGTGGTGCCCGTGGGGTATGCGGGCCGGGTGATCGCGGTCCTGGGCCGGGACACGAACCTGGCGGCGCCCCGCGTCCCGTCGACCCTCGAGATCTCCTACCTCGCGGTGGCCGGTGACCTCTGCCAGATGATCGCCGACGGGACCTTCCCGACGGCGGAGGGCGTCGACGAGGGCCGCTCCTCGCCCCGCGTGGGCGACGGCCTGGTGCGGGTCAGCGCGGCCGGCACCGTCCTCTACGCCAGCCCGAACGCGCTCTCCGCCTTCCACCGGCTCGGGTGGGCCGACGAGCTGGTGGGTGCCGACCTGCCGCTCGTCGCCCGGAAGGTCTCGGCCGACCCGTTCGAGGGCGCCGAGGCCGTCTCGGTCCTGCGCGACGCGCTCGCCGGGACCCCGTCGCCGCGCACCGAGCTGGAGAGCCGCGGGGCGACCGCCGTGCTGCGCGCCCTGCCGCTGCGCCCGCGCGGGGTGCCGGGCGGCGCGCTGGTGCTGGTCCGCGACGTCACCGAGGTGCGGCGGCGCGACCGGGCGCTGATGAGCAAGGACGCGACGATCCGCGAGATCCACCACCGCGTGAAGAACAACCTGCAGACCGTCGCCGCGCTGCTGCGCCTGCAGGCCCGCCGGACCCGGCACGAGGAGGCGCGGTCGGCGCTGAACGAGTCGATGCGCCGGGTGGCCTCGATCGCGCTCGTGCACGAGTCGCTCGCGGCGTCGGTGGACGAGCGGGTCGACATCGACGAGGTGCTCGCCGGGGTGCTCCCGATGATGAACGACCTCGTCCGGCCCGGCGCCGGGGTGTCGATGACGCGGGAGGGCCGCGCCGGGGTACTGCCGGCGGTGATGGCGACCCCGCTCGTCCTGGTGGTCACCGAGCTCGTGTCCAACGCGTTGGAGCACGGCTTCCCCGAGGGCACGCCCGGCGCCGTGCGGATCGTCGCGACCCGCACCGCGAGCCGGCTGCAGATCGACGTCGTCGACGACGGGCGGGGCCTGCCCGACACCTTCTCCCTGGAGCGCGCGCCGGGCCTCGGCCTGCAGATCGTGCGCACGCTCGTCGACTCCGAGCTCGGCGGCACCCTCTCGCTGCGCCCCGAACCGGCGGGCGGCACCCGCGCGGAGCTGCAGATCCCACTCACGGGCCGGTAGGCGTCGTCGGGAAGGGGCTCCCGTGTCCCGTGAGGGGAGGATCGCCCCGCTCCAACCTCGTGAGGGGACCCCTCACGCGGTCGGGGCGGGCGGATCCTCCCCTCACGCGGAGGCCCCGGAACGAACGAAGGGCCCCTCCCGACGGGAGGGGCCCTTCAGCTCGGTACGTGCAGGGGGCGGACGCGTGGGGAGCGAGCGTCCGTCCCCGGAGCGGCCGGATCAGGCCTGGACGTCCATGCGCACGCCGTAGCGCTTCATGGCGCGGCGCTCGTCCTCGCTGGCACCGCCCCAGACGCCGGCGTCCTGGCCGGACTCGAGGGCCCAGGTCAGGCACTCGGACATCGCGGGGCAGCGGCGGCACACGGCCTTCGCCTGAGAGATCTGCGTCAGCGCCGGGCCGCTCGTCCCGATCGGGAAGAACAGTTCCGGGTCCTCGTCGCGGCAAGCAGCGTCGTTCCGCCAGTCCATCGTGCTGGTCTCCTCAGCTGGGTGCGACTCGGGGTTCGCACCGTGTTTGCGTCGTCGTGGGCGATTCCGTTCGGGGCGGAATGCCACGGAACCGGATCGCTCCGGCTCCTCCGTACCGTTCTCGTGTGCGGGGAGGTCCGACTCCTCCGGTCTCCGACCTGCGGCGTCCTTGCCGCCGGCCGGCCACCTGGTGGTGCCACCTCCCGTGCCCACCGGATCGCGGTGATCGCTCACCGTCTCCGGGGACCGGCCGTGCAGTTCTGCTCTCGCATTCCTGCCCGGCACTCGCGGGGGATGACCAAGAATCTGCAGGAGGAACGCGTCTGGATCGAGTCCCAAGCGGCTCGACGGGCTTGCGCGGGCGGTGAGTGGATATCGGCGGACCGTGACCGCGCCGTCACTGCGACGAGCGGGAAACGCGACACGACGAGGCGTCGACCCGGGCGTCGGGCGACGACGAGCGGTCGGTATGCTCCGCACCAGCATCCCTGCAGCCTCGTCCAGGGGCCGTGAGGTCCCCCGAAGGCCGGATCAAGCCACCGTTCGTCGGCTTATGGTCCACGCCCGCCGGAGCTCGCGTGACGCGGCTCACGACTGCTGGACGCCGCTCAGACGATGACGCGCAGGGCGTCCGGCACCGCCGCGAACTCGACGTCGCTGCGCCGGCCCAGGTGGTCGCCGTCGACCTGGAGGTTCACCGGCTCCTCCGAGGTGATCCGCAGCGCGGACACGTCGTCGCGCCGGACCACCGAGGAGAGGCCCCGGAAACCCTCGGGCCGCAGGATCTGCCGGACGGTGCGCGCGATGGTCGGCAACCCGAGGTTGCACATCGCGAAGAACCCCAGCCCGCCGTCGAACGAGCAGCCCGGGTTGGTGCGCACCGCGTTGCCGCCGAGGTAGGTCCACGGGTCGGTGTTCGAGACGACGGCCATCTTCGCGCCCTCGACCGGGTCCTCGCCGGGGATCTCGATCGTCAGCGACGGCGGGTTCGCGCGGGCCCGGGCCCAGCGGCGGATGGCGGTGTTCACGTAGCGGGTCGGGGTGACCTCCCGGCCGTCGCCGCGCGCCCGCTCCATGGCGGCGATGACGTCGGCGTCCCAGCCGAGGCCCGCGTTGAAGCTGAACCAGCGCTCGTCGGCCTTCCCGAGCCCCACCGTGCGGCTGCGACCCGCCGCGAGCGCGCCGAGGAGCTGGTGCGTGGCCTCCAGCGGGTCGCGGGGGGCGCCGAGGGCGCGGGCGAACACGTTGGCCGACCCGCCGGGCACCACACCGAGTGCCGGGACCCGGGGGTGCGGCCCGTCGACGAGCAGCCCGTTGAGGGCCTCGTTCACCGTGCCGTCGCCACCGAGCACCACGACCAGGTCGACGCCCTCGTCCTTCGCGCGGGAGGCCAGCTCCGCCGCGTGCCCGCGGTACCGGGTGGCCACCACCTCGAGCTTGAGCTCGCTCGCGAGGGCGTGGGCGATGACGTCGCGACCCGCTGCCGTGGTGGTGGTGGCCGAGGGATTGGCCACGAGCAGGGCGCGCACGGCACTCACCGTAGCCCCGCACGGTGCGTGGTTGGGCCGGGCGTGGGGCACGGAACGCGCACGCCCGCGACGCCTACGCTGGAGTACGTGCTGTCGACCTCGCCGCCCCGCTCCGTCGTGGTGGCCGCACTGGTCTGTGCGGCGCAGGGGGCAGCGCTGTTCGTCACCGGAGCCCTGCTCCTCGTGGTGCAGGGCACGCCGCAGGTGTGGGCGTTCGTGCTCCTGCTCGGCCTCGGGATCGGCGCGGCGGGCGTGGCGCTCGCCCGCGGCCACCGCGGCGCGCGTGGTCCCGTGGTCGTCGCGCAGCTGATCGGGCTCGGCGTGGCCTTCTACGCGGGCGTGACCTCCGACCGCCCGGACCTCGGCGTCCCCCTCGCGATCGTGTGCGTCGGCGTGCTGGCGGGCGTGCTCACCCGGGCCGGACGGGACTGGGCGGAGCAGTAGCCGGTAGCAGCCCACCGACGACGAGGTCGACGAGCGCGGCGGCCAGTGCCTCCACGTCCGCCTCGGGCTGGTCGGCCTGCGGCCGGAACCAGGTGTCGACGGCGTTGAGGCTGCACAGCAGCGTGCGCGTCGCGAGCCGCGGGTCGACCGGGCGCACGGATCCGTCGTCGAGACCCTCCTGCAGGACCGCGCGGAACATGTCCTCGTAGTCGGCGCGCAGCGAGCTCAGCTCCTGCAGGTCCTGCCGTTGGCGCGGTCGGAGGGCGGCGGACACCGTGCCGGCGACGCCCTGGTGGATGGCGTGGTGGTAGGCGAGGTCCTCCATGAGGTTCGCGAGGTGGGCCCGGGCCATGGCGGCCAGCCGCTCCGCGCCGCGGCCGTCCGCCCGGGACCACGGCTCGACGCGGGCCCGCACGCGCGCCATCCCCTCGGCGTAGACCGCGAGGAAGACGTCGAACTTCGAGCGGAAGTGGTAGTAGATCAGGCCCTTGGTCGCCCCGACCTCGCGCGCCAAATCGTCGATGGTCGTCCCGGCGTACCCGGCGCGCATGAACGCCTCGGCCGAGGCGTCGAGGATCCGGGCTCGGATGTCGGTCTCCGCCGTCGCCTCCACTGTCACATCGGTCGCCTCCTCCGGGTCGCCGGTCACGGCCCCATCGTCGTCCTTGGCTCGTCGGCATTGACAGCCGATGTGTGTCGGGTGTCATGATACTACGTAGTATTGCAGCTCAGAGGCCCAATCGAAGCCTCTTCCACGAGAACGGCACCGTCATGACCACGATGAGCGACGCGCTGCACGAGCGCGCCACCCGCCTGGCGATGCGCCGGCTGCTGCCGGTCCTGCTCGCCGCGTACTTCATGTCGTACGTCGACCGCACGAACGTCGCGCTCGCCAAGACCGACCTGGCGGCCGACGTCGGGATCGGGGCCGCCGCCTACGGCCTCGGTGCCGGGCTCTTCTTCCTCACCTACGCGCTCTTCGAGGTGCCGAGCAACCTCGTGCTCTACCGCGTCGGGGCCCGGATCTGGATCACGCGGATCGCCCTGACCTGGGGTGCGGTCTCGACCGCCATGATGTTCGTCCAGGGGCCGGTCTCCTACTACGTGCTGCGGCTGCTCCTCGGGGCCGCCGAGGCGGGTCTGTTCCCCGCGCTGATGTACCTGACGACCATCTGGTTCGCCCAGAAGCACCGGGTGACCGTCATCGGGATCATCTACGTCGCGCCGACGTTCGCGATGGTCGTCGGGGCGCCGCTCGGCGGGGCCCTCATGGAGCTCGAGGGGGTCGCCGGGTTGCAGGGCTGGCAGTGGCTCTTCCTGGTGGAGGGCCTCCTGACCATGGTCATCGGCGTCGTCGTCTGGCGCCTGCTGCCGAACCGTCCGTCCGACGCGTCGTGGTTGTCGGCCGACGAGGCGGAGGTCCTCAGCGCCCGCGCCGCCGGAGGAGCCCCGCACGCCACCCGTCTGCGCGGCAACCTGCGCGCCGCGTTCGGCCGCCCCTTCGTCGTGGTGCTCGCCCTGATCTACTTCCTCAACCAGACGGTGGCCTCCGGCATCGGCTTCAACCTGCCCGCCACCGTGAAGGCACTCGGGGTGTCCGACCCGTTCGACATCGGACTGATCGTCGGGGCCGGCGGCATCGCCGCGCTGGTGGGCGTCCTGTTCTTCCCGTTCCTGGCCCGGCGCCACGGCCACGAGGTGCGGCTGATCGGGATCTGCGCGGTGGCGGCGATGCTCGCCGTCGCCGGCTCGCTGCTCGCCTTCGGGACGCTCGCCGGGGTGCTGCTGCTCTTCGTGGCCGGCTTCTTCACCTACGGCACGCTGCCCCTGTTCTGGTCGGTCGCCACGTCCCGGATGGCGGGCATCGTCGCCGCGGCCGGGCTGGCGTTCATCAACACGATCGGTCTCGTCGGCGGCTTCGTCGGGCCGTTCGCCTTCGGTGCCATCGAGGAGGCGACGGGCGGGACCCGGGGCTCGTTCGTCATGATCACGGGCGTGGCGGTCCTCGGGGCCGCCCTCGTGCCGGTCCTCGCGCGGTGCCTGCGCCGCGAGCGGGTGGTCGAACCCCCGGCGGCGACGGCCCCGACTCCGGCGGACGACGAGCCGAGCCGGGTCTGACCGCTCCGGTCCTCCGCCCCGACGTCGGGACGGGGGATCAGTGGCGGTCGGCCGGCGGGGGAGGGGGCTCGGCCAGCCCGCCGGGCACGTTGAGCAGGTCGATGCGGTGCTCGCCGCGTTCGTGGCCGAGCACCGTCACCGACGCCGGGTCGAACGCGAAGCCCACCCCGGCCGAGGGCGGCAGCCCCAGGTAGCGGGCGACGAGCACCCGGGAGGCGTGGCCGTGCCCGACGAGGATGACGTCGCGCTCGGCGAGCTCGCGGTCGGCGTCGGCGATGACGCGGTCGATGCGCTCGGCGATCGCGGCGTCGGTCTCCCCGTGCGGCACCGGGTGGGTCCAGATGGTCCAGCCCGGGTCCTCGGTGCGGATGTCCGGAGTGGTGCGGCCCTCGTAGTCGCCGTAGTCCCACTCGACCAGGTCCTCGCGCACCTCGTCGACGGTGAGTCCGGCGAGGGACGCCGTGTCCCGGGCGCGCGTGCGGGGGCTGGACCAGACCACCGGCCCGGGCTGGGCGTCACCGCGCAGTGTGCGCAGCAGGTCGCCGGCGATGCGCGCCTGTTCCTCGCCGCGGGCGGTGAGCGGGAGGTCGGTGCGACCCGTGTGCTGACCGGAGCGCGACCACTCCGTCTCCCCGTGACGCAGGAGATACAGCCGTCCGACCGGGCTCTCGCCCATCACGACCTCCCTGAACACGACGACGCGCCCGCCCCGACGGGGACGGGCGCGCCGACTCGTGGGTCTCAGCCCTTCTTGGTCTCCCAGAAGATGTCCGAGATCTCGCCGATGTAGCCGAGCAGCTCGTCACCGGTCTTCGGGTCCGTGGAGCCCTTGGTCCCGGTGGCGCCGGCCGCCTTGGTGGCCTTGTTGAACAGCTCGTGGAGCTGCGGGTACTTCTCGAAGTGCGGCGGCTTGAAGTAGTCCGTCCACAGCACCCAGAGGTGGTGCTTCACCAGGTCGGAGCGCTCCTCCTTGATCTGGATGGCACGCTCCTTGAACTCCGGGTCGTCGGAGCCCTGGTACTTCTCCTGGATCGCCTTGACCGACTCGGCCTCGATCCGGGCCTGAGCCGGGTCGTACACGCCGCAGGGGAGGTCGCAGTGCGCGGTGGCCTCCAGGCGCGGACGGAGGATGCTCGCGAGCAGTCCCATGTCGCCTCCCATCTCCCCTCACCAGGGGGATTCACGGTGATCGTTCCGACCGCGGCCCAACCTACTCCGACCGCGGCCGGTGAGCAGGGGATGGGAGACGTGTGTTCGCGCTGGTGAGGCGTCTGCGGACGGCGTTTTCCGCGCTCGTCGCCGGGGTACCGCGGCGGGTCCTCGTCCGCGGCGGCTCGATGGCGCCGACGCTGCACGACGGCGACGTCGTCCTCGCCCTGCCCGCACGCCGGTCCCGGCCGGGCGACGTGGCCCTCGTGCGTTGGCCCGCGCGGCCCGGGCAGCTCTCGGTCAAGCGCCTCGCCCTTCCCGACGACGACGGGCGCTGGTTCGCCCTCGGCGACGCGGCGCTCGCGTCGACGGACTCCCGCACCCTCGGACCGGCCGAGGCGCTCGCCGTCGTGACCCACCGGCTCTGGCCGCACCCCGGGCGGCTGCCGCGCCGGTGATCTCGACCGGGTCACGATCGGGGGATATCCGGTCCGACCCGTTAGCGTCAGCGTGTCGCCCGGCGACAGTCCCTGTGACGGACATCCGGGGGGACGGGAGCGGCGCGTGGGTGACGAGCGGGGGCCGTGGATCGGCACGGCGTGGATGGTGTCCACGTCGGCGTCCGGGGGTCCGCGGCCGCGGGTGATGCTGACGTGGGCCGTCGGCGTCGTCCTCCTGCTCGGGGTGCTCGGCGCGGCCGGACCACGCACGATCAGCGCCGCGCTCCCGCTCCCGCCCGTCGACACCAGCGAGGTCGGGGCCACCGGCCGGGTCCCCGACGCCGGCCTCCCGCCCGCGCCGGCGGAGCTCCCGGGGGAGCCGCTGCTGCCGGGTGCGCCGCTGCCCGGCTCCGGCTCCGGCTCCGGGGTCCCCGAGACGATGCTCGCCGCCTACCGCGGCGCCGAGGCCTCGATGGGCGCCGCCGCCCCCGACTGCCACCTCTCCTGGGCCCTGGTCGCCGGCATCGGCAAGGTCGAGTCGAGCCACGCCTACGGCGGCTCGCTGTCCTCCGACGGCACCACGACGAGCCCGATCCTCGGCCCGCAGCTGGACGGCACGAACGGCAACGCCGCGATCACCGACTCCGACGGCGGCGCGCTCGACCACGACACGGTCTGGGACCGCGCCGTCGGCCCCACCCAGTTCATCCCCACCAGCTGGCGCACCTACGGCGCGGACGGCAACGGCGACGGCACGGCCGACCCCGACAACGCCTTCGACGCCGCCCTGGCCACGGGCCGCTACCTCTGCGCGGGCGGCACCGACCTCGCCACGGCCTCCGGGCGGCACGACGCGGTCTTCCGCTACAACCACTCCGAGTCCTACGTCGCCACCGTCCTGCGGTGGGCCGACGCGTACGCCTCCGGTGCCCTGCCGGTGCCCGACACCGAGGGTGGCATCCCCGACGCCACCCTCGCCTCGGGCTCGCCGACCCTCGCCGCCTTCCCGACGACGGGTGCGGGCGCGGCTCCCGCCGACGCCGGGTTGCTCGGCGGCAGCCCTGCTCCGGCCGCTCCGGGCGCCCCGGCGCCGTCGGCCGCGCCGGGTCTGCTGGACGGCACCCCGGTCGGGCCGTCGTCCTCCGCTGCGGCCGTGCCCGGCTCGCCGGCGGCGGCGCTCCCAGCCGCGACGCCCGACTCGGCTGCCCTGCCCGCTGCGCCCGCTCTGCCTGCCGCGCCGCCCGTGCCCGCCGCGCCCTCGTCGTCGGCCGGCTCCTCGCCGCGGCCCACCTCGTCGACCGGCACCTCGAGCGGCACACCGTCGAAGCCCACCCCGCCGGCCTCGTCGAGCAGCACCCCGCCGGCCTCCACCACCCCGTCGACCACGTCGACCACGCCGCCCGCGTCGACGACCACCACGCCGCCGAAGGCCACCCCCAGCGCGGCCGAGCGCTGCACGGCCTCGCTGCCCGCCGTCGCGAAGGCGTTCGGTGTGCCGGCCGCGGAGCTGAAGGCGGCGACGAGCCCGGGGCCGAAGACGGGTCAGCTGACCTGCACGGTGACGCGCGCCGGCAAGCCACTCGTCGTGGCGGTCGCGGCGACCACGGCCGATGCGCCGGCCCCGGTGGCCGGGGCAGGCGTCACGCGCAGCGTCGCCGGGGGACGGGTCGTGCTGACGGTGCCGACGACCGCGGACACCCCGCGGCCCGCCGCCACCGCTGCCCTGGCGAAGCTGGCCCCCGCCTGGGCCTGACCCGCGCAGCCGGCCGCAAGATCTCATCGCGCGGAGCGATGTGCTCGCTGAGCGCGCACGTCGCTCCGCAGGTCTCGATCGTGGTCAGGGACGAGTCCCGGCGGCACCGACCGGCGGCCGCGCAGCCGGCTGCACGATCTCGTCGCGCGGAGCGAAGTGCTCGCTCAGCGCGCACGTCGCTCCGCAGGTCCCGATCCTGCGCCGCCTCAGGACGCCCCGGCCACCAGCGCAGCCACGCGGGCGCGGCACGCCTCGTCGTCGGGAAGGGCCCCCGCCGCCCGGGCCTCCTCGAGCGACGGTGCCGCGGCGTCCTTGTCCGAGAGGATCAGGTCCCCAGCGGGTACATGCTCTGTCCAGGGCAGCTCGAGGGCGGGGTCGAGCGGGTTCACGCCGTGCTCCGCGCCCGGGTTGTAGGCCGTGGAGCAGAGGTAGGTGGCGACGGTGCCGTCGACGAGCGCGAGGAACGCATGGCCGAGGCCCTCGGACAGGTAGACCGCGTTCAACGTCTCGCCGTCGAGCCGCACCGCGTCCCAGCGCCCGAAGGTGGGGGAGCCGACCCGGATGTCGACCACCACGTCGAGCAGCGCCCCGGACGAGCACTGCACGTACTTCGCCTGACCGGGCGGCACGTCCGCGTAGTGCAGCCCCCGAAGGACCCCGCGGCGGGATACGCTCGTGTTGGCCTGCGCCACATGCAGCGGGTGCCCGACCGTCCCGGCGAACACCTCCGCCTGGAAGGGCGCTGCGAACGCGCCGCGCGCGTCGGGGAAGACCGGCGGGGTGAACACCCACGCACCGGGCACCGCGAGTTCCTGGGCCTCCACGGCGCCGGACCCTATCGGCCGCGGGGTCGGGAGCACCGGGAGCACGGCGACGCCTGTGACCGGTCCGACCCCGTCGGGGCGCAGACACCGCGCCCCGCGCACGCGAGGATCGACCACCTCCGGGTCACCCCTGCCCGCTCCGCCCGTCGTGGGACACCCCTCCCCGGCGCCCGGCGGCGACCACCGCCCCCTGCGGACCCGACCGTCCGCGGCCGAGGGCGCACCCGTCGTCACCAGCCCCACCCGTCGTCACCGACCGGCTCCGCCGCGGGGCACGGGTCCCACCACCGCGACCACGACACGTAGGAGGACCGCGTGAGCAGCACGAGTTCCGTCCCGGCGGCCGACACCGGGTCCGCCACGGCCAGCGACCCGAGCGGCCGCGACCTCACCGAGGCCGACATCTTCGGCCCGCACGAGGGCGGGAAGCTCTCGATCGCGCCGACGGTGGCGCTCGCCGGCCGTCGCGACCTCTCCATCGCCTACACGCCCGGCGTCGCGAAGGTCAGCCGCGCCATCGCCGACGACGCCGCCCTCACCGCCCGCTACACCTGGACCCACCGGCTCGTCGCCGTGGTCAGTGACGGCACCGCCGTGCTCGGCCTCGGCGACATCGGCCCGCGCGCGTCGCTGCCCGTGATGGAGGGCAAGTCGGCGCTGTTCAAGGCGTTCGCCGACCTCGACTCGATCCCGCTGGTGCTCGACACCACCGACGTGGACGAGATCGTCCAGACCCTGGTGCACCTGCGGCCGAGTTTCGGGGCGGTCAACCTCGAGGACATCGCCGCCCCGCGGTGCTTCGAGATCGAGCGCCGGCTGATCGAGGCGCTGGACTGCCCGGTCATGCACGACGACCAGCACGGCACGGCCATCGTGGTGCTCGCCGCCCTGCGCGGGGCCGCCGCGGCCCTGGGGCGGGACCTCGAGCCGCTCAAGGTCGTCGTGAGCGGCGCGGGGGCCTCCGGCGTGGCGTGCGCCAAGATCCTGCTCGAGGCCGGCGTGGAGGACGTCACGGTGCTCGACTCCCGCGGGGTCATCCACACCGGCCGCGAGAACATGAACGTCGCCAAGTACGCGCTGGCCGAGCAGACGAACCCGCGCGGCCTGCGGGGCGACCTCACGACGGCGCTCGCGGACGCGGACGTCTTCCTCGGCCTGTCCGGCTCCACGGTGCCCGAGGCCGTCATCGAGACGATGGCCGACGACGCCATCGTGTTCGCCCTGTCGAACCCGGACCCCGAGATCGACCCGGCCGTGGCCCGGAAGCACGCGTCCGTGGTCGCGACGGGGCGCAGCGACTACCCGAACCAGATCAACAACGTGCTGGCCTTCCCCGGCGTGTTCGCGGGCGCCCTGGACGCGTCGGCCCGCCGGATCACCGAGCACATGAAGCTCGCCGCGGCCGACGCCATCTTCACCATCGCGCAGGAGGAGCTCGGCGTCGACCACATCGTCCCGAGTGCCCTCGACCCCCGGGTGGCGCCCGCCGTGGCGAAGGCCGTGGCCGAGGCGGCGGGGCGGGACGGGGTGGTCCGGACGCACGTGGCCGAGGTCGCGAGCGACGGGTGACCGGGATCACCGTCGACGAGCGGCACGAACATCCGGGTGATCGGGTGTGAACCGATCGGGCAGTGGGTACCGATCACCCCTCGCCGACGACCGCTGACGCTCCGGAGTTCGCACGCTTCGTGAGAGCGGGCACGCGTCTGAGTGAATGGATGGCGGGGCGAACGACACGCGATCGGATCTGTGCCGTTCGTCGCCTCCACCGGCCGTCCTCGGACCGTTCACCGTCCGAGTTGAGACATACCCGTTGGACTTGATGCAGGCGACCGCGTGAGAGCGGACGGTCGGCGCCCGGGTGCACCCGACGGGGTGATGTGCCCGGACCTCGACGGGGTGTCCTTCGTTGCGGAGATCAGAAGGCGGTCCGACCGACCCACTCGGGTCGGGGGGTGCACCGCCGGTGAAGGGGTCGATCGCGTGAACGGAGCCAGGCGGATGCCGCGACTCGCCGTCGTCCGGGTGGCGGACGCCGACGCGTCCGACGTGCCCGCGGCCGTCGGCGAGCCGATCTCCGTCCCGGTCCACGCCGACACCCCGCGCAGCGACCTCGCCCCCGAGCAGGCCGCGCGGTCGTCGTACCGCCCGGCCGAGGACCGGGCCCCGGAGGACGACGCCCCGGGCCGGTGCGAGGCGGACACGCTCCCGACCGTCCCGCGCGGTCGTCCCGCCCGCACCGACGCCTCGTCGGGCCGTCCGAGCCCCCGCCCGCGCGAGGACGCGTCGGCCCGGCGCCGGCCCGCGCACCGGGCCGCCACGACGACCGCCCCGGAGGTCAGCCCGGTCGAGGCCGCCACGGTCGCCGCGGCCCCGGTCGCCGCGCCCGAGGGCACCGACCCGCTGCTGGAGCTGCTCCCGGAGGGGCCCGTCGTCGTCGTCGACGCCGACGGCCTCGTGGTCACCGCCTCCCGGGAGTTCGCCCGTCTCGTCGGCGCGCCGGTGGGGGAGATGGCCGGGACGTCGGTCGACACCTGGGTCGTCACCACCGCGAGCGGCTCCAGCGAGCGCGGCGAGGTCCGGCGACGCGGCGGGACGACGGTGCCGGTGCGCCTCGTGCGCTGGAACCGCCTGCCGGGGACCCCGCACCGCGCGCTGGTCGTCGTCGACGTCAGCGACCTCGACGAGGACGAGGTGGTGCGCCGCGCCGTGCACTCCGCCGTCGCCGACGAGCGCCGCCGCCTCGAGGGCCTCACGCGGCTCGCCCAGGTCGGCTCCTGGGAGAACGACCGCACGGTCGACGCCTGGTCCTTCTCCTCGGTCGCCCGCACCCTGTTCGGGCTCCCCGCCCGCGGGACGGTCGGCCGCGCGACCGTCGCCGAGTGCGTCCACCCGATGGACCGCCCGCAGGTCACCGCCCGCTGGACGGCGATGGTCGAGACCGGTGCGCGGCTCGACCTCGAGGTCCGCCCGGCCCACGACCCGTCGCGGCTGCTGCACGTCCGGGCGGAGCGCACCGCGGTCGGCCACCGCACGGTGGTGGCGGGCTCGGTGGAGGACGTCACGGAGCGCCGCGCCCTCGAGACGCGGATGCGCACCTCGAGCCGCCGCTTCACCGACCTGCTGGCCGTCGCGCCCGTCGGCGTCGCGATCTTCGACGACCACGAGCGCCTCGTGCAGGCCAACCAGTCGCTGTGCCGGCTGCTCGGCGAGGGCCAGGAGTCGCTGCGCGGCCGCCGCGCCGACGAGCTGCTCGACCTCGCCGCCGAGCAGGGCCCCGACACCGTCGCGATGCCGACGCCGCTGCTCGCGCGGCCGGCGGGCTCCGCCGGCTCGATCAGCTGGTCCTGCGCGGCACGGGCGCTGCGCCGACGCGAGCGGGGTGCCCGCGGCGAGTTCACCGACCCGGTGTGGTGCGAGCTGCACGTGTCGGTCTCGGTCGACGACGCGGGCGGCGCCACCCACCTCGTCGTCTTCACCGACGTCACCGAGAACCGCCGCGTCGAGGCCTCCCTGCGCCACCAGGCGATGCACGACGAGCTCACCGGGCTGCCCAACCGTCGGGCCCTGACGCGGGCCGTGTCGCACCTGCTCGCGGGCCCGACCGCCCGCCGCACCGCCGTCCTGTTCTGCGACCTGGACAACTTCAAGCGGGTCAACGACTCCCTCGGTCACGACGCCGGCGACGAGCTGCTCGTCTGGCTCGCCGACCGCCTGCGCGACGGCCTGCCGCCCGGCTGCACCGCGACCCGCCACTCCGGCGACGAGTTCGTGGTCCTCTGCGCCGACGTCGACGCGCACGGCGGGCTCGACGCCCTCACCGACCTCGTCGGGAAGCTGCTGCGCACGGCGGTGCCGGTGCACGGCCAGCTGGTCCGCGTCTCGGCGACCATCGGCGCCGCCGTCGGGGCCGCCCTCGGCCTCGTCGCCACGGTCGACGGCCTCGAGGTCGACCCGTTCGCCGACCCCGTCGCCGGCGTCCTCGCCGCGGCCCGCGCCGACGCCGAGGACACCGAGGCGCCGGAGCACCCCGCCACCGCCGACCTCATCCGCTTCGCCGACGCCGCGCTGTTCGAGGCCAAGAGCGGCAGCACCCGGGTCGCGCTGGCCGACGAGGCGATCATGCGGGGCGCGGACGAGGCGCTGCGCCTGGAGATGCAGCTGCGCCAGGCGCTGGTGAACGACGAGCTGGTGCTGCACTTCCAGCCCGTGGTCGGGCCCGACGGCTGTGTGCAGACCGCCGAGGCGCTGGTGCGCTGGCAGCACCCCGAGCACGGCCTGATCTTCCCGGACAAGTTCCTGCCGATCGCCGAGGCCGCGGACCTGCTGGGCGAGCTCGACCGCTGGGTGCTCCGGACCGCCGTGCGCGAGGCCGCCACCTGGCCGGCCTACGGTGACCGCCCGGCCGCGTCGGTCGCGGTGAACCTCGCGGGCCTGCTGCCCGGCGACCCCGACTTCCTCGCCACGGTCGACGAGGCCGTCGCGGAGTCCGGGCTGCCCTGGGACCGGCTCGTGCTGGAGCTGGTGGAGACCTGCCTGGCCGACCTGCCGCCCTCGACGCTGCGCGAGATGAACGAGCTGATCGCGGCGGGCGTGCGGTTCGCGGTGGACGACTTCGGCACCGGCTACTCGTCGCTCTCCCGGCTCACCGGCCTGCCCGCGCAGATCGTCAAGCTCGACCGCGGATTCGTCCGCGGCGTCGCCACCGGCGAGTCGGACCGGGCGGTGGCCCGCGCGGTCGTCGAGCTCGCCGCCGCCATCGGCCAGACCTGCGTCGCCGAGGGCGTCGAGGACGCCGACCAGTTCGCCGTGCTGCGCGACCTGGGTGTGGACGCCTACCAGGGCTGGCTGTTCGCCCGGGCCATGCCCGGCCCGAAACTCGCCGAGATCCTCGCTCGTGGGCCGATCGCGCCGGACGTGGCGGACGCCTCCTAAGGGCGTTTCGCGCGCGGGTCGCGGGTCGTTCGGTTACGGTTCTGCGACCCAGGCGGCCGACCAGGCGCCGCCCTGGCCGCGGAGGAACCACTGCGGTGATCGAGTTCTCCGACGTGCGCAAGGCCTATCCCGACGGCACGGTCGCACTCCAGTCCCTCTCGCTGACCGCCCGCGAGGGTGAGATCACGGTGCTGGTCGGCCCCTCGGGGTGTGGGAAGACGACCACGCTCCGGATGGTCAACCGCATGGTGGACCCGTCGTCGGGAACGATCCGGCTGGACGGCGTCGACGTGTCCACCCAGGACCCCCCGACGCTGCGGCGCGGCATCGGCTACGTCATCCAGAACGCCGGGCTGTTCCCGCATCGCACGGTGCTGGACAACGTCGCGACGGTGCCCGTCCTGCTCGGCCGCAGCCGCGCCGAGGCCCGCTCGGCGGCCGGGGAGCTGCTCGAACGGGTGGGTCTCGACCCGCGCGTCGGCAGCCGCTACCCCGCGCAGCTCTCGGGTGGTCAGCAGCAGCGCGTCGGCGTCGCCCGCGCGCTCGCCGGCGACGCCCCCGTGCTGCTCATGGACGAGCCGTTCTCGGCGGTCGACCCCGTCGTGCGCGCGGACCTGCAGGACGAGCTGCTGCGCCTGCAGTCCGAGCTCGGCCGCACGATCCTGTTCGTCACCCACGACATCGACGAGGCCATCCGCCTCGGCGACATGGTCGCCGTGCTGCGCGTCGGCGGCACGCTCGCGCAGTTCGCGCCGCCCGCGGACCTGCTCGCGGCGCCGGTCGACGACTTCGTCGCCGGCTTCGTCGGCCGCGACCGCGGCTACCGGCGGCTCCAGTTCGTCGGGGCGGGCTCGCTGGCCCTGAGTTCCTTCCCGACGACGGGCGACGGCTGGCTGCTCGTCGTCGACGACGACGGACGGCCCACGGGCTGGCGGCAGGGCGACGACCACGTGGCCCTCGGCACGGTCCACGAGGAGGGCGAGTCGTTGCGCAGCGCGCTCGACGCCGCGCTCAGCTCCCCCTCGGGCCGCGGGGTGGCCGTCGACGAGGACGGCAAGGTGATCGGTGGCATCGAGCCCGAGGCCGTGATCACCCTGCTGCACGCGTCGGCGGAGCCGGCCCGGTGAGGCTGTTCGGCGCGGACATCCTCCCGCTGGCGGCCGAGCACATCGTCCTCGCGCTGGTGCCGGTGCTGCTGGGCCTCGTCATCAGCCTGCCGCTGGGCTGGTGGGCGTGGCGCTCGCGCGGCGCACGACGCATCCTGCTGCCGCTGACCGGCGTGCTCTACACGATCCCGTCGCTCGCGCTGTTCGTCGTCATGCCGATCGTGCTCGGCACCCGGATCCTCGACCCGGTCAACGTGGTCGTCGCCCTGACCGTCTACGCCGTCGCGCTGCTGGTCCGCAGCGTCGTCGACGGCCTGGACGAGGTGCCCTCGGAGGTCCTGACGGCGGGTGTGGCCATGGGCTACCGGCCGCTCGGCCTCCTGGTCGGCGTGCAGCTGCCGCTGGCGGTGCCGGTGCTGATCGCGGGCGTGCGGGTCGCGGCGGTGAGCTCGTTCAGCCTCGTCGCCGTCGGCGCGATCATCGGCCAGGGCGCGCTCGGGGCGCTGTTCACCCAGGGGTTCGAGCGGTTCTACACGGCCCAGATCGTGTTCGGGCTCGTCTCGATCCTGGTCCTCGCGCTGGTGGTCGACGCGCTGCTGATGCTGCTCGGTCGTCTCCTCGCCCCGTGGGCCGCGGCGCGCGCGCCGAAGAAGCAGGGGGTCTGACGTGCTGTCGAGTCTCATCGCCTGGTTCGGCGCCCCTGCGCAGTGGTCGGCGGCGGCCGGCATCCCCACCCGCCTGCTCCAGCACCTCGGGTACACCGCCCTCTCCGTGCTGGTCGGCGCCGTCATCGCCGTCCCGGTCGGGCTCTACATCGGCCACACCGGCCGGGGGCGCCTGCTGGTGGTCGGCCTCGCGAACGGCCTGCGCGCGCTGCCCGAGCTCGGCGTCCTCGTGCTGTTCGTGCTGCTCCTCGGGCTGGGCCTCACCCCCGTGGTCCTGGCGCTGATGCTGCTCGCGATCCCGCCGCTGCTCGCCGGCACCTACGCCGGCATCTCCGGGGTCGACCCGGCCGCCGTCGACGCCGCGCGGGGCATGGGGATGACCGAACGGCAGATCCTGTTCGGCGTCGAACTGCCCAACGCGCTGCCGCTCATGGTCGCCGGGCTGCGGACCGCGACCCTGCAGGTCGTCGCCACCGCCACGATCGCGGCGTTCGTCTCGCTCGGCGGCCTCGGCCGCTACATCGTCGACGGCCAGGCCCAGCGCGACTTCACGCAGATGGCCGGCGGCGCGATCCTCGTCGCCCTGCTCGCGATCGTGCTCGAGGTCGCGCTGCAGGGCGTGCAGCGGGCGGTCACGCCCGGCACCCGCGCCCGTCCCGCGTCCGACCCCGCCACACCCGCCGTCGGGAAGCCCGACACCGTCACTGCTGGAGGCTGATGCTCGTGAGACCGACCCGCGCCCTGGGCGCCTCGTTCCTGGCCGCCCTCGCGCTGCTCGTCGCCGCGTGCGGGGGCGGTGGGGGCGACCCGCTGGCCTCCCAACCGCAGGCCCCCGCCGCGACCGACACCATCCGGGTCGGCTCGGCGAACTTCACCGAGAACCGGCTGCTCGCCGAGATCTACGCGACCGCGCTGTCGATCCGCGGCGTGAAGGTCGAGCGGCAGTTCGGCATCGGCAGCCGTGAGACCTACTTCCCGGGCCTGCGCGACGGGTCGATCGACCTCGTGCCGGAGTACACCGGCAACCTGCTGCAGTACCTCGACGGGCAGGCCACGGCCACGGCACCGGCCGACGTGTACCAGCAGGTGGTGGCGAAGCTGCCGCCGTCGCTGAAGGTCCTGCAGGCCAGCCCGGCCGAGGACAAGGACGCGGTGGTGGTCACCCGCGCGTTCGCCACGCAGAACAACCTCACCTCGCTGGACCAGATCGGCCCGCTGTGCGGGAACATCGTCTTCGGCGGACCGCCCGAGTTCCAGACGCGGCCCTACGGGATCCCGGGCATCCAGAAGTCCTACGGGTGCACGTTCAAGGAGTTCCGCTCGCTCGACGCCGGTGGTCCGCTCACCGTCGCCGCGCTGCGGGACGGGTCGATCCAGGCCGCGGACCTGTTCACCACGGACCCGTCGATCCCGAACAACGACTTCGTGATCCTGCAGGACCCGAAGTCGAACTTCGCCGCGCAGCAGGTCGTGCCGCTGATCAACGCGTCGAAGCTCGGTAACCCGGCCGTGGCCGACGTGCTCAACCTGATCTCGCAGAAGATGGACACCGCGACGCTGACGGACCTGAACAAGCGTCTGGACGCGCCGGACAAGCCGGACCCCGCCCAGGTGGCCCGGGACTGGCTGTCGTCGGCCGGGATCGGCTGACCGGAGCACCCCTCCCGCACGAACGAACGGCACTCTCGCGCACATAGATGCTGCGAGAGTGCCGTTCGTTCATTCGGGCTCGTCGTCGGAGTCGTCGCGCGCCAGGAACACCGCGAAGCGGTCGGCGGCCCCGGCGTGCTCGGGGTGGGCGTCGACGAAGGCGCGGAGGCGGTCGGCCAGCCACGCCAGGCTGACCTCCTCCTCGCCCCGCCGGTCCTCGAGCTCCTCGATGCCGCGGTCGGTGAAGTACACGACCGCTACTTCCCCTCGATCGCCTCGGCGATCAGCGCCTTCTGCTCCACCTCGTGCACCTTCGCGACGCCGGCCGCGGGTGCGGCCATGCGACGGCGGGAGATGCGGCGCAGTCCGCGCAGCCGCTCGACCTTCTCCGGGAGCATGAGGCCGAGGAACGGCCACGCACCCTGGTTGGCCGGCTCCTCCTGCACCCACGCGATGTCCTGCGCGCCGGAGTAGCGGCCGATGATCGACGCGATCTCGTCGGAGGCGATCGGGTAGAGCTGCTCGAGCCGGACGATCGCGATGTCGTCGTTCCGCCCGGCCTTCTCCCGCGCCGCGACGAGCTCGTAGTAGATCTTGCCCGCGCACATCAGGACCTTCGACGCCCCGGCGGCCTTGTCGTTCGAGGAGAACGTCGGGTCGTCGAGCACCGGGTGGTAGCTGCCCGAGGTGAAGTCCTCGACCGGGCTCACCGCGGCCTTGTTGCGCAGCATCGACTTCGGCGTGAACACGACCAGCGGACGGCGCACGCCGTCGGTGGCGTGGCGGCGCAGCAGGTGGAAGTAGTTCGACGGCGACGACGGCAGCGCCACCGTCATCGAGCCCTCCGCGCACAGCTGCAGGAACCGCTCGATGCGCCCCGAGGTGTGGTCCGGGCCCTGGCCCTCGTGGCCGTGCGGCAGGAGCAGCACGACGTCGGAGGTCTGGCCCCACTTCGCCTCACCGGACGAGATGAACTCGTCGATGATCGACTGGGCGCCGTTGACGAAGTCGCCGAACTGCGCCTCCCAGCAGACCAGGGCGTCGTGGTTGACCACGGAGTAGCCGTACTCGAAGCCGACCGCGGCGAACTCCGAGAGCGCCGAGTCGTAGGGCATGAACTTGCCCTGATCGGCGGTCAGGTGCCGCAGCGGGACGTACTCCTCGCCGGTCTTCCGGTCGATCAGCACCGAGTGGCGCTGGGTGAACGTGCCGCGGCGCGAGTCCTGCCCGGAGAGCCGGACGAGCTTGCCGTCGATCAGCAGCGACCCGAAGGCGAGCAGCTCGGCCCAGGCCCAGTCGATGCCCTCGGCGGTCTCGGTGGACGACGCCTTCCCGCGGCGCTCCAGCACCGGCTTGACGCGCGGGTGGACGCTGAAGCCCTCCGGGGGCTCCGCGAACGCCTTCGCGATCCGCTGGATGACCTCGAGCGGCACCTTGGTCTGCAGCGAGTTCGGGACCGCCTGCTCCCACTCGACCGACGGGCTCGGCTCGATCTCCGCCTTCTCCAGCTCGCGGACCTCGTTGAAGACGTGCTCGAGCTGGCTGCCGTAGTCGCGCAGCGCGTGCTCGGCCTCGTCGAGGGAGATGTCACCGCGACCGATCAGCGACTCGGTGTAGGTCTTGCGCACCGAGCGCTTGGCGTCGATGACGTCGTACATCTCCGGCTGGGTCATCGAGGGGTCGTCGCCCTCGTTGTGACCGCGGCGGCGGTAGCAGACCATGTCGATCACGACGTCGGAGTTCCAGCGCTCGCGGAACTCGACCGCCAGGCGCGCCACCCAGACGCACGCCTCGGGGTCGTCGCCGTTCACGTGGAAGACCGGCGCGTCGATCATCTTGGCGACGTCGGTGCAGTAGTGCGTCGAGCGGGTGTGCTCCGGGGCGGTGGTGAAGCCGACCTGGTTGTTCACGACGACGTGCACCGTGCCGCCGGTGCGGTAGCCGCGCAGCAGCGCCAGGTTCAGCGTCTCGGCCACCACGCCCTGGCCCGCGAACGCGGCGTCGCCGTGCATGGCGACGGGCATGACGGTGAAGCCCTCGGGGCCCTTGTCGAGCATGTCCTGCTTCGCGCGGACGATGCCCTCGAGCACGGGGTCGACGGCCTCGAGGTGCGAGGGGTTGCTGGTCAGGGAGACCGTGGTCTCGCCGTCGCCGAACATCCGGAAGAACTTGCCCTCGGCGCCGAGGTGGTACTTCACGTCGCCGGAGCCGTGGGCCTGGCCCGGGTCGAGGTTGCCCTCGAACTCGCGGAAGATCTGCGAGACCGGCTTCCCGACGATGTTCGCGAGCACGTTCAGCCGGCCGCGGTGCGGCATGCCGATGACGACCTCGTCCATCTCGTGCGCCGCGGCCTCGTCGAGCACCGCGTCGAGCAGCGGGATGACGGTCTCCGCGCCCTCGAGCGAGAAGCGCTTCTGGCCGACGTACTTGGTCTGCAGGAAGGCCTCGAACGCCTCCGCGGCGTTCAGCTTCGACAGGATGTACTTCTGCTCGGCCGCCGAGACCTTCTCGTGCGGGACCTCGATGCGCTCCTGCAGCCAGGCGCGCTTCTCGGGGTCGAGGATGTGCATGTACTCGACGCCGATCGTGCGGCAGTACGAGTCGCGCAGCACCCCGAGGATGTCGCGCAGCTTCATGCACGAGCGGCCCGCGAACCCGTCGACCGGGAACTCGCGGTCGAGGTCCCACAGCGTCAGCCCGTGGCTCTGGATGTCCAGGTCGGGGTGCTTGCG
Organism: Actinomycetospora soli; assembly: GCF_021026295.1. Lineage (GTDB taxonomy): Bacteria > Actinomycetota > Actinomycetes > Mycobacteriales > Pseudonocardiaceae > Actinomycetospora > Actinomycetospora soli. The sequence continues at coordinate 81,375 of NZ_JAJNDA010000011.1, forward strand.
CTGCGGGTGGTCCAGCGGGTCGGTGTCGGCCATCAGGTGGCCGCGGTTGCGGTACGCGTCGATCAGCTCGAGGACCCGCGCGGAGCGGTCGATGTTCGACTCCGGCAGGTCCTGCACCCACCGGATCGGCTCGTAGGGGATCCGCAGCGACGCGAAGATGTCGTCGTAGAACCCGTCCTCGCCGAGGACCAGGTGGTGGATGCGGCGCAGGAAGTCGCCGGACTCGGCGCCCTGGATGATCCGGTGGTCGTAGGTCGACGTCAGCGTGATGATCTTGCTGATGCCCATGTTGGCCAGGCGCTCGTCGCTGGCGCCCTGGAACTCGGCCGGGTACTCCATGGCCCCGACGCCGACGATGGTGCCCTGGCCGACGGTCAGACGCGGCACCGAGTGGTTGGTGCCGATCGTGCCCGGGTTGGTGAGGCTGATCGTCACGCCGGAGAAGTCCTCGGTGCCGAGCTTGCCCGAGCGCGCCTTGCGGACCATCTCCTCGTAGGCGGCCCAGAACTGCGCGAAGTTCATGTTCTCGCAGCCCTTGAGGGCCACGACCACCAGCGAGCGCGAGCCGTCCTTGCCCGGCAGGTCCATCGCCAGGCCGAGGTTCACGTGCCCCGGGTCGACGACGGCGGGCTTGCCCTTCGCGTCGGTGCCGTAGTGGCGGTTCATGTTCGGGAACTGCGCGAGCGCCCGGACCATCGCGTAGCCCAGCAGGTGGGTGAAGGAGACCTTCCCGCCGCGGGTCCGCTTGAGGTGGTTGTTGATGACGATGCGGTTGTCGGCGAGCAGCTTCGCCGGCACCGCGCGCACGCTCGTCGCCGTCGGCAGCTCGAGCGAGGCCTGCATGTTCTTCGCGATCGCGTTCGCCGCGCCGCGCAGGGGCGTCACGCTCTCGTCCGACGACCCGCCGTCGGCGGCCTTGGCCGGCGTGGTGGACCCGGCGGCCGGCTTGCTCTCGCTCTTCGACCCGTTCTGCTGCTGCTCCTTCGGAGCGGGCTTCTCGGCCGCCTTCTGCGCGGTCGCGGAATCGGACCGGGCGGGCGCGCTGCCGTTCGACGACCCGGACGACCCGGCCGATCCCGACGACGCGGCGGAGCCGTTCGAGGAGGCCTTGGCCGCGCCACCGGTGCCCGACCCGCTCGAGCCGTTCTGCTCCCCGCGGCTCGCGCCGGAGTCGGCCGAGCCCGACGCGGAGGTGTCCGCGGACGCGCCGGTGGAGGACGCCGAGCTCGCCCCGGCGACGGAGGACCCGTCGTCGGGGGCGTAGTCGGCGAAGAACTCGTGCCAGGCGGCGTCGACGGAGTCCGGGTCGGCGAGGTACCGCTGGTACATCTCGTCGACCAGCCACTCGTTGGGGCCGAACTGGGCTGCCGGGCTGCTCGTCGACACGGCTGGAGATCGCCTCAATCACACGCGGGAGTGGAAACGGACACCAGGTTAGCCCCCGGCGCGCGCGCGGGTGGGGCCCATGTCGCCCACTGCACCGGTTCACGAAGGGGTCACACGAACCGGGACCGCACCACCTCGTCGCCCTGGGTCGTCGTCACCACGAAACCGGTGGCCTCCCGGGGCAGGACCGGGGAGTTCAGCCGGCACACCATCTCGTTCCCACCCGTCCCGACGAAGGCGCCCGCCCCGACCGAGCGCCCGTCCCGGTCGGTGACGGCGACGAGGTAGATCCGCCCCGGCTCGAACCCGCGGGCGGTCAGCACCACCTCCACGCCCCAGGTGTGCGCGATGGTCGCGGCGTCGGCCTCGACACCGGGGACGAGGGCCTGCACGGCCACCGGTTCCTGCGGCCCCTCGGCGCCGCGCACGCCGAGCCCGTACCCGACGGCGCCGCCCGCCAGGGCCACCACGACCGCGCCCGCCGCGAGCAGCAGTCGCACGCGGGGCCGGCGCCGCGCGAGAGGGGTCACGGCCGCGTCCTGCGGACGCGCCGTGCCCGCCAGGTCCGCCGTGCCCGCCAGGTCCGCCGTGCCCGCCAGGTCCGCCGCGTCCGCCAGGTCCGCCGTGTCCTGCGTGTCCTCCGCGTGGACCCGACGCCGGACCGCGTCGAGGCCGGCCGGACCGGGCCCGGCCGGAACCGCGTCGTCGAGTCGGTCCGGGTCGATCGCGCGCAGCGGCGCGGCGAGCGGGGCGATCGCGTCCCGCTCGGCACGGCAGGACGGGCAGTCGGTCAGGTGCGCGTCGACGGCCCGGTGTTCCGTGGCGTCGAGGCCACCGAGGACGTAGGCCCCGAGCCGTTCGCGCAGCTCCCGGTGCTCCCAATCGTCGGGCGAGGGGTTCACAGCGGCACTCCCGTGTCGTCCATGATCGCGCGCAGGTTCCGCAGGCCGTGGAACACGCGACTGCGCAGTGTCCCCACCGGGACGTCGAGCTCGACGGCCACCTCCGCGTACGGGCGCCCCCGCAGCGCGGTCTCGACGATCGCCACGCGCTGCTCGACGCTGATCAGGCCCAGGGCCTCCTCGACGAACCACGCCGTCACCAGGTCGTCGCTGAACGAGCGGGCCGACCCCCGCGAGGCCCGCTCGGCGACCTCGCCGAGCACGCCGGGGTCGGTCGGCCGCCCCGGGCGCGCCCGGTCCCGCCGGACCTGGTCGACCACCAGGTTGCGGGCGATCGTGAACAGCCACACCCGCAGGCTCGCCACCGCCCCGTCGTAGCGCGCCGCATGACGCCACGCACGGACGAACACCTCCTGCACCACGTCGGCGGCCGCCGCCGCGTCCCGGAGGTGACGGGTCGCGAAGCGGTGCAGCTCGCCGGCGTGCCGCTGGTAGGCGATCTCCAGGTCGGCGTCGCGCCGCAGGTCGAGCGCGGCGAGGACCTCGCCGTCGGTCTCGCCCACGCGGTCCTCCCGTGTCCCGTCCCGGTGCGCGGTCATCGTGCCTGCGCGGGCGTGTGGCCGGGGGGAAGCCCGGGGCGCGGTCGAGCGGGCCGTCGCCGTCATGGTGTCCCTCCGCCGGTGCTCGTCGCCGGTGGATACGGCGCCGCAGCCCGCCGCGTTGAGCCGGCGCCGGAGAAAGTCGCCGGGGCGGTCAACGCGGTCGGCGGGCGCTGCGTAGGGACGGGAGCAACCGGACGAAACGCCCAGGAGGATCCCCGTGCGCCGTACCCCCGTCAGGCTCGCCGCCCTGTCCGCCCTCACCGTCGGCGCGCTCGCGCTCTCCGGCGGGGCCGCCCTCGCGCAGGACGGGCAGGTCGACGAGCCCGCCCGCTTCACCAGCATGTTCACTGTCATGGCGACGCCCGACATGGTGATCGGGCAGAACGGCCAGCCCGCTCCCGGCCAGCCGGGCGCCACCGGGAGCTTCGACTACCGGATCAACTCCGACGAGGAGATCATCTGCTACGACCTGCGCCTCGAGGGCGTCACCGGCGAGTACCAGAGCCCGGCCCGGACGGCCACGCACATCCACGAGGCCGCCGCCGGCGCCTCGGGCCCGCCGCGCATCGCGTTCCCGAATCCGCAGGGCGAGGGCGCCACCCGGACCAGTTCCGGCTGCCTGCAGGGCCCCTTCACCACCGGCGTCCAGGCGAACGGGCAGGACAGCGGCACCGGCTTCTCGCTCAAGCAGATCGAGGCGAACCCGGCCGCGTTCTTCGGCGACACGCACACCGCGGACTTCACCGCGGGCACCGTCCGCGGGCAGCTGACGCCCGTCCCGATGGGCGGCGTGGAGACCGGCGCCGGCGGCGCGACCGACTCCGCCGCCCCGATCGCCCTCGGTGCGGCGGCCCTCGCCGCGGCGGGCGCTGCGGGCGCGGTGGCGTACCGGCGGTCGCGGGCCTGAAGCCGGTGACCGGTGCGCGGGCGACGCTCCTGCTGCTCCTGGGCCTGCTCCTCGCGGGCTGCGCCGCCCCGGTCCCGGCGGCGGGTGGTGCCGCACCCGCCGTCGGGCCGGTCGTGGGGCCGGTCACCGGGCCGGCCCCGGTGTCGGTGCGGGTGCCCGCGATCGGGGTGGACCGCGACGACGTGCAGCGGCTGGGTCTCGCGGCGGACGGCACCGCGGAGGTGCCGACCGACTTCGACCGCGTCGGCTGGTTCGCCGGGGGACCGGCCCGGGAGGGGCGCGGGCCGACCGTGCTGCTCGGCCACGTCGACTCCCGGACCGGCCCCGCCGTCTTCTACCGGCTGCGCGACCTGCGTCCCGGCGACGTCGTCGAGGTCGGCCGCTCGGACGGGTCGGGAGCGCGCTACGCGGTGAGCAGGATCGAGCAGGTGCCGAAGGACCGGTTCCCCACCTTCGCGGTGTTCGGCGCGACGGCCGACGACGTCCTGCGGCTCGTGACGTGCGCCGGCGCGTTCGACCGGGGGGCGCGCAGCTACACCGACAACCTCGTGGTGCATGCGGAGCGTGTGTGAACCGGTACGGGGGGTGTCTGCGGAGGCCCTGTGACGGGGCCGTGGCGTCGAGGGGGCGCCGCGGCCCCGTTCCCCGTCAGGCCATGCCGACGGCCGCCCCGCTCTGCTGTTCGACCAGTTCCTCCGCGTCGTCGGCGGTCGCGGCGCCGGTGCGCCAGAGCAGGGCGTAGCGCCCGTCGGCGGCGAGCAGCTCGTCGTGGCTGCCCTCCTCGACGATCCGCCCGTCGTGCAGCACCACGATGTGGTCGGCCCGCGCCGCGGTGGCCAGGCGGTGCGCGACGACGAAGGTGGTGCGGCGCGCCGCCACGCGGTCGCCCGCGGCGAGCACGGCCGACTCGGTGGCCGGGTCGAGGGCTGCGGTGGCCTCGTCGAGCAGCAGCAGGGCCGGGTCGACCAGCTCGGCGCGGGCGAGGGCCACGAGCTGGCGCTGCCCGGCGGAGAGCCCGCCGCCGCGCTCGCCGACGGGCTGGCGGAAGCCGGCGGGCAGCGAGCGGACGACGTCGAGCGCGCCGACCCGGCGGGCCGCCTCCTCGATCTGGGCGGGCGTGGCGTCGGGGCGCCCGTAGGCGATGTTCGACGCCACGTCGCCGACGAACAGGTGCGCCTCCTGCGGCACGACGCCCAGCCGGCGGCGCAGCCCGGCGAGGTCGTAGTCGCGGACGTCGACGCCGTCGACGAGCACGCTGCCGCGGGTCGCGTCGTAGAACCGGGCGACGAGCTTCACCACCGTCGACTTGCCGGCGCCCGTCGCCCCGACCAGGGCCACGGTGCGGCCCGCGGGCACGTGCAGCGACACGTCGGAGAGCGCGGGCGCACCGTCGGAGCCGGCGTAGGAGAACCCGACGTCGCGCAGCTCGACCTCGCCGCGCAGCGTGCTCACGGGCACCGGGTGCGCGGCCGCGGGCACGGTGGTCGGCGTGCGGAGCAGTTCGGAGATGCGGGTGAGACCCACCCGGGCCTGCTGGTAGCCGTCGAAGACCTGCGAGAGCTGTTGCACCGGCCCGAAGAACATGGCCAGGTAGAGCAGGAACGCCACGAGCACGCCCGACGACAGGTCGCCGCCGGCCACCCGGGCCGCCCCGACGCCGAGCACCGCGGCCTGCGCCAGGTCGGAGAGCAGGTTCGCGCCGGGGAAGTAGGTCGCGATCAGGCGCTGCGCCCGCAGCCGCGCGCGGCGGTAGGCGTCCGAGTGGTCGGCGAAGTGGGCCGCCGAGCGCTCCTCGTGGGTGTGCGCCTGGGCGACCCGCAGGCCCGCCACGTTCTCCTGCAGGTCCGCGTTGACCACGCTGACCCGCTCGCGGGCCTCGGCGTAGGCGACCGAGGAGAGCTTGCGGAACACGAGCGTCGCCACGATCAGGACCGGCATGACCGACAGCGCGACGAGCGCGAGCTCGACGTCGGTGAGCAGCAGCGCGGTGGCGACGCCGAGGACCGTCAGCAACGCCACGACGGCCTGGGCCAGCCCGGTCTGCAGGAACGACGACAGGGCGTCGACGTCCGTCGTCATCCGCGTCATGATCCGGCCGCCCAGCTCGCGCTCGTAGAAGTCGAGGCCGAGCCGCTGCAGGTGGGCGAAGCTGCGCACCCGCAGCAGGTAGAGCCGGCTCTCGCCCACCCGCGCGGTGAGCACCGTCTGGAACCAGACGACCACCCAGTCCACGAGGACCACCGCCAGCCCGATGCCGACCGCGAGCGCGAGCACCGAGGGCGACCGGCCGTTGATGCCGCCGTCGACGGCGACCCGGGCGAGGGTGGGGAATGCGAGGGTGGCCAGGGCGTCCAGCGCGACGAGGGCGATGACCACGGCGAGCGCCCACCGCACGGGCCGCAGCAACCGGCCGAGGCGGAACCCGGGGTCGGGCGCCGTCGGGTCCTCGCCGTGCAGGTCGGGTCGCTCGTCGGCGGGCGGGAGCTTCGCGAGCGCGGACTCCATCTCCGCGGACGCGACGCTCCCGTCGAGGCCGGCGCTCACGGCGCGGTCGCCCCGGTCGCCGCCGACGGCACGGTCGCCCCGGTCGCCCCGGTCGCCCGGGGGAGCGTCCGCCCCGTCGGTCCGGGGCCCGGCGGGCCAGAGTTCGGGGGTGACGCCGTCGGGGCCGGGCAGGTCGGGCTCCGGGCGGCGCACGGCCTCGTCGATGCGCTCGCCGGGGCCGGCGAGCAGGGCGGTGAACAGGGCGCACCGTTCGGTGAGCTCGGCGGCCGTGCCGACGTCGACGACCCGGCCCGCGTCGAGGACCGCGATCCGGTCGGCGAGCGCGAGGGTGGAGCGGCGGTGGGCGATGACGAGGGTGGTGCGCTGCGCGGTGACCGCGCGCAGCGTCTCGCCGATCGCGGCCTCGGTGGCGGCGTCGACGGCGCTGGTGGCGTCGTCGAGCACGAGGACCCGCGGGTCGTAGAGCAGCGCCCGCGCGAGGGCGATGCGCTGGCGCTGGCCGCCGGAGAGCGTCAGCCCGCGCTCGCCGACCCGCGTGTCGTAGCCCTCGGGCAGCTCGGAGACGAAGCCGTCGGCCTGCGCGGCCCGGGCGGCGGCGCGCACCTGCTCGTCGGTCGCGTCGGGGCAGCCGTAGGCGATGTTCGCCCGCACCGTGTCGGAGAAGAGGAAGGCCTCCTCGAAGACCACGCCGACGGTGCGGCGCAGCGAGGTGAGCGAGAGGTCGCGCACGTCGGTGTCGCCGACCCGGACCGCGCCCTGCTGCACGTCGTAGAAGCGCGGGATGAGCAGGGCGATCGTCGACTTGCCCGAGCCCGCCGTGCCGATCACCGCCAGCGTCTCGCCGGGCTCGACGCGCAGGGACAGCCCGTCGAGCACCGGCTCGGAGCGGGCGTAGCCGAAGCGGAGGTCGTCGAGCTCCACCGGGACCGGGCCCGCGGGGACCGGGACGCGGTGCGGCGCCTCGGCGTCGGCGACGATGTCCGGCTGGGAGTCGATCAGCTCGTACACCCGCTCGACGCCGGACCGGGCGAGCTGCCCGACGACGACGAGGCCCGCGACCATCCGGGCGGGCCCGATCAGGGCGGCGATGTAGGTGGTGAAGGCGAGGAACACACCGACGGTGATCTGGCCGGAGAGGGCGAGCCCGCCGCCGAGGGCGAACACCACGAGCTGGCCGACCGTGGGGAGGGCGGCGAGCGTCGGCGTGAGGCGCGCGGTGAGGCGGGCGGCGCGCAGCCGGTCGCCGTACAGCTCGCCGGCGAGCCGGGCCAGCCGCCCGGTCTCCCGCTCCTCCTGTCCGAAGCCCTTGACCACGCGGACCCCGGTGACCGTCTCCTCGACGCCCTGGGCCACCTCGGCCGCCCGTTGCTGGGCCGCCCACGTGGCGGGGTAGAGCTTGCGGCGCATGACCGTGGTGAAGGCCAGCGCGACCGGCAGCGTGACCAGCGCGACGACGGTGAGCAGCGGCGACAGGAACAGCATGATCACCACGGACACGACGACCTGCGCGAGCGTGCCCACCGAGTACGGCACCATCCCGAGCAGGCCCTGGACCTGCTGCAGGTCGGAGTTCGCGCGCGAGACGACCTGCCCGGTGCGCAGCGCGTCCTGGCGCGGCCCGTCGAGACGGGAGATCGACCCGAACACCCGCCGCCGCAGGTCGTGCTGGACCGACAGCGAGAGCCGCCCGCCGAGGTAGCGCCGCAGGAAGGCCATGCCGAACTTGATGACGGCGAGGCCCACGAAGGCCCCGACGACGAGACCCAGACCCTCGGTGGACCCCTTGACGGCCCGGTCGACGGCCACGGCGGTGAGCAGCGGGCCGACCGACTCGAGGCTCACCCCGAGGACGGAGGCACCGACCGACGCGACGGTCAGCCCGCGGTGGCGCCAGCAGTCACGGGCGAGACGGGCCACCCACCCGGTGGTCCCGCCGCTGGGTCTCTCGGAGTCCGGCACGGAGTCCAGGCTAGGTGGGGGGTCCGACAGCGTGCCCGTCGGAGAAGGTGGTAAGAACATCACGTGCAGCTCCGCGTCCGCATCGACCCGTTCTGGGTCAGCCGTCGCGCGCACATGTTCGACCAGTTCTGTCGCTGACGAACGCCCTCCGTTCCCCGCGCGGCCGTGTGCCCGGGGGAGCGCTCCCCGCGGTCGAGCCCCGGCCGCGCACCCCCGCGAGGCGTCGTCATGACCGCAGTCCTGCCTGCCCCCTCCTTCCTGCCCCGCACGCTGCACGGCGACCGTCGCCGCTGGCACGACGGGCCCACCCCGGTGAGCCTCGGTGACCTCACCGCGCTGACCCGACAGGTCGCCGCCGAGGTCGTCGCCGGGCACCACGCCGTCGAGATCGACACGACCCACCGCTGGTCGCGCCGCCTGCACGCCGACCCGCACCTCGACGTCTGGCTGATCAGCTGGGCCACCGAGCAGGCCGCCGAGCTGCACGACCACGGCGGGTCGATCGGCGCCCTCACCGTCGTCAGCGGCGAGCTGACCGAGTGGCGCTGGAGCGCCGGGCAGGCCGACGACCACCTGGCCACCCCCGAGGAGATCGCGTCCCGCGGGCCCGGCCTGCGACGCCGGGTCCTGACGGCGGGTGCGGGCGCCGCCTTCCCGCTCGGGCACGTCCACGACGTCTCGAACCGCCGCACCGAGGCCGCCGTCAGCGTCCACGCCTACTCACCGCCGCTCTCGGCGATGTCGTACTACGCGGTCGAGCGCGGGACCCTGACCCGGACGCGCTCGGAGCTCGTGGAACCGGGAGCATCGCCGGAGTGACCACGATCGCCGACCTCCTCGCCGCCGCCCGCGCCCGCCTGACGCGGCTCGAGCCGACCGACGCGGCCCGCGTGCTCGAGCGGGGCGGCCGGCTCGTCGACATCCGGCCCGGCTGGCAGCGGGTCGCCGAGGGCGAGGTGCCCGGCGCCGTCGTCATCGAGCGCAACCACCTGGAGTGGCGCCTCGACCCCACGTCGGACGCCCGCATCCCGGAGGCGACCGACCACGACGTGCCGTGGGTGGTGCTGTGCTCCGAGGGCTACACGTCCTCGCTGGCCGCCGCGGCCCTCCAGGACCTCGGCATCCATCGGGCCACCGACGTCGTCGGCGGGTTCCGTGCCTGGCAGGACGCCGGCCTCCCCACCGAGCCCGGCACGGGGGAGCCGCCGGAGTACGCCCGTTCCTGACGGCGGGTCGGGTCGGGTCGGGGGTCAGCGGTGGCACACGGCTGACACCTGACGTCAGGGCGGCGCCACGCTCGGCGCCGACGGCGCCTGGTCCGCCGGCCGACGATGGCGGTCTGCTCCCACTGGACGCGAGCAACGCGCCATCGTGGATCCGGGTGCGGCGAGCCGCCCGGCGAAGCGCGACGAGGACCTCGTGGTGGCGCTCATGTCCGGACCTCCTGCTCGACGAGGGCGGTCAGGCCCTCCACGCACACAGCGCCGCTGACGACGGCGGCGACGACGATCGCGGCGACCGTCACCACGCCGCCGAACCACGGCAGCCACGACTCCGGACGGCGTAGGCGCCGCCGGCCCGGCCCCCGCAGTCGAGGCCGAGCACCGCGCCCCAGACCGCCGTGTAGCGACGCTCGAGGCGGCGGAAGGGGGCGGAGCCGGCGGAGAGCCGGTGCCACGCGGCGACCTTCGCGGCGTCGCCGCGCGTGACGAACGGGATCAGGCCGGCCGACATGATCGGCGTCCCGCCGCGGCAGGAGAGCAGCATCGCGACCGCGATCGTGGCGCTGACCAGCGCGTCCTTCGCGACGACGAGGCGCGGATCGCCGACGACGAGACCGGCGAGGATGCCGACGACCGACGTGGCGAGCATCAGGGCGGCGAGCCGGTCGAGGTGGTGGCCGCCGAGCACCGACCCGACGGTGCGCACGACCGGGATCACCGCACCGGCGGTCAGCGCGGCGACGGTGCTGCCGCCGAGGTGGGCGACGACGACCGCCGCGGCGAGAGGCAGGGCGACGTCGACGACCAGGGGCGCGAGGGAGGAGCCGGAGCGCCTCGGCGCTGTGGTTGGCACGAGCCTGAACTTAGGCTGGACCTAACAATGGGTCAAGCGGATAGGCTGCGGCCGTGGTCCAGGGGCTGCGGGAACGCAAGAAGCAGGCGACGCGCGCGCACATCTCGGCGGTCGCCACGCGGCTGTTCGTCGAGCAGGGGTTCGAGGCGACGACGATCGCGCAGATCGCGGAGCAGGCCGAGGTCGCGAAGATGACGGTGACGAACTACTTCCCGCTGAAGGAGGACCTGTTCTTCGACCGGGCGCCGGAGATCGTCGCCCTGCTGGCGGACGTGGTCACCGGGCGGCCGGCGGGCACGACGCCGGCCGCCGCGGTGTGCGCGGCCTATCTCGAGGGGCTCGACGCGCGCTGGCCGCCGCTCGGGTTCGGCAGCGCGGACTTCACCGCCGCGATCGCGGCGAGCCCCGCCCTGCAGGCCCGCGGCCGGTCGATGCTGGCCGAGCAGGAGGAGGCCCTCGCTGCGGTGCTCGTGGCCGAGGCGCGGGCCGCCGATCCCGACGACGACGGGCTCGACGCCCGCCTCGAGGCGGCCCGGCTCGCCGGGATCGTGCGGGTGCTGGTCGCGGACCTGGTCGGGCGCGTCCAGGCCGGCGAGCCGGAGGACGCGGTCCTGGAGCGGGTGCGGCGAGCCGCCCGTGAGTACTTCTGACGGTCATACCCGTCACGACTACTCACAGGCGCGCAGCGCACCGCACGATCGCGTCCGCATCGATGTCGTGCAGCGCGTGCGCGGACGCCAGGTCGGAGGACTGCCCGAAGCCGCTGACGCCGAGGTGCTCCGCCCGCACGCCGTGCACGCCCGCGAGGAACGCCAGCGTGTGCGGGTGCCCGTCGAGCACCGTGACCAGCGGCGCCGCACGGTCGACCGGGAAGCAGGCGTCGAGGATCCACGTCGGGTCGCCGGTGTCGGCGCGGCGGGCCCGCACGGCGCGGAACAGCCGGTCGGCACTGGTCACGACGACGACGTCCGCCGGGACCCCGAGAGCCCCCAGCCGGTCCGCCGCGGCCAGCGCGTTCGGCACGGTCGCGCCCATCGCCGCGATCGTCACCCGCGGCGCCCCGGGGGCGCGCCGCAGGACGTACCCGCCCGCCACGACCTGCCGCCGCCGCTCCTCGCGGGCGGCGGGGTCCTCGGGGACGGCCGCGAGCGACTGGTCCACCGGTGCCGTCGAGAGCCGCAGGTACGACGACGACCCGTCGGGCCGGCCGAGGCGACCGAGCCCGTCGAGCAGGCACCACGTCACCTCGATCGCGAACGCCGGCTCGAACGCCACGCAGCCCGGCTGCTCCAGGCCGATCGACGGCGTGGTGATCGACTGGTGCGCGCCGCCCTCGGGTGCCAGCGACACCCCGGACGGCGTCCCGACCAGGATCGACTGCCCGCCCGCGTACATCCCGAACGACCACGGCTCCAGCGCGCGCGAGACGAAGGGGTCGTAGAGCACCCCGATCGGCAGCAGCGGCTCGCCCCAGCGCGACCAGGTCGCCCCGAGCTCCCCGAGCAGTCCGACCAGGTTCGTCTCGGCGATGCCCAGCTCGATGTGCTGCCCGGTCGGCCGTTCGCGCCAGTGCAGGATCGTCTCGGCGTCGTCGTCGAACCAGTCCCGGCGCTCCGAGGCCGCCCACGAGCCGACCTTGTTCAGCCAGCCGCCGAGGTTGGTCGAGCTCGCCACGTCCGGCGAGCAGGTCACGACCCGGCGCGCCGCCTCCGGCGCGGACCGGGTCAGGTCGAGCAGGGCCCGGCCCAGGGCCTGCTGGGTGTTGCCCGTCCCCGACGGCGGGCGGCCCAGGTCGGTCGGGACGCTCACCGCGGGGGCCGTCCCGACGGCGGGTCGGTCGAGTCGGGTGGCGACGGTCGCGCACAGGTCGGCGGCGGCACCGCCGCGCGGCAGCGGCGCCCACGGCTCGTCGAGGTCGGCCCCGACACGTGCGGCGAGCTCGCGCATCTGCGGCTCGGAGAGCAGCGAGCTGTGGTTCTGCGGGTGGCCCTGCGTCGCGAGCCCGTAGCCCTTGACGGTGTACGCGAAGATCACCGTGGGGCGGGTGTCGTCGATGCGGGCGTAGGCGTCGAGCAGGGCGCCGAGGTCGTGGCCGCCGAGGTTGCGGATGGCGGCGTGGACCCCGTCGTCGTCGATCGTCTCCAGCAGCGCCGCGAGCCGCGGCCCGTCGTCGGGAAGGCCCTGGGGGAGCCGTTCCCGCAGCTGGGTGGGGGTGCAGCGCAGGAGGCGCTGGTACTCCGGGTTGGTCATCGTGTCGATGCGCCGGCGCAGCGCGTCGCCGCCCTCGCGGGCGAACAGCTCGGTCAGGATCCGCCCGTACTTGACGGTGACGACCTGCCAGCCGGCCGCCTCGAACAGGCCCTGCAGGCGGGTGGCGGAGATGTCGGGGACGACGCGGTCGAGCGACTGGCGGTTGAAGTCGACGATCCAGGTGATCTCGCCGAGCTCGCGGACCATGGGGTCGAGCACGGCCTCCCAGACCGCGCCCTCGTCGAGTTCCGCGTCGCCGACCAGCGAGAACTGGCGTCCGGTGCCGGCGCGGCCGCTGACCCCGTCGGCGTACCGGCGGGCGATCGCACCCCAGATCGGGGCGGTCGCGCCGATCCCGACCGAGCCCGTGGAGTAGTCGACGGGGTCGGGGTCCTTCGAGCGCGACGGGTAGGACTGCAGCCCGCCCTGCTCGCGCAGCGTCGTCAGGAACCGGGGGTCCAACCGCCCCAGCAGGTGGTTGATCGCGTGCAGCACCGGCGAGGCGTGCGGCTTGACCGAGACCCGGTCCTCGGCGCGCAGCGCCCCGAACCAGAGCGCGGTCATGATCGAGACGATGGACGCCGACGAGGCCTGGTGTCCGCCCACCTTGAGCCCGCCCGGGTTGGGCCGCACGCGGTTGGCGTGGTCGACGATCGCCGTCGCGAGCCAGAGCACGCGGCGTTCCACGTCGGCGAGGGCGTCCAGGGTGGGCGTGCTGGTCGTCGTCGTGGTGGTCGTCGTGGTCGGCTCGGTGACGCGGGCGGTCATCGCGGGGCTCCGGAGGGCGTGGGAGGTCGGGGTCGGCGGGGCCGGCGGGGGGTGACCCGCCGGCGACCGCACGCGGACGGCCGGCTCCGGTGGGACGGCACGTCGAACCGTCATCGAACCCACCACGCGCACCAGGAACAAGTCGGACGCCGTTGCGGCGCAAAGCTCGACGCGGATCGGGGCGTTCGACGAGGATTAGTTGCGTGGAGCACCCCCGCAGCCCCGGCGCCGCCGACGTCGACGAGACCGACCACCGCCTGCTCGCCCTGCTGCGCGAGGACGGGCGGCGGACCTTCTCCGACATGGCCCCGCGCCTCGGGCTGTCGGTGGCCGCGGTGAAGCGGCGCGTCGACCGGCTCCGGGAGATCGGGGTGATCACCGGATTCACGGTGCAGGTCGACGCCGCCCGCCTCGGGTGGGGCGTGGAGGCCTTCACCGAGGTCCGCTACGCGGGCAGCACGCCGGTGGACGACATCGTGTCCACGGCGTCGACGGTGCCGGAGGTCCAGGCGGTGTACACGATCGCCGGGGACCCGGACGCGCTCGTCCAGGTCCGGGCACGGGACCTCGCCGACCTGCAGCGCGTGATCGACCGGCTCCGCCGCGCGGGGACGATCACCGGGACGAAGACGTTGATGGTGCTGGGGCGCTGGACGCGGGCATGATGCCGGGCGTGACGAGCCAGACGTGGATCACCGAGCTCACGCCCCTGTCGTTCCTGCGCCGCTCGGCGGCCGTCTTCCCCGAGAAGACGGCGATCGTGCACGGGGCGTCGCGCTGGACCTACGCCGAGTTCGGCCGGGACGCGCAGCGGCTGGCGCGCGGTCTGCGGGCGTCGGGCGTGCAGCCGGGCGACCGGGTCGCGTGCCTGCTGCCGAACGTCCCGGCGATGCTGCACGCGCACTTCGGGGTGCCGCTGGCGGGCGCGGTGCTGGTCGCGGTGAACACGCGCCTGTCGGCCGAGGAGGTCCGCTACATCCTCGACCACTCCGGCGCGACCGTGCTGATCGTCGACTCGGAGCTGCTGGCCGCGGTCGACCCGATCCGCGAGTCGCTGGAGACGGTCCGCGAGATCGTCGTGCACGTCGACCCGGAGGGGCCGGGGAGCGGGTCCGACGGCTACGCCGACCTGCTGGCCCGCGGCGACGAGGGCGACGACCTCTCGTGGGACGTCGCCGACGAGCGCTCCACGATCACGATCAACTACACGTCCGGGACCACCGGCCGCCCCAAGGGCGTCCAGTACCACCACCGCGGGGCGTACCTGAACTCGTTCGGCGAGATCGTGCACAGCTACCACGACCCGGCCAGCGTCTACCTGTGGACGCTGCCGATGTTCCACTGCAACGGCTGGTGCACCCCGTGGGCGATCACCGCGATCGGCGGCACCCACGTCTGCCTGCGCGAGGTCCGCGGCGACACGATCTGGCGGCTGATCGGCGAGCACCGCGTGACCCACCTCAACGGCGCCCCGACCGTCGTCACGACGATCATGAACGCGGCCGAGGCGCGCGAGCTCGACTACCAGCTGGTCGTCACGACCGCGGGGGCGCCGCCGAGCCCGACGACGATCCTCGAGATGGAGCGCCTCGGGTTCCGGGTGGTGCACGTCTACGGGCTCACCGAGGTCTACGGGCCCTACACGGTCTGCCAGTGGCAGGACGACTGGGCCGCGCTGGAGGCCACCGAGCGGGCGCGGCTGCAGGCCCGCCAGGGCGTCGCGATGGTGCAGGCCGACCCGGTGCGGGTGGTCGGGACGCTCGACGAGGACGTGACCGACTGGGCCTCGGTGGAGCTCGTCGACGTGCCCGCGGACGGCACGACGATGGGCGAGATCGTCATGCGCGGCAACAACGTCATGAGCGGCTACTACCGCGACGACGAGGCGACCGCGAAGGCGTTCGCCGGCGGCTGGTACCACTCCGGCGACCTCGGCGTGATGCACCCCGACGGCTACGTCGAGCTCCGCGACCGCGCCAAGGACGTGATCATCTCCGGCGGCGAGAACATCTCCACCGTCGAGGTCGAGCAGGCGGTGCTCTCCCACCCCGCCGTGCTCGAGGCCGCCGTCGTCGGGGTCCCCGACGAGCGCTGGGGCGAGCGCCCCAAGGCGTTCGTCACGCTGCGGCAGGGACAGTCGGTCGAGCCCGACGACGTCGTCGAGCACGTCAAGACCCAGATCGCCCGGTACAAGGCACCGCGCGAGGTCGAGGTCGTCGACGAGCTGCCCAAGACCTCCACCGGCAAGATCCAGAAGTTCGAGCTGCGGGCCAAGGAGTGGGGCGGGCAGGAGCGGAAGATCTAGGTGCTCCGCAGCCGGGCACCGAGGGTGGCGAGTTCTCCCGCTCGCGGGGCGCCACATCACGGGGAGGTAACGGCGGGCGGTGTTAGGCCGATAGGCCCAACGATGAGCCTTCCGACCGATCCGTTCGCCGCACCCTCGACCGCCCCGCAGGCGGTCGTCCTGCGCCGGGCCGCGGCCGAGCCCGACGCGCGCCGGACCCGGCCGGCACTGATCGCGGGCGGCGCGGTGGGCCTGTTCGCGGTCGGTGCGACCGTCACGGGGGTCGTCCTGACGACGGCTGGCCCGCCCGCCGCGCCGGCCGCCCTCGCCCCGTCCGCGGGTGCCGCCGCCACGCTCGTCCCGCCACTCGTCGGGGCCCCGATCGTGCCCACCGAGGTCGCGCCGCCCGTCGTCACCACCCGCGAGCGACCGGCGGCGCGGACCACCCGCACCACGCCCGAGCGGCGCCCGCGCACGGTGTCGCCGCAGGTGAGGGACGCGCGCGAGATCGTCGCGGTGGTCCGCGAGCGGATCGCGCAGGCCCGGGAGGAGGCCCGCGAGCGGGCGCGGTCGCACCGCCACGGGCCGCATCACCGCTGACGCCAGGCATGGCCCGCCCCGGTGCGGGGAACGCAGCCCCGACCGTGCACCATGCACACGACGAGATCGGGAGCGAGCACCGTGAGCGAGCAGTACGAGGCCGTCGTCGACAACGACACGAGCCCCCTCGACGACGAGCCGTCGGTCGTGCTCGACGAGGACCGCATCGGCACCGACCCGCTCGAGGACGGCATGGACACCGCGGAGGACTACAGCCGCGACGTCAAGCTGGGCGGGGACGACAACGACCCCGACCGCGACTCCATCGCCTACCGCCTCCCGCAGGAGGAGCCCGACGTCACCGAGGGGCTGGAGGAGCCTCCGGGCCGTCCGATCGCCGCGACCCCCGCGATGGACCTCGACGAGTCCGTCGACGACCCGCAGAACGCCGTCGACGGCGTGGGCGACGTCGGCACCAGCAGCGCCCCGGTGGCCGACCCGCTCGACCCCGACGGCGCCGTGGAGGCGCAGCTCGAGGGCGAGGTCCAGGTCGGGCTGTCGTCCGCGGACGATGCGGCCGAGCAGACCGGCCTGCCGGCCGACGACCGCGTCGGCGAGGCGTCCGCGGTGGAGAACGAGTGGCCGACCGAGGGCGCCGAGCAGCAGGCGCTGCACGTGGACCAGGAGAGCTGAGCGCCCTGGAACTCCCCGCCGCCCTCCGCGACCGCCGCCTCCGCACGGGGGCGGCGGCGGTCGTGCTGGTGCTCGTGGTCTTCGCTGCGGGCGCGCTGGTGGGCGGTTGGCGGCCGTTCTCCTCGCAGCCCGAGGTCTACACGTTCGGACCGGGCGGCGACCTGGCCGCGTTCACGCTCTTCGACGGGCAGTGCGCCAACGGCCGGCTGGCCACCGGCGCCGGCTACACCGACTCCTCCAACGCCCCGTGCGGGGACGCGCACGACGTGGAGGTCGTCGGCAGCGCCACGCCGCTGAACTCCAGCCGCGAGGTGAGCTACCCGGGGGCCGCGGCGTTCGCGGAGTACGGGCGCGCGTTCTGCGCGATGGTCGTGGCGTCGGGACAGGTGGCGCCGTCCTCGGGTGGCGTGGACAAGTCGGCGCTGCGGGTGGCCGCGGTGGTCCCGGCGCAGGCGGTGTTCGACGCGCCGAACGGTCCGGCGGCGGGCTCGTCCGGCGGCCGTCTGGTCTCGTGCGTCGTCAGCCGTGCGGACGGCGAGAAGCTGACGGACCGCTTCTCCGTGATCTGAGCCTTCCGCCGTGTGAAGTTCCCGTTGCCTCACGTGGGTGTGACGCGCACCATGCTTCGCCATGGCCGATGCAGCAGCCGCCCAGCTGAACGATCCCGTCGCCCGACGGCGCATCAAACGCCGCGCCGTCGTCGCCAGCACCGTCGGCACCACGATCGAGTGGTACGACTTCTTCCTCTACAACACCGCCGCCGCGCTCGTGTTCGGCCCGTTGTTCTTCAACAACTCCGAGTCCGGCGGCGTGCTGCTCGCGTTCTCGACGCAGTTCGTCGGCTTCGCCGCCCGTCCCCTCGGCGCGGCGATCTTCGGCCACTACGGCGACCGAATCGGCCGGAAGTACTCGCTCGTCGCCACTCTGCTGATCATGGGCGGCGCGACCGTGCTCATCGGTCTGCTGCCCACCTACGACACGATCGGCGTCTGGGCCCCGGTCCTGTTGACGATCCTGCGCGTGCTGCAGGGCATCGGCGTCGGCGGCGAGTGGGGCGGCTCGGTGCTGATGGCGATGGAGTGGGGCCACCGTCGCCAGCGCGGACTGATGGCGGCCTGGCCGCAGGCGGGCGTCCCGATCGGGCTCGCCGTCGGGACCTTCGTCGTCTGGGCCTTCGCCGGCCCGGGCTTCCTCGACGGCGGGTGGCGCTGGCCGTTCATCGCCTCGGTCGTGCTCATCGCGATCGGCCTGGTCGTGCGCCTGACGGTGCTGGAGTCACCCGCGTTCGCCGCGGTCCGCTCGAGCGGCACGGTCGCGAAGCTGCCGCTGGTCGACACGTTCAAGCACCAGTGGCGCGACGTGCTGAAGGCGCTGTTCGTGCGCACCGCCGAGCAGGCGCCGTTCTACCTCTTCACCTCGTTCGTGCTGGTCTACGGCACGCAGCAGTTGGAGCTGGCGCGTGCCGACCTGCTGCTCTACCTCATCGTCGCCGCACTCATCGGCATCGTGAGCGTGCCGTTCTTCGGGTGGCTCTCCGACGTGCTCGGACGCCGCCTGGTCTACGGCGCGGGCGTGGTGCTGACCGGGCTGTACGCGTTCCCGTACTTCTGGCTGCTCGACACGCGGGTCGGCGGGCTGGTGATCCTCGGGATGATCCTGGGCCTGGTCTTCCACGACATGATGTACGGCCCGCAGGCGGCGCTGATCTCCGAGTCGTTCGGCACCGGGATCCGCTACACCGGCGCCGGGCTGGGCTACCAGCTGGCGTCGATCACCGCGGGCGGCCCGGCCCCGCTGATCGCGACCGCCGTGCTCGCCTCCACGGGCGGCACGTTCTGGATCTCGATCTACATCATCGGGTGCGCCGTGGTGTCGCTGATCGCGCTCGCGACGATGCACCCGAGGCCGCCGGACGAGTACGACGAGCACTCCGAGGACGGGTCCGCCGTGCCGGTGGTCGAGGGGGAGCGGGCGCAGGCCTGAGGGGCGCGTCCAGGTCAGCCGTGGCCCACCGCTGACACCGGGCGTCAGCAGGTCGCCACGCTCGCCGCCGGGCATCCTGGACGCGATGTCGATCGCACCCCTCACCCCGGACGCCCTGCTCGACCGGCTCACCGAGGCCGTGCACGCGCTGCCCCTTCCCGGTCACGACGAGCACGCCGACCGGGGCTCGGGCGACGGAGCGCAGCGGAGCCCGACCCCGGGAGCCGTGCGGGTCCTGCTGGACGGTGCGGCGGCGGCGCGGCCGGACCGGTGGGCCGACGGGCTCGTCGACCGGCTGCAACGGCTGTCGCGGCCGGTCCTGCGGGTGTCGGCGTGGGACTTCCTGCGCCCGGCGTCGGTGCGGCTGGAGCGGGGCCGCACCGACCCGGACGCCTTCTACGACGACTGGCTCGACGCGGGGGCCCTCGTGCGCGAGGTGCTGGCGCCGGCCGCCGTCGGGAAGCCGGTCCTGCCGCGGCTGTGGGACGTCGCGACCGACCGCGCCGTGCGCGCCGAGCGGGTGCCGCTCGGGCCGGGCGGCGTCGTGCTCGTCGACGGGCCCCTGCTGCTCGGCCGCGGCCTGCCGGCGGAGCTCGAGGTGCACGTGGCGATGTCCGCGGCGGCGCTCGCGCGGCGCACGCCCGACGACGAGGCCTGGACGCTGCCCGCGTACGACCGCTACGACGAGGAGGTGGCGCCGCAGGACCTGGTGCCGTTCGTCGTGCTCGCCGACCACCCGGACCGGCCCGCCCTCAAGACCCCCTGACGCCCGCCCGAGCCCCGAGGAGCCGCCGTGCAGATCGTCTACAGCTTCACCCGCCTCGCCGTCGTCGTCCGGCGGTGGTTCGAGATCGGGCCGGACGCGACGATGGAGCACGGCACCCGGGTGGAGCTGCGGCTGCTGGAGCCGCAGGAGCACCGGGGGACCGAGTCGGCGGCGCAGCGGCTGGTCGTCGACGACGCGGTGTGGCGGGCGGACCTGTTCGACCGGCTCGACCGCCCGGCGGGCTCCTTCTCGGCGGCGCACCACCACCCGACGTTCGACGGCGTCGAGCCCTCGGACCGGGTGTGGTCCGACGCGCTGACCGCCGACCCGTGGGGCTGGCTCGCCGAGCAGCTCGCGGACGTCGAGCGACTGCTGCGGGACGGGGGCGTCGATCCCGCCCTCGCCGCGGACGACGCCGACGACCTCCGCGAACAGGTGCCGCACATCGTCGCCGCCGCGCGCCGGTTCGGCCCCGAGGACCCGCTCACGCGGGACGGGGACTTCCGGCTGACCCGCGACGCCGCCGAGCGCGTCCGGCGGATGCTCGACCTGATCGAGGAGCCCTCGCCGGACGTCCGGGAGCACCTGCGTCCGTGGCTCGAGCAGCGCTGAGCCCGCCCTCAGCCCCCGTGGCAGCGAAGCGTCGTTGCTGTCAGCCGGTGGCAGCAACGACGCTTCGCTGCCCCGTCGTCAGGGGGTGACCCCGCACCCCGGGTTGAGCAGCCCGTCCGGGTCGAGCGCAGCACGGACGCGGGCCATCACGGCGAGTGCCCCCGGGTCGCCGAGCTCCGCGAGCGCCGCGGCCTTGGCCCGCCCGACGCCGTGCTCGCCGGAGACCGCCCCGCCCAGCGCGACGCCCGCGGCGAGGATCTCGTGCAGCGTCCTCTCCAGGGCGTCGGGGTCGGGCTGGAACACCGCGAAGTGCACGTTCCCGTCGCCCGCGTGCCCGCAGCCGAGCACCCGCGACCCGTGCGCCGCGCCGATCTCGCGGGAGCGCCCGATGAACTCCGCCATCGCCGAGCGCGGCACCACGACGTCGACGATCTCGTCCGCGCCGCGCGCCTTGATCGTCCAGAACGTCTGCTCCCGGGCCTCCACGAGCCGGCGGGCCGAGCCCTCGGGCAGGGCGTAGACGTCGGGCGCGCCCAGGGCGGTGAGCAGCTCGCCGAGCTCCGCGAGGTCCTCGTCGACCCGGTCCTCGCGACGCCCGACCAGCTCGACGACGAGGTAGGCGTCGGCTCCCGCGCGGACGTCGTCGGGGACGCCGAGCGAGAGGTCGGCGGCCGCGCAGATCGCGTCCATCGTCGGGTCGTCGAGGTACTCGCACAGTGCCGGCGCGAGGCCGGAGCCGACGACGCGGGCCACCGCGGCAGTCGTCGTCGGGAGGTCGGGGAACGGCGCGAGCACGGTGCGGCGCACGGGCAGGTGCGGCTGGAGCCGGACCGTGACCTCCGTGACCAGCGCCAACGTGCCCTCGGAGCCGGTCAGCAGCTGCACGACGTCGTAGCCCGACGACACCTTCGCCAGCCGCCCACCGGCCCGCACCACGGTGCCGTCGGCGAGCACGGCCTCGAGCCCGACGACGTGCGCGCGCGTCACCCCGTACCGCACGGCGTGCATGCCGCCGGCGTTCGTCGCGACCGTCCCTCCCAGCGACGCGCTCTGCTCGCCGGGCCGGACGGGGTAGGTCAGGCCGTGCTCGCGCGCCGCCGCGTCGAGCTGCGCCAGGGTGACGCCGGGCCCGACGACCGCCACGTGGTCGACGTCGTCGATCGTCACGTCGGTGAGCCGGTCGAGGCAGACCACCACGGCACCGTCCGGCGCGTTCGCGCCGCCCGAGAGCCCGGTCCCCGCTCCGCGCGCCACGATCGGCGTCCCGCTCGCCCGGCACGCGTGCACGATCCCGACGACGTCGGCCGTGTCCCCGGGCCGCACCACGAGCGCCGGCGTCCCGTGCGGCACCGCGAGCGCCTCGTCGTGGGCGTCGTCGGGAGCATCGGCCCCGGCACGGACGTGTGCGGCGCCGACGACCTCGACCAGCCGGTGCTCCAGGTCACCCATGCCCTGCATCCTGATGCACGCACTGCGTCACTGCTTGCGCTCAACGCCAGGAAAGCCACATCGTCGACGGCGTGATCGACGCGGCCCTGCACGACCTCTGGCGCTCCCTCGACACCGACCGCCCCGCCCCGGAGCCGCGCTGGACCGGCGACTCCACCGGCCTCGCCTGCCCGCTGCCCGTCGAGGCGCTCGCCCTCGGCGCGGTCGCCGCGGCGGCCGGTGCCGCCGGACACCGCACGCCGGAGATCGACCTCGCCCGCGTCGGCAGCTCCTTCCGCGCCGACCAGCTGCTGCGGGTCGACGGCACGACGCCGGCCGGCTTCGCGCCGCTCTCCGGGTTCTGGCCGGCCGCGGACGGGTGGGTCCGCACGCACGCGAACTACCCCCACCACCGCGCCCGGCTCCTCGATGCCCTGGGCGTTCCCGACGACGGGGTGGGCGCGGCCGTCGCCGCGCGTCCGGCGCTCGAGGTGGAGGAGCTCGTCGTCGGGACGGGAGGGATCGCGGTCGCCGTCCGGGACCGGCCGACCTGGGCCGCGAGCGAGCAGGGGCGGGCCGTGGCCGCCGAGCCGCTGGTCGGGGTGCGTCGCGTCGGGGCGACCGCACCCGACGTCCGGAACCCGCGGGTGCTGGACCTGACCCGGGTGATCGCCGGACCGGTCGCGACGCGTGCGCTGGCGTTCTTCGGTGCCGACGTGCTGCGCGTCGACCCGCCGTCGATGCCCGAGCTGCCGGCGCAGCACCTCGACACCGGGCTCGGCAAGCGCACGACGGTCCTCGACGCGTCCGACCTGCGGCTGCGGGACCTGGCGGACACCGCGGACGTCGTCGTGACCGGCTACCGGCCCGGCGCGCTCGACCGGTACGGCCTGGGCGCGGAGGACCTGCTGGCGCGGCGGCCCGGCCTCGTCGTCGTGCAGCTCGACGCGTGGGGGTGGACCGGGCCGTGGGCGGGGCGGCGCGGGTTCGACTCGATCGTGCAGGCGGCGAGCGGGATCGCCGTCGCGTGCGGCACCGACGGACGGCCGGGCGCACTGCCGGCGCAGGCGCTCGACCACGCGACCGGCTACCTCGTCGCCGCATCCGCGCTGCTCGGGCTCGCGGAGCGGTCGACGCGCGGCGGCTCGATCCGCGAGCTCGCCCTGGCACGGACGGCCGAGTGGCTGTGGCGGCACCCGGAGCTGGTCACGGACGCGCCGGCGGTCGAGCCGGTGCGGCAGCGGCTCGGGGTGGTCGAGGTGCCGCCGCCGGTGTTCGGCGGGGAGTGGGCGGCGCCGGCCCACGAGCTGGGCGCCGACGCGCCGGAGTGGCGCTCACCCCGATGACAGGAAAGCGTCGTTGCTGTCGTCCGACGACAGCAACGACGCTTTCCTGCCACGGGGCGGGGGACTACCGCCGCGCCGCCCGCTTCTCGGCGCGCACGATGTTCATCACCGCCTGGATGAGCCCGAGGTGCGTGAACGCCTGCGGGAAGTTGCCCAGGTGCCGCCCGGAGTGCGGGTCGATCTCCTCGGCGTAGAGGTGCAGCGACGACGCGGCGCCCAGCAGCTTCTCGCACAGCGCGGTCGCCCGGTCCACCTCGCCGATGACCGCCAACGCCGACACGAGCGCGAACGAGCAGATCGTGAACGTGCCCTCCTCGCCGGAGAGCCCGTCGTCGGTGTCCTCGACGAGGTAGCGCAGCACCAGGTCGTCCTCGGTGAGTTCGTCGGCGATCGCGAGGACGGTCGCGCGGCAGCGCGGGTCGTCGGGGGAGAGGAACCCGACGATCGGCATGAGCAGCAGCGACGCGTCGAGGCCGGTGGTCGCGTAGTGCTGGCAGAGGACGCCGCGGTCGTCCACGGCGTGGGTCAGCACGTCCTCGCGGATCTCCTCCGCCGCGCGCCGCCAGCGGTCCTCCCGCTTCTCGTCGCCGCGCAGGGCCGCGAGCCGGGCGCCGCGGTCGGCCGCGAGCCAGCACGCGATCTTCGACGTCGTGAAGTGCTGCGGCTCGCCGCGCACCTCCCACGGCCCGCGGTCGGGGCCGCGCCAGTTCTCCAGGGCCGCCTCGACCTGCGTGACGACGATCGACCACAGCCGGTCGTCGAGCCGGTCGCGGCTGCGGACGTACTGGTAGATCGCACCCACGGCGGCGCCCCAGACGTCGTGCTGGGCCTGGTCGTACGCGCCGTTCCCGATCCGCACCGGGTACGCGCCCTCGTACCCGTCGAGGTGGCCGAGGACCTCCTCGTCGAGCCGGGCGCGCCCGTCGACGCCGTACATGATCTGCAGGTGACCGGCCGCCGCCTCGGCCGCCTCGGCGACGAAGTAGAAGAAGTCGTTGGCCTCCCAGTCGAAGCCCAACGCGTAGAGCGCCCACAGCGCGAGCGCCGAGTCGCGGATCCACGAGTAGCGGTAGTCCCAGTTGCGCTCGCCGCCCGGGGTCTCGGGCAGCGAGGTCGTCGCGGCGGCCGCGATCGCGCCCGTCGGGGCGAACGTCAGGCCCTTCAGCGTCAGCGCCGACCGCTGCAGGTAGGGCAGCCACCGGTGGTCGGGGAAGTCGCCGCGGTCGAGCCAGTGCCGCCAGTGGTGCTCGGTCCACGTGAGCCGCTCGAGGGCCTCGTCGACGTTGGCGGGCGGGGCGTGCTCGCTCCACGAGAGCGCGACGAACCGCCACTCGCCCTCCTTGAGCAGCGTCCGCGACGTGGCGAGCGAGCCCTCGAAGCCGATGTTCGTGTCGGTCGTCAGCAGCAGCTCCGAACCGCCGCCGGACGCGCGGGCCGCGCGGTACCCGCCGTCGGGATAGCTCCACTGCGCGGGCTCACGGCCGTAGTCGAAGACCGGCGCGCACTCCATCCGCAGCTGCACCTGCCCCGAGATGCAGCGGGCGACGCGGAGCAGGACGTGGTCGGCGTCGTAGTCGGTGGGGGCGCGCCGGTGCGAGCCCGAGCGCTCCGTCTCGTGGTGCCACGGCCCCATGAGCAGCACGTCGAGGACCTGCAGCCAGCCCGACCGCGTGCACCACGTCGTCTCGAGCACCATCGTGCCGGGCACGTAGCGGCGTGCGGCCGGGACGTCGGCGCCGTCGGGGTGCAGCCGGAAGGTGCCCGCGTCGCGGTCGAGGATCGCCCCGAACACGCTCGGCGAGTCCATCCGCGGCAGGCACAGCCACTCGACGGCCCCGTTCGGGGCGACCAGTGCGGTCGTCTCGCAGTCGGAGAGGAACCCGTAGTCGGCGATCGGCGGGAAGGCGCTCCCGGCCCGCGGCTCGACGTTCATGGCGGGAGGATGCCTCGCCGTGCCCGGATCGTCGCGCTGCGTCACCGATTACGGTGACCGGACATGGTCGTCCGCAATGCACCCGTGATCTCCCCGCAGGCCCACGACGACGTCGAGCCGGTGCGGGTCGAGGTCGTCGGCTGGGAGGACCTGACGCCGCGGATGCGCCGCGTCCGCCTCGCCGGCGAGGTCGACGGGCTGCCGGTCTCCGGCCCCACCGACCACGCCAAGCTCTTCTTCCCGACGGCGGGTCGCGCGGATCCGGAGCGCCCGGAGATCGGCCCGCGGGGGCTGGTGGCTCCGGCACCCGGACGACCGCGTGCGTACCGGGAGTACACGCTGCGGTCGGTGGCCGACGGGGTCGTCGAGGTCGACTTCGTGCGGCACGGGCACGGGCTCGCCGGGACGTGGGTGGAGGACCCGGGCGGCGCGCTCTGGCTCTACGGCCCGCGGTCGTCGCTGCGGCACGACCCGCGCGACTGGTACCTGCTCGGCGGGGACGAGACGGCGCTGCCGGCCCTGGGTCGGTGGCTGCGGTCGTTGCCGTCCGACGCCGTGGGCACCGTGTTCGTCGAGGTCGCGGACGCTGCGGAGGAGCAGGTGCTGGACGGTCCGTCGGGGATGTCGGTCGTGTGGCTGCACCGCGACGGCGCCGAGCCCGGGACGACGTCGCTGCTCGGCGACGCGGTGGAGGGCTGGACCCGCCCCGAGGGGGACGGCCTCGTCTGGATGGGCGCCGAGGCGTCGGCCCTGCGCCCCGTGCGGCGGCGCCTGCGCGACCTGCTGCCCACCGAGTGGATCGACCTCGACGGGTACTGGCGCCGGGGTGTGGAGGGCACGGGCCTGGGCTGATCGCGTGGTGCGGGGCAGTCGCTGCAGCATCCTGCGCGCCACGCACACAGTCCGGGCGGCGGAGCGGACTGCGCTCCGCGAATCCTGCGCGTCGCGCACACATCTCACGGGGGCGCGACCCCGACCCACCCGCGAGGTCCACCTGGGGCAGGTCCGGGGGCCTGCGGGCGTGCGTGGTGTGTCCCTCGCGGCGGTGACCCGCGGAGTGTGTGCGGGGCGCGCGGGTTCTGCCGGGGTCGAGTGCCCGGCCGGCCGGCCGGAGTGTGCGCGGGGACGCACGGGCCTCGGCGGCGTGCGCCGCCGACGTCGTGCCCGACCCGCACCGACCCGGCGTCAGGAACCCAGGACCTCGCGGAGCCGCGGGGCGAACGTCGTGGCCCGCCCCGGCCAGGCCTCGTCCTCGCCCGCGAACCCGTCGTGGCCGCCCGGGAAGACCACGAGCTCGGCGCCGAGGAGGTCGGCGGTCGCGCGGGCGGTGCGCGCGGTGAAGGTGTCGCCGGTCTCCTCGCCCACGGCGAGCAGAACGCGCGTCGGGGCGGCCCGCAGCGCCTCGACGACCGGCCGGTACCGGACGATCGCGAGCGAGCGGTCGCTGAGCAGCGGGTCGTCGCGGGAACCGTCGTCCTCGGTGGGCATCCCGAACGCGGCCGGGTCGGGCGCCGGCTGCGCGAAGTAGTCCGGGGTGAACTCGCCCGACCAGGACACGTACGTCATGAACGCGGCCATGCCCGCACCCCAGCCGCGCTCGGCGTAGGCGCGGCGGATGTCGTCGTAGGCCCGCCAGGCCGCGTCGGCGTCGGGCAGCGTGTCGATCAACGGCGGCTCGTGGGCCACGAGGGTGGCCACGTCGTCGGGGTACGCCGCCACCCACGCCAGCGCCGAGACCGCGGCGCCGCTCGAGGCGAACACGTCGACCGGCCCCGCGTCGAGCGCGGTGACCAGCGCGTGCAGGTCGGAGGCCTGGACCTCGGGCACGGCGGTGACCTCGCCGTCGGAGCGCACCGAGCGCCCCGCGCCGCGCGGGTCGTAGAGCACCACGCGGAGGTCCGGCAGGTGCGACGCCAGGGCGTGGGCGCCCTCGGCCGTCATCGGCTGGCCGATCAGCACCAGCGGACGGCCCTGGGCGGCCCCCAGCACGTCGTAGGCGAGCTCGACCCCGGGCAGCGACAGCGTGTGCGTGGTCACGTCGGTACGGTATCAGGACTAGTCGGTAGAGTGGTACAACCAGAGCAGGCCGAGGATCGGCAGGATCAGCGGGAAGAAGCCGTAGCCGATGCCGAAGTCGGTCCACACCGTGTCGTCGGCGAAGTCCTGCGGTGCGAGCAGCGTGAACAGGCCGACGCCGACCACGCCCACCAGCTCGATCCACACCGCGACCTGGGCGAGCCGCCGCTGCCGCCGCCCGATCGCGACCGCCGCGAGGATGTAGACCGCGGCCGAGAACGCGGAGAGCAGGTAGGCGAGCGGCGCGACGGAGAACTGGGTCGCGATCTGGTAGACCGACCGGGCCCCCGCGGAGATCGCGAACAGCACGTAGACCGCCAGCAGGACCTTGCCCGGCCCGCTGTCGAGGCGCCGCTCAGACACCGGTCACCTCCCACACCTGCGTGGTGCGCAGGACCAGCACCGCGAACGTCACGCCCGCGATCGCCAGCACCACCGAGCCGTACCGGGTGCGCTCCCCGTAGGCCAGGGCGGCGCCGATCGGCAGCACCACGAGCAGGGCGATGAGGTAGCCGACGATCTCCGCCACCGCTCCGGCCGACCGGCCCGGCGACACGACGAGCAGCACGACCGCGATCACGGCCTGGACCAGCGCGAGCACCTCGAGGCCCACCAGGGCGAGGCGGTGGTGGTAGGTCGGCGCCTGGTTCACGGCGGCGGACACCCCGCACCACAGCGCCCAGCCGAGGCCCGCCAGGCCGAGGACCCAGGCGAGGAGAACGATCACGCCCGCCAGTATGGCCGCGCCGCGCGTCGGGCACTCTCCCGCCCATGGCCCGCCGCGACCTCGCCTCGACCCTCCGCGACCTCGACGGGCAGAGCTACGGGCGGTACCGGTCGCTGGTCGGGTCGTGGGACATCGACGACGGCACGCTCGAGGTCGTCCGCGTCCAGGCCGACCCGTTCGCCCCGCCGTCCCGGGTCCGCGTCACCCTGCCCGGGGCCGCCCCCGACGAGCTGACCGGCACGGCCGACCGCCGCCGCGCCCACGCCACGTTCCTGCTCCGCCGCCTGCACCGGCAGCTGCGCGGCACGCCCCTGCAGCTCGACGCCGGCGGTCAGGAGGTCCTCGACCGCACCGCCGGGCGCGTGCTCGCCGACGGCACCGTCGTCGTCGAACTCGGTGCGCCCCTCCCCGGGCCGAAGCGCCACATCCTCGGCCGGGAGGCCGCGACGCTGCTGGGGGAGACGCTGCCGGCGGCGGTCGCCACCCTGCGCTGGGATGCCCTTCCCGACGACGAGCGTGGTGCGGCGACGCGGTTCGCCGCGGTCGTCGAGGACGCCGTCGCGCTGCGGGCCGCGCTGGCCGACCACGGACTCGTCGCGTTCGTCGCCGACGGTGCCGTGCTGCCGCGGCGCTCCGGCATCGACGACCGCCCGCTCGAGCGCGCCACGGCCTTCGCGGCCCCCGAGGGCCTCCGGGTGACGCTGGCGACGCCGAACGCGGGACCCGTCGTCGGGATGGGGATCCCGGAGGGCGTGACGCTGATCGTCGGCGGCGGCTACCACGGCAAGTCGACGCTGCTGCGCGCGATCGAGGCGGGCGTGCACGACCACGGGCCCGGCGACGGGCGCGAGCAGGTCGTCGCGCGCGCCGACGCGGTGAAGGTGCGGGCGGAGGACGGCCGCAGCGTGGTGCGCAGCGACGTGTCGGCCTTCGTCTCGCACCTGCCGTCGGGCGAGCCGACCGACGACTTCTCGACGACGAACGCCTCCGGCTCGACCAGTCAGGCCGCGTCGATGGTGGAGGCGGTCGAGGCCGGGGCGGGCGTGCTGCTGGTCGACGAGGACACGTCGGCCACCAACATGATGATCCGCGACGCCCGGATGCAGCAGCTCATCGCGACCGAGCCGCTCGTGCCGTTCGTGGAGCGCATCCGCCCGCTGCACGCCGAGCGCGGGGTGTCCTCGGTGCTGGTGATGGGCGGGTCGGGCGACTACCTCGGGGTGGCCGACACCGTGATCATGATGTCCTCGTACGTCGCGAGCGAGGTGACCGCGCGGGCGCACGAGATCGCCGCGGCCACCCCGGGCCGGACCCAGGAGCACACCGGGTTCCCCGTGGTCGCCGCCCGGGTGGTCGACCCGGGCTCGGTGGACCCGTCGGGGCGGCAGGGCAAGCGCCGCATCGCCGCGCGGGGGACCGACACGCTGACCTTCGGCGAGGACGACGTCGACCTGTCCGCCGTGGAGCAGGTGGTCGACCGGTCGCAGGTGACCGGGATCGGCCGGGCGATGGCGCTGCTGGGCGACCACGTGCTCGACGGCGGGATCACGCTCGCCGAGGCGCTGGACCTCGTCGACGCGCAGATCGCCCGCGAGGGGGTGGACGCGCTGCGCGACGGCCCCCGGGACCCCGCGGACCTCGCCCTGCCCCGCCGGCACGAGATCGCGGCCGCGCTCAACCGGCTCCGCTCGCTGCGCGTGCGCTCCCTGCAACGATGAGGAACGGGACACTCCGTACTCGGACGACCCGATTCGATTGCGCTCAACGGGTGACGACCGACCGGTAGGGCGCAATCGTGTGGAACTCTGTGCAACGGCGGGGGGCCAGGGGGAGCGCAGAGGGGGCGGGTCGTGAGCACGATGCCGACGGACGTCGCGGAGCCGGGGGGATCCGTCGACGACGAACTGCGGTGGGCGTTCTACCGCACGGCGATGGCGGCCTGGGTCGAGGCGGCCGGGCGCGCGCCCGTCCCCTCGCCGCGCACCTCACCCGAGGACACCCTGCGTCGCGTCCCTCGCTAGGGGCGCGGCGCAGCGGTCACCCGGCTGGTCACCCCACGCGCAGCGGGCGCTCCACGGGGCGCACGGGGGTCTTCCCGACGACGGGTGCCGCGGCCCGGCCGTGGCCCGTGGCCTCCAGGGCGCGCCGGATGCGGGCCGCCACCGCGGTGAGAAGGGCGGGCAGCTCTCCCGGCCCCGTGCCGTCGTCCCGGACGACGAGGCTGAGCGCGGCGGCCACGTCGCCGCGCCGGTCGTGCACGGGCACCGCGACCGCCATGGCGTCGTCGGTGATCTGCCCGCGGAGCACCGCGACCCCGTCGCGCCGGACCTGGGCGAGGCGCACCCGGAGCAGCGCGGGGTCGACCTGCGTGCGCGCGGTGTAGCGGGCGAGCGGACGCGCGAGGACCTCGTCGACCTCGGCGGGATCGGCGTGGGCGAGCAGCACGATCCCGGTGCCCGTGGCGTGCAGCGGCCAGCGGTCGCCCACGCGGCTGGACACCTGGGCGGTGCGGCGCGACCGCAACGCCTCGACGTAGACCACCTCGTGCCCGTCGCGCACGCCCAGGTGGACGTTGCCGCCCGTGACGCGGTGCAGGTCGTCGAGATGGGGGAACGCGATCTCGCGCAGACCGAGGCCGCGCGGGGCGAGGGCGGAGAGCTCGAGCAGGCGCAGGCCGACCGAGAAGCGGCCGTCCTCGCCGCGCTCGAGGGCGCCCCAGGCCTGCAGCTCGCCGACGAGCCGGTGGGTCGTCGAGAGCGACAGGCCGGCGCGGCGCCCGATCTCGGAGAGGCTCAGCGCGCGGTGATCGGGCCCGAAGGCGCCGAGCACGTCGAGGACGCGGCTCGCGGCGGTGCGGTGGGGCATCCCTCCGATGTCATCACACCGGAGAGGTGGATCACAAGGTTCCTTGATGATGGGGTGGGGTCATGAACCTCGACGCCCTGGACGCCGTCGACGTGCACGTGCACGTCGAGGCCGACGCGCACGGCCACTGCTCGCTCGACCCCGAGCTGCTCGACGCGTCCGCCGGCTACTTCAAGGCCGGCGAGAACCGGACCCCGACGGTCGAGGACATCGCGGCCTACTACCGCGAGCGGAACACCGCCGCGGTCGTGTTCACCGTCGACGCCACGAGCGCCACTGGCCACCCGGCGCTGTCCAGCGAGGAGATCGCCGACCGCGCCGCCGCGCACGCCGACGTGCTCATCCCGTTCGGCTCGGTCGACCCGCACGGCGGGGCGGCGTCGGTCCGGCGCATCCGCTCGCTCGTCGCCGACCACGGCGTGCGGGGCTTCAAGTTCCACCCGAGCCTGCAGGGCTTCGAGCCCCACGACCGGCGGTTCTACCCGCTCTACGAGGCGATCACCGAGCTCGGCGTGCCGGTCGTGTTCCACACCGGCCAGACCGGCATTGGCGCCGGGCTGCCGGGCGGGCGCGGCATCAAGCTGCGCTACTCCGATCCGATGCTGCTCGACGACGTCGCGGCGGACTTCGCCGAGCTGACGATCGTCATGGCCCACCCCAGCGTGCCGTGGCAGGACGCGGCCATCTCGATCGCGACGCACAAGGCGAACGTGTACATCGACCTCTCCGGGTGGTCCCCGAAGTACTTCCCGCCGCAGCTCGTGCGGGCCGCGGGGCGGTGGTTGTCGGACAAGGTCCTCTTCGGTTCCGACTACCCGGTGCTCACCCCGGACCGCTGGCGCCGGGACTTCGCGACGCTGAATCTCCCGGACGAGGTGCGCCCCCGCATCCTCAAGGACAACGCCCGCCGGCTGCTGGGGATCTGACTTCCGCCTGACGGAGACCCGCTTGTCCGGTTCGGCCCGGTGCGGGCAGGTTGCGGAGCCGTGCTCAGCGTCGACGCGCCCGTGCTCGACGTCGACCCGTTCGCGCTCGACGTCCTCGCCGACCCGCTGCCCGCCGACACCGCGATCCGCGAGACGGCGCCGGCGGTGTTCCTGCCCGCCCACCGGGTGTTCGCCACCGGGCGGTACGCGCACGTGGCGGCCGCCTTCCGCGACGCGGCGACGTTCTCCTCGGCCGCCGGCACCGGGCTCGCCGACATCCGGCGCGGCGCGGGCTGGCGGCCGCCGAGCGTCCTGCTCGACACCGACCCGCCCGAGCACGACGCCGCCCGCCGCGTGATGAACCGGGTCCTCTCCCCGCGCGCCCTGGCCGGGCTGGAGGCGCGGTTCGCGGTGGTCGCGGCGACGCTCGTCGACGAGGCCTGCGCGGCCGAGGAGATCGACGCGGCCGGGATCGCGGAGCGGTTCCCGCTGACGGTGCTCCCGGACGCGGTCGGCATGGCGCCTGAGGGGCGCGACCACCTCCTGCCCTACGCGGCGCTGAACTTCGAGTCGATGGGCCCGCCCGGCGTGCTGCGGGACGCCGCCGAGCAGGGCGCGGCTGCCGGGGCGGGGGAGTGGGCGACCGCCCGCGAGTACGTCACGTGGCAGATGCGCCGCGAGGCCCTGTCCGACGACGGGATCGGCGCGGCGATCTACGCCTTCGCCGACCGCGGCGACATCTCCGCGGCCGACGCCGGGCTGCTCGTGCGTTCGTTCCTCTCCGCCGGGATCGACACGACGGTGCTCGCGCTCGCCTCGGTGCTCCACGAGCTCGCCCGCCGCCCGGAGGTCTGGGCCCTGCTGCGCGCCGACCCGTCCCGCGTGCGCGGGGTGTTCGAGGAGGGCATGCGGCTGCACACCCCGAGCCCGGTGATCGGTCGCACGACGACGCGGCCCGTCGACCTGGACGGCGTCACCGTGCCCGCGGACGCCCGGCTGCTGCTCTGCCTCGGGGCCGCCAACCGCGATCCCCGCCGTTTCGACGACCCGGACGCCTTCGACCCGGTCCGGACGGCCGGTGCGGTGACCTTCGGCGCCGGGGTCCACAACTGCGTCGGCCAGGCCATCGCCCGGCTCGAGGCCCAGGCGCTGCTCGGCGAGCTCGTGCGCCGCGTCGAGCGGATCGAGCCGGCCGGGGAGTCCGTCCCCCGGCTGTCCAACTGGCTGCGCGGGTTCGCGTCCGTCCCCGTCCGTCTCGTCCCGTCGTCGAAGGAGGCGCCATGAAGGCCCGGACCAGCACCGGAACGTCGTCGGGAACGGATCCCCGCAAGGTCGCGCTCGCGAGCCTCGTCGGCACCAGCATCGAGTGGTACGACTTCTACATCTACGGGCTCGCGGCCGTCACCGTGTTCGCCCCGCAGTTCTTCCCGGGGTCCTCGCCGCTCGCAGGCAGCCTCGCCGCGTTCGGCACCTTCGCCGTCGGGTTCATCGCCCGGCCGATCGGCGGCGTGCTGTTCGGGCACCTCGGCGACCGCGTCGGGCGGCGGAACACCCTGGTGATCACGCTCGTGACGATGGGCGTCGCGACGTTCCTGATCGGCCTGCTGCCCTCCTACGCCACGATCGGCGTCGCCGCGCCGGTGCTGCTCGTGGTGCTGCGACTCGTGCAGGGCTTCGCGGTCGGCGGCGAGTGGGGCGGCGCGGTGCTGCTCTCCACCGAGCACGCACCGGGCGGGCGGCGGGGGTTCTACGGCAGCTTCCCGCAGCTCGGCGTCCCGATCGGGCTGATCGCCTCGAACGCGGTCTTCCTCGTCCTGACGGCGGGTCTCTCGCCCGAGGCGTTCTCCTCCTGGGGCTGGCGGGTGCCGTTCCTCGCCTCGGCGCTGCTCGTGATCGTCGGGCTGTGGGTCCGCCTGCAGGTCTCGGAGTCCTCCGAGTTCGAGGCCGCGAGGGACCGCTCGATGGTGCTGCCGATCGCCGGGGTGCTGCGCCACCACCTGCCCCAGGTGCTAGGCGGGATCGCGCTGTTCACCGGCATCACCGGCGTCGGGTACATGGCCGCGACGTTCTCCATCCAGTACGGCGCGAGCGCCTACGGGATGCCGCGGACCGGGCTCATCGCGGTCGTCCTGGTGGTCGCCGTGCTCGAGGTGCCGATCATCCTGTGGTTCTCGTCGGCCGCGGACCGTTGGGGGCTCTCCCGCACGATCCTCGGCGGCGCGATCGCGACCGCCGTCGTCATGGCGGTGTTCCTGCCCCTGCTCGCCTCGGCGTCGCTGGTGCTCACCGCGATCGCCGTCGCCGGCGCCCGCTGGGCGTCCGCGCCGATGTGGGGGCCGTCCGGGGCGCTCGCCGCGCAGGCCTACCCGGCCGAGGTGCGCTACAGCGGCGCGTCGGTCGGCTACCAGCTCGGCTCGATCACCGGTGGCGCGCTCGCCCCGATCCTGACGACGCTGCTGCTGGCCAGCCCGCTCGGCATGGCCGGGGCGTCGGTGTATCTCGTCGCGATCGTCGTGCTCTCCGGGATCGGGGCGGTGCTCGCCGCCCGCCTCATTCAGAAGCGGGAGATCTCCTCGTCGGTGTAGCCGAGCTCGCGCAGCACCTCGTCGGTGTGCTGCCCCATGCCGGGCGGCGGGCCGGTGGGTGCCGGCGGGGTGTCGCTCGCGTGCACCGGGAAGCCGGTGCCGACGTAGGTGCCGATCCCGGGCTGCTCGAGCGTCACGTGGTGGCCGCGCTCGTGCGACCAGGGGTCGGCGTAGAGGTCGTCGAGGGTGTTGATGGGTCCGCACGGGACACCGGCCGCCTCGAACCGCTCGGCCCAGTGCGCCACGGGCTGCGTGGTCAGGACGCCCTCGACGAGCGCCATCAGCTCGTCCCGGTTCTCCGAGCGGGCGGCGTTGGAGGCGAAGCGCGGGTCGGCGACGAGCTCGTCGAGGCCGAGCACGCCGCAGAACCGGGCCCACAGCCGCTCGCTGCCGACGGCCACCACGAGCGTGCCGTCCGCGCAGGTCATCGGCTGGTAGGGCACGACCGTCGGGTGCGCCACACCGAGCCGGCGGGCGCGCCGCCGGTCGTGGAACACGGCCTGCGCGGCGTAGGTGTGCCAGACGGTCTGCGCGTCGAGCAGGGAGACGTCGAGGTACTGGCCGCGGCCGGTCGTGTGCCGGGCGTGCAGGGCCATGAGCACGCCGACGATCGCCCACGTCCCCGCGTTGAGGTCGGCGACGGGGAGACCGACCTTGGTCGGGGGGCCGTCCGGCTCCCCGGTGAGGCTCATGATCCCGCCCATCGCCTGCGCCAGGACGTCGTACCCGGGCTTGTCGCGGTACGGCCCGGTCTGCCCGAACCCGGAGATCGCGACGTGGATCAACCGCTCGTTGCGCGCGCTCAGGGTGGCGTGGTCCAGCCCCCAGCGCTCCAGCGTCCCCGGGCGGAAGTTCTCGACGAGGACGTCGGCTCGGTCGGCGAGCCGGCGCGCGGCGTCCTGGCCGTGCTCGGTGGCGAGGTCGAGCACGATGCCGCGCTTGTTGCGGTTGGTCGACAGGTAGTACAGCGACTGCCGGTGCTCGGCGTCCCCGAGGAACGGCGGGCCCCAGCCGCGGGTGTCGTCGCCGCCCGGCGGCTCGACCTTGATCACGTCGGCGCCCATCTCGCCGAGCCACTGCGTGGCGAAGGGGCCCGCCAGCACCCTCGACAGGTCCAGGACACGGATGCCTTCCAGGGGACGCACGATCACCGACCCTATGCTCGACGGATGCGCACCGTCCCCGTGGTCCTCGTCGCGGGCCACCTCGGGGTGGGGAAGTCGTCGCTGGTCAACCATCTGCTGCGGCACGCCGACGCGACACGGATCGGGGTCGTGGTCAACGACTTCGGGGCGCTCGGGATCGACGCCATGCTGGTGGCGGGCCAGGCGTCCTCGGTGACGGCCTTGTCGAACGGCTGCCTGTGCTGCGTCACCGACGCCGACGGGCTCTCCGGGGTGCTCGCGGATCTCGTGGCGCCGGCGACCGGGCTCGACCTCGTCGTCGTGGAGGCCAGCGGCCTCGCCGAACCCCGTGAGCTGGTGCGGCTGCTGCTGGCCTCGCCCGACCCGCACGCGGTGTACGGCGGTCTCGTCGCCGTCCTCGACGCCTGCGCCCCCGATCTCGACCATGCCCGCCTGGCCGACCTCGCCGTCGTGAACGGGCTGGACCGCTGCGGGGCCGCGGGGGTCGAGGCCGTCCGCGCGGTCGCGCCGGGCGCGGTCGTCGGGACCTCGCACGGCGCGCTCGACCCGGCGCTGCTCGTCGACCCGGTGCGCCGCGAGCAGCCCGCCCAGCTGACGCTCGACGCCCTGCTCCGCGAGGCCGACGGCGAGCACCCGCACGTCGCGGCCTCCAGCGTGTCGTTCACCTCGGAGCGCCCGCTCGACGCGCGCCGGCTCGCCGCGTTCCTGGAGTCGGGCCCCGCGGGGGTCGTCCGGATGAAGGGCATCGTGCGCCTTCCCGACGGCGGGGGTGAGGGCTTCGCCGAGACCCCGGACGTCTGGGAGGTGCAGACGGTCGGCACCGCGATCCGGGTCCGCCCCGCACCGGGACGGTTGACGACCCGCGGCGCCCGCCTGGTCCTCATCGGCACCGACCTGGACGAGCCGGCGCTGCGTGCTGCGCTGGAGGGGTGCGCGGTGGGCGAGGACGAGCCCGCGCCGTCCGAGCACGCCGCCCTGGCCCTGACCCGGTACCGGATCGACCTGACGTCGGCGTGATCCGTGTGCGCGGCGCACACATCTTGGTGCGGGCGCGGTTCTGGTCTGGTGAATCCTGCGCGTGGCGCACACATTCTGGTGCGGGGCGCGCCCGCCGTTCCTCTTGTCGCGGGAAACCGGCTCCCATGGCCGCCTTGTCGTTGTGAATCACCACGACAAGGCGGCACCCCGGCGCCGACTGCCCGCGACAAGGTGACGCCGAGCGCGCCGGTCCGGGTCGGAGTGTGTGCGTGCCGCGCAGGAGTCGCGGGACCTGAGCTCCGATGCGGCCGGAGTGTGTGCGCCCCGCGCAGGACTCGCGCGACGAACCCGGAGGGGGACCCCCGACGGCGCCCCGCTTGACCCCACCAGCCCCGCCGTCCACCGTCACACGCGTGGCGAGCGAACCGGACGAGACGCGCGACGGCGTCGGGCTGACCCATCTCGACCAGGCGCTGCTGGCCGACGACACCGTCACGAAGCGGCAGCTCGTCGACCACCTCGACGCCGTCGCGGAGCGCATGCTGCCGTTGCTGACGAACCGGCCGCTGTCGGTGATCCGGGCCCGCGGCGACCAGCGCTTCATGCAGAAGAACCTGCCCAAGGGCGCGCCCGACTGGATCCGCAGCGTCACGTTCTGGTCCGACAGCTCGCAGCGCGACGTCCACTACGCGCTCGCCGAGGACCGCGCGACGCTGCTGTGGTTCGCCAACCAGCGGGCGATCGAGTACCACGTCCCGCTCACCACGGCGGACGAGCCGGGCACCCCGACGCACCTCGTCATCGACCTCGATCCGCCGGAGGGCGCCGACCTCGCGCCCGTCGTCACCGCCGCGCGTGCCGTCCGTCGAGTCCTGCAGGACGCCGGGTTCGAGCCCGCCGTGAAGACGTCGGGGGCGAAGGGTCTGCACGTCGTCACACCGATCCGGCCCGCGGCCATGGAGGACGTCCACGCGGCCACACGGGCGGTCGCCGCCCGCGCCGAGCAGCTCGAGCCCGCCACCACGACGACGGCCTTCATCCGCGCCGACCGGGGCGGCAAGGTCTTCCTCGACGCCACGCGGGCCGGCGGCGCGACCGTCGTCGCCGCGTACAGCCCGCGCGTGCGACCCGGGCTGCCGGTGAGCTGCCCGGTCGACTGGGACGACCTCGACGAGGTGGTGCCGCGCGAGATCACGGTGTCCACGCCGGAGCGGTACCTGGAGGGCCCGACCTGGACCGAGCGGCTCGGGGACGCCCGCCCGATCCCGCAGGACCTCGTCGACGAGGGGCACACGATCCCGGTCGCCCGGGTCGCGGCGATGCACGAGGGGAAACGCCGCAAGCGGGCGGCCGAGCGCGGGGACGGCTGACGGAACCGCAAGTATCAGGTACCGTCGGTACCGACTACAACGTCGGACCGAGGAGGAACCGTGCTCGGAGACATCGCCGGGATCGGACCCGTCAAGGACGCGCTCACCATCACCAACGCCCTGCTCGAGCGGGTGCTGGCCGAACTCAAGGTCACCAACATGACCCAGCTCGAGGCCGTCGTCACCGAGCTGCGGGCGGTGCGGGAGTCGGTCGACCGGCTCGTCACGTTGCAGGAGTCCCAGCCGCAGGTCGCGGCCGGCTGAGCGGAGCCGCGCCGCCGTGAGGACACTGGGCCGGTGCGGTGGCTGCGGCGGGCGGGGATCGCGCTGCTCACGGTCGTCGTCCTGGTGCTCGCGGCGTCCGGGCTCTACCTCGCGTGGGACGACCTCGCGCCGGTCCGGGTGGCGGTCGACGTCCCGGGTGCCACGGTCGACGCGGCCGGGGTCCCGACCCACGTCGAGCACTGGCCCGCGCTGCGGCCGTCCGGGAGGCCGCCGCTGGTGCTGGTGCCGGGCTTCGCGGAGTCGACCTACGTCTTCTCCCGGCTCGCGCCGCGCCTGGCCGCCGACCGCGAGGTGTACGCCTACGACGTGCGCGGCTACGGGTTCACCGCCCACGTACCGCCCTACGACCTCCCCGCCGACACCGACCAGCTCGCAGGCCTGATCAGCGCCCTGCACCTGACGCGGCCGGTCGTCCTCGGCCACTCGTCGGGGGTCGCCGTCGCGCTGTCGCTCGCGCTCCGGGACCCCGCGGCGGTGAGCGGGGTCGTCGCCGCGAACGGCGACGGCACGCCGTACTTCGGGGCCGACCGCACGACCCCGGGCGGTGGTGGCGGCCTGCGGACGGTGCTGACCCTGCCGCCGGTCGGACCCGCCGTCGTGACCGCGATCGTGCGGCACCGCGGCCCGGTCCGCAGCCTCGTCGGGAGCCAGTGCGGGCCCGGCTGCCCGGTCGACGACGCCGCGATCGACCGCTGGCGCGCCCCCTTCCTGACGCCGGGTGGGGTCACCGCGCTGCTCGCGATCGCGCGGCAGCCGCTGATCGGCCTGACCGACGACGAGGAGCGGCGCCTGCAGGTGCCCGTCGCGATCGTGTTCTCCGAGCTGGACACGAGCTTCGACCGCGACGCCGCCGCCGCGATGGCCGAGCGTGTCCGGACCCCGCTCGTCGCCGGACTGCCCGGCGCCCGCCACCTCGCCCTGCTCGGCGACCCGGAGCGGTTCGCGGCGGCTGTCACCCCTCTGCTCGATCGGCTCGGGTGACGCCCCGGTCCGGTGGGCACCCGGCCCCATGGCTGACACCCGCAACGGTCCCGAGCTCCACCCGATGACGACCGAGCTCGCGAACGGCGCGAACTTCGCCTCGGTCTCGACGATCCTGCCGAGCGGCCTGATCCAGACGCAGATCCTGTGGGTCGGCATCAAGGACGGCCGGCTCGTGCTGAACACGGAGACCCATCGCACGCGGTACCGGAACCTGCAGCGCGACCCGCGGATCACGGTGCTGATCCGCGACGAGTCCGACCCCTACCGCTACGCCGAGATCCGGGGCGAGGTCACCGAGTTCACCACCGGCGACGAGGCCCGCAAGCACATCGACGAGGTGGCGCAGAAGTACACCGGCGGCGACTACCCGCCCGAGGCGATCAAGTCCGAGCGCGTGATCCTCTGGGTCACCCCGGAGCGTCAGACGATCGTCGACCAGAACGTCGACACCAGCGACTGACCGCCCGGTCCCTGCCGTCACCGCCGTCGCGGGTCCAGCCGGCTCCGGCCGTCGTCGAACCACCCGTGGTCGTCCGGTGGGAGGGGCAGCTCCCACCACGGCTTCGGGCGCGCGAGCAGTCTCGGCGGGTCCCAGCGGGTCAGGAGACGTTCCAGGCGGGTGGCCAGGCCGTCGACGTCGTCGGTGGTCGGGTCGGGCCACTCGAGCACCTCCCACCCGACGTCTCGTGCCCCGGCCGCAGCCCCCGTGTGCAGCGCCAGCCCGGTCCTGGCGGCGGGCCAGGCCAGGCAGAGGTGCGCGACCCCGCGGTCCGGCCCGGACAACACACGGTCGACCAGAGGTCGCGGCAGCCCCCGCGCGAGGAGGGCGACCCGGAGGCGCGACGCCGCGGGCCCCGGGCTCCGGGCGTCCAGCCACGCGAGTGCGGGCTCGACGGCGGTGCGGTCACGGTCCTCGGGATGCGCTGCGAGCACCGATCGGACGTCGTCGGCGTCGAGTGCGGTGGCCCGGACCAGCGCGTCGAGGACGACGACGGCCTCGCCCCGTGGCAGCCACCGCGCGACGTCGTAGGCGGTGCGGGCCGGCGTCGTCACCCGGGTGCCGTCCACCGCGGCGATCTCGTCGGGTGCCAGGGCGAGGCGACGCCGACGGAGTCCGGCGACCTCCCGGACGCCCGCGACGTCCACGACGAGGTCGACGGTCGGCTCCAGCGGCGCGACGTGGGCGCGGTGCAGGGCCGCGGCCGCCACGCCGGCGACCACGACGCGCTCGTGGACCAACCCGGCGGCGCGGGCCCGGACCGCCATGGACAGGTGTCGGTCCCGCGCGATGGCGACCTTCGGGAACAGCGTGCGGAACTCGGTGGACCGCGCCATGTCCCGGCTCAGGGTGCCGTCGGCGAGGGCGCGGTCGATACGAAAGGGTCCGTCGAGGCTCACACGGGCTCGGACTCCCGCCGAGGCCGATCGGTTCCCGACTCGCTAGGTCGATGACCGCCGTGTCCGGTGCGCAGGGATCCTGTGCACCACAGACGCCGGTCTGCGACCTACGCCCGCGGGAGCTCAGTGCCCGGTCAGCCGGTCCACCTCGGCGAGCAGGTCCGACACCTGGCGGACGACGCTGAACTTCTCCCGCGCGTAGGCGGCCGCCCCCGGCCCCTTCGACCGCTTCCAGTCCTCGTCCAGCGCGCGGTCGATCGCGGCGGCCAGGGAGTCGGTGAGCGCCTGCCGGTCGTCGGTCTCGGGGACCAGCACGCCGACCTCGGGGGTCACGAAGTCGCGCGGGCCACCGGAGTCCGCGCCGATCACGGGTGTCCCGCACGCCATGCACTCGAGGAACACGAGGCCGAACGGCTCGCGGTAGGACGGGAACACGCCCACGTCGGCCGCGGCGAACATCGTCGCGAGGTCCGCCTGCTGTCGCGGGCCGAGGAACAGGACGCGCCGCAGGCCGAGCTCGGCGACGAGGTCGCGCATCGCCCGCTGCTGCTCCTCCGGCCCGCCGCCGGCGACGACGGTGAGGATCCGACGCTCCTCCTGCTCGTACTGCGCCGCTGCCCGCAGCAGGGCGTCGAGCCGCTTCCAGTCGGCGAACTTGCCGCAGAAGGCCACCACCGCGTCGAAGTCCGGGACCTCGTCGGCCAGCGAGGCGAGCGCGGCGGCGGGGTCGGCGTCCGATTCGCGGAAGACGCGGTCGTTGTAACCGTTGTGCGAGAGCACGACGCGGTCGCGGGGGAACTCGGGGAAGACGTCGGCGAAGGCGTCGATCTGCTCGGAGGAGATCGACGCGACCACGTCCACGCCGCCCGGGAAGATGTGCTCCCCCTGCATGAACGGCAGGAACCGCAGCGGGAACTCCTCGGGCTCCTGCCCGGCCTGCTCCTTGGCGAACATCTTCAGCTCGGTGCCGTGCACGAAGCAGACGAGCGGGATCCGCGGCTTCCCGGCGGCGACGCGGGCGGCGATCACGTCGCGCATGACGACCGGGTTCATGAAGGCGTGGTGGGCGATCGCGAGGGCGAACTCGTCGCCGGTCGAGGCCTCGACCTCGTCCATGAACGCCGTGACCTCGCGGGTCAGCCGCGCGCGGTAGGCGTCCACCTCGTCGGGGCTCATGGCGTGCCAGCGGTAGCTCGAGACGGGGGAGACCGACTCGCAGATCGGGATGTCGTGGTCGAGCTCGAAGACCCGGACGTCCTCCTCGCGGAACCGCTGCACGCGGGAGGGGTACATCGAGTACGCGCGGACGCCGTCGATCTCGTTGTACGCCCGGTGGTGCGCCTCGTGGAGGATCCCCGACCCGGGGGCGAACTCACCGCCGCGCTGCCAGTTGTTGGTCCCGAGCTGGAAGATCAACCGGTCGCCCATGCGGCGATCGTAGAGAAGCGGTGGATGGGTGCCCCCGGCAGGATTCGAACCTGCGCTCCCGCCTCCGGAGGGCGGTGCTCTATCCCCTGAGCTACGGGGGCGGTACCGCGGACGAGCCTACTGCATGCCCGCGATCTAGTTCATCGGCAGGGGGGCCGCTCCCCGTGCCGCGAGCATCTGGGTCATCGTCTGCGCCTCGGCCTTCTGCGTGGTCACCATCGACGACGCGAGCGCGCGCACGGGGGAGACCGACGCGTCGGCGGCGGCCATCTCCATCATGTGCAGCCCGCCCTCGTGGTGGCGCAGCATCAGCTGCAGGAACTCGACGTCGAGCCCCTGCCCCGTGCTCGCCCGGAACCGCTGCAGGTCGGCCTCGGTGGCCATGCCGGGCATCGCGGCCATCGGCATCCCCATCCACGCCATGTACTGCCCCGGCGCGGTCTCGGTCGGCTCGTCCCAGAGCTGCAGCCAGCCCTGCATCATGCCGAGCTGCTGGGTCTGCGAGGACTCGATGTCGAACGCCAGCTGTCGCAGCGCCGGGTCGGTGGTGTTCGACCGCTCCCACACCGCCATCTGGATCGCCTGGCGGTGGTGCACGCTCATGTCCTGCAGGAACCCGACGTCGACCGATCCCGCCGCCGGGCCGTACGTGGGCGCCGTGCGCTGGCCGATCAGGGCGCCGACGAGCCCGCCGACGAGCAGCAGGATGAGCACGAGGCCGCCGGCGAGGACGCCCTTGGCCCAGCCGGGGGAGTTCGACCACCAGCCGCCCTCGTCGTCGGGCCCGTCGTCGACGACGGGTGGCTCGGGCGGGGAGCTCACGGACGAGGCCGTCATCCGGCACCTCCCATGCCGCCGGCGCCCGAGGTGCCCTGGTAGTCCATCGGCAGGGCGTCGCGCGGGTAGGGCGGCGGGTCGAAGGCGGGCGGGTTCGCCGGGTCGAAGTAGCCCGGGCCGAGGGCGTCGCAGCTGGCGCCGACCTCGGGGTACACGCCGTAGGGGTTGCCCTTGAGCGAGGTGATGAACTGGTCGATCCGCGGGTCGGTCGGGTCGGACACCTTGAGCTGGTGGCCCCACGACTGCAGCGAGATCGGCTGGTCGAGGCCGGGGAACGGCGACATCACCATCTGGTTCTGTCCCTGCACCCGGGCGGCGAGCGCGTCCCGGGCGGCGCCGGTGACGCGGGCCGGGTCGTAGGCGATCCAGACGGCGCCGTGCTCGAGCGAGTGCACCATGTTCTCGGTGCGGACCGCCTGCGGGTAGATCTGCCCGTTGCAGGCCGCCCAGTAGCCGTCGTGCGGGCCGCCGAACGCGGGGAACCGGTCGTAGGCCACGCGCTGCTGCGGCGTCACGTGGTGGCTGCCCTCGTAGGCCTGCGTGACGATGCCCGGGATCGCGAGCGACGGGTCGCGGTTCGAGTCGCTCGGGCGCCACGGGCTGATCTGCGAGGAGCGGTCGAACAGGAAGAAGCCGATCCCGCCGATCAGGGCGAGGACGACGACGACCGCGCCGATCAGCAGCCACGGCACCTGCCGGGCCTTCGGGGCGCCGCGGCCCGCGGAGGAGGTCCGCTTGCGCGCACCCGCGACGGGGTTCTTGCCGCGTTGCGGCGGGCGTCCACCCTTGCCACGCTGCGGGGTCCCGGTGGAGCGTCCACTCGCCATGTCACCCGATTCTAGGGATGAGCTGCGTGTGAGTTCCCCCTACCCGGCGTGATCGGTAGGCACCGGCGTCCCCGCCGGTCCGGGCTCCCTAGACTCGGTACACGTGACCCCCGCTGCGCTCGCCGATCTCCTGCACGCCGTCGCGGTCGACGTGCTGACCGAGCGCGGCCTCGACACGGCCGCGCTGCCCGACGAGGTCACCGTCGAGCGCCCGCGCAACCCCGAGCACGGCGACTACGCCACCAACCTCGCCCTGCGCAGCGCGAAGAAGGCCGGCGTGAAGCCCGCCGACCTGGCGGGCTGGCTGGCCGAGCGGCTGGAGACGACCGACGGGGTCGCCGCCGCGGAGGTCGCGGGCCCGGGCTTCCTCAACCTGCGGCTGGCCGCCGACGCGCAGGCCGGCATCGTCGCCGAGATCCTCGAGCAGGGCGCCGGCTACGGCCACGGCGACGCGCTCACCGGGCAGGCGATCAACCTCGAGTTCGTCTCGGCGAACCCCACCGGCCCGATCCACCTCGGCGGGACCCGCTGGGCCGCCGTCGGCGACGCGCTCGGGCGCGTGCTCGAGGCGCAGGGCGCGGCCGTGACGCGGGAGTACTACGTCAACGA
The DNA here is from genome assembly GCF_021026295.1 of Actinomycetospora soli. Taxonomy (GTDB): domain Bacteria; phylum Actinomycetota; class Actinomycetes; order Mycobacteriales; family Pseudonocardiaceae; genus Actinomycetospora; species Actinomycetospora soli. The sequence goes on from NZ_JAJNDA010000011.1 coordinate 125,355, forward strand.
CGCGGGTGCGCAGATCGACCGCTTCGCCGAGTCGCTGATCGCCGCGGCGCAGGGCCGCCCCGTGCCGGAGAACGGCTACGGCGGCGCCTACGTGGCCGAGGTCGCCGCGAAGGTCGTCGAGACCGAGCCCGGCGTCCTCGACCAGCCCGAGGACCAGCAGCTCCAGGCGTTCAAGCGCCTCGGCGTGGCGGTGATGCTCGACGAGATGCGGACGTCGCTGGAGTCGTTCGGCACGCACTTCGACGTCTGGTCCTCCGAGCTCGCGCTGCACGCGTCCGGCGCGGTCGAGGACTCGGTGCAGAAGCTCAAGGACGACGACGCCCTGTACTTCACCGACGGCGCCTGGTGGCTGCGCTCGACCGAGCACGGCGACGACAAGGACCGCGTCGTCATCAAGTCCGACGGGCGGCCCGCCTACATCGCGGGCGACATCGCCTACTACCGCGACAAGCGGGCCCGTGGTGCCGACCTCGCCATCTACATGCTCGGCGCGGACCACCACGGCTACATCCACCGGCTCAAGGCGGTCGCGGCGGCCTTCGGCGACGACCCGGCCACGGTCGAGGTGCTGATCGGCCAGCTGGTGAATCTGCTGCGCGACGGCGAGCCGGTCAAGATGTCCAAGCGCGCGGGCACGATCATCACGCTCGAGGACCTCGTGGACGCGGTCGGCGTCGACGCCGCCCGCTACACGCTGACCCGCTCGAGCGTGGACCAGGTGCTCGACATCGACCTGGACCTGATCAGCCGGCGCACCAACGAGAACCCGGTGTTCTACGTGCAGTACGCGCACGCCCGGCTCTCGGCGCTGGCCCGCAACGCGGCCGACCTCGGCGTCAGCCGGGACGCGCCCGACCTGGCGCTGCTCGTCGAGCCCCGCGAGGGCGACCTGATCCGCACCCTCGGCGAGTTCCCGCGGGTGCTGGCGTCGGCGGCGCAGCTGCGCGAACCGCACCGCGTCGCCCGCTTCCTCGAGGAGCTGGCCGGCACCTACCACCGCTTCTACGACAGCTGCCGTGTCCTGCCGCAGGGCGACGAGGAGCCGGGCCCGCTGCACACGGCGCGCCTGGCCCTCTGCGAGGCGGCCCGCACGGTGCTCGCCTCCGGCCTCGGCCTGCTCGGTGTCTCCGCCCCGGAACGGATGTAGATCATGACCCGCGCCCACCCCGCCGGGCCCCGGCACGCCGACGTCCTGCCCTCCCACGACCTCCCGGGCTCGGTCCCGCGCGACGGCGCCGAGCTCGACGTGCTGCCCGCCGTCGTCTGGCCCCGCCACGCCGCCCGGCACGACGACGGGTCGGTGCGGCTGGCGGGCGTCGACGTCCGGGACCTGGCCGAACGCCACGGCACGCCGCTGTTCGTCGTGGACGAGGCCGACTTCCGGTCGCGCTGCCGCGACCACGCGCAGGCCTACGGCGACCCCGGGCTCGTGCACTACGCCTCGAAGGCGTTCCTGTGCACCGAGGTCGCCCGCTGGGTGGCCGACGAGGGCCTCGGGCTCGACGTCTGCAGCGAGGGCGAGCTCGCGACGGCGCTGCGGGCCGGCTTCCCGCCGGAGCGCATCGCGATGCACGGCAACAACAAGTCGCTCACCGAGCTCGAGGCGGCCCTGACGGCCGGGGTCGGCAAGATCGTCGTCGACTCCTTCGCCGAGATCGCCCGCCTGGACGACCTCGCCCGTCGTCACGACCGCGTGGCGGACGTGATGGTGCGCGTGACCGTCGGGGTCGAGGCGCACACCCACGAGTTCATCGCGACCGCCCACGAGGACCAGAAGTTCGGGTTCTCGCTCGCCGGCGGCGACGCCGCGGAGGCGGCGCGCCGGGTGCTGAAGTCGCGCGGGTTGCGCCTGGTGGGGCTGCACTCGCACATCGGCTCGCAGATCTTCGACGCGGGCGGCTTCGAGCTGGCCGCGCGGCGGGTGGTCGGGCTGCTGGCGGAGATCCGCGCCGAGCACGGCGACCTCGCCGACACCGCGAGCGCGCTGGTCGACCTCGGCGGCGGCATGGGCATCGCGTACACCACCGCCGACCAGCCGCGGACCGCGGCGTGGCTGGCGGGGGAGCTGCAGGCGATCGTCGAACGCGAGTGCGCCCGCGCCGGCATCCCCGTCCCGCGGATCGCGGTCGAGCCGGGCCGCGCGATCGCCGGACCGGGCACCGTCACGCTCTACACCGTGGGCACGATCAAGGACGTCGAGCTGGGCGGCGGCACGCGGCGGCGCTACGTCTCCGTCGACGGCGGGATGAGCGACAACATCCGCACCGCGCTCTACGACGCCGCCTACGACTGCCGGCTGGTGTCGCGCTCCGCGACCGGCGTGCCGGGCGCGGCGAACCCGGGCGGTGACACCCCCGTGCTGTGCCGGGTGGTCGGCAAGCACTGCGAGTCCGGCGACGTCGTCGTCCGCGACTGCTGGCTGCCCGCCGACCTCGCGCCCGGCGACCTGCTCGCCGTCGGCGCGACGGGGGCCTACTGCTACGCCATGGCGAGCGCGTACAACAAGGTGCCGCGGCCGGCGGTCGTCGCGGTCCGCGACGGCGCGGACCGGACGATGCTGCGCCGCGAGACCCTCGACGACCTGGCGCGCCTGGAGGTGCTGTGAGCGACTCGATCAAGGTCGCCCTGCTCGGCTGCGGGGTGGTCGGGTCGCAGGTGGTCCGGCTGCTCGACGAGCAGGCCGACGAGCTGGCGGCGCGGGTCGGGGCCCCCGTCGAGCTGGCGGGGATCGCGGTCCGGCGCCCCCAGCGCCACGCCGACGTGCCCGCCGGGCTCCTGACGACGGACCCGGCCGCCCTGGTCGCCCGGCCCGACGTCGACGTCGTCGTCGAGCTGATGGGCGGCATCGAGCCGGCCCGGGACCTGCTGCTCGACGCGCTGAAGAACGGCCGCTCGGTGGTGAGCGCGAACAAGGCGCTGCTCGCGGAGGAGGGCGAGGCGCTGGCCGCGGCCGCCCGCGAGTCCGGCGCGGACCTCTACTACGAGGCGTCCGTCGCGGGCGCGATCCCGCTGCTGCGCCCGATCCAGCAGTCGCTGGCGGGCGACCGCATCCGCCGCGTCGCGGGCATCGTCAACGGGACCACCAACTTCATCCTCTCCGCGATGGAGTCGACCGGCGCGGGCTACGCGGACGCGCTGGAGGAGGCGGGCCGGCTGGGCTACGCCGAGGCCGACCCGACGGCGGACGTCGACGGCTACGACGCCGCGTCCAAGGCGGCGATCCTCGCGAGCCTCGCCTTCCACACCCGTGTCACCGCCGCGGACGTGTACCGCGAGGGCATCCGCGACGTCACCGCCGCCGACATCGCCTCCGCCCGCGCGCTGGGCTGCACCGTCAAGCTGCTGGCCATCTGCGAGCAGGTCGAGACCGCCGACGGAGGCGCCGTCTCGGCGCGCGTGTACCCGGCGATGATCCCGCGCTCGCACCCCCTGGCGTCGGTCTCCGGTGCGTTCAACGCCGTCTTCGTCGAGGCCGACGCCGCGGGCCCGCTGATGTTCTACGGGCAGGGCGCGGGCGGCCCGCAGACCGCGAGCGCGGTGCTCGGCGACCTCGTGGCCGCGGCCCGCAACAAGGTCATCGGCGGTCGCGGCCCCCGCGACACGGCGTACGCCCACCTGCCGGTGCAGCCGATGGGCGACGTCCGCACCCGCTACCACGTCAACGTCGACGTGCACGACCGCGCGGGCGTGCTCGCCGCGGTCGCCACCGTGTTCGCGGACCACGACGTCTCGATCGCCACGGTCAAGCAGGAGGGTCGCGGCGGGGATGACGAGGGTCATGGCGGGGAGGGCACCTCGCCCGCCACACTCGTCGTCGTGACCCACGAGGCCCCCGACGCGGCCCTGCGGGCCACCGTGGAGGCCCTGTCGGGCCTGGAGTCGGTCCGCGGTGTCGCCAGCATCCTGCGCGTGGAGGACCTCGGCCGTCCCGTGAGCGCCCTCGGAGGATCCCAGTGAGCCTGCTCGGTACCCGCGTCGAGTGGCCGGGGATCATCCGCGCCTACCGGGACCGCATGCCGCACGTGAAGGACGGCTGGGACGTCGTCACGCTGCGCGAGGGCGGGACGCCGCTGCTGCCGGCGCCGCACCTGTCCGCGCTGACCGGCTGCGACGTCCACCTCAAGATCGAGGGCGCGAACCCGACGGGGTCGTTCAAGGACCGCGGCATGACGGTCGCGATGACCGAGGCGGCCGCGGGCGGGGCGAAGGCCGTCATCTGCGCCTCGACCGGCAACACCTCGGCCTCGGCCGCCGCGTACGCCGCGCGGACCGACATGACCTGCGCCGTCCTCGTGCCGCAGGGCAAGATCGCGCTCGGCAAGCTCGCGCAGGCCACCGCGCACGGCGCGCGCATCCTGCAGCTCGAGGGCAACTTCGACGCCTGCCTGGAGCTCGCCCGCAAGGCCGCCGAGGAGCACCCGATCGCGCTGGTGAACTCGGTCAACCCCGCGCGTATCGAGGGCCAGAAGACGGCGTCGTTCGAGATCTGCGACCAGCTCGGCCGGGCACCCGACCTGCACGTCCTGCCCGTCGGCAACGCCGGCAACATCACCGCCTACTGGCGCGGCTACACCGAGTACCACCGCGACGGCGTCGTCGAGGCCACGCCCGAGATGCACGGGGTGCAGGCCGAGGGGGCCTCGCCGCTGGTCTCCGGGGCACCGGTGGCGCAGCCCGAGACGATCGCGACCGCCATCCGGATCGGGTCGCCCGCCTCCTGGGACGGCGCGATCGCCGCGCGCGACGAGTCCGGCGGCCGCATCACCGCGGTCGACGACGACGCCATCCTCGCCGCCTACCGCCTGCTGGCCGCCCGGGAGGGCGTCTTCGTGGAGCCCGCCTCCGCCGCGTCGGTGGCAGGGCTGCTCGCCCGCTCGGCGGCGGGCGACCTCACGCCCGGCCGCCTGGTGGTCTGCACCGTGACGGGCCACGGCCTGAAGGACCCGGGGACCGCCCTGGCCGACGTGCCCGAGCCCGTCGTCGTCCCGGAGCGGGTCGACGCGGTGGCCGACGCGCTCGGGCTCGGCTGAGGTGGGCCGGAGCGTCCGCGTCCGGGTGCCGGCCACCTCGGCCAACCTGGGGCCGGGGTTCGACTCGCTGGGGCTCGCACTGGGTCTGCACGACGAGGTCGAGCTGGCCGAGCTCGAGGACGGCCCGAGCACCGTCGAGGTGCACGGCGAGGGCTCCGGTCGCGTGCCGCGCGACGAGCGCCACCTCGTGCTGAAGGCCGCGTGCGCGACCTACGACCTCGCCGGGGTCGACCGGCCGTCGCTGCACCTGACCTGCCACAACGTCATCCCGCACAGCCGCGGGCTGGGGTCGTCGGCGTCGGCCGCGGTGGCCGGGATCGTCGCCGCCTGCGGGCTGCTCGGACCGGGCAAGGCCCCGGACGACGAGGCGGTGCTGGACCTCGCGGCCCGCTTCGACGGGCACGCCGACAACGTCGCGGCGTGCCTGTACGGCGGGCTGGTGGTCACGTGGTGCAGCGGCGGGTCGTACCGCGCCGCGCACCTCGAGCCGCACCCCGACGTCGTGCCGGTCGCGTTCGTCTCCGAGCACTCCAGCTCCACCGAGGCCACGCGCGGACTGCTGCCCGACCGCGTGCCGCACTCGGACGCCGCGTTCACCGCGTCCCGGTCCGCGCTCGTGGTGCACGCGCTCACCCGGGCGCCGCACCTGCTGCTCCCCGCGACGGAGGACCGGCTCCACCAGCCGTACCGCCGTCCGGCCTACCCCGCGACCGCCGCCCTGGTGGACGCGCTGCGTGCGGCGGAGATCCCCGCCGTGGTGTCGGGCGCCGGGCCGACGGTGCTCGCCCTGACGACCGGCGAGGCGCTCCCCGACGGGCTCCCCACCAGCGGTTTCGACGTCGTCCGGCTGCCGATCGACACCGCGGGCGCCGTCGTCGAGACGTGAGCGGCGCACGGCCACCCGGTTGTTGCCCGTGTGTGCCGGTGCGGTTAGTCTGACGACGACAGCGACCAGCGTGATCCGCGCCGGTGCCATGTCCCGGGGACCCCGGGACGGTCTTCCCCGCTCCGGTTCTCGGACGCCTGCCAGGTCGTTGCCTCCCAGATGTTCCGCACCGTGCCGTGCCCCGGGACGCCGTTCCACCCGTACTGCGCCCGCGACACGGCGTCGTCGTGGATTCGCGCGCCCGAACCTGCGTGCGGACACGTCCACTGGCCCGGGATGAGGAGTCCCCGGCCGGTCCAGGAAGGACCTGCGTGACCGAAACCGACGTCATCTCCCCCGACGCCGCCCCCGAACGTCGCCGCCGCGGAGGTGTGTCCGGGATGGTGCTCGCCGAGCTGCGCGAGCTCGCCGGCACGCTCGGCGTCACCGACACCACCGGCATGCGGCGCGGGGATCTCATCTCCGAGATCAAGAAGCGCCAGTCCGGCGCCGCGCAGCTCCCGCTGGGCGAGGGCCCCGCCGAGGAGGCCGCGGCCGCCGAGGAGACCGCCGCGGACGCCCCCGCGCCGGAGGCCGCCGCAGCCGCCGAGGCGCCGGCGGACGAGAAGCCGTCCCGTCGTCGGGCGAGCCGTCGCAAGGCCGTCACCCCGGACGACGCGCCCGCCGAGGCCGGCGAGGGCACCGCGTCCGAGGCGACCGGCATCGCGGACGCGGTCACCGCCGCCACGGACGCACCCGCCGCCGACGCGGACGCCGCCGTCGAGCAGGCCCCGACCGAGCAGGCCCCGGCAGAGCAGGCCCCGAGCGAGCAGGCCCCGACCGAGGACGCCGCGCCCGAGAAGCCCGCCCGCCGGCGTCGCAGTGCCCGCCGCGACGCGGGCCCCGTGGCCGGGTCCGAGGACGGCCCCGCGCCGGAGGCCGAGGCGAGTGCCACCGCGACGCCGGCCGAGGCGCCCGAGCAGGCCCCCCGCGAGGACGACCGCCGCTCCGAGCGTGCCGACCAGGAGCGCCCGGGCCGCGGCGAGCAGAACGGCCGCGACCGCCAGTCGCGCGACCGGGGCGACCGCAACGACCGGGGCGGACGCGACCAGCAGGACCGTGACCAGGGCCGTGACCAGGGCCGGGACCAGGGCCGTGACCAGCAGTCCGACCGCGAGCCCGACGGCGACGACGCCGACGGCGACCGCGGCGGCCGTCGCCGTGGCAACGGGCAGGGCCGCGACGACCGTCAGCGCGACCGTCAGCAGGGCCAGGGCCGCGACCAGAACCGTGACCAGCAGCAGGGGCGCGACCAGCAGCAGGGCCGCGACCAGCAGGGCCAGCAGCGCGCGGACGACGACGAGGACGAGGACGGCGGTGGCCGTCGGCGCGGCCGGCGCTTCCGGGACCGTCGCCGGAACCGCAACGAGCGCGGGGGCGGCCAGGACGGCCCGCAGGACACCCGCGAGCCGGAGGTCCGCGACGACGACGTCCTCATCCCCGTCGCCGGCATCCTCGACGTGCTGGACAACTACGCGTTCGTCCGCACCTCGGGCTACATGGCCGGCCCGAACGACGTGTACGTGTCGCTCTCGCTGGTGCGCAAGTACGGGCTGCGCCGCGGTGACGCCGTCACCGGCCAGGTCCGCCAGCAGCGCGAGAACGAGCAGAACCGGCAGAAGTTCAACCCGCTGGTCCGCGTCGACTCGATCAACGGGCTGGACCCGGAGCAGGCCAAGCGCCGCCCCGAGTTCACCAAGCTCACGCCGCTCTACCCGAACGAGCGGCTGCGTCTCGAGACCGAGCCGCACCTGCTGTCCACCCGCGTGATCGACCTGGTCATGCCGGTCGGCAAGGGGCAGCGCGCCCTGATCGTCTCGCCGCCGAAGGCCGGCAAGACGATGGTGCTGCAGGCGATCGCCAACGCGATCACCACGAACAACCCCGAGGTCCACCTCATGGTCGTGCTCGTCGACGAGCGGCCGGAGGAGGTCACCGACATGCAGCGCACGGTGAAGGGCGAGGTCATCGCCTCGACCTTCGACCGGCCGCCGTCGGACCACACCTCGGTGGCCGAGCTGTCGATCGAGCGGGCGAAGCGTCTGGTGGAGCAGGGCCACGACGTCGTCGTGCTGCTCGACTCGATCACCCGCCTCGGCCGGGCCTACAACCTGGCCGCGCCGGCGTCGGGCCGCATCCTCTCCGGCGGTGTGGACTCGACGGCGCTCTACCCGCCGAAGCGCTTCCTCGGCGCCGCGCGCAACATCGAGGACGGCGGGTCGCTCACCATCTTCGCGACGGCGCTCGTCGAGACCGGGTCCACGATGGACACGGTGATCTTCGAGGAGTTCAAGGGCACCGGCAACGCCGAGCTCAAGCTCGACCGGAAGCTCGCCGACAAGCGCATCTTCCCGGCGATCGACCCGGACGCCTCGTCCACGCGCAAGGAGGAGCTCCTCCTCTCGCCCGACGAGCGGGCCGTGACCCACAAGCTGCGCCGGGTGCTGGCCGCGCTGGACTCCCAGCAGGCGATCGAGCTGATCCTCGACCGGCTGCGCAAGACGCGGACCAACATCGAGTTCCTCATGTCGGTCGCGAAGACGATGCCGACGAAGGACGACGAGTAGTCCCTCCCCGCACGACGACGGGCCCTGCCGGATCGCGGCAGGGCCCGTCGTCGTTCCTGGCAGGAAAGCGTCGTTGCTGTCGTCCAGTGGCAGGAACGCCACGTCGTCGGGAGACCGGCTGCGGGCGCCGGTACACCCGGGAACAACCCGGAGGGCGGGCCGGTTACACGGACCAGCGGGCAGTCCTGAGAGAATGCCCGGTGGCACAGATGCCTCCGGTTCACCCCACGAGATCGACGGGGACCCGGCGGCCCATGACGAGAGGACCAGCCACATGAAGTCCGGGATCCACCCCGAGTACGTCGACACCACGGTGCTCTGCAGCTGTGGCAGCTCGTTCACCACGCGCAGCACCAAGAAGGGCGGGAACATCACCGTCGAGACCTGCTCGGCGTGCCACCCGTTCTACACCGGTAAGCAGCGCATCCTGGACACCGGCGGCCGCATCGCCCGCTTCGAGGCGCGGTACGGCAAGCGCTCCAAGTAGCTCCCTCGACGCCCGTCGTCGACCCGTCCTCACCGGGCGGGCGGCGGCGGGCGTTCGTGCGTCCGGGACACCCAGCGGGGAGCAGGAGAAGACCATGACATCGGTGGCCGACAACTCGGTCCGGGCCCTCGTCGAGGAGCACGCCGGGCTCGAGGCGCGCCTGGCCGACCCCGACGTGCACGCCGACCAGGCCCTCGCCCGTCGGCTCGGCCGCCGCTACGCCGAGCTCGCGCCGATCGTCGCGACGGCGGGGGAGCTGGAGCGCGCCGAGGCCGACCTCGTCGACGCCCGCGAGCTCGCGGGCGAGGACCCGGCGTTCGCGGCCGAGGTGGAGAGCCTCGAGACGTCCGTCGCGGCGCTGCGCGACCGGCTCGCCGAGCTGCTCGTGCCGCGCGATCCCGCGGACGCGCAGGACGTCGTCGTCGAGGTGAAGTCCGGCGAGGGCGGGGAGGAGTCGGCCCTGTTCGCCGGCGACCTGCTGCGGATGTACTCCCGCTACGCCGAGCGTCGGGGCTGGAAGGTCGCGGTGCTCTCCGCCACCGAGTCCGACCTCGGCGGCTTCAAGGACGTCACGGCCACCGTCACCGCGCCGGGCAACGACCCCGACGGCGTCTGGGCGTGGTTCAAGTACGAGGGCGGCGTGCACCGCGTGCAGCGGGTACCGGTCACCGAGTCGCAGGGACGCATCCACACCTCCGCGGCCGGCGTGCTGGTCTACCCGGAGGCCGAGGAGGCCCCCGACGTCGAGATCGACGAGAAGGACCTGCGCATCGACGTGTTCCGCTCGTCGGGCAAGGGCGGCCAGGGCGTCAACACCACGGACTCCGCGGTGCGGATCACCCACCTGCCCACCGGCGTCGTCGTGAGCTGCCAGAACGAGCGCTCCCAGCTGCAGAACAAGGCGCGTGCCATGGACGTGCTGCGCTCCCGGCTGCAGGCCATCGCGGACGAGCAGCAGGCGGAGGCGGCCTCGGCCGACCGGCGCAGCCAGGTCCGCACGGTCGACCGCTCGGAGCGCGTGCGCACCTACAACTTCCCCGAGAACCGGATCTCCGACCACCGCATCGGCTACAAGTCGCACGACCTCGACCGCGTGCTCGACGGCGAGCTCGGCGGGGTCCTCGACGCCCTGCGCGCCGCCGACCGGGCCGAACGCCTGGCCTCGGCGGCGAGCGAGGAGGCGCGGAGTTGACCGCGATGGGGACCACGCGGGTGACCCGCGTCCGTGTGGCGGCCGCGGCGGTGACGCTCGCCGAAGGCGGCGTGGACAGTCCGCGGGTCGACGCCGAGCTGCTCGCCGCGCACGTCCTCGGCATCCCCCGCACGCGGTTGGTCCTCGCCCCCGACCTCGACGACGAGGCCTCCCGCCGCCTGGACGAGCTGGTCGCGCGCCGCGCCGCCCGGGAACCGCTGCAGCACCTCGTCGGGTCGGCGGTCCTCGGCCCGGTGTCCGTGACCGTCGGTCCCGGCGTGTTCGTGCCGCGCCCGGAGACCGAGCTGCTGCTCACCGAGGGGGTGGCGGCCCTGCGCGGTGTCGCGGCACCCGTCGTCGTCGACCTCTGCACCGGCTCCGGCGCGCTGGCGCTGGCGCTCGCCGTGGCGCGCCCGGACGCCGCCGTGTGGGCGGTCGAGGCCGACCCGGCGGCGCTCGGCTGGGCCGCCCGCAACCTCGAGGGGTCGGGGGTGCGCCTCGTCGAGGGCGACGTGGCGGCCGACGACACGCTCGCGGAGCTCGACGGGACCGTCGACCTGCTCGTCGCGAACCCGCCGTACGTCCCGTCCGACACCCCGGTCTCGGACGAGGTGGGGCACGACCCCGCGCGTGCCGTGTTCGCCGGGGCCGACGGGCTCGACGTGATCCGCCCGCTGGCGCTCACCGCGGCGCGGCTGGTGCGCCCGGGCGGCCGGGTGGCCGTGGAGCACGACGAGTCGCACGCCCCGGAGGTGCTGGACCTGCTCGGCGCGGCCGGCTTCGTCGACGTCGCCACCCGCACGGACCTCGCCGGTCGGCCGCGGATCGCGGTGGGCACCCGCGCGTGAGCGGTGGCACACCGCTGACACCCGACGTCAGCCGTGGCACACCGCTGACACCCGACGTCAGCCGTGGCACACCGCTGGCGTCCGGCACCGCACCGGTGATCGCTAGGGTCGCCCCGTGACCACGTTCGACTGCCGCATCCCCGACACGCGGGCGGCGGGCCTCGCGGCCGCGCAGTCGGCGGTCCGGGCGGGCCGGCTCGTCGTCGTCCCCACCGACACCTCCTACGGCATCGGGGCGGACGCGTTCGACCAGGACGCCGTGCGCGAGCTGCTCGCCGCCAAGCGGCGCGGGCCCGAGACGCCGGTGCCGGTGCTCGTCGGGAGCTGGTCGACGGTCGACGGGCTCGTGTCGGTGGTGCCGAGCGCCGCCCGCGATCTCATCGAGGCGTTCTGGCCCGGCGGGCTGAGCCTCGTGCTGCCGCACGCCCCGTCCCTGGCCTGGGACCTCGGGCGCACCCGCGGCACCGTCGTGCTGCGCATGCCGCTGCACCCGGTGGCCCTGGAGCTGCTGCGCGAGTGCGGGCCGATGGCGATCACCGGGGCCAACGCGGCCGGGGGAGCGGTGCCGCACACCTGCGCCGACGCGTACTCCCAGCTCGGGGACCTGGTCGAGGTCTACCTCGACGGCGGGCCGCTGACCGCCGACGCCGGCTCGACCATCGTCGACCTCACCGGCCCGGACCCGGTCGTCCGCCGGGAGGGCGCCGTGACCACCGCGCAGATCGCCGAGGTCCTGGGGCGTCAGCCCGTCGTCGCCTGACCCAGGTGCTCGCGCTGCAGGATCCCCATCCGCAGCGCGTCGTGGTAGCGCCCGTCGGCGAAGTACTCCTCGCGCAGCGTGCCCTCCTCGACGAACCCGGCGCGCCGGTAGATGTGGATCGCCCCGGCGTTCGCGACGTCCACCACCAGGTAGACCTTGTGCAGGTTGAGCACGCGGAACGCGTAGTCGAGGGCCAGCCGCGTCGCCGCCGTCGCGTGCCCGTGGCCCTGGTGCTCGGGCGCGACGATGATCTGGAACTCAGTGGTGCGGTGCACCGCGTCGATCCCGATCAGCTCGACGATGCCCACGTCCTCGACGTCGTCGGTGACGACGAAGCGCCGCTCGGTGAGGTCGTGGACGTGCCGGTCGTAGATGTCGCGCAGTTCGACGAGCGCCTCGAACGGCTCGGAGAACCAGTAGGACATGGTCGTCGAGTCGTTGGTCAGCCGGTGCACGAGCGGCAGGTCGTCGCGTTCCAGGGCGCGCAGTCGGACGGTCATGTCGGGCTCCTATCATGGAAGTGCGATGAACGAGGTGACCTTCTCCAGCGGCGGGCCGGACGACACGGCCGGCGTCGCGGCGGCCATCGCCCCCCACCTGCGCGCGGGCGACGCCCTGCTGCTGACCGGTGACCTGGCGGCCGGCAAGACGACCTTCACCCGCGCGCTGCTCGGCGCGCTCGGCTCCGACGCCGCGGTGACCAGCCCGACCTTCTCGCTGGCCAACTTCTACGACACCCCCGGGCCGCGGGTGCTGCACGTCGACACCTACCGCCTCGACGACGTCGCCCAGTTCCGCGACCTCGGGCTCGACGAGTACCTCGACGAGGTCATCGCCGTGATCGAGTGGGCCGGCCTGGTCGAGTCGGAGTTCCCCGACCCGCTGCGCCTGACGTTCACGAAGACCGGCGACACCGGCCGCACGATCACCCTGACCGGTACCGGCCGGTGGGAGTCCGTGCTCGAGGCACTGGCGGTCCACGCATGACGCTCACCCTCGCCGTCGAGACCTCCTCGCGCACCTACGGCGTCGCCCTGCTCGACGACGACGCGGTCCTCGCGCAGGCCGAGGCCGACCGCTCGGACCCCGGCTTCGTCGACGTCGGCGTGCTCGCGAGCTCCGTCATCGCCGACGGCGGGCGCACCGTCGCCGACCTCGACCGCCTCGCCGTCGACGTCGGGCCCGGCAACCTCGCCTCGGTCCGCGCCGGGATCGCCTACGTCAACGCGGTCGCGTTCGCCCGGGGGATCCCGGTGGTCGGACTGGACGCGCTCGCGCTGCTCGCGGGGCCGGGCGACGGGGAGGGGGCCCGCCCGACCCTGGCCCTGCGCCTGGCCGGGGGCACGTCCGTCTACGCGGCCCTGACCCGCGCCGACGGCACCGTCGCCACGCGCCACGGCGACCTCGGGGTCGTCGTCAAGGACCTCGTCCCGACGCCGGATGCGGTCACCTCCGCCGGGACGGACGGGCCGTCGGTCCCGGAGGAGGGTGGCGAGCGGCCCGTTCGGCCCGACCAGGCCACCCCGCTCCGCGTCGCCGGGGCGAGACGGCCCCAGGCTCTCGCGCTGCTCGCCGAGCTCGGGGTCGACGCGGTCGACGCGGGGACCGACGCCCCGCGGATCGGCGACCTCGTCGACGCCCTGCGCCGCGGCGACCACGAGCCGGCGGTGGTCAGCGCCGCGCCGCTCACCGAGTCGAGCGTCCGGTTCCGCGGTGACGCGTGGGCGGCCGCCCGGGAGGCGCTGCTCGCCGGCGGGGTCGCCCTGCTGCCGACCGACACCGTCTACGGGCTCGCCGTCCACCCCCGCCGTCGGGACGCGATCGACGCCCTGTTCGCGCTGAAGGCGCGGCCGCGCACCCGCGAGCTGCCGATCATGGTGGCCACCCCGGACGAGCTGCCGAGCCTCGGCGTGCAGGTGCCGGACACCGCGCGCCGGCTGCTCGGCGCGTTCTCCCCGGGGCCGATCACCGTCGCGCTCGGGATCGACGACACCGCCCCGGCGTGGCTGGCAGGCCGCGACGAGGTCGGCGTCCGCGTGCCGTCCGACCCCGACCTGCGCGCCCTGCTCTCCGACGTGGGCGCCCTGCTCGTGACCAGCGCGAACGCACACGGCGAGCCCACCGCCCAGGCGACCGGGCCGATCCTCGCGCAGCTCGCCGGGCGGCCGGACGCGGTCGTCGACGGGGGCACCCGCTCGGGCGTGCCGTCGACGGTCGTGAACTGCCACCTGGACACGCCGCGCATCGAGCGCGAGGGCGCGATCCCGGTGGCCGAGATCGAGAGGGTGCTCGGGGCGAGCGCAGCGACGGGGGGGAAGACCGATGGCTGACCTGATGCTCGGCATCGAGACCTCGTGCGACGACACCGGTGTCGCGATCGTCCGGCCGGACGGCACCGTCGTCGCGTCCGCCGTCGCGAGCCAGGTCGAGCTGCACGACCGCTACGGCGGCGTCTACCCGGAGATGGCGAGCCGCGCGCACGTCGACGCGATCCTCCCGACGGTGCGCAAGGTGCTCGACGACGCCGGGCTCACCCCGGCCGACCTCACGGCCATCGGCGTGACGCGCGGCCCGGGCCTGATCGGCAGCCTCGTCGTCGGGACGAACTCCGCGGTCGGGCTGGGCGACGGGTGGGGGCTGCCGGTGTACGGCGTGAACCACCTGCGCGGGCACCTGCGCTCCGCCGACCTGGACGAGCGGCGGGTGACCTACCCGGCGATGGTGCTGCTCGTCTCCGGCGGTCACACGCTGCTCGCGCACGTGCAGGAGAACGGCGACGTGGCCCTCGTCGGGTCGACCCGCGACGACTCGGTGGGGGAGGCCTACGACAAGGTCGCCCGCATGCTCGGCCTCGGCTACCCCGGCGGGCCCGCGATCGACCGGCTCGCGACGACCGGCACCCCCGACGTCGACCTCCCCCGCCCCGCGAAGGACCTCGCCCTGGACTTCTCCTTCTCCGGGCTGAAGTCCGCGGTGTCGCGGTTCCTCGCGGCGAACCCGGACCACCCGCCCGAGAACATGGCGGCGAGCTTCGTCGAGGCGTGCCTCGACGTGCTGCTCTCGAAGTGCCGCAAGGCCCTGGGGCAGCACCCGAGCCGCTGCCTCGTCGTCGTGGGCGGCGTCGCGGCGAGCCCGCAGCTGCGCGAGCGGGCCGCGGCGCTCTGCACGGAGACCGGCGTCGAGCTGTGCCTGCCGCCGCTGCGCTGGTCCACCGACAACGGCGCCATGATCGGCCTCGCGGCCTGGGACTACCGGGCGCGCGGGCGGGACGAGCGCCCGCGGCCGGACACGTCACTGACGATCGCCGACTGGTGACTCACCGGTGACAGGGCGCACAAAGCACCCGGCCCGACGGTGGACCGGCGGGTAACGTCGATCCACGCCGAATCCCGAACCAGAGTGAGGTACTGCACCGTGGCGAGCACCGACCACTTCTGGGGCCCGGACTTCCAGGCCCTGTCCGCCGTCGACCCCGAGATCGCGCAGGTTCTCGACGACGAGCTCGGTCGGCTCCGCGGCGGACTCCAGCTCATCGCGAGCGAGAACCTGACCAGCCCCGCCGTCCTCGCGGCGCTCGGCTCGACGCTGTCGAACAAGTACGCCGAGGGCTACCCCGGCCGCCGCTACTACGGCGGCTGCGAGGTCGTCGACCGCGCCGAGGAGATCGGCATCGAGCGGGCCAAGGCCCTGTTCGGCGCCGAGCACGCGAACCTGCAGCCGCACTCCGGCGCGAACGCCAACCTCGCGGTCTACGCGGCGTTCTGCCAGCCGGGCGACAAGGTGCTCGCGATGTCGCTGCCCCACGGCGGCCACCTCACGCACGGCGCGAAGGTGAGCTTCTCGGGCAAGTGGTTCGAGCCGGTGCCCTACACCGTGCGCGAGGACGACCACCTCATCGACTACGACCAGGTGCGCGACCTCGCCCTGGAGCACCGCCCGAAGATGATCGTCGCGGGCGCCACCGCGTACCCGCGCCTCATCGACTTCGCGCGCTTCCGCGAGATCGCCGACGAGGTCGGCGCGATCCTCTGGGTCGACGCCGCGCACTTCATCGGCCTCGTCGCCGGCCAGGCGATCCCCAGCCCGGTGCCCTACGCCGACGTCGTCACCTTCACCACGCACAAGGTCCTGCGCGGCCCGCGCGGCGGCATGCTCGTCTCGAAGGCCGAGCACGCGAAGGCGCTCGACAAGGCCGTCTTCCCGTTCCTGCAGGGCGGGCCGCTGATGCACGCGGTCGCCGGCAAGGCCGTGGCGCTCGCCGAGGCCGCCACGCCGGAGTACCAGCAGTACGCGCGCACCGTCATCGAGAACGCGCAGGCGCTCACCTCGGGCCTGGTGGAGCACGGCATGCGCGCCATCTCCGGCGGCACCGACACCCACCTGTCGCTGCTCGACCTGTCGCCGCTCGGGGTCACGGGCAAGGAGGCCGAGGCCCGCAGCGGCCTGGCCGCCATCACGCTCAACAAGAACGCGATCCCGTACGACACGCAGCCCCCGATGGTCGCGTCGGGCATCCGCGTCGGCTCCCCGTCGATCACCACGCAGGGGATGACGCCGGCCGAGATGCCCGAGGTCGCCCGCCTCATCGCCACCGCGGTGGCCGCGGACGAGACCACCGAGGACGGCAAGCGCACCCTCGCCGACACGCGCGACGCGGTGTCGGCGCTGGTGGGGCGCTTCCCGGCGTACCCGCGGGGCTGACCTAGTCTGGCGGGCGTGGACCCGTCGCCACCGTTCGCCCCGCAGGGCCTGCCGATCCGGGAGTACCTCCTGGTGGCGCTCTGCGCGGCGGTGGTGACGTTCCTGGTCACCGGTGTCGTCCGGCGGCTCGCGATCCGTGGCGGGGCCATCGCGGTCCCGCGCGGTCGCGACGTCCACACCGTGCCCGTCCCGCGCCTCGGCGGGGTCGCCATGTACATCGGCGTCCTCGCCGGGGTGTTCGTGGCCTCGCAGCTGCCGGTCCTGCGGCGCGCGTTCGACTACTCCTCGGAGACCCGCGCGGTCATCGTTGCCGGGGGCCTGATCTGCCTCGTCGGCGCGCTCGACGACCGGTTCGGCGTCGACGCGCTCACCAAGCTCGCCGGGCAGGCGACGTCGGCGGGCGTGATGGTGCTGCTCGGCGTGCAGTGGTTGATCCTGCCCGTTCCCGACGGCGGGTCGGGCACGCTGCTGATCCTCGGTCCGGACCAGGGGGTCGTCCTCACGGTCTTCCTCACCGTGGTGCTGGTCAACGCGATCAACTTCGTCGACGGCCTGGACGGTCTGGCCGCGGGCATCGGGCTGATCGCGGCCCTGGCGGTGCTGGCCTACTCGCTCGGCCTGCTCGACCAGCGCGACGGCGACGTCACCGCCTACCCGCCCGCGCTGATCGCCGCGGTGCTCGCCGGGGCGTGTGCGGGCTTCCTGCCGCACAACTTCCAGCCGGCGCGCATCTTCATGGGCGACTCCGGCTCGATGCTGATCGGCCTGATGCTCGCCGCCGCGACGACCACGGCATCCGGCCGGATCACCTACTCCGACTCCGCCCCGCGCAACGCGGTCGCGCTGCTCGCGCCGATCGTCGTCGTCGCGGCCGTGGTCCTGGTGCCGCTGGTCGACCTGCTGCTCGCGGTGGTGCGCCGCACCCGCGCCGGACGCAGCCCGTTCGCGCCGGACAAGATGCACCTGCACCACCGCCTGCTCGAGATCGGGCACTCGCAGCGTCGGGCGGTGCTGCTGATCTACCTGTGGGCCGGGGTGTTCGCCTTCGGCGCCGTCGCCCTCGCCCTCATCACCGACGTCTTCCTCGTGGTCTGGCTGGTCGCCCTCGGGCTGCTGGTGGCCGTGCTCGCCTCGGCGGTGCCGCGCCTGCGCCGGACCGCCCGACCCTGAACCCCGGAGTCCCGACATGAACGAACCGAGCGCCGGCGTCGAGCCCGGCGCCGAGGACCGGCTCGCCGCCGCGGTCGGCGCCCAGGTCCACCAGGTCAGCACCGCGATGCTGCGCGGCGGCCTCGTCCCGGCGGCCGTGGTGGCCGTGGTCGTGGTCGTCCTCGCCGGTGTCCTCGCGGGCACCGCCGGCCTGGGCACCGCCGTGTTCGGCGCCCTCGTGGCGCTCGCGGTGTGCGTCCTGGGCCCGCTGGTGATGCGCTGGACCGCGAGCTCCGCACCCGTCGTCGTCATGGGCATCGCCATGATCAGCCTCGTCACGAAGCTGGCCGTGCTGGCGGTGCTGCTGATCGTCCTCGACCGGCTCGAGCTGGTCGACACCCGGATCTTCGCGCTGGCCCTGGGGCCGGTGGCGCTCGTCTTCGTGCTCGGCGAGACGGTGGCCTTCGCCCGCACGAAGATCCCCACGATCGCCGCGTGACCGGTTCGCGTCGGGCGTCCGATTGCTCACCCGAACGGGCTGCATGTGACCTCCGACAGTCCGTAGTGGAACGTCGTGATCGTGCTGATACAGTGCGCGCGATGGCGCAGGACAGCCTCCGCGGTGATGCGGGTCGCACCTCCTCGGGTGGCTCCGCACACCCACCGGTGGCCGAGGGTTGGACCGTCCTGTCGCACCTCCTCGCCGGTTTCCTCCTCTTCGGGGGTATCGGGTGGGGCATCGATCTGCTGGTGGGTACACGCTGGGTGCTCCTCGTCGGGCTGTTGCTCGGCGGGGCTGCGTCCTTCGCGCTGATCTACATCCGATACCTTTACGTCCCGCCGGACACCCGTCCGGCCCAATCCCCTCCGCGTTCCGGTGACACGACCGGGCAGCAGGACCGGAAGGAGCCCGGGTGATCTCGTCGTTGCCGACGTGGCTGATGCAGGCCCCTGAGCCGCCGGCCCCCGGCTTCAAGGCCCCGAGCGGCGAGGACTTCAACATCCCCCCGATGTTCGAGGGGGTGCCGGTCCTCGAGTACGTCGACAAGCCCGTCATCCAGCTGATCTTCAGCGTCGTCCTGATCCTGGGCTTCTTCACGATCGCCACGCGTTCCGCGCAATTGCTGCCGGGGCGCACGCAGTGGCTCGCCGAGAAGTTCCACGTGATGGTGCGTGATTCGATCGCCCGCGACAACATCGGGCCCGAGTTCCGCAAGTTCGTGCCCTACCTGGTGGCGCTCTTCGCGTTCCTCGTGGTGAACAACCTCTTCGGGATCATCCCGCTGATCCAGTTCCCCACGTTCTCGCACCCGGGAATGGCGTACGCACTCGCGATCCTCACCTGGCTGATCTACAACATCGTCGGCATCCGCAAGCAGGGATTCGTCGGCTACATCCAGCTGATGACCTGGCCCCCCGGTGTGCCGGGCTGGGTCCGCATCATCCTCACCCCCATCGAGTTCCTGTCGAACATCCTGCTGCGTCCGGTGACCCTCGCGTTCCGGTTGTTCGGCAACATGTTCGCCGGGCACCTCGTGCTGCTGCTGTTCGTCTTCGGCGCCGAGTACATGCTGCTCATCGCCGACTCGGTGCTGCTGAACGTGCTCTCCGTGGGCTCGTTCGCGATGGCCCTGATCTTCACCGGGTTCGAGGCGTTCATCCAGCTGGTGCAGGCCTACATCTTCACGATCCTCACGGCGTCCTACATCGGCGCCTCCCTGGCCGACGAGCACTAGCTCGCGGCTACACCACCGAACCTCCCGCACACCGCGAAAGGACGCTGGAATGCTCTCCGGAAACCTGAACGTCGTCGGTTACGGTCTCTCGGCCATCGGCCCGGGTATCGGCGTCGGCATCGTCTTCGCCGCCTTCATCAACGGCGTCGCCCGCCAGCCCGAGGCCCGCGGCCAGCTGCAGTCGATCGCCTTCATCGGCTTCGCCCTCTCCGAGGCCCTCGCCATCCTGGGCCTGGTCCTCGCCTTCGCCCTCCAGTGAGCCGACCCCCGCGCACCGCGGGCTGACTCCCTGACAGGCGGAGGAAGCACATGAACGTCATCGAGGTGGTGGCGCAGGAGGCCGGCGAGCCCGGCGCTGCGCTGCCCCACCTGGCCGAGATCGTCGTCGGCTTCATCGCGTTCGGGGTGCTCGTCTTCATCATCGGCAAGTACGTCTGGCCGTCGCTCGTCCGGTCCCACGACCAGGACGTGACCCGGCTGCGTGACGGGATGGAGCGGGCGCAGTCCGAGTACGACGACGCCCAGGCCCAGCTCGAGCGCTCGCGCGCCCGACTGGCCGAGGTCGACAACGAGGCCGCGCGGATCCGGGACGACGCCCGGGCCGACGCGGAGCGCATCAAGTCCGACCTCGCGGACAACGCCTCCGACGAGGCTGAGCGCATCAAGGCCCAGGGCCGGCAGAGCGTGGACGCCTCCCGGGCGCGCACGGTCTCCGAGCTGCGGTCCGAGGTGGGCGCGGGCTCCGTGGAGCTGGCGCGGCGCATCGTCGCCGCGTCGCTGTCCGACGACACCGCCAAGTCGCGGTCGGTCGACTCCTTCCTCGACAACCTCGAGGCGATGTCGGGCCGCTCCAACGGCTCCTCGAACGGGGTGAGCTCATGACCGCGGCGACGGGTACGGCCGGCGTGATCGCCGACTTCCGTGCCACCAGCCGGGACTCGCTGCAGGGCGTCCGTCGTCGGTTCGACGAGGTCACGCAGGGCGCCTCCTCGGGCGACCTCACGACCACCGGCGAGCAGCTCGACGCCGTGGCCGACCTGCTCGACCGCGAGGCCGTGCTGCGCCGGACGCTCGCCGACTCCTCGACGGCGCCGGAGGCCCGCGAGGGTCTCGCCGGGCGGATCTTCGACAACCAGGTCTCGCGGCCCGTGGCCGACGTGGTCAAGGGCGCGGCGCAGGCGTCGTGGTCGAAGCCCGCCGACCTGGTGCAGGCCGTCCGCGTGGTCGCCCGCGAGGCGCTCCTCGCGGCCGCCGAGGCCGACGGCCGGCTGGACGCGGTGGAGGACGAGCTCTTCCGCCTCGGCCGCATCGTCGGCGCGCAGCCCGACCTCGAGCGGCTGCTCGGCAGCCCGTCGGCGGACGCGCAGGGCAAGCAGAAGGTGCTCGACGACCTGCTGGCGGACAAGGCGGAGCCGATCACCCGCCGGCTCGCCGCGCAGCTCGTCGCCCACCCCCTCACCCACCACGTCTCCTCGGGCCTGGAGCGGCTGGCCGAGCTGGCCGCCGACCGGCGTCAGCGGTCCGTCGCCACGGTGCGCTCCGCGGTCGAACTCTCGGCCGAGCAGCAGGACCGGCTGGCCGGCGTCCTGGCGCGCATCTACGGGCGCGACATCACCGTGCACCTCGAGGTCGACCCGCAGCTGCTCGGCGGCCTGGTGATCCAGGTCGGCGACGAGGTCATCGACGGCAGCGCCGCGGGACACCTCGACGACCTGAACCGCCGGCTCGGGTAGCCGGAACCGAACACCTTTACTTCTAGGACATCAAGCGAGAGCGGGAACCATGGCCGAGTTGACCATCTCCTCCGACGAGGTCCGCAGTGCGATCGAGGACTACGTGTCCTCCTACTCCGCGGACGCCTCCCGTCAGGAGGTCGGCATCGTCACCTCGACGGGTGACGGCATCGCGTACGTCGAGGGCCTGCCCTCGACGATGACCAACGAGCTGCTCGAGTTCCCCGGGGGCGTGCTGGGCCTGGCCCAGAACCTCGAGGAGCGCGAGATCGGCGTCGTGATCCTGGGCGAGTACGAGACGATCGAGGAGGGGCAGCAGGTCACGCGGACCGGCCGCGTCCTCTCGGTCCCGGTCGGCGACGGCTTCCTCGGCCGCGTCGTGAACCCGCTCGGCCAGCCCCTCGACGGCCTCGGTGACATCGAGTCCGAGGAGAACCGGGTCATGGAGCTGCAGGCCGCCACGGTCGTGCAGCGCAAGGAGGTCAAGCAGCCGCTGCAGACCGGCATCAAGGCGATCGACGCCATGACGCCGATCGGCCGCGGCCAGCGCCAGCTGATCATCGGCGACCGCAAGACCGGCAAGACCGCGGTCTGCACGGACACGATCATCAACCAGCGCGAGGCCTGGGAGACCGGCGACCCGCAGCAGCAGGTCCGCTGCGTCTACGTCGCGATCGGCCAGAAGGGCACCACGATCGCCGGTGTGCGGCAGGCCCTCGAGGAGGCCGGCGCGCTGGAGTACACGACGATCGTCGCGGCCCCGGCGTCCGACCCGGCGGGCTTCAAGTACATCGCCCCCTACGCCGGCTCGGCCATCGCCCAGCACTGGATGTACCAGGGCAAGCACTGCCTGATCATCTTCGACGACCTGTCGAAGCAGGCCGAGGCCTACCGCGCGATCTCCCTGCTGCTGCGCCGTCCGCCGGGCCGCGAGGCCTACCCGGGCGACGTCTTCTACCTGCACTCGCGCCTGCTCGAGCGTTGCGCGAAGCTCTCCGACGACCTCGGGGGCGGCTCGCTGACCGGCCTGCCGATCGTGGAGACCAAGGGCAACGACATCGCGGCCTACATCCCCACGAACGTCATCTCGATCACCGACGGCCAGTGCTTCCTCGAGTCCGACCTGTTCAACCAGGGCCAGCGGCCCGCGCTGAACGTCGGTAACTCGGTGTCGCGCGTCGGTGGTTCCGCGCAGATCAAGGCCATGCGTTCGGTCGCCGGCCGCCTGCGCGTGGAGCTGGCGCAGTACCGCGAGCTCGAGTCGTTCGCGGCCTTCGGCTCGGACCTTGACGCCACGTCGCAGGCCCAGCTCGACCGTGGCGCCCGCCTGATGGAGCTGCTCAAGCAGGGCCAGGGCGAGCCGTACCCGGTCGAGGAGGAGGTCGTCGGCATCTTCCTCGGCACCCGTGGTCACCTCGACTCGGTGCCGGTCGAGGACGTCGCCCGCTTCGAGCAGGAGTTCCTCGAGCACGTGCGCCGCGACGGCGGGGTGCTCGCCGAGATCCGCGACACCGGCCAGCTCTCGGACGAGAACGAGGACCGCCTGAACAAGGCCGTGTCCGAGTTCAAGAACCAGTTCGAGACGCGCGACGGCGACAACCCGACCGACGACGGCGGCTCGGGCGAGCTCGCCGGTGCCGAGGACTCGTCGTCCGACGAGTCCTCCGACTCGGAGAGCTAGTCGGGATGGCAGCCAATCTCCGCGTCCTGAGACGACGCATCCGGTCGACCAAGAACATCGCCCAGATCACCAAGGCGATGGAGATGGTCGCGGCGTCGCGCATCTCGAAGGCGCAGGCCCGCGTCGAGGCGTCGCGGCCCTACTCCGACGAGTTCACGCACGTCCTGCGGACGGCGGCGAAGGCCGGCGCGAGCGACCACCCGCTGCTGACGCCGCGCGAGGAGCCCAAGCGGGCCGCCATCGTCGTCGTCACCAGCGACCGTGGGCTCTGCGGCGGCTACAACGCCAACGTCCTGCGCGAGACCGAGCGGCTCATCCGCCAGCTGTCCGAGGACGGCAAGGAGGCGACGCTCTACGTCATCGGCGGCAAGGGCACGGCGTACTTCCGGTTCCGCAACCGCGAGATGTCGGGGCAGTTCACCGGCTTCTCCGAGGTGCCGGACTACGCGAACGCGGCCCACGCGGCCGACCACCTCACCGCGGCGTTCCTCGCCGGCGGCGACAGCGAGGTGTCGGTCGAGTGGGACGACGACGAGCACGCGGACTCCGGGGCCGACCGCAAGGTCATGTTCCGGGCGCCGCAGGACGCCGAGGGCAAGCCGGGCGTCGACGAGATCCACGTCGTCTTCACCCAGTTCCGCTCGATGCTGACGCAGACCGCGATCGCGCTGCAGGTGGCGCCGCTGGACCTCGGATCGGACGAGGAGGAGTCGGACGACTCCGGCTCGTCGTCGCGCTCCGGGGACTCCGACGGCAGCGACCGCGAGGCGGAGTACGCCTTCGAGCCCGAGCCCGAGGTCCTGTTCGACAGCCTGCTGCCCAAGTACGTGCGGGCCCGGGTGTTCGCCGCGATGCTCGACGCGGCGGCCTCGGAGTCCGCGGCGCGGCAGCGGGCGATGAAGGCCGCGACCGACAACGCGAACGACCTGGTCGACAACCTGGTCCGCGAGTCGAACCAGGCCCGGCAGGCCCAGATCACGCAGGAAATCAGCGAGATCGTCGGTGGCTCCGACGCGCTCGCCCAGTGAGCGAGCAGATCCCCACGGGAGTGACCATGACCCAGTCCACCGCTCCGGCCGACACCGGCCGCGACGAGCAGAAGTCCGGGGCCACCGGCCGGATCACCCGCATCCTGGGCCCCGTCGTCGACGTGGAGTTCCCGCGCGGCGAGGTGCCGGACCTGTTCAACGCCCTCAAGCTCCCGGTGGAGCTGAACGGCGAGCAGAAGACCCTCACCCTGGAGGTCGCCCAGCACCTGGGCGACAACCAGGTCCGCACCATCTCCATGCAGCCCACCGACGGCGTCGTCCGCGGCTCCGAGGTGCACGACACCGCCAAGCCGATCTCGGTGCCGGTCGGTGACGTGGTCAAGGGCCACCTGTTCAACGCCCTCGGCGACTGCATGGACCAGCCGGGCTACGCCGAGGACGCCGAGCACTGGGGCATCCACCGGCCGCCGCCCCCCTTCGAGCAGCTCGAGGGCAAGACCTCGGTGCTCTGGACGGGCCTCAAGGTCGTCGACCTGCTGACCCCCTACGTCGAGGGCGGCAAGATCGGCCTGTTCGGCGGCGCGGGCGTCGGCAAGACCGTGCTCATCCAGGAGATGATCCAGCGCATCGCCCGGAACTTCGGTGGCACCTCGGTGTTCGCCGGCGTCGGCGAGCGCACCCGTGAGGGCAACGACCTCTGGGTCGAGCTCGACGAGGCGAACGTCCTCAAGGACACCGCCCTCGTCTTCGGGCAGATGGACGAGCCGCCGGGCACCCGCATGCGCGTCGCCCTGTCGGCCCTCACGATGGCGGAGTACTTCCGCGACGTGCAGGAGCAGGACGTGCTGCTCTTCATCGACAACATCTTCCGGTTCACGCAGGCCGGCCAGGAGGTCTCGACGCTGCTGGGCCGCATGCCCTCGGCGGTGGGCTACCAGCCGACCCTGGCGGACGAGATGGGTGAGCTCCAGGAGCGCATCACCTCGACCCGTGGCCGCTCGATCACCTCGATGCAGGCGATCTACGTCCCCGCCGACGACTACACCGACCCGGCGCCGGCCACGACGTTCGCCCACCTCGACGCGACCACGGAGCTCTCCCGTGGCGTGTTCGCGAAGGGCATCTTCCCCGCCGTGGACCCGCTGACGTCGACCTCGACGATCCTCGACGCGCAGTACATCGGGGAGGAGCACTACCGCGTGGCCCGCGAGGTCATCCGCATCCTGCAGCGGTACAACGACCTCCAGGACATCATCGCCATCCTCGGCATCGACGAGCTCTCCGAGGAGGACCGGCTCACCGTCGGTCGCGCCCGTCGCATCGAGCGGTTCCTCGGCCAGAACATGTACGCCGCGGAGCAGTTCACCGGCGAGCCCGGGTCGACCGTGGACGTCAAGGACACCGTCGAGGCCTTCGACAAGATCGCGAAGGGCGAGTACGACAACGCCCCGGAGCAGGCCTTCCAGATGTGCGGTGGCCTCGACGACGTCGAGGCGAACATCAAGAAGTACTCGGAGTAGTCGTGGCCGAGATGCAGGTCGACGTCGTCGGCGTGGAGAAGAAGATCTGGTCCGGTGAGGCCTCCTTCGTCTCCGCCCGCACGGTCGAGGGGGCGATCGGAATCCTCCCCGGCCACGAGCCGCTCATCGCGCAGCTGCGCGAGGCGGGCGTGGTCCGGGTGGACCCGACCGACGGCGAGTCCTTCCACGTGGCCGCGTTCGGCGGCTTCCTGTCCGTGACCGCGGAGTCGGTCACGGTCCTCGCGGAGCTCGCGGAACTGGCCTCCGAGATCGACGTGGCCCAGGCCAAGGACGATCTCCGGGAGGCCGAGCACTACATCGGCGAGTCCGACGACCAGGAGTGGCGCGTGGCGCGCGACCGGGCCCGTGCCCGACTCCAGGCCGCGGGCGAGTCGGTGGAGCAGTAGGAGCGCGCAGAGGGTGCAGGACCGCACGCAGGACGACCACGCATGACGACCACGGGGATGACGGTCGAGATCGTGCTGGTCGTCGTGGCGGCGGTCCTGCTCCTCGTCGCCCTCGTCGCGCTGCGCCGCCTCCAGTCGCTGCGCCGCGGCGGGGTGGACGTGGCCCTGCGCCGGGCCCTGCCGGCCGACGCGGTGACCGCGGCCGACGACCAGCGCGGCTGGCACTCCGGGATCGCGCGCTACCGCGGGGACCAGTTCCGCTGGTACCGCGTCAGCGGGCTGCGGTCCGGCCCGAACGTCGTGCTCGACCGCTTCGACGTCGAGATCGTCGACCGGCGCGCCCCGCGCGCCACGGAGCTGCACGCCCCCGGGTCGACCGTGCTGCGGTGCCGGACGGGGGAGGGCACCTTCGAACTCGCGATGGGCGCCGACGTCGTCACCGGGTTCTCGTCCTGGCTGGAGGCCACGCCTCCCGGCCGCTCCACGGGGTACCGCCAGGCGAGCTGAGCGGATCATCCGTGCCGTGACGATGCGTGACGGGCGTCACCCACTCGGCCATACTCTCGTCCCTGGGGGCGAGGGGGACGCATGGACGCACTGCGCATGCTGTGGGGGACTCCGCACGACGAGGCGGTGGACCTGACCGACCTGGCGGTGGTCGACCACGCCGAGGAGCTGGGGCGACGGCACGTGTCCTCCCTGCCGGAGGTCGGGTCACGCGTCCGCGCGAGCGACGGCGGACGCTTCGTCCTCGCGCGCGACCGGCACGACGACGCCGACGACCCGGAGGTGGACGCCGCGGTCCGGCTGGACGTCGTGGACACCCGCGACGACGGTCGACGGACCCGGACGCGCGTCCGCTCCTGGCGCGGGGCGGCGACCCGGGTGGAGGGCGCGCGGGCGTGGGTCCTGGTCGACGTCGAGGTCCTCGCGCCCCGGGCCGGGGACGGCACCGCACCCGCGGTGCCCGACTTCGTGCCGTGGCTCCTCGCCCGGGTGCCCGGCTCGTGCGGCGGGGTCCCGCTCACCGCGACGGTGCTGCGCCGGACCGGGGCGGCCGGCGGCGCGGCGGTCCGTGCGCTGCTCGACCGGCACCGACCCGTCGTCGTGATCGGTGGGGTGGGGCCGGACGACCCGGGGCGGTGGCGGCGCGTCGAGACCGCCGCCCACCAGGTGGCGCGGGCCGTGGCCGGGCTGGCCCCGGTCGTCCTCGTCGACGCCGAGGCGGCGGACGCCCTCGGACGGGCCCTCCCGCCGGGCGGGATGCGCGTGTGGCCGGGCGACGGGCGCGTCGTGCCCCTCGGCCCGGACGAGGTCGCCCGGCCGACCGCGGCCGCACGGACCGCCCTGGAGGTGCTGCGACCGGGGTCGTCCCGGGTGCCGGCGCCGTCGAGCCTGCGCCCGGCGCTGGACCGGCTCGGCCCCCAGGTGCCCGACGAGCTCGTCGAGAAGATGGCCGAGGTGCCGCGCGACCGCTACCCCTTCGACCCCTGAGCCTCCGGCCCGCCGGGCACCCAGAGGACGTCACCGCCGGGGTTCGCGACGCGGCCGAGGATGAACAGCAGGTCCGAGAGGCGGTTCAGGTACCGCGCCGGGAGCGGGCTCGTGCGGTCCGGGTCGGCCTCGAGCACCGCCCACGTGCTCCGCTCGGCGCGCCGGCACACCACCCGGGCGACGTGCAGGTAGGCCGCGCCCGGCGTGCCGCCGGGCAGGATGAACGAGTCGAGCTTCGCCAGGTCCTCGTTGAACGCGTCGCACCACCCCTCGAGCCGCTCCACCTGGGCCTCGGTGACGCGCAGCGGCGGGTACTCCGGGTTCTCCGTGACCGGCGTGGCGAGGTCGGCGCCCACGTCGAACAGGTCGTTCTGGATCTGCTGCAGGGGCCCGACGAGCTGCTCGGGGAGGTTCCCGACGGCGAGGGCGACGCCGATCGCCGCGTTCGTCTCCTCCGAGTCGGCGTAGGCGCCCAGGCGCGGGTGCGTCTTCGGGACGCGGGAGAAGTCCGACAGGCCCGTGGTCCCGTCGTCCCCGGTGCGCGTGTAGATGCGGGTCAGGTGCACGGCCATGCCGCGGAGTCTAGGTGCCCCGGCGGGCCCCGCCCGGCCGTCGTCGGTCCGGACGCGGCCGGTAGCGTCGCCGGACGTGAACGAGCACTTCGTCGTGCGACCGGCCACCTCCCTCTCGGGGACGGTGGACGTCGTCGGCGCCAAGAACAGCGTGCTCAAGCTGATGGCGGCGGCGCTGCTCGCCGAGGGCCGGACGACGATCACGAACTGTCCGCAGATCCTCGACGTCCCGCTCATGGGCGACGTGCTGCGCAGCCTCGGGTGCGAGGTCGCGATCGACGGCGACGTCGTCGTCATCGACGTGCCCGCCCAGCTGAACCCGGAGGCCGACTACCGGTCGGTGTCGCGGCTGCGTGCGTCGGTGTGCGTGCTCGGCCCGCTGGTCGGACGCTGCCGGCGGGCGGTGGTGCCCCTGCCCGGCGGCGACGCGATCGGCTCCCGGCCCCTGGACATGCACCAGGCGGGGCTGCGCCTGCTCGGCGCCCGGTCGGAGATCTCGCACGGCTGCGTCGTGGCCGAGGCCGGGGGCGAGACGTTGCGGGGCGCGCAGATCTGGCTCGACTTCCCGTCGGTGGGGGCGACCGAGAACATCCTCATGGCGGCGGTGTTCGCCGAGGGCACCACGGTGATCGACAACGCCGCGCGCGAGCCGGAGATCGTCGACCTCGTGCGGATGCTGCAGGAGATGGGCGCCAAGATCTCCGGCGGCGGCACCTCCACGCTGACCGTGCAGGGCGGCGCCGAGCTCACGCCCACCACCCACCGCGTCATCGGCGACCGCATCGTGGGCGCCACCTGGGCCTTCGCGGCCGTGATGACCGGCGGCGACGTCACCGTGCGCGGCGTCGACCCCCACCACCTCGACCTCGTGCTGGACAAGCTCTCGCAGGCCGGCGCGGACACCGAGATCGTGGCCGAGGGCTTCCGGGTCCGGGGCGACGGGCGGCCGCGCTCGGTGGACTGGGTGACGCTGCCCTACCCGGGCTTCGCGACCGACCTCCAGCCGATGGCCATCGCCGTGTCCGCGGTGTCCGAGGGCACGTCGATGATCACCGAGAACATCTTCGAGGGCCGGTTCCGGTTCGTCGAGGAGATGGTCCGGCTCGGGGCGGACGCGCGCACCGACGGACACCACGCCGTGGTGCGCGGCGTCCGGCGCCTGTCCAGCGCCCCGGTGTGGGCCTCGGACATCCGGGCCGGCGCCGGCCTCGTGCTCGCCGGACTCGTGGCGGACGGCGAGACCGAGGTCTGGGACGTCGCGCACATCGACCGTGGCTACCCGCTGTTCGTCGAGAACCTGCGGGCCCTCGGCGGCGACGTGGAGCGGGTCAACGCGCCTCCGGTGCGCTGACGCACGTGAGCACTTTCCGTGGCTCCGGCCACGGGAGGTGCTCACATGCGCAGCACCACCCGGGCGTCGTCGGCGTCGCCGGGGAACACGAGCAGGTCCCAGCCCTCGGTGCCGTGCGCGATCGTCGCGCGGACCTTCTCGCGGGCCAGGCGGGCGGCCAGGACCTCGGCGGCCTCCCGGGTCGGGACCGTCGCGACCGTCTCGAGCAACCCGACGTCGCCACCCTCGCTCGGCATGGCCCCCGTCGGGCCGGAGCCGAAGGTGTAGCGCAGGAAGCCCGCCAGCAGGATGACGACGGCGATCGCCGTCAGGATCTCGCCGATGGAGCCGACCATGTGATTCCTCCCGGGGCCATCGTGACCGATCCTGTGAAAAGCAGCATGTGCAGCGCCGACGCGACCCGCCGGTAACCTCCATGGGTCCGGTCCCTGCTCGGAGGTTCACCCATGCCGTACCCGACCGACGACTCGCGTGACCGTCCGTGGGTCATGCGGACCTATGCCGGGCACTCGTCCGCGAAGGCGTCGAACGAGCTGTACCGCCGCAACCTGTCCAAGGGGCAGACGGGCCTGTCGGTCGCCTTCGACCTGCCGACGCAGACCGGGTACGACCCCGACGACGAGCTCGCCCGCGGCGAGGTCGGCAAGGTCGGCGTCCCGGTGTCGCACATCGGCGACATGCGGGCGCTGTTCGACCAGATCCCGCTGCACGAGGCGAACACCTCGATGACGATCAACGCGACGGCGATGTGGCTGCTCGCGCTCTACGTCTCGGTGGCCGACGAGCAGGCGGAGGCCGACGGCCGGGACCCCGCCGCGGAGCGCGCGAAGCTCGCGGGCACCACGCAGAACGACATCGTCAAGGAGTACCTCTCGCGCGGGACCTACGCGTTCCCGCCCGGGCCGAGCGTCCGGCTGATCACCGACATGATCGCGTGGACGGTCTCCAACGTCCCGAAGTGGAACCCGATCAACATCTGCAGCTACCACCTGCAGGAGGCCGGGGCGACGCCGACGCAGGAGGTCGCCTACACGATCTCGACCGCGATCGCGGTGCTCGACGCGGTCCGCGACTCGGGCCAGGTCCCCGAGGCCGACTTCGGCAAGGTCGTCGGGCGCATCTCGTTCTTCGTCAACGCCGGCCTGCACGTGATCGAGGAGATCTGCAAGCTCCGCGCGTTCGCCCAGCTCTGGGACGAGCTGTGCCGGGAGCGCTACGGCGTCACCGACGAGAAGATGCGCCGCTTCCGCTACGGCGTGCAGGTCAACTCGCTCGGCCTCACCGAGGCGCAGCCCGAGAACAACGTGCAGCGCATCGTGCTCGAGATGCTCGCCGTGACGCTCTCGAAGGACGCCCGTGCCCGCGCCGTGCAGCTGCCGGCGTGGAACGAGGCGCTCGGCCTGCCGCGGCCCTGGGACCAGCAGTGGGCGCTGCGGATGCAGCAGGTGCTCGCCTACGAGACCGACCTGCTCGACTACGACGACATCTTCGCGGGCTCGCACGTGATCGAGACGAAGACGGCCTCGATCATGGAGGGCGCGCGCGCCGAGATCGCGAAGGTCGCCGAGATGGGCGGGGCGGTGGCGGCCGTCGACTCGGGCTACATGAAGTCGCAGCTGGTCAGCTCGCTGGCCGCGCGACGGATGCGGCTGGAGTCCGGCGAGGACACGGTCGTCGGGGTCAACAAGTTCACCTCCACCGAGCCGAGCCCGCTGCAGGCCGAGGGCGCCGACGCGATCTTCGTGGTCGACAAGGAGGTCGAGGAGCAGGCGCGCGAGGCCGTCGCCGCGTGGCGCGCCGACCGCGACCCCGAGGCCGTGCAGGCCGCCCTCGAACAGCTCACGACCGCGGCGGGCGGCACCGAGAACCTCATGGACGCGACGCTGGCGTGCGCCAAGGTCGGCGTGACGACGGGTGAGTGGGCCGGGGCGCTGCGCTCGGTCTACGGGTCCTACCGCGCCCCGACCGGGGTGACCGCGGCCTCGTCGTCGGGATCGACCGCCCCCGGCTCGGAGGCCGCCGACGGTGAGCCGACCGAGCTCGAGCAGGTCCGCGAGCGGGTCCGTGCGACGGCGGCGGATCTCGGGGTGTCGGCGCTGCGCATGCTGGTCGGCAAGCCGGGCCTGGACGGGCACTCCAACGGTGCCGAGCAGATCGCGGTGCGGGCGCGCGACGCCGGCTTCGAGGTCATCTACCAGGGCATCCGCCTCACCCCGGCCGAGATCGTGGCGGCGGCGGTGCAGGAGGGCGTCCACGTCGTGGGGCTGTCGATCCTGTCCGGCTCGCACCTCGAGGTGATCCCGGCGGTGCTCGACGGGCTCGCCCGCGCGGACGCGGCCGACATCCCGGTGGTGGCCGGCGGGATCATCCCGCCGAAGGACGCCGAGCAGCTGCAGCGCCTCGGGGTGCACCGGGTGGTGACGCCGAAGACGTACTCGCTGACGGGGATCATGGGCGAGTTCGTCGACGTCATCCGTGAGGTGCACGGACTGGACCGCGAGGAGGCGTCCGCCCAGGCCTAACCGGCCATGCGGAAGGTGTCCCGGGCCGTCGTCAGGAAGGCGGCGTCCCGGACCGGGTCGTCGGTCGAGGCCGTGACCAGGCAGGCGCGGCCGGGACCGGCGAGCCCGGACACCTGCTGCACGGTGAGCGTGCGGCCGTTCGAGACGGTCCGGTAGGTCCCGGCGACGCGGGGGCCCGCCGGGCCGGTGGCGGGCAGCACCGTGAACTCGGGCGTGCCCTGGGGTGTCCCGGTGCTCAGGAGCGCCTGCCGGGCCTCGTCCGCGAGCTGCGGGAGGTCCTGCGCGCCGACGAGCGTGCAGTAGCCGCCGGCGGTGGGGGAGTAGCCCTGGCGGCGGTCGATCGCGAGGACCCCGACGCCGCGCTGCAGCGCCTCCGCGAGCGCGGGCACGGCGGTGGCCTCCGGCGACCCGGGCACGACGTCCGCGAACCGGGACGGCACCTCGACGGTGAACAGCCCGCGGGCCGGCGTGAGCACCCGGGTGCCGGTGGGGTCGGCGGTCGACGACGGGTCCGGAGCCGGCGCGGGAGCCGTCGAGCACCCCGCGGCGGCCAGGGCGACGGCGAGGACGAGCAGCAGGCGGCGCATGCCGGTGATCGTGACCGGTGACCCGTCGTCGTGGTGGTCGTTTCGCAGAACTCCTTCCCGACGGCGCCGTGGCGGCGGTCCGGTCGTCGACGGGCACCGCGCGTGGCCGGCCGGCGCCGACCGTGACCCGTGTCCCACGGTCCCGGTTCCCCCGGTCAGTCGGCCTTCTCGAGGTCGTCGTCCTTCGACTCGCCGCGGCGCTTGAGGAACGAGAACCCGGGGATGCCGTCGATGGCGTTGCGGAGGTCCTTGGTGACCTCGAGCAGCTCGTTGAGGTCCGGCCCCACGCGGTCGAGGGTCTCCAGGATCGGCAGGATGTCGGTGGAGACGTGGTGGGCGAGGGCCGGGAGCTCGTCGACCAGCTTGATGGCCGCGTCGATCTCCTCGGGCGCGAGGTCGTCGACGAACCGCTGCGAGAGCGGTGCGGCCTTCTCGAGCATCGGCCGGTACAGGGCGAGCAGGTCCTGGGCGCTGCGGCTGGTGTTGCCGGCCGAGCTCATCACCTCGTCGGCGCCCTTGGTGATCGCCCGCGCCTGGTCGACGACCTCGCTCGCCCCGCCGATGATCTCGCGGGCGGAGCCCACGACCTCGTTGGCGCCGGAGGTGATCGAGCGGGCGTCGTCGACGACGGAGGCGGCGCCGGTGGTGATGTCGCGGGCGGAGCTGACGACCTCGTTGGCGCCGGAGGTGATCGTCCGTGCGGAGTCGACGACCTCGTTCGCGCCGGAAGTGATGGCGCGGGCATCGTCGACGACGGAGGCGGCGCCGGTGGTGATGTCGCGGGCGGAACTGACGACCTCGTCAGCGCCGGAGGTGATGTCGCGGGCGGAGTCGACGACCTCGTTCGCGCCGGAAGTGATGGCGCGGGCGTCGTCGACGACCTCGTTGGCGCCGGAGGTGATCTCGCGGGCGGAACTGACGACCTCGTTGGCGCCCGACGTGATCGTCCGCGCCTGGCCGATGACCCCCTCGATCTCGTCGACGATGCCCTCGGCCCGGTCGAGCAGGCCGTCGACGCGCGTGGCGATCGTGTCCAGCCGACCCACGAGTCGCGTCACCTCGGTGAGCAGCGACCCGACCTGCTCCGGCAGCCGGGCGCCCACGGCGGCGACCTCCGCGGTGAACGAGAGCGCCTCGGACGGGGTGGGTACGGCCAGCGGACCGAGACGCACGAGCGGCATGACCACAGTGTTCCCCGTCCGATCAGGGACCAGCGGTACCGATTCGGGCGCGCCCACGATGTGGCTTTCCTGGCGTCCAGTGCACGCAGTGACGCATTGCTGTCACCGAGCAGCGGCCCCTACCGACCCGACAGCAGAAGCAGCGCGTACGCCGCGATCGACTGCGCGTCGGTGATCTCGCCGGCGCGCACCATGTCCTCGAACTCGTGGCGGGAGAACCAGGCGGCGCGCATGTCGGCCTCGGTGTCCTCGCGGTCGGGCTCGCCGGGCACCAGGTCGGTGGCGAGGAACGCGCGGCCGCGCTGCGAGGACAGGCCGGGCGCGACGTCGAGCAGGCCCAGCGGGTGCCACGACCGTGCGGTCAGCCCGGTCTCCTCGCGCAGCTCCCGGGCGGCGAGCTCGGCGGGGTCCATGGTCGCGCGGTCCGGGGCCGTGCCCTGCGGGAACTCCCAGCGGCGCAGGCCGATCGGGTAGCGGAACTGCTCGACCAGCATCATCCGGTCGCCCTCGAGCGCGATGACCAGCGCGTAGTGCGGCTTGTCGACCACCCCGTAGATCCCGTGCCCGCCGTCGGGACGGAGGAACGTGTCCTCGCGGATCGTCATCCAGGGATTGGCGTAGATCTCGCGCGAGCCGGTGGTCTCCACACCCCGCGATGATCCACGAAGCGCATCTGGAACCCTCGGGCCCGTGCGTCTCGTCATCGCGACCTGCACGGTCGACTACGCGGGTCGGCTCACCGCGCACCTGCCCAGCGCGACCCGGCTCCTGCTCGTCAAGGCCGACGGGTCGGTCAGCGTGCACGCCGACGACCGCGCCTACAAGCCGCTGAACTGGATGAGCCCGCCGTGCTGGCTCACCGAGGAGCCCGGACAGTGGGTCGTCCGGAACAAGGCCGACGAGACGCTGACGATCACCCTCGAGGAGATCCAGCACGACTCGACCCACGAGCTCGGCGTCGACCCCGGCCTCGTCAAGGACGGCGTCGAGGCCCACCTGCAGGAGCTGCTGGCCGAGCACGTCCACACCCTCGGCGACGGCTGGACCCTCGTCCGCCGCGAGTACCCGACCGCGATCGGACCGGTCGACCTGCTCTGCCGCGATCACGACGGCGGGTCGGTGGCGGTGGAGATCAAGCGTCGCGGCGAGATCGACGGCGTCGAGCAGCTGACCCGCTACCTGGAGCTGCTCAACCGCGACCCGCTGCTCGCCCCGGTGCAGGGCATCTTCGCCGCGCAGCAGATCAAGCCGCAGGCCCGCGTGCTCGCCACCGACCGCGGCATCCGCTGCGTCACGCTGGACTACGACGCCCTGCGCGGCATCGAGTCCGACGAGTTCCGGCTCTTCTGACCCGTGCGCCTGCCCCCGATCCGCCGGACCCCGAAGCGGCAGATCCTGCCCGCCGAGGTGGGCGGGGAGTGCGTCTTCTGCGCGATCCTCGCCGGGCGCGCGGAGAGCAGCACCGTTCATGACGACGGGTCGGGGCCGGTCGCGTTCCTCGACCTGCAGCCCGCCGTCCCGGGCCACACGCTGGTCGTCCCGCGGCGCCACGTGGTCGACCTGGCCGGGCTCACCCCCGAGGAGGGCGCGGCCATGTGGGAGCTCGGCCGCCGGGTCGCGGCGGCCGCCCGGACGGCGGGGCTCGCCGACGGCGTGAACCTCTTCCTCGCCGACGGCGTGACGGCGGGCCAGGAGATCTGGCACGTCCACCTGCACGTCCTGCCGCGCGTGGCGGGCAGCGTGCTCCGGCTCGACGCCGCGCGCCCGGCCGACCGGGCCGAGCTCGACGCCACCGCCGCCCGTCTCCGGGACGCCCTCCCACCGGCAAGATCCTGACGAGCGGAGCGAAGTGCTCGTTCAGCGACCACTTCGCTCCGCAGAACAGGATCTTGCCCGGAGGTGGTGGCCCCGCGGAGCGCCCGCCGACCCGACGCCGCCCGGCCCGACGCCGCCCGACTCCGTGACGCACTCGCCGGATGGGTGTACCGCCGAGTAACCTCCGTCGCATGACGAGCACGGCAGCGCGGCCAGAGTCGGACACCGACCCGTCGTCGGGACAGACCTTCGACTCCCTCGACCCGCGGGACGGATCCGTGATCGCGACCCACCCGGTCCAGGGCCCGGACGAGGTCAAGGCCGTCGTCGACCGCGCCCGGCGCGCGGCGCAGTGGTGGGCCGACCTCGGGTTCGACGGGCGTCGCGACCGCCTCGGCGCGTGGCGCAAGCTGCTGATCGAGCGCACCGACGAGCTCGCGGAGCTGGTGAGCCGCGAGACCGGGAAGCCGCTCGACGACGCCCGGCTCGAGGTCGTCCTCGTCATCGACCACCTGCACTGGGCCGGTAAGCACGCGAAGGCCGCACTGGGCCGCAAGCGCTTCGAGGCCGGCGCGCTGATGGTCAACCACAAGGCGACCATCGAGTACCGCCCGCTCGGCGTCATCGGCGTGCTCGGGCCGTGGAACTACCCGGTCTTCACGCCGATGGGCTCGATCGGCTACGCCCTCGCGGCCGGCAACGCCGTCGTCTTCAAGCCGAGCGAGCTGACCCCGACCGTGGGGAAGTGGCTCGTCGACTCGTTCGCCGAGGTCCTGCACCGCACCGACGGCTACGGCGAGGGCCTGTTCGCGCTGGTCACCGGCGAGGGCGAGACCGGCGCGGCGCTGTGCCGGGCGGGCGTCGACAAGGTGGCGTTCACCGGGTCGACCGCCACGGCGAAGAAGGTCATGGCGACCTGCGCGGAGACCCTCACGCCGATCCTCGTCGAGTGCGGCGGCAAGGACGCGCTGCTGGTCGACCACGACGCCGACCTCGACGACGCCGCAGCCGCCGCGGTGTGGGGCGCGATGTCGAACGCGGGGCAGACCTGCATCGGCGTGGAGCGCGTCTACGTCGTCGACGCGGTCGCCGAGGAGTTCCTCGACAAGGTCGCCCAGCGCGCGGCGAAGCTGCGGCCGGGCGGGGAGTCGCGGTCGGTGTACGGGCCGATCACGATGCCGAGCCAGCTCGGCGTCATCTCCGACCAGATCGACGACGCGCTGGCGAAGGGCGGCCGCGCCGTCCTCGGCGGCCGCGAGTCGGTGCGCGCGCCCTACGTCGACCCCGTGGTGCTCGCGGACGTCCCGGAGGACTCGATCGCGGTCACCGAGGAGACGTTCGGGCCGACCGTCGTCGTGAACCGCGTGCGGGACATCGACGAGGCCGTCGAGCGGGCGAACGCGTCGAAGTACGGGCTCGGCGGCTCGGTCTTCGCGAAGAAGCGCGGCTACGAGATCGCCCGGAGGCTGCGGGTCGGCATGGTGTCGGTGAACGGGGTCATCGCCTTCGCCGCGATGCCGTCCCTGCCGTTCGGCGGGGTGGGCGACTCGGGCTTCGGGCGCATCCACGGCCGCGACGGGCTGCGGGAGTTCACGCGGGCGCTGGCGGTCTCCGAGCGCCGCTTCAAGAGCATCAACGTGATGACGTTCGACCGGCCGGGCTGGGTGGTCAAGCTGCTGTCCGTGCTCGCGGGCGTCATCTACCGACGGAACCGTTAAAGCGCGCGGAGGGGTGCGTCACGTGCCGGGTCGGAGGGTGGGGCCCGCGCCGCTGACGTGCCACGATCGCCGCAATCAGCACTGTCGCCGACGAAGGGACGAGTAGTGGCGCGCGAGTTCGCCCGGGTGGGTGTGGTCGGTCTCGGCACGATGGGTGCGGGCATCGTCGAGGTGTTCGCGCGGGCGGGCATCGAGGTGGTCGCCGTCGAGGTGAGCGAGGCCGCCGCCGCGCACGGCAGGGACAACGTCGAGTCCTCCACCGCGCGTGCCGTCTCCCGCGGGAAGCTCGCCGAGGAGGACCGGACCGCCCTGCTGGAGCGGGTGCGGGTGACGACCGACATGGCGGACCTCGCCGACGTCGCGCTCGTCGTGGAGGCCGTGCCCGAGCGGCTCGAGCTCAAGAGCGACGTCTTCGCGGCGCTCGACAAGGTCTGCGCGCCGGACACGATCTTCGCGTCGAACACCTCGTCGCTCTCGATCACCGAGCTGTCGGTGCGCACCCAGCGCCCGAGCAAGGTCGTCGGGATGCACTTCTTCAACCCGGCGCCGGTGCAGCCGCTGGTGGAGCTGGTGCGCACGGTCGTCACCGAGCCCGACGTCGTCGACGACGTCCGCGCGCTCGCCGAGCGCCTGGGCAAGTCGCCCGTGGTCTGCGGCGACCGGGCCGGCTTCATCGCGAACCAGCTGCTGTTCACGTACCTCAACCAGGCCGTGGGCATGTTCGAGTCGCACTACGCGGGCCGCGAGGACCTCGACGCGGCCATGAAGTTCGGCTGCGGCTACCCGATGGGGCCGCTGGCCCTGATGGACCTCATCGGTCTCGACACCGCCTACGAGATCCTCGAGGAGATGTACCGGCAGTCGCGCAACCAGCGCCACGCGCCGGCCCCGATCCTCAAGCAGATGATCACGGCGGGCCTGCTCGGCCGGAAGACCGGGCGCGGCTTCTACACCTACGCCGAGCCGGGGTCGGGCACCGTCGTCCCCGACGCGCTGACCCCGCCGCCCCCCGGGGCCGACGACGCGACGCTGCGCCCGATCTCGCGGGTCGGCGTGGTCGGCACGGGCACGATGGCCACCGGCATCGCCGAGGTCTTCGCCAAGGCCGGCTACGACGTCGTCGTGCGCGGGCGCTCGGAGTCCAAGGGCGAGGGCGCCGTGGCCGCGGTGCGCAAGTCGCTGGAGAAGGCCGTCGTCAAGGGCAAGATGACCGAGGAGGCGCGCGACGAGACCCTCGGGCGCATCACCACCACGGTCGACTTCTCCGGGCTCGCCGAGTGCGACATCGTCGTCGAGGCGATCGCCGAGGACCTCGAGGTCAAGCAGGCGGCGTTCTCCGCGCTCGACGAGGTCTGCAAGCCCGGGACGATCCTCGCGACGACCACGTCGTCGCTGCCGGTCGTCGAGTGCGCCGCCGCGACCTCGCGCCCCGACGACGTCATCGGCATGCACTTCTTCAACCCGGCCGCCGTGATGAAGCTGGTGGAGATCGTCTCGCCGATCACCACCGCGCCGGACGTGACGGCGACCGTGCGGGACCTCTGCGCGAGGATCAAGAAGGCGCCGGTGCTCTGCGGGGACCGCGCGGGCTTCATCGTCAACGCGCTGCTCTTCCCGTACCTCAACGACTCGGTGGCGATGCTCGAGGCGCACTACGCGACCGTCGACGACATCGACTCGGCCATGAAGAACGGCTGTGGTCTGCCGATGGGGCCGTTCGCGCTGCTCGACGTCGTGGGCCTGGACGTCTCGCTCGCGATCGAGCGCTCGCTCTACCAGGAGTTCCGCGTGCCGGGGTTCGCGCCGGCGCCCCTGCTGGAGCACCTCGTGACGGCGGGTCGGCTCGGCCGCAAGACCGGGCACGGGTTCCGGGACTACCGGTGAGCACCTGTGAGTACTTCTGACGGTGATCACCGTCAGAAGTACTCACGGGGCGCAGCCACCTCATGGCACGACGCAACCGACGCGCAGCGGACGGGGAACCCCGCCCGCTGTTCGGTGGCGCCCTGAGCAACGTCGAGCGCGGCGGGCGGCGGTGGGCCGTCCGCCGCATCGCCGGGTCCGGCGCCACGAAGATCTACCGCTGCCCCGGGTGCAACCAGGAGATCTTCCCGGGCACGGCGCACGTCGTCGCGTGGCCGACCGACGACCTCGGGGGCGGCGAGGAACGCCGCCACTGGCACACGGCATGCTGGAACCGTGGCTGAACCCCGGGCGCGCCTCGTCGGCCGGGTGCTGCTGGGCCTCTTCCTGACGGCGGCCGGGGTCACCCACCTCGGCCCGCTGCGGACCGAGTTCCGCGGCCAGGTGCCGTCGTGGTTCCCGGTCGACGCGGACCTCGTGGTGCTGGTCTCCGGTGTCGTCGAGATCGCCCTCGGCCTCGCGCTGCTCCTGCTGCGTTCCCGACGGCGGGTGGTGGGGGTCGCCGTCGCGCTGTTCTTCGTCGCGATCTTCCCGGGCAACCTGTGGCAGTACCTCGACGGGGTGCCGGCCTTCGGGCTCGACGACGACCGGGCCCGGCTCACGCGCCTGTTCTTCCAGCCGCTGCTGGTCCTCTGGGCGCTGTGGGCCACCGGGGTGTGGCCGCGGGTGCGCGGGCCGGTCAGTCCTCCGCAGATCGCGGGCGGGCGAGCGGGCTGACGCGGACCCGGGCCACCCGGTGGCCGTCGACCGCGGACACCGTGAAGCGGTGGTCCAGGTCCTCGACGGTGTCGCCCGTCGCGGGGCTGCGTCCCAGCTGCTGCAGGACGTACCCGCCGAGGGTGTCGAACTGGCCCTCCGGCAGCTCGATGCCGGTCTGCTCGGCGACGTCGCTGCGGTGCAGCAGGCCGTCCACCTCGTAGGTCCCGTCCTCGCTCTCGCGGGTCGGCACGGCCTTCGGGTCGTACTCGTCGCGGATCTCGCCGACGATCTCCTCGACGAGGTCCTCGACCGTGACGATGCCGTCGGTCCCGCCGTACTCGTCGATGACCAGCGCGAGGTGGTTCCCGCCCCGCCGCATGAGCGACAGGGTGTCCAGCACCGGCCGGGTCCCCGGCACCACCACGAGGTCCCGGGCGACGTCGCGCAGGCGACGGGGGAGCTCGTCGGCCCCGCGGCTCGCCGTCAGGAGGTCCCGGATGTGCACGAAGCCGACGATGTCGTCCACGGAGTCGCCGACGACCGGGTAGCGCGAGTGCGGCTGGTCGGCGACCTGGCGGACGGCCTCGTCGACGGTGAGCCCGCCGTCGAGAAAGCTGACCTCGGTGCGGGGGATCATCACCTCGCTCACCACGCGGTCGGTCGCGGCGAAGGCGTCGCTGAGCAGGCGCCGTTCGTCGTCGGTGAGCGTGCTGGTGGTGCGCACCATGTCGCGCAGCTCGTCCTCGCTGACCTCGTCGTCGGCCTGGCGCGGGTCGACCCCGAGCAGCCGGACGACGCCGTTGGTCGACACCGAGAGCAGCCAGATCAGCGGACGCGTCAGCGACGCGAGGCGGTCGAGGACCGGAGCCGTCGTCAGGGACACGGACTCCGGGTTCTGCAGGGCCAGGCGCTTGGGCACCAGCTCGCCCGCGACCAGGGACAGGTAGGAGACGAACGCCGTGACCAGCACCAGGGCGAGGGTCGCGGCGAGGGCCACGGGCAGGCCGAGGCCGGTCAGGCCGGGCTCGAGCCGGCCGGCGAGCGTCGCGCCGCCGTAGCTGGAGGCGAAGAACCCGGTGAAGGTGACACCGATCTGGACCGCGGACAGGAAGCGGTTGGAGTCGCCCCGCAGCCGGGCCACCGCGCGCCCGCGCGCCCCGCTCTCGCCCAGCGCCGCGACCTGGCCGGAGCGCAGCGACACCAGCGCGATCTCGGCGGCGGCGAAGAACCCCCCGACGAGCACGAACAGCAGCACCAGGCCGATCTCGAGCGCGACGTCCACACCCGTGATCCTTCCAGGTGGCACCGACACCGTCGCCCGAAGCGGACGGACCGGACATCGGGTCGGGCTTCATCGACCGTCGTCGACCGTCGTCGACCGTCGTCGACCGTCGCCGACGATGCGGCGTCCCTGCCACTGGATGCCGGCAACGACGCTTCCCTGCCACGGAGAGGCCGAGGTGCGCCCTACGTCGACGTGGTCTCGTAGTCCCGGCGCGGCGTGTGGTGGTCGGCGGCGACGGTCGGGGTGGGCACCGGGGCGGTCGCGTCGTCCGGCGTCTCGTCGGGGAACGCGTCGAGGCTCGGCAGGTCGTCGAGCGACTCACGGAGCGTGGCGAGCTGGTTCGTCACCCGGGCGCGGAGCCGGCGGACCTCGGCGACCTCGCTGTCGGCGTCCCGCAGCCGGCGGCGGGCCTCCTCGGAGGCGTCGCGGAGCTGCTTCTCGGCGCGCGAGCGGGCGTCCGCCTCGCTGCGGGCGAGCACCCGCATCGACTCGGTGCGCCGCGAGGCCATCGCGATCTCGAAGTCCTCCTCGACCTGCGCG
Source organism: Actinomycetospora soli (assembly GCF_021026295.1). Taxonomy (GTDB): domain Bacteria; phylum Actinomycetota; class Actinomycetes; order Mycobacteriales; family Pseudonocardiaceae; genus Actinomycetospora; species Actinomycetospora soli. Next base: position 166,767 of record NZ_JAJNDA010000011.1, read on the forward strand.
CGGCGGGCCCGGGACTCCTCGTCGAGCCGGCGGCGCTCGTTCTCGGCCTCGGTGCGGATGCGGGCGGCCTCGGCGCGGGCGGAGTCCATCAGCCCGCGGTGCTCGTCCTCCATCTCGACGCGGCGACGCTCGTTGTCCGCGAGCCCGGCGTCGTAGCGCGTGCGGGTCTCGGCGGCGGCGGCCTCGGCGGCCTCGTGCGTCTCCTGCGCCTGGCGACGGGCCTCGTCGGTCGTGTTCCGCGCGTAGTCGTCGGCGTCGGTGATCGTCCGGGTGGCCTGGTCCTCGGCCTCGGCGATCGTCCGGCGGGCGCGCTCCTCGGCGTCCTCCCGCGTGCGCCGCGCGGCCTGCTCGGCCGACGAGCGCATCTCGCGGGCCTCGTCCTGGGCCAGGCGGAGCATGCGCTGCAGCCGCTCGGACAGGCCCTCCATCGAGTCCGGCGGAGCGGCCAGCCGGTCGATCTGCGCGCGGAGCTCCTCGACGTGGGCCCGCGTGCGGTCGAGCGCCCGGGCGAGCTCCGAGGCCTGCGCCACCGCGGCGTCGCGATCGGCGGTGAGGATGCGCAGGTCGGCCTCGACCCGGTCGAGGTGTTCCTCCACCTGGCCCCGGTCGTACCCCCGACGTACGACGTCGAAGCCGGTGCCCAGAGGCAGCAGATCACGGTCTCCCGACGGCATCTGCCCAGGTTACTAGGGCTGTGTGCGACACGGCCACGGTCGGGTGACGGACACGCCGCTCCGGCCCGGATCGGTACCGGTCACACGGTCGGGTGAGTCCCGTCACCCGCACCGACCCGTCGTCGGGAAAGGGTCCCCGGAAACGCACGAACGGGCCGTCCGTCACGATCCACCGTGACGGACGGCCCGCTCGGACCGTGCGGACTACTGACCGCGGAAGCGGTTGATGCCCTCCAGGTGCTGCTCGCGCAGCTCCGGGTTCGTGACGCCCAGGCCCTCCTCGGGGGCGAGGCAGAGCACGCCGACCTTGCCCTGGTGGGAGTTGTGGTGGACGTCGTTGGCCGCCTCGCCGGTGTCCTCGAGCGCGTAGCTCTTCGAGACCGTCGGGTGGATCTTGCCCTGGGCCACCAGGCGGTTCGCCAGGTAGGCCTCCTTGTAGTTCGCGAAGTGCGACCCGATGATCCGCTTGAGGTTCATCCAGAGGTAGCGGTTGTCGTACTGGTGCATGAAGCCCGAGGTCGAGGCGCAGGTGACGATCGTGCCGCCGCGCTTGGCGACGTAGACCGAGGCGCCGAAGGTCTCGCGGCCCGGGTGCTCGAACACGATGTCGGGGTCGTCGCCGCCGGTCAGCTCACGGATCTTCGCGCCGAACCGCTTCCACTCGCGGGGGTCCTGGGTCTCGGGGTCGGACCAGAACTTGTAGCCCTCGGCGGACCGGTCGATGATCAGCTCCGCGCCCATCTTCCGGCAGAGCTCGGCCTTCTCCGGCGACGAGACCACGCAGACCGGGGTCGCCCCGCCGTTGAGCGCGAACTGGGTGGCGTAGGAACCGAGGCCGCCCGAGGCGCCCCAGATCAGGACGACGTCGCCCTGGGTCATGTTCGCGCCGTGCGGGCTGACCAGCTGCCGGTAGGCGGTGGAGTTGACCAGGCCCGGGGAGGCGGCCTCCTCCCAGGTGAGGTGGTCCGGCTTCGGCATCAGCTGGTTGGTCTTGACCAGGGCCATGTCGGCGAGCCCGCCGAAGTTGGTCTCGAAGCCCCAGATGCGCTGCTCGGGGTCCATCATCGTGTCGTCGTGGCCGGCGGGGCTCTCGAGCTCCACCGAGAGGCAGTGCGCGACGACCTTGTCGCCCGGCTTCCACATCTGCACGCCCGCGCCGACCTTCAGCACGACGCCGGCGAGGTCGGAGCCGACGACGTGGTACGGCAGGTCGTGGCGCTTGGCGAGGTCGGAGATCCGGCCGTAGCGCTTGAGGAAGCCGAAGGTGGACACCGGCTCGAAGATCGAGGTCCACACGGTGTTGTAGTTGATGGCGCTGGCCATGACGGCGACCAGGGCCTCACCGGGCGCGACCTCGGGGGTCGGGACGTCGTCGAGGTGCAGCGACTTGCGGGGATCCTTCTCCTGGGCGGGCATCCCGGCGAACATGTCCGCCTCGTCGGCGTGCACCGTGATGCCCCGGTAGGACTCGGGGACGGTCATCGAGCCGATGCCGGCCAGATCGTCGGCGAGGATGGCGTCGCGGATTTCCTGCACTGGTCTTGCCTCCGGGGTGGTCGGGTGCGGTGAGGCTACCGACGAGTAGCTAAGCGAGAAAGGTGATGTGGGTCAGTGTCCGGCGGCCGGCTGGACCAGCTCGACGAGCACGCCCCCGGCGTCCTTGGGGTGGACGAAGTTCACGCGGGAGTCGGCGGTGCCGCGGCGGGCCTGGTCGTAGAGCAGCCGGACCCCCTTCTCGCGCAGCTTCGCGGCCGTGTCCTCGACGTCGCGCACGCGGTAGGCCACCTGCTGCAGGCCGGGGCCGTTGCGGTCGATGAACTTGGCGATCGTCGAGCGCTCGTCCAACGGCGCGAGCAGCTGGATCGCGGTCCCGGACGGGTCGTCGGGCGCGTGCAGCATCGCCTCGCGGACACCCTGTTCCTCGTTGGTCTCCGTGTGCGTGGCCTCGAGGCCGAGCGTGCGGGCGTACCAGGCGATGGCCTCGTCGAGGTCCGGGACGGCGATGCCGACGTGGTCCACGGCCACGATGCCGACCGCTGCATCGAGCTGTGCAGTCATGCTCGGGACAGTAAGCGTCTGAATCGCAACACCAAGCAGGTGACGGCCGACACCCCGACCTCGGGCGGGTGACCCTGTCCGGACGGCCCGGTCCTGCCACGATCGGCGCCGTGCCCGACCTCGCCGACCTCGTCTCCCGCGCCCGCGAGGGCTCGCCGCGCGCCGTCGCCCAGCTCGTCTCGATGGTGGAGGACGGCGGCCCCGCGGTGCGCGAGCTCGCCGCCGCGCTCGCTCCGCACGCCGGACACGCGCTGGTGGTGGGCCTGACCGGCTCGCCGGGGGTGGGCAAGTCGACGACGACGTCCGCGCTGGTGAGCGAGCTCCGCCGGTCCGGACGACGGGTGGGGGTGCTCGCCGTCGACCCCTCCTCGCCGTTCTCCGGCGGGGCGCTGCTCGGCGACCGGGTGCGGATGAGCGAGCACGCCACGGACCCCGGCGTGTTCATCCGATCGATGGCCACCCGCGGGCACCTGGGCGGGCTCTCCGCGGCGGCCCCGCAGGCATTGCGCGTGCTCGACGCGGCGGGCTGCGACGTGGTGCTGGTCGAGACGGTGGGCGTGGGGCAGTCCGAGGTCGAGGTCGTCGCGCTCGCGGACACCACGGTGGTGCTCCTCGCGCCGGGCATGGGCGACGGCATCCAGGCCACCAAGGCCGGGATCCTCGAGATCGCCGACGTGTTCTGCGTGAACAAGGCCGACCGGGAGGGCGCCGACACGACCGTCCGCGAGATCGAGAACGCGATGGCGATGGGTCGCCGGGGCACCGGGCCGCAGTGGCGGGCGCCCGTCGTCCGGACCGTCGCCGCCGCGGGCCGCGGCATCGACGACCTGCTCGCCGCGGTCGACGCGCACCGGGCCTGGATGGACGAGCACGGCCGCGGCGACGAGGGGCGTCGGCGGCGGGCCCGGGCCGAGATCGAGGCGATCGCCCTGGCCGACCTGCGGGCGCAGCTGCGGGCCGTCGCGGGCTCCGCCGCGCTCGACACCCTCGCCGCGCGCGTCGCGGCCGGTGACCTCGACCCCTTCGCGGCGGCCGACCGACTGCGTTCGGCGGCGGAGGTTGACGGGGGGTGAGTCTATGGTCCGCCTCGAGTCGGAAGGGGGCGGCGATGGCGTGCTGGTGGCTGGTCACCGTCATGGCCCTGCTGCAGGGGGCGGACTACGCGGGGCGGTGGCGTCGGTGGCACCGGCGCCGGCGCCGGCACCGGCACCGCGGGGCGCACCGCGGCCGGCGGGGCGCGATGCGGGAGTGGCCGTGAGGGGGTCAGCGCACGCCGACGGTGGGGAGCGCGTCGGTCAGCCACGGGATGACGATGGTGATCGTCGGGACCACCACGAGGGCCACCGCGGCGAGGTAGGTGCCGACGGCGAGGGCGCGGCCGCCGTGCACGCAGGAGCGGATGCGCTCCAGGCGCTCCACGACGTCGGGGCCGTACCCGGCGCGGTCGCTGGAGGCGAAGGCGTCCAGGGCGCCGGCCATCGCGTCGTCGCCGACCCGGCGGCGCCCCGCGTCGTCGGCGAGCATCTCCAGCAGGAGCGCCACGGCGTCGCGCGCCTCGCGGCTGCGCACGATCACCGGGAAGGCCCGGTGCAGGGCGGTGAAGCCCTCACGGACGAGGTCGTGCCGGGCGGCGAGGTGGGCCTGCTCGTGGGCGATGACCGCCCGCAGCTCCTTCGGGCAGAGCGTCTGCAGCGCCGCCCCGGTGACCACGACGCGGCCCTCGCTCCCGACCCGGCCCGGTACGCAGTAGGCGAACGGGACGGCCCCGTCGAGCACCCGCAGCACCGTGCCCGCGCGCAGCGACCCGCCCGCGTCGACCTCCTCGGCCCGCGCGAGCAGGTCGATCATGTCCCGGTGACGGGCCCGCCGGACCCGGGTGCGCACGGCGAGCAGGACGAGCACCACCACCAGGCGGGCGACGATCAGCCCGGCGAGCACGGCCGCCACGCCGACCGCGACCGCCAGGGCGAGCCCGGTCCGCTCCTCGGGGTGGAAGAACGCCCGCAGCAGGGCCTCGGGGGCGGCGAGGGCGCTGCCCACCGCCGCGAGCACGGCGGCGATCGCCACCGACTGCCAGAGCACGATCGCGGCGCGCGGCACGGACCGGGTCCACCGCGCCCGGGCCAGGAGGGCGGGCACGGGCCCGGCGAGCACGAGGGCGAGCCCCGTCAGCCACACCGACGCCATGGCACGTCAGTGTGGCGCCTGCGTGGCAGGTCTCACGACTCGGGTGATCGGTCCGCCGGGCGCGGGGTCCCCTGCGCCGGCGTGTCGAGGGCGCGGCGCAGCGCCTCGACCTCCGCCGGGCCGACCCGGTCGACGAAGGCCACCAGCGCGGCCGTGCGGTCCTCGCCGACGTCGCCGAGCGCGTCGAGCATCAGCTCGGCCGCCATCTGCTCGCGGCTCGAGGCGGCGGCGTAGCGGTAGGCCTTGCCGTCCCGTTCCTGCCTGACCAGGCCTTTCTTCGCCAGCCGGCCGAGGACGGTCATCACCGTGGTGTACGCGAGCTCGCGCTCCAGCCGGTCGTGGACGTCCCGGACCGTGAGCGGCTCCTCGGCCGACCACAGCTGGGCCATGACCGCGCGTTCGAGCTCTCCGAGGGCCACGCGGAGGAGTGTACCCAGCGACACGGTGTGTCAACGAGGGATGTCGTACTACCGTCGGTCGTAGGTACTACGAAGCGTCGTAGTCGACAGGAGGTCGGGTCGTGACCGCACTGGAGCTCTCACGCCTGCAGTTCGCCGTCGTCACCGTCTACCACTACCTGTTCGTCCCGCTGTCGATCTCGCTCTCGGCGCTGACGGCGGGCCTGCAGACGGCGTGGTGGCGCACCGGGGACGAGCGGTACTCGCGGGCCACCATGCTCGCCGGGAAGTTGCTGATGGCCACGTTCGCCGTGGGGGTGGTGACCGGGCTCGTGCAGGAGTTCCAGTTCGGGCTCTCCTGGTCGGCGTTCGCGCAGTACTACGGCGACGTCTTCGGTCCCACCCTCGCCATCGAGGGCATGCTCGCGTTCTTCCTCGAGGCCACGTTCCTGGGCCTCTGGTGGTTCGGCCGGGACCGGCTGCGGCCGGGGCTGCACCTGGCGACGATCTGGGTGGTCGCGGTCGGCACGCTGATCTCGGCGTACGTCATCCTCGCGGCCAACGCCTTCATGCAGCACCCGGTCGGCGCGACGATCGACCCGGAGACCGGCCGCGCCGTGCTCGGGAGCTTCGGCGCCCTGCTCACCAACCCCGTCGTCGTCGCCTCGTTCCCGCACACCATCGCGGGCGCCTTCATGGCCGGCGGCGGGCTGCTCCTCGCGATCGGGATGTGGCGGCGCTGGGCCCGCCCCGCCGACGCCGAGGACGGGACCGTCCGCGGGACCTGGCGCGTCCTCGCCCGCGTCGGCGCCTGGACCACGCTGGTCGGCGGCGCAGCGGTCAGCCTCACCGGGGACGTGCTGGGCAAGGTCATGACCGAGGTCCAGCCGATGAAGATGGCGGCGGCCGAGGCCCTGTACGAGACCACCTCGCACGCCCCGTTCAGCCTGTTCGCGATCCAGCTGCCCGGCATGGAGCAGCCCTGGTCGCTCGACGTCCCGTGGCTGCTGAGCTTCCTCGCGACCGGCGACCCCACCGCCACCGTGCAGGGCATCGACGACCTGCAGCGCCAGTACGAGCTGCAGTTCGGCCCCGGGGACTACACGCCCTGGATCCCGGTCGCCTACTGGACCTTCCGTCTCATGATCGGGCTCGGGGTCGTCGCCACCGGCGTCGCCGCCTACGTCCTCTGGCGCACGCGTCGGGGCCGCGACTTCGCGCCCGCCTGGTTCGCCGACCGCTGGCTGCTGCGTTTCCTGTGGGTGCTGCCCGTGCTGCCCACCGCCGCCGCGACCTTCGGCTGGCTGTTCACCGAGACGGCCCGCCAGCCCTGGCTCGTGTTCGGGCTGTTCCAGACCCGCGACGGCGTCTCGCCCACCCTGACCCCCGTCGAGCTCGTCGCGTCGCTGGCCGGGTTCGCCCTGGTCTACGGCGTCCTGGCCGTGGTCTGGGTCCGCCTGGTGCTGCACGTCTCACGCCGGGAGCCGGCCCCGCTGCACCCGGCGCCGGAGCGGCAGGAGACCCCCGAGCCCGTGCTGGAGATGAGCTACTGATGGAGATCCTCTGGTTCGCCCTCGCGATCCTCTGCTGGGTGCTGTTCTTCGCCCTCGAGGGCTTCGACTTCGGCGTCGGCATGCTCGCCCCGGTCCTCGGGCGCGACGACCACGAGCGCGGTGCCGCGATCCGCACGGTCGGGCCCGTCTGGGACGGCAACGAGGTCTGGCTGGTCGCGGCGATCGGCGTGACCTTCGCGGCGTTCCCCGACTGGTACGCCGCGCTGCTCTCGGGGCTCTACCTGCCGCTGGTGCTGGTGCTGCTCGCCCTCGCGGCGCGCGGCGTGGCGATCGAGTTCCGCGGCAAGGTCGACACCCCGGCCTGGCGCCGCCGCTGCGAGGTCACGCTCGCCGTCTCCTCCTTCCTGGCGGCGGGTCTGTTCGGCGCCGTCGTCGCCGTCGCGACGACGGGCCTCGCGCTCGACCCGGCCGGCGCCGTCGTCGGGACCGGCGTGGAGCGCACACTCGGCCCGCTCCTGTCGTGGCCGGCCCTCGCGGGCGCGGTGCTCGGCGTCCTCGCCGCGCTCGTGCAGGGCGCGACCTTCCTGGGCCTGCGGACGACCGGGCCGGTGCGGCTGCGGGCCCGGCGGGCGGCCGTCGCGTCGGCGGCGGTCGCCGGGGTGGTCGCGGCGGGCGTGGGCGTGGCGGCGGGCGGGACGACCCTGCTGTTCGCCGTGGTCGTCGCCCTGCTCGCGGGCGTCGCGGCCGTCGCCGCGGGGGCCGGGCACGAGGGCGCGGCGTTCGCGGCGGCGACCCTGGGGGTGGTGGGCGCCGTGGTCGCGGCGTTCACCGCGCACGTGCCGGTGGTGCTGCCCTCGACGCTCGACCCGGCGTCGTCGCTGACCATCTCCGGCGCGGCCGCCTCGCCCTACGCGCTGACGGTGATCACGGTCGGCGCGGTGCTGATCCTGCCCGGGGTCGTGGCCTACCAGGCGTTCTCGTACTGGGTGTTCCGGCGCCGGGTGGCCAGCGAGCGGGTGGCGTGATGGCGGGCCGCGGGCCGGTCGACCCCCGGCTGCTGCGCCTGGCGCGGCCGGCGCTGCCCGGGGTGGCGGCGCAGGTCGCGCTCGGGGTGGTCGGGGCCGTGGCGGACGCGGCGCCGCTCGTCGCGGCGGGGCTGCTCGTGGCCTCGTTGGTCGGCGGCGAGCGGCCGACCACGGAGATCGCGTGGCTGGCCGGCGCGGTCGTCGTCCGGGCGCTGGTGGCCGCGCTCGCCCCGCGCGTCGCGGCCGGCTCGGCGACCCGGGTGGTCGAGCCGCAGCGCGAACGGCTGCTCGACGCCCGCGACCCGGACGCCGAGCGCCGCGACCCGGGCGCGACCCGTCGTCGGGAACTCGCGGCCGGGGGCATCGACGACCTCCGCGCCTGGTTCACCTCCTACCTGCCCGCGCTGGTGCTCGCCGCGGTGCTGCCGCCGCTGGTGCTCGTCGGGCTGTTCCTCGCCGACCGCACCTCGGCGCTGATCGTGCTGGTCACGCTGCCGTTGCTGCCGGTGTTCGCCGCGCTCATCGGGTGGGCCACCGAGAAGCGGGCCGCCGCGCAGTGGGCGGCCGGGGAGCGCCTGTCGGGCCACGTGCTCGACGTCGTCGCCGGGCTTGCGACGCTGCGCCTGTTCGGGCGGGCGCGTCGCCAGGTGGACGAGGTCGCGCGGACCGGCGAGGCGCACCGGCGGGCGAGCGCGTCCGTGCTGCGCGTGGCGTTCCTGTCGACGACCGCGCTGGACCTCGTGGCGACGGTGTCGGTCGGCCTCGTCGCGGTGTCGGCGGGGTTGCGGGTGGTCGACGGCTCGCTCGGCCTCGCCCCGGCCCTCGTCGCGATCCTGCTGGCGCCCGAGGCGTACCGGCCGATCCGCGAGGTCGGGGCGCGGTTCCACGACGTGGCGCGGGCCTCCCAGGTGGCCTCCGGCCTCGTGAGCACGACCCGTACTGCGGGCGACGGGACGTGCGCACCGGGCGTGCGCGCCACCGCGGTCCGCGTCCGCTATCCGCAGCGGCGGGCCGACGCCCTGGCGCTGGACGCGCTCGCGGTGGCGCCGGGCGAGATGGTGGCGCTGGCGGGGGAGTCCGGTGCGGGCAAGACGACGCTGCTCCGCGTGCTGGCGGGCGCGATCCGCGCCGACGAGGGCACCGTCGAGGTCGGCGGGTCCGTCCAGTACCTGCCGCAGCGTCCGACGCTGCCGCACGCGCGGACGGTCGGGGAGGCGATCGGGACGACCGACCCGTCGGTCCTCGCGGCGCTGGACCTGCCGTTCGGGGTGGACGCGTCCCTGGCGGAGGAGGGCGGGTCGGTCTCGGCCGGGCAGCGCGAGCGGCTCGCTCTCGCCCGGGTGCTCGTGGCGCTGGAGGCGCAGCCCCGGCAGACGGTGCTGCTCGACGAGCCGACCGCTCATCTCGACGCCGCCACCGAGATCCGGGTGCTCGCGCTGTTGCGCGCGGCGGCCTCCCGCGGCGCCGCGGTCCTGCTGGTCGCGCACCGGCCGGCGGCCCTCGCGGCGGCGGACCGCGTGGTCACGGTGGCACGACCGGTGGCGCCCGCCGATCCGCGCGAGGGGAACCCTGGGGCCACAAGAGCGCTCGAGGGGTCCCCTCACGCGGCGGGCGGGGGTTCTCGTCGCCGTTTCCCGACGACGGGTGGGGTCGTCCTGGGTGCGGGGTCGGTGCTCGCCGGCCTCGTGCTCACCGCCGCGTCGACGTGGCTCATCGTGCGGGCCGACGCGCGGCCGCCGGTGCTGACGCTGTCGATCGCGGTCGTGATCGTGCGGGGCACGGCCGTGCTGCGGCCGCTCCTGCGCTACCTCGAGCGCCTCGTCACCCACGACGACGCGCTGTCCCGCGTCGCGGGCTGGCGGCGGGCGCTCGTCGCCGTGCTCGTCGACCGGGTGCCCGGCGCGGTGGCGGGCCGCCGGGGCGACCTGCTGGCCCGGGCGGTCGGCGACGTCGACGTGCGGCTCGACGGGCTCGTCCGCGGCCGGCAGCCGGTGCTGGTCGTGGCCGTGGTGCTGCCGGTCGTCCTCCTCGTCGCGTGGTTCGCCGTGCCGGCGACACTGCCCGCGCTGGTCGTGGGGCTCGGTGTGGCCGGCGTGCTGGTCCCGCTGCTCGCCGCGCTCGCCGCGCGCCACGACGGGCCGGCGCTCGACCGGGCCGGCGACCGGCTCCAGGCCGCGGTCGTCGAGACCTTCGCCGCCCGGGAGGAGCTCGCCGTCCGCGACCGCGACGACGTGCTCGCCGTCCCTCGGGCCCGCGCCGCGGCCCTGGACCGGGCCCGTCGACGGGCGGCCGTGCACGAGGGTGTGCTCGACGGGGCCGCCCATCTGGCGCTCGGCGTCACGACCGTCGGGGCCGCGCTCGCCGCGGTGTCCCTCGACGCGTCGCCGGAGCTCGTCGGCATCGTCGTGCTGCTGCCGACCGCGCTCGCCGGGACGGTGCTCGCCCTGCCCGCCGCGGCCCGCGCCCTCGTCCGGGGCCGCCAGGCGCGGGCGCGGACCGACGCGCTCGCGACGGTGCCGCCGCCGGCGACGGAGCCGGCTCGACCCGCTCCCGGAACGGGCGGCGACGATGGCGCGCTGCTCCCACTGGGTGCGCGCAGGTCGCCATCGTCGATCCGGGTCCGCGACCTCACCGCGGGCTGGGGCGCCACCCGGGCCCTGCGCGGCGTCGACCTCGACCTGCCGCCCGGCGCGCGGGTCGCGGTGACCGGGGCGTCGGGGTCGGGGAAGTCGACGCTGGCGGCGGTCCTGCTGAAGTTCCTCGACCCGGCGTCGGGGACCGTGACGATCGACGGCAGCGACGTCCGCGACCTGCCCGGGGACGAGGTGCGTCGCCGGATCGGGCTGCTCGGCGACCACGACCACGTCTTCACCGCCTCCCTGCGGGCGAACCTGCTGCTCGCCGCGCCCGACGCCGACGACGACCGCCTGCACGCCGCCCTGCGCCGGGTGCACCTCGACGGCTGGGTGGCCTCGCTGGGGGAGGGGCTCGACACCGTGATCGGCCCCGGCAGCATCTCGGGCGGCGAGCGGCGCCGGCTCGCGGCGGCCCGGCTGGTGCTCGCCGATGCGGGCGTCTGGATTCTCGACGAGCCGACCGAGGGCCTCGACGCCGAGACCGCGCGGGCGCTGATGGGCGACCTGCTCGACGGCGACCGCACCGTCCTGCTCCTCGCCCACCGCCCGGAGGGGCTGGACCGGATGGACACGGTCGTCGACCTCGTCGACGGCACGCTCCGGCCCCGCTCCGGGGCACTTGTCGCGGCGAGTTGATCGTGGGCGGCCGCCCTGTCGTGGTGAGTCGCCGCGACAAGGCGGCGCGGTGGGGTGGGAGCCCACGACAAGGTCGGCCGGGCGTCCTGTCGTGGCGAGTTGAGCGCGGGCGGCTGCCCTGTCGTGGTGGATCGCCGCGACAAGGCAGCGCGGTGGGGGTGGGAGTCCACGACAGGCGGGCGGGTGGGGGTGGGAGCCCACGACAAGGCGGACGCAACGGCGGACGTGCCACCGCCAACCCGGGGACCCGCCGTCGGGACGGACCTCAGGCGAAGTCGCCCGCGGCGTGCCGGACCCGCGCGAGGAGCCCGAACAGGGTCCGGGCCTCCTCGGGGGCGAGCCCGACCAGTCCGAAGTCGACGGTCGTCACCGCTGCGGTCGCCTCCTCGCAGCGCCGGCGGCCGGCGTCGGTGATCTCCACGAGGGTCGTGCGCTTGTCGGTCGGGTGCGGGGTGCGGCGGACCAGCGCGGCGCCCTCGAGGCGGTCGACGATGTTCGTGATCGACGTCGGGTGCAGCTGCAGGCGCTGGCCCATGAGGTTCATCGGCAGCGCGCCGTGCCGGGAGAAGGTGAGGAGCACGAGCGCCTCGTAGCGGGCGAAGGTCAGCTCGTGCGGGCGCAGCGCGGCGTCGACGGCCTGCTGGAGGATCTGCTGCACGCGGAAGACGCTCGTGGTCGCGGCCATGGTGGTGGCGTCGCCGACCTTGGTCGACCAGATCCCGGCGGCCCGCTCGATGGGGTCGAACGGCAACGGGTCGGACGCGGGCATCGGCGGGAATCTAGCAGCATGATGGACCCGTGATCGTGGCGTTCAGCGTGGCCCCGAGCGGCGGGGAGTCCGATTCGGTGAGCGAGGCCGTGGCGGCGGCGGTGCGGGTGGTCCGCGAGTCCGGCCTGCCGCACGAGACATCGTCGATGTTCACCTCGCTCGAGGGCGAGTGGGACGAGGTGATGGACGTGGTGAAGCGCGCGACGGAGGCCGCGGGGCGCTACGGCAGCCGCGTGTCGCTCGTGCTCAAGGCCGACATCCGCCCCGGCTGGACCGAGCAGATGACGGCGAAGGTGGCACGGGTCGAGGAGCATCTGTCGAGCTGGCAGGATTGATCCCGTGGCACGCCCCGATCCCCGTCAGGCCGCGCAGGCGGCAGCCCTGTCCTCGGCCATGGCCGGGGCCGTCGACCTCTCCGGGCTGAAGGCCCGCGCCGAGCAGCGCTCGTCCCAGCAGGCGCGCCCGGCCGCGCCCGCGGCGCCGCCCGGTGACGGCGCCGCGCCCGCGGTCCCGCCGGCCGGCTCCTTCGTCATCGACGTCACCGAGGACACCTTCCAGACCGAGGTCCTCGAGCGGTCCATGACCGTGCCCGTCGTCGTGGACCTCTGGGCCGAGTGGTGCCAGCCCTGCAAGCAGCTCTCCCCGACGCTGGAGAAGCTCGCCGCCGAGGGCAACGGCGCCTGGATCCTCGCCAAGGTCGACGTCGACGCGAACCCCCGCATCGCGCAGATGTTCCAGGTCCAGTCGATCCCGACGGTGTACGTCGTGGTCGCGCAGCAGCCGGTCACCTCGTTCTCCGGGGTGCAGCCGGAGGAGCAGCTCCGCGGCTGGGTCGCCCAGATCCTCGACGCGCTCCGCGACCGCATGCCTGGCATCGCCGAGGCCGAGGCGCGGGGGCCGGCGCAGGAGTCGGCCGAGCCGGTGCCCGAGCCCGAGGACCCGCGCTTCACCGCCGCCGAGGAGGCCCTCGAGCGCGGGGACTACGACGCCGCGATCGCCGCCTACGAGCAGATCCTCGCCTCCGAGCCCGCCAACGCCGAGGCGCAGGCCGCGCTCTCGCAGGTGCGGTTCATGGCCCGCGCCGAGTCCGCCGACCCGTCGGCGATCGCCGCGGCCGACGCCGCCCCCGACGACGTCGCCGCGCAGAAGGCCGCGGCCGACGCCGAGCTCGCGGGCGGTCAGGTGGAGGCCGCGTTCGACCGGCTGGTGAAGACCGTGCAGCGCACGGCCGGCGAGGACCGCGACGCGGCCCGTGAGCACCTCGTGTCGCTGTTCGAGCTGTTCGCACCGGACGACCCGCGGGTCACCACGGCCCGCCGCGCGCTGGCCCGGGCGCTCTACTAGGCCCGTTCCCGACGACGGGTCTCCACGGCGATCGCGGTCAGCGCGACCAGCACCGCGACCGCCGGGACCAGGCCCGCGGAGCGACCCGTCGTCAGGGTGAGCGCGGCGCCGACGGCGGCCCCGCCGGCGAACGAGAGCACGATCCCGGCGAGCACGCCGAAGCGGCGGCGGGCGTCCGGTGCGCGGTCGGCCCACCAGGCCGCGAGCTCCGCGACCAGGCTGCGCAGGTTCCCCGTGGTGACGGTCGCGTTGTAGGGGACGTCGCCGACCTTCTTGAACGTCGACACCTGCAGGGCGGCGACGAACGCGACCGCGACGGTCACGACGACGTTCGGCAGGGCGACCAGGGCGACGACCGCGAGCACCAGCGCCTCGAGCGTGAGGACCACCCGCGCGGGACGGCGCAGGGTCGCGCGGGCCCACGGCCGCGCCAGCGACTCCGCCACCGCCAGCCCGACGAGGAACGACAGCAGCGGCGGCACGTGGCGCAGGGCCTCGCCGATCTCGCCGCGGACCAGCCCGATCGCCAGCAGCACGACGTTGCCGGTCTGGGCGTTGGCGAACACGCCGCCGTAGCCGACGTAGGTGTAGGCGTCGAGGTAGCCGCCGACCGCGCTGAGCAGGAACCCCACCCCGATCGCCTCGGGGTGGTGGCGGATCGTGGCCATCGGCGGGTCAGCGTAGGGCGAGGCAGCGGTCCGCGCCGCCGTCGACCCCCTGCCGGAAGTCGGCGATCCGCGCGTAGGCGGTGGTGTCGGCGACCGCGCCGTCGGTGGCGGTCGCCGCGTCGTCGCTGCGGCGCAGCAGGTTGACGGCCTCGTCGAGGTCGCCGGGGGAGAGGCTGAAGTCCGACCCGGGCGCGCCCACGTCGGCGGTGTAGGCCCCGGCCAGGCAGAGCGCGGCGCGGCCCGCGGCCGCACCCGTCGTCGGGCGGTCGAGCGCGGCGAGTGCGGCGAGCGCGTAGCGGGAGGCGAGCAGCGTGCCGCTCGCGTAGTCGCCGAGCCCGTCGTGGATGCCGTCCAGGGCGTCGTCGGACTGGATCACGCCCCCGGCGCACAGGCCCACCGCCCCCTGCCCGCAGGCGTCGCGACCCTGTCGGATCGTCGGGGTGGTCCACTGCCCGCCCTGCGCGCGGACGAAGCCGCCGAAGAACCGGTCGAGGTCGGTGCCCATGGCGCGCAGGAGGTCGGGCAGCGGCAGGTTCCCGCCGCTCTGCGCGTCGGACAGGGTGGAGAACGCCTGCTGGGTGAACGAGCGGTTCTGCAGCGTCATCCGCGCGCAGGACCCGACGCCGTCGGCGAAGCCGCTCTGGAACGAGGACACGCGGTCGAACGCGTTGCCGTGCGCGCGGTCGTCCGTGGCGTCGGTGCCCACCGGGTCGCGGAAGGTGATGAGCGCGCTCATCGCGGCGTCGACGCCGGCCTCGCCGGTGCGCAGGTCGGGGGTCTCCCCGTCGCGCACCGCGCGCAGGAACGAGCCCGCGTAGCAGTCGGCCTGGCCCTCGGACAGGATCGTCGGCGCCCCGGAGCCGAGGCTCGCGCTGGTCGGCACGACGTCGGCGAGCCGCTGCTGGATCGCGTGGCCGAACTCGTGCGCCAGCACGACGACGACCGCCGAGTCCCCGAACTCCTCGCGCAGCACCGGTATCAGGGCCGCGCGGTCGTAGGCGATGACGTCGGCCCGCGGGCAGTAGAACGCGTTGCCCTCGACCTCGTCGGTGGACTCCGTGCAGGGCGGCGGCGGCCCGGGCCGTGAGGAGTCGACCGAGAAGTAGCCCTTCGGCGGCACGAACCGCTGCCCGTCGGCCAGCCGCGGGAACTGCTCGCCCCACCAGCCCTCGAGGTCGCGGAGCACGGCGGCGGCCAGCCGGTCGTCGTCGGACCCGTCGTTGTCCCGGACGAACTCCGGGTCGAGCCCGGCAGAGACCTGCGGACCCGCGAACGCCCGCCCGTCGACCGCCGAGGCGCACCCTGCGGTGAGCAGCACGGCGAGCACCGCCACCACCGCGAGCACGACCCGGATCCGCACCCGATCAGTGTGCGGGAGCCGGGTCGCCCGTGGGGGCCGAACCGGGCGAATCGCACTCCGGCGACGGCAGGAACGCGTCGTTGCTGCCACTGGCCGCACGCAACGACGCTCTCCTGCCACGGAGGAGGGGCCTACGACCCCTCGTGCACCAGCCAGAGCATCCCCGAGGCCGGCAGGGTCATCTCCGCCGACGCGGGGCGCCCGTGCTGCGGCACGGACGCGGCGAACACCGAGCCGAAGTTGCCGGCCCCGTCGCCGCCGTAGATCTGCGCGTCGGTGTTGATCACCTCGCGCCAGCGGCCGGCCTTCGGCATCCCGACCCGGTAGCGGTCGTGCACGATGCCGGCGAAGTTGGCCACGCAGACCACGTCGGGGCCACCCGTCGGATCGTGCCGGACGAACGAGAAGACGTTGCCGCCCGCGTCGTTGGCGTCGATCCACGAGAAGCCGGCCGGGTCGTTGTCGGCCGACCAGAGCGCGTCGTGCGCGCGGTACGCGGCGTTGAGGTCGGTGACGAGGCGGGCGACCCCGGCGTGCAGCGGGTCGTCGAACAGCTCCCAGTCCAGGGACCGCTCCTCGGACCACTCCCGGACCTGCCCGAACTCCTGGCCCATGAACAGCAGCTGCTTGCCCGGGTGCGCCCACATGTAGGCCAGCAGGGCGCGCAGCCCGGCCGCCTTGCCGTGGTCGCCGCGGCCCATGTCGGGCATCCGCGTCCACAGCGAGCCCTTGCCGTGCACCACCTCGTCGTGGCTGAACGGCAGCACGTAGTTCTCCGACCAGGCGTAGGTCAGGGAGAAGGTCATCTGGTTGTGGTGGTAGCCGCGGTGCACCGGGTCACGCATGACGTAGTCGAGCGTGTCGTGCATCCAGCCCATGTTCCACTTCATGCCGAACCCGAGGCCGCCGAGGTGGGTCGGGCGGGTGACGCCGGGCCAGGCGGTGGACTCCTCGGCGATCGTCACGACGCCGGGGTGGTGCTTGTAGACGGTCGCGTTGAACTCCTGGAGGAACGAGACCGCCTCGAGGTTCTCCCGCCCGCCGTACTTGTTGGGCGTCCACTCCGAGCGCGAGTAGTCCAGGTAGAGCATCGAGGCCACCGCGTCCACGCGCAGCCCGTCGACGTGGAACTCCTCGAGCCAGTACAGGGCGTTCGCGACGAGGAAGTTGCGGACCTGGGAGCGACCGAAGTCGAAGACGAGCGTGCCCCAGTCGAGCTGCTCGCCGCGGCGCGGGTCGCCGTGCTCGTAGCAGGGGGTGCCGTCGAAGTGGGCCAGTGCCCACTCGTCGCGCGGGAAGTGCGCGGGCACCCAGTCGACGATCACGCCGATCCCGGCCCGGTGCATGGTGTCGACGAACGCGCGGAAGTCGTCGGGCGTGCCGAAGCGGCTGGACGGCGCGTAGTACGAGGAGACCTGGTAGCCCCACGAGCCGCCGAACGGGTGCTCGGCCACCGGCAGCAGCTCGACGTGGGTGAAGCCGCGCTCGGTGAGGTAGCCGACCAGCTCGTCGGCCAGCTCGGCGTACGTCAGCCCCTGCTTCCACGAGCCGGCGTGCAGCTCGTAGACGCTCATCGGCTCGGCGTGCGGAGACGAACGGGCCCGCTGTGCCATCCATGCCTCGTCGTCCCAGGTGTGGGTCGAGGCGGTGACCACCGAGGCGGGGGTCGGCGGCAGGTCGGCGGCGAAGGCCATCGGGTCGGCCTTGTCCAGCCAGACGCCGGTGTGGGTGAGGATGCGGAAGCCGTAGCGGGTGCCGAGCCCGACGCCGGGCAGGAACACCTCCCAGACACCGGAGCCGAGCGCGCGCATCGGCGTGGCGACGCCGTCCCAGCTGCCGTGCTCGGGCGCCCAGTCGCCGACCACGCGCACGCCACGGGCGTTCGGCGCCCAGACCGTGAACGACGTGCCCTCGACCGGCCCGGAGGGCGTCGGCCAGCGGCGGAAGTGCGCGCCCAGGGCGTCCCAGAGCCGCTCGTGGCGGCCCTCGCCGATGAGGTGCAGGTCGACCGGGCCGAGGACGGGGGAGAAGCGGTACGGGTCGTCGACGATGCGCTCGACGGCGTCGCCGTGGCTGTCCCCACCGGACTCGTCGGTCGTCCGGAGCGCGAGCCGGTAGTGCGGCAGCGGCCCCGGCACGGCGCCGGCGAACAGCCCGGAGGAGTCGACGGGGGCGAGCGGGTAGCGACCCGCCGTCGGGCCGGCCTCGACGACGACGTCGACCTCGTCCGCGCCCGGCTGCAGGGTCCGGACCACGACGGTGCCGGGGTTCTGCGGGCGGCGGTGCGGGCCGAGCACGCTGTGCGGGTCGCGGTGCGCGCCCTCGACGAGCAGGTGCACGTCGAGCTCGCCGGGGGCGACGGGCAACGGGCCGGGCGCGGTGGGACGGGTCATCGGTGGTGCGACTCCGGGATCGGGTGCGGGTGCGGTTCTCCTACCCGGACGGCGGGGGCTCCGAACCAGGCTCAGGCGCCGGCGGGCCCGTCCGGGGCGCTCACGAGCCGGGTCATCGACCGGAGCGGGATCGCGAGCCAGTTCGGCCGGTTGCGGGTCTCGTAGAGGACCTCGTACACGGCCTTGTCGAGTTCGTAGGCGCGGAGCACGGCCATCTGGTCGCGCGGGTCGGTGCCCGCGATCTCCGCGTAGCCGTCGCAGAACGCGGAGCGGTTCCGGTCGGCCCACTCCTGGGCGCGCCGCTGCAGGTAGGCCGGCGCCTCCGCCCCGGTCTCCCACTCGGCGAGCTGGTGGAACGCCGCGTAGTCGAACGAGCGCAGCATGGCCGCCACGTCGCGCAGCGGGGAGTCGGGCCGGACCCGGTCGTCGAGGGGGCGCGAGGGCTCGCCCTCGAAGTCGATCGCGAGCCAGCCGCGCGGGGTGCGCAGCGTCTGGCCGAGGTGCAGGTCACCGTGGACGCGCTGCACGTCCAGGCCGTCGGCGGCGGTCACGCCGCGCAGCACGCGGGCGATGGCGTCGCGCTGCTCGGCGACGGCGGGGGCCGACGCCGACGCCCGGTCGAGCCGCTCGAGCATCCAGTCCGCCACCGCGGCGACGCCGTCGGCGCCGAGCCGCTCGGTGCCGAGGGCCCGCGCCAGCTCGATGTGCACGCTCGCGATGGTCCTGCCCAGCCGGTGGGCCTCGCCCGCGAAGTCGCCGCCGACCTCGTCGGGCCGCAGGTCGCCCTCGGCGAGCAGGTCGCGCACGCTGGTCAGCGCCATCGACCAGCCGTCGGCGGAGTTGGCGGCGTAGCTCTGCAGCATCGCCACCGTCATGGGCTGCGGGCCGTCGTCGCCGGCCAGCTCGCCCTCGATGGCCCCGAGCAGCGGGGCGACCTCGCCCGAGCGCTCGCGGCCGAGCGCGCGGTGCAGCTCGAGGTCCGGGTTGAGTCCCGGCGTGGCGCGGCGGAACAGCTTCATGATCGCGCGCTCGCCGTAGATCACCGACGAGTTGGACTGCTCGCTGAGCAGCGGGCGACCGGGCCCGACGATCGGCGCCTCGGTCGCGGGCTCGGGGACGAACCGCAGCGAGCCCACGGTCGTGTCGGAGACGATCAGCGAGAGCAGCAGGCGGCTGATCTCGCCGTCGGCGAGGCCGTCGTAGACCACGCGGTCGCCGGCACGGCCGATCACGGCGTGCTCGAGGTCGCCGGGCAGGTCCGGGCGCGAGCCGAGCAGCAGCTGGAAGCGGTCCTCGGGCCCGTCGTCGGTGAAGGACACCGCGATCACCGCGTGCGCGACGGCCGGCACGGCGTCGGCGGGCGTGACGTCCTGGTGGCCGACGAGGCGCACGGCGGCGATGGTGCGGTCCTTGGCCGCGAACCAGCGCTGGTCGGGCAGCCACGTGGTGATGGCGGGCAGCAGGGCGTCCAGGGTCGCGTCCATGGGGTCGAGCTCCGCTCCGCGTCGTCCTCCGGTGCCGGCCATCAGCGGTCCTGCGCGGGCTGGATCGAGAACCAGTAGAAGCCGTGCCCGGGCAGCGTGAGCAGGTACGGCAGCTCGCCGATCGCCGGGAAGGGGACGCCTCCGGTCAGCTCGGTGAGCGTCCAGTCCTTCCAGGCGATCAAGTCGAGCTCCACGGGTTGCGGGAATCGGGACATGTTGTTGACGCACAGCACGACGTCCTGGTGCCCGTCGGCGTCGACCGTCTGCCGGACGTAGCTGAGCACCGAGGAGTTCGACCCGCCGAGCTCGTGGAAGTCGCCGAGCCCGAAGGCGGGGTGCTGGCGGCGGATCTCGATCATCCTACGGTTCCAGTGCAGCAGGCTCGCGCTGGAGTTGGACTGCGCCTCGACGTTGACGGCCTGGTAGCCGTACACCGGGTCCATCACGATGGGCAGGTTGAGCCGGCCCGGGTCGCACGTGGAGAAGCCCGCGTTGCGGTCCGGCGTCCACTGCATGGGGCTGCGGACACCGTCGCGGTCACCCAGCCAGATGTTGTCACCCATCCCGATCTCGTCCCCGTAGTAGATGACGGGGCTACCCGGGAGGGACAGCAGCAACGCGGTGAACAGCTCGAGCTGGTTGCGGTCGTTGTCGAGCAGCGGGGCCAGCCGGCGGCGGATGCCGATGTTGGCCTTCATGCGCGGGTCCTTGGCGTACTCCGCGTACATGTAGTCGCGCTCGTCGTCGGTGACCATCTCGAGGGTCAGCTCGTCGTGGTTGCGCAGGAAGATGCCCCACTGCGCGTTGTGCGGGATCTCCGGGGTCTGCGCCAGGATCTCCGAGATCGGGAACCGCGACTCGCGCCGGACCGCCATGAAGATGCGCGGCATCAGCGGGAAGTGGAACGCCATGTGGCACTCGTCGCCGCCGGCCTCCGCGTCGCCGAAGTACTCCACGACGTCGGCGGGCCACTGGTTGGCCTCGGCGAGCAGGATGCGGCCCGGGTACTCGTCCTCGATGACCTTGCGGCACCGCTTGAGGAACGCGTGGGTCTCCGGGAGGTTCTCGCCGTTCGTGCCGTCGCGCTCGAACAGGTAGGGCACGGCGTCGAGGCGGAAGCCGTCGATGCCGAGGTCGAGCCAGAACCGCAGCGCGTCGATCATCGCGTCGCAGACGGCCGGGTTGTCGAAGTTCAGGTCGGGCTGGTGGGAGAAGAAGCGGTGCCAGAAGAACTGGCCGCGCACGTAGTCGTAGGTCCAGTTCGACGCCTCGGTGTCGACGAAGATGATCCGCGCGTCGGGGTAGCGCGTGTCGTCGTCGGACCACACGTAGTAGTCACCGAACGGCCCCTCGGGGTCGCGCCGCGACTCCTGGAACCACACGTGCTGGTCGGACGTGTGGTTCATGACCAGGTCGGTGATCACGCGGATGCCGCGCGCGTGCGCCTGGTCGACGAACTCGACGAAGTCCTCGACCGTGCCGAAGTCCGGCAGCACCTTGCGGTAGTCGCGGATGTCGTAGCCGCCGTCACGTAGCGGGGAGTCGTAGAACGGCGGCAGCCACAGGCAGTCGACGCCGAGCCACGCCAGGTAGTCCAGCTTGTCGGTCAGCCCGCGCAGGTCGCCGAAGCCGTCCCGGTTCGAGTCGGCGAACGCCCGGACCAGGACCTCGTAGAAGACCGCGCGCTTGTACCAGTCGTCCTCGACCGGGAGCTGGCGGGCGCGGCGGAAGTCCTCGGCACTCGGCTCGACGACCTCGTGTCCCGGTTCGGTGACGTGGGTGCTGGTGGGCGCGCTGGTGGTCCCGTCGTTCATCGCGCGCCACGGTAGTGGTCCGACCCGCCTCCGCGCCGCACCGGAGGCCGTCGGTGCCCGATGTGTCGGGTTCGCCTCAGCGCTCACGCGGGGGGTCGGCGGGTGCGCCCTCGATGACCATCGGCGCGTCCTCCGGGCCCTCGCGCCGCGCGGTGGGGCCGGTTCCCCCGATCACGACGACGGACGGGGTCATCCGGGCGCTTCCGGCCCGGACCGCACGGGCGGCCGCGCGCCGGGCGAGGGCGCGGCGCACCGGCGGGACCAGCAGCACGAGCGCGGCGACGGTCGAGAGCATGCCCGGCACCACGAGCAGCACGCCGGCGAGCGCCACGTACATCCCGTCGGCCACCTCGGCCTCCGCCGGGCGCCGGTTCTGCACGGCCCGGCCGAGGGCGGCGATCGAGCGCCGGCCCTCGCGGCGCAGGGCCCAGGCCCCGACCACGGCGGAGAGGATCAGCAGACCCAGCAGCCCGAGGAAGCCGACGGCCTGGCCCACCAGGACCAGGACCCAGATCTCCACGGCCACGTAGGCCAGGAACGCGAGCAGGAGCGGCACGGGGACCTCCTCAGGTCTGTCTACCCCCTCCAACGCGCGGGGGCCGCCGAAAGTGCCCGGACCCGACGTCGGGAACGCCCCGCGGCCCCGGAACGCGCGAACGGGCCGCCCGTCACGGTCACCCGTGACGAACGGCCCGCTCGTGGGTCGCGCGAGCTACCGCCTCTGCACCGACACGAGGTGCGCCACGTCGCGCCAGGGCTCGAGCCGGACGAAGTTCGACCGGCCCCAGTCGAACACCTGGCCGCTGACCTCGTCGAACGCGCCGAAGCGGGCGAACGGGTCGAGGCCCAGCGCCGCCATGTCGAGGCGCAGCGTGCCCTCCTCGGCGCCGAACGGGTTGAGGTTGACCACGCCGATCACGGTGTCGCCGGTGACCGGGTCGGTCTTCGACCAGGCGAGCAGCGCCTCGTTGTCGGTCTCGTGGAACCGCAGCGTCCGCAGCTGGCGCACCGCCGGGTGGGCACGGCGGATCTCGTTGAGCCGCGTGATCCACGGCTGCAGGCTGCGGCCCTCGGCGAGCGCCCGGTCGAAGTCCCGCGGCCGGAGCTGGTACTTCTCCGAGTCCAGGTACTCCTCGCTGCCCGCCCGCACCGGCTGCCACTCGAACAGCTCGAAGCCCGCGTACACGCCCCAGCTCGGCGCCAGCATCGCGGCCAGCGTCGCCCGGATCGCGAACATGCCGGGCCCGCCGGTCTGCAGCGACTCGTGGAGGATGTCCGGGGTGTTGACGAAGCAGTTCGGGCGGGCCTCGTCGATGCGGTCGCGGTGCATCTCGAAGAACTCGCGCAGCTCGTCGCGACCGGTCCGCCACGTGAAGTACGTGTAGGACTGGCTGAACCCGGCCTTCGCGAGCCCGAACAGGCGCGCGGGGCGGGTGAACGCCTCGGCGAGGAACACCACGCCCGGGTCGACCTCGTGGACCTTGGCGATCAGCCAGGACCAGAAGTCGGCCGGCTTGGTGTGCGGGTTGTCCACGCGGAACACGCGCACGCCGTGCTCGAGCCAGTACAGGACCACCCGCAGCGACTCGGCGTAGATCCCGGCCGGGTCGGTGTCGAAGTTGACGGGGTAGATGTCCTGGTACTTCTTCGGCGGGTTCTCGGCGTAGGCGATGGTCCCGTCCGGGCGCACCGTGAACCACTCCGGGTGGGCCGCGGCCCACGGGTGGTCGGGCGCGCACTGCAGCGCGAAGTCGAGCGCGACCTCGAGGTCGAGCTCCCGAGCCCGCGCGACGAAGGCGTCGAAGTCGTCGATCGTGCCGAGCTGCGGGTGCACGGCGTCGTGCCCGCCGTCGGCCGAGCCGATCGCCCACGGCGACCCGACGTCCTCCGGACCCGGGGTCAGCGTGTTGTTCGGGCCCTTGCGGTTGACCGTGCCGATCGGGTGGATCGGCGGCAGGTAGACCACGTCGAAGCCCATGGCGGCCGCGCGCTCGAGCTCGCGCTGCGCCGTGACGAACGTGCCGTGGACGGGCTTCCCGTCCGCGTCCCAGCCGCCGGTGGAGCGGGGGAAGAACTCGTACCAGGCGCCGTCGAGGGCCCGCGGGCGCTCGACGAGCACGTGGTGGTCGGCGCCGCGGGTGACGAGCTCGCGGACCGGCCGCTCGGTCATCGTGTGCTGCACCGGCTCGGACAGCGCCCGCGCGAGCCGCTCGACCAGCGGCCGGTCGGCGTCGCGCAGCGAGGCGGCGGCCTCGCGCAGCTCGGTGGCGAACGTGAACGACGGCGGCATCTCCAGCGGCGTCGTCGCCTCGCCCGCGGGCTGGTGGGCGACCTCGTCGGCCGAGGAGCGGTCCTCGATCTGCGCGGCGCCCCGCTCGAGCAGGCGGGCCCCGTTCTCCAGGTCGTTGGCGAGCTCGCCCGGCCCCTGACCGGCCGCGACCTTCACCTCGACCGCGTGCCGCCAGGTGGCCCACGGGTCGCTCCAGGCGTCGACCCGGAAGCGCCACAGCCCCTCCGCGTCGGCGACGAGGCTCGCCGCGGCCCGGTCGGTGTCCTTGCCCAGGCTCACCATGCGGACGGTGCGCTCGTGCCCGACGACGGGCGCGGACGCGACCGCCTCGGCGTCGGCGTGGTCGACGTCCGCGCAGCGCTGCCAGACCAGGGTCGCGGCGATCGCGTCGTGGCCCTCGCGCCAGACCGTCGCGGTGACGGGGACGACCTCCCCGACGACCGCCTTCGAGGGGAACCGCCCGCCCGACACCTCGGGCGTGACCTCGTCGATCCCGAGCCGCCCCTGCGCGAGGCGGGCCCGCTCGGCGGCGAGGTCGGCGGTCCCGGTGGTGCGCGACGGGGCCGGCGCCGGGTCGGGGTCGGTCTGGGCGATCGCGTCCGCGACGGTGTCCGCCGGGGCCTGGACCGGGGCGTCCGGCGCGGTCTCGGCGGCGGTCGGCGTCGCCACCTCGGGCGCGTCGGCCACCGGGGTGTCCTCGGCGGGGGTGTCCTCGGCCGGTGCCGTCCCGACGGCGGGTGCGGCCGGGTCGGGCGCGTCCGGTCCGTCCTGGACGCTCCCGGCCGGCACGGCGGGCGTGACGGGCGTCGAGGGTTCCGCGGGTTCCGAGGGAGCCGCGGCCCTCGTCGGCTCCGCGGGCGTCCACTCGGCGTCGGTGACGGCCTCGTCGCGGTCCCCGGCCGCGGCGGCCGCGGCGGTGGCGGCACCCGCCGTCACGGCGCCGAGCGCGAGGCCCGACCCGTCGGCGGCGGGCGAGGTGACGGGCTCGTCCAGCGGCTCGTCGGCGGGGCCGCGGCGCTGGAGGTCGAGGTCGTCGTGGGCCGCGACGTCGCGGGCGGCGAGGCCCGACCCGTCGGCGGCGGGGGAGGTGACGGGCTCGTCGAGCCGGCCCCGCCCGAAGGCCTCGGGGGCGGCCAGGCCGGACCCGTCGGCGGCCGGGGAGGTCACGGGGTCGTCGGACCCGGGGGCGGGCGCCTCGTCGCGCGCGTGGCGGCCCGGGGTGGCGAGGGGATCGCCCACGCGCCCGCCCGGACCCGGCCGCGGGGGCGGGGTCGCGGCGGAGGGCGCGGACGCACCGTGCTCGGTGGTCGGCCGATCGGCGGACGAACTCATGTCGGTCGCCCTACCCGAACCGGCCGGTTTCGATGCGCTCGGAGCGTCCGGGCGGGGGGTGAACGCGGTGGGCGCCGCGGCCGGGTCGTCGGACGACCCCTGCGGCACCACCGGCCGGCGCCACGGCGGCACCACGGCGCGGAAGCCGCCGGTGTTGGTCGAGCGCGACCACGCGGGCGCGGCCGGGGGGCCGGCGGGACGCTCCGGCGCGGGGAACGGCCGCGAGCGGTCGACGGCCGGGCGCGGGGCGGAGGGCACCGTCGGGCCGCCGGCGATCGAGGTGTCGAGCGACCCGCCGTCGTGACCCCGCCCGTACCCCGGCACCGGGATCGGGCCGGACGGCAGCCCCGGGTCGACCGGCGCGTCCGGCGGTGGGGGCGGCCCGAGCTCGACCTCGCCCGAGGAACCCCACGGGCGGCGGGGCGGCGCGTCGCGGTCCCGCGGGTCGTAGCGCGGCGGCAGGTCCTCCGCGGCGGCCGCGCCGTCGGAACCCCAGCCCTCGGAGCCCCGGTGCGCGGACCCGGCGTCGGGAGCCTCCGGCTCGACCGACACCGACCCGGCCGCCGGGACGCTCCCGGTGTCGGTCCGGCGACCGGTGACGATCGCCTTGAACCGCCCGCTCCACGGCTCGCTGCGGCGGGGTGGCGCGTCCTGTTCGTCGGCGCCCCCGACCTGCTCGAACGACCCGGTCCCGCTCTCGCCGTACTCACCCTCGGACCGTCGTCCGGACGGCCACCATCTCCCCAGCACGCTCACGCCACGCAGCGTAGCCAGCGAATCGATCCAGCCGCGATGGGCGATGACGGCGCGTCGGAAGGGTTTGCCTAGGCTTCGACCCCGTGAGAGCACTGCGTCGTTTCTCCGTCCGCGCCCAGCTGCCGTCCGCGCTCGCGCCGCTGCAGGACCTCGCGACGAACCTGCGCTGGACCTGGCACGGTCCGACGCAGGACCTGTTCGCCGCGGTCGACGAGACGGCCTGGCGCCGTGGCGGGGGTGACCCGGTCCGCCTGCTCGGCGAGGTCAGCCCGGCGCGGCTCGCCGCCCTGGCCGAGGACGACGCCTTCGTCGCCCGGGTGCGGGAGGTGTCCGACGACCTGCGCGCCTACCTGACCGAGCCGCGCTGGTACCAGGGCCGGCAGGACCTCCCGGCCGGCATCGGCTACTTCTCGATGGAGTTCGGCGTCTCGGAGGTGCTGCCGAACTACTCCGGCGGCCTCGGCATCCTCGCGGGCGACCACCTCAAGGCCGCCTCGGACCTCGGCGTGCCGCTGATCGCGGTCGGCCTGCTCTACCGCTCGGGCTACTTCCGGCAGTCGCTCTCGCTCGACGGCTGGCAGCAGGAGCAGTACCCGGCGCTCGACCCGCAGGGCCTGCCGCTGCACCTGCTCGCCGGGTCGGACGGGGCGCCGCTGCTGGTGCACGTCGCGATGCCCGAGGGCCGCGTGCTGCGCGCCCGCGTCTGGGTCGCCTCCGTGGGCCGCGTCCCGCTGCTGCTCCTCGACGCCGACATCGAGGACAACGACGCCGACCTGCGCCAGATCACCGACCGGCTCTACGGCGGCGACGCCGAGCACCGCATCCGCCAGGAGATCCTCGTCGGGGTCGGCGGCGTGCGGGCGGTCCGCGCGTACTGCGGCGTGACCGGCCACGCGGCGCCCGAGGTGTTCCACACGAACGAGGGCCACGCCGGGTTCCTCGGCCTGGAGCGCATGCGGGAGCTCGTCACGACGGCGGGTCTGGACATCGACCAGGCGCTCGCGGCGGTCCGCGCCGGCACGGTGTTCACCACGCACACCCCCGTGCCCGCGGGCATCGACCGGTTCCCGATCGGCCTCGTGGAGCACTACTTCTCGGCCGACCTGCTGCCGGGTATCGGCGTCGACCGGGTGCTGGCCCTGGGCCGTGAGCCCGACTCCGACATGTTCAACATGGCGCACATGGGCCTGCGTCTGGCCCAGCGCTCCAACGGGGTCTCGCAGCTGCACGGCGAGGTCTCGCGCGGGATGTTCTCGTCGCTGTGGGGCGGGTTCGACGCGCCGGAGGTGCCGATCGGCTCGGTGACCAACGGCGTGCACGGCCCGACCTGGACCGCCCGCGAGATGGTCGGCCTGACCGCCGGTGCGGCCGCGGCCGGGGCCGGCCCGGAGCTGTTCGGCGTCTCCGACTCGCTGCTCTGGGAGGTCCGCGGCCAGCTGCGGGCGCGCCTGGTCCACGAGGTGCGGCGCCGGGTGAAGGCGTCCTGGCTCGACCGCGGCGCCTCGGAGCCGGAGCTGGGCTGGACCGAGCGGGTCTTCGACCCGAACGTCCTCACCATCGGCTTCGCCCGTCGGGTGCCGACCTACAAGCGGCTCACCCTGATGCTGCGCGACCCCGAGCGGCTGCGCTCGATGCTGCTCGACCCCGAGCGGCCGGTGCAGCTGGTCATCGCCGGCAAGTCGCACCCGGCCGACGACCAGGGCAAGCGGCTCATCCAGGAGATGGT
The DNA here is from genome assembly GCF_021026295.1 of Actinomycetospora soli. GTDB lineage: Bacteria > Actinomycetota > Actinomycetes > Mycobacteriales > Pseudonocardiaceae > Actinomycetospora > Actinomycetospora soli. The sequence goes on from NZ_JAJNDA010000011.1 coordinate 193,831, forward strand.
CCGGTTCGCCGACGACCCGGCGATCCGCCACCGCATCGTGTTCCTCCCGGACTACGACATGTCGATGGCCCGCTACCTCTACTGGGGCTGCGACGTCTGGCTGAACAACCCGCTGCGCCCGCTCGAGGCGTGCGGCACGTCCGGCATGAAGTCGGCGCTCAACGGCGGGCTCAACCTGTCGGTGCGCGACGGCTGGTGGGACGAGCTCTACGACGGCCGCAACGGCTGGTCGATCCCGACCGCGGACGGCGTCGACGACCCCGACCGCCGCGACGACATCGAGGCCGCCGCGCTCCACGACCTCATGTCCACCCAGGTCGCGCCGCTGTTCTACGACCGCGGCGCCGACGGCGTGCCCGACCGCTGGACCGCGCTGGTGCGCCACACGCTCGCCACGCTCTCGCCGAAGGTCCAGGCCACGCGGATGGTCACCGACTACGTGAACGACTGGTACGCACCGGCCGCGCGCGCCGCCCGGCGGGTCAACGCCTCCGGCTATGCGGGCGCCAAGGAGCTCGCCGAGTTCCGGGCCCGCCTGGACGCGGCGTGGCCGTCGGTGCGGGTCGCCGAGGTGGACGCGTCGGGCGCGGCGGACACGCCGGTGCTGGGCGCGCCCATGACGGTGCGCGCCTCGGTGGAGCTGGGCGGTCTCTCGACCTCCGACGTCCTCGTCCAGGCCGTGGTCGGCCGCGCCGACGACGCCGACCAGCTGTCGGCCGCCGTGGTGGAGCCGATGCGCCCGGTGGGCTCCTCGGGCGACGCGGAGACCTTCGAGGCGACCGTCGCGCTCCCGCACGCGGGCGTCCTGGGCTACACGGTCCGCGTCCTCCCGGCGAACGAACTGCTCGCCTCGCCGGTGGAGCTGGGCAAGGTCGTCCTCCCGGCGTAGGGGCTCGCGGCCCTGGTTCCGGGGCCGATTCCTCCCGGCTCCGTGGCAGGAAAGCGTCGTTGCTGTCGTCCGGTGACAGCAACGACGCTTTCCTGTCGCCAGGGCGAGGGGCTGCCGCATGTCAGTGGCACGGACCGCCCGCACGGGACCTCCGTGCCACTGACTTCGCGCGGCGGCAAGACGTCGGATCCGATCGGGCCCGGCGTGCGTCAGAACCCGTGTGACGACCGATCAGCCCGACGCCGCCCGGCTGCACGCGCAGATGCGTCAGCGGGACGGCGTCGCCACCGTGCAGCAGGCCAGGGACGCCGGGTACTCGTCGAAGGCCATCACCGCGAAGGTTCGGCGCGGTGAGTGGGAACGGCCGGCGCACGGCGTCCTGCGCGCCACCGACCACCCGGTGACGTCCCGATCGCGGATCCGGGTCGCCATGCTGTCGATCGGCCCGGAGGCGACGCTCGTCGGGCGCTCCGCCGCGTACTGGTGGCAGATGACCGACGTCGCGCCCGCCGAGGTCGAGATCGCCGTGCCCCAGGGGAGCCAGCCCCGACCGCGGCCGGGCGTGACGGTGACGCGGCGGGCGGTTCCCGCGCGGGACCGCGTCACCGTCGACGGGCTCGTCGTCACCAAGAAGGCAGCCACGGTCCTCACGGCGGTCGCCGCCCTCGGACTGCTCGCGGGGGCGAAGCTGATGGACCGGGTCCTGCAGAAGGGCATCGTGGCGCTCGACACCCTGCAGGAGACGCACGACCGCGGTCGTCGTCGCTACGGCGCGGTGCTCTGCGCCACGCTGCTCGCCCTCGCGGCCGGTGGAGCACGCTCGGAGGCCGAACGCCTCGCGCACTCGCTCCTGCGCGACGCCGACATCGTCGGATGGCTGGCCGACCACCGGGTCGTCCTGCCGCGCCACGGGCCGGCGGTGCTCGACCTGGCGTTCCTCGACCGTCGGATCGTCGTCGAGATCGACGGGTGGGCCTACCACCGTGACCTGCGGGCGTTCCTCCACGACGCGGAACGACAGAACGCGCTCGTCCTCGCCGGGTGGATCGTCATCCGGACGAACTGGCACGAGCTGAAGGAGCACTCCGAGCGGTTCGTCCGCACGGTCCGCGACGCGCTCGTGGAGCGTGCGCACTCCTGACGTCCGGTGCGGGATAGTCAGTGGCACGGAGCGCCCGTGCGGTCGCCCCGTGCCACTGACTCCCCGCGCCAGAGCGCCAGGGACCTCAGACCGAGCGGAACACCAGGAACGAGTGCGGCGGCACGGTCACGGACGCGCCGGCCGGCAGGGGCTCCACCGACGTGGGCGTGCCGTCCGGGGTGCCGGAGGTCAGCTCCGGGACGAACGTCGTGTCGCCCAGCCAGGTGGGCAGCTCCACGTCCACGTCGCCCGCCCCGGAGTGCAGCACCAGCAGCACCGACGACGCCGAGCGCACGCGGACCACGAGCGTCTCCTTGTGGTGGCCCCAGTCCTCCGCGCCGAGTTCACGGGCGGTCTCGGAGAGCCACACGATGTCCGGCACCTCGCCCTCGGGCAGGTCGGAGTGGCCGTAGAAGAAGTCGTCGCGGCGCAGTTCCGGCACCGACCGGCGCAGCGCGAACACCTTGCCCACGAAGTCGACGAGGGGACCGGCCGCGTCCCACGAGCGCCACGACGTCTCGTCGTCGAGGCAGTAGGCGTTGTTGTTGCCGTGCTGGGTGTGCCCCAGCTCGTCGCCGCCGAGCAGCATCGGGGTGCCGGCGGAGAGGCCGAGGGTGGCCAGCAGGTTCCGGGTCTGCCGCTCCCGCAGCGCCACGACGTCCGGGTCGTCCGACGGACCCTCCACGCCGCCGTTCCAGGAGCGGTTGTCGTCGGTGCCGTCGCGGTTGTCCTCGCCGTTGGCCTCGTTATGCTTGTGGTCGTAGGAGACGAGGTCGCGCAGGGTGAACCCGTCGTGGGCGGTCACGAAGTTCACCGACGCCGCCGGCCCGCGCCGCGGCCAGTAGATGTCCGACGAGCCCGCGAGGCGCGTGACGATCTCCGACACCGCGCCGTGGCGGCGCCAGAAGTCGCGCACGCCGTCGCGGTAGCGGCCGTTCCACTCCGCCCACCCCGCGCCGAAGCCGCCGACCTGGTAGCCCTCGCCCGTCGCGTCCCACGGCTCGGCGATCAGCTTCACCTGCGACACCACGTCGTCGGAGGCCAGGGCCTCCAGCAGCGGCGCGTCGCGGGAGAACCCCGACCCGCCCGGGCGCCCCATGGTCGACGCCAGGTCGAACCGGAACCCGTCCACGCCCATCTCGGTCACCCAGTACCGCAGGCAGTCGAGGACCAGCGCGCTCACGAGCGGCGAGCCGGCGTCGAAGGTGTTGCCGCAGCCGGTGAAGTCGACGTCGCGACCGGTCGGGGAGAGCTGGTACCACGACGGCGCGTCCAGCCCGCGCCACGACAGCGACGGCCCGCCGACCCCGCCCTCGCAGGAGTGGTTGAACACGACGTCGAGCACGACCTCGAGGCCCGCGGCGTGCAGGGCGTCGACCATCGCCCGGAACTCGGGGATCTCCTGGCCCCGCACGGAGGCGTAGCGCGGCTCCGGGGCGAGGTAGGCCAGCGTCGAGTAGCCCCAGTGGTTGTGCGCGCCCCGCACCATGAGCGACGGCTCGGGGGCGTTCGCGAACACCGGCAGCAGCTCGACGGTGGTCACGCCCAGCCGCGTCAGGTGCTCCAGCACGGCGGGGTGCGCCACGCCGGCGAACGTCCCGCGCTGGGCCGCGGGGACCTCCGGGTGCCGCATCGTGAGGTCCCGCACGTGCGTCTCGTAGACCACCGTGTCCCGCCACGGGACGCGCGGTCGCTCCGTCCCGACGGCGGGTGCGGGTCCGGGGACCAGCGCGAAGGGCACCGAGCCGGCCGAGTCGACCGACGACGCCGTGCCGAAGGGGTCGTCGTCGACGTGCGCGAGGGCCGCCGGGAGCGAGGTGAACGCGCCGTCGACGCGGCGCGCCCACGGGTCCACGAGCAGCTTCGCGGGATTGGTGCGCACGCCGGTCGCGGGCGACCACGGGCCGTGCACCCGCAGGCCGTAGCCGGTGCCGGCCGCGACGTCCGGGACCTGCCCGCGCCACCAGCCCTCGGCGTCGGGAACGAGTTCCACCCGCCGTCCGGCGTCCCAGGACCCCTCCAGCAGGCACACCTCGACGGCCTCGGCGGTCGTCGTCGCGGGCACGGCGACCGACAGCACCCCGTCCTCGCCGAGGTGGACGCCGCGCCGTTCGGTGCCCGTGTGGCTGATGGTGCGCATGACGGGAGATGGTGCCGGATCCGACCCGTCCCCTCCCATGATCGCGCCGACCGGATCGGAGAGGATGAACACTGTGACCGCTGAGCCTCTCCCGCCGGCCGACGACCGCCCGCACGACGACGAGATCGTCCGCATGCGCGGCGTGGCGGTGCGCCGCGGCGGGAACACGCTGGTCACGGGCATCGACTGGACCGTCGAGCTGGACGAGCGATGGGTCGTGATCGGCCCGAACGGCGCCGGGAAGACGACGCTGCTGCGCCTGGCCGCCGCGGAGATGCACCCGACGACGGGCCTGGTGGACCTGCTCGGCGAGCGCATGGGCCGGGTCAACGTGTTCGAGCTGCGCGAGCGGATCGGGCTCGCCTCGGCCGCGCTCGGCGGGCGGGTGCCGGGCGACGAGCTGGTGCTCGACGTCGTGCGCTCCGCGGGCTACGGCGTGCTGGGCACCTGGCGCGAGACGTACGACGCCGTCGACGACGGTCGCGCGGAGGCGATGCTCGAGGTGCTCGGCGCGGCGCCGCTGGCGGGCCGGGCGTTCGGCACCCTGTCCTCGGGCGAGCGCCAGCGCACCCTGCTCGCGCGGGCCCTCATGACCGACCCGGAGCTGCTGCTGCTCGACGAGCCGGCCTCCGGGCTGGACCTCGGCGGCCGCGAGGACCTGGTGGCCGGGCTGACCGCGCTCGCCGCCGACCCGGACGGCCCGACCATGGTGATGGTCACCCACCACGTGGAGGAGATCCCGCCGGGCTTCACGCACGGGATGCTGCTGCGCGAGGGTGGGATCGTCGCGCAGGGGCTGCTGGACGACGTGATGACCTCGGAGAACCTCTCGGCCGCGTTCGACCAGCCGCTGGAGCTGCTGAGCCGGCGGGGTCGGTTCACCGCGTACCGCCGCTAGGGTCGCGGCGATCAACCAGAAGGAGCAGAAGTGACGGAGTTCGTGCGCCTCGAGGTCGAGGGCGGCATCGGCACCATCCGCCTCGACCGTCCGCCGATGAACGCGGTGAACCGCCAGGTCAACATCGAGCTGGCCGCCACGGCCAAGGAGGCGGCCGACCGCGAGGACGTGCGCGCGGTCGTCGTCTACGGCGGGGAGAAGACCCTCGCGGCCGGCGCCGACGTCAAGGAGATGGCCGACCTCACCTACGCCCAGATGGCCGCGCGGTCCCGCGAGCTCTCGCACGGCTTCGGCGCGGTGTCGGAGATCCCCAAGCCGACGGTGTGCGCGCTGACCGGCTACGCGCTCGGTGGCGGCTTCGAGATCGCGCTGTCCTGCGACCGCCGCATCGCGGGCGACAACGCGACGGTCGGCCTGCCGGAGATCCTGCTCGGCATCATCCCGGGCGGCGGCGGCACGCAGCGGCTCGCGCGCCTGGTCGGCCCGGCCAAGGCCAAGGACCTGATCTTCTCCGGGCGCTTCGTGAAGATGCCCGAGGCGCTGGAGCTGGGCATCGTCGACGAGGTCGTCGCCCCGGACGAGGTCTACACCCGCGCCCGCGCGTGGGCCGAGCAGTTCGCGAACGGCCCGACCCGCGCCCTCGCGGCGGCCAAGAACGCGATCGACCGCGGCCTCGGCATGGACCTGCGCGACGGCCTGGACTTCGAGTCCGAGGTGTTCGCCGCGCTGTTCGGCACCGAGGACCAGGTCATCGGCATGCGCAGCTTCGTCGAGAACGGGCCCGGCAAGGCCCAGTTCCTGGGCCGGTGAGCGTGGCCCCCACCCAGGCCGAGGTCGACGCGGCCTTCGACGACCCCAAGCTCGCCAACGTCCTCTACCACGACTGGGAGGCGGGGACGTACGACGAGAAGTGGTCGATCTCGTACGACGAGCGCTGCATCTCCTTCGCGGTCGGACGCTTCCGGGCCGTCTCGCCGGGTGACGAGACCTACGAGCACGCGCTCGAGATCGGGTCGGGCACCGGCTTCTTCCTGCTCAACCTCATGCAGGGCGGGATCGCGAGGAAGGGCACGGTCACCGACCTGTCCCCGGGCATGGTCGAGGTGGCCGTGCGCAACGCCGAGGGTCTCGGGCTCGACGTCGACGGCAAGGTCGCCGACGCCGAGACGATCCCGATGCCCGACGCCTCGGTCGACCTCGTCGTCGGGCACGCGGTGCTGCACCACATCCCCGACCTCGACCAGGCGTTCCGCGAGATCCTCCGGGTGCTCAGGCCCGGCGGGCGGTTCGTGTTCGCGGGGGAGCCGACGCGGATCGGCGACCTCTACGCGCGCAAGCTCGGCCAGGCCACCTGGTGGGCGACCACGAACCTGACGAAGCTCGGCCCGCTGCGGTCGTGGCGGCGCCCGCAGGCGGAGCTCGACGAGTCGTCGCGTGCGGCGGCGCTCGAGGCGGTCGTCGACCAGCACGTCTTCGACCCCGAGCGGCTGGAGCGGTTCGCGCTCGGTGCCGGGGCGGTCGACGTCCGTTGCGTCACCGAGGAGTTCGCGGCGGCGCTGTTCGGCTGGCCGGTGCGGACCTTCGAGGCCGCCGTCCCGCCGGAGAAGCTCGGCTTCCCGTGGGCGATGTTCGCCTACCGGTCCTGGCAGCGGCTCTCCTGGCTCGACGAGCACGTGCTCGCGCGGGTCGTCCCGCGCGGGCTGTTCTACAACGCGCTGGTCACCGGGGTGAAGCCGCCGGCTCCGGTCGAGCTGTAGGTGTTCGCGTTCTCGGTGCCCGACGTCGCCTTCCTGACGTCGGGTGCCGGGCACGCGGCGCTGTCGTCGTTCGTCCCGACCGGCGACCCGCTGCGCGACGCGGCCGCCGCCCGGCGCCTCGTGGGGGAGGAGCACGGGGCGGCGCTGCTGGAGACGGCCCTGCTGCGGTCTCGCGCGCGCGGTCGCTTCCCGGACGGCTGGCTCTGGACCGCGGACGCGCTCGAACAAGCCACCGCGGTGCCGGTCGCGCAGCACCGGGCGCAGCGGATCGCGGCCGTGGCGGCCGGGCGAGTGGTGCACGACGTGACCTGCTCGGTGGGCGTCGAGGTCGCGGCGCTGTCGGCGGTGCTGGACCGCGTCGTCGGCTCCGACCTCGACCCGGTGCGCCTCGCGATGGCACGCGCGAACGTGCCGGGCGCCCGGCTGGCGCGGGCGGACGCCCTCGTGCCGGTGACACGGGGGTCGGTGGTCGTCGCGGACCCGGCGCGGCGGACGTCGAGCGGCCGCCGGGTGCGCCGGCCGGACGAGATGACCCCGCCGCTCGCCGCCCTGCCGGGACCCGACCTGGTCGTGTCCACGGCGCCCGGCCTCGACTTCGCGCTCGTCCCGTGGGCGCGCGAGGTGGAGCTCGTGTCGCTGGACGGGCGCGTGCGGGAGGCGGCGCTCTGGTCCGCCGGGCTCGTTCCCGACGACGGGCCGCGGCGCCGCGCCACGGTGCTGCGCCCGGCAGGCGACGGCTTCCAGGTGACCGATCTCGACGACGACACGTGCCCGGTCACCGACGTCGACGAGTGGCTCGTCGACCCCGACGGCGCCGTCGTCCGGGCCGGGCTGGTCCGCCAGTTCGCCGCCCGGCACGGCCTCGCCCAGCTCGACCCGCACCTGGCCTACCTGACCGGACCCCACCCGCCGTCGGGACGGGCCTTCCGCGTGCTGGAGCACGGGCCGTTCAGCGAGAAGACGCTCCGGCAGACCCTGCGCCGCCGCGAGGTGGGGCGGGTCGAGATCCTGGTGCGGGGCGTCGACGTCGAGCCGGACCGGTTGCGGCCGCGGCTGAAGCTCGCCGGGCCGGGAGCGGCGACCGTCGTGCTCGCGCGGGTGGGCCGGGGCGCGCGGGCCTACGTGTGCGAGACCAGCCCGGCCACGCCCCGCACGACGAGGTAGACCCCGACCACGGTGAGGGCCGCGATGACCAGGGTGCGACGGTGCCGCACCCCGAAGGCGCGGACGGCCTCGGTGATCCGCTGCGCCTGCGTGGGCCGGAGCAGGACGATCGCGAGCGCGGCGGCGGGCAGCGCGAAGCGCAGCAGGTTGTAGACGAGGACCTGGAGCACCGCCTCCGTCGGCCCCGGCTCGGTCTCGAGGATCGCGACGAGCGCGGCGAGGTAGTAGAGGCCGGGGAGGTTGGTCGCGACCCCGGCCGCGGCGGCGACCGGCACCGTCGGCGTGCGCAGGCGTTCGGTCAGCGCCCCGAACCGGCCCGGCCCGGCGTCGGGGGCCCGCCCGAAGCGACCCGTGGCGTAGCCGACGGCGTAGACCAGCGCGGCGACGCCGAGCAGGACGTCGACGACGTCGCGCCCCGCGCCGGACTCGGAGGTGTTCGCCGTCGCCCCGAAGACCAGGACGGCGCCGATCCCGACCGGCAGGCTCACCGCGAGCCCGCCGACGAGGTAGGCCGTGACGAGCCGGGCGGGCGAGCGGGTGAGCAGGAACCCGGAGACCAGCGCGAGCGGCGTCGCGCGGACGGCGCTGAGCAGCCCGAGGACGATCGCCTCGGGACTCATGTGGCTCCGCCAGGTGAGCAGTAAAGGTCGCTATAACGACCCTTTCTGCTCACGAGCGCTTCGCGCACAACCGCCGCCGCAGCTCCGCCCGGACGAACGTCGCGTCCGCGTCGAGGGCCACGTCGACGGGGCGGCCGAGCACGACCGCCTCGGCGCCGCGCATGTCGCCGATCGTCGCGCCCCGTCCGGGACCGGACGACGTGTCGACGTCGACGGGCATCGGCATCGTCCGCGCCGACCCCGGCCGGATCGCCTCGAGCACCGCGACGGCGTCGTGCACCGCGATCGCGGGCGTGCCGAAGCGGGCGGAGTAGGCCGCGAGGTACGCCTCGCGGGTCGAGGACAGCGCGGCGCCGATCGGGGACTCCCGCGCCAGGTCGTCGAGCCAGTCCGCGGAGAGGGTGATGCGCATCGTGAGGTCGAGCGGGACGAGCGTCGTCGGGACGACCGAGCCGGCCAGCACCCGCCGCGCCGCCTCCGGGTCGCCCCACACGTTGAACTCGGCGGCCGCGGTGACATTCCCGCCGTAGCCGATCGAGCCGCCCATCAGGACGAAGCGGCCGATCCGCTCCTCCAGGTCGGGCCGGGCGGAGAGCAGCGTCGCGACGTTCGTGTACGGCCCGATCGCGGCGATCGTGACGGGCTCGGTGGCCTGCTCGAGCACCGACGCCATGAGGGCCACGGCCCGCAGCGGCGACTCGTCGACGGGTGGGCCGAAGTCCAGCGACCGGCCGCCCAGCCCGTCACCGCCGTGGACGTCGTCGGCGCGGCCGTCGAGCAGGTGCACCAGCGGGCGGTCGGCGCCGCGGCCCACCGGCACGTCGGGACGCCCGAACGTGCCCAGCAGCCGCCGGGCGTTCTCCGTGGTCTGCTCGACGGGCACGTTGCCGTGCACCGAGGTCACGGCGAGCAGCTCGACCTCGGGGGCGAGGCAGGCCACGGCCAGGGCGAACGCGTCGTCGACGCCGGGGTCCGTGTCGATGATCAGCGGGGTCATGCGTGGGCCTCCATGAAGGCGTGGAGCTCGTCGAGCGTGGGGATCGCGGGCTGGGCGCCCGCGCGGGTGGCGGTCAGGGCCCCGACGAAGCACGCGCGCCGCACCCCGGCGTCGTCGGGACCTCCCTCGGCCAGGGACACGGCGAGCGCGGCGGTGAACGCGTCGCCGGCGGCGGTGCCGTCGACCGCGTCGACCGTGGGCGGCTCCGCCCGCGCGGTGACGCGGCCGTGGCGGTACAGCGTGGCCCCGGCCGCCCCGTGGGTGACGACGACGGCGGGCAGGGCGTCCAGGTCGGCCGTGCGGCCGAGGATCGCGTGCTCGTCGTCGTTGACCGACAGCAGGTCGACGGTCCGCAGCACGGCCTCGTCGACGGCGCGGGCGGGCGCGGCGTTGAGCACGGTGAACGCGGGGGCGGCCATGGCGGCGGCGACGGCCTCGTCGGGGACCTCGAGCACGGTCATGACGACGTCGGTGGGGATGTCCCGCCGCCACCGCACGTGGGCGTTCGCGCCCGGGTCGATGACGATCGTGGTGTCGCCGTGGTCGTCGACCTGGATCATCGCGGTGCCGGTCGGGGCGTCGGCGACGGTCGCCACCGCGGAGAGCTCCACGTTCCCGGCCCGCAGCAGCGCGAGCGCCTCGTCGGCGAGCGGGTCCGTGCCCACGGCCCCCACCAGGCGCACCGTCGCGCCGAGCCGCGCGCACGCCAGCGCCTGGTTGGCGCCCTTGCCACCGGGGTGGCGGGTGACGCCGCGGCTGGTCAGCGTCTCGCCGGGGGAGGGCAGGCGTTCCAGGCGCGCGACCAGGTCGAGATTCACGCTGCCGACGACGGTCACCGAGGTCACCGGCACATCCTCGCCGTACCCTCTCGCGGGTGGGCAGTTGGGCGACCCGGAAGGATCCGGACCAGGCACGCCTCGTCTCCGCGGCGACGCTGCGCTGGATCGTGCGGCACCGCGCGTGGACCCCGTGGTACCTGGTGCGGTACTGGCGGATTCTCAAGGTGCGGCTCCGGCAGCCGCACATCGTGCTGCGCGGCATGGTCTTCCTGGGCAAGGACGTCGTGCTCGAGTGCCGGCCGGGACTGGGGCGCCTGGAGATCGGACGGTTCACGCACATCGGGGACCGGACGAAGATCCGTTGCCACGAGGGGTCGCTGCGGATCGGCGACAAGGCCGTGTTCGGCGCCGACAACACGATCAACGCCTACCTCGACGTCGAGTTCGGCGACGCCACGCTGCTCGCCGACTGGATCTACGTCTGCGACTTCGACCACCGCTACGAGGACGTCCACCGTCCGATCAAGGACCAGGGGATCGTCAAGACGCCGGTGCGGGTCGGGCCGGAGACCTGGGTCGGCACGAAGGTGACGATCCTGCGCGGGACGACCGTCGGCCGCGGCTGCGTGCTCGGCGCGCACGCCGTGGTGAAGGGGATCGTGCCCGACCACGCGGTGGCCGTCGGGGCGCCGGCGCGGGTCGTCCGGGACCGGATCGCCGACTACGAGGCGGCCGCCGCCGAGCGGGCCGCGCTCGCCGACATCGCCCGCAAGACCGCCCGCGCCGTCGCGGAGGCGGCCCGGGAGTGAGAGCCGGCCGGGTCTTCCCGAGGAGCCGCGCGACGTGATCGCTGAGCGACCACGTCGCTCGGCTCGAGGAGATCGTCGGATCTCGCGCGGCCTCAGGTCCGGCCGAAGACGTTCCCGCCGGGAATCTTGGGACGGCCGAGTTCGACGTCCTCCCGACGCCGGGTGGCGCGGTAGAGCGCGGCGGTGTCGGCGGCGATCTTCGGCCAGGCGAAGTCGGTGTCGAGGCGCTCGCGGGCCGTGGCGGCCCGGCGTCGGGACGCCTCCGGATCGTCGAGCGCGGCGACGACGGCGGCCGCGCAGCCCGCGACGTCGCCCGGGTCGAACGACAGCCCGGTGACCCCGTCGAGCACCACCTCCCCGAGCCCGCCGGCCCTCGACGCCACCAGCGGCGCGCCCGCGGCGGCGGCCTCCAGCGCGACGATGCCGAACGGCTCGTAGCGCGACGGCAGGACGACGGCGGACGCCGAGCCGAGCAGCCGGGTGAGCGTCGCGTCGTCGACGTGGCCGAGCATGACGACGGCCCGCCGGACCCGGGCCTCCCGGGCGCGCGCGGCGAGCCACGCGGCGTGGGAACCGGAGCCGGCGATCATCAGCCGTGTCCCGGGGTGGGCGCGCCGGATCGCGGGGAGCGCGGCGATCACGTCCTGGATGCCCTTCTCCCACTCCAGGCGGCCGAAGGTGACCAGGGTGGGAGCGCCGCGACGATGTGGATTCTCTGCCACTGGATGCCAGCAACGACGCTTTCCTGCCACCGGGGTAGGGACCACCGGAGGTGCCCACCCCGACGCGTCGATCCCGTTGTGCAGCACGGTGATCCCGGCCGGGTCCACGTCGAACAGGTCGGCGACCTCGGTCCGCATCGCGTGCGAGCACGTCACCACGGCGTCGGCCGCGTTCGCGAGCCACCACTCGACGCTGTGGATCTGCTGGTTGAGCGGCTGCGAGAGCCACCCGCCGTGCCGGCCCGCCTCGGTCGCGTGGATCGTCGCGACCAGCGGCACGTCGGCGAGCTCCCGCAGCGTGATCGCGGCGTGCGCCACGAGCCAGTCGTGGGCGTGCACCACGTCCGGGCGCCAGTCCCGGACCAGCCCCGTCGCCCCGCGGACCAGGGCGTGGTTCATCGCGAGCGTCCAGGCGACGAGGTCGCGGACGAACTCGAGGTGCGGCGGATCCTCCGCGACCCGCAGGACCCGGACGCCGTCGACGACGGTGTCGGTCGTGGGATGGGTCGAGGCGTCGGTGCCGGTGGGCCGGCGGGTCAGCACGACGACGTCGTGGCCCTGCACGGCGAGGTGCGTCGCGAGCGCCCCGACGTGGCGCCCGAGCCCGCCGACCACCACCGGCGGGTACTCCCAGGAGACGAGCAGGATCCTCATGCGTGGACCAGCTCGCGGGAGCGGGCGTGCACCAGGTGCCGCGCGTCGAGGTGCCCGAACAGGTCGTCCTGCGCGGCGAACGCGGCGGCCCGCCGTGCGGCCTCCGCGTGCCGGCCCGCGGGCAGCAGGTCGGTCAGCTCCCGGACCCGGTCGCGGTGCTCCGCGGCGCGGCGCCGCGCGTAGTGGGCCGCCGAGTCCTTCGTGACCATGAACGCCCAGTCGCTCGAGAGCGCCAGCGCGGCCTGCACGGCGAGCGCGTCCAGGGTGGCGTCGCGGCCGGTCGTCCGCGGCACACCGTCGACGGCGGCGAGGAGGCGGGTCGCGACATCGGTGTTGTCGGCGACCATGTCGCGGACCGCGGCGCCGTCCCACACCCGCCAGTCCTTGCCCGATCCCCACGACGACGGCGGGAGCACCACCGGCTCCTCGACGTGCCCGGCCTCGACCGCCCCGCGCAGCGTCGTCACCCGGACCCCGGCCTCCGGCAGCAGCGTCAGCACCTGCTCCAGCCACGCCGGGCCCTCGTGCCACCAGTGCCCGAAGAGCTCCGTGTCGTACGCCGCGACGACGAGGCCGGGCCGGCCCCGGCGGTCCGCCAGCTCGCGCAGCCGCGCCACCACGGTCGCGACGAAGTCCTGCGCGTCCCGCCCGACGGCGAGCGCGGCCCGGTCGGGCTCGTACGGCGCCTTCTCGGTGACCCGGCGCCCCGTCACGCGGAACGGCTTGAAGCCCGAGGCGTGGTCGAAGGCGTGGAAGTCCCGGTAGTCCGGGCCCCCGGGATAGCCCGCGCGCGGCGACCAGACCCGGTAGGTGACCTCCAGGTCGCGGCCGAACGCGACGACGTCCGACCCGTCGACCGGGTGCGCCGCCGCGGTGTCGCCGTGCAGGGCGGGGCCGTCGACGAGGAAGCGGCGCACCCCGGCCGCCGCGTACTCCCGCTCCATGCCCGGCGCGTAGCCGCACTCCGGCGCCCAGATGCCCTCCGGGCGCGCGCCGAGCCGGCGGGTGGTGTCGCGCAGCCCGCCGTCGAGCAGGAAGCGGCGGACCCGGCCGGGCAGCAGCGGGCCGAACGGGTGCGTGACCGGACCGCCGAGGAGTTCGACGACCCCCGAGTCGGCGAGGCCCCGGAACACGGGGGAGCCGCCGTGGCGCCAGGTGCGCTCGAAGGTCTCCAGCGCCGCCGCCGCGGCGCGGTGCTCGCGGACCGCGACCTCCGGCAGCCGCCGGTGCGTGGTGTGGGCGCGGAGCTGCCAGTCGGCGAGCCAGGCGTGCATCGCGCGCAGCGTGTAGGGGTGGTCGAGCTGGGCGGCGAGCACCGGCGTGACGCCGAGGGTGAGCACGTCGCTCCTGCCCCGCTCGGCGAGGCGGTGCAGCACGTCGACCACGGGCAGGTAGGAGTGCGCCCACGCCTGGTACAGCCAGTCCTCGCCGACCGGCCACGACCCGTGCCGGGCGAGCCAGGGCAGGTGGGAGTGCAGGACCAGGCAGAACGTGCCCTCCATCGGCCTCCTTCGCACCGGGACCCGCAGGTTACCGATCGGTAGACGGAGATCGGCCGCGGGTGCCGACGGTACGGTCCGGACGCGGCGGTCGAGCCGGTGGCCGCCCCCGGTGGAGGCGCGCCATGAAGAAGATCGCCGAACTGCTCGTCTGTTTCCTGCACCCGGTCGCCGTGGTGCTCGTGTGGCTGAACCTCCTGGTCCGCCCCGAGCTCAGCGGCACCGCGAAGATCGTGTGGGGCGTGCTCGCGCTCGTCCCGGTGGTGCCGTTCGTCTACGTGCTCACCGGCGGCGAGCTGTGGGAGGGGAAGCCGAAGCCGCAACGGCGGTGACGACGAGGTCCAGCGAGGCGTCGACGTCGTCGGCGCGCAGGTCGAACTCGTCGACCGTCACCGCGGTCACGTCGTCGAGCAGCGCCGCGGGCCACGCCTCGCCCGACAGGGCCAGCGCGATCTGGGCGTCGACGATCGAGCCGCCGTGCCGCGCGTCCCGCTCGCGCAGCCCCGCGCCGTGGTGGAGCCCGCGCACGTCGACGCGGGAGAACCCGGCGTCGGGAAGCATCGCCGTCAGGTCCTCCGCCGCGAGCTCGCGGGTGTGGAAGGGGTTGAGCGGGCGGTCGTCGAGGGCGTGGCCGGGGGAGAAGGTGAGGCGGTTGGGCGTGGAGCAGTGCAGCCGGCCGCCGGGCCGCAGGACGCGGGCACACTCGCGCAGGAACCCCGGCTGGTCCCACAGGTGCTCGATGACCTGGAGGTTCACGACGACGTCGACCGAGGCGTCCGGCAGCGGGAGGCGCTGCAGGTCGGCGCGGACCACGTCCAGCCCGTACCGCCGGCGGACGTGGTCCGCCGTCGCCTTCTCCAGTTCCAGCCCGAGCACGCGGTCCGCCACGCCCGCGAGCAGCGCTGCTCCGTATCCCTCGCCGACCCCGGCCTCGAGCATCACCGCGTCCCGGCAGTCGTCGCGCAGGGCGAGGTAGACCGCCTCGTGGCGGCGGAACCAGTAGTTCTCCGCCGGGATCCCCGGCACGGTGCGCTCGCCGGTCAGCGGCAGCGTGTCCTCCACCGCGCGATCCTCGCACCCGCCGAACACTGAGCTCTTGCGCTCAGTATTGCGACACGCAACACTGAGCTGCATGGCTCAGTATCAGGCGGTGCTCGACGGGGTGTTCGTCGCGTTGGGCGACAGCACCCGCCGGGCAGTGATCACCCGGCTGGGCCGTGGTCCGGCCTCGGTCAGCGAACTCGCCCGCGAGTTCCCGATGGCCCTCCCGTCCTTCATGAAGCACATCCGCACGCTGGAGGCGAACGGCCTCGTCCGGACCTCGAAGTCGGGGCGGGTCCGGACCTGCGAGCTCGATCGCGCCCGCCTCACCGTCGTGGAGAGCTGGCTCGACGAGCAGCGGCGGACGTGGGAGGGGCGCACCGACCGTCTCGAGCAGTTCGTCACCGATCCCGAGGAGAACCTGTGAACCCCGATCTCGATCTCGTCCTGGAGCGGATCATCCGGGCGCCGCGAGCGACCGTGTGGCACGCCTGGACCGACCCCTCGGCCTTCGCGCGGTGGTGGCTCCCCGCCCCCACCCGCTGCCGCGTCGACCGGTTGGAGGTGCGGCCGGGCGGGGCGATGGTGACGAGCATGAGCGAGGACGGCGATACGTTCGTCCCGCACTCCGACGCCTGCTTCCTGGTGGTCGACGAGCTCGAGCGTCTCGTGTTCACGAACGCCATCGACAGCGGCTGGCGGCCCGCCCTGCCCGCACCGGTGCCGATGACCGCGGAGATCACGTTCGGCGACCACCCGGAGGGCACGGCGTACCGGGCCGTCGTCCGCCACGCGGACCCGGTCGATCGCGCCCGGCACGAGGAGCTCGGCTTCGCGGAGGGCTGGGGGAGCGTCGCGGCCCAGCTGGCCGCCGTCGCCGAGGGGGCGGTGCCGGCCGTCTGACGCCGCCGGGGGCCGACGTCCTGCGGGTGAGTTAGGTTGGGCTCACCTCAGACGAGTCCTCGGGGGAGGTTCCGTGACCACGCTCGCCGATCGGTCGGCGGGGACACGTGTCCCTCGAACCCGGCGGCCGACACTCGTCGTCGGGATCGCACTGGTGGCCCTCGTCGTCGCCGCCGTGCTCTCGATCATGGTCGGCGCCGCCCTGCTGAGCCCCGCCCAGGTGTGGGCCGGGCTGACCGGCACCGGCGTCGACCAGTCGGTGGCGATCGTGCAGGACCTGCGGGTGCCGCGGACGCTGCTCGGGGCGCTCGTCGGGATCGCGCTCGGCGTGGCCGGGGCGCTCATGCAGGGCCACACGCGCAACCCGCTCGCCGACCCGGGCCTGCTCGGGGTGAGCGCCGGCGCGGGCTTCCTGCTCGTGGTGGCCATCCAGTTCCTCGGCATCACCGGCCTGTACGGGACGGTGTGGTTCGGCTTCGCCGGCGCGGCGCTCGCGAGCGTGCTGGTGTTCGCGCTGGCCTCGCTGGGCGGCAGCCGCGCCGGGGGACCGACCCCGGTGACGTTGGCCCTGGCCGGTGTCGCCGTGAGCGAGCTGCTCATCGCGGTGACGTCCGCGCTCGTCCTGCGGGACACCGCCTCGCTCGACGCCTACCGCTTCTGGTCCGCCGGCGCCCTCGACGACAAGGACTCGGCGGCCTCGCTGCAGATCGCCCCGTTCATCCTCGCCGGGCTGGTCCTCGCGGCGGCCAACGCGCCGGGCCTCAACGTGCTCGCCCTGGGCGAGGACACCGCCCGCGGGCTCGGCCACCACGTCGGCCGCGCCCGCGCGCTCGGCATCGCCGCGATCACCCTGCTGGCCGGGTCCGCGGTCGCGGTGGCCGGGCCGATCTCGTTCGTCGGGCTCGTCGCCCCGCACATCGCCCGCTTCTTCACGGGCCCCGACCACCGCTGGCTGCTGCCCGTCGCCGGCCTCGGCGGCGCGACCCTGGTGCTGGTGGCCGACGTCGTCGGGCGGCTCGTGGTGCGGCCGGGGGAGCTGCAGGTCGGGATCGTCCTGGCGGTGGTCGGGGCGCCGTTCTTCATCGCGCTCGTGCGCCGGCGGAAGTTGGCGCGGCTGTGACACCACCCCTCACGACGACGGCGCGGCGCCGGTTCCGCGCCGGGCCCGTCACCGGCGTGTGGCGCCCGCGTGCGGTGCTGGTCGCCGTCGTCGCGGCCGTGCTGCTCGTGCTGGTCTGCGCGGTCAACCTGGGCCGCGGCGACTTCCCGATCCCGGTCGTCGAGGTGATCCGCATCCTGCTCGGCGGCGGCGACTCGGCCGACGCGTACATCGTCACCGAGCTGCGCCTGCCGCGGACGTTGACCGGCGTGTTCGTCGGCGCCGCGCTCGGGCTCTCCGGGGCGTTGACGCAGGCCGTCGTCCGGAACCCGCTGGCCAGCCCGGACATCCTCGGCGTCACCGACGGCGCGAGCCTCTTCGCCGTCGCGTCGGTGGTGCTCGCCGGCGGGGCGGGCGTGTCGGGGCTCGCGGTGTCGCCGGTCGGGACCCCGATCGCGGCCCTCGCGGGCGGGCTGGTGGCCGCCGCGCTGGTCTACGCCCTGGCCTACCGCAAGGGGCTCGACGGCTTCCGCCTCCTCCTCGTCGGGATCGGCATCAGCTCGGCCGCGGTGTCGCTGACGACCTACCTGCTGGTCTCGGCGAACGTCCAGCAGGCGGGCCAGGTGCTGACCTGGCTGCGCGGCTCGCTGGCCAGCCGCTCGTGGGAGAACGTGGTGCCCGCGGGCGTCGTCGTGGCGATCGGGCTGCCGCTCGCGATCGGGCTGGCGTTCCGGCTCTCCGCGCTGGAGCTGGGCGACGAGTCGGCGCGCGGGCTCGGGGTGCGGGTGGACCGTGCGCGGGCCGGGGTGGTCGGCGTGGCCGTGGTGCTCGCGGCCGTGGCGACGGCCTGCGCGGGCCCGATCCGGTTCGTCGCGCTCGTCGTCCCGCAGATCCTGCTGCGCCTCTCCGGCGGTTCCCGGCCCCCGCTCGTCGGCTCCGCCCTCGGGGGCGCGCTGCTGGTGGTGGCCGCCGACCTGGTCGCGCGGACCGTGCTCGGCGAGGCGGTCCCCGTCGGCGTGGTGACGGTCGTCGTCGGTGCGCCCTACCTGATCTACCTGCTCGTGCGTCGGACCCGGAGGAGGACCGTGTGAGTACGGACCTGACCACACCCGCCGTCGGGAGGACGACGCGGACGCGGCTGCGCACCGAGGGCCTGCAGGTCGGCTACGACGACCGGCTCGTCGTCGGGGCCGACGGCGGGCTGGACCTCGACGTCGTCGAGGGCACCGTCACGGCGGTGATCGGCCCGAACGGCTGCGGCAAGTCGACGCTGCTGCGGGCGATGGCGCGCCTGCTCGCGCCGCGGCACGGCCACGTGCTGCTCGACGGCGAGCGGATCGACCGGATGCCGTCGAAGCAGGTCGCGACGGTGCTCGGGGTGCTGCCGCAGGACCCGGTGGCGCCGGAGGGGCTCGTCGTCGCCGACCTCGTCGCCCGCGGGCGGCATCCCCACCAGCGGTGGTTCCGGCAGTGGAGCCCCGACGACGAGGTCGTGGTCGCCGAGGCGCTGGCGTGGACCGGGACCTCCGAGTTCGCCGACCGCCCGCTCGAGACGCTCTCCGGTGGACAGCGCCAGCGGGTGTGGATCTCGATGGCGCTCGCGCAGGGCACCGACGTCCTGCTGCTCGACGAGCCGACGACCTTCCTCGACCTCGCCCACCAGGTCGACGTGCTGGACCTGGTGGAGCGGCTGCACCGCGAGCGGGGCCGGACCGTCGTCATGGTGCTGCACGACCTGAACCTCGCCGCCCGCTACGCCGACCGGCTCGTGGCGATGCGCGACGGGCGGATCGCGTGCTCGGGCGCCCCGGCGGACGTGCTCACCGAGGAGACGATGCGCGAGGTGTTCGGTCTCGAGGCGAAGGTCGTCACCGACCCCGTCTCCGGCACCCCGCTGGTGCTGCCGATCGGTCGCCGACACCGCGAGCGTGACGATCCGGACAGTTGACCTTCGCTGACGATTAGGTAAGCCTTACCTCCGACTTCCATCGCCGTCCGTCCGGAGCCGCATCCATGAGTCCCCGCCGGCGCCCCTTCGTGGCGCTCCTCCTCGGCCTCGTCGCCGCCCTCGTGCTGTCCGCCTGTGGCGGCGGCTCGGAGTCGGGCACGGCCGCGTCGTCGGCCCCGGCCGCGCCCGGCTTCCCGGTGACGATCAACCACAAGTTCGGGCAGACCACGATCCCGAACAAGCCCGTCCGGGTCGTCACCGTGGGCTACAACGACGTCGACTTCGCGCTGGCCCTCGGCGTCGTGCCGGTCGGCGAGCGCCAGTTCCTCGGCTCCTTCGACGCCGCCAACCGCCCGTGGGCCCAGCAGGCGCTCGGCGGCCAGCGGCCCGAGCTCGTCGGCGGCAACCAGATCGACGTGGAGAAGGTCGCGTCGCTGCGCCCCGACCTCATCCTCGGCGTCTACTCCTACATGGAGCGCGCCGACTACGACGCCCTCTCGCGCATCGCGCCGACGATCGCCGACCCGCAGGACGGCGTGGCCGTGCCGTGGCAGGAGCAGACCCGGATCACCGGTCAGGCCCTCGGCGAGACCGCGCGGGCCGACCAGGTCATCGCGGGCGTCGAGCAGAAGTTCACCGACGCGAAGAACGCGAACCCGCAGTTCGCCGGGAAGACCGTCGCCGTCGACCTCACCGCGAACGGCTCGACCAACTCGCTGGGCACCGACGACCTGCGCACCCAGCCGTTCACCGGGCTCGGCATGCAGGTCGCGCCGACCACCCAGGAGCTGTCGTCCGAGCAGCTGGGCGAGCTGAACAAGGACGCGCTGGCCGTGTTCGGCACCGACGAGGCCGGGGCGCGGGCGATCCCGACCTTCAACACGCTGCCGGTCGTGCAGCAGGGCCGGGTCGCGTTCCTCGGCGGCGAGACCTCGATCTTCGCCGGCGCGGTCGGCTTCGGCAGCCCGCTGTCGCTGCCCTACGCGATCGACGCCATGGTGCCGCCGCTGGCGCAGGCCCTGCGCTAGGAATTCCCCGTGACGAACGAACGGCATCCCGGCGGCAGGTCCGTGGGTGCCGCTCGTTCCGTCCTGGGCGACGCCCTGCGCGCCCGCCGCGGCCCGATCGCCGCGGCCACCGTGCTGTTCTGCGGCCACCAGGCCGGCGAGGCCCTGGTTCCGGTGCTGGTCGGCGTGGTCATCGACCGGGCCGTCGCCACCGGCGACCCGGGCGCCCTCGCGTTCTGGCTGGCCGTCCTCGGACTCGACTTCCTCGTCCTGTCCTTCTCCTACCGCTGGGGCGCCCGCCGCTCCTGGTACGCCGACGTGACCACCGACCAGGCGCTGCGCCTGCGGGTCGCCGACCGGGTCCTCGACCCCCGCGGCGGCGCGGAGACCGGGCGCCTGCCCGGCGAGCTCACGTCGGTGGCCGTCACCGACGCCAAGCGGGTCGGGGTCGTGGCGTTCGCGCTGCCGCTCGGGATCGCCGCGCTCGCCGCGATGGCGGTCGCGGCCACGGTGCTGCTGACCTCGTCGCTCGTGCTGGGCGTGCTGGTGCTGCTCGGTACTCCGCTGCTGCTGGGCGCCGTGCACCTGCTGGGCCGCCCGCTCGAGCGCCGCTCGGGCCCGGAGCAGGAGGCCGCCGCCCGCGCCTCCGGTGTCGCGGCCGACCTCGTCGAGGGGTTCCGCGTGCTGGGGGGTCTGCGGGCCCGGCCGGCGGCGGTCACCCGCTACGTCGGCGCCTCCCGGGCGGCGCTGGCCGCGACCCTCGGCGCCACCCGCGCCCAGGCGCTCTACCAGGGCGCGGTGCTCGCGATGAACGGCCTCTTCCTCGCCCTCGTCGCCCTGGTCGGTGGCCGGCTGGCGGCGTCGGGCGTGATCTCGGTCGGCGAACTGGTGGCCGCCGTCGGGCTCGCGCAGTTCCTCGTGACGCCGCTGCAGATCCTCGGGTGGGTCAACGGCCGGCTCGCGCAGGGGCGGGCGTCGTCGAAGCGCATCGGCGACGTGCTGGCCTCGCCGTTCGCGGTCGTCCCCTCCTCCCCGCGCGAGGGGAACCCTGATGGCGACAGAGCGCTCGAATCCTCCCCTCACGAACCCGCGAAGGGCGAGCTCCGGGTCCGCGGCGCGCTCGACGGCGTCGACCTCGACCTCGAGCCCGGCGCCCACGTCGGCGTCGTCTGCGCCGACCCGGCCGACGCCGTCGCGCTCGTCCGGGCGCTGGCCCGCGAGGGCGAGCACCCCGCCGTCGTGACCCTCGACGGCACCGACGTCACCACGCTCGCTCCCGAGCATTCCCGACGGCGGGTGCTGGTCGCCGCGCACGACGCCGTCCTGTTCTCGGGCACCGTCGCCGAGGCGGTCGGCGCGGCCGCCGTGGGCGACGTCCGACCCGCCCTGGCCGCCGCACACGCCGACCAGGTCGCCGAGGTGCTGCCCGACGGGCTCGACAGCGCCGTCTCCGAACAGGGCCGGTCGCTCTCCGGCGGGCAGCGGCAGCGGCTCGCGCTCGCCCGGGCCCTCGCGGCCGACCCGCCCGTGCTCGTGCTGCACGACCCGACGACCGCCGTCGACGCCGTCACGGAGGCCCGCATCGCCGACGGCGTCGCGACCCTGCGCACCGGCCGGACCACGCTCGTCGTCGCCACCCGGCCCGCGCTGCTGGCGGCGACCGACCGGGTCGTCCACGTCGTGGACGGCCGGGTCGCGGCGACCGGCACGCACGCCACCCTGCTCGACGACCCCACCTACCGCGGAGCGCTCGGATGAGCCGGGACCTGCTCCCCGTCGCGTCGGGGCCGCGCATCCGCGCCGTCCTCGGCGGTCTGCTGCGCGAGCGGCGCGGGATCGTGGTCGGCGGACTGGTCGCCCTGCTCGCCAGCGCCGGCGCGAGCATGGCGGTGGCGCCGCTGCTGGGCCTCGTCGTGGACGTCGTCGTCGACCGCCGGGGTCCGGACGCGGTCACCGCCCCGGTGCTCGGCCTCGTCGCGGCGGCCCTCGCGCAGGGCGCCCTGGCGGTGCTGGGCGGCGTCCTCGTCGCGCGCGCGGGGGAGGGCCTGCTCGCCGACCTGCGGGAACGCTTCGTCGCGCGGGCCCTGGCGCTGCCGGTCGCGCGGGTCGAGGAGGCCGGCGCGGGCGACCTGACGAGCCGCGTCACCTCCGACCTGTCCCTCGTCGGCGACGCCGTGCGGGAGGCCGTGCCGAACGTGGCGCGGGGCGGGCTCGTCATCGTCGCGACCCTGGTCGGGCTCGCCGCCCTGGACTGGCGGTTCCTGCTCGCCGCCCTCGTCGCGCTGCCGGTGCAGGCCCTGACCGCCCGCTGGTACCTGCGCCGGTCGACGCCCCTCTACGCCGAGCAGCGCCGGGTGGGGGGCGCCCAGCAGCAGCAGCTGCTCGACACCGTCGGCGGCATCGGCACGGTGCGCTCGCTCGTGCTGCACGACGAGCACCGGGAGCGGGTCTCCTCGCGCGCCGCGGACGTCGTCGCGCTGGCCCTGCGCGTCGTGCGGCTGCAGACCGGCTTCTTCGGCCGCCTCAACCTCGCCGAGTTCCTCGGCATCGCCGCGGTGCTCGCGACGGGGACGTGGCTGGTGTCGATCGACGCGGCCTCGGTCGGCACGGCCAGTGCGGCGGCGCTGTACTTCATCGCGTTGTTCACCCCGATCAACGAGACGCTCTTCCTGCTCGACACCGTGCAGTCCGCCGGGGCCTCGCTCGCCCGCGTGGTCGGGGTGGCCGACCTGGAGCCGACCCCGGAGCGGCCGCCGGCGGAGGAGGGGACGGTCGAGGTCCGCGGGGTGCGCCACGCCTACGTCCCCGGGCACGAGGTGCTCTCCGACGTCGACCTCGACGTGCCCGCGGGCGCCCGGGTGGCCCTCGTCGGCGCGAGCGGCGCGGGCAAGACCACGCTGGCGGGGCTGGTCGCGGGCGTCCACGTCCCGACGGCGGGTGCGGTGCACGCGGGGCGGGTCGGGCTCGTGACCCAGGAGGTGCACGTCTTCGCCGGTCCGCTCGCCGACGACCTCCGCCTGGCCGCGCCGTCGGCGTCCGACGACGACCTGGCCGCCGCGATCGAGGCGGTCGGCGCGAGCGGGTGGGTGGCGGCCCTGCCCGAGGGGATCGACACCGTCGTCGGGGCGGGTGGACACACGCTCACCGGAGCGCAGGCCCAGCAGCTCGCCCTCGCGCGGCTGCTGCTCGCCGACCCGCCGGTCGCCGTGCTCGACGAGGCCACCGCGGAGGCGGGCAGCTCCGGCGCCCGGGTCCTCGACGACGCGGCCGAGCGGGTCCTCGCCGGGCGCACCGGGATCGTCGTCGCCCACCGGCTGGTCCAGGCCGCGACCGCCGACCGGATCGTGGTCATGGACGCCGGGCGGATCGTGGAGTCGGGCACCCACGACGAGCTGCTCACGGCCGGGGGTCGGTACGCGCGGCTCTGGTCGACGCAGCAGGGGTCCTGACGCCCCACCCCCTCCTCCCGTGGCAGGAAAGCGTCGTTGCTGTCACCCAGTGGCAGGAGAACCGCATCGTCGTCGGGGTTCGGACTCCCTCCCCGTGGCAGGAAAGCGTCGTTGCTGTCGCCCAGTGACAGCAACGACGCTTTCCTGCCGGACGGGGGCCGGACGGGGAGGAGGGGGCGGCGCGTCAGGGCACCAGGTCCGCGAGCGCCGACACGAGCCGCGCCGCCACGTCCGCCGGCACGACCTCGACCCGCCGCGTCACCTCCAGCGTCAGCTCCGTGCCCGGTGCGGACTCGGCGAACGACACCACGAGGTCGGCGTCGGACACCCCGGTCGGCACGGCCGTGAGCTCGCCGAGCACCGAGGTCTCCTGCTCGAGCGACGGCTCCTCGTGCTGCACCAGCAGCACCGGCGGGCGCCACAGTCCGGTCGCCTCGGCGGTGACCACGAACGGTGTCGCGGCGTACGCGAACGCCGCCAGGTCGCCCGCGCGCACCTCCTCCACCGTCGCGTCGGTCGGCGTCCGCAGCACCACGACGTCCGCGATCCCGCCGACCAGCCCGTCGAGCGCCGCGTCGGTCCGGCCCGCGGTCAGCGCGGCGAGCGGCAGGTCCGGCCCGTACCCGAGCGCGCCGAGCGCGTGGGCGAGGCCGGTCTGCAGCACCATCAGCAGCGACGCCCCGTGCCGCCGGGCCAGCGCGTCCAGGCCCCGGCGCACCTCGGCCGGGACCGTGACCGTGTCCGTCACGGCGGCGCCCTCGTCGAGTGGGCCGCCGGTGCGGTCGGGGGCGGCCCCGGACGACGCTGCGGGACCACTCGAGGCGCCGAAGACCGTCGTCGGCAGCCCCTCCAGCCCCGGTGGCACCTCCCCGGCACCCGGCGACGCCGCCGCCCACCGGGCGTAGTCGGCGTACGTCACCGGCAACGGCGCGAACGACGGCGCCGATCCCGACGACCGCGCCGCCACGGCCCGCGCGAGGTCGCGCAGCAGCGGCACCACCGACCACTCGTCCACCGCGAGGTAGCCGAGCACCAGCAGCAGCGACCCGTCGTCGAGCAGGTGCGCCCGGAACGGCGGTTCGACGGCGAGGTCGAACGGCTCCTGCGCCGACGAGGCGGCCGATGCCGACGACC
The DNA here is from genome assembly GCF_021026295.1 of Actinomycetospora soli. Lineage (GTDB taxonomy): Bacteria > Actinomycetota > Actinomycetes > Mycobacteriales > Pseudonocardiaceae > Actinomycetospora > Actinomycetospora soli. The sequence goes on from NZ_JAJNDA010000011.1 coordinate 218,481, forward strand.
GCCGCAGCGGCACGTCGACCGGCACGGGTGCACCGTCCGGATAGCTCCACGTCAGCGGCTCGTGCCGCCCCGTCACGTCGTCCAGCGCCGCCGACAGCACGTCGGACGAGAACGGCCCCGCGAGGCGCAGCACGTGGTCCGGCCTCGGCCGGAGACCCCGCGCGAGCCGCCACCGCTGCGCCGGCGCCACCGCGGGCCCGCCGTCGGTGCGCACCAGCGCCGGTCGCGCCCGGGGCGCCGCCGCCACCCGCGCGGCGAGCGCCCGGACCGTCGGCGCCTCGAAGACGTCGCGGACCGCGAGCTCGGCGTCCAGCTCGGTGCGGATCGCCGAGAGCAGCCGCATGGCCGCCATCGAGTGGCCGCCGAGCGCGAAGAAGTCGTCGGTGACCCCGACGGTCTCCAGCCGCAGCGTGCCGGCCACCAGACGAGCGAGCGCCTCCTCCTCCGCTGTGGCCGGAGCGACCCCGCCGACCAGCGCCGACCAGTCCGGCGCGGGCAGCGCGCGGCGGTCGAGCTTGCCGTTGGGCGTCAGCGGGATCGCGCCGACCACGATCACCAGCGACGGCACCATGTGCTCCGGCAGACGTGCCGCGGCATGGTCTCTGACCGAGGACGGATCCGGCGCCCCGTCCGGGGTCACGTACCCGACCAGGCGCGTCAGGTCGCCGTCGGAGTCCGCGACGACCACGGCCTGCCGCACCTCCGGGTGGTCGGCCAGCGCGGACGCCACCTCGCCCGGCTCGATGCGCACGCCGCGGACCTTGACCTGGTCGTCGTCGCGTCCGAGGAAGTCGACGTCGCCGTCGGCGCGCCACCGCGCGCGGTCGCCGGTCCGGTAGAGCCGCGCGCCGTCGCGGGCCGCGACGAACCGGCCGGCGGTCAGGCCCGGCTTCCCGAGGTAGCCGGTCGCGAGCCCGCGGCCGCCGACGTAGAGGTCCCCGGCGACGCCGGGCGGCACCGGGCGCAGCCGGCCGTCGAGGATGCGGACGACGGTGTTCGGGTCCGGCTCGCCGATCGGCAGCGGCCCTTCCCACCCGGGCCGCGCCCGCCACAGCGTCGAGTTGACGGTGGCCTCGGTGAGCCCGTAGGCGACGAACAGGTCGAGCCGTTCCGCCCACCGCGCGACGACGGCCGGGGGCACGGTCTCCGTCCCGACGAGCACCGTGGTCCCGTCCGGGATCGTCGCGTCATCGGGCAGGGCCGCGACCAGGGACGGCGGCAGGATCGCGTGGGTGACCCGGTGCTCGCGCAGGAACGTCGTGAGCGCCGGTCCGGCGACCCGGGCCGCGTCCGGCAGCACGACGAGCCGCGCACCCAGGGTCAGGCCCATGACCAGCTCGAACGCCGCGACGTCGAACCCGACCGACGCGAACTGCAGGACCCGCGAGTCCGCCGTCACGCCCATCCGGTCCACGGCCGTCGCCGCGAGCGACGCGATGCCCTCGTGCGGCACCGCCACACCCTTGGGGCGCCCGGTCGACCCCGACGTGTAGATCACGTAGGCGGTGGCCGCGAGGGGCACCTCGACCGGCCCCGGCCCGGCGTCGGGAAGGACCTCCGGCAGCACCAACCGCTTCCCGACGGCAGGTGTGGTCGGGTCGGTCTCGGGCGTCACCACCACGAGGGCCGCGCCGGAGTCGCGCAGCATGTGCTCGAGCCGGTCGGCGGGGTGGGCGAGGTCGAGCGGCAGCCAGGCGGCGCCGCGGCGCAGCACCGCGAGGACGGTCGCCACCATCGTCACCGACCGCGGCACGGCCACCCCGACGACGTCGCCCGGGCCGACGTCGAGCAGCGACGCGATCCCCGCCGCGAGCGCGTCGAGCTCGGCGTAGGACAGCTCGCGCCCGACGTCCGCGACGGCGATCGCGTCCGGCGTCGTCGCGACCCATCGCGCGAAGGCTGCGGTGAACGTCTCCTCCGCCACGGGCCGCGCCGTGGGGGACCCGCCGAACCGGGCCAGGGCCTCCCGCTCGCCCGCGAGCAGCACGTCGACGTCGTCGACCGGGGTGTCCGGCGACCCGACCACCGTGCGTGCCACGACCGCGAACCGGGCCGCGAGCCGGCGGGCCGACTCCGGGTCGAACAGGTCGGCCGCGTACTCGAGGTGCAGCGTCAGCTGCCCGTCGGTCTCGGCGAAGCTGAAGACGAGGTCGAACATGGCCGTGCGGTGGGCGACCTCGACCTCCTCCGCCTCGACCCCCGCCAGCGACAGCGGCGACCCGGAGCGCACGTGGTGCCCGACCATCACCTGGAACAGCGGTGTGCGGGCCACGGTGCGCGGCGGGTCGAGGTGCGAGACGACCGCCTCGAACGGCACGTCCGCGTGCGCGAAGGCGGCCAGGTCGGTCTCGCGGACCCGGTCGACGAGCGCGCCGAACCCGGGTGCGCCGGAGAGGTCGGTCCGCAGCACGACCGTGTTGACGAAGAACCCGACGAGGTCGTCGAGCCGGGGGTCGTCGCGGCCCGCGACCGGGGCGCCCAGCGGCAGGTCCACGCCCGCCCCGACGCGCGCCAGCAGCGTGGCCACGGCGGCCTGCAGCACCATGAAGGTGCTCGCCCCGTGCTCCGCGGCCAGGGCGCGCAGACCCGCGCTGACCTCCCCGTCGAGCGGGAGCGTGATCGTCCCGCCGGTGAAGCTCGGCCGCGCGGGGCGGGGCCGGTCGGTCGGCAGCACCAGCTCCTCGGGCGCCCCGTCGAGCGTCCGGGCCCAGAACGCCAGCTGCTCCTCGCCGACGGCGTCGAGCAGCGCGGACTGCCAGCGCGTGTAGTCGGCGTAGTCGACCGGGAGCGGCGTGAACTCCGGTGCGCGGCCCTCCCGCCGCGCCGCGTAGGCGGCGGCGAGGTCGTCGGCGAAGGGGCGGTCGGACCACTCGTCGGTGGCGATGTGGTGCAGCGTGAGCACGAGGACGTGCCCGTTCCCGTCGGCGATCAGCAGTGCCCGGATCGGCAGCTCCCGGTCGAGCGCGAAGGGGCGGGCGATCTCGGCGTCCACGAGGTCAGCGACGTCAGCGAGGTCAGCGGTGGCCCACGGCTGCCCCTGGACGTCAGCGGTGTGCCACCGCTGCCACGGGACGCGGGCGTGCTCCAGCACCCGCTGCGTCTCGCCGGCCACCACCGTCCGCAGCGGCGCGTGCCGTGCGACCACGTCGTCCAGCGCCGCCTCCAGCGCGTCCACGTCCAGCTCGCCGGTCAGCCGCACCACGAGCGGGTAGTGGTAGGCCGCGCCCGCGCCGTCGAGCTGGGCGAGCATCCAGAGCCGCTGCTGGGCGGGGGAGAGCGGCACCGGACCGTCGACGTCGCGCGCCACCAGCTCCGGCCGTGTCGAACCGGTGCCCTCGCCGACGAGGGCCGCGAGGCCCGCGGGCGTCGGCGCGTCGAACAGCTCCCGCAGCGTGAGGTCGGCCGACAACGCCTGCCGGGCCCGCGAGAGCAGCCGCGTGGCCAGCAGTGAGTGCCCGCCGAGGTCGAAGAACGCGTCGTCCGGCCCCACCCGCTCCAGGCCCAGGACGTCCGCGAAGAGCCCGCACAGGGTCTCCTCGACCGGCCCCGCCGGGGCCCGGCCACTGCCCGGCGCGGCGAGGTCCGGCGCGGGCAGCGCCCCGACGTCGAGCTTGCCGTTGACCGTGAGCGGGAGGTCGTCGACCGCCACAACGGCCGCCGGAACCAGGTGGTCGGGCAGGCGGGTGCGGAGCTCGTCGCGCACCCCGTCGGTCCGGCCCACGACGTAGGCGACCAGACGCGCCCCACCCGGGCCCCGCCGGTCGGCCACCACCGCTGCCCGGTGCACCCCGTCCAGCGCCGACACCGCGGCCGCGACCTCGCCCGGCTCGACCCGGTGCCCCCGGATCTTGACCTGGTCGTCGGTGCGCCCGAGGTAGTCGAGGATCCCGTCGGGACGCCGCCGCACCAGGTCCCCGGTGCGGTACATCCGCCCGCCGTCGGCGTCGGCGACGAACCGCTCCGCCGTCAGCCCGAACCGGTCGAGGTAGCCCCGCGCCAGGCCGGCCCCGGCGATGTACAGCTCGCCGGGCACCCCGTCCGGCACCGGACGGAGCCACGGGTCCAGCACGTGCGCCCGCGTGTTGACGATGGGCTTCCCGACGGCGGGTGTGGTCGAGTCCGCGGTCCCGGCCCCGAGCGTGTTGATCGTGTACTCGGTCGGGCCGTAGAGGTTGTAGCCGAGGACGCCGTCGGCGTCGCGCAGCGCGCTCCACAGCGTGTCCGAGACCGCCTCGCCGCCGAGCAGCACGAGCGGCATGGGCCGGTGGTCGAGCAGCCCCTCCTCCAGCAGTGCCTCCGCGTAGGTCGGCGTCACGTTGACGACGTCGACCTCCTCGGTGCGCGCGTGCGCCACCAGCCGGGTCGCGTCGCGCCGCAGCTCCTCGTCGAGGACGTGCACCTCGTGGCCCTCGACGAGCCAGAGCAGCTCCTCCCACGACATGTCGAAGGCGAACGACACGGTGTGCGCGATGCGCAGCCGCCGACCCCCGGCGGCCGTGATCACGGGCTCGAAGATCTCGGTGCGGTGGTTGAGCTGCATGCCGGTGAGGCCGCGGTAGGGCGTGACGACGCCCTTCGGCCGCCCCGTCGAGCCCGACGTGTAGATGACGTACGCGGGCCGGTCGAGCCGGGCGGGGTCGTCGCGGGCGAAGCCGTCGACGTCGGGCAGCGGCCCGACCGGCAGCGCGTCCCGCTCGGCCGCGACCGCGGGGTCGTCGATCACCAGCGCGGGCACGTCGGCGTCGGCGAGCCGCGGCGCCACGGCGGCGACGGTCAGCAGGACGACGGGCCGTGCGTCGCGCATTGTCTCCACGAGCCGCTCGGCCGGGTGGTCGAGCTCCAGCGGCAGGTACGCCGCACCCGCCCGGAGCACCGCGAACAGCGCGATCACCGTCTCGGCGCTGCGCGGCACCGCGAGCGCGACGACCGTCTCGGGTCCCGCGCCGCGTGAGCGCAGCAGCCGGGCCGTGCGGTCGATCGCGGCGTCCAGTTCGGCGTAGGTGAGCCGCACGGACGCGGAGCGCCGCGGAGCCGGACCGTCGACACCGACGCCGCTGACGACGGCGGGCTCGTCCGGGACGAGCGCGGCCCGCTCGGCGAGCAGGTCGGCCACGGTGGCGTTCCCGACGTCGACGGTGTGCCCGTCCCGGGTCGCCACCACCGCGGCGTGCTCGTCGGGCAGGAGCGGGTCGAGCGCCGCGGCCGGCGCGGACGGATCGTCGAGCACCTGGGCGAGGAGGTGGGAGAACCGCTCGAGCCAGCGGGACCCGTCGTCGCCGAGGGTGTGCCCGAGCGTGAGCCGCATCCGGGCGCCCGGGGTGACGACGAAGGTCAGCGGGTAGTGCGTCGCGTCCGCGTTGCGCAGGGCGGTGACGCCGTGCCGGGCGGAGAACTCCTCGATCCGCTCCTCGCCGCCCTCGGGACGGTAGACGAACAGCGTGTCGAACAGCGTGGGGTGCGGCGAGCAGCGCTGGATCGCGCCGAGCCCGATCCACTCGTGCGGGGCGAGCGCGAGCCGCTCGGCCTGCACCCGCTCGACGAGCGCGCCGACCGGCTCGGCCGCGCGCAGCGTGAGCCGCGCCGGGGCGGTCGTCAGGAAGAGCCCGACGGTGTCCTCGACGTGCTCGACGGCGTCGGGGCGGCCCGCGACCGTGGTGCCGAAGACGACGTCGGTGCGTCCGGTGGCGACGCCGAGGACGAGGCCCCAGACCGTGGAGAGCACGGTGTTCGGGGTGACGCCGCGCTCGCGGGCGAGGGCGCGGACCCGTTCGGTGACCTCCGGCGCGAGTTCCAGGGAGTCCTCGCGCAGCGGCCGCGGCGACGACGGGTCGACCAGGGTCGGCTCCTCCAGCCCGGCGAGGGCCGTCCGCCAGGCCTCCGTGGCCGCGGCGTCGTCCTGCGCGGCGAGCCAGGCGAGGTGGTCGCGGTAGGAGCCGGTCCGTCCGTCCGGCGTCCCGCCGTGCAGGGCGTCGAGGAGTTCGGTGAGGACGATCCACGCCGACCAGCCGTCCCAGAGCAGGAGATGGCGCGAGAGCAGGACGCGATCGGCCTCCGGCCCGTGCACGAGCAGGACGCGGAACAGCGGCGGGGCGGCGAGGTCGAAGCGCCGGTCGCGGTCCTCGGCGGTGACCCGGTCGACGTCGGCGGCGCTCGGGGCGTCGACCTCGACGACGGGCGGGTCGAGGTGCGCGGCGACGGCCTGCACGGGCTGGTCGAGCCCCGCGTCGGTGAACGCGGCGCGCAGCGCGTCGTGGCGCTCCAGGAGCGTGGCGACGGCCCGGCGGAGGTCCGCGACGTCGACGCGGTGGTCGAGGTCGATCGTCTCCTGGATGCCGTAGACGTCGGCGTCCGCGTCCATCGTCGCGTGGAAGTACAGGCCCTCCTGCAGCGGCGAGAGCGGCCAGACCTCGGCGACCTCGTACGGGGCGCGGACGTCCTCGCGCGCGACCGGCGCGACGAGCTCGTGCCGCCGGACCGGGCGGGTGTCGCCGGCCAGCGCCGCGATCCCCGCCGGGGTCCGCCCCCGCAGGACCTCCGCCGGGCCGACCTCCACGCCCGCGCGGCGGGCACGGCTCGCGACGCCGATCGAGGAGATGGAGTCACCGCCGAGGGCGAGGAAGTCGTCGTCGACGCCCACGTCCGTCCCGAGCACCTCGGCGAACACCGCGACCAGCGTCCGCTCGGCGTCGGTCGCGGGCTCACGCGCGGCGGCCCGCTCGGCGGTCGGGGCGGGCAGCGCCGCCCGGTCGAGCTTCCCGCTCGGCGTCAGGGGCAGGTCGTCGAGCACGACGACGGTGCTCGGCACCATCGCCTCGGGCAGCGTCCGGGCGACGGCGTCGCGCACCGCCCCGCCGTCGGGAACGTCTCCGACGACGTAGCCGACGAGGGCGGGGGAGGGTCCGTCGGTGCGCACGACCGCGGCCGCGCGGCGCACGCCGTCGACGGCGGCGAGCGCCGCCTCGACCTCGCCGAGCTCGAGGCGCTGGCCGCGGAGCTTGACCTGGCCGTCGGCGCGGCCGAGGTACTCCAGCTCGCCGTCCGGACGACGCCGGACGACGTCGCCGGTGCGGTACCACCGCTCGCCGTCGGGCCCGGCGACGAACCGCTCCGCGGTCAGGCCGGGGCGGCCGACGTAGCCCCGCGCGAGCTGCACGCCGGCGAGGTGGAGCTCGCCGGGGACACCGTCCGGCACCGGACGGAGCGCGGGGTCGAGGACGTGGACGCGGGTGTTCCACACCGGTGCGCCGATCGGGACCACCGTCTCGCCGGGCAGGACGGTGTGGGCGGTGACGTCGACGGCCGCCTCGGTCGGGCCGTACAGGTTGTGGATCGCGGTGCCGGTCAGCTCGTGCCACTGGTGGGCGTCGCCTGCGGGCAGCGCCTCGCCGGAGGCGAACACGTGCCGCAGGCTCGCGGCCCAGGAGGCGTCGGCGGTGACGGTCCCGTCGGCGAGGAAGCCCGCGAGCATCGACGGGACGAAGTGCATCGTCGTGACCGCGTGGCGGGCGACGAGGTCGGCGAGGTGACCGGGCTCGCGGTGTCCGCCGGGGCGGGCGAGGACGATCGCCGCGCCGACCGAGAGCGGCCAGAAGAACTCCCAGACGCTGACGTCGAAGCCGGTCGGGGTCTTCTGCAGGACGCGGTCGTCGGCGCCGAGGCCGTACGTGCCGTCCATCCAGGCGAGGCGGTTGTCGATCGCGCGGTGGCTGACGACGACGCCCTTGGGCCGACCCGTGGAGCCGGAGGTGAACAGGACGTAGGCGGCCGCGTCGAGGTCGGTGTCCGGCCAGGGGACGGTGCCGGTCGTGTCGTCGACCTCGACCCGCCGGACCCCGTCGGGGATCGGCGTGCCGGCCGTGGTGACCACCGTGGTCACCCCCGCGTCGGCGACCATCCCGGCGAGCCGTGACGCGGGCAGGTCGGGGTCGAGCGGGACGTAGGCCGCGCCGGCGCGCAGCACGCCGACGAGGGCGACGACGAGGTCCGCGCCGCGGGGCACGGCGACGCCGATCGTGTCGCCGGTGAGCCGCTCCGCGAGACCCGCGGCCCGGGCGTCGAGCTGGGCGTAGGTGAGCTCGGTGCCCGCCGCGTCGAGCACGGCCGTGGCGTCCGGCGTCGCCGCGACCTGCTCGGCGATCCGGCGACCGAGGGTGCGGGGTGCGACGGGGTGGTCGGTGTCCTGGATCGGCTCCCTGCCATGGGGCAGAGCCGCGACGGTGGTGTCGAGGTCGACGGCGAGCGCGTCGAGGGTGCGGGCGAGGAGGTCGAGCACGAGCTGCGCGGCCGCGTCGGAGACCCGCGCGGCGTCGTGCTTGAGCGTCAGCACGGTGTCCTCGCCGGTCGCGGCGATCAGGGCGAGCGGGTAGTGCACGGCGTCGACCACGTCGACGCCCTCGACGGTCACGTCCCCGCCCGCACCCGGCGCCGGGTAGTTCTCGACGACGACGAGCGAGTCGAACAGCTCCCCGTGGCCGAGGGCGCGCTGCAGGGCGCCGAGCGGGACGTCCTGGTGGTCGAGCAGGTCCGTGCGGCGCTCCTGGAGGCGGCGCAGGACGTCGGCCGCGGTGTCGCCGGGCGCCCACGTGACGCGCACGGGCACGGTGTTGACGAACAGCCCGACCGCCTCGCCGATGCCGTCCAGCCCGGCGTCGCGGCCGGAGACGGTGCTGCCGACGACGAGGTCCCGGCTGCCCGTGAGCGCGCCGACCGTGAGGCCCCACGCGCCGTGCAGGAGGGTGCCGAGGGTCAGGCCGCGCTGCCGGGCCGCCCGGGTGAGCCGACGGGTGGTCGCCGCGTCGAGGTCGTGCCGGATCTGGCGGTGGGGCGGCGTGGCACCCTCCGGTGCCGGCAATGCGTCACTTGCGCTGGACGCCAGGAAAGCCACATCGTCGGTTCCGCGGCCGGCGTCGGCCGACGGTGCGGTGTTGCTGTCACCGGGTGCGGAAGGGGAGCACGCCGATAGGGCATTGCCGGCACGGGGACGTGCCTCCGCGGTCGGCAGCACGTCGGCCAGCAGCGTCGGGCCGTCCAGGTCCGCGAGCGCCGACCGCCAGGCCGACACCGCCGCGTCGTCGTCCCGGGCCGCCTCGACCGCGGCGTACCGGCGGCGCATCAGGGCGGTGTCGTCGACGCCCGTGCCGCCGAGGACCTCACGCACGAGCAGCGCCACGGACCAGCCGTCGAGGACGAGGTGCTCGAACGTCAGCACCAGCCGCGCCTCGTCGTCGGCGGTCCGGAGCAGCGCCGCACGCAGCAGGGGCGGCGCCGCCAGGTCGAACCGGGCTGCACGCTCGCGGGCGATCTCCGCGTCGACCGAGGAGTCGACCGAGGAGTCGACCGACTCCGACGACCGCAGGTCCACCTCCCGCCACGGCAGCTCGACGGTCCCGGCGATCACCTGCACCACGCGCCCGTCGTCGCGCTGGACGAACCCGGCGCGCAGCTGCGGGTGCCGGTCGAGCGCGGCCTGCAGGCCGGAGCGCACGGCGGCGGGGGAGATCGCGCCGCGCAGCCGCACGACCTCCGTGACCACGTAGACGTCGGAGACCGCCGCGTGGAAGAAGAAGCCCTCCTGCAGCGGCGACGCCGGCCACACGTCCGCGGCGTCTCCCGCGGGGGTCGAGCTCCGCTGCGCCGCGTCTCCCGTCGGCCCGTCCACCAGCGGCCCGTCCGGCACGACGACGTCGTCGGTCGCCACCGCGACGGCGGCCAGCCCGGCCACGGTGCGCTCGGTGAAGATCTGGCGCGGCGTGATCTCCAGCCCGGCCGCGCGGGCGCGCACCACGAGCGAGATCGAGACGATCGAGTCGCCGCCGATCGCGAAGAAGTCGTCCTCGGCGCCGACGCCCGGCACGCCCAGCACCTCGGAGACGAGGGCGGCGAGCAGTTCCTCGCGCGGCGAGCGCGGGGCCACGCCGCCGACCTCGGCGGCCGGATCGGGCAGCGGCAGCGCGTCCACGTCGAGCTTCCCCGACGACCGCATCGGCAGCGCCGGCACCGCCACGAGCCCCGACGGCACGAGGTGCGCCGGGAGTTCGGCCCGCAGCGCCTCCCGCAGCCGCGTCGTCACCTGCGCGACGTCGCGGAACGGCGCGGGCCGGGTCGCGGTCCCCGTGCCGCCCGGCACGTACACCGGGCCGTCCGCGCCGAACAGGGCCACCAGGCACGTCGGGTCCGACGGGTCCGGCGCCACCCCTGACGCCCCCCACGCGACGAGGTCCTCCGGGTCCACCCCGCCGAGGACGTCGACGTCCGGGGCCAGCCGCGCGTTCGGGATGCCGGCCACCCGCACCGGGCGCCCGTCGGGCACCCGACCCGACCACGGCACCGTCGGGACGTCCGTTCCCGACGACGGGCCCATCCGCAGGGTGGCGTGGAAGCGGTACCGGGACAGCTCGTCGTGCACCCGCCCGCGCTCCACCGTCACGTCCACCGCGAGCCCGAGCGACGCCCCCACGGCGCACACCAGGTCGGGGTCGACGAGCAGTTCCGGTTCCCACGCGACCCCGGCCTCGACCGCGCGCCGGGCGTCCTCCCCGGTCAGGCCCTGGGCGCGCGCCACCCCGGTGCGCAGCGCGCGGAGCAGCCCCGCGTGCCGCAGGTCGCCGAGGAACAGCACGCCGTCCTCGGCCAGCAGCCCCGCCGTCTGCGCGACGACGTCCCGCAGGTAGCCCTCGTCCGGGAAGTACTGCGCCACCGAGTTCACGACGACGAGGTCGAACGGCCCGGTCAGCCCGCCCACCTCGTGCGCCGGCCGTGCCTCCAGAGTCACCCGCGCGGCCCACGGCTCCGGCGCGACCCGCCGTCGCAACCCCTCGATGCCGGCGGCGGAGAGGTCGATCCCGACGAAGGAGTCGACGTGCGGGGCGATCTCGGTGAGCAGCAGCCCCGAGCCGACCCCGACCTCCAGCACCCGCCGCGCCGCGGGGGCCGCCGCGCGGATCGCGTCGACGGTGGCGTCGCGCCAGGCGCGCATGTGCTCGCGGGGGAGGGGCGAGCCGTCGTAGGTCGAGTTCCAGCCGGCGAACCCGTCCTCGAAGGTCGCGTCGGCGTCGGCCGCGGAGTAGAGCAGCTCGTGCAGCTCCTCCCACTCGCCCACGTCGGCCGTGCCCTCCAGCGACGGCACGACGTAGGCCACCAGGCGCTCGTCGCGCACGACGACGGCCGCCTGCGCGACCTCCGGCCGGGCCCGCAGCACCGACTCGACCTCGCCGGGCTCCACCCGGAACCCGCGGATCTGCACCTGGTCGTCGGTGCGGCCCAGGAAGTCGAGGACGCCGCCGTCGGTCCGCACGAGGTCGCCGGTGCGGTAGAGCCGCGCGCCGGGCGGGCCGAAGGGGCTCGCGACGAAGCGCTCGGCCGTCAGGTCGGGCCGCCCCAGGTACCCGCGGGCGAGGCCGGGACCCCCGAGGTAGAGCTCGCCCGACCCGCCGTCGGGAACGGGTGCCAGGTCGGGGCCGAGGACGTACGCCGTGGTCAGCGGGTCGGCGATGCCGATGGGGACGCTCGAGCGCGTCGTGTCCGGGTCGACCGCGCCGAGCGTGGAGTTCACGGTCGCCTCGGTCGGCCCGTAGGCGTTGAACATCCGCCGCCCGCGGCCCCAGCGCGCGACGAGCTCCGGGGACACCCGCTCGGTGCCCGCGAGCAGCGTCGCGGGCGGGAGGTCGACGTCCGGCGGCATCGCCGCGAGCAGCACCGGCGGCAGGATCATGAACGTGATGCCGTGGGTCCACGCGTAGTCCGCGAGCTCGCGCGTCGGCGTCCGCAGCTCGGACGGCACGACGACGAGGCGTCCGCCGGAGAGCAGGGCGAGGCACAGGTCCCAGAACGCGACGTCGAAGCTCGGCGAGGCGAAGGCGAGGACGCGGTCCTCGGGGCCGATGCCGAACCGCTCGGTCTGCGTGGCGACCAGACCGTCGACGCCCGCATGGGTCACGACGACGCCCTTGGGTCGCCCGGTCGAGCCGGACGTGTGGATGACGTACGCGGCGTGCTCCGCCGTGACCCCCGGGTCGAGCGGCGCCCGGGGGCCCCGGTCGAGGTCGAGGTCGTCGAGATACAGCGGGTCCGGCACCCCGGGGTCCTGACGGCGGGTGGTCACGACGACGGCGGGCCGCGCGTCCGCGAGCACGGCCGCGACCCGGGCGGGCGGCTGGTCGACGTCGAGCGGGACGTAGGCCGCGCCCGCGCACAGCACCGCGACCTGGGCCACGACGAGGTCGGCCCCGCGGGGCAGCGCGATCGCGACCAGCCGTTCGGGCCCGGCGCCGCGGTCGAGCAGGACCTGCGCGAGCCGGGCCGCGCGGTCGGCGAGCTCGCGGTAGGTGAGCCGTTCGTCGGCGTGGACGACCGCGATCGCGTCCCCGCGCCGGTCGACCTGTTCGGCGAAGCGGTCGGGCCAGGTCCGCAGCCCGGTGGTCGTGGGACGGCCGGTGACGGTCATCGGCCGGCGGCGGCAGCGACGGTCGGCCGGGCGAGCGGCGCGCCCCGGTCGGCGTCCCGCGCGGCGACCATGGCGGCCACCATCTCGCCCGCGCGCACCGCGACGTTGGAGAGCAGCGTCGAGGTCAGCCCGTGCGTGTGCTCGGTGGCCCCGGGCGCGAAGAAGCCCGCCGTGACGTGGGGCGGGGTGACCACGCTGTAGTCGCGGTGGAAGTGGGCCCGGCCCTGGTCGTCGCGCGGCCAGTCGGCGGCGGCGTCGCCCAGCATCGCGAGCGGGTCGGCACAGCGGTAGCCGGTGCAGTAGACGACGAGGTCGGCCTCGACGGTCTCCCGCCGCCCGTCGATCAGCGACTCCACGACGACGTCGGTGTGGTCGGCGTGCGGCCGGACGTCGGCCACCTCGGAGGCGTTGTGGAACCGCAGCCGCTCGCGACCGGCGACGCGCTCCTTGTAGTGCTGCCGGTAGAGCGCGGTGATCAGCTCGCCGTCGACCACCGAGTAGTTCGTGTTGCCGTGGTAGCCGAGGATCCGGTCCTTGACCTCGGGGGGCGCCGCGTAGAAGTCGTCGACGGCGTCGGGGTCGAAGATGCGGTTGGCGAACGAGCTGTCGTCGGCCGGGCTGAAGCCGTAGCGGGCGAAGATCGCGGAGACCTCGGCGGCGGGGAAGCGTCGGTGCAGGTGGTCGACCACCTCCGCGGCGCTCTGCCCCGCGCCCACCACCGCGAGCCGGCGCGGGTCGTGGATCTCGGGCAGGCGGTGCAGGAGGTCCTTCGAATGCCACACGCGGTCGCCCAGGGGCGTGCCCTCCGGGACGTGCGGGACGAGCCCGGTCCCGAGCACGACGTTCCGGGCGGTGAGGGTGCGCTCACCGTCGGGACCCTCGACGTCGACCTCCACGAGATCGGCCGGCCCGCCCGGTCCGGGCACCAGCCGGAGGCCCGTGACCTCGGTGCCGTAGTCGACGACGTCCGCCGGGATCCGGTCCGCGGCCCACTCCAGGTAGTCGTGGAACTCCTCGCGGGTGGGGTACGAGCTGCCGTAGTTGATGAAGTCGACGAGGCGGTCGCGGTCGTACAGGTAGGACACGAAGGAGAAGCCGCTGCGCGGGTTGCGCAGGGTGGCGAGGTCCTTGAGGTAGCTGACCTGCATCGTCGCGTCCTCGAGCAGCATCCCGCGGTGCCAGCCGAAGCGCTCCTGGCGCTCGAGGAAGTGGCCGGTGAGCGGTGGGCCGGGGTGCGTCTCGCCGTATTCGGCGAGGGCGATCGCGAGCGCGAGGTTGGAGGGGCCGAACCCGACCCCGACGACGTCGAACACGGTCTCCCGGCCGGCGGGGTGCTGCGGGACAGCAGGCATCGGCGTCCTTCCAACGAGGTACCAGGCGACGAGTTAGGTGAGGCTAACCTGCCGGTAGGACGCCGGTCCATCGTTGTGGACGTCACGGCGGGTGTGTGCGCGATGACGGTCGGCACACCGCGCGGTCGGCGCAGCGTCGGCTCGCGGCACCGCCGTCGGGGTGGTCGGTCACGGCCCGCGGTCGTTCGAGATTCACCCGCACGGGCGGCACGGCTCGGACGACGGGTCGCCCCGGGTGGCCGCAGAATGGATGCATGACGACCGAGGCGCGCCGAGTGGTCCGTGATGCGCGTCCAGCGGTCGACGAGCGGTCGTCGGGCGGCTGGGGTGCCTGGCCGCCCGAGGCGCCCGGTGACCGTCCGTTGTCGATGACCTCGTGCTCCGACCGCACCGAGCACGCGGTGATGGCCACCGAGCTCGAGCAGGCGAACCGCACGGGACAGCCTCCGATGGGGCTGTGCGGCGTGGTCGTGGACCCGGCGCCGCTGGGCGCCACGGGTGCGCACGTGTGCCGTCCCTGCCGGGAGGCCGTCAGCCGCCGTCGGCGGGCGTCCCGTCCGGCGGCGCCGACGCCGTGGGCCGTGCTGGTGCAGTGGTACGCGGCGCTGGTGCGGCTCCTGCGCGCAGGCATGCCCGCGTCGGCGGGGCCGAAGGCGATCGCCGCTCCGCGGCAGGCGCTCGCGCTCCCGCCGGTGCCCACGCGTCAGCCGGCCCGCGCCCCGCATCCGGTGCGCGAGCCGGGCGGACGGCACCGGCGCCCGGAGTAGGCCGGTCCGGCGCGTCGGTGGGCCCCTCCCGCCCCGGGTGCGCGCGGTGACGCGTGGCCCGCACCCGGGGGGAGGTCACCCGGTCAGTGCTTCTTGCCCCCGCCGCCGAAGCGCTTGAACAGGTCCTGCGCCTTCTGCCGGTTCTTCGGGTCCGAGGCGTAGCGCTTCGCCTGGTCGGTGTACTTGCGTCCCTGGGGGCTCTTGAGGAACTCCGAGACCTTGCTGAACAGACCGGGCACGGGTGATCTCCTACCGGGAATCCGTTGTGTCCCCCTCAGCATAGGAGTTCCAAGTTACCCGTCAGTAGCTCCCTACTACCTACTCACGGGTAACTTGAGAGGGGTACGCCACGTCGCTCTCGCGGCGAGGACGTGGGACAGTCGGGTCAGTGGCGTAGTTACCCGCCGGTAGCCATGAGGCCCCGGGGCGACCGCCAGCACGTGAGCACAGGAGGTCACGGAACAACCATGAACATCGTGGTTCTGATCAAGCAGGTACCGGACACCTGGTCGGAGCGCACGCTCTCCGACGGCGACAAGACCCTCGACCGCGCGTCGTCCGACGCGGTGCTGGACGAGATCAACGAGCGCGCCGTCGAGGAGGCGCTCAAGATCAAGGAGGCCGGCGACGCCGAGGTCACCATCCTCACCGCCGGTCCCGACCGCGCCACCGACGCCATCCGCAAGGCCCTCTCCATGGGCGCGGACAAGGCCGTCCACGTGAACGACGACGCCATCCACGGCTCCGACGCGGTCGCGACCGCCAAGGTCCTCGCGAAGGCCATCGGCACCGTCGGCGACGTCGACCTGGTGCTGGCCGGCAACGAGGCCACCGACGGCCGCAGCGGCGCGATGGCCGGCATGCTCGGCGAGCTGCTCGGCTGGCCGTCGCTGACCCACGCCAACGCGCTCACCGTCGAGAACGGCACCGCGAAGGCCAAGCGCGAGACCGACGAGGGCACCTGCGACCTCGAGGCCGCGCTGCCGGCCATCGTGAGCGTCGGCGAGAAGATCAACGAGCCGCGCTACCCCTCGTTCAAGGGGATCATGGCGGCCAAGAAGAAGCCGGTGAACACGATCGGCATCTCCGACCTCGGCCTCGACGCCTCGGAGGTCGGGCTCGCCGGCTCGCTCGTGCAGGTCGACTCCTTCGCGCCCCGCCCGCCGAAGTCGGGTGGCCAGAAGGTCGAGGACGAGGGCGACGGCGGCGCCAAGATCGCCGAGTACCTCGTCGGCCAGAAGCTCATCTGAGCCACCGTCCACGAGTCACACGAGGAGAACAGACATGGCTGAGGTACTGGTCCTCGTCGACCACGTCGACGGTGAGATCAAGAAGAACACCTACGAGATGCTGACCGCCGCGCGTCGCATCGGCGAGCCGTCCGCGGTCGTCGTCGGGACGCCGGGCACGGCGACGAAGCTCGCCGAGGGCCTCGCCGCCCACGGCGCCGAGAAGATCTACGTCGCGGAGTCGGACGACACGGTGAACTACCTGTCGACCCCGCAGGTCGACGTGCTCGCCGCCCTGGTCGAGCGGGTCTCCCCGCCGGCCGTGCTGATCCCGGCGGGCGCCGACGGCCGCGAGGTCGCGGGCCGCCTGGCCGTGCGCACCAACTCCGGCTGGCTGAACGACCTGGTGGACATCGACGGCGAGCGCGCGGGCACCCACTCGATCTTCGGTGGCGCCTTCACCGTGCAGTCGCACGTCACCACCGACACCGCGGTCGTCTCCTGGCGCTCGGGCTCGCTCGAGGTCGAGGAGAACGCGGCCGCCGGCACGCAGGAGACCGTCGAGGTCCCCGCGATCGACGCCGCCAAGTCGGCGAAGGTGTCCAACCGGGCGCCGATCGTCGGTGGCGACCGCCCCGAGCTCACCGAGGCGTCGGTCGTCGTCGCCGGTGGCCGTGGCGTCGGCTCGGCCGACAACTTCAACGTCGTCGAGGGTCTGGCCGACTCGCTGCACGCGGCCGTCGGTGCGTCCCGCGCGGCGGTCGACTCCGGCTACTACCCGAACCAGTTCCAGGTCGGGCAGACCGGCAAGACCGTGTCGCCGCAGCTCTACATCGCGCTCGGCATCTCCGGCGCGATCCAGCACCGCGCCGGCATGCAGACCTCGAAGACGATCGTCGCGGTCAACAAGGACCCCGAGGCCCCGATCTTCGAGATCGCCGACTTCGGCATCGTGGGCGACCTGTTCTCGGTCGCGCCGCAGCTGACCGAGGAGGTCGGCAAGCGGGCCTGACCCGCCGCTCGACCCGCGTGAGGGGAACCCTCGGCCGCTCCGGCGGCCCGAGGGTTCCCCTCACGCATGTCCGGGGTCGTCCCGACGTCGGGGTGGCCCGTCGGACATCCGCGGGTGCGCATGCCACGAGGGGGATTACGCTCGACGGACGATGACGTACCTCGACCACGCGGCCACCACGCCGATGCTGCCCGTGGCCGTCGCCGCCTACACCGAGGCGCTCGGCCGCGTCGGCAACCCCTCCTCGCTGCACACGGCGGGCCGCCGGGCCCGCCGCGACGTCGAGGAGGCCCGCGAGACGATCGCCGCCGCCGTCGGTGCCCTGCCCACCGAGGTGGTGCTCTCCACCGGCGGCACCGAGGGTGACAACCTCGCCGTCAAGGGCCTGTACTGGGCCCGGCGGGCGCAGGACCCGCGCCGGACCCGCGTGGTGGTCTCGGCCGTGGAGCACCACGCCGTGCTCGACGCCGCCGAGTGGCTCGCCTCCCACGAGGGCGCGACGCTCGTCGTCCTGCCGGTGGACGCCGTCGGGCGGGTGACCCCCGAGGCGCTGCGCGCGGAGCTGGCGGCCCACGGCGACGCCACCGCCCTGGTCAGCGTGATGTGGGCGAACAACGAGGTCGGCACCGTCAACGACGTGCGCGGGCTCGCCGAGGTCGCCCACGAGTTCGGGGTGCCGCTGCACACCGACGCCGTGCAGGCCGTCGGCTCGCTCCCCGTCGACTTCGCCGCCTCGGGCGCCGACGCGCTGTCGCTGACCGGGCACAAGCTCGGCGGCCCGGTCGGCGTCGGGGCCCTGCTCCTGCGCCGCGACGCCACCTGCGTGCCGCTGCTGCACGGCGGCGGCCAGGAGCGCGACGTCCGCTCCGGCACGCTCGACGTCGCCGGCACCGTGGCCCTCGCGGCCGCCGTGCACGCGGCCGTCGAGGCCGTGCCACGCCGGGTCGTCGAACTCGCCGCGCTGCGTGACGACCTCGTGGCACGGCTGATCGAGGCCGTCCCGGACGCGACGCTGAACGGGGTGCCGCTCGACGCCCCCGCCGTCAACGGCGGGCCCGCCCGGCTCGCGGGCAACGCGCACCTCTCGTTCCCCGGCTGCGAGGGCGACAGCCTGCTCATGCTGCTCGACGCCCACGAGATCGAGTGCTCGACCGGCTCCGCCTGCACGGCGGGCGTGGCCCGACCGTCCCACGTGCTGCTCGCGATGGGGGTCGACGAGGCCGCCGCGCGCGGTTCGCTGCGCTTCTCCCTGGGCCACTCCTCGACCGCGGCCGACGTCGACGCCGCCGTCGCGGCCATCGGCCCGGTCGTCGAGCGGGCCCGCGGGGCCCTGGCCCGCGCGGGCGAGCGGGTGGGGTCCTGACGATGCGCGTCCTCGCCGCCATGAGTGGTGGGGTGGACTCCGCGGTCGCGGCCGCACGGGCCCGGGAGGCGGGCCACGAGGTCGTCGGGGTGCACCTCGCGCTGTCCGCGCGCCCCGCGACGATGCGCGAGGGCGCCCGCGGGTGCTGCTCGGTCGAGGACTCCCGCGACGCCCGCCGCTGCGCCGACGTCCTCGACATCCCGTTCTACGTCTGGGACATGGCCGACCGGTTCCGCGAGGACGTCATCGAACCCTTCGTCGCCGAATACGCCGCAGGACGCACCCCGAACCCCTGCCTGCGGTGCAACGAGAAGATCAAGTTCTCGGCGGTGCTCGACCGCGCCCGGGCCCTCGGCTTCGACGCGGTGGCGACGGGCCACTACGCGCGGCTCGACGACGGGGTGCTGCGGCGGGCGGCGGACCCCGACAAGGACCAGTCCTACGTGCTCGGCGTCCTCACCGCCGACCAGCTCGCCCACGCGATGTTCCCCCTCGGCGACTCGCTGAAGTCCGAGGTCCGCGCCGAGGCGGCCCGGCGGGGCCTGGTCGTCGCGGAGAAGCCCGACAGCCACGACATCTGCTTCATCCCGTCCGGCGACACCCGCGGCTTCCTGTCCGACCGCGTGCCGGACGCACCGGGTGAGCTGGTCGACGCGGTGTCCGGCGCCGTCCTCGGCGAGCACGGGGGCGTGCAGAACTTCACCGTCGGCCAGCGGCACGGGCTGGGCCTGTCCCGCCCCGCTCCGGACGGCCGTCCCCGCTACGTGCTCGGCATCGAGCCGGTGTCCCGGCAGGTGCGGGTGGGCCCGGCGGAGGCGCTGGAGGTCACGGCGCTCACCACCGAGACGCCGGTCTGGCACGGGCCGCGCGGCGTGGTCGGCGACGTCACGGTGCAGGTGCGCGCACACGGGGGCCTCGCGCCGGCCTCGGTCGAGGTCCACGACGACGGGCTCGCCGTCACCCTGGGCGCCCCGCTGCGCGGGGTGGCACCGGGGCAGGCGGTGGTGGTCTACCACGGTGACCGGGTCCTCGGTTCGGCCACGATCGCCGCGACGTCCTGACGTCGGGTCGGGTCGGCCTGGTCTTGTCGCGGGGAGCCGGCGCTCGCGGGTGACCTTGTCGTGG
The DNA here is from genome assembly GCF_021026295.1 of Actinomycetospora soli. GTDB lineage: Bacteria > Actinomycetota > Actinomycetes > Mycobacteriales > Pseudonocardiaceae > Actinomycetospora > Actinomycetospora soli. The sequence continues at coordinate 237,771 of NZ_JAJNDA010000011.1, forward strand.
TGAGTCTCCGCGACAAGGTGGGTGGCCGGTGGCGGGAGCCCGCGACAAGGTAGCGGGGTCCTGGCGGCGGGTCGGCTCGGTTGGCGGGGCCTGTCGGTCGGAGACCTTGTCGCGGGGAGCCGGCGCCGCCCGGCCGCCTTGTCGTGGTGAGTCCCTGCGACATGGTGGGTGGCCGGTGGCGGGAGGCCGCGACAAGGTGGCGGGGGTCCTGGCGGCGGGCCGACTCGGCTGGCTCGGCTGGCTCGGCTGGCTCGGCTGGCTCGGCTGGCTCGGCTGGCTCGGCTGGCTCGGCTGGCTCGGCTGGCTCGGCCTGGCTCGGCCTGGCTCGGCCTGGCTCGGTCGGTGACCTTGTCGCGGGGAGCCGACGCTCGTCGGTGACCTTGTCGTGGTGAGTCCCCGCGACAGGGTGGGCGGCCGGTGGTGGGAGGCCGCGACAAGGTGGCGGGGGTCCTGGCGGCGGGTGGGCTCGGCTGGCTCGGCTGGCTCGGCCCGGCTCGGTCGGTGACCTTGTCGCGGGGAGTCGGCGCACGCCGGCGACCTTGTCGTGGTGAGTGCCCGCGACAGGGTGGGCGGCCGGTGGTGGGAGGCCGCGACAAGGTCCAGCCGGCCGGCCGAGCCACGGGAGGCCGCGACAAGGCGGCCGGCCGGCTGAACCGCCCCGGGCCTGGGTGAGGCTGGGCGTCAGGCCGCGGCGGCCTGCCGGGTTACCGCGGCAGTGTAATGGGCTTCCCATTCAACCGGCGGCAGGTATCCGACCGACGAATGAAGGCGTTCGTAGTTGTACCAGCGCACCCACTCGGCGGTTTCGCGTTCGACTTCCCGCAGTCCACTCCAA
>NZ_JAJNDA010000012.1 GCF_021026295.1 Actinomycetospora soli
ACATCGCTCCGCGCGTCCGGATCTCGGACCTCCACGACCCGTCGTCGTGATCACCGCGCACCTGCGCCCGGGTGTCGAGGGGGCTCGACGACCCTCGGCCGGCCGGTCGGGTGGGCCGCGCGGCCGTCGTCAGGACCCGGGATCGACCGCGATCAGGGCCCAGACGGTGTCGACGACGCGCTCGGCGAAGGGACGGCCCCCGGGATCGCCGCGCAGGAACGCCCCGAAGAAGCTGCCGAAGCACATCGTGGTGAGCGCGTCGGTGTCGAGGTCCGCGCGGACGTGCCCGCGCTCCTGCAGCCCGGTGAGCACGTCGAGGAGGAGCCGCAGCCGGGGTTCGACCGCCCGCTCCCGCAGCAGCTCCAGCAGCTCGGGCGCGCGCGGCTGCTCGCCCATGAACCCGCCCTGCAGGACGATCGCCTCGGGGTTGGCGTAGCAGGGATCGACCCGGCGCACGGCCTCGGCGAACGCCTCGCGGGGCGGGAGGGCCTCGAGGTCGAGCGGCGGGTAGCTGTCGAGCTGGGCCCGGAAGCCCCAGTCCAGAGCGTCGACGACCAACGCGAACTTGCCCGACCAGCGCCGGTAGAGGGTCGGCCGGGACACACCGGCGTCGGAGGCGATGTCCCCGAGGGTCATCTTCGAGTAGCCGTCGAGTACGAGCCGTCGACGGGTCGCACGGATGATCGCCTCATCGAGCGCCGGGTCGCGGGGGCGGCCGCCGGGGCTCGGTTCGCCGGCTGCCGCTCCGTCCACGGCCCGCACCCTACGAGCCGTGGAACGTGGCGAACGCGGAGACCGGCTCGCGGGGCGTGACCACGTCGTCGAGCGGGTGGTCGTGGTCGGCGTGGCCCAGGGCGAGGCCGCAGACCACGATCTCGTCGTCGGCGATGGGGAGGTGCCGGCGCAGCACGCGGTGGAAGTCGAGGAACGAGGCCTGCGCGCAGGTGTCCAGCCCCGCCTCGCGCGCAGCGAGCATGAGGCCCTGCAGGAACTGCCCGGCATCGACGAGCGCCCCGACGAGCGGGTGGGCGCTCACCGTCAGGATCATCCCGACCGGCGCGCCGAAGAACGCGTAGTTGCGCCGGTGGTGGCGGTCCCGGCCGTCGGCGTCGTCGTGCTCGACGCCGAGGGTGCGCCGGTAGAGCCGGTCACCGAACTCCGCGCGGCGGCTCCGGAACGGCTCGACCCACGCGTCGGGCGCCGGCTGGTAGGGGTAGCCGGGCTGCCGGTCGCGTCGGCCGGCGTCGAGCGCCGCCCACAGGTCCTCGGTCAGTCGCCGCTTCGCGTCGCCGGTCACCACGTGCACCCGCCACGGCTGGACGTTGGAGTTGCTCGCCGCGCGGGACGCCAGGGCCAGCAACTCCTCGATGACCTCGCGCGGCACCGGCGTCGGCCGGAAGGCGCGGACGCTGCGCCGGGTCCGCAGCGCGTCGGACACCGAGGCGGCGGTGCGCTGCGCCACGGTCACGAGGCGTCCGGCGCGTCGATGTCGTAGGAGATGCGCCCGGCCGGCAGGAAGAAGAGGGCGATCACGGCGCCGCCGCGGACCTCGGGGTAGTGGTGACTCGCGGGCTCCGGCGCGGTCCACCCGGCGCCCTGCCAGCCACGGGGGCCGCCCAGCTGCGCCCCCTCGTCGAGCGGGACCACCATGTTGATCTCACCGTAGGGGTGCTGGTGGTACTGGCCCCGGAACGCCTCGACGCTGTCCATGTAGACGGCGGTGACGCTGAACCAGCTCAGCCGCTCGCTCGGCTCCGAGATGCGGCTGCGCCGGTAGTGCGGCCCGTCCACCTCGACGTTCGCGGCCCAGCCCTGCTGCACGCCCTCGGTGATGATCGCCGCGAGGTCGTCCCACACGGGGTCGCCGGGCCCGTGGTGGGTGTTGAGGTACGCCTCGAGCTCCTCTCCCGCGGTCTCGTTCCTGATCGTCTCGAGGAAGGGGATGCTGCGGGCGATCAGGTCCTCGGCGGTGGCGCTCACGGGGGCTCCTCGGTGCTCGGCGGTCGCCTCACGGTAGGAGCCGGTTCCGTTACGTGCAAGTCATGTAACGTAACTGCCGCGACGGCGGCTGCCGCGCGACCCGTCGTCAGGAAGGAGTGGCCGCCAGCGCCGCGAAGCGCGTGACGTCGAGCTGCTCGCCCCGCGTGGTCGGGTCGATCCCGGCTGCGCGGAGCCGCCGCTCGGCCTCGGCCGGGGAGCCGGCCCATCCGGCGAGGGCGGCCCGCAGGCCCTTGCGGCGCTGCGCGAACGCGGCGTCGACGACGGCGAACACGGCCCGCCGGTCCCCCTCCGGCTCCGGGCGCCGGTCGAAGGCCACGAGCGCCGAGTCGACGCCGGGCACGGGCCAGAACACCCCACGCGGCACGGGCCCGGCGCGCCGGGCGTCGGCGTACCAGGCCAGCTTCGCGCTCGGCGCGCCGTAGGCGGCCTCGCCGGGTCGCGCGGCGAGGCGGTCGGCGACCTCCGACTGCACCATGACGAGGCCGCGCCGCAGCGACGGCAGCTCGGCCAGCAGGTGCAGCACCACCGGCACGGCCACGTTGTAGGGCAGGTTCGCGACGAGGGCCGTGGGCGCCACGGGCAGGTCGGCGGCGGTGATGCGCAGCGCGTCCGCCTGCACGACGTGCAGGGGGCGCTCCGGGGCGTGCTCGGCCGCCGTCGCGGGCAGCCGGTCGGCGAGCGCCGGGTCGATCTCCACCGCGACCACGGCGGCCGCCTCGTCGAGCAGCGCGAGCGTCAGGGAGCCGAGCCCCGGGCCGACCTCGAGGACCACGTCGTCGGGGGTGAGCTCCGCCAGCCGCACGATCCGCCGGACGGTGTTGGCGTCGTGCACGAAGTTCTGGCCGAGCTTCTTGGTGGGCCGCACGCCGAGCTCCGCGGCCAGGCCCCGGATCTCACCGGCCCCGAGCAGACGGACGGGTGCCGGGGTCACGCCGCCATGATCCCAGGCGCCGCTGCCGGTGAACGCGGACGGCCCCGGGACCACGTGGTCCCGGGGCCGTCCGACGATGTGGCGTCCCTGGCGTTCAGTGCCGGCAGTGACGCATTGCTTGCACCCGGAGGGTGCTACTTCTTGCCGCAGACCGGCCAGGCGCCGTAGCCGCCGCGGGCGTCCCGCACCTTCTCGGCGACCGCGATCTGCTCCTCGCGCGAGGCCAGGTCGGCCCGCGGGGCGTACTGGCCGCCGCCGTAGGCGTTCCAGGTCTGGCGGTCGAACTGCAGGCCGCCGTAGTAGCCGTTGCCGGTGTTGATGTTCCAGTCGCCGCCGGCCTCGCACTTGGCCATGCGGTCCCACTTGGCGGTGGAGCCGATGGCCGGGCCCGCCTTCTTGGTGCCCTTGCGCATCACGCCGCCGACCGGCGCCTTGGTGACGGTCGGGGCGCCCGCGGCGGTCCGGCCGGTCTCCTTGCCGTTCGTGGTGTTGACCGTGAACGTCTGCACCTGCTCGCCGGCCTGGCCGGGCTGGTCGACCTTGGTGGTGCCCGCGTCCATCGTCGCGTCCTCGATCGTCTGCATCGGGGGCGCGATGGGCTGGGTCTCGGTCACCTGGGTCGTGGCGTTGCGCACGACCGTGATCGCGGCGCCGTTCACGAGGTCGCCCGCGTTGACCGTGTCCAGCGGGCCCATCTGCAGACCGCGCTGGGCCAGGAACTCCTGGACCGAGCTGGCGGTCGTCGAGAGCTGCTGCGGGGCGTTGCCGCCGTCGGTGAAGGTGACGTTCTTCGGCAGCTGGACCGCGAGGTTCATGCCGCTCGACGGGATCAGCGAGCCCAGCGGCGCGGACGCGGCCAGCGCCTGGGTCGGCATGCCGAGCTGCCCGAGCGCCTCGGCGACCGTCGTGGCGGTCGTCGTGATGGTCTGCGGCTTGCCGTCGACGACCAGGTTGACCTGGCGCGAGTGGTTGACGACGAGGCGGTCGCCGTCGCGGATCGACGCGGTCGGCGAGGGGGACATCTGGTCGGCCGGGCCGACCTCGATGTCGCCGGAGGCCAGGGCGCCCGCGACGGTGCCGGAGAAGGTGTGCACGACCTGGTCGACGCCGTCGACCGTGACCGTGACCTCCTTGTCCAGCGCGACCGCGGTGCTGCCGCCGGCGGCGACGGCGATCAGGGCCGCGGCGACGCCGCCCTTGACGGCCAGCGAGTAGCGGCCGGTGTCGGTGAGGTCGCGCTCGCGGTAGGTCTCGGGGTCGAGACCGGCCGGCGCGGCGGCCGGGGTCGGCTCGGCGGTGACGGTGGAGCCGGTGCCGGTGAGCCCGGTCCGCGTCTCGAGGTCGTTCCACTCGTCCAGGTCCGGCACGGCGAGCGCACCGGTGCCGTTCGCGGGGCCGGGGCCTGCCCAGCCCGGCCCCGCGATCGGCAGCGGGCCGGTGATGTCATCGGCCCAGGTGGGGAGCGGACCCGTGCGGGGGGCGTGCGACGTGCGGCCGGCCTGCCACTCGGCGGTCCCGGCGTTCAGACCGTCCCAGCCGTCGTCCCAGCTCTCCTCGAGGGAGTCGAACCAGCCGGTGTCGGCGGTGCTGGTGTCGTCGGCGAGCGCGGTGCGCCTGGCGTCGGTGCTCATCGGGCGACCGCCGCCGGGTGAGCAGCGATCAGCGCGAGGGGGGAGCGCAGTACGGCCACAGAGGAATCCGCTTCATCCGTGCTTCCGGGCAGGAACCGCATCCGGGTCGGAGCCGACCGGAACCCTGGGGAAGGTTCCGGGTCATCCCGGATGCCGGGGGTTGGTTCCATCCCGGCGAGTCACAGCACGGTAACGACCCGGGTGTCAGAACCATCAAGCCGACACGAACGTGGTGCGCCGAACGGCAGGCCCACGACGACGAGCGCGGTCACCGCGTGCACCTTCGTTCCACGGAGGGTCACGGTTGAGGCTGTTCGGCCAGCCGGAAGGCCCGCTGGGCGTTCCGGGTGGCCGCTGCCGCCAGCTCCTCGACCGGCTCGTCACGGAGCTCCGCGAGGTCTCGGACCGTGTGGGGGACGACGTACGGCTCGTTCGGCCTACCGCGGTACGGGTGCGGGGTCAGGAACGGCGCGTCGGTCTCGGTCAGCACGAGGTCGGCCGGGGCGTGGGCGGCCGCCTCGCGGAGATCGACGGCGTTCGCGTTGCGGAAGGTCGCGGTGCCCGAGAACGACATGAGCCACCCGTGCTCGGCACAGATCCGCGCCAGCTCGGGCCCGCCGGAGAAGCAGTGGAAGACCACCGTCGCCGGGGCGCCCTCGGCCCGCAGGACGTCGACGATCCCGTCGTGGGCCTCGCGGTCGTGGATCACGAGCGGCAGGCCGGTCCGCTTGGCGAGGTCGACGTGCCACGCGAACGCCTCGCGCTGGACCTCCAGCGGCGCGCAGTCCGCGCGCCGCGTGGTCCAGTAGTCGTCGAGCCCGGACTCCCCGACGGCGACGACGCGGGGCAGCGTCGTGAGGCGCTCCAGCTCGGCGCGCGCGGCGTCGTCGAGGTCGTTCGAGCGGGTCGGGTGCAGCCCGACCGCGGCGAACACGCGCGCGTCGGTGCCCGCCGCCCACGCCGCCCACCGCGCCGAGGCGAGGTCGTCGGCCGTCGTCACCATCGCCGTCACGCCGGCCGTGGTGGCCCGGTCGAGCACCTGGGCGAGCACGTCCGGCTCGCTCGCCCCGCACGCGTCGAGGTGGGTGTGGGCGTCGATCACCCCGCCCCGGATCGGCTCCGGGACGGGGGGTGGGACGTTGCGGTCACCCTTCGGCATGGATGGGCGCCCAGGACGGGCCGGTCTCCCCCAGCGCGGTGTCGAGCTTCGCGAACAGCGGCGTCGGCCGCGACAACGGCCGCCCGACGGGGATCGGGGTCGACTCCCAGCGCGCCTGCTCGTGGGCGTAGTCGCCGGTGAGCACGGAGTGGGTGGTGCCGAGGTCGGTGGTCCCGCCCTCGACGCGCTCCGGCTGCGCCGCCCACACGCCGGTGCCGCCGAGGGCCTCGTGGACCTTCTGCGCGGCGTGCGGGAGGAACGGCGTCAGCAGCGTGTTGGCGTCCTGGACCACCTGCAGGGCCGTGTGCAGGATCGTGTCCCGCCGTGGCGGGTCGTCCTTGCGCTTCCAGGGCTCCTCGTGGCTCAGGTAGGCGTTGGCCGCCCCGACCACGCGCATCGCCTCGGACGCGGCCGCCTTGAACCGCGAGCGCTGCAGGTGCGCGCCGACCGTGGTGAACGCCGCCCGCGACTGCGCGAGCAGCTCGGCGTCGGCGGCCTCGGGACGCGTCGGCTCCGGGACCGCGCCGACGTTCTTCGCGGCCATGGACACCGAGCGGTTGACGAGGTTGCCCCACTCGTTGGCCAGCTCGAAGTTGGTGCGGCGGACGAACTCGTCCCAGGTGAAGTCCGTGTCCTGGTTCTCCGGGCCCGCGACGGCGATGAAGTAGCGCAGCGCGTCCGGGCCGAACTCGCGCAGGAAGTCCCCGACGTAGATGACGGTGCCGCGGCTCGTCGAGAACTTGGAGCCGGACATCGTCAGGAACTCGCTGGAGACGACCTCCGTGGGCAGGTTGAGGGTGCCGAACTCGCCGGGCGTCCCGCCCTTGTCCCCCGCGCCGTTCTGGCCGAGCAGCAGCGCGGGCCAGATCAGCGAGTGGAAGACGATGTTGTCCTTGCCCATGAAGTAGTAGGCGCTGGCCTCCGGGTCGCACCACCACTGCTTCCAGGCGTCCGGGTCGCCGGAGCGCTCCGCCCACTCGACCGAGGCCGACAGGTAGCCGATGACCGCGTCGAACCAGACGTAGAACCGCTTCATCGGCGCGTCCCGCCAGCCGTCGAGCGGGACCTTCACGCCCCAGTCGAGGTCGCGGGTGATGGCGCGGGGACGCAGGTCGTCGAGCAGGTTGCGGCTGAAGTTGAGGACGTTCGGCCGCCAGTTCGTCCGGGTGTCCAGCCACGACGCGAGCGACTGGGAGAACGCCGGCAGGTCGAGCATGAGGTGCTCGGTCTCGCGGAACTCCGGGACCTCGCCGTTGATCCGGCTGCGCGGGTCCTTGAGGTCGGCCGGGTCGAGCTGGTTGCCGCAGTTGTCGCACTGGTCGCCGCGCGCACTGGGGTAGCCGCAGATCGGGCAGGTGCCCTCGATGTAGCGGTCGGGCAGCGTGCGGCCGGTCGACGGGCTGATCGCGCCGAGGGTCTTCTCCCCGAACACGTAGCCGTTGCGCCAGAGCCCCTCGAACATCCCCTGGACCACGCGGTGGTGGTTGTCGGTGGAGGTGCGGGTGAACAGGTCGTAGGACAGCCCGAGGCCCACCAGGTCGTCCTGGATCACCCGGGAGTACCGGTCGACGAGCTCGCGCGGGGAGGTGCCCTCGGCGTCGGCCTGCACCTGGATCGGCGTCCCGTGCTCGTCGGTGCCCGACACCATGAGCACCCGGTTCCCGACCATCCGCTGGTAGCGGGAGAACACGTCGGAGGGCACACCGAAGCCGGACACGTGGCCGATGTGCCGGGGGCCGTTCGCGTAGGGCCACGCGACGGCGGTCAGCACGGACTCGCTCATGTCCTCATTCTCCCGGTGCGCGCCACCGGGCTCCGCGCGGGCTACATGGCGCCGAACTGCCGGTCCCCGGCGTCACCCAGGCCGGGGACGATGTAGCCGTACTCGTTGAGCCGTTCGTCGACCGTGGCGGTCACGACCCGCACCGTGGGGTGCGCCGCGCGGAGCCGCTCGACACCCTCCGGTGCCGCCACGACGCACACCGCGGTGACGTCGTCGGCGCCGCGCGCGGCGAGCAGGTCGATCGTGTGGGCCATCGAGCCGCCGGTGGCGAGCATCGGGTCGAGCACGAAGACCGGCCGACCCGCGAGGTCGCCGGGCAGGGACTCCATGTACGGCGTCGGCTGCAGGGTCTCCTCGTCGCGGGCCACCCCGACGAAGCCCATGAGCGCACCGGGCACCTGCGCGTGGGCCGCCTCGGCCATGCCGAGACCGGCGCGCAGCACGGGCACGAGCACCGGCGGCGCGGCCAGCGCGGTCCCGGCGGTGTCGGCGACCGGCGTGGTCACCCGCGTCTCGGTCACCGGCGCCTCGCGCAGCGCCTCGTACACGAGCATCGTCGTGAGGTCGCGGACGGCGGCGCGGAACGCGGCACGGTCGGTGCGGGCGTCGCGCAGCGCGGTGAGGCGCACGCGCGCGAGCGGATGGTCCACGACGAGCAGCATGTCGCCGCAACCTAGTCGCCGACGCGTCCCGGCACACCGCGGCCTGGCATCCTGCGGGCCGTGGTCGCCGCCGCCTACCGCTCCGGTCACGCCCGCGTCGTCGCGCTCCTCGAGGGCCTTCCCGACGACGGGTGGCGCCGGCCGGTGCCCGCCTGCCCGGACTGGACCGTGCGCGACCTCCTCGCGCACCTGGTCGGGACGTCCGCCGACGTCGCCGCCCGGCGGACGGCCGGCTTCGCGGGTCCGGACTGGACCGCCGGCCACGTCCGCGACCGGGCCGACGCCGACGTCGGGACCCTCCTCGCCGAGTGGGAGGAGAGTCTGCCGGCGACGGCGGAGGCGCTCGACGAGCGCCGGGTCCCCGCCGCCGTCGTCGGGGACCTGACCGTGCACGAGGGCGACCTCGTCGAGGCGCTCGGGGCGCCGCGGCCGCCCTGGGACGGGTGGGCGCCGACCGCCTCAGTGCTCGTCCGGCAGGTGGTGAAGGGCATCCGGGGGCCGCAGGCGCTGGTGGTGCGGGCCGGCGGGACCGAGTGGCGCAGCCCGGAGGACACGCGCGAGGACGTCGTCCGCAGCGTGTTGCGGGTCGACCTGTACGAGCTCTACCGCGGTCTGAGCAGCCGGCGCAGCCGGGCGCAGATGCGGGGCTGGGACTGGGAGGGCCCGACCGACCCGTGGGTCGACGGACTCCCGGTGCACGGCCCCCGTGACGACGAACAGCCGGTGCCCCCTCCTCCGGTCTGAGGAGCGGGCACCGGCTGCACGGTGTGGCGTGGGTCAGATCGGGAGCAGGCCCGTGATCGTCTCGACGATCGAGGAGGTCTCGGTGACGTCCGAGTTCTCGGTGCGGGTGTCGCCGTTGACGACGTCGCCGCCGGCCACGTTGTTCGCCGAGCCGATCTGGTTGCCGTTGAGGATGTCGCAGACGTTGCTGGCGTCGAGGGCCTGGTCGCCGCCCGTGGTGTCGCCGAGGCTACGGCCCGAGCCGTTCTCCGTGGAGGCGGCGACGGCGTTCGAGCAGCCCTGGGCGGCGTGGCCCGACTCGTGGGCGGTGGCCACCCCGGTGAGGGTGCCGAGGCCGGCGCCGACGATCAGGGTGCCGATGGCGGCGGAGCGGAAGATCGACATGGTGTCTCCTTGAGAGGTGGGCCCGGGACCGGGCCGCGAACCGTCCGGGATCGGGGCCCGGACGGGGAGGTCATCGGTGCGCGTCGCGATCGTCGGATCGCGTCGCGAGGGAAGCGGAGCGGCCGGCGGTGCCGGACCGCGCTCCGATGAACGACCGGGGTGCTCCCGCGCCGTCCGACCCGCGGGCCGACGCGTCGCGTCGGCCGTGGGACTCAGAGCCCGAGCAGGTCGCCGAGGATCGGCAGGCCGCCGCCCGCGCCGCCGTCGACCGGGGCGGCCGGGACGGTGGTGGTGCTCTCCTCGGTCGTGGTGGTGTCGCTGGTGCGCGTGATGTCGGTCAGGTCGCCGTTGCGGATGTCGCCGCCGGCCACGTTGTTGCCCGACAGGACCTCGTTGCCGTTCGCGATGTCGCAGAGGTTGTCGGCCGCGATGTCCTGGCTGCCACCGGTGGTGTCGCCGAGCGTGCTGCCGGCGCCGTTCTCGCTGGCGGCCTTGACGCTGTTGGAGCAGCTCTTGCCCGCGTCGCCGTGGTGGTCCCAGGCCAGCGCCGAGCCGGACATGGCGCCGAGGCCGGCGCCGACGACCACGGTCGCGAGAACGGTGTTGCGCAGGATCGACATTCTGATTGCCCCCGAAATGTGTCGGTCTGACGAAGAGCGCCGGTCCGCGGCAGTGCGCAGCACGGTCACATGGCGGTCAACGGACGGCCCAGGCGGTGGTCACGGGACAATCACGACGATCCCCCGTTCGTGATCGGCGAATCGTTCCGCTACCCGATCGCCAATTTTGGAACACCTTTTCACACACATTCTTTCGAGTGGCGGAACGACGACGGGCCGGCACCCGCCCCGGAGGCGGGTGCCGGCCCGTGGCGCGGCGGGGAGCGGTCAGCCGACCGTCGAGGTGCTCGTCTCCGTGGTGTCGGTGGTGACGGTGCGGGTCACCGAGCTCGTGTCGCCGTTGACGACGTCGCCGCCGGCGACGTTGTTGGCGCTCGCGACCTTGTTGCCGTTGAGGATGTCGCAGGTGTTCGAGGCCGACAGGTCCTGCGCGCCGCCCTCCGTGTCGCCGAGGCTGCGGCCGGACGAGTTGCTGCTCTCGGCGGAGACGCCGTTCGAGCACCCGCCGTCGTGGTGCGACGCGTGGGCGCTGGCGACGCCGGCGGTGGACGCGAGGCCCGCACCCAGGATCGCGCTGGCGAGGACGGTCTTGCGGAAGACGGACATGGTGTGTGGACCCCCGATGACGTGGTTGGACGGGCCCGGGGAGCGCCAGGTGGCGGACCGGGTCCGACCGGTTCAACGGGTCCCGGGCGCCGGTCGTGACGACCATCGACCCGACGTCGCCCGAAGGTGGACACGACGACGGCCGGCCCCCGGGATGCTCGGGGACCGGCCGTCGGAGGTGGCGCGGGTCGGGCTCAGAACGGGAAGTTCGGGCCGAAGAACGAGTCGAAGGTCAGGGTGCGGTTCACCGTGGTCGTGCGGTTCACGGTGGTGGTGCGGGTGGTCGTCCGGGTGTTCCCGTTGACGATGTTGCCGCCCGCGATGTTGTTCCCGCTGCCGATCACGTTGCCGTTCCCGTTGCCGCACGAGTTCGAGGTGCGGATGGTCTGCGACCCACCGGTGGTGTCGCCGAGGCTGCGGCCGGAGGAGGTCTTCGAGACCGCGGAGACGTTGTTGGAGCAGGAGCTCGAGCCGGCCGACGCATTCGGCGCGGCGGTCGCGATACCCGCGGTGGAACCGAGTCCGACACCGATGACGGCGGTGGCGAGAGCGGCGCGCGCAATGACGTTCTTCATGGTGGGTCCCCCCGGTGCGATGTGCCGGAGACGATGTCGTGCTCCGGACTCGTGCGGGGTATCGCCGCGTTCCGGCCGGCTGGTACGCGCATTTCCTGCGTTCCGCCGATCGTGTGACGGCACGAAAAAAAGCCGGACCCGGTCACCACGCCCTCGAGTGCGAGGGGAGCGAACCGGATGGCTCCCGGAGGAGCCGTCCGGCCTGGGCGTGGTGACCCGGTCCGGCGTCGTGCGGTGATCCCCGGAGATCAGAGGGGGAGCAGGTCCAGGATCGTCTCGGAGGTCTCCGTCGAGGTCCGCGAGTCGTTGCGGATGTCGGTGTCGCCGTTGACGATGTCGCCGGCGGCCGCGTTGTTGCCGCTCAGGACCTCGTTGTCGTTGAGGATGTCGCAGGTGTTGGAGGCCGACAGGTCCTGGTCGCCACCGACGGTGTCGCCCAGGGTGCGGTCCGCACCGTTGCTGCTCTTGGCGGCGATGCCGTTGGAGCAGCCCTTGCCGGCGTCGCCGTGCTCGTGCGCCATGGCGACACCCGCGGTCGAGGCGAGCCCGGCGCCCAGGATGACGGTGGCGACGGCGGCCTTGCGGAACATCTGCATCTTCGATTCCCCCGAATCGTGGAGCTTGCTCGGTCCGGCGGCGAAGGGAGTCGCTCGCCGGTCAGTCACAGTCGGCTCAACGCGAGGGGACGAACCGAGGTCACGGCTCCGTCACGACGTTCCCCCGTTCGTGACGAAACGATCCGCTGACCTGCAGCGATACGTCGGGGATCGAGCCAGGTCTCCGCTGGACGCACGTGGTGGCGATGACAGTGCGTCACCCTTCCGGGATCTTCAGGTGAACCTGCTCCGCGCCGGGAACCTCGCCTCGTGGGGCCCGCCTTCTCGCGAGGGGCACACCACGCATCCGCGGGCCGCCACGGACCTGCCCTGTGTGCACCTCGCGGACGGCGGCGGGCAGCCGCACCCCGGAACGACGAAACGGCCGGCCCGGAGCGGTGAGCTCCGGACCGGCCGTGGGTCGTGCGCGCGCTGCGATCTAGCCGATCGGCGTGGTCGTCGTGCCCTGGGGCACCGAGGACGGCGCGGCGAACGTCTGCGCGGGGGCCGCCTGCTGCACCGGCTGGGCCTGCTGGACCTGCGGGGCGCTCGTGCCACCGAGCAGGCCGCCGAGGCTCTGACCCACCGACACCGACAGGTGGTTGCCGTTGAGGTTGTTCTTGACGTTGTCGTTCAGGATGTTGCAGACGTTCGACGTGATCGGGGCGTCGAGGACGTTGCCGATCCCGATGAGACCGTTGCCCTGCTTGTGACCGGTGCCGACGCCGTTGGAGCAGCTCGAGTCCACGTCGGTGCCGTCGTGGTGCTTCGAGTGGCCGTGGTGGCCGGAGTCGTGGTGGCCACCGGAGGGAGCGTCACCGGCGAAGGCCGCGCCGGCGGTCGTCACGAGGCCGGCGCCGATGATGGCGGACGTCAGCACGGTCTTGCGGAACATGGACACGCTGTTCTCCTGCTCGCAGAACTCGGGGTGCGGGCCGCGACGAGCGCGGGCCGGAGCGTTCGGCTCCGGCCCGCGGGCCCGTTGTCTCACTGTCACCACCGGCTCGTCGGTACGAGCGGACGATCGGGGGTCGTCCGCGACGACGAGCCGCGAGGGCCTCAGAGGAGGTCGAGCGCCAGGGTGTTGCCGTTCAGGTTGTCCTTCACGTTGTCGTTCAGGATGTTGCAGATGTTCGAGGTGATCGGGGCGTCCGCGACGTTGCCGATCCCGAGCAGACCGCCGTTGCCCTGCTTGTCGCCGGTGCCGACGCCGTTGCTGCAGCTGTTGTCGACCTTCGTCACCGACTTGTGGTCGCCGTGCGACTTGTGGTGGTGACCGCCGTCGTGGCCGCAGTCGCTCGCGAAGGCCGAGCCGGCCGTGGACGCGAGGCCCGCGCCGATGATGGCGGTGGTCAGGACGGTCTTGCGGAACGTGGACACGCTTGGTCTCTCCCCTGGTCGTCTGGACACGCGCGCGACCGGACGGGTCGCACACCGTGCGTCGCGACGCGGTGACGCATCACGACTCGGTGACTCCAACGCCTCGATCGAGTGAAGGTCACGGTCGGATGTCGATCCGGGTGACGACGGCGTCCACGATCGGGTCTGGAGCAGGGGATCCGCGCACGATGTTCACCCGCTCGGAGCAACAACGGCAGCGACGACCGCGGGAGAAACGGTGTCGGGAACGACGACGGGCCGGCACCCGCGGGAGAGGTCTCCCGGGGTGCCGGCCCGTGGTCGTGCGGGTCGTGCGAGGTCGTACCGGTCGTGCGGTCGCGGCCGTCGGTGGCCGCTGACTGCCTGCCCGCAGTCGGGTGGCTCGGCTCAGCCGGCGGCGCCACCGATCGTGCTGGTGATGTCCTCGGTGACCGTCGAGGACGAGGTCCGCGTCGTGGTGTCGCCGTTGGTCACGTCGCCGAGCAGCGAGATGTTGTTGTTCGACAGCACCTCGTTGCCGGTCAGGATGTGGCAGAGGTTCGAGGCCGACAGGTCCTGGTCGCCACCGGTGGTGTCGCCCAGCGAGCGGCCGGAGCCGTTCTTCGACTCGGCGGCGACGTTGTTGCTGCAGCCGCTGTCCGAGGAGTTGCTGTAGTGCTTGTCGTGGCTGCCGTGGCCACCGTGGTGCCCGCCGTCGCCCGGGTCGTCCCCGGCGAACGCCGCACCCGACATCGAGCCGAGGCCGGCACCGATGATCGCCGTCGCCAACACGGTCTTGCGGAACATCGACACGTTCATTCCCCCATGGAAGTCGAGGTGTCCACGGGCCCACCGGTCGTGGGTCCGCGCCATCACGATCGACCAACGCGGGGGGACGGCGGTGGGGCACGGCTTGTCCGGTTACTTCATTCGTTCGAGCGTTCCTCGCTCGCCGGGCTCAAGCCTTACGCCGATCGCACTAATGGGCGACCTGACGGACCAGCCCGACGACCACCGAGCCCAGTTCGCTGCCCGCGTCCTCCTGGAGGAAGTGGCCGGCCCCGTGCAGCACGGGGTGGTCGAGCCCCGCCGCGCCCGGCACGTGTTCGCGCAGCGCCGGCGCCATCGGCCCGGTGATCGGGTCGCCGTCGGAGAAGGCCACCAGGAACGGCCGCGTGAACCGCCCCAGCGCCTCCCACGCGGTCCGGTTGGCCGCCGTCTCCGGGTCGTCCGGCCGGGTGGGCACCAGCAGTGGCATCGCCCGCGGCCCGGCGGTGTAGGAGTCGTCGGGGAAGGGCGCGTCGTAGGCGGCCCGCTCGGACGCCCCGAGCCCGCGCACGCAGCCGGACGCGACGAAGCGCCCGACGTCGAGCCGTTCCGCGCGTTCCACGGCGTGCCGGAAGCGCCACCACGGCTCGGGCATGTCGGTGTCGCCCGTGGGCAGCCCCGTGTTGGCCGCCACGACGGCCCGGAAGCGTCCCGGTGACGCGGCCACGAGCCGCAGCCCGATCAGGCCGCCCCAGTCCTGCCCGACGAGCACGAGGTCGTCGAGCCCCAGGGCGTCGAAGACCGCCTCGCGCACCCACTCCACGTGGCGCGCGTAGGAGTGGTCGCCGACCTCCGCGGGCTTGTCCGACCGGCCGAACCCGACGAGGTCGACCGCCACCGCGGGCACGCCGGCGCCGACCAGCGTGTCGAGCACCGAGCGGTAGAGGTAGGACCAGGTCGGTTCGCCGTGCAGCAGCAGCACGGTGGGTCCGGGGCCGGCGGGCCCGACCCGGTAGGTGGCGACGCGGATCGGGCCACCCCCGCCGTCGGGATCGGTGACCTCCACCCACGTGGGCTCGTGGCCGAAGCCCGCGAGCCCGGTGAACCGTTCGTCCGGGGTCCGCAGCAACCGCACGGGGGCAGGGTGCCGCATCCCCGCGCGCGAGGCGAGCCGTCCGGCGTCACCGGGTGGTGGACCGCCCCGAACGGCCTGGTCACCCCCGGGCCCCTAGGGTGGCCGCCGCACGTGATCACCCCGCAGGAGACACCGGAGGCCGACCGTGGCCCAGGACATCGTCCCCATCACCCTCGCGCTGACGGGCGGGGACCTGGTGACCCTCTGGGCGCCGCGGTGGCGCGAGGACGGTGAGGAGTGGGAGGCGTTCCTCGGCGACGACGACCACGTCTTCGCCTTCGCCGACGCCGCCGACCTGGCCGCCTGGATCCGCACCAGCGACGCCGACGGACTCGACCACGACCTCGTCGACCACCCCGCGTGGCCCGTGGTCGGCGGGCTGTCGGTCGACGAGCTGACGCCGGAGGACATCCAGCGCTACGACGTCGTGGGCGTCCCCGAGCTGGTCGCCGAGGAGCCGGACACCTTCTCGGTCGACGACCTCGCGGAGATCACCGCGATGACCCGTTCGCTGGCCGACGTGTGCGACCTCGAGGGCGTGCTCGCGGTCCTCGACTCCACGCCGGCCTTCGCCGCGCTGCCGGACGGCCTCGCCGTCTTCGGCGGCCGCGACGGCGCGGCGCTGTGGGCCGAGCTGGCCGACGTGGTCGCCGAGCGCTGGGACGAGGTCGTCGACGCCCTCGACGCCCTCGTGCGCGTCCCCGAGGTCGACGTCGAGCTGGCGGCCAAGCTGCGCGCCACGGCGACGCCGCCGGCCGGGGCCGACGACGACGAGACCGATCCCGACGACGGGTCGGGCGGCTCGGGCAGCGCCGAGGACGCCGAGAACCACCCGGCGGACCCGGCCGCCGTCGTGCAGGACCCGCAGGACTCCGCCGTGGACGGCCCGCTCGCCGACGCCCCGGAGGAGCTGCGGTCCGACGCCGCCGGGGAGTCGGTGCGCACCGACCTCGTCGACGCCGCCGAGGAGCCCGAGCCGGGGTTCTGGGAGGAGGTCGGCATCGACCCGATCTCGATCCTGTCGGCCGAGGGCGAGGTCATCACGCTGCGCTGCTTCCTCGACGACGAGCCCGTCTTCCTCGGGCGCGACGGCCGCATCGAGGTCTTCTCGAGCAGCCGCGCGCTGCGGACGTGGATCGCCGGCGAGGGGTCCGAGGGCCACGACCTCGCGGAGGTCTCGACCTGGGCCGACGTGATGACGGCGGCGGTCGGCGGTGACCTCGAGGTGGAGGTGGCCCCGGAGAACCGCTACGTGCTCGTCGGGCTCGGCGAGGACCTCCTCGAGGGTCCCGAGGCCGTCGACCCCTCCCAGCTCGAGCTCGCCGTCGAACTGCTCCTCGACGCCGCCGACTGGGCGGGCGACACGCTCACGCGGGAGGCCCTCGCCCCATCCGAGGCGCTCGGCTGGCTGGTGTCGTTCGTGCTGCGGCCCGACCCGAACCGGCTCACGCCGTCGCCGCCGTTCACGCGCGAGGCGGCCCGGTGGCGTGAGCTCGAGGACCGGCTGGTGGGACGCCTGCGTCAGCCGTGACCCGAGTGGCGCACGGGACGCCCTTCTCCCACCGGTGGTAGGGGCGCGTCCGAAAGGGTCACACCGCCTGGCTAGCCTCCGTGGTCGATGACCGAAGTCGAGATCGACCGCGCGGCGTCGAGCGACCTGGCCGTGTCCCCGCGAGGAGTGGGCTCCACTGTGATCGACACCAACCAGACCATGTCCTTCGACCGGATGCGCAGCATGCTCGTCCGGGCCGCCGAGGTCAGGGACTCCGAGCAGCAGCAGATCTTCGACTCGCTCGACGAGATCCACGGTCGGCTCGCGGCACTCGACGCGCTCGGCGCGATCCGCAAGCGGCTCGCCGAGGTGCCCGACCGCACCGAGATGAGCGTGCTCGCGGAGCGCCTCGACGAGACGGTCGCGAAGCTCGACGCCCAGGAGTCCGCGATCTCCTCGCTGGCCCGCCTCGTCGAGGGCGTCGTGGACCGGGTCGTCGACAAGCTCGCCGCGCCGTTCGCGCAGCTCGACGGCCGTCTCGACGGCGTCACCGGCCGGTTCGAGGGCGTCGCCGGTCGCATGGACGGCCTCGAGGACCGCATCGGCGGGCTGCACAAGCGCCTCGACGACCTCGACAACCGCCTCGACCGGCACGAGATGCGCCTCGACGGGATGCCCGCCGCAGTGACCGGTCCGGTGCGCGAGCGCCTCGAGGGCGTCGAGTCCTCGCTGCGCGGCCAGGTCGAGGAGACCTCCCGCGCCCTCGCCGAGACCTCCCGGGCGCTGTCCGAGGAGCTCGCCGCGACCCGCGACGCCGCCCGGACCGACGCCGAGACCTCCCGCACCGAGGCCGGCTCCACCGCCCGCGAGCTCACCGGACGGCTCGAGGAACTCGCCGGCCGCCTCGACGGGCTGAACACCCGCGTCGAGGGCGTCGAGCACTCCGTCGTCGGCCGGGTCGAGGGCGTCGAGCAGTCCGTCGGCACCCGCCTGGACGGCGTCGAGGGTTCGCTCGCCGGCACCCGGCAGGACCTCGAGACGTCGATCTCCGGGCTCGGCGCGCGCGTCGACGGCGTCGAGACCACCCTGCGCGACCGGGTGTCCTCGCTGGCCTCCTCGCTCGAGGCCTCGCTGGACAAGCTGGACGGCACGCTCGTGAACCGGCCCGACCACGAGGCCGTCGTCGCGCTGGTCAACCGCTCCAACGAGGAGTCCGAGCTGCGCCAGGCGGGCCAGCTCGACGAGGCGCTCTCCACCTTCGCCGAGATCATCCTCGGCTCGGGCGGGCAGCAGCAGGGCCCGGCGCCCCGCCCGGCCGCCCGCCGCGGCGCGCGCAAGCCCGCGCTCACCTCCGGCCGCGAGATCAGCCTGAACGGCGACCACGCCCCGGACGACGACGAGGGCTGATCCCCTCCCCCGACGACGGCCCGTCCCCGGCTGGGGGCGGGCCGTCGTCGTCGGGTCCGCCGCACCACCCGTTAGGGTCGGACACCGATGCTCCACCGCTGCGCAGCCCTGCTGGTCGTCGTCCTGCTCGGCCTGCTCGGCGCCGCACCGGCCGCCCTGGCGGCGCCGGCCTCCCCGGCCGCGCCCGACCAGACCGCGTGCCCGCAGGTGAACCAGCCGGGCCCGCCGGTCGACGCGTCCGAGGCACCGCGTCCCGGCGGGGCCGCGCCCGCGCCGCTGCCGGTCCCCGCCGAGCCCGTGGGCGGCGAGCAGATGGGCACCTGCGACGTCGCGGTGCCGTCCGGGGCGCCCGCGCCGCCCGAGGTCGGGGTGCAGTCCTACGTCGTCGCCGACCTCGACACCGGCGCCGTGCTCGCGGCCAAGGTCCCGCACGCGCGGCTGCGGCCCGCGTCGCTGCTCAAGACCCTCACCGGCCTGCTCGTCGCCCGGCAGGTGCCGATGGACCAGGTGCTCACCGGCACGCAGGACGACGCGAACCAGGAGGGGACGCGGGTCGGCATCGGGCCGGGCGGGCAGTACACGGTCCGGCAGCTGTTCGACGCGATGCTGATGGCGTCGGGCAACGACGCCGCCCACGCGCTCGCCGTCCGCCTGACCGGCTCGGTACCCGCGACCGTCGACCTCATGAACCGCACCGCGGCCCAGATCGGCGCCCTCGACACCCGCGCCGCCACGCCCTCCGGGCTCGACGGCCCGGGGCAGAGCTCGAGCGCGTACGACCTGGCCAGCATCTTCCGGCTCGGCATGCAGGAGCCGGCGTTCGCCCAGGCGGTCGGCACCCGGCAGATCCAGTTCCCGGGGTTCGGGCCGACCCCGCCGTTCGCGGTGGACAACGACAACAAGATCTTCCGGTACCCGGGCGCCCTCGGCGGCAAGACCGGCTTCACCGACGACGCCCGCCACACCTACATCGGCGCGCAGGAGCGCGGCGGGCGCCGCCTCGTCGTCGTGCTGATGCACGGCGAGCAGCGACCGGTTCCGATGGTCGAGCAGGGCCTCGCGCTGCTCGACTACGGCTACGCCCTGCCGCGCGACGCGTCCGTCGGGCAGCTCACCGAGCGGGGCCCCGGGAACGTCGCGGCGAGCTCCGACGCGTCCTCGACGACCACGGTGGACACCCCCGACTCCCCTGCCACCGGCGACACGAGCTGGGGCACCTGGCTCGCGCTCGGCGGCGTCGTGGTGCTCGGCCTCGTCGTGGTGGTCGCGCGGTACCGCCACCGGGTCTGAACCGGAGCCGGGGCGGGGTGGGGAGGCCCCCACCGATCAGCGGCGGCGCCGCATCCCGTTGATCCCCAGCACGGCGCCGAGCACGGCCCCCGCGCCGAGCAGACCCGCCGTCGCGCGGGCACCGGGGCCACGGGCGACGGTAACGGCCGGCCGGACGATCACCGGGGCGGGCTCGGGGAGGTCCTCGCGCTCGTTCTCCTTGAGCGTCGCCGCCCAGGCGGTGACGAACAGGATGAAGCGCGAGACGAAGTTGACGAAGACGAGCAGACCGATGATCGGCCCGAACGCCGCGCCGGCGGGCGAGCTGGTGACGCTCGTGATGTAGAAGGTCATGACCTGCTGGAGGATCACGAAGCCGACCGAGGCGAGGATCGCCGCCCGGCCCGCCGAGCGCAGCGTCACGGGCTCGCGGGGCAGCCGGGCGATCACCCAGAGGAAGACCAGCCAGTTCGCGACCAGGGTGATCACGAGCCCGGCGGCGAACAGCACGACCTTCACCCACGCCTGGTCGGCGAGCCCGAGGAACTCCGCCACGGCGTTGGAGGCGCCGGTGGCGATCGCGGTGATCGCGAAGGAGACCGCGAACGCCAGGCCGAGGCCGATCATCGCGACGAGGTCGCCGGCGTAGCGCTTGACGACCGTCGGCGGCTCGCCGCGCTGGTCCCACTGCTCCGAGAGCGCCTCGCGCAGGTTGCCCATCCATCCGAGCCCGGAGAACAGGGCACCGAGCAGACCGATGATCCCGACCGCGTTGCGCTGCTCGATGGCCTGCGAGATGACCTGGTTGAGCAGGTCGCCGAGCCCCGGAGGGGCGGCCTGGGTGATGCCGAGCGAGAACCGGTCGAGCAGGGCCTGGTTGTTGGCCAGCACGAACGCCAGGGCCGCGAAGGCGACCATGAGCAGCGGCACCAGCGCGAGGATCGAGAAGAAGGTGATCGCCGCGGCGTAGTGGTCACCGTGCTTCTCGGTGTAGCGCGTGGCCGCCCGGACCAGGTGGTCCAGCCACGGGTTCTGCTCCCGGATCTGCTCGAACTTCGTCTTCTGCGGCGGCTCCGCCGTGCCGTAGATGGTCGCGCTCATGCCCGCCTCGTCTCCCCGACGCCCGATACGGGGAGTGACCTACCCAGCGGGCCGGGCGATCACGCCGAGGCGGCCCCGGCCGTACCGAGATAGGGGCGGGGATCGAACTCGGCGTTGCGCTCCCGGAACGAGCGCGCCGACCCCGGCCACAGCAGCGTGAGGCGTCCGCTGGCCTCGTCGACGTACCAGCTGCGGCACCCGCCGCGCAGCCACACCGTGTCGCGCGCGGCCCGGTCGACGTCGCGCACGTAGGCGCGCTCCGCCGCGGCCGACACCTCCAGCGGGCCGCCGGTCGTCCCGAGGTGGGCCAGGGCGCCGAGCACGTAGTCGATCTGCGTCTCGATCATGTACACGGCCGAGTTGTGGCCGAGGCTCGCGTTCGGGCCGTCGAGCACGAACATGTTCGGGAAGCCGTGGACGGCGGTCGACGCGTAGGCGCTCATCCCGTCCGCCCAGTGGTCCTCGAGCGATCCGGTACGGCCGTGCACGCGTCCGGCGTAGGGCTGGCGCGTCGCGTGGAACCCGGTCGCGAGCACGAGCACGTCGAGCTCGTGCCGGCGGCCGGAGCCGGCCACGGCCGTCGAGCCGTCCACCGCGACGAGCGCCGAGTCCTCCACGGTCACGTGCGGCCGGTCGAGCGCCGGGTAGAGCTCGTCGGAGAGCACGATGCGCTTGCAGCCGATCTCGTAGCCCGGCGACAGGCGTCGACGCAGGTCGGGGTCGGTGACCTGTGCGTGCAGGTGGTCGCGGGCGCGGGTCCGCAGCTCGTCGATGGCGGGCCGCAGCCGCCGACGGGCGGCGATCCCGCGCTCGGCCTCGTCGAAGATGTCCTCGCGGTGACGGCGGGCGGCCACCGGGTCGCGGGTGAAGCGGGCGCGTTCCTCCGCGGTGTAGGCGCGGTCGCCGCGCGGCACGACCCACGTCGGGGTCCGCTGCAGCACGACGAGCTCGCGGGCCCGGTCGGCGAGCTGCGGGATCACCTGCGCCGCGGACGCGCCGGTGCCCACCACGCCGACGCGGTGCCCGTCGACCGGCGTCGCCGGGTCCCACCGGGCGGTGTGGACCACCGGCCCGTCGAAGGTGTCCAGGCCGGGGATGTCCGGCACCCGCGGGTCGGTCAGCCGTCCGGCCGCGAGGACGAGCACCCGGGCGCGGACGGTGCCGGCGTCGGTCCGCAGTTCCCAGCCGCGGCCGGTCCAGCGGGCCTCGCGCATCTCGGCCCCGAAGCGCACGTGACCGGCCACGCCCTCCTCGACGGCGGCCGTGCGCAGGTACTGCTGGATCTCCGCGCCCGGCGCGTAGATCCGCGACCAGTCCGGCGCCGGCCGGAACGAGAACGAGTAGAGGTGCGAGGGGACGTCGCACGCCACCCCGGGATAGCGGTTGTCGCGCCACGTGCCCCCGACGTCGTCGGCCCGCTCGAGCAGCAGGAAGTCGCGGTGCCCCTGTCGACGCAGCCGGATCGCGAGGCCCAGCCCCGCGAACCCGGCGCCGACGATGGCCACCTCGACGTCGGTCGTGCCGGCACGGCTCATGCCACCGTCACCCGCTCCGGTGCCACCTCGCCGTAGAGCGTCGTCCGCTGCCGCACGGGGCGGCCCAGCGCGGCGGCGAGGTCGTGCACGTCCGCGACCGCGAGCACCCGCCCGGCCTCCGGACCGGCCCCCGGGTCGAGCGTGCCGTCGAGGAGCAGGCCCCCGAGGTCGTCGGCGCCGCCGCGCAGCACCGCGGACACGGTGTCGCGGTCGAGCTTCGGCCACGCCGCCTGCACGTGGTCGATCCGGCCGGTCAGCAGGAGCCGGGCGACCGCGTGCAGCGCCCGTGTCTCGCGCGGCGTCGCACCCCGCGCGTCGACCCCGGGCGGCACGTCGACCAGCGGCATCGCGATCAGCTCGGTGAACCCGTGCGTCTCGTCCTGGATCGCCGCCAGGGCCCGCAGGTGCGCGACCTGCTGCGCGGGGGTCTCGACGTGGCCGTAGACGATCGTCGCGGTCGACCGGAGGCCCACCCGGTGCGCGGTGCGGACGAGCTCGGTCCAGCGCGCCGCGGGGATGTCGGTGCCGCCGCTCAGCAGCGCGCGGATGCGGTCGTCGAGGATGCGCGCGGCGGTGCCCGGCACCGAGCCCAGGCCGGCCGCGCGGGCCGCCGTCAGGAACGCCTCCGGGGACGACCCGCGGCGCACCGCGGCCGCCTCGACCTCGGCGGGACGGAAGGCGTGGACGTGCAGCGGCGCCCGGGCGGTGATGCGCCCGACGAGCTCCACCGCCGCGTCCGGACCGGCCTCGTCGGGCAGCGGGCCCTGCAGGCACACCTCGGTGGCCCCCAGCGACCACGCCTCGTCCACCAGCGCGTCCAGGTGGTCGGGCTTCGTGACGAGGCCCGGGTCGAGGTTGCGGTTGACCACGACCGTCAGGTCGTCGCCGACCGTCCGGCGCCGGACGGTGTCGGCGAGCGCACAGAGCTCCTCGAGCTCGTCGCCGTCGGCCCCCAGCAGCGCCGCGTACCCGTCGTCGGGAAGGCCCGCGGGGTCCTCCCGCGCGGCCCGGAGCCAGGAGCTCACCGCGGCGCCATTTCCACCGGTCGGGCTCCCCTGTCGGCGTGCTCCCCTCGATGCTGCGTCTCCCGCAGCCCGTCGGCGTCCGCCAGCTTCCCGACGACGGGCGCCACGGCCGGGTCGATCCAGCCCGCCTCGCGTTGGTAGCGCGGGTAGACGGTCAGGCGCGGGCGCAGGGTGAAGCCGGCCCGGGCGGTGACCGCGGCCAGCGCGTCGAGGCCCGGCCAGGGGCGCTCCGGGTTCACGTGGTCGGGCGTCACCGGGGACACGCCGCCCCAGTCGTCGATGCCGGCGCGCAGCAGCAGCGCCTGGTCCTCGGCCGCGTCCGCCGAGTCGCCCAGCTCGCCGGCGAGGTTCGGCGGCGCCTGCACCGTGACCCCGAGCGGCATCAGCAGGCGCGCGACCGCGACCGCGGCGACGAACTCGTCGAACTCCGCGTCCGGCTCGCCGCGCATCGCGGTGTCCGGCTTCGCGCGGAAGTTCTGGACGATGACCTCCTGTACGTGCCCGAACTCCTCCGCGAGCCGGGCGAGCGCGAGCAGGGACTCGGCGCGGTCGCGCAGCGACTCCCCGATCCCCACGAGGATGCCGGTGGTGAACGGCACGCGCGCGCGGCCGGCGTCGGCGATCGCGGCGAGCCGGACCGCCGGGTCCTTGTCCGGCGACCCGAAGTGGGCCCCGCCGGGCTCGATCAGCAGCGTCGAGGTCGACTCGAGCATCATGCCCATCGACGGCGCCACAGAGCGGAGCGCGGCCAGCTCGTCGGGGGTCATGACGCCGGGGTTGAGGTGCGGCAGCAGCCCGGTCCCGTCGAGGACGGCCTGTGCCGCGGCGCGCACGTAGTCGATCGTCGAGGTGTACCCGCGGGCGGCGAGCCAGTCGCCGGCCGCGCGCCAGCGGGCCTCCGGACGGTCGCCGAGGGTGAACAGCACCTCGGTGCAGCCCTGGTCGGCGCCGGCGCGCGCGATGTCGAGGACCTCGTCGAGCTCCAGGTACGCCGCGGGCAGCCGCCCGGGGACGGTGGCGAACGTGCAGTAGTGGCAGCGGTCGCGGCACAGCCGGGTGAGCGGCACGAAGACCTTCGGGCTGTAGGTCACCACACCGGGGCGGCCCTCGTGCTCCAGATGGGCTTCCCGCCGGCGGGTCGCGCGGCTCAGCAGCGCCTCCAGCTCGTCGCCGCGGGCGGCGAGGAGCCGGACGACCTCCTCTTCCTGCATGTGATCACCCACCACCCGAACGTACGCCCGCCCGGGTCGCGACCGCATCGACGGCGGCCGGGAGGCGCACCGTGACCGTCGTCCCCTCCCCCGGCGCGCTGGTCACCCCGACCGTGCCCGACATCGCCTCGACCAGCCCGCGCACGAGGGCGAGCCCGAGGCCGGACCCGCCGGCGTCCGCACCGAGCTGGTCGAACGGCACGAAGAGCCGGTCCATCAGGGTCGGGGCGATCCCGGGCCCACCGTCGCGGACGGCGAGCACGACGTCCTCGTCGTCCTCGTGCGCGGTGACCTCGACCCAGCCGTCCCGGTGGTTGTGCCGCACGCCGTTGGTCACGAGGTTGATCAGCACCTGCCGCAGCCGGCGGCCGTCGCAGAGCACCGCACCGCACCCGGCGTCGGGAACGGAGACCGTGATCCCGCGCTCCGCGGCGAGCGGCGCGAGCAGCTCGGTGACCTCGGCGACGACCGCGCCGGGATCGACGGGCGCGGGCGAGAGCGGCAGCGCACGCGCCTCGAGGCGGGCGAGGTCGAGGACGTCGCCGACGAGGTCGAGCACGTGTCGGGCGGCGGTGTCGATGTGCCCGAGGGCGGCGCCGCGGCGCTCCGGGGGCAGGTCGAGGGTCCCGAGCAGTTCCGAGAAGCCGATGATCGCCTGCAGCGGGGTGCGCAGCTCGTGGGAGAGCGTCGAGAGCAGCTCGGACTTCGCGCGGCTGGCGTCCTCCGCCACCCGCGCGGCGAGCTCGGCCTCGCGCCGGGCGACCCGGTCGCGCTGCGCGGCCCGGCGGGCGGTCACGTCGACGACGTTGAGGCTGAGGTGGCGCCGGGCCCCGGACCCGACCACGGACGCGGAGAGCGCCGCGATCAGCGTGCTGCCGTCGGCGCGCACGAGCGTGACCTCCAGCGGACCGGGCGCGGCGCCGAAGACCGTGGGGCCGCCGCGGCCGGCCAGGGACCGCAGCAGGAGGCGGGCACCGGCGCGGTCCTCCCGGCGCACGACCGCGGAGAGGTCGGCGGCGAGCAGGTCCGTGGCGTCGCGGCCGAGCATCCGGGCGAGGGCGGGGTTGACCTTGAGGAACCGGCCGTCGAGGTCGGTGAGCGCCATCCCCACGGCGTTGTCCTCGAACGCCCGGCGGAAGCGTTCCTCGCTCTGGGCGAGCGCGCCGTAGAGCCGGTCGTGCTCCAGCGCCAGCGCGGCGAGGTCGGTGAAGCGGGCGACCAGGCGCCGCTCGCGCTCGTCGGGCCGGTGCCCGGCCTCGTGGTAGACCGCGAACGTCCCGAGGACGGCCTCCTCCTGCGCCTCCGCCCGGCCGAGCCGGATCGGGCTGGACCAGCACGAGCGCAGTCCGTGCGGCAGCGCGAGGGCCTTGTAGCGCGTCCACCGGCCGTCGACGGCGATGTCCTCGGCGACCACCGCCTCGCCCGTGTGCGCGGCCGTGCCGCAGGACCCGGCGTCGTGCCCGATGGCCATCCCGTCGATCGCCGCCGAGTACGCGGCGGGCAGGGAGGGGGCGGCGCCGTGGTGCAGCGTCCCGGCGACGGGGTCGAGGACGAGGACCGAGCAGCGGCTGCCCGGGATCAGCTCCTCCAGCGACCGGGTGACGGCCTCGAGCACCTCCCCGCGCGTGGCCCCGCCCGCGAGCAGCTCGAGGACCCGGTGCTGGTGGCCGAGCAGGACGCGGGTGTCGTCCACGGGCGTCACGGGTCGAGCTGGTAGCCGACGCCGCGCACGGTGCGGATGCGCGGGCGGGCCGCCGGGTCGGGCCGCAGCTTCTGGCGCAGCCGGTGGACGTGCTCGGTGACGGTGGCCTCCCCCTGCCAGCCCTCGCTGCGCCACACCTGGGCGAGCAGCTGGGCGCGGGAGAACACCTGCCGCGGGTGGGCCACGAGGAACGCCAGCAGGTCGAACTCGCGGGCGGTCAGCTCCACGGTCTGGCCGTCGAGGCGCACCTCGCGGGCCGCGACGTCGAGGGCGAGGTCGCCCGCCACGACGGGCGCGGCGGGCCGCGAGCGGCGCAGCACCGACCGGACCCGGGCCGCGAGCTCGCCCGGCGAGAACGGCTTGACCAGGTAGTCGTCGGCGCCGAGGTCGAGGCCGACGATGCGGTCGGTCTCGCCGCTGCGCCCGGACAGGACGATCACCGGCAGCGCCTCGGTCGCGGGCTTCGCGCGGACCCGCCGCAGCACGTCGAGCCCGCCCACCCCGGGCATCGTCAGGTCGAGCACCACGAGGTCGGGCGGCGTGCCGTCGATGGCGGCCAACGCCGCCGCGCCGTCCCCGGCCTGGTCGACGGCGAACCCGTCGGACTCCAACTGCCACGACGCGACCGTCCGCACGGCCTCGTCGTCGTCGACGACGAGTACCCGCGGGGCGACGTTCGGGTCCACGGCGACCCCCTCCGCACGACTGATCGTCGATCGTGCCGGGCGGCACGGGCGGCGGACAAGTACCGGGCCGGGGCACCCGCCGCCGTTGTGCCGCCGTTGAGAAAGCGTTGTCGGTCTTGTGAGGCGGGTCACCCATGGTGTCCGCTGCAGGAGCAGCGTCGCGACCCCCTCGCGGTCGCCGCGCCCCCGCACCGACGTCATCCGACCCGGACCGACCCTCCAGGAGGACCCACGACATGAAGCTCGCCCTCTACCTCCCGAACTTCCGCACCGAGGTCTCGGTCAAGGAGCTCGAGGACCTCACGGCGCTCGCCGAGGAGCTCGAGTTCGACTCGGTCTGGACCCTCGACCGCATCGTGGTGCCCGCGGCCTCCGACCGCGAGGAGCTGCAGTACTCGTTCGGCATGATGGACGGCCTGCCCAACGCGCTGCCGGTGGCCTCCAAGGGCAAGTGGTTCCAGGGCTACCCGCTGCTGCCGTGGCTGGCCGCGAAGACCTCCAAGGTCCGCATCGGCCAGAGCATCATCGACACCCCGTTCCGCTCGCCGGGCGTGCTGGCCGCCGAGCTCGCCACGATCGACCACCTCTCGGGCGGCCGCCTGAACGTCGGCCTCGGCGCCGGCTGGATGCCCGAGGAGTTCGCCGCCGCGAGCGCCGCGCACATCTTCCCGAAGCGCCACAAGCACGTCCGCGAGACCATCGAGGTCCTGCAGGGCGTGTGGGGCAACGACCACTTCGAGTACCACGGCGAGTTCGCCGACTTCGAGCCCTGCGGCTTCGGCCACAAGCCGCTCCAGTCGCCGCGGCCGCCGATCTTCATGTCCGGCCTCAAGGACCCGCTGCGCTCGGCCAAGCGCATCTCGAAGTACGACCTCGACGGCTGGATCGGCATCCAGGACTCGCCGACCACCCTCGGCAAGTGGATCCGCGCGATCGACGAGCAGTTCGAGGAGATCGGCTCCGAGAAGCGGGCCTCCGACCTCGAGATCTGCTCGATGATCTGGACGGTCATCACCGACACCGAGACCGACCAGTCCGACGTCGGCGTCCCGTCGAACCTGCTCGTGGGCACCGAGGCGCAGCTGACCGACCGCCTCAAGGCCTACAAGGAGGCCGGCATGACGATGCCGCTCATCTGGCCGCCGTTCACCGACGTGCCCACGTCGAAGACGCTCGACGACCTCAAGCGCATCAAGAACGACATCATGCCGAAGGTCGAGGCCTCCTGATCTGACGCGCACTGTGGCACCGTCCGCGGGCGATGGACGCTCGCGGACGGGGCCTGGTGGCGCTCTGCGTCACCGAGATCACGAGCTGGGGCACCCTCTACTACGCGTTCCCCGTCCTGCTCGGGCCGATCGTCGCCGACACCGGCTGGTCGTCGACGGCGACGGTGGGCGCGTTCTCCCTCGGCGCGATCGTCTCGGCGCTGGCCGGCGTGGTCGTCGGGCGGCTGCTCGACCGGATCGGGCCCCGCCCCGTCATGACGACGGGCTCGGCGCTCGGGGTCCTCGGGCTCGTCGGCGTGGCGTCGGCGCCCGGGCCGGGCTGGTTCTACCTCGCGTGGGCGGTGACCGGCCTCGGGCAGGCCGCGACGTTCTACCCGCCCGCCTTCGCGGCGATCACCGGCTGGTTCGGTGCGGACCGGCTGCGGCCGCTGACCACGGTCACCCTGGTCGCCGGCTTCGCCTCGACCGTGTTCGCACCGCTCACCGCCGCGCTCGTCGGGTTCCTGACGTGGCGTGACAGCTACCTCGTGCTGGCGCTGGTCCTCGCCGTGGTGACGCTCCCGCTGCACGCGCTGGCCCTGCGCGTGCCGTGGACGCCGGTGCGGGTGCGGCCCGGCGCGGTGGACGACACGGCGCGGGCCGTGATCCGGTCCCCGCGCTTCGTCGGGCTCGCCGCGGCGCTCGCCCTGGCGGGGTTCGGGCTCTACTCGGCGACGATCAACCTCGTCGGGCTGCTCGAGGCCCGGGGCGCGTCGCTCGGGCTCGCGTCGGTGGGGCTGGGCCTCATCGGGGCCGGGCAGGTCGGCGGACGGCTGCTCTACGCGCCCCTCGCCCGTCGGACCTCCCCCGCCGTGCGGGTCGCGGCCGTGCTCGCCGTCGGCGGGGCGCTCGTGGTGCTGGTCGGGGTCCTGCCCGGCCCGCCGGGCCTCGTCATCGCCGTCGCGGTCCTCGCCGGCGCGTGCCGCGGGATGCACACGCTGCTGCAGGCCTCGGTGGTCGCCGACCGGTGGGGCACGGCCTCCTTCGGCCGCGTGAACGGCGTCTTCACCGCGCCGACCACCGTCGCGGTCGCGCTCGCGCCCGCCGGCGGGGTGCTCGTCGCGGAGCTCGTCGGCGGCTTCCCGACGGGCTACGTGGTGCTGGGCGGCGTCGCGCTCGTGGCGGGGCTCGCGGCGCTGCGCCTGTAGGCGGCCCGGCTCAGAGCCGGCGACCGACCGCCGGCGCCTCGCCGCGCACCCACACCCGCCGCACCGCGCCCTGCAGGGCCATCCCGGCGTAGGGCGTGGCCGTGTGCGGTTCGTGCAGGTCCGCGGGGTCGACCTCGGCGATCTCGTCGGGGGCGAACACGACGAGGTCGGCGTCGCGGCCGACCGCGATCGCGCCCTTCGCGTCGAGCCCGGCGAGCCGGGCGGGCGCGGCGGCGGTCCACGCCGCGACGTCGTCGAGCGTGTGGCCGCGCGCGGCCGCGGCGGACCACAGGACCCGCAGCGCGACCTCCAGCGACGCGATCCCGGGCCGGGCCTCGTCGTACCCGCCCCGCTTCGCCGCCGCGGGGAGCGGGGCGTGGTCGGCCACGACGGCGTCGAGCCGTCCGGCCCCGAGGGCGCCCCAGAGCAGTTCCCGGTTCGACTCCGACCGCACCGGCGGCCGGCAGGCCGCGACCGGGCCCGGCAGGGTCTCCGCGGCGAGCGCCAGGTGGTGCGGGCACGTCTCCGCGGTCAGGGGCACCCCGGTGTCGCGCAGCGCCCCGACCTCCTCGGCCGCCTCGAAGGCCGAGAGCCGGCGGACGTGGACGTGCGCGCCGGTCCGGGCGGCCACCGCGCCCAGCCGCAGCACCGCGGTCGTCTCCGCGCCGGGCGGCCGCGAGGCGAGGTAGGAGCGCAGGTCCGGCCCGGCGGGTGGCGCCTCGGAGAGCACGCCGTCGTCCTCGGCGTGCACCAGCAGCGGCAGGCCGAGCTCGGCGCACGTGGTCGCGGCCCGCACGAGCTCGTCGTGGGACAGCGGCGGCGAGCCGTCCCCGGCGTCGGTCAGGGTCCCGACGAAGCCGCGCACCCCCTCCTGCGCCGCCGTCCGCATCCGGTCCGGGTCGGCGACCGCGCCCCAGCGGGCGAGGTCGACGACCGGGCCGTCGCCCGGGGCGTCGACGGCGACGAGCGTGGTGACGCCGCCGGCCGCCGCCGCGGCCGTCACCGTTGCGAGGTCGTCGACGCACACGGAGGTGTCGACGAGCCCCGGGAGCAGGACCTCGTCGTCGGCGAGCTCGACGAGCGGCCCGTCCACCGGGGCCTCGTACGGCGCCACCGTCGTGATCCGGCCGGCCGAGACCGTCACGACGGCGGGTGCGGTGCCGCCGGGCAGGACGGCGCGGCGGGCGCGGATGACGAGGTCGGCTGGCATCGTCGCCCGACCCTAGGGGGACAGGGGCGGTGCGCTCGCCCCGACCCGCGCCCGGCCGCCGGGGCGGATCAGGGCTCGGCGGTCCCGTCGGCGGCGGGCGTGGGCTCGGGGACCCGGCGCCAGCGGGCGAACATCCCCGGACGGCGCCGCGGCGGTTCGGCCGCCAGCAGCTCCGCGTCCGTCGGTCGGGGGTCCTGCGACGGGTGCTCGTCGTCGGAGCGGGCGCGCAGGTCGATCTGCTCGTTGACATAGCGCAGGATCTCCGCGGCGACCGCGACGGCGGGCACGGCCAGGAACGCCCCCACGATCCCGGCCACGCTGCTCCCGCCCGCCACCGCGAGGATCACCACCGCCGCGTGCAGGCCCAGCCCCTTGCCCTGCACGAGCGGCTGGAGCAGGTTCCCCTCGATCTGCTGCACCGCGAGGATGAGCACCGCGACGATCAGGGCGTTGGTCAGCCCGTTGCTGACCAGGGCGATCAGCACCGACAGCACGCCCGCGGTCAGGGCGCCCACGATCGGGATGAACGCGCCGAAGAAGGTGAGCACCGCCAGCGGGAGCGCGAGCGGCACCCCGAGGATCACCAGGCCGACCCCGATGCAGGCGGCGTCGACGAGCCCGATGATCGCCTGCGAGCGGATGAACCCGCCGAGCCGGTCCCACGCGCGGGAGCCGACCTGGGCGAAGTGGACACCCGCCGTCGTGCCGACCTGGCGACGCAGCCAGGGCAGGAACCGGTAGCCGTCCTTGACGAACAGGAAGGCGAGGACCAGCGCGAGGACCAGGTCGATCAGGCCGTTCGCGACGACGGTCAGGCCCGCGAACACGGTGCCGGCGATCATCGTCGCCGAGCTCTGCAGCTGGTCGACGCCGGCCTGCACGGCCTGGCCGATCTGGCTCTGCCCGAGCCCGAACGTCCCGGTGAGCCAGCGCTGCACGTCCTCGATGCCGCTCGTGGCGCTCGAGACCAGCTCCGGGACCTGGTCGGCCACCGACGGCGCGATGGCGGCGATGATGCCGCCGACGACCGCCAGCGCCCCCACGACCACGATCACCGCCGCGAGCAGCGACGGCACCCGGTGGTGGCGCAGCCACGTGGCCGGGGGCTCGAGCACCGTCGCGATGATCAGCCCGAGCAGGACCGGCAGCACGACCGACCACAGCTCGCCGATGATCAGGCCCAGGGTCACCGCGCCCAGCGCGGTGAGGATCAGCCGCAGGCTCCACCGGGAGGTCCACGAGAGGCCGTCGCCGATGAGCTGCCCGCGGGTGCGTCGCGCGCTCGACCGGGCGGTCACGGCGGGGCCGGTGCTCTCCTGTGTCACGGTGGCGGTCCTTCCCGACCCGGAGGTCGGGGGACGTCCCCGCGGGCCGCGACCACGTACCCGGAACCGGGGGTCGGCCACCCCCCGATCGGGGACCGGCTCAGCCGTCGGCGCGTTCGGCGGAGCCCTGCTCGGAGGTCGGGGCAACCGGTTGCTCCGCGCGGCCCGCGTCGGGCTCGTGGGGCCCGCCGGACCCGCCGGACCCGTCGGACCCGTCGGACCCGTCGTCGGGATCGGCCCCTGGATCGCCCTCGCCGGTCCGCCGGGCGACCTGCTGGTCGAGGTAGCGGACGACCTCCGCGACGACGGCCGCGACCGGGACGGCGAAGAACGCCCCGGCGATGCCGAACAGGCTGCTGCCGCCGGCCACGGCGAGGATGACGACCGCCGAGTTCAGCCCGAGCCCCTTGCCCTGCACCAGCGGCTGGAGCAGGTTCCCCTCGATCTGCTGCACGGCGAGGATGAGGATCAGCACCCCGATCGCGACGGTGGGCCCCTGCACGACGAGCGCGATCAGGACGGCCAGCGCCCCCGCCACGAAGGCGCCGATGATCGGGATGAAGGCGCCGAAGAACGTGAGCACGGCGAGCGGCAGCGCGAGCGGCACCCCGAAGATCACCAGGCCGATGCCGATGAAGATCGCGTCGACGAGGCCGATCAGCGCCTGCGAGCGGATGAAGCCGCCGAGCCGGGCCCACGCGCGGCGGAAGACCTCCTCGAGGTGCGACCCCGCCGTCGTGCCGGCCCGGCGACGCACCCAGGGCAGGAACGACGGGCCGTCCTTGACGAACAGGAACGCGAGGATGATCGCGAGGACGGCGTTGATCACGCCGTTGGCCACGGTCGTCACGCCCGCGACCACGCCGCCCGCGATCTGCACCGCGCTCTGCTGCAGCCGCTGCACCGCGAGGTCGACGTACCCGCCGATCTGGCTCATGCCGAGGTTGAGCGGCGGCCCCTGCACCCAGGCCTGGATCTGCTGGATGCCGCCGACCGCGCCCTGCACGATCTGCGGGGCCTGGCCGGCCACCGAGGGCGCGAGCAGGACGACGATGCCGACGAGCACCGCGAGCCCGCCGACGACGACGAGCAGCGCCGCCAGCGTCGAGGGCACGCGTCGTGCCCGCAGCCAGGCGACCGGTGGCTCGAGCACCGTCGCGATGATCAGCCCGAGGAAGACCGGGAACATGATCGACCACAGCTGGCCGATCACGAGGCCGAGCACCACGAGCGCCGCGGTGACGACGAGGAAGCGCCAGCTCCAGCGGGCGGTCCACGCCAGGCCGTCGCCGATCACGTGGCCGCGGCTCGGGCGCTCGGGTTCGATCACGCCCGGGAGTCTCGCAGGCCCCGGAACGAGCGAACGGCACCCTCGCGGCATCGGTGTGCGCGGGGGTGCCGTCCGGTCGTGCCGTGTGTGGCCTAGGCCATCGCCTTCTGCAGGCCCTCGTCGATCGCGTCGAGGAAGTCCTGGGTGTTGAGGTACGGCGCGTCCTTGCCGATCAGCAGCGCCAGGTCCTTGGTCATCTTGCCGTCCTCGACGGTCTGGATGCAGACCTGCTCGATCTTCTCGGCGAAGTCGACGAGCGCGTCGTTCTTGTCGAGGCGACCGCGCTGGGCCAGACCCCGCGACCACGCGAAGATCGACGCGATCGGGTTGGTCGAGGTCTCCTTGCCCTGCTGGTGCTGGCGGAAGTGCCGGGTCACCGTGCCGTGGGCGGCCTCGGCCTCGACGGTGCCGTCCGGCGTCATGAGCACCGAGGTCATGAGGCCCAGCGAGCCGAAGCCCTGCGCGACGATGTCGGACTGGACGTCGCCGTCGTAGTTCTTGCAGGCCCAGACGTACCCGCCCTCCCACTTGAGGGCCGCGGCGACCATGTCGTCGATCAGGCGGTGCTCGTAGGTGAGCCCGGCCTTCTCGAAGTCCGCCTTGAACTCGGACTCGAAGATCTCCTCGAAGGTGTCGCGGAACATGCCGTCGTACGCCTTGAGGATGGTGTTCTTCGTCGACATGTAGACCGGGAAGTTGCGGTCCAGGCCGTAGCGCAGCGAGGCGCGGGCGAAGTCGACGATCGACTGCTTGAAGTTGTACATGCCCAGCGCGACGCCCCCCTCCTCGGGGAACTTCGCGACCTGGAACTCCATCGGCTCGCCGCCACCGTCGGGCTGGTAGGTGATGGTGACGGTGCCCGGGCCGGGGACCTTGAAGTCCTGCGCCAGGTACTGGTCGCCGTGGGCGTGACGGCCGACGACGATCGGCTTCGTCCAGTGCGGGACGTAGCGCGGGATGTTGGAGCAGACGATCGGCTCACGGAAGATCGTGCCGCCGAGGATGTTGCGGATCGTCCCGTTGGGCGAGCGGTACATGCGCTTGAGGCCGAACTCCTCGACGCGCGCCTCGTCCGGGGTGATCGTCGCGCACTTGACGCCGACGCCGTGCTTCTTGATCGCGTTCGCCGCGTCCACCGTGACCTGGTCGTCGGTCTGGTCGCGGTACTCGATCCCGAGGTCGTAGTACTCGAGGTCGATGTCGAGGTACGGGTGGATCAGCTTGTCCTTGATGAACTGCCAGATGATCCGGGTCATCTCGTCGCCGTCCAGCTCGACGACGGTGCCCTCCACCTTGATCTTCGCCACTCTTCGGGCTCTCCTCTCGCGCCTGGTCACGGCGCCGCACGGATCTCGGGGGCGCGCGCCGGGCCCGGCCAGATTGGGGAGGCCCGTGCGTTGCCTCTTCCCGAACGCTATCAACGCGACACGTCACGTGACCGCGCGTGGCGGGTCGTTCTCCTCACCCGTCTAGCGGGACGCGAGCGGACCGCCGGTGATGGTCAGCGACAGCAGGATGACCACGACCCCGAAGACGGCGTAGGTGATCACGTCGGTGCGCCGGGGCCGGACGGCGAGCAGGCCCGCGGTGCGGTCGGGCAGCGCGACCCGCAGCACGGCCGCGAGCAGCAGGGCGATCCCCAGGATCGTCGTGCCGTCGCGCCAGTGCTGCAGGCCGATCCGCACGAATGCGACCAGGGCGACGCCGAGCACCGCCGCCAGCGGCGCCTGCGCGCGCAGCCGGCGCAGCAGCGCGCGGCCGTAGTCGGCGACGGTGCGCGGGGGGCGCGCGTGGCGGGGTCCGTCGGCCTCCTGCTCCTGCCGTTGTGGCAGGAAAGCGTCGTTGCTGTCATCCAGTGGCAGGGACGCCGCATCGTCGGTCGTCGTTCCCGACGCCGGGTCGGGGCCGGCGTCCGGCGTCGACCCACCCGCCGTCATGAATCTCAGGCCCCCTCGGCGCGCTCGACCACGTTGGTGAGCAGCATCGCGCGCGTCATCGGGCCGACCCCACC
Organism: Actinomycetospora soli; assembly: GCF_021026295.1. Lineage (GTDB taxonomy): Bacteria > Actinomycetota > Actinomycetes > Mycobacteriales > Pseudonocardiaceae > Actinomycetospora > Actinomycetospora soli. The sequence goes on from NZ_JAJNDA010000012.1 coordinate 34,675, forward strand.
GGGGTTCGGCGCGACGAAGCCGGCCACCTCGCGGACGTCCTCGGCGACGTCGCCGAGGATGCCGTCGGGGCCGCGGGAGACGCCCACGTCGAGGACGGCGGCGCCCGGCTCGACCATGTCGGCGGTGACGATGCCGGGGACGCCCGCCGCCGCGACGACGACGTCGGCCGCCCGGATCTCGGCGGCCAGGTCGCGGGTACCGGTGTGGCAGAGGGTGACGGTGGCGTTCTCGCTGCGGCGGGTGAGCAGCAGGCCGAGCGGGCGCCCGACGGTGATGCCGCGGCCGAGGACGGTCACCTTCGCGCCGTCGAGGGGCACGTCGTAGCGACGCAGGAGCTCGACGATGCCGCGCGGGGTGCACGGCAGCGGCGCCGGCTCGTTCAGCACGAGCCGCCCGAGGTTCGTCGGGTGCAGGCCGTCGGCGTCCTTGTCCGGGTCGATCCGCTCCAGCACCGCGTTCGCGTCGAGGCCCTTCGGCAGCGGCAGCTGGACGATGTAGCCGGTGCACGCCGGGTCGGCGTTCAGCTCGTCGACGGCGCGCTCGACGTCGGCCTGGGTCGCGTCGGCGGGCAGGTCACGGCGGATCGACTCGATCCCGACCTTGGCGCAGTCGCGGTGCTTGGCCCGCACGTACGACTGCGACCCCGGGTCGTCGCCGACCAACACCGTCCCGAGGCCGGGCGGGCGCCCGGCGGCGGCGAGCTTCGCGACCCGCTCGCCGAGCTCGGAGATGATCGTGGCCAGGGTGGCCTTGCCGTCCAGGATCGTCGCGGTCACGCGCCCATCATCGCGTGCCGGACGCCCGGCGTGCGAGTACGTGGTCCGCTCCGGCGACGCCCGCCGCGTACACGACGTGCTGCAGGACGCTCACCGTCATCAGCCGCGGCGTCCACCGCCACGGAACGGGCGTGTCGCCGAGGACGGGGAAGAGCGACAGGGCCATGGTCTGGCAGCCGACGAAGAAGGCGATCCCCGCCGTCGGCTCGCCGTGGCGGTGGCGCAGCTCGGCGTGCGCGGCGCCGACCGCCGAGCCGTACCCCCAGTGCACCAGCCAGAAGAGGGCGCGGCGGGCCCGCGGACGCTCCGGCGCCCGCCCGGTGACGGCGCGGAGCAGCGTCGACGCGGCGATCACCACGTGGTCGCTGTCGTCGTAGTCGAGGATCTCGGTGACCTCGGACGGCGCCTTCCCGCGACGACGGGCGTACACCTCGCGGTAGAGCCGCCCGGTGGTCGTCATCGCGGCGGTGCCGGCGGCGCCCGCGAGCACCCCGGCGAGGAGCCGGCGGGCGGGCGCCTGCCCGGTGCCGCGTCCCTCCCCGGCGCCGTGTCCCTCCCCCGTGCCGCGGTCCGACCGGGGGGAACGGGGCGCGCGACTCATGACCGCGAGCATGCCTGAACCGATGCACGGGCCGTCATGGCAGGCGCTTACCCCTACGGACGGTCGGTTCCGCGTGTGCGGTGCGTGAGATCACACTCGATCAGTCAGCGGGCAACCGTCCGACGTCCGGAACAGCCCGGACGTCGCGACTGTCCGTCACCAGCGGCACGAAGGAGTGGCGATGACCACGGTCGACGAGAGTACGGGGGCGCACGCCGCCGATACCCGGGCGGCTGACGCAGCGGCCGCCGAGGCGGCCGCCAACGCGGCGAACCCGGCCCTGGTGGGCGTTCCGACGTTCGTGATCGGGTCGGTCGCCCTCGGGCTGTACCTGATCGGCTTCACCGGGTCCTCGGCGAACGCGGCGATCGGCATGGTGCCGATCCTGATCATGTGCAACGGCATCGGGCAGCTCATCGCCTGCGTCTGGGCGATCCGGCTCGGAGCCGGACCGGTCGCGGCGATCTTCGGGATCTTCGCGGGCTTCTGGCTGAGCTTCTCGACGCTCGTGCTCGGCCTGGGCCACAACTGGTTCGGCGACGCCTCCGGCGACGCGGCGGTGGCCGCGCAGGAGACGTTCCTGCTGACCTGGCTGATCGGCGTCGTGGTGCTCACGCTGGCCTCGCTGCGGCTGCCGAGCGTGTTCACCCTGCTGTTCGTCCTGGTCGACATCGCCCTGCTGCTCGTGCTGCTCGGCACGTCGAGCGGGTCGACGGGCCTGCTGTTCGGCGGCGGGATCGCGGTGTTCGCGTTCTCCCTGGTCGGCGTCTACCTGTTCTTCGACGCGATGAGCGTCGCGAACGGTGGTTCGTCGCTGCCGATGGGCAAGCCGATCATCGGGGGCTGACCCGCCCCACCGCATCGATGGGGGTGTCCCCGGCCGTTCGGACCGGCCGGGGACACCCACATCAGTGTGCCGGGGGCGGACGATCTCCGGGCACCGACCGTGACAGGTGCCCCAGATCGACACATCTCGGGCTCGCGGCGGGCTCGCACCCACGCCGAGGTGCACATCAGGCGTGGCCCCGCGCCCACCGACCTGCCGGACGGACCTCTCGCGACACGCCCGAGCGGCGGGACGTCCGGGCACGGGAACGAGGCCGGCCCCGGGAGCGGGACCGGCCGCGGCGCGTCGGGTCAGCGGAAGTCGCGCGACCGGGACGGGACGACCAGGTCGAGGCGTTCGACGCGGTCGGCCACGAGGTTGATCACGCTCGGGGCGTCGTGCGCCCGCTCGACGCGGCCCCGGATCACCAGCGCCGCGCTGGTCCGGGCCACCACCCGGTGGCGCGCCCAGAGCCCCTCCGAGCACACGACGTTGAGCATGCCGGTCTCGTCCTCGAGGTTGAGGAACGTCGTCCCGCCCGCGGTCGCCGGGCGCTGCCGGTGGGTGACGACCCCGCCGACCTCGATCCGCTCCCCCTCGGGCACCGCAGCCACGCCGGCGACGCTGTAGGCGCCCCGCCGGTCCAGCTCCGCGCGCAGGTGGGCCACCGGGTGCCCGTCGGGCGTCAGCCCCGTGGCCCACACGTCGGCGATCGTCAGCTCCACCGCGGACATGCCGGGCAGCGCCGGGGCGTCGAGCCCGACCGCCGAACCGGGCAGACGGTCCTGCCGCGCCCCGCTGCGGACCACCGCCGTCCCCGCGGCCGCGGCGCCCGCCGCCCACAGCGCCTCCCGCCGCTCGAGCCCGAAGCAGGCCAACGCCCCTCCGGTCGCGAGGGCCTCCAGGTGGGCGGTGGTGAGGTCGGCCCGGCGGGCGAGGTCGGCCGGACCCTCGAACGGGGCGCCCGCACGGGCGGCGACGATGCGGTCCGCGACCTCGTCGCCCAGGCCCCGCACCGAGGCGAGCCCCAACCGGACGGCCACCCCGCCCGTGCTGTCGGGGTGCGGCTCCAGATCGGGTTCGGCCCGGCTGCAGCTGACGTCCGGGCCGTGCACGACGACCCCGTGCCGCCGGGCGTCGGCCACCAGGCTCTGCGGGGAGTAGAAGCCCATCGGCTGGGCCCGCAGCAGGGCCGCGCAGAACGCCGCCGGGTGGTGGAACTTGTACCAGGCCGACACGTAGACCAGGGACGCGAAGCTGATCGAGTGGCTCTCCGGGAAGCCGAAGTTCGCGAACGCCTTGGTCTTGGCGAAGATCCGGTCGGCCAGCTCGCCGGTGATCTGGTTGCGGGCCATCCCGGCGTAGAACCGGTCGCGCATCCGCTCGAGGCGCTCGGCCGAGCGCTTCGCCGAGAGCGCGCGCCGCAGCTCGTCGGCCTCCGCCGCGGAGAACCCGGCGACGTCGGTGGCCAGTTGCATGAGCTGCTCCTGGAACAGCGGCACCCCGAGGGTCTTGCGCAGCGCCGGCTCGCACAGCGGGTGGTCGTAGATCACGCGCTCGTCGCCGTTGCGCCGCCGGATGTAGGGGTGCACCGACCCGCCCTGGATCGGGCCGGGGCGGATGAGCGCGACCTCCACCACCAGGTCGTAGAACTCCCGCGGCCGCAGGCGGGGCAGGGTGGCCATCTGCGCCCGAGACTCCACCTGGAACACGCCCACCGAGTCGCCCTTCGCGAGCATCTCGAAGACCAGCGGGTCGGTGGGCTGCAGCTCGTGGAGCTCGATGCGCCGGCCGTGGTGGGCGGCCACGTAGTCGCTCGCGTAGTGCAGCACCGAGAGCATCCCGAGCCCGAGCAGGTCGAACTTGACCAGGCCGACCGCGGCGGCGTCGTCCTTGTCCCACTGGATGACGCTGCGCTCCTCCATCCGCGCCCACTCCACCGGCACCACCTGGTCCACCGGCCGGTCGCAGATCACCATGCCGCCGGAGTGGATGCCGAGGTGGCGCGGGAAGCCCGCGATCTCCTCGGCCAGGGTCGCCACCGCCCGCGGCATCCCGGGCACCTGGTCGCCGAGGTCGGCGCCCGGCCCCCACCGGTCGATGTGCTTGCTCCACGCGTCCTGCTGGCCCTGGGAGTGGCCCAGCGCGCGGGCGGCGTCGCGCACGGCCGAGCGCGGCCGGTAGGTGATGACGTTGGCGACCTGGGCCGCCCGGTCGCGCCCGTAGCGGCGGTAGACGTACTGGATGACCTCCTCGCGCCGGTCGGACTCGATGTCGAGGTCGATGTCGGGGTAGCCGTCGCGCTCCGGGGAGAGGAACCGCTCGAAGAGCAGGTCCATCCGGACCGCGTCGACGTGGGTGATGCCGAGGGCGAAGCAGACCGCCGAGTTCGCCGCCGACCCGCGGCCCTGGCAGTAGATGTCGGACTCGCGGCAGAAGCGCACGATGTCGGCCACGATGAGGAAGTAGCCGGGGAACCCCTGCCCCTCGATGATCGCCATCTCGTGGTCGATCACCTCCCAGGCGCGCGGGCTGTCGGCCCGGCCGCCGTAGCGCTCCCGGCCGCCGCGGTCGACGAGGTGACGCAGCCAGCTCGCCTCGGTCTCCCCGGCCGGGACCGTGAACGGCGGGAGCTCGGGCGCGAGCAGCGCCAGCTCGAACGCGCACTCCCGGCCGAGCACGGCGGCGTGCGTCACCGCCTCCGGGTGCCGGGCGAACCGCGTCGCCATCTCGGCCCCGGAGCGCAGGTGGGCGGTGCCCGGCGGCAGCCAGCCCTCCGCCTCGTCGAGGCTGCGTCGGGCCCGCACCGCGCCGAGGGCCGCCGCGATCCGCGCCCGGTCGGGCGTGGCGTAGTGCGCCGCGGTGCTCGCGACCGTGGGCAGCCCCGCCCGCGCCGCCAGATCCGCGAGCAGGTCGTTGCGCTCGACGTCGGCCGGCAGCCCGTGGTCGGTCAGCTCCACGGCCACCGACTCCGCCCCGAAGAGCCCCACCAGCCGGTCGAGCGCGGCGGCGGCCGCCTCCGGTCCCCCGGCCGCCAGGGCCCGGCGGACGTGGCCCTTGCGGCAGCCGGTGAGCACGACGACCCGGTCGCGCAGCGTCGCCGCGGTGCGCTCGAGGTCGTACACCGGGTGGCCCTTCTCCGCCCGCGGGTCCATCGCCGCGTCGGTGATCGCCCGGGAGATCGCGCGGTAGCCGTCGGGGTCGCGCGCCAGGACGAGCAGGTGCTCGCCCTCGGGGTCGGCCACCCCGTTCTGCGGCGCGGTCAGCCCCAGCGAGAGCTCGGCGCCGAAGACCGTGCGGATGTCCAGCTCGTGCGCGGCCTCGGCGAAGCGGACCACGCCGTACATCCCGTCGTGGTCCGTGAGCGCGATCGCCTCCAGCCCCAGCCGGTGGGCCTCCTCCACGAGCTCCTCGGGCTGGCTCGCACCGTCGAGGAAGCTGTACGTGGAGTGGGCGTGCAGCTCGGCGTACGGCACCGCGACCGTGGGCTCCGGACGGGACGTCCGCGGCGGCCGGTAGGGCGCCCGGGTACGGCTCCAGGCCGGCGAGTCGCCCCCGTCGCCGGGGTGCGTCTCGTCCCGCGAGGGCCGGCGCCGCACGGGGGCCGCGGTGACGTCGGCGGGGTGCACGGTGCCCGGCCCGTCGACCACCTCGCCGGTGCGCTCCCGTGACCGGGCGCCGCTCGACCGGACCGGCTTCCCCGCGAGGATCCGCTCCATCTCCGACCAGCTCACCGCCGGATTGCCCCAGCCCATCTCCCGGCCTCCCGACCTCGATGTCGAACACGTGTTCGATGCGTTCGACTGTAGCGGGAGGGTCCGACAACGTGCCGCGCGTTCACCGGATCCAGGATCGGTACGCTTGACCAACTCGATGGTCCTGTTACCGTACTGACCATGGCTCCGGTGATCCTGGCCCTGCCCACCGACGACCGCGTCCGGGCACACGCCTTCTACCGCGACCTGGGGTTCGCCACGGTCGGCACGCCCGCCGAGGACGGCGTCCCGGAGCCGTTGCAGGTCGTCGTCAACGACGGGCTGCACCTGATGTTCGTCCCGCGCGGCGGGTTCGGCTGGGTCACCGGGGGCCGTGCGGTGGCCGCCCCGGGGACCGTCGAGTGCCTGCTCGGGCTGTCCGCGGCCACCGACGCGGAGGTCGACACCGTGTTCGCCCGCGCGGAGGCGGTGGGCGCCGCGGTGGTCGAGCGGCCGACCGCACCGCCGTGGGGCGGGTACTCCGCCACGTTCGCCGACCCGGACGGGCACCTCTGGCAGGTCGCCACCCCGCCCGGTCAGTCGTAGATCCCCTCCACCGCCCACCGGTCGCCCCGCAGCACCAGCAGCAGCGCCAGCCCGGCGGCGTCCGCGGAGGACTCGACCGGATCGGGGGCGAGGTCGGCCGCCGGGTCGGGGTCGGAGTCGTCCTGCACGCACACGACCTGGATGCGCAGGCAACCGGCCGGCGCCGTCGGGTCCCACCAGCGCCCGTCCTCGGGCCACGGCCCACCCCACGCACGGACCGGGGCGTCCTCGCCGTCACCGATCCCGACGAAGGCCGGGGCCCCGCTCAGCCGCCCCCGCGCCGCTGCGCGCACCGGCCGTCCCGCCGCGTCGAGCACCCGGGCCGGCGCGGGCTCCGGCGGCACCGTCGACGGCGACGGGGCCGGGAGCGCCCCGGGCCAGGGTGCCTCCGGGTCGAGCGCCGGTGTGCGCTCGTCGCCCCACGGCACGGCCCGGATGCGCTCGGCGGGGCCGCGCCCGCCCCCGGGCACCCCGGTGAGCACCTCCTCCGGACCGAGCAGGCCCTGCACGCGCACCAGCGCCCGACCGGCGCGCTCGTCGGCCGCCCCGGTCTCGCCCCAGAGCCCGAGCTGCAGCCGCCCGGCGTCGACGACCTCCTCGGGCACCAGCCGCAGCACGGCCAGCCCGTCCCCGCTGCGCCCCGACCCGGCCCGCCGCGACAGCCACCCCTCGAGCTGCCAGCGCACCCGGTCGGCCGTGGCGGACGGGGTGAGCGGCTCGGCGCAGCGCCAGGTGCGCGCCAGCTCGTCCCCGCCGACGGTCCGGGCCTGCACCCCGAGCCGCGTGCAGGCCAGCCCCGCCTCGCCCAGCACGTGGTGCAGCCGCTCGGCCAGGGCCCGCGAGGCGAACGCGGCGGCGTCGACCCGGTCGACCGGCGGGTCGAGCGGCACCTCGACGGTGAGCTCGTCGGGGATGCGCCGCCGGGACGGCGGGCGTTCGTCGAGGCCGCGGGCGAGCCGGTGCGCCCGGACCGCCGCGGCGTCGAACCGGGAGGCGACGTCGACGGCGGGGAGCTCGGCGAAGGCCCCCAGTGTGGTCAGCCCGAGGCGGCGCAGCAGGCCGATGAGCTCGGTGCGTGCGGTGGCCGCCGGGACGTCGGCGCCCGCGGTGTCCGGCTCCACCCCCGGTTCCAGCTCCAGCTCGACGACCGGTCGCGGCGCGAGGAACGCCCGCGACCCGCCCGGCGGCACGATCACGCTGCGGCGGGCGGCGAGCGAGGCGGCGAACACCCCGTCGGCCACCCCGACCTGGCACTCCACCCGTGCCCGCGCGGCGACGTGGTCGACCAGCCGCTCGGCCACCGTCTCCTCGCCCCCGAAGTAGCGCGCCGGCCCCCGCGCGGCGAGCACCACGAGCCCCGGCCGGATCACCTCGACGCCGGGGGTGAGTTCCTCGACCGCCGCGGCGACCGTCTCGAAGGCCCGGGCGTCGCGGTCGGCGTCCCGCCCGAGCACCGCCAGGTCGGGGCACCGGGCCTGGGCCTCGCGGCGCCGCAGCCCGCGCCGGATCCCCTGCGCCCGCGCCGTCGCCGAGCACGCCACCACCCGGTGCCCGACCAGCACCGCCGCCGGGCGGTCGGCCGGGATGCCGGACTCCGCGCAGGCCGCGACGACCGGCCAGTCGGGACACCAGAGCGCGACGACCCGCAGCGGCCCCCCGGCGCTCACCCCGTCCTCGCGGGTACGAGATCCACCTCGACCGGACCCACCGCCTCGGCGGGAGCCGGCGCACACCCGCCGTCGGGACCCGGCAGGAGCACGTCGGAACGCAGGTCGCGCGCCCGCCCGCGGGCGGCGCAGCGCAGGTGCACCCGCCGCGACCGCAGCCGCCCCGCCCCGTCGCCCAACAGGCCCGACCAGGTGCCGCCGGTGGCGTGCAGCTCGACGTCCGCCCCCGGCCACGCCCCGACCGGGACGAGCACCGCCCCCTTCTGCCGGACCCGCGCGGCGAGCCGCTGCCGGTCCCCCGCCCGCCACGCCGACGCGCCCCCGAGCACGACGACGTCCACCCCGTCGACCAGCGCCGCCACCACCGTCGCCGGGCGTGGGCCGGGCCGCGGGACGAGGGCCGTGCGCGCGAGGTCGAGCCCCGCCTCGTGCGCGGCGGCCACCCCGACCCCCGGCAGCCCGACCAGCGCACACCACGAGCCCGCGCGCGACGCCGCGGCCACCAGCGCGAGCAGCAGGGCGGTCGACCCGTGCACCGACACCGTGGACCCGCGCCGCAGCCCGCCCCACGGGAGGAGCCCCGCGAGCGGCCCGGGCACGGGCAGCAACGCCTGCTCGGGATCGTGCGCGGGCTCCGGCGGCTCCGGTTCGGGTGACGGCGGACCCGACGCCGGGACCGGTGTCGGCCGGGTGTGCGAGGCTGCCGCCCGGGCACCCCGCGCGGGCAGCTCCGAGGCACGGACGAGCCCCAGCTCCGCAACCCGACCGGCGAGCAGGTCGTGGGCCACCGCCATGGGAACCTCCTCGATCATCGAACACCTGTTCGAACGAGGAGAACGGTAACCCACCCCACCGACAGTCCGCCACGACGCCGGGAGCGACACGGCCCACGTGCTCGGGTCGGGGGAACCCCGACCGGTGAGCGTCCCGGGCTGCGCCGTCCCCGGCTGCCGGGGTGCCGCGCCCTGCTGCTCCTACCGCTCCCGCCTCGTCGCGGCGGCTCCCCGCGGACGGGCCTGCGCGGCGGCCCCCGGACCGGCACCACCCGCCGTCGGGGAGGTGCACGGCCTGTGAGTACTTCTGACGGTGATAGCCGTCAGAAGTACTCACGAGGCCGAAGGCCACCTCAGTGCGCGAAGTGCCGCGTGCCCGTCAGGTACATCGCCACGCCCGCCTTCTCGGCGGCCTCGATCGTCTGCGCGTCGCGCACCGACCCGCCCGGCTGCACCACGGCGGCGACCCCGGCCTCGGCGAGCACCTCGAAGCCGTCGGGGAACGGGAAGAACGCGTCCGAGGCGGCCACCGACCCGCGCACCCGGTCCCCGGCCCGCGCGACGGCGAGCTTCGCCGAGTCGACCCGGTTGACCTGCCCCATCCCGACGCCGACGGTCGCGCCCCCGTGCGCCAGCAGGATCGCGTTGGACTTCACCGCGCGGCACGCCCGCCACGCGAACGCGAGGTCGGCGAGGACCTCGTCGGACACCGCGGAGCCGGTCGCGAGGGTCCACGACGACGGGTCGTCCCCCGGCGCGTCGACCGCGTCGCGCTGCTGCACGAGGACGCCGCCGGAGATCGGCCGCTGCTCGGTCGCGGACGGCGCCCACTCCGCCGTCAACACCCGGATGTTCTTCTTCCGGGCCAGCACCTCGACCGCGCCCTCGGCGTAGGACGGCGCCACCACGACCTCGGTGAAGATCTCCGCGATCTGCTCCGCCGCCGCGACCGTGACCTCGGCGTTCACCGCGATCACGCCGCCGAAGGCCGACGTCGGGTCGCACGCGTGGGCCCGGGCGTGCACCTCGGCCACGTCGGCGCCGACCGCGATCCCGCACGGGTTCGCGTGCTTGATGATCGCGACGCACACCTGGTCGTCCGCGTGGTCGTGCGCCGCCCGCCACGCCGCGTCGGCGTCGACGTAGTTGTTGTAGGACATCTCCTTGCCGTGCAGCTGGACGGCGCCGGCGATCCCCGAGGTCGACTCGGGGTCGGCGTAGAGAGCCGCGGCCTGGTGCGGGTTCTCGCCGTAGCGCAGGACCGAGCGGCGCCGCGCGGTCGTGCCCACCCAGCCGGGGAACGGCACCGTCGCGCCGTCGGAGGAGGTCGCCGGGTCGGGGGCGAGCACGTTGCCCATCCAGGAGGCGACCGCGACGTCGTAGGTCGCGGTGTGCCGGAACGCCTCGGCCGCGAGCGCACGCCGGTCGGCGAGCGTGACGCCGCCGTTCTTCGCCTGCTCCAGCACCCACGCGTAGCGGGTCGGGTCGGTGACCACGGTCATCGTCTCGTGGTTCTTCGCGGACGCGCGGATCATCGCGGGGCCGCCGATGTCGATCTGCTCCACGCAGTCGTCGGGCGAGGCGCCGGAGGCCACGGTCTGCGTGAACGGGTAGAGGTTGACCACCAGCAGGTCGAACGGCGCGATGCCGAGCTCGGAGAGCTGGCGCACGTGCTCGGGCAGCCGCGAGTCGGCGAGGAGCCCCGCGTGCACCCGCGGGTGCAGGGTCTTCACGCGCCCGTCGAGGCACTCGGGGAAGCCCGTCAGCTCCTCGACGCGCGTCACGGGCACGCCGGCGTCGGCGATGCGCGTGGCGGTCGAGCCGGTGGAGACGATCTCGACGCCGGCGGCGTGCAGGCCGGTCGCGAGGTCGAGCAGGCCGGCCTTGTCGAACACGCTGACCAGCGCGCGGCGAATCTGACGGCGGCCCTCGGTGGCGTCGCTCACGGGATCCTCACTGTCCGTCCGGTGGTGGTGGCGCCGTGGCGCACCAGCGCCGCGACGGTCTCGACGAGCATGCGGCGCTCCACGATCTTGATCCGCTCGTGCAGCGATTCCTCGGTGTCGTCCGGGTCGACGACGACGGCCTCCTGGGCCAGCACCGCGCCGGTGTCCACGCCGTCGTCGACGAGGTGCACCGTCGCCCCGGTCACCTTCACCCCGTACGCGAGCGCGTCGCGGACGCCGTGCGCACCGGGGAAGGCGGGCAGCAGCGCGGGGTGGGTGTTGATCGTGCGCCCGCCGAAGCGGGCGAGGAACGCCGGGCCGAGGACCTTCATGAAGCCGGCCGAGACGACGAGGTCCGGCGCGGCCGCGGCCACGGTGTCGGCGAGGGCGGCATCCCAGGCCGCGCGGTCGGGATGGTCGGAGACCGTCACGACGACGGGTTCGACCCCGGCGGCGCGGGCCCGGTCCAGGGCCACGATCCCGGCACGGTCGGAGACGACGGCGACGACCTCGACCCCGCACGTCCCGGCCTCGTCGAGCAACGCCTGCAACAGGCTGCCGGACCCGGAGGCGAGGACCACGACGCGCGCGGGCGCGGGGAGCTCGAGGCGGTGGTGCGTGCTCAGCGGGGACTCCTTGCCGCCGTGCACAGACCTGGGCTCCGGCGTCTCGACGATCCTCGCCGATCACCCTAGCCCTGCTCGGAATCCTCCGGCGTGTCGCCCTCGACACGCTCCGGCTCCTCGTCCTCCGGGGCCTTCCCGACGGCGGGTGCGGGCGTCGGGGTCCTCCCGACGGCGGGTGCGGGCGCCGGCGCCGCGAGGGCGGCGACCACCGCGCCGGGCAGCCCGACCCACGCGATCCCGGCGAGCAGCACCCAGCCGGCCGGGACGACGACGGGGTCGAACGGCCCCGTGCCGAGCCGTCCGCCGGCGAGCAGGGCCGCGACGGCGAGCAGGAGGCCCGTGGTGCCCGCGGCGACGGCGACGGAGCGCAGCCGGGTCGCGGTGTCCGGGCTCGAAGGCGCCAGCGTCCAGCCGACGAGGCTCCCGACGGCGAGCGGCAGCGCGAACACCAGACCCGCCCAGCTCGCGGGGGCCCCGGTGGGGAGCAGCGCGGCGAGCGGGAACGGGGGCACGAGACCGGCGACCGCCCCGGTCGGGGCCGCGCTGACGGCGCCGACCGCGTAGCCCGGGCCGAGCGCCCAGGAGACGGCGGCGACGACGGCGTTGGGCAGGTACGCGACGTCGAGCAACCACAGGCCGGCGCCGCTGCCCGCCTCCGGGGCGACGGTGGTGAACACCGCCGCGACGGCGTCGGCGTGCGCGAGCATCACGATCAGCAGCAGGGCCGCGCCGGTGACGACGAGTGCGGTGGTGGCGGCCAGGCCCGCGCGCAGTCCGCGGCGCAGCCAGGCGGGCAGGGTCGCGACGATCGCGGCGAGCCCGCACGGCCCGACGACCCCGGACGTCGCGGCGACCGCCGCCAGCAGCCCGGCGACCACACCCGCCGTCGCCGGCGAGGCGTCGGCGGGGACGGCGGCGGTGTCCGGGGTGAGCAGCGCGGCCGCGAGCACCCCGCCCGCGGCGTGCACGGCGGCGGACGCCGCGACCACGGGCACGGCGCACGAGGTCCAGCGGTGCGCCTCGGTCTCGGGGGTCCGGAGCCGGGTGACGCCGCGCCGGGCGACGAGGGCGATCAGGACCCCGACCCCGATCGCCGGACCCAGGGGCAGCACGCCGAGGGGCGCGCCGGAGATCGTGAGCGGCACGAGGTGCACGGCCAGCCAGAGCGGGACGCCGGTCGCCAGGGCCTGGCCGAGCCCGGGGTCGCCGCCGGGGGTGGTCCCCGAGGCGGCCGCGGTGATGAGGGCGGCGAGCACGACGACCGCCAGGTAGGAGACGACGACCGGGACCAGCGCGACCTCGGCCAGCACGGTCAGCCGGGGCCGCACCGCCCCGGGGCCGGCCGGGGCGTCCCCGGTCTCCTCCGTGTCGTCCCTCGCCGGAGCACTCACGCACGCCGACGATTCCAGGGCCGGGCGACCCGGTGGGGGCGCCACGCCGCACGTCGGCGGTGGCACATCACCGACATCGGACGCCAGGTCGCGCCCGGCCCCGGGTCAGCGGTGGCCCACCACTGACGTCTGACGTCAGCCCGGCGCCACGCTCGTGGCACATCGAGCGCGCGGCGGCGACGGCCCAGCACCGACAGCACCGACAGCACCGACAGCCCGGCGCCACCTCGCACGTCCCGGCGGGCCGACGACGTCAGCGCTCGTGCGCTCCCGGCCGGTCACCCTGCGGGCCCGCCCCGTCGGTGCGGTCCGGCACGCCCCAGCCGGTCGGCCGCTGGAAGCCCGACGGCGGGGTGTCCTCGGACTCCGCGCCCTGCTGCGCCGCGGGAGCCGTGCCGTCCATCATCGCGGTGGCGGGGAGGTCGCCGCCGCGGGCGGTGGCCCCGGGCGACCCGGACGGCGGGGTGGACGTCCCGGCCGCCGACGCGGCGCGGCCGTCGGTGACCGCCGGCGGGGGCGACGAGGAGGCTGCGGCCGCGGAGGGTGCACCCGACGAACCGGGAGACGAGGACGGCGCGGCCGGGACGGACGGGTCCGTCGACCCCGCCCCCGACCCCGACGACGGCGCGCCCGGTGAGCCCGGAGCCCCGGCACCCGCGGACGCGGCCGACGACTCGGGACCCGACTCCGACGGGCCGGCCGTCCGCGGCACCACCTGGGTGCGGGCGGCCGAGTCCTCCGGCGACGGCTGCCCGGCGCCCTGGGGCCCGGTCGACGGGCCCGTCATCGAGGCGGCCTGGGTGGTCGCCGCACTCTGCGGCCCGGGCTGCCCGGGCTGGCCCGGTCCCTGCGGACGCGGCCCCTGACCCGGCGCGGCGACGCGCTGCGTGGCCTGCTCCGACGGGGCCCCGAACGGCCCCGACGGCTGACCCGACGGCCCGGACGCCTGCCCGAACTGCTGACCGAACGGCTGGCCGGTCTGTTGCCCCGACTGCTGCCCCGACGCCTGGCCCGGGAACGCGCCGGAGGTCGACGACGACGTCGTCCGGCCCCCGACGATCCCCGCCGCCGACAGGGCCGCCACCACCGCGGCGGCGGCCGTCAGCACGGCGAGCACCACCACGACGACGTCGAACCCGTCGGTGACCGACAGGGTCTGCAGGCTGACCAGGGCGGCGGTGACCGACACGACCGCGCCCGGCACCACCGTGCGCGGGGCACCGGGGAGCACCGCGGCGCCCACCGTGAGGCCGCCGCCGACGACGAGCGCGGGCAGCAGGCCTGCCGGGTCGAAGCTGGTGAGGAACGTCGCGATGAACGTCAGGAGGCCGAGGCCCGCGGCGCCGAGCGCGGCGAGCCGTCCCGGCCCCGTCGGGATCCCGTCCGGACCGGGCGGAGCCGCGCCGGGGACGGACGACGGCGCGGCCGGCGCGGACGCCGGCACCGTCTGCGGCGTGTACGGGTTCGGCTGCGCGACCCCGCGCGCGGGCGTGGGCTGCGCCGGCGGCCGGCCCCACCCGGGGCCCTGGGACCCGCCGGGGGCGGGGCCGGACCCGGGGGCGCCCGCACCGGCCCACGACGACCCGCCGTAGGGCGAGACGCCGCCGAACGGCTGGGAGGGCGTGCCGACGGCGGGGTTGGGCTGCGACGACGGCGCCTGCCGCGGCTGCCCCGGGGCGGGTGCTGCGTAGGGCTGACCGCCCCAGCCGGGCTGGCCGCCCGCGTTGCCCCCTGCACTCGGTCCTGCACTCATGGACGAGCCCTCCCGGATGACGACGCCGTCGAGCCGACCGCGGAGATCGTCCCCGCGGTCGGCCCAGCCTGCCCCAGATCGAACCTAGGAGACCAGCGAACGCGCGAGGTCGGCGGTCTCGGTCGGCGTCTTGCCGACCTTCACGCCCGCCGCCTCGAGGGCCTCCTTCTTCGCCTGCGCGGTGCCGGCGGAGCCGGAGACGATCGCGCCGGCGTGGCCCATGGTCGTGCCCTCGGGCGCGGTGAAGCCCGCGACGTAGCCGACGACCGGCTTCGTCACGTTCGCCTTGATGTAGTCGGCGGCACGCTCCTCGGCGTCGCCGCCGATCTCGCCGATCATGACGATGGCCTCGGTCTCGGGGTCGTTCTGGAACGCCTCGAGCGCGTCGATGTGCGTGGTGCCGATGATCGGGTCGCCACCGATGCCGATGCCGGTGGAGAAGCCGATGTCCCGGAGCTCGTACATCATCTGGTAGGTCAGCGTGCCCGACTTGGACACGAGGCCCATCTTCCCGGGGCCCGAGATGTTCGCCGGGATGATGCCGGCGAGCGACTTCCCGGGCGAGATGATCCCCGGGCAGTTCGGGCCGATGATCCGGGTGCGGTTGCCGTTGGCGGTGGCGTGCGCCCAGAACCACGCCGAGTCGTGCACCGGGATGCCCTCGGTGATGACGACGGCGAGCCCGATGCCCGCGTCCACGGCCTCGACGACCGCGTCCTTGGCGAACTTCGGCGGCACGAAGATGACCGAGACGTCCGCCCCGGTCTCCTTCATGGCCTCCTCCACGCCGCCGTAGACGTTCACCGAGGTGCCGTCGACGTCGACCTGGGTGCCGGCCTTGCGGGCGTTGACGCCGCCGACGAGCTGCGTGCCCGCGGCGAGCATCTTGCGGCCGTGCTTCATGCCCTCGGAGCCGGTGAGCCCCTGGACGATGACCTTGCTGTTCTCGTTGAGGAAGATCGACATCTCACGCACCAGCCTTCGCGGCAAGCTCGGCGGCCTTCGCGGCCGCGTCGTCCATCGTGCCCACCACGGTGACGAGCGGGTGGTTCGCCTCGGCGAGGATCCGCCGGCCCTCCTCGACGTTGTTGCCGTCGAGGCGCACGACCAGCGGCTTGGTCGCGTCGTCACCCAGGATCTTCAGCGCCTCGACGATGCCGTTGGCCACCGCGTCGCACGCGGTGATGCCGCCGAACACGTTCACGAAGACGCTGCGGACGTCGTCGTCACCGAGGATGACGTCGAGTCCGGCCGCCATGACCTCGGCGGACGCGCCGCCGCCGATGTCGAGGAAGTTGGCGGGCTTCATCCCGCCGTGCGCCTCGCCGGCGTAGGCGACGACGTCGAGGGTCGACATGACCAGACCCGCGCCGTTGCCGATGATGCCGACCTGGCCGTCGTCGAGCTTGACGTAGTTGAGGCCCTTGGCCTTGGCCTTCGCCTCGAGGGGGTTCTCGGTCCGCTCGTCGACGAGGGCGGCGTGCGCCTCGTGGCGGAAGTCCGCGTTCTCGTCGAGGGTGACCTTGCCGTCGAGGGCGATGACCCGGTCCTGCGGGTCGCGCACCAGCGGGTTCACCTCGACCAGCGTGGCGTCCTCGCCGACGAAGGTGTCCCACAGCTTGACGATGACGTCGGCGGCCTCGTCGGCCACCTCGGCGGGGAGGTTGCCCTTCGCGACGATCTCCTGCGCCTTGGCCTTGTCGACCCCGGTGATCGCGTCGATCGGCACCCGGGCGAGGGCCTCGGGGCGCTCGACGGCGAGCTCCTCGATCTCCATGCCGCCCTCGGCGGAGCACATGGCGAGGAAGGTGCGGTTCGAGCGGTCGAGCAGGAAGGAGAAGTAGTACTCCTCCGCGATGTCGCTCGCCTCGGTCACCAGCACGCGGTGGACGACGTGGCCCTTGATGTCCAGCCCGAGGATCGCCTGGGCCTTCTCCTGGGCCTCCGCCGGGTCCTTGGCCAGCTTCACGCCGCCCGCCTTGCCGCGGCCACCGGTCTTCACCTGGGCCTTGACGACGACGGCGCCACCGATCTCACCGGCGGCGGTCTCGGCGTCGGACGCGGTGTCGACGGTGCGGCCCGGCAGCACCGGGACGCCGTGGGCGGCGAAGAGGTCCTTCGCCTGGTACTCGTACAGGTCCACTCGTGAACTCCTCCATCACTGACCGGCAGCATCCGTCGGTGGACTCCGGCGGTGGCCCCGCGGGTCGCACGGACGGCGATCTGCGCCATCGGCGACCGAGGGGCGGCGAGGGCGACCCTAGCGGCGTGTCGCGGTCCGGGGCCCGGTACCGGGGGCGACCCCCGCCACACCCGACCCTCACGGGCCGGGCTCAGCCGTCGTCGCGACCCCAGCGCTCCTCGCGGATCTGCATCACCGAGACCACGGCCGCTCCCAGCGCGACGACGAGGCACACGATCGCCGCCCACGTGCCGATGCCGACGCTCTCACCCGGACGGGGCGGGGTGAGCACCAGCGCGGAGAGCCGGACGACGAGCAGCGCACCCGCGGCGGCCAGCAGCGCGAGCGCCCGCGCGGGCCGGGCCCGCGGCGCGAGCAGCACCGCGATCGCCACCCCGACGACGCCCGCGAGCGAGCCCCACGCGGCGGCGCCCGGGTTCTGCCAGGCCCCGCCCGCGGCGTTCGCGGCCAGCGCGTCGCGGGCCAGCGGTCCGCCGAAGCCGGGGACGGCGAGCACGGCGGCGAGGGCGCACATCGGCAGCATCGTCGGGTCGGGCTCGACGGTGTCGGTGCCGTCGGCGGGCCGGGCCCCGAGCGGGGTCCGCGCCCCGGCGACGTCGCGCCGCTCGGCGAACCCGGCACCGACCGCGAGGACCGCGGTGAGCACCGCGAGCACGAGCGCACCCACGACGGCCCAGCCGCCCGCCCCGACGCCCACACCCGTCGTCGGGACCGGGACGACCGCGCCGAAGGCCGGGTCCGCCGCGGGGACCGCGCTGTCGACGGCGGAGAGGACGACGTCGAGCGCCGGTCCGGCGGCGAAGGGCACCGTCAGCCAGGCGACGGAGAGGGTCGGGCGGGCTCGGACGACGAGGCGCGGGGTCCCGACGACGACGAGCAGCGCCGGCAGGGCGAGCACCGCGGCGGCGGGCAGGAGGAGCAGGCCGGTGCCGGTCTCGACGGGCGCGCTGTCGGGCAGCGTGGTCGTCGGGAGCAGGGCGCCGAACAGGGCCGCCCCGGCCGCGAGCAGGGCCGCCACCCCGGCGGCACGCGAGCGCAGGACGGCGGTGCGGGCGGGGATGCCGATGAGGAGCAGACCGCCCGCGACGGCGAGGACGGCGCCGGGCGAGACGTCGAGGCCGACCCGGGCGATCGAGGCCGCGACGGTCGGGGCCACCAGCGCGACCACCCCGGCCCCGAGGGCGGTGTGCACCGCGCGACGGACCCGCATCCCGGTCTCCGGGTCGGCGGCGGGCTCGGCCGGCCGCAGTCCCGGCAGCACCGCGACGGCCACGAGGGCGACGGCGAGCAGGGCGACGCCGATCCCCGCGGGCGGGGCGGTGTCGAGGACCGCGTGCGGGGCGAAGCCGCTGCCCGGGCCCTCCATGCTGAACGGGGCGGCGGCGACGCCGAGCGCCGCGAGGACCGCGCCCGCGACCGGCCGCACCAGCGTGCCCGGCGGGTGGGCACCGAACACCGCGGCGCCGCCGGTCCGGCCCAGGCCACGCAGCGCGCGGCCGGCGACGAGGGCCGCCACCACCAGGGCGACGTCGGCCGCCACCACCAGCGCCGCGAGCGCCGGTGGGAGCACCGACGTCCCGGAGGTCAGGAGGTCAGGCCGGGCGGCCGCCACCGGGTCGACGAGCAGCGTGAGGTCGACGAGGAGACCGCCCGCCCCGAGGACGCCCAGGGCCGCGGGCGCGGCGAGCGAGGCGGCGCCGGGCCGGCGCCCGGCGCGGCGGGTCGCCAGGCCCGGCGCCAGCGCCGCCACGAGCGCGACGAGCGGGGCGAGGACCCCGGCCGCCCGCGTGGGCGCGCCGATGGGCCCGGGGGCGAGCACGACGACCAGGATCCGCAGCGCCGTGGCCACGACGACGGCCGTGGCGGCGACCCACCAGGCCGCGCCGACCCGTCCCGTGTCCGCCTGCGCGGCCGGCCCGGGCGGGCTCGTCCGCGGCTCGGCTCGTGAGGCCGTCATCGCGGGCAGAGTAAGCCGGTACCCGTTCGCCCCCTGCGCTCACCCGCCGATGCCCCGGACGATTCACCGAGATCGTCTCTGGATCGATCTGATGACGCGCCCGGGGCGACACGCCGGTGAACGTCGCCTAACGTCGAGCACATGGACGTGACCCCGGTCATGTCGTCGGCGTCGGAGCCGGCGGCGGGCCCCACCGGCTCCCTCGCCGCGATGGCACAGCAGGCCTGGGGCGCCCTGTCCTACGCCGCGCGCACCGTGGGCGTGCCCGCCGGTGTCCGCGGACTCGCCGTCGAGCTCGCCTACACGGCGGTGCACCTGTCGGTCTATCCGCTGGGACTGCTCGACGAGGCCCTGCGCCCGGGCGGCGTGCACGCCCACCACCGCACCGACACCCTCCCGCCGGGCGAGCGCTCGCTGCTGGTGTCCGACCTCGACGGGTCGGCGATCCCGGTGCTGCTCGTGCACGGCATCGTCGACAACCGGTCGATCTTCCACTACCTCGCGCGCACCCTGCGCCGGCGCGGCCACGGCACGGTCCAGGCCGTCAACTACAGCCCGCTGACCGCCTTCACCGGCGACATCCGCACCGCCGCGCGCGATCTCGGCGACCACGTGGAGCGGCTCTGCGCCGTCTCCGGCGCCGACCGCGTCCACATCGTCGGGCACTCGCTCGGCGGCCTGATCTCGCGGTACTACGTCCAGCGGCTGGGCGGCGACGCCCGCGTCGACACGCTCGTGACCCTCGGGACCCCGCACCGCGGGTCGGCGATCGCCCACCTGCTGCCGCCGACGCTCGTCCCCCGCCAGCTCCAGCCCGGATCGGACCTGCTGCGCGAGCTCGAGGAGCCCGCGCCCGACTGCCGCACGCGGTTCCTCGCGGTGTGGAGCCGCATGGACCAGCTGATCATCCCGCAGCGCAACGCCCGGCTCGAGCACCCGGACCTGCAGGTGGAGAACGTCCGCCTCGCCCACGTCGGGCACATGGCCATGACGATCGACCCGCAGGTGGTGCACCTCGTGGCCTGCCGTCTCGGCCGCACGCGCCCGCCGCGCGAGCGGATCGCGGCCGTCACCGCCGCCGCGGGCTGACGTCCCGCCGCGCGGCCGGTTGCCGCGCTCACCCGACCGTGTGACGACCGCTCGGCGCGCACGAGCGCTCACACGGCGTGCGAAGTGGGTGTTTCCGGGGCTGACGTTTGCCCAGCTTTGAACGACATGGCACCGTCCGGTCGTCCAGCATCACGGTGCGGTCACGAACGGCTCACGGATCGACCCCGACGATCCGTGACGGCGCCCCCACGCCACCGCCGTCGCGTCCGGCCCCGACCTGCGGAAGGAAGGTCTTGGCGCGTCACAGCTCCCCCCGCCCGGCCGTCCCCTTCGCTCCCCGGCTCGACGGATTCGCCGGCTTCGGCACGCCCGCTCTCGCGGGTGCCGGAGGCCCCGGTCTGTTCGGCGGCGGCCCCCGCTTCGCCCCGGCCCGCCCGGTCGCCCGCCCCGCGGACGACGGTCGGACCGCGGCCTTCGTCGGCGGTTCCGGCCGCGCCCCGGCCCTGCCGTCGCGCGCGCCGACCGGTCTGCGTCCGGCTCCCGCCGGCGCTCCCCGGCCCGACGACGGCTCCCGCGGCCCGCGCCGCGGGACTAACCCGCTGACCGGCCGGCTGGCCGTCGCCGCGGTCGCGGCCGGCGCGCTGGCCACCGCGGGTCACAGCGTCGTCTCCAGCGGCCTCGACGCCCCGACCGGCGAGACCCGTGCCGACCTGGCGCTCTCCGCCGGGACGAGCGCGGCCCCCGCCGGCACGAGCACGGCCGCAGCCCCAGCCGCTCCGGCCGCCGCGAGCAGCGCCCTCGACGCCGCCACCACCGGCGTCATGGCCATCGCGGCGACGCCCTCGGCGCCGAGCCAGGTCGAGTCGCTGTCGAAGTCCCGCAAGGTCGCCGACGCGGTCGCGGCCCGCGAGGCCGCCGCCCGCGCCCCGAAGTTCGTCAAGCCCGCCGAGGGCCGGTTCACCTCCGGGTTCGGCGCGCGCTGGGGCACCTCGCACCGCGGCATCGACATCGCGAACGCCATCGGCACCCCGATCGTCTCCGTCGCCGACGGCACCGTGCTCGAGTCCGGCCCGGCCAGCGGGTTCGGCATGTGGGTCCGGGTGCAGCTCGAGGACGGCACGATCAACGTCTACGGCCACATCAACCGCTCCTACGTGAAGGAGGGGCAGAAGGTGAAGGCCGGCGAGGAGATCGCCGAGATCGGCAACCGCGGTCAGTCGACCGGCCCGCACCTGCACTTCGAGGTGTGGACCCCGGGCGGCACGAAGATCAACCCGCTGCCGTGGCTCGCGGAGCGCGGCATCTCCCTCGGCGCGTCGGCCGACTAGCACCGTCCGGTCCGCACGGACGGGCCGTTCGTCACGATCCTCCGGGACGAACGGCCCGTTCGTGCCGGACGAGGGTCAGGCGCTCCGCACCAGGTCCCGCGCCCGCGCGGCGCGCGGCGGCATCGGCGGGTCGGGCAGCAGCGTCGTCGCGCCCCGGGTGAGGCGCAGCGCGGCCGTCGTCGCGGCGTCCGTGGTCGGCAGCCCGGGCAGACCGTACATCCGTCGGGCCCACCGCGGCAGCGTGCCGAGCGCCAGGCCCGCGATCGTCGAGAGTGCGACGGCGATACCGGCGGGGGCGTGCGGCTGCGGGCGCAGGAGGCCCCCGACGCCGAGCCGGGCCTCGTCGGTCATGCGGAGCCCGGGCCGCATCCGGTCGAAGTAGGCCGCCATCTCCGCGCGGGAGGACGGCACGATCGCCGGGTCGAGTCCCACCACCTCGGCGGCGCGCACGTTCTCCGCGACGTAGGTGTCGGCGTCCGCGTCGTCGAGCACGCGGGCGCGGCGGGCCACGTCGACGTAGGAGTCGATCTCGCAGACGTGCACCCAGAGCAGGTGCTCGGGCTCGTCGAGCCGGAACGGGGTGCCGTCGGGGTCGTACCCGCGCAGGGTGGTGTGCAGCCGGCGCACCCGGCCCGCGACGGCCTCGACCTCGGCGGTGCTGCCGAAGGTCCGGGTGCCCACGAACTCGACCGTGCGCTGGAACCGCGGCCAGGCCTTCTTCGGGTCGAACAGTGCCGAGTTCTGGTACGTCCCGCGCATCACGCGGGGGTGCAGCGACTGCAGCAGCAGGGCGCGCATCCCGGCGATCCACAGCACCGGTTCGACGTGCACCCGCCAGGTCACCGAACCGGGCCCGAACAGCCCCTCGTCGTGGACGTCCACTGCACTCCCGGGGGTCGACGGTCCGGAGCCGGCGGCACCGGGTTCGACCGCTCCCCTCCAGACCTACCCGTGGGTCGGCATCGCGGCAACCGGGCGTCGGCGCACCCCACCGCCGCGAGTGGCACACGGCGCAGGTCCGCCCTGTGCGGTCCCTCTCGCAGCAGGACGGGCCGGGACCGGCCGTCCTACAGCTTCTGCATCGGGACGCCGCCGATCAGCATCAGCCGCACCGTGCCCGAGGAACCGAAGTCGATCGTGGCGGTCTGCTTGCTGCCCACCCCGTCGACCACGGTGACCAGGCCGAGCCCGTACTTGTCGTGGCTGACGCGGTCGCCGACCTCGAGCGAGAGCGCCGGGGCGCTGGACGCCGAGCGCATCGGCGACGGGCGCGAGCGCGACCCGGTGAGGTCGCGGCCCCAGGACCGGCCCGACCCGAACCCCGTCGACGCCGACGGCGCGGACCGCTCGGGCGCCGAGCGCCGCCAGTCGACGACCTCGGTGGGCACCTCGTCGAGGAACCGTGACGGCGGGTTGGCCTGGGGCTGCCCGAACGCCGACCGCATGAGCGCCCGGGAGAGGTAGAGCCGCTGCTGGGCCCGGGTGATCCCGACGTAGGCGAGCCGGCGTTCCTCGGAGAGCTCCGCCGGATCGGCCAGCGCGCGCTGGTGGGGGAAGACGCCGTCCTCCCAGCCGGTGCAGAACACCACGGGGAACTCGAGGCCCTTCGCGGTGTGCAGCGTCATGAGCGTGACCACGCCGTCCCCGCCGTCGGGGATCGAGTCGGCGTCCGCGACGAGCGAGACCCGCTCGAGGAAGGCCTCCAGCGACCCGGGGTCGGTCGCGTCGTCCGCGGCCACCACCACGCCGGCCGGGACCTCCGCGGCCCCGTCGGCCTGGGCGGCCTCGGCGACGGCGGCGTTCGCCCGGGCGTCGCCGACGAACTCGCGGGCGACGCTGACGAGCTCGGTGAGGTTCTCCAGCCGCGACTGCTCCTGCGGGTCCTCGGAGTTCTCCAGCTCGGCGCGGTAGCGCGACATGTCGAGCACCGCGTCGAGGGTGTCGGCGACCTCCTGGCCGCCCGCCACGCCCGCGGCCAGGGCGTCCATCATCTCGACGAAGTCGGCGATGTTGCGCTGCGACCGCGTGGCCAGCCCGTGCACCTCGCCGGCCGCCGCGCGGCGCAGCGCGGCCGCGAAGGTCACGTGCTCGCGCTCCGCGTGGTCGGCCACCACGGCCTCCGCGCGGTCGCCGATCCCGCGCTTGGGCACGTTGAGGATGCGGCGCAGCGAGACGGTGTCCTCGGGGTTGGAGAGCACCTTGAGGTAGGCGAGCGCGTCGCGGACCTCCCGGCGCTCGTAGAACCGCACGCCGCCGACGATCTTGTAGGGCATGCCCAGACGGACGAACACGTCCTCGAAGACCCGGGACTGGGCGTTGGTCCGGTAGAACACCGCGACCTCGCCGAAGCGGACCTCGCCGCCGTCGACGAGCCGGTCGATCTCGGCCGCGACGAAGGCGGCCTCGTCGTGCTCGTTGTCCGCGACGTAGCCGACGATCTTCTCGCCGTCGCCCTGGTCGGTCCACAGCCGCTTGTCCCGGCGGTCGGGGTTGCGGGCGATGACGCCGTTGGCCGCCGTCAGGATCATCTGCGTGGAGCGGTAGTTCTGCTCCAGCAGGATCGTGCGCGCCTCGGGGTAGTCACGCTCGAACTCGATGATGTTGCGGATCGTGGCGCCGCGGAAGGCGTAGATCGACTGGTCGGCGTCGCCGACCACGCACAGCTCCGCCGGGGGCACCGACCCGTCGGGCGAACCGCTCGCCAGCGCCCGGACCAGCTCGTACTGGGCGTGGTTGGTGTCCTGGTACTCGTCGACGAGGACGTGGCGGAAGCGCCGCCGGTAGTGCTCGGCGACGTCGGGGAAACGCGTGAGCAGGTCGACCGTGCGGGAGATGAGATCGTCGAAGTCCAGCGAGTTCGACTCCTGCAACCGCTGCTGATAGGTCGTGTAGACGTCGGCGCAGCGGCGCTCGTAGTCGTTCGCCGCGGCCTCGGCCGCCGTCACCGGGTCGGTCAGCTCGTTCTTCCACGCGCTGATCTGGCCGAGCAGCCCGCGCGGCGGGAAGCGCTTGGGGTCCAGGTCGAGCTGCTTGGTGATCGTGGCGACGAGGCGCCGCGAGTCGTCCGCGTCGTAGATCGAGAAGGTGCTCGACAGGTCCAGGTGCTTGTACTCGCGGCGCAGGATCCGCACGCACATGGAGTGGAAGGTCGACACCCACATCGCGTTGGCGCGGCGACCGACCAGCGACGCGACCCGCTCCCGCATCTCGGCCGCGGCCTTGTTGGTGAACGTGATGGCCAGGATCTGCCCGGGGTGGGCCCCGTGGGCGAGCTGGTAGGCGATGCGGTGGGTGAGCACGCGCGTCTTGCCCGACCCGGCGCCGGCCACGATCAGCAGCGGCGACCCGCCGTGCGTCACGGCCTCGCGCTGCTGCGGGTTCATCCCCTCGAGCAGCTGCTGCCCGCGGTCGTCGCGGCGCTCGGGCCGTCCCGACGACGGGTGACCGGGCCGCGCCGTGCCGCCCTCGTCGCCCGGGCGCTCCTCGGACGATCCGGTGCGGCGCAGGGCCGTGGTGCCCGCCGCGCCCGCGAGCCGCGCCGCGAGCCCGGCGGCGGCGCTCGGCCGGGCCGTCCGTGGCGTGGACGGTCCCGTGTCAGTGCTACTCATCGCCTCGCCACGCTACCCGGCACCCCCGACAGCCCGGGGCCTCCTCGGGGTCGGGCCGGGTCGAGCGGTCCTGCTGACACACCGGCGCGGCCGGACTACGCTGCTCGGCGTGCACGCGACGCGGCGATTTCCCTACGGGACCCGGACCCCGGTTCCCGTGGACGTGCGCTGAGCCGCTGCCCACCCCATCCGCCCCGGAGTCCTCGCGACCCCGGGGTTTTCTCGTGTCGGGGTCGCAGCGCTCCGACACCCCCGGAGGACCACGACCGTGACCGACACGCCGACCAGCAGCGACGCGACCGGCGAACTCGCGCCCGCGAGCGCCGAGGAGATCCCCGACCTGCGGGTCGAGATCGACGCGATCGACGCCGAGCTCCTGCGCCTGATCAAGCGCCGCTCCGAGATCTCGCAGCGCATCGGGCTGGCGCGGATGGCCGCCGGCGGCCCGCGCATCGTCTACAACCGGGAGATGCAGGTCCTGGCCCGCTTCCGCGACCTCGGCAGCGAGGGCCGCGAGCTCGGGATGCTGCTGCTCCGCCTCGGGCGCGGACGCCTCGGCGGCGGCCGGTAGAGCCGCCCGTCCGGATCCGGCACGGACCACACCCCCGCGCTGGCATCCTGGAGCCATGGGAACGGTCATCGACCTCATCGCGACGATCGTCGCGATCCTGGGTCTGCTCGCCGCCGTCGGCTACGGCGGCTACCTGCTCATGCTGCGGTCGGTGGCCACGAAGCGTCCCGGCGCCTCGCACCTCGCGGCCGACGCACGCAAGCGCCTGCCGGCGGCGGCCGGGCTGACGGTCGGGGCGCTCGTCGCCCTGCTGTTCACCAACGGCGGCGTGACGCCGGACGTCATCGGGCTGCTCCTCGGCGGCGGCATCGGCCTCGCGTCGGTCAACCAGCTGCAGGGCGCCCGGAAACGGCTCGCCAACCCGCCGTCGTCCTTCTGAGACCACCCGTTCGGGCGCGTGCGGTCCACGGTGGCGCGCCCGGGCGGAGCCTCGCTCCGGACACCTTCGGTGAGCGACTGCTCCTCGTCGTCGCCGAGCGGCACGGAACCGGCGCCGAACGACCGTCACCGGCGCCGGTCGTCGTCGTTCGGAGGAGTGGAGAGCCGTCGCTCTCGTCGGTGCCCGCAACACGCCCGCACGGCGACGGAGAACGGTCGATCGGCGGCCGGGCCCTCCGGAGCGCTGGGCGTGCGTCACCCGTCCGAGTAGACAGTCACCTCACGACGAACCGTTGGCGGGGGCTGACTACGGGAGTGACGACGTGACTGTGTCCGCCTCGACGGGCCGGGACGACCGGCACCGCGGCTGGTACGGCCTCTCCGGCACCGCGGGCTCGCAGGACCCGGCGCTGCCGCCCCTGCCCGACGCCCCGCGGCAGCGCGGCCGGGACCGGGGCCGGCACTCCTCCGGCGTCCCGGTCACCGACCTGGTGCTCCGCGACGACACCGGGGAACTCCCGACGACGGGTGCGATCCTCACCTCCGGCGGGCGCATGCACCGGCACGCGGCCCCGCTGTCGATCCGCCGCGGCACCGCCGCCTCCCGCGTGACCACCGCCGCCGTCCTCGTCACCGGCACCGCGATCGGTGTCATCGGCGCCGTCGCGGGCCCGACCTTCCTCCCGCCGGTCGACGACTCGCCGCTCCACTCGCCCGTCGGTCCGGACGGCGTGACCCCGATCCCGGGCGCCCCGGGCTCCGCCGTGGTCGCCGCCCCCGGGTCGGTCGCGTTCGCCTCCTTCGCCACCTCGGCCGAGAGCCTCGGGCTCGGCGGTGGCCCCCTGGTCGGGGGCCCGCTGGCCGGAACGTCGTCGCTCCCCGGCGCGACCGCCGCCCCCGTCCCCGGTGTCGTGACGCCGGGGACGGGGGGCACGGCGCCCGGGATCGGCGGTGGAGCCGGTGGCGGGACCGGCGGCGGTGGGTCCGGTGGGGGCCTCGTCCCGACCCTCCCCGGCCTCCCCGGCGGAGGTGGCGGTTCCGGTGGCGGCTCGACCGGCGGCGGCACGACCTCCCCCGGCGGCGTCACCCCCGTCGTGCCGATCGTCGGCGGGGCCGTCGTCGACACCGGCAACACGGTCCGGCCCCTCCCGGTGGTCGGCCCCGTCGTCGGCGGGGTGACCGACGTGGTGGGCGGTGCCACCGACACCCTGCAGAAGGGCGTCGTCGCCCCGGTCGGCGCGACCGTCGGCGGCGTCGTCGACGGTGTGGGTGCCACCGCCGCCCCGCTCCCGCTGGTCGGCAACACGGCCCAGGGCCTGACGAACACCGTCACCGACGTGACCACGATCCTCACCGGCGGCGGCCAGACGCCGTCCGGTCCGGGCGTCGCCGGGGCCGCCGGGACGCTCCTCTCCGACACCGGCGCGACCGTCGGCGCCGTCGCCCCGCCGCTCGCGGGCACCGTGGCGATGACGACCAGCACCGCCGCGCAGTTCGTCGAGAAGACCACCGGCACCGTGACCGCGCCCGTCACGCAGACCGTCGAGGCGGTCGGGGACGCAACGGAGGACGTGCCGGCCGTCGGCCCGACGCTGAAGAAGACGACCGACACCGTCTCGACGACCGTCGGCACCCTGTTGAACGGGGCCTCCTCCTCCGGCTCGTCGTCCTCGTCCTCCTCCTCCTCGTCGTCCGGCGAGACGTCGCAGAAGAGCTCGACCTCGTCCGCGAAGGAGTCCTCGAGCTCGAGCGGCTCGTCCAGCTCGTCCAGCTCGGACGACTCGGAGGGCTCGTCCGACTCGGACGACTCGGACGACTCCGACAGCTCGTCCGACTCGAGCGACTCCGGCAGCTCCGGCAGCTCCGGCAGCTCCGACGACTCGGGCAGCGGGTCCTCGGACGGGGACGGCTCGTCGTCGGGCGGGGGCGACGTCGTCTCCGCCGCGACCGGCGCGGTGTCCGGCCTCCTCGGCCGCTAGGCGGAGGCGCACATCGCCGCCGTGACACGTCACCCGACCGTGGGACCGCACACGTCCCGCCCTCTACCCTGATGCCCCACGGGGGCCGTCGGGCCCGTGAGTCTCGGGCGGAGGGAGGCCGGTGACACCTCGTCGTGTCGTCGCCGGGCGGTATCGCCTCGAGGAACGCATCGGGTCGGGCGCGATGGGGGTCGTCTGGCGCGGGACCGACGAGCGTCTCGGCCGGGTCGTCGCCGTCAAGCAGGTCTTCCTCAACCAGGGGCTCGACGAGGCCGAGGCCGACGAGGTCCGCCAGCGCACCCTCCGCGAGGGGCGCATCGCCGCCCGGCTGCAGCACCCGCACGCCATCTCGGTGTTCGACGCCTCGATCGAGGGCGACGAGCCGTGGCTGGTCATGGAGTACCTGCCGTCGCGCAGCCTCTCCGCGATGCTCGCCGAGCAGGGCCCGCTCGACCCGCGGCTCGTCGCGCGGATCGGCCGCCAGGTGGCCGACGCGCTCGACGCCGCCCACCAGGCCGGCATCGTGCACCGCGACGTCAAGCCCGGCAACGTGCTCATCGGCAGCGACGGCACCGTCAAGATCACCGACTTCGGCATCTCCCGCGCCACCGGCGACCTGACCCTGACCCGCACCGGCATGCTCGCCGGCACCCCCGCGTACCTGGCCCCGGAGGTCGCGCGCGGGGAGGACTCGACGTTCGCCTCCGACGTGTTCTCCCTGGGCGCCACGCTCTACGCCTCGGTCGAGGGCATCCCGCCGTTCGGCTCGGACGACAACGCCCTCGCCCTGCTCCACAACGTCGCCGCCGGGGCGGTCAACCCGCCGGTCCAGGCCGGGCCGCTCACCGCCCTGCTGATGCGGCTGCTGCGCTCCGACCCCACCGAACGGCCCACCGCCGCGCAGGCACGCCGCGAGCTCGGCCGGATCGCGCACTCCGCGGGCTCGGCGTCGACCGCGAGCTGGGCCCGCGCCGACCTCGACGAGGCCCGCGTCCCCGACTCCCGCCGCTCCACGGAGTCCGACCCCGTCGCGTCGGGCTCCCGCGGCCGCTCGGGGAGCGTCCCCACGCCCACGTGGCGCGGCAGTCCCTTTCCCGACGCCGGGTCGGAGGACCCGGGCCCGACGCTCGGCGACGCCGACCGCGTCGGCCCGCCGCCCCCGCGGACGAACGGGTCCGGGCCCCGGAAGGTCGCGGCGGCCCCCTCCCGGGCGTCCACGGCACCTCGCCGCCGGCCCACGACGGCCATCGTCGTCGCGGTGCTCCTGGCCGCCGTGCTCGCCGGGGTCCTGCTCGCCGTGGCGCTGACCCGCGGGTCGACCGGCACCGAGGGCGCCTCGCTCGGCTCCCCCGTCTCCACCGGGGTGCCGGGACCGGCCGACGAGCGCACCCAGATGGTGGCCGCCGTCCGCGACTACTACTCGATCGTGACCGCCAACCCCGGCGCCGGCTGGGCCCGCCTCGGCGCGACGATGCAGGACACCGCCGGGGGCTTCGCCGGTTACCAGAACTTCTGGTCGACGATCGCGTCCGTGCAGGTCACCGACGCCACCGCGGTCGACGACGACACGGTGCGCGCCACGCTCGTGTTCTCCCCCCGCAGCGGCTCGACGATCCGCGAGACCCACGAGCTGGGCATGTCCCGCGGTACCGGCGGCGCCTGGCTCATCAACTCGGACCGACTCGTCTCCAGCGGCTGACGACGCGGCGTACGGTTCCCCCGTGAGCGCTCGGATCGTCGACGCGACGACCCTCCCGGTCGGACGTGGACCCCATCCCGCCGCGAGCCCGTTCGAGAAGCGCGTGGGCGAGGCCGTCGGGGTGACGGCCTTCGGGCTGTACCAGGTCGAGCTGCCCGCGGGCGAGGAGACCGTCCCGCACGACCACACCGACGATCACGCCGAGGACGCCTACGCGATCCTGCGCGGGACCGGCTGGGTGGTCGTGGACGGGGAGGAGATCCCGGTCGGCCCGGGGCGGTTCGTGGCCGTGACGGAGGGGTCGACGCGCTTCCTGCGGGCCGGGCACGAGACGCTGGTGTTCATCGCCGTCTGTGCCTGATCAGCGGTCGGCCGCCCCGGGCAGGACGACGATCTTCCCGACGTGGGCCGAGCGGGCGAAGTCGTCCTGGGCCGCGTGGATGTCGGCGAGGGCGTAGCGGGCGGCGATGCGCGGCGCGACCCGTCCGGCCACGGCGTCGGCGGCGAGCCGGGCGAAGTGCGCGGGGGTGTGCATCGACGAGCCGACGAGCGCGACGTTGTGCAGGTACAGCCGCCGCAGGTCGAACTCGACGACCGGGCCGCCCATCGCCCCGGCGATCACCCAGCGGCCGCCGTCGGTGACGAGCGGGAGCACCGTGGCCAGGACCGGGCCGCCCACGACGTCGGCGACGGCGTCGAGCCCGTCGGGGGCGACCTCGGCGACCGCCGCCGCCAGCTCCTCGGCGCCCAGGTGCCGGTCCACCGTCGCCGTGGCCCCGGCGTCCCGGACCGCCGCGGCCTGGTCCGGCGTGGTCAGGGCGAGCACGCGGGCTCCCCGCGCCGCCGCGAGCTGCACCGCGGCGAGGCCGACACCGCCCGACGCGCCGGTGACGAGCACGGTCTCCCCCGCGCCGATCGCACCGCGCTCGAGCATGCCCGTCGCGGTGCCGAAGGCGACCGGCAGGCACGCGAGGGCCTCGTCGTCGAGCGGGGAGTCGGTCATGTCGTGCACCCGGTCCGCGCCGACGACCACGGCGTCGGCGAACCCGCCGTCGGCCTCGCTGCCCAGCAGGCCGACGGGGCGGGCGTCGTCGCCGGGGCCGTCGTAGAACGCCGGGTCGACGAGCACCCGTCGTCCGCGCCACGCGGCGTCGACCCCCTCCCCGACCTCCCGCACGACGCCCGCCATGTCGCCGCCCTGGATGCGCGGGAACGTCACCGGGCCCCGCCATCCGGCGGGCGCGTCGGGGCGGCCGGGCAGGCCGTAGGCGCCCTGCCGCGTCCAGAGGTCGGTGTTGTTCACGGCCGCTGCGCGGACCTCGACCAGGACCTCGCCGCGGCCCGGGCGCGGTTCCGCGACCTCACGCACCTCGAGGACCTCCGGACCGCCGAACGCCGTCAGGACTGCTGCCTGCATCTCCCCGCACCCTTCACAGGTCTGTGAACCTCGGTCGGCGCTAGACTACACAGACCTGTGAAGGAGGGGCCCGTGATGCGGTCGACGACCTTGACGCCGGGTGCGCGGCGCATCCTCGACGTGGCGTCCGCCCTGTTCTACGAACGCGGCATCCACGCCGTCGGCGTCGACACGATCGCTGCGGAGTCCGGGGTCACGAAGCGCACGCTCTACGACCGCTTCGGCTCGAAGGACGCCCTGGTCGTCGCCTACCTCGCCGAGCGCGACCGGCGGTGGCGCGACCGCGTGGTCGCCGCCCTCGACGGCGCCCCGGACGACCCGGTCTCCCGGGTCGACGCGGTCTTCGCGGTGCTGGCGGCCGGGACGGCCGAGAGCTCACGCGGCTGCTCCTTCATCAACGCCGCGGCCGAGTTCCCCGACCCCGACCATCCGGCCCGCACGCTCGTCCGCGAGGAGAAGCAGTGGCTCCGGGAGCGCCTCGTCGAGGCACTGGCCGGCGTCGCGGACGCGGAGCGGGTCGCCACGACCCTGCTGCTCCTGCACGAGGGCGCCTTCGTCGTCCTGTCCGCCGCACAGGACCCCGACGCCGTCCCCGCGGCCCGGTCGGCCGCCCGGGCCGTGGTGCAGGACGCCGTCGGACGGTGAGGACGCCGACCGGAGGCGCTGGGGCGCGTCAGACCCGGCGGGTCGTCCCGGGCGCGGGATCGGCGGCGGGGAACAGGCGGCGGCGCAGCCCCAGCGAGACGTGGACCCTCCACGCGACGGACCGCGCCCACCCGGGCACGGCGGGAAGTACTGCTTGACGCCGCCCTCACGGTCGCCCTCTACTTGGTTGGTCTACCAGTCAAGATCGAAGGAGGCGGTGGTCGTGGACGACGTCCTGGTGATCGGGGCCGGGCCGGTGGGGCTGACCACCGCGTGCCAGCTCGCGCGGTCGGGCGTGCCGGTGCGGGTGGTGGACGCCCTGCCGGAGCCGACGACGGAGTCGCGCGCGGTCGGCGTCCACGCCCGGAGCCTGGAGATGCTCGCCGCGCTCGGGGTGCTCCCGGCCCTCGAGGCCCGCGGCCGGCGCATGGGGTCCCTCGCGATGGTCGACGGCGAGACCGGGGAGGACCGGGCACGGATCCCGCTCGACGGCGTCGCGAGCCGACACCCCTACGTCCTGGACGTGGCGCAGCCCGACACCGAGGCGGTGCTCGCCGACCGGGCCGCCGAGCTCGGGGTCCCCGTGGAGCGGGGCGTCCGGATGACGGCGCTGACCCAGGACCGCGACGGCGTGACCGTCACGCTGACGTCGGACGACCACGAGGACGTCGTGCGGGTCGGCTGGGTGGTCGGTGCCGACGGCGGCCACAGCACCACCCGGCACCTGCTCGGGACCCGACTCGAGGGCGACTTCCACGGGCAGCACTTCGCGATGGCCGACGTCGACATCGACACCGACCTCGCCCCCGACAGCATCCGCGTCTTCACCCACCCCGAGGGCCTGGGCCTGCTGTTCCCCCTCGTCGGCGCGCGCGCCCGCGTCATGTTCCTCGTCGACGACCCCGGTTCGGGTGCACCCGACCCGACCCTGGCGCAGATCCAGGACCTCGCCGACGCCCGCATGGCCGGACGGGTCCGGGTGCACGACCCGCGGTGGCTCACCTGGTTCGAGGTCCACCACGCCCAGGTCCCGCGCTACCGCCACGACCGGGTCCTGCTCGCCGGCGACGCCGCCCACATCCACAGCCCGGCCGGGGCGCAGGGCATGAACACCGGCATCCAGGACGCCGCGAACCTCGCCTGGAAGCTCGCCCTCGTCGCCCGGGGCGCAGCCGCTCCGCGCCTGCTCGACACATACCACGACGAGCGCCACCCGGTCGGCGCCGAGGTCGTGCGCACCACCACGCGGCTCACCGACGTCGGGACGGCCTCCGGCGCCTTCGGGGCGGTCCGCGATGCCGCCCTGTTCCTCGTCGGGCACGTCGGCCGCGTCCGCGACGCCGCCGCGACGCGCCTGGCCGAGGTGTCGATCGGCTACCGCCGCAGCAGCCTGTCGCAGCAGGCGGGCCGTCCCGGCCCGGTCCGGCCCGGCGACCACGCCCCCGACCCGCAGGGCCTGCGCCGGGCGGACGGGACGCCCGTCGCCGTCGAGGACCTCCTGACGCGTCCCGGCTTCCTCCTCCTGGTGCACGGCGACGGGCCGGGACTGTCCGAGGCGCTCGGGGACCTGGGCACCGTGGTGCGGCTCGGCGTGGACCTGGTCGATCCCGACGCCGCGTACGGGGACCGCGGGATGGTGCTCGTCCGCCCCGACGGCTACGTCGGCCTGACGGCCGAGGACGCCGACCCGGAGGTCCTGCGCCGCTACCTGACCGAGGCCCTCGGCATCCCGACCACCGCGGCGGTGTAGGCACCGTCCCGTGTCCGACAAGCGCACCGCCATCGTGGAAGCCGCTCTCGAGGTGATCGGCGAGACCGGTCCGGCCGGGTTCACCCAGCCCCGGGTCGCCGCCCGCGCCGGCCTCCGACAGAGCCACCTCACCTACTACTTCCCGACGCGCGACGACCTGCTCGTGGCGGTGGCCGAGGAGGCGGTGCGCCGACGGGTGGCCCTGCTCCGCGACGCGCAGGACGGCGCCGACGGCATCGACGGGCAGGTCCGGGCCCTGGCCCGCATCCTGACCTCGCCCGAGCAGACGCGCGTGCTGCTCGCCCTGACCCAGGCCGCCGACCGGAACGAGGCCGTGCGCGAGGCGTTCGGCGGCCTCGCCGCGGGCGTCGGTCCGATCGGCTCCCGCATGCTCGCCGACGCCGGTGCGCCGGTCGACCGAGCCGCCGTCGGCCTGCTCCAGGCCACCGCGACCGGCATCGCGGTCCTCGCCCTCGCGCGCGGCGGAGACGCCCCCGAGGCGGTCGTCGCCCTCGCCGAACACCTGATCCGCACCCTGCTCGACGGGCTCGCCCGGAAGGACACGTCATGACGCTGCAGATCCCGCTGAAGCGCTCCACCGCCGGTCCGCAGTACGCCGGCTGGACCCCGCGGGCGGTCGCGCGGGAGGGCCTGGGGAGCCGCACCCTCGCCGGGCAGCGCGTGCCCGTCACGGGCGGCGTCACCCTGAACGCCGACGTCTACACGCCCGCGACGCCGGGGCGGTACCCCGCCGTCGTGAGCTTCGCGGCCTACAGCACCGAGTGGCACACCGCGGGCATCCCCACCGGCTCGAACGAGATCGGATCGCCGCCGGTGTTCACCGACCGCGGCTACTGCCCCGTGATCGTCGAGCGCCGCGGCATGGGCCGCTCCGGGGGCGAACCCGGGATGTTCTTCGCCGAGCAGGACGTCGACGACCACGAGGCGGTCATCGCCTGGGCCGCCGAACAGCCCTGGTGCACCGGCGAGGTCGTGCTCTTCGGGACCTCCTACTACGGCATGACCCAACCCCTCGTCGCCGCGCGGAAGCCACCCGCGCTCAAAGCGTTCTTCGCCAACGAGATCTGCACCGACTTCGTGCGCCAGTTCCAGCAGTTCGCGGGCGTGCCCAACAGCTTCTTCCTGGCCCTCTGGCTGGGCGCGAACTTCACCGACGCACGCGACGCGGAGCGGATGTCGCCGAACCGCCGTGCCCTGATCAGCCGCCTGACCAACGGCCCGCTGCACCCGCTGCTGGAGAAGGTCGTCCACCGCAACGTCGGCACGATGTTCCGGCGGTTCATGGCCGCGACGCCCAGCGCGTGGGCCCGGGAGATCTACGCGCGCTGGACGTTCGACGAGAAGTCCCGCGAGTCCGCGACGATCCCCGAGGGCTCCACGGGCGTCCTGGGCGAGATCGACGTGCCGTTCACCGTCGTGCAGAACCTCGGGTACTTCAACTTCCACCAGTACGGCACCTACGACCTCGTCGAGAACGCCGGGACGCCCGCCGACCGGCGGTGGATGATCCTCGCGCCGGCCGAGTACGACCTGCCCGTGTTCGCGTGGCAGGGCGAGGCGCTCGCCTTCTTCGACCACGTCCTGCGCGGCACCGACAACGGCTACGGCGACCTGCCCCGGGTCCGCTACTGGGTCGACGGGGCTGACGACTACGCGACGGCCGAGGCGTTCCCCCGCCCGACGGCGAGCCGCGGCGGCTGTACCTGTCCTCCGCCGGCGCCGATCACGTGACGCACCGGCTCACCACGCAGACCGCCCCCGCCGGGTCGAACTCCTGGGCCGCCGTCCCGCTCGGCGTCCCGCTGCCGGGCGGGCTCGACGAGCTCGCCAACCAGACCCTGTCCTTCGAGCTCCCGGTCACCGAGGACGTCCGGTTCGCCGGGGCGGTCACGGCGCGGCTCTCCTTCAGCAGCACCGAGATCGACTCCTTCGTCCTCGCCCGCCTCAGCCGTATCGACGCGACCGGCACCGCGCACCAGCTCTCGCTCGGCGCCGTACGCCCCGTCGCCCGCGCCGAGGACACGGCACGGAGCACGTCGGTCGAGATCGCGATCGACCCCGGATCCCGCGAACCCCTCACCCCGCACGAACCCGTCGTCCTCCGGTTCAGCCTCACCCCCGGCCCGGTGCAGCTGCGCGCCGGCGAGATCCTGCGCCTCGACCTCGCCAGCCGCACCGACCTCGTCCGGAAGGGCCCCGAGGACGGCTACCCGCAGTTCGACCTCCCCGTCCCGCCCTACCTGGCGCGCAACACCGTGCACCTCGGTGGGGAGAGCTGGCTCGACCTCACCGCGGTGACGGTTCGTCCGTGATGACTGTTTCCGACGTCGTCCGCGGTCCTACGGTGACCGACGAGGGGGAGGGGGTGGGCCGCGCCGTGGCCGACGGGCAGGGGCTGCGCTTCCGGGATCTCGGCGCGGTCGAGGTCGACGCGGACGGCGTCGTCCGGGCGCCGGGCGGCGGGGTGCTGCGGCGCCTGCTCGCGCGACTGCTCGTCGACGTGGGTCGACGGGTCGACCCGGACGCGCTCGCCGAGGCCGCGTGGGACGACGGACGGCTCCGAGCAGCGTCGACGCTCGAATCCCACCTGTGGCGGGTGCGCCGCTTCCTCGAACCGGACCGCCCGCGGGGCGACGGCCCCGGGCTGCTCGTCGCGGACGCCGGCGGGTACCGGCTGACGCCCGCTCGGGGGCAGGTCGACTCGCTGCGCTTCGCGGACCTGATCCGCGAGGCGGAGGACCTCCTCCCGACGAGCCCGCGGACGGCGGTCGACCGGGCGACGGAGGCCCGGGCGCTGTGGCGCGGGCGTCCGTACGGCCCGTGCAGCGACGAGGCGTGGGCGCTCCCGGCCGTCGCGCGGCTCGAGGAGCTGCACGACCAGCTGCTCGACACCCTCGTCGGGGCGTTGCTGGCCGCCGGCCACCCCGACCGCGCGCTCGTCGAGCTGGAGCCCGTCCTCGCCGGCGCCCCGCTGCGGGAACGGCCCTGGGAGTACTACGTGCTCGCGGCGGCCAGGGCCGGCCGGGTCGACGAGGCACTCGGCGGGTATCGCCGCTTCGAGCGCCTGTTCCGCACGGAGCTGGGCGTCGACCCGAGCGAGCGGATGTGCACCCTGCACGCCGGCGTGCTCTCCGGCGACCTCGCCCCCCGGGCACGCGTCGACCTCGCCGCACCGGCGACCTCACCGCGCGACGTCCACCTGCCCCGCGAGCGAGCCCGCCTCGTCGGACGCGACGCCGACGTCGCGGGCGTCGTCGCGAGCCTGCAGCGACCGGGGCTGCACACGCTCGTGGGCGGCGCGGGCTGCGGCAAGACCGCGACGGCGGTGGCGGCCGCGCACCGGGCCGCGTCCGGCTTCGTCGACGGCGTCTGGTTCGTCGATCTCACGTCCGCCCTCGACGACACCGACGTCGCCCCCACGGTGTCCTCCACGCTCGGTCTCGCCGGGGACGGCGGCGCGATCGGGGCGGTCGCCGGGTTCGCCGCCCGGCGCCGGATGCTCCTGGTGCTCGACAACTGCGAGCACGTCCTCGACGGGGCCGCGGAGCTCGTCGAGCACCTGCTCACCGCCGCGGACGGCCTCACCGTGCTGGCTACGAGCCGCGAACCCCTCGAGGTCGCCGACGAGACCGTGGTCGACCTGCGTCCCCTCCCGCCGGGCCCGGCGGTCGAGCTGTTCACCGAACGTCTCGCCCAGGCCCGCGGCGGCACCGCGCCGAGCGACGACGAGGCGACGCTCGCCACCACCGTCTGCGCCGCCGTGGACGGGGTGCCGCTGGCCATCGAGCTGGCCGCCGCCCGCGGCCGGGCCTTCGCGGTGGCCGAGATCGCCGAGCAGGTCCGCGCCGACCCGAGCGCCCTCGCCCGGGTCGGCCGGGGGCGTCGCGGCCAGCAGACCGTCCGGGCCGCCGTCGACCGCAGCGTCCGGCTACTCGGGCCGGTCGAGCAGGAGCTGCACACGGCGATGTCCGTCGTGCCCGGCCCGATGACCGCCCGGATGGCCGCCGCGCTGGTCGACCGGCCGCCGGCCGAGGTCGACGCCCTGCTCGCGAGCCTCGTGCACCGCTCGCTCGTCGTGGCCGAGGGCCCGCTCCGCCCGGGCGGCCCCTCGCGCTTCGCCCAGCTCGCGATCGTCCGGGGCCACGGAGCGCACCAGCTCGACACGGACGACGCGGAGCGGATCGCCGACCGGCGCGACGGGGCCGTCGTGTCCCGCGTCGTCGCGCGCCCCCGGCTGGGCGCCCGGGGTGACCGGGCGTTCCAGGACGCCCTCGACGACGACCTCCCCGCGGTCCGGGCCACTCTGCACCGCACCCTCATCGACCGTCCGTCCTGGGGCGGCCCGACCCTCGCCGCCGGGCTGGGCATGTACTGGTACTACCGCGGGATGCTCCTCGAGGGCGGCCGCTGGATCGGCCTGGCCTTCCGGCACCGTGCGCTCGCCCGGCCCGTCGACGACGCCGTCCTGGCGTCGGCGGGGGTCGCCCTCGGCGTGATGTCGGGGGATCTGGACACGGCCCGCTCCCACCTGGACGCGCTGTGCCGGCTCGCCGACGGCCTCGAGGGCGAGGACCTGCTCCACGTCGGCGACGAGTTCACCGGGCTGGCACCGCCGGCCCTCCCGACCGCGGACCGCGCCCTGCTCGGGACGCTGGCCGACCGGGCCCGCGACGTCGCGGTCCGCACCGGCGACCCGACGTCGAGGCTGATGGCCCGCGCCGCGGCGCTCAAGGCCCACCCCTTGGAGCCGGTGGACCAGCTGGCGGAGGCGGCGGCGGTCCACGCGGCGGCGCTCGACCGCGACCACCACTACCTGGCGTGGATGGCCGCCTCCGACGCGATGCGGGCGTGTCTGGCGGAGGCCGACGTCGACGGCGCCTTCGCGTGGTCGGTCCGTGCGCTGGAGGGCGCGCTCGCCCTCGGGGCACGGGAGAGCCCCGCGCTGATGGAGCTGCACGGCACGCTGCACGCCCGCCGCGGTGAGGACGAGGCCGCGGTCCGGGTGCTGTCCGGCGCCCGCACCCAGAACCGGCGGGCCGGGATGCGCTGGCCCACCCGTCCGGAGACCGTCGCGGTGCTGGACGAGGTCGCCGCCCGGCTCGGCCCGGAGGCCTACGACCGGGCCTGGCGGGAGGGCAGCGACCTGCACCTCGCCGACCTGC
The DNA here is from genome assembly GCF_021026295.1 of Actinomycetospora soli. Classification (GTDB taxonomy): domain Bacteria; phylum Actinomycetota; class Actinomycetes; order Mycobacteriales; family Pseudonocardiaceae; genus Actinomycetospora; species Actinomycetospora soli. The sequence goes on from NZ_JAJNDA010000012.1 coordinate 73,104, forward strand.
ACCTCCCGGACCCCCCGGCCGTGCCCGCCCCGCGGTCGGCCTCCTGACCCGCTCCGGAGCCGGTTGGAACGACATTGGAACGGACCCGGCGAGGGTGGTCGTACCGGTCGCCCGCAGGGGGCGGTCCGTCCGAAGGGCCAGGACATGGCGGTCGAGCAGCTTCTCCCCGGGCTTCCTGCCCCCCACCCGCACGCAGTCGGCACACGCCCGGCCCCGGTCGGGCCCGACGTGCACCTCACCGGCCCGTTCGCGCCGGTCGTCGCCGAGGTCGACGTCGCCGACCTGAGGGTCGAGGGTGAGCTGCCGGCCGACCTGGACGGGTCCTACGTCCGCAACGGCCCGAACCCCCGGTTCTCCCCCCTGGGGTCCTACGTCTTCCCGCTCGACGGCGACGGGATGCTGCACCGCGTCACCCTCGGCGGCGGGCAGGCACGGTACGACAACCGCTTCGTCCGCACCCCGATGGTCGTGGCCGAGGAGCGGGCGGGACATGCGATCTGGCCCGCCGGCCCGATGTCGGACTACCGGCCGGGTACCGACGAGGTCGGGCCGGAGCTGGCCGGGACGAGCCGCGAGCTGCCCGACATCAACGTCGTGCGCCACCACGGTCGCCTGCTCGCCCTCGCCGAGTGCGACCGGCCCTACCGGATGGGGCCCGAACTCGAGACGCTCGGGTACGAGACGTTCGGCGGGGCGCTGCCGGCCGGCATCTGCGCCCACCCCAAGATCGACCCGCGGACCGGGGAGATGCTCGCGTTCTCCTACCACTCCGGCCCGCCGTTCCTGACCTGGACGACGATCGCCCCCGACGGAACGGCGACGCCGCCGCGGGCGGTGCCCGGTCTCGACCGCGCGAGCATGATCCACGACATGGCGATCACGGCCCGCTACGTCGTGCTGGTCGTGTCGCCCCTGTACTTCGACGTCGCGGCCGCCCGCGACGGTGGATCGATGCTGGCGTGGCACCCCGAGGACGGGACCCGCATCGCCCTGGTACCGCGGGACGGATCGGCCGTGCGCTGGTGTGCCGACGAGACCTTCTGGCTCTGGCACACGGTCAACGCCCACGACGACGGGGAGCAGGTCGTCCTGGACTACGTCGAGTGGGCCCGGCCGAGCGGTCTCGCGCCCGGTCCTCCCGCGGACCCCCACCTGACCCGCGCCGTGATCGATCCCGTTCGGGGGCAGGTCCGACGTCGCCCGCTCGTGGACGACCTCACCGTCGAGTTCCCCCGGATCGACGACCGCCGGCTCGGGACCGGGTACGCCGTCGCGGCGACGGTCACCCGCACCGGACGCGACCTCCCGCACCCCGGGTGCTGGGACGCCCTGGCCTTCCACGACGTCCGCAGCGGCGACGTCCGCCGGTGGACGCCCGCCGACCTCGCGCTCGGCGAGCCCGTGTTCGCCCCCGATCCCCGGAGCAGCGACGACGGCGACGACGACGCCGGCTGGTGGCTGGTGCTGGGCAGCAGCTTCAGCAGCGGGACGAGCAGCCTGTTCGTGCTGCCGGCCGCCGACCCGGCCGCCGGACCCGTCGCGACCGTCCGGCTGCCCGTGCGCGTGCCGCTGGGGCTGCACGGCAGCTGGCTGCCGAGCTGAGCTGCGCCGCTCAGAGGGCCGCGAGGTCGACGAGGGTGAGGTCCCCACCGGAGCGCCAGGCGCGGTCGAAGACGGCCGCGCCCAGGCGGCGTGCCGCGCCCTCGAGGACCGTCGTGCTCTCGGCGAGGAACGGCCAACGCATCCCGTTGCGCTCGTTCTGCGCCCGCGCCCCGGCGAGGGCCCGGACCGCCGCGGCGTCGTCCCCGCGCCGCGCGCACAGCACGGCGTGCTGCTCCATCTCCGGTTGGGCCTGCCGGCTCCCGAGCGCGAGATGGTGGCCGATGCCGCGGCGGGACCACCGGAGCGCCTCGTCGAGGTCCTCGGCGGCCTCCGCCGCGTGTCCCCCGAGGATGGCCACCATCCAGCCGATCTCCCGGTTGTCGACCCGCTCGGCCTCGGTGTGCACGGCCTCGGCCGCGGCGAGCCGCAGCGCCGGGTCGGGATCCGGGGACACCGCCAGCGCGACGAGGCGGGTCTGCAGCGTCGTGATGGGGTCACCGGACCGCTGCGCGACCTCGCCGAGGCGCCCGGCGAGGCGGCGCCGGACCTCGTCCGCCGGGAGGCGGATCGTCGCCCACAGCGTCCCGACGAGGATGTCGCCGACGTGCAGCAGGTCGGTGCCCGACAGCTCGTCCACCGCGGCGCACAGCGCGTCGAGGTGCGGCTGTGCCCCGTCGAGATCGCCCGCGAAGAGCCGTCCGCGGGCGGCGGCCGCGTGCAGGTGCGCGGCGTCCACCGGTCGGGCGAGCGCCAGGTGGCCGAAGGCGAGCCGCACCCAGCGGGCCGCCTCGAGCAGCATCCCGCGGTAGTACCAGTAGTTGCCGAGGGCTCCGGCCAGCGCCGGGCCCCGCCACGAGGGCATCCCGACGAGGCTGCGCTGCAGCGTGGCCCGGACGGCGGGCAGGTCGTCGTCCAGCGACTCCCGGAAGTCGCGCAGCGCGGGGGATCCGACGCGCGGGCGGGCCGCGATCCACCGGGTCACCGACTCGTCGCGCCGCTCCGCGACGCGCTCCGCGTCGACGTCGCCGAGCTCGTGGGCGCCGTGGCCCCGGACGATCGCCAGCTGCGCGAAGCGGGACGGCCCCCCGGGACGCGTGATCGGGGCGGGGACGAGCAGCGAGCGGTGGACGAGCCCGGCGAGCGCGGTCTGGACCTCGACGCGAGGGGCGTCGACCAGGGCGGCCGCCGTCGCGACCGTCATCGGGCCCGGGACCGCGGACATCGCGGCGTGCAGGTCCCGTTCCCCGGCGGGCAGCAGCCGCACACTGCGGTCCACCGCGGCCCGGACCCCCCGGTGCCCGCCCCGCCGGCCGACCCGGGCGAGGGCGCTCGGGTCCTCGCGGACCTGGGCGTGGATCTCGGCGAGGCTGAACGCGCGACCGCGGGCGGCGGCCAGCTCGATGGCGAGCGGCACCCCGTCCACCGCCGCGCAGATCGCGCTCGCGGTCACGAGGTCGTCGGCCCCGAGCCTGCCGTCGGACCCGGTCTCCGCGTACCGCTCCAGGAACAGCTCGACGGCGGGCGCCGACGTCTGCCCGACCGCGAGGGGGACGACGTCGACCCGGACCTCGGACGCCACCTCGAGCGGCTCGCGGCTGGTCGCCAGGACTGCCGTGGCGCCGTCGGGCAGGTCGAGGCCCTCGACGAGGTCGGCGACGGCGTCGAGCACGTGCTCGCAGTTGTCCAGGACCAGCAGCATCCGGCGGGTCGCCACGAAGGACCGCACCGCCTCGACCGCGCTGCCACCCGCGAGCCCGAGGGTGGAGGTCACCGCCGTCCCCACCTGGTCGGCGTCGAGGGCGGAGGTCAGGTCCACGAACCGGACGCCGTCGGGGAACCGGTCCGCGAGCCGTTCCGCCGCGGCCACGGCCAGCGTCGTCTTCCCGCACCCGGCTCCTCCGACGAGGGTCGTCGTCGCGTGGCGGGGGATGCGGTCGACCAAGGCCGCGAGCTCGGTGTCCCGCCCGACGAGGCGGCCCCGGCGGGGCGGGAGGACCACGGTCGGCGCCGGCCGCCTGGCGGCCTCCGGCGGCGTCGCGGGCACGACCGCCGCGACCGACGCGACCGCCGCGGGCGCGGTCCGGCCGCCCCCGAGGAGCTGTCGGTGGATCTCCTGGAGCCCGGGCCCCGGCTCGACCCCGAGTTCGTCGCGGAAGAGCCGATCGGCGCGCCGGTAGGCCGCGAGGGCGTCCTCGATCCGCCCGACGGCGCCGGTGGCCCGCAGGTACTGCTCCCACGGCCGGTCGCGCAGCGGGGCCTCGGCGATCACCGGGCCCAGCTCCGCGAGGGCGGCCTCGGGCCGGCCCGCGGCGAGGTAGCCGTCGACCAGGGTCTCCGTGAGCTGCCGTCCCCGTTCCTCCAGGCCGGCGGCGGCCGCCTCCGCCCAGGGCTCGTCCGTGTACGGTGCGTAGGGCCGGCCCCGCCACAGCGACCGCGCCCGCTCCGCCTGCCCCACCGCCCCCGGGGCGTCGCCCGCGGCGAGGCGCTCGGTGGCCTCCCGGGCCGCCCGGGTGAACACCACCGAGTCCACCCGGTCCGGGTCCACCACGAGCCGGTACCCCTTGCCGCCCTCGGCGACCAGCCACCGCGACGGACGCCCCCGACCGCGGCCCGGCTCGAGGAATCCGCGCAGGCGGTGCAGGTGCGACTCCAGGGTCGACACCGCCCGGCCCCCGGCCCGATCGCCCCAGACCGCCTCGACCAGCTCGGAGATCTCCACGCGACGACCGGCGTCGACGAGCAGCCGCGCGAGGAGCCGGGTCAGGATCGCCCCGCCCGGCGTCGCGTCCACGCCGTCCCGCTCGAGGGCCACCGCCCCGAGGTCGCGGAACCGCGGTGCCCCGCCCCCGGCCTCGTCCACGCGTCCGATTGTGCCCTGGTGGTCCGGTCCCGGACGTACATACAGTGACCGGATTCGGCCGGAACCGCCCGGAAGGGGCTGGAGTGGACTCGACAGTGTTCTCGGTCGTCCTCCCGATCGTCCTCGCCCTGGTGATGTTCGGGCTCGGCCTCTCGCTCACCGTCGCGGACTTCGCGCGCGTGCTCACCGCGCCGCGGGCGGTCGCCGTCGCCCTGTTCTGCCAGATCGTGCTGCTCCCCGCGGTGTGTCTCGGCCTCGTGCTGGCGCTCGGTCTGTCCCCGGAGCTCGCGGTCGGGATGATGGTCCTCGCGGCCGCGCCCGGCGGGGCCATGGCGAACGTGTTCAGCCACCTCGCGGGCGGCGACGTCGCCTTCAACATCACCCTGACCGCGGTCAACTCCCTGCTCTCGATCCTGACGCTGCCGTTGGTCACCGTCGCCGCCCTGCGCTTCTTCGCCGGTGGCGAGGCCGCCCTCGTCCTGCAGCCCGGCAAGCTCGTCCAGGTCCTGCTCGTGGTGCTCCTGCCCGCTGCCGGGGGGATGCTCGTCCGGCGGGCCCGGCCCCACCTCGCCGCGCGCCTGGACCGCCCGGTCCGCGTCGCCTCGGTGGTGGCCGTGTTCCTCGCGATCGTGGCCGCGATCCTGCCGAGCCTGAACGGCTTCCTGGCGGGGCTGGCCGCGGTCGGCGTGGTCTGCGTGCTGTTCAGCGCCGCGAGCCTGACCCTCGGCTACCTGATCCCCCGCCTCCTGCGGGTCGCCCCCCGCCAGGCCGTCGCCGCCTCGATGGAGATCGGCATCCACAACGCCGTCCTGGCCATCACCGTCACCGTCACGGTGCTCGGGATGCCCCGGGCCGCCATCGCGCCCGCCATGTACGGGGCGATCATGTTCTTCCCGGCCGCCCTCGCCGCGCGCATCCTGGCGCGGCGGCTAAGGGCCACCTCGGCGGCCGTGCCGGCCTCGTCCTGATCAGCCGCCGGCCGGGCCCGGCGCGAGGGGGCCCGCGGCGGCGACGCCGGCCCGCATCCCGTCCGCCGCGGGCGAGCCCGCCCGCAGGAACACCGGCGGCTCGCCGAGCGGGCCCGGAACCTCCGTCCACCGGCCACCGGGGGCGGCGATCAGCGGCCGGGTGAGGATGCCCTTGATCCAGGTCCGCGCCGCCGGGTTGGAGAGATCGACGAGCCCGGCGCCGAACCCCGGCGTTCGGGATCGCCACCGGCGCGCCCGAGGCGGAGCGCACGAGATAGCCGTTCGCGAGGGCCTCGCGGTAGAGCTGGTCGTGGCCGGGCTGGTCGGCGAGGAAGGGGTTGACGTAGACGAGCATGCGGGCCCCACGCCGCGCGGCCAGCTCGCCGAGCAGGGCCGGCCAGCCGGGGTAGAGCGTCGTGTCGAGCTGCCAGTCCCACCACAGCTGACGACCGGCCGGGGTGGTGCGCTCGCCGACCCAGTCCTGGATCCACAGCGCGGCGAGGGGCACGTCCGCCGCGACGAGGGCGTCCAGCCGGGCCCGGGCCCGGTCGGTCCCGCCCTGCACCGCGACGACCGCCCCCTCGTGGAGCCAGTCGGGCAACGGCCGCATCCGGCCGGTGTAGGCGGTGTAGCTCTCGACCAGGCCGAGACGGGCGAAGCGGTCGGGGGCCTCGACGTCGACGAGGTGTCCGGCGCCCTCGACGGTGACCGCCCGGGCGTCCGGGATCCCGCGGCTCAGCATCGCGGTGTCCTCGGCGGTGACCAGCCGGTCCTCGGCGCCGCGGACGACGAGCGTGGGGGCGGCGATGTCGACGAGGCGGTCCCGGCCGTCGAACGCCTGCTGCGCGCGGTACTGCGCGAGCCAGCCCGCGGTCGGCTCGTCGTCCTCCGGCGCGGTCAGCCAGGCGGCGTTCGCCGGGTCCGCGAGGAAGTCGACGGAGAACAACCACGGACACACCAGGGGGAAGACCGGGCGCAGGGTCCCGCCGGCGACGACGACGTCCCGGACCGCGTCGAGGAACATCCGCGCCTGCGGGTTCATGACGGCGTAGGTCGAGGCGAGGACGAGCCGGTCGACGCGGCCCGGGTGCCCGGTCGCGAGAGCCTGGGCGACGAGGCCGCCCATCGAGAACCCGACGACGTGCGTCCGGGCCACGCCGGCCACGTCGAGGACGTCCCGCACGGCGTCCGCGAACCCCTCGATCGTCGCCGGCCCGTCCGGGACCGGCGACGATCCCGATCCGGGGAGGTCGACGGTCAGGACGCGGAACTCCGCGGCCCAGCGCGCGGCCCCGGCGGTCCAGAAGCCCGCATCCCCGCCGAGACCGTGCAGCAGCACCACGGGCGGGCCGTCGCCGGTCTCGCTCCACTCCAACGCCGTCACCGCGGGTCGGCCGGGACGGTGTCGTCGAGCCAGTCGAGGATGCGCTCGCCGCGGAGGGCGGGCGCGAGGGGTTCGCAGTGCCGGTCGGCCCCCTCCGCCGCGGTGAAGGGCAGCACGGTCACCGGGCAGGTCAGGGACCGGGCGAGCTCCGCCGACTGTCCGGGCCAGAACTGCTCGTGCTCCGGGTCGGTGATCAGCATCGGGCAGCGGATGCCGGCGAGGTCCTCGGGCGTCAGCCGGTACTGCTGGGACGCGGTGAAGAAGTCGTAGTACGAGTCGACGCCGTACGGCCGCATGCGCCAGGCCAGCGTCGTCGACAGGTTGCCGCGGGAGAACCGCAGACCCCAGGCCATCTCCTGGTCGAACTTCTCCTTGTCGCCGGCGTCGAGGGTCCTGCGGAGGAAACCGGGCAGGTTCGCGAGCGCGGCGGTGGAGACGTCGACGACGCCGGGGTCGGCGACCGCCGCGACGACCCGGTGCTCGTGCGCGACGGCGCGCGGCACCCAGAAGCCGCCCTGGCTCAGCCCCAGCACCGCGATCCGGTCGCCGTCGACGTCGTCGCGGGTGCTCACGTGGTCGATGAGCGGGGTGAGCACGGCCTCCCAGTCCGGGCGGAACGGGATGCCCTGGCGGACGAGGGCGGCGTTCTGGCCGGGGCCGTCGACGGTGACGACGGTCCAGCCCCGGGCGAGGGCGTCGGCGGCGCCGTCGGTCCAGGCGCTGACCACCGGGCCGTCGCTGCCGTTGACGAAGACCAGCGTGCGGCGGGCGCCCGCCCCGGGCCGGGTGAAGACGTAGCCGGGCAGGGTCGTGTCCTCGTAGGGCACCGTGATGCGCTCGATCGCGATGTCGCCGATCGCGGTGGTGAGGTCGCAGAAGCGGTCCCAGGCGTCGCGGTGGTGCTCCCAGAGGCCGGTGAAGACCTCGGTGGTGTCCGCGGAGTCCGTGGCCCGGGAGTAGTAGTTCGCGGCGCGCAGCCAGCGGGCGGCCGCGCTCCTATGGTGGCCGGTGGCCTCGGCGGCGCGGGCCTCGTCGGCCACGCGGTCGGCCGTGGCGGTCCACTCGGCGACCCACGCCTCGGGCCTGCCGTCGGGGATGCGGGCGATGGTGCGCAGGACGTCCCCCGGTTCCGCGGCGCCGTGGCGGACCCCGCCGAGGGTGACCTCGACGGCGAACTGGAAGCCGTCGTCGGAGAAGAAGGGGCGTCGGGCCGTCGCGTGGCTGAACATCCGGGGCTCGTCTCAGGTCGGGGTGGGAGGGTGGTCAGCGGTAGTTCGCCTCGTGGCGCGGCGAGTGCTGCGGCGCCGGGGCGCCGCCGGCGACGCGCTGGCTGTAGCGGACCGTGGCGAGGACCAGCAGGCCCGGGATGACCCAGTTCAGGATCAGGTCGCCGGGACGCTGGGTGAGGTAGCCGGCGGACTCGGCGGCGTTCGCGGCGAGGGCGCCGGCGATCAGGTGACCGACGGCCATGACGGCGATCGTGCCGCCCCAGGCGGCGCTGATCCGGCGGTTGATCGCGTGGAAGGTCGGGGTGTCCCAGTACTGCCGCGGGGTGGACTCGCGGGCGTACTGCTCGGTGAAGGGCCGGAACGGCAGCGTCACGAACACCAGGACCGCGAGGGCCAGGGCCGCGAGGCCGCGTCCGTAGAAGGCGAAGACCGCGTCGGAGGCGGGCTCGACCAGGGCGATCGCCCCGAAGACGGCGAAGACGCCGATCCCCGCGAGCTCGAGGAGCTTCGGCGACTCCCCGCGCCGCACCGTGCGGACGGTCAGGACCACGGCGACGACGAGGGCGAGCAGGGCGGCCATGCCGACCGCGCCCGGTCCGACGCGGGTGGCGATCAGGCTGAACGCGATCCAGGGCAGGAAACCGATGAGGATGCTCTTGGCGGACACGGTGACTCCTCGATGTTCCGCCGCCCCGGTCGGGCGGCGACGGCGACCACGGTCCGTCCCCTCCTTCCAATCCGGTTCCAACGCCGGCGGACCGGCGGTTGGAGAGACATTGCGGTGCCCCACGGCACGGTGGTGCCACGGGACGGAGCCTCCGTCCTGCGAGCACCGGAGCCGCCCCGTGGACACGATGAGCATCTGGACGTTCAACACCGCCGACGGCGCCGACAACGCGCTGCGGACGGTCGAGCGGCTGCAGCTGCGCGGGGTCATCGCCGTCGCCGACGCCGCCGTGGTCGCCTGGGCGCCCGGGTCGCCGCGGCCGCGCACCTACCAGGTCGGCTCCGTCGAGGGCACGGCCGCGCTGTCCGGCGCGTTCTGGGGCCTGGTGTTCGGCACCGTGTTCCTGCTGCCGATCACGGGCCGGGACGTCCCGGCCGGCGGGCTGCTCGACCACCTCGGGTTCTCCGACGCCCTGGTCGGCTCCCTGCGCGAGCGGGTGGTCGCCGGGCGCTCGGCCCTGTTCCTCGTCATCGGTCGGGCCACCGTGCCGGCGGTCGCGACCGCGCTCGCCGGGGACGACCCGGAGCACTGGGAGGCCGACGTGGCCCCCGAGCAGCGCGCCGGGTTGTGGCAGGTCTTCGCCGATGACCCGATGCTCCCCTGACCCCCACCCACCGACCCGGAAGGCGCAGACGATGACCGAGCCCACGACGACGACGGCGGACGCCCCGCCCGGACCCGAGGCCCGCTCCTCGGTCGAGCGGATCGTCTCCGCGTTGGAGGCCGCGGGCGACCGGGTGGTGCTCGAGCACCCCGACGGCGAGACCACCGGCGCGGCGCTGCTGGCGAGCATCCGCCGCTACGCGCGGGCGATGGACGGACTCGGGATCGGGACCGGCGACCTCGTCGCGCAGTACGGGCCGAACCGTCCCGAGGCACTGGCGGTGCGCTACGCGACCCACCTCGTCGGCGCGGCCGCGGTGTACCTGTCCGCCCCGCCCGGCGCCGACCGCCGCGCGCAGCAGCTCGCCCAGATCGACCCGCGCCTCGTCGTGGTCTTCCCGCAGACGGCGCACTGGCTGCCCGAGACCACGGCGCCGGTCGCCGCGGTCGGCGCGGTCGACGGCGTCCCACTGCGCCTCGACGAGCTCGCCGCGGACCTTCCCGACGACCCGTTCCCCTCCCGGGCCCGGCTCGGGGAGCTGGGCACGGTGCTGTCCTCGGGCGGCACGACCGGGATCCCGAAGGCCAGCATCCGCGACGGCGCGGCGTGGGCCGCCGCGGTGGCGACCCCGCCGCGGCCTGAGCGGCGCCAGCTCGCGTCCGGCGCCGAGGCCTACCTGACCCAGATCCTCGTCGCCCAGACGATCATCGGCGGCGGCACCGTGGTCCTGCGTGACGACTCCGACCCGGCCGCGCTGCTCGAGCAGATCGAGACCCAGCGCATCACCGACCTGTTCCTCGTCGAACCCCAGCTCGCAGCACTGATCGACCATCCCGACGTCGGGTCGCGCGACCTGTCGAGCCTGCGCACCCTGACCCACATCGGGGCCTCCGCGCCGCCCGCGCTGCGCCGCCGCGCGTACGAGCGGCTCGGCCCGGTGCTGCAGCACACCTACGGGGCCAGCGAGATGGGCATCGTCAGTGCCCTGCGCCCCGACGAGTACGACCCGACCGACCCGGAGCGCGCCACCAGCGCCGGTCGCATCCTGCCCGGCGTCGACGTCCGCTTGCGCGCCGCGGACGGCACCCTCGACCCGTCGTCGGGAAGCATCGAGGTCCGGTCTGCGGCGATGGCCCACGGCTACCGCAACCGCCCGCAGGAGCAGGCCGAGCACTTCGTCGACGGCTGGTACCGCACCGGCGACCTCGGCCGGCTCGGCGACGACGGCCACCTGCACATCCTCGGACGCGCGGCCGATTGCCGGGTCGTCGGCGGCTGGCTCGTCACCCCCACCGCCGTCGAGGACACCCTCATGCGTACTCCCTCGGTGCGGTACGCGGTGTGCGTCGTCGACGGCGACCGCCGCGTCATCGCGGCCCTGCCCTGGCCGGACGACGCGATCGACGCGCAGGCCTGCCGCGACGCCGTCGCGGCCGAGCACGGCGACGCGGTGGCGGACTCGCTCGTCGTCGTGCCGATGGCCGACCTCCCGCTCACCGAGCAGGGCAAGCCCGACCGTGCCGCGATCCTCGCCGCCGCCCCCGCCTGATCCCGACCCAGACCGTCGTCCGAGGAGAACCCCGTGCATCCCCGTGCCCTCGCCGCCACCCTGTGCCTGGCCGCGACCGTCGCCCTCACCGGCTGCTCCACCCAGCCCAGCGGCCCCGCCGCCGAGGACCTGGTCGACAACAGCAAGCCCTACTCGCTGACCCAGACCGTGCAGAACAACAGCACCATGGACCTCACCGTCCAGTCCGTCCGCGCCGACAACGGCGGCACCGTCACACCGGGCTGGCCCGCCGTGATCAGGGCCGGCACCTCCGGGACCTTCGCCGCCACCAACACCGGCAACGGCGTCCAGGTCTGGATCACCCTGCTCGGCACCGGCGGCCAGGTCGTCACCGTCGACACCGACGTCCATCGCGTCGACACCAACACCGGCACCGCGACGCTGAGCGGCTCGCAGACCCTGCTGAACATGGGCGCGATCTCCATCGGCGGCGGCGACAACCCGAGCGCCTCGTTCACCATCGACCCCTGCGCACCGAACGCCCGGTGCATCCCCGTCGCGCCGTTCGACGTCGGGCCGTAGCCGGACGTGCCACCGAACCGGACGTATCGTCGTGGGACGAGCGGACGACCCCGGTCGCCGCGGGAGGGAGGACGACCGTGCTGGCCGTGACCCTGGGAATCGTCGTCGTCGGACTCGTCATCGTCGCCGTCGCGACGGTGCGGCGCCGCCGCGGTGGCAACCCGCCCGCCCTCTCCTCCTACGAACCCGCCGAGGGATCCGCCGTCGGCCAGGTGCCCGGGTACATGCCGGGCATGCGCCGCAAGGTCGAACCCCACGACGAGACGGCGGCCGAACTCGTCGTGCCGCCCCGGGACCGCGGCATCGACCTGGACGCCAACCAGGTCCGCATCCGACGCGCCGACTGAGGACGACGCGCGCGGCCGACGATGGCGACCTGCTCCCACCGGGTGCGTGCAGACCGCCATCGACGCGGCGGGCGGCTGACGATCCGGCGTGTCAGACCAGGCGGCGGTCCGTCGCCCAGCGCGAGAGCTCGTGCCGGTTCGACGACTGCGTCTTGCGCAGCACGCTCGACACGTGGGTCTCGACCGTCTTCACCGAGATCACCAGCTCCGCCGCGATCTCCTTGTAGGCGTAGCCGCGGGCGAGCAGGCGCAGCACGTCGCGCTCGCGGCGGGTGAGCTGGTCGACCTCCGGGTCCACCGGCGGCGCGGCGCCCGGCCGGTCGGCGAACGCGTCGAGCACGAACCCCGCGAGGCGCGGGGAGAACACCGGGTCGCCGGCCTTCACCCGCACCACGGCGTCGGCGAGGTCGCGGCCCGAGATCGTCTTCGTGACGTAGCCGCGCGCGCCCGCCCGGATCACCGAGATGACGTCCTCGGCGGCGTCGGACACCGACAGCGCCAGGAACACCACGTCGGGGTACTCGGTCCGCGTCCGGGCGAGGACCGCCGCGCCGCCGCCGTCGGGCATGTGCACGTCGAGCAGCACGACGTCGGGCCGGTAGTGGCCGATCCCGGCGACGGCCTCGCCGACCGACCCGGCCTCGCCCACCACCGTGACGCCGCGGGCACCGGGGCCCTCGAGCTCCGCGCGCACCCCGCGGCGGAACAGGGCGTGGTCGTCGACGATGAACACCCGGGCGGTGTCCTCGGTCGGGCTGGTCATGCCACCTCACTCGGTCGTTCGGTCCGGGGCATCGTCAGCCCCACCTCGGTGCCCTCGCCCAGCGCGGTCCGCAGCCGCACCGTGCCGCCGTGGCGCTCGACCCGGGCGCGGACGGAGTCGGCGAGCCCGTGCCGGTCGTCGGGCACGGCGTCGGGCTCGAAGCCCTTGCCGCGGTCGCGGACGAAGACGCTGACCGTCCCGTCCTCGCACTCGGCGTACACGCTGATCTCGTCCACCCCGGCGTGCTTGGCCGCGTTGGTCATCGCCTCCCGCGCCGCGGCCACGAGCGCCGCGGTGCGCACGTCGAACGCGGCCTCCCCGACGATCACGGGGGCGACCGACACGGCGAAGGTGTCCTCGACCTCCCCGGCCGCCGCGCGGAGCGCCGTCCCGAAGCAGGTCGCCTCGGGCACGCCCTCGTCGTCCGACTCGCGGTAGAGCCAGTCCCGCAGCTCCCGTTCCTGACGACGGGCCAGGCGCCGGACCTCCCGCGCGGTCTCGTCCCCGGCGACCTCGGTGTGCCGCTGGATGAGCGCGAGCGTCTGGAGCACGGAGTCGTGCAGGTGCGCGGCGATCTCGGCGCGCTCCTCGCTGCGGATGCGCTCGCGCCGCTCCTCGGTCAGCTCGCGGGCCAGGCGCATCCACCACGGGACGGTGAGCACGACGACGCCGACGAACGTCGCGGTCGCCGCGAGCAGCCCGAACTGCACCGCACCGACGTCGGCGCTCCCGATGAGGAACGCCCCGATGCCGCCCGCGACGAGCAGGGCCCCGAGGATCGCCCGCAGGATCCCGCCCCGCCCCGCGACGAGCCTCGGACGACCCAGCCGGCCCGCGCCGCGCTTGCTGCCGTCGCTGTCGGCCTCCCGCCACACCACGGCCGCGCCGACCAGCGCGATCCCGAGCGGGCCGAGGATCCAGCCGGAGATCTGGTCGCCGACCGCGGAGAGCACCAGCCCGAGCGCCAGCCCGAGCGCGACCAGGCCGAACCCGCGCACCCGGTCGCGGTCGTCGACCTCCCGCTCGACCCCGACCGGCTCGATCGGGCAGCAGACCCACAACGCGCCGTACGCGAGCACGCCGGCGCCGCCGAGGGCGCAGAGCAGGGTGAACACGACGCGGACGCGCAGCACGGGCACACCGAGGTGCTCCGCGACGCCCCCGGCGACGCCCGCGACCACGGCACCGGTCCGGTGTCGGCGCACGCGCCGCTCGACGACGGCGGTCGTCGTCGGCTCCTCGGTCCGGGTCACGGGAGCCATCGTCACACGGCGCACGCCCCGCGAACCTCGGGTTCCCCGCCCCGGCGACCCCGAGAAATCCCGGGGTCGGTCGGGGTCGGTGACCGGGGTCGTCCCGGACGATCCGCGACCGGAGCGTCGGCAGGCTCGTGGACCATCACCACCGGCACGGAGAGGATGGGCCCATGAGCGGGGCTACCACCAAGGACGGGACGGACCTCGCCGCCGTCGCGCGAGCAGCCTGGGACACCCGGCCCGCGCGCCGACGTGAGGACGCGAAGATCGCCGGGGTCGCCGGCGCGGTCGCCCGACGCTACGACCTGGACCCGACGCTGGTGCGGGTCGCCGTCGTCGTCTGGGCGATCGTCGGCGGCGGGCTCCTGCTCTACCTGCTGGGCTGGCTGGTGCTGCCCGCGGACCCGGCGGACCCGCCGTCCCACGACCGGAGCGCCCACCGCGACCGGGGCAGCCCGGTCCTCCTGATCGTCATCACGGCCGTCGTCGGGATCGCGACCATCGGGAACGCCACCGACGGCCGGTGGGTCACGTTCGTCGCGCTCGTCCTCGCCGCGGTCACGCTCTACCTGCTGCACACCGCGCGTGCCGACCTCGGCGTCCCCGGCACCCCGGGCGTGCCGTCCGCCGCGGCCGTGACGGCCGACCTCGGGGAGCCCGTCGCCTGGGACGCGCTGGGCGCGGACCCGAAGGCGTGGGCCTACCCGGCCCCGACCCGTCGTCCGGAACCCGTCGGGCCCGTCGCGCGGGAGCCGCGGCGCCGCGGGGTGCTGACCCCGGTCACCCTCGCGCTGGCCCTGCTCGCCGCCGGCCTCGCCGCGGTCGGCGTCCTGCTCGGCGTCCCGGGCGTGACCGGCGTGTGGATCCCGGCCGCGGCGCTCGCCGTCGTCGGGCTGGGCCTGCTCGTCGCGGGCGTGCGCGGTCGCCCGCGCCGCGGACTCGTGTTCGTCGCGATCCCGCTGGTGCTCGCGACCGTGTTCGGCGCCTACGCCGCGACCCGTCCCGACGACAGCGACTTCGTCGGCGACCAGCGCGGCCTGGGCGACCTCGTCGCGACCCCGCTGACGACCGCCCAGGTCCTGCCCGGCTACCGCACCGGTTTCGGCGACGTCACCGTCGACCTGTCGCAGGTCGCCCCCGGCCCGCCGGTCCGCACCACCGTCGAGTCCGGCGCCGGCGACATCACGGTCACCGTCCCCGCGACCGCGGACGTGACCGTGACCTGCACCAACGGCGTGGGCGACGTCGACTGCCTCGGCCGGTCCGGCAACGCCGTGACGAGCCTGGTCGACCCCGGGCCGGACGGTCCGGGCGGGCAGGTCGTCGACCTGACCGTGCGCAACGGTGCGGGGGACCTGGCGGTGCGCCGTGGCTGAGTCCGGATTCGACCCGCGGGGCTGGGCGGCCCCGACCGACACGCCCACCGTCCACCCCGACGCCGAGCGGCCCGGCACGACGACCGCGCCCGCGCGGCGGGGCGCCGACCCGATCGCCCTGCTGGTCGGCCTCGTGTGCCTCGCGGTGGCGACGCTCGCGATGGTCAGCCCGGCCACCCTCGTGGCCGTCGACCCGCGCTGGGTGCTCGCCGGGGCCGCCGTCGTGATCGGGGGCGGCGCCCTCCTGACGACGGTCCGCCGCCGACGCTGACCGCGTGCCAGGGTGGGCCATGCGGATCGACCTGCACCTGCACGACGCGGCCGTCCTGACCCTCGACGGTGACGGCCCCGGCCGCCCCGCCCGCGGGTTGGCGATCCACGGCGGGCGGGTGCTGGCCGTGCTCGACGACGGGTCGCTCCCGGGCGGCTGGTCCGCGACGCGGACCGTCGGCTGCGGCGGCGCGACGGTGGTGCCGGGCTTCGGCGACGCCCACAACCACATGGCGTGGTTCGGACAGACCCTCGCCGAGATCGACCTGTCGGGGATGCGGACGCTCGACGAGGTCTACGCCGCGGTCGCGGAGCGGGCCGCGACGGCCGGTCCCGACGAGTTCGTGGTCGGGGCCGGCTACGACGACGTCGTGCTCGGCGGCTCCCCGCACCACGCCGCGCTCGACCGGGCCGCCGGCGGGCGACCGGTACGCCTGCAGCACCGCTCCGGGCACGTCTGCGCCGCGTCGACGGCGGCCCTGCGACGGGCCGGGATCCTCGGCGGGACGGCCGTCGTCCCCGAGGGCGGGAAGGTCGTGCTCGACGACGCGGGCGAGCCGACCGGCGTCGTCGAGGAGGCCGCGCAGCCGCTGATCGCCGACCTGATGCGGCCCTACGCCGTCGACGACGTCGCCACGGCCCTCGGCCGGGCCTCCCGCGTCTACGCCGAGCAGGGCCTCACCCACGTCACCGAGTGCGGGATCGCGGGCGGGTTCATGGGCCGGACCCCGCGCGAGCTCGCGGCCTACCAGGCGGCCCGCGACGAGGGCCTGCTCGCGCAGCGGGTGCAGGTGATGCCCGTGGACGCGGCCCTGCACGAGGTCGCCGGCGGCGAGGGCGTCGGGCTCGACCTCGGGATGCGCACCGGGTTCGGCGACGACCGCCTCCGGCTCGGCCCCATGAAGATCTTCTTCGACGGGGCGCTGAGCTCCCGCACGGCGGCGATGAGCGAGCCGTTCCACGACCGCGACCACGCGGGCTACTACCAGGACGACCCCGAGCACATGCACGCGATGGTCGTCGGTGCCCACCTCGCGGGCTGGACGGTCGCGGCGCACGCGATCGGCGACCGGGCCGTCGCCGCGGCCCTCGACGCGTTCGCCGACGCGCAGTCGCGGCTCCCCCGCCCGACCGTCCGGCACCGGATCGAACACGCGGGCGTGGTCACCGACGAGGGGGTCGAGCGCTTCGCCGCCCTCGGGATCACGCCGGTGCCGCAGGCCCGGTTCCTCCACGAGATCGGCGACTCCATGGTCGCCGCCGTCGGCGGGGAGCGTGCCGACCTGCTCTACCGGCACGCCGCGTTCCTGCGCGCCGGCGTCCGGGTCCCCGCCTCCTCGGACCGCCCCTGCGTCGCCGACGGCCACCCGCTGCGCACGATGCAGGCGATGGTGACCCGGCGCTCGTCGTCGGGTCGGCTGATCGGCCCCGACGAGCGCGTCGACCCGGTGACGGCCCTGCGCTCGCTCACCGTCGACACCGCGTGGATCGCCGGCGACGAGCACGTCCGCGGCTCCCTGACGCCGGGTCGCCACGCCGACCTCGTGGTGCTCGGCGACGACGTCACCGCGGTGGACCCGGACCGCATCGGCGGCGTCGAGGTCGTGGCCACCATGGTCGACGGCGAGTGGACGCACGGCGCTCTCTGACCTCCGCTGCCGCTCCCGCTCCCGCCCCCGGGTGGCAGGAAAGCGTCGTTGCTGTCATTTAATGGCAGGATCTCCCCGTCGTCGGTTCAGCGGACGCCGTCGACCGGGAGCGGTCCCCGGGAGAGCACCGTGCGGATCGCGAACGTCGACCGGGCGTCGACCACGGCGTCGATGGCGAGCACGTGGTCGAGCAGCAGCGACTCGTACGCCGCGAAGTCCGGGACGACCGCCTCCACGAGGAAGTCCGCCTCACCGCTCACCACGTGGCAGGCGATCACCGCCGGGATCGCGGTGAGCGCGTCCTCGATGCCGCGCGACGTCGCCCGCGAGTGCTGCGCCACGCGCAGCGAGATGAACACGGTCATCCCCAGTCCCGCCCGGGTCCGGTCGAGCTCGGCGCGGTAGCCGCTGATCAGCCCCGCCGCCTCGAGCGCCTTCGTCCGCCGCAGGCACGACGACGGCGAGAGCGAGACCCGCTCGGCGAGGTCGACGTTCGCGATGCGGCCCTCGCGCTGCAGGATCGTCAGGATGGCCCGGTCGGTCCTGTCGAATCCGTCGTCCGGCACGCGATGCAGGGTACGCCCGCTTTTCTGACGGATCGTTGCGCAAGATGGTCTCGATCGCGGCAGATTCGGCAGCGGATGCGCCGCGATCCGCGACATCGTTCGACGCATGGACGAGCTCACCACACCGCGGGCGGTCACGCTCTACGTCGGCGCCCTGCTCGGGCCCGGCGTCCTGCTCCTGCCCGGTCTCGCCGCCGAGGTGGCCGGACCGGCCTCGATCGTCGCCTGGGGCGGCCTGCTCGTGCTCTCGGGCCTGCTCGCGGCCGTCTTCGGCGCGCTGGGGCGGACGCATCCCGGACGGTCCGGCGCCGCCGGGTTCGCGGGGGCGGCGTTCGGCCCGCGGGCGGAACGGGCGGTCGCGGTCTGCTTCCTCGGCGGCGCCGTGCTCGGCGCGCCGGTGGTGTGCCTCATCGGCGCGTCCTACGCCGCCAGGCCCTTCGGCGGCGGCCCCGGCGTCACCACCGCCCTCGCCGCGGCCCTGCTCGTGCTCGTCGTGGCGTTGACCGCCTCGGGCGGCCGGTCGTCCGCCGGGGTGCAGCTGGGACTCGTCGGCGTCCTGGTCGCGCTCGTGGCCGTCGCCGTCGTCGCGGCGGCCCCGCACGCCCGGGCCGGGCACTGGACCCCGTTCGTCCCGCACGGCTGGGCCGCGGTCGGCGCCGCGAGTTCCGTCCTCATGCTCTCGTTCGTCGGCTGGGAGGCGGTCTCGCCGATGACGTCGCGCCTGCGCGATCCGCGCCGTCAGCTGCCCCGGGTGATCGCGGCGGCCTTCGCCGTCACCTCGGCGCTCTACCTGGCGCTGGCGGCAGCGACCGTCGGCGTGCTCGGCCCCGGCGCCGCCGGCCCGACCCCGGTCGCCGACCTGCTCCGCGTCGGCGTCGGGCCCGCCGGCGCGCTGGTCGCCGCCCTCGTCGCGGTGTGCCTCACGCTGGCCGCCACGAACGCCTACCTGACCGGGGCCGCCGCGATGACGACCGCCGTGTCCGGCCCGCGCCCGGCCCGCCGCCTCCCGCTCGGCGTCGGCGGCGTCGGCGTCGTGCTCCTGCTCGGCACCGGGCTCGGGTGGTGGAGCACGACGACGCTCGTCGCGATCCCGACCGTCCTCTTCCTCGCCGTCTACGTCGCCGCGACGGCGGCCGGGGCCCGGCTGCTCGCCGGACCGCTCCGCGTCGCCGCTGCCGTGGCGTGCGTGGCCGTCTCGGTCGTCCTGGCGTTCGCCGGGGCCGTGGCCGTGCTGCCGGTGCTCGTGGTCGCCGCCGTGGCCTCGGGCGGCCGCTCGCGGGCACCCGCGGCGGCCCGCCGCTGACACCCGCCGTCAGGAATGCGCGATCTCCGGCACCGGGGCGGCCATCGGCACCCGCGAGCGGCGCGCCGCGAGCTTCGGGAAACCCGGGATCGACGAGAGCACCCGCAGCGCCGTCGGCGGCCCGGTGACGCCCGCGGCGTTGCGCTTCGCGGCCGCCTGCTCGATGCGGACCTGCCCCCGTTGCTCCCTCTCGACGCCGGGTCGGCGCCGGCGCTCGAGCTCCGCCGGGTCCCGGCCCGTGACGACGAGGTTGGCCAGCTCGGCGGCGTCGGCCAGCGCGAGGTTGATGCCGTTGCCGCCGACCGGGCTCACCACGTGCGCGGCGTCGCCGAGCAGCACGAGGCCGGGGCGGGTCCAGGAGTCGACGGTGGTGATGCGGACCGGCAGCAGCGTGAGGTCGTTGACCGAGCGCACCGTCGCGCGGACGCGGTCGACGAGCCACGGCAGCACGGTGCCGAGCGCGTCGACCAGCGGCTCCACGCCGGCCGCGCGCACCTCGCCGAACGTCCCGGCCGGGACGGACCAGCCGATCTGCCACTGCCCCGTGCCCTGGTCGAGCAGGGCGATCGTGCCGCCGGGCCGGGCGAAGAGGTCCAGGCCGGACGACGGGGGGTCGTCGTCGTGCTGGTCGACCGCGGCCCAGAGCAGGTCGAGGCTCGCGCCCAGCTCGGTCGCCTCGATGCCGGCGGCGGCGCGTACCTTCGACGAGCGGCCGTCGGCGCCGACGACGAGGTCGGCGGCGATCTCGTGGGCCTCGCCGTCGACGGTGTAGCGGACGCCGGTGACGCGGTCACCCTCCCGCAACAGGTCGCTGAAGCGGGCGCCCATCCGCACGGCGGCGCCGTACCCCTCGGCGCGCGCGCAGAGCCACGGCAGGAACCGGGCCTGCGGGATCAGGGCGTAGAACGGGAAGCGCTTCGACGCGCCGCGGTAGTCGACGAGCCGGTAGGTGCGCTCCGGGGTGTGCCAGCGGAACGCGTCGGAGCGGGTGTGCGGCACCTCGGCGAGCAGGTCGGCGGCCAGGCCGAGGTCGTCGAGGTACTCCAGCACCCCGGGCGCCAGGGTGTCGCCGCGGAAGCGCCGCGCGAAGTCGTGCCGCGCCTCGAGCAGCGTCACCTCGATCCCGCCGCGGGCGAGCAGGTACGTCAGCAGCACCCCGCCCGGTCCCCCGCCGACCACCACCACGCGTGTTCCCATGCCCCCAGAATATCTCTTGGTGGCCAAGATAAAACCTCGTGAGTCACAGCTTCCGCAGCCGCAGCAGCGCGTCGGAGAGCACCTCGTCGCGCTTGCAGCACGCGAAGCGCACCTGCGTCTCGACGCCCTCCGGCGAGGCGTGGAACACCTGGTTGGGCACCGCCGCGACGCCGACCCGCGCGGGCAGCGAGCGGCAGAACTCCAGCGAGTCGGTCTCGCCGAGCGGCGCGATGTCGGCGGTCACGAAATAGGAGGCCTTCGAGTGGTAGACCTCCATGCCGAGCTCGCGCAGCCCCTCGGTGAGCAGATCGCGCTTGGCCTGGAGCTCACGGCCCATCGTCGCGAACCGCTCCTGCGGCAGCTCCAGCCCGACGGCGACGGCGTGCTGCAGCGGGGTCCCGGAGGCGAACGAGAACCACTGCTTGACGCCGAGCACCTTCTCGATCAGCTCCGCCGGCCCCGTGGCCCAGCCGATCTTCCAGCCGGTCACCGAGAAGGTCTTGCCCGCCGACGAGACCGTGATCGTCCGCTCCGCCATCCCGGGCAGCGTCGCGAGCGGGATGTGCACCTCGTCGTCGAAGAGCAGGTGCTCGTAGACCTCGTCGGTGATGACGATCAGGTCGTGCTCGATCGCGACCGCCGCCACCGCCTCCAGCTCGGCGCGCGAGAGCACCGCGCCCGTGGGGTTGTGCGGCGAGTTGAGCAGGATGACCTTCGTCCGGTCCGTGACCGCCGCGCGCAGGAGCGCCGGGTCGAGCGCGAAGTCGGGCGCGCTGAGCCGGACCGGCACCAGAGACGCTCCGACCAGCGTCGACGCGGCCTGGTAGAGGTCGTAGAACGGCTCGAGCGCGATGACCTCGTCGCCCGCGCCGACGAGGGCCACCAGGGCCGAGGACAGCGCCTCCGACGCCCCGGCGCACACCACGACCTGCGACGCCGGGTCCAGCTCCAGCCCGTAGAACCGCCGCTGGTGGGCGCAGATCGCCTCGCGCAGCGCCGGCACCCCGATCGCGGGCGGGTACTGGTTGAGCCCCCGGTGCATCGCGGCGACCGCGGCGTCCACGACCTCCCGCGGCCCGGGCGTGTCGGGGAAGCCCTGCCCGAGGTTGATCGCGTCGTACTGCACGGCCAGCGCGGACATCTCGGAGAAGATCGTCGTCGCCAAGGTGACCTCCGGTCTCGTGAGCACTAACGGTCGCTATAACAACACTTTCTGCTCACCTGCGAAGCACCTACTCCCACTCGATGGTGCCCGGCGGCTTGCTGGTCACGTCGAGGACGACGCGGTTGATCTCGGCGCACTCGTTGGTGATGCGCGTGGAGATGCGCTCCAGCGTCTCGTAGGGGACGCGGGTCCAGTCCGCCGTCATGGCGTCCTCGCTCGACACGGGGCGCAGCACCACGGGGTGGCCGTAGGTCCGGCCGTCGCCCTGCACGCCCACCGAGCGGACGTCGGCGAGCAGGACCACCGGGCACTGCCAGATCGTGCGGTCGAGGCCGGCCGCGGTGAGCTCCTCGCGGGCGATCGCGTCGGCGCGGCGCAGGGTGGCCAGGCGCTCGGCGTCGACGGAGCCGATGATGCGGATCGCGAGCCCGGGGCCGGGGAACGGCTGGCGCTGCACGATCGACTCGGGCAGCCCGAGCTCCGCGCCGACCGCCCGCACCTCGTCCTTGAACAGCGCGCGCAGCGGCTCGACCAGCGAGAACTGCAGGTCGTCGGGCAGCCCGCCCACGTTGTGGTGGGACTTGATGTTGGCGGCGCCGGTCCCGCCGCCGGACTCGACGACGTCGGGGTAGAGCGTGCCCTGCACGAGGAAGTCGACGCCCTCGCCCTCGGCCAGGTCGCGCGCGGCGCCCTCGAAGGACCGGATGAACTCGCGGCCGATGATCTTGCGCTTCTCCTCGGGGTCGACCACGTCGGCGAGCTCGCGCAGGAAGACGTCCTCGGCGTCCACCGTCACGAGGTCGACGCCGGTCGCGGCGACGAAGTCCCGCTCGACCTGGCCGCGCTCCCCCTCGCGCAGCAGCCCGTGGTCGACGAACACGCACGTGAGCCGGTCGCCGATCGCGCGCTGCACGAGGGCCGCGGCCACCGCCGAGTCGACGCCGCCGGAGAGCCCGCAGATCGCCCGGCCGGTCGGCCCGACCTGCGCGCGGATCGCCTCGACGGTGTCCTCGACGATGTTCGCGGCGGTCCAGTCGGCCCGGATGCCGGCGACGTCGCGCAGGAACCGCTCGAGCACGAGCTGGCCGTGCGGGGAGTGGCCGACCTCCGGGTGGTACTGCACGCCCGCGAGGCGCCGGTCGACGTCCTCGAACGCCGCGACGGGCGCCCCGGGCGACGACGCGGTCGTCGTGAAGCCCTCCGGCGCCGCGGTGACGCCGTCCCCGTGGCTCATCCACACCGGGTGCGCCTCGGGGATGTCCCCGTGCAGCCGGCCGGCGTCGGTGACCTGCAGCTCCGTGCGGCCGTACTCCCGGTCCCCGGTGTGCGCCACGGTGCCGCCGAGGGCCGAGGCCATGAGCTGGAAGCCGTAGCAGATGCCGAACACCGGCACCCCGGTGTCGAACAGCGCCGGGTCGACGCTCGGCGCGCCCTCGGCGTACACGCTGGCGGGCCCGCCGGAGAGGACGATCGCGGCCGGGTCCTTCGCCAGCATGTCCTCGACCGACGTCGTGTGCGGCACGACCTCGGAGTACACCTGCGCCTCGCGCACCCGTCGGGCGATGAGCTGCGCGTACTGGGCGCCGTAGTCGACGACGAGGACGGGGTGCTCACCACTGCTGCTCACGTCCCCATTGTGCCGAGCGATGAGTTCCGGGGCCGACGCCGGTCCAATCCTCGTGACCACCGTGACGACCGACCTCTGGCCCCTCGTCCACGCCGAGCGCGCCGCGCTCGCCGACGACCTCGCCGCCCTCTCCGAGCAGCAGTGGCAGGCCGGCTCGCTCTGCACCGACTGGACCGTCGAGGAGACCGTCGCCCACCTCGTGGCCGGCGCCTCGATCGGGCCGTGGCGCTGGATCCGCAGCGTCGTCGGCGCGCGCGGGGACGTCCATCGGCACAACGCCCGCCGACTCGCCGAGCACCGCGGCGCGACCCCCGCCGAGACGCTGACCCGCTTCCGCGCGGTCGTCGACAGCACCGTCTGCCCGCCCGGCCCGAAGGAGATGTGGCTGGGCGAGATCGTGGTGCACGGCGCCGACGTCCGGCGCCCGCTCGGACGGGTCCGCGACGTGCCCGTGTCGACGTCGACGCTGCTCGCGGCGTTCTTCGCGACGCAGAACTCCACGGTCCGCAGCCGGACGGTGAGCACGGGCCTGCGGCTCACGGCCACCGACGGGCCCTTCAACGCCGGTCCCGACGACGGGCCGCTCGTCTCCGGTCCCACCCTCGCCCTCGTCATGGCGATGGCCGGACGGACCACGTTCTGCGACGACCTGACCGGGCCGGGCGTCGACGTGCTCCGCTCCCGCTGCTGACCCACCCGCCTGGTAGGCACACGACGTGGACGTCCTGCACACCGACGAGGACGGTTTCCTCCTGCTCGTCGTCCGGGAGGCGTACGCGGGCTTCGTCGACCCCGACTGGACGCTCGCGCAGCTCCAGGCGCACGTCGCCCGCGAACGCGCGGCGGGACACGTCTTCGGCGTCCACCTCGGACCGGACGGGGCGGACCGTCCGGTCGAGGTGCGCGGTGCACCGTCCACCGCGTCGAGCGTGCGCGAGGAGCACGGTCGGCTGCTGGTGGGCGACGACGGTCTCTGGGTGCCGGACTACACGGCGTTGACCATGGCGGCCCAGTTCGCGGACGAGCCGGTCGTCCACCCCGACCGCACTCCGCACCTCCTCGTGCCGGCGGGCCCGGTCGCGGTCACGGCCCGGCAGCTGCGCGGGGACCACCCCGACTCCCCGGCGCTGGAGCTCGTGCTCTCGCCCGCGTCCGGCATCGGCTGGCTCGACGTCTGACCGCGGACGTCAGTGGCACCGGGGCGACTCAGGTGCACCCCGTGCCACTGAAGTCTGGGCACCCCGGCCGGTGCGACGTCAGTGGCAGCGGGCGACCACACGGGCGGTCCGTGCCACCGACATCGACGCGCACCCTCACGCCGGCCGGAACACCCCGTCGACGAGCATCGGAACGACGGTGCTCGTGTCCAGCTCGGCGGCCACCTCGACGTCGTCGGCGAACCCCAGCCCGATCAGCTCCCGCCCGCTGGAACACGCACGCATCTCGTCCCCGAGCCGCGGCCGGACCGACGCGAACGCCGCCGCGGCCACCCGCGCCTCCGGGGATGCACCCTCTCCGACCAGCGTCGACAGCACCGCGCCCGCACCCCACAGGTCCTCGACGGCCACGCGCAGCCCGCCGTCGGGCCACCGCTCCCCGGCCGGCACCACGGCCACCGTCAGCTCCGGGCGCGCCGCCAACCACGCCCCGACCGCGGACGCGTTGCGCAGGCACGCGGCCAGCACGGTCGGTACCGACGCGGCGAGCGCGGCACTGATCGTCGAACCGTTCGGCGACGGCAGCACCACCAGCCCGGGCGGCGGTTCCACGCGCCGCACCGAGCCGGGTGAGAGCGACAGCCCGCCCTCCGAGCGCCGCCCGGCGACGACCACGCCGGGCTCGACGTCGGCCGGACGGGACGCCGCCGGGATCACGGCGATCCCGCGGTCCAGGGCGACCGACGTCGTCGTCGTGAAGGAGCAGACGTCGACGACCACCGCCACGTCCGCGCCGGTGGCGACCAGGGACCCGCCGTCGGGACCCCACTCGCACCGGACGCGGTACGCACCCTGGTCAGCCGAGGACGTCACGCACCGCCGCCCGCGCGGAGGCCACGTCGCGCGACGCCACCGCCGCGCGCGCCGCGCGCTGCGCGGTGGCCAGGTCGACCGACGACACCCGCGCCGCGACCGCGGGCAGGGCGGAGGCGGCCGCGGACAGCGACGTCACGCCGAGCCCGACGAGCACGACCGCGAGCGCCGGGTCGGCCGCCGCCTCGCCGCACACCCCGACCGGCGTGCCGGTGACCTCGGCGGCGCGGCAGAGCTGGTCGAGCAGCCGCAGGACGGCGGGCTGCCAGGGGTCGTTGAACCCGGCGAGCGGGCCCGACTGCCGGTCGGCGGCGAAGACGTACTGCGTCAGGTCGTTGGTGCCGACCGAGACGAAGTCGACCTCGGCCAGCAGCTCGGGCGCGTTGAGCACGGCGGCCGGGACCTCGATCATCACGCCGACCTGCTCGACCCCGGCCTTGCGCGCCCGCGCGACGAAGCGGGCGGCCTCGTCGGCGGTGGAGATCATCGGGGCCATCACCTTGAGCGTCACCCCCGCGTCGGCGGCGCCGCCGACGGCCGCGACGAGCTGGCGGTCGAGCACGTCGGCCCGCTCCGCCCCGTCGTCGAACAGGCGCTGACCGCGGACGCCGAGCGCCGGGTTGACCTCGGGCGCCATGTCCAGGAACGGCACCGGCTTGTCCGCGCCGGCGTCGAGCGTGCGCAGGGTGATCGGCGTCCCGGCGAGCGGCGCCATGGTGGCGGCGTAGCCCGCGCGCTGCTCGTCGGCGGACGGCTCGCTCGAGGCCGACAGGAACGTGAGCTCGGTCCGCAACAGGCCGACGCCCTCGGCGCCGACCTCGGCCGCCCGGGACGCGTCCTTCGCGTCGGCGATGTTGGCGACGACCGCGATCCGGTGGCCGTCGGTGGTGGTGACCGGTCCGGACACCGAGGTCGGGCCGGCCGCGGCCAGGTCCGCGCCGACGGCCGTGCCCGCGGGCACCTCGACGACCTCGCCGGCGGTCCCGTCCACCCGCACCAGCGTGCCCTCGACGAGGCCCGCGGCGCCCCGGCAGCCGACGACCGCGGGGATGCCCAGCGACCGGGCGAGGATCGCGGTGTGGCTCGTCGGGCCGCCCTCCTCGGTGACCAGCGCGAGCGCGGTGGCCGGGTCCAGCGTGGCCGTGTCGGCGGGGGCGAGGTCCTTCGCGACCAGCACCGACGGCCCCTCGAGCACCGGGACCCCGGGCGCGGGCACGCCGAGCAGCTCGGCGACGACGCGGTCGCGGACGTCCTTGACGTCACCCGCCCGCTCGGCCATGTAGCCGCCCGCGGCCTGCAGGGCGGCGACGAACCGGGCGGCGGCCTCGAACACCGCGCGTGCGGCGGGCGTCCCCTGGTCGCGCACCAGACCCTCGGCGGCCTCCACGAGCGTGGGGTCCTCCGCCATCATCGCCGTGGCGTAGAGGACGTCGGACACCTCCTTCGCGAGGCCCGGCGTCCCGGCGGTGTCCATCATCCGGGACGACACGGCCGCGCCCGCGGGGGCGATGCGCGCGGCCTCGACCTCCCGGCCGTCCTCCGGCACGACGGGGCCCGCGGGCGGCTCCCCCAGGGGCTCGGGGACGCGCACGACGGGTCCGACCGCCGCTCCGGCGCTCGCCGGCGTCCCGGGCAGCGTCGCTGTCTCGGTGCTCGTCATGGAACCGCTCCCTGCCGTGTGGGTCTGTGTCTGCTCGTGTGGCTGTCTGTGGCCCTGTGTGGCGCTGAGGAGAACGTACGACGACAACCCCTTGACAGTCCACAGGCAAACCCACAAACTTCCAACCAGAACCACACGGGTTCGCCGAAGAACGGAGGTGATCGGGCATGTACGCCGCAGAGCGCCACCAGCTCCTGGTCCGCCGGGCTCGCGAGCTGGGCCGGCTCGAGGTCACCCAGGTCGCGGCCGAGCTCGGCGTCACCACCGAGACCATCCGGCGCGACCTGACCGCCCTCGAGCGCCAGGGCCTGCTGCACCGTGTGCACGGCGGCGCGATCGCCACCGACCGGCTGGAGATCGAACCCGCCGTCGGCGTCCGCGAGATCACGCACTCCGACGAGAAGGACCGCATCGCCAAGGCCGCCGTCGCCGAGCTCGGCGCCGCCACGACGATCCTGCTCGACGCCGGCACCACCACCGCGCGGGTCGCGGCGCTGCTGCCCGACGACGTCGAGCTCACCGTCGTCACCAACGCCCTGCCGATCGCCACCGCGCTGGCCGGCCGGAACCGCATCACCGTGCACCTCATCGGCGGCCGGGTCCGCGGCACCACGCTCTCCGCGGTGGACCGCTGGGCGCTCAAGACCCTCGAGAGCGTCAACTGCGACGTCGCGGTCCTCGGCACCAACGGCTTCTCCCTCGACCGGGGGCTCACGACGCCGGACGTGGCCGAGTCCGCCGTCAAGGGTGCGATCGTCAAGGCCGCCGCCCGCAGCATCGTCGTCGCCGACTCCAGCAAGTACGGCACCGACTCCTTCTCCCGCTTCGCCACCCTCGCCGACGTCGACACCCTGGTCACCGACGGCGCCCTGCTCGAGACCCACCCCGAGGCCGCCGACGCGATCCGCGGCGCCGGAACGGACCTGGTGATCGCCTGATGATCGTCACCGTCACGCCCAACCCCTCAATCGACCGCACCGTCGAGATCCCGGTCCTGACGCCGGGTGCGGTGCTCCGCGCGACCGGCCACCGGGTCGACCCGGGCGGCAAGGGCGTCAACGTCTCCCGCGTGCTCGCCCGCTTCGGGCGCCCCACGCTCGCCGTCATGCCCGGCGGGGAGGGCGAGCTCGCGGCCCTCCTGCGCCGCGCCGGCGTCCAG
Organism: Actinomycetospora soli; assembly: GCF_021026295.1. Lineage (GTDB taxonomy): Bacteria > Actinomycetota > Actinomycetes > Mycobacteriales > Pseudonocardiaceae > Actinomycetospora > Actinomycetospora soli. The sequence continues at coordinate 100,938 of NZ_JAJNDA010000012.1, forward strand.
CCGGTGTGCACCCCTGCGAACGGCGGCACCCGCGTCAACACCGCGCTCGTCGAGCCGGACGGGACGACCACCAAGGTCAACGAGCCCGGCGTCGCGCTCACCGCGGACCAGGTCGACGCACTCGTCGACACCGTCCGCGCCCACGCCGCCCCGGCCGAGTGGGTCGTGACGGCGGGCTCGGTCCCCTCGGGCGCCACCGAGGACCTGCACGGCCGGATCACCCGGGCGGCCCGCTCCGCCGGCGCGAAGGTCGCGGTCGACACCTCGGGGGTCGCCCTGGCCCACGCGGTCGCGCAGACCCCGGACCTGATCAAGCCGAACGTCGCCGAGCTCGCCGAGCTGGTCGGGCACCCGCTGCCCGCGCTCGCCGACGTGCTCGCCGCCGCCCGGGAGCTCGTCGCCGGCGGCATCGGCACCGTGCTGGTCAGCATGGGTGCCAGCGGCGCGATCGCGGTCGACGCGGTCGACGCCTGGCACGTCGCGAGCCCGAGGGTGGCCGTGCGCAGCACGGTCGGGGCCGGCGACTCCACCCTCGCGGGCTACCTCATCGCCCTCACGTCCGGGGCCCAGGGCCCGGACGCCCTGCACCACGCGGTGGCCTGTGGTGCCGCCGCGGTCGGTCTGCCCGGCACCGCGGTGCCCGGGCCCGCCGACGTCGATCCCACCCTCGTCCGCCCGGCGACCGCCCCGGACTCGACCCTCGACCTCACCGGAGAGGCAGCATGAGCGACCTGATCACGGCCGACCTCGTCGACCTGGACCTGCCCGCGGGCGACCGCCGGGAGGTCGTGCGCTCGCTGGCCGAGCGTCTCGTCGAGGCCGGTCGCGTGACCGACCTCGACCAGTTCCTCGCCGACATCGAGGCCCGCGAGGCCCAGATGCCGACGGGTCTCGACGGCGGGATCGGGATTCCGCACTGCCGTTCCGCGGCCGTCACCGAGCCGACCCTGGGCTTCGGCCGCAGCTCGGCCGGCGTCGACTTCGGCGCCGAGGACGGCAACCCCGCCGACCTCGTCTTCCTCATCGCCGCGCCCGAGGGCGGCGGCTCCGACCACATGACCGTGCTGGCCGCGCTCGCCCGCCGCCTGGTCCGCAAGTCCTTCACCGGCGAGCTCCGTTCCGTCACCGACCCGGCCGCCGCTGCCGGCTTCATCGCGAAGGAGGTCTCGGCATGAGGATCGTCGCCGTGACCGCGTGCCCCACGGGCATCGCCCACACCTACATGGCCGCCGAGGCCCTCGAGGCCGCGGCCGAGGAGGCCGGGCACGAGATCGTCGTCGAGACCCAGGGCTCGGCCGGCTCCACCCCGCTGACCGCCGAGCAGCTCGCCGAGGCCGACGTCGCGATCTTCGCGGCCGACGTCGAGGTCCGCGACAAGGACCGGTTCGCGCACCTGCCGCAGGTGTCGGTCGGCGTCAAGAAGGCCATCTCCGGCGGTGACCTGCTGGTCGCGCAGGCCGAGGAGGCCGTGAAGAACCACGTCCCGGCCGCCGCCGGCGCCCCCGCCGCCGCGACCCCGGCAGGCGCGAAGGCCCCGACCGGGCCCGGCGCCGCCTCCAAGGTCCGCGCCTGGCTGATGACCGGCGTCAGCCACGTCATCCCGTTCGTCGCCGCCGGTGGCCTGCTGATCGCCCTGGGCTTCGCCCTCGGCGGGTACCAGATCAACCTCCCCGACGACTCGCCGCTCTACGAGCAGATTCTCGACGGCGGGTTCTCGGCCGGCTCGATCACGGCCTGGGGCGCGCTCGCCTTCGGCATCGGCTCGGCCGCGTTCGGCTTCCTCGTCCCGGTCCTCGCCGGCTACATCGCCTACGCGATGGCCGACCGTCCCGCCCTCGTCCCCGGCTTCGTCGGTGGCGCCATCGCGGTGACGACGGGCGCGGGCTTCCTCGGCGGCCTCGTCGCCGGCTTCGTCGCCGGTGGCCTGGTCATGTGGATCAAGACGTGGCGCGTGCCGCGGGCGCTGGCCGGGATCATGCCGGTGCTCGTCATCCCGCTGCTCTCGACCGCCGTGGTCGGCCTGCTGATGTACGTGATCGTCGGACGCCCGATCGCCCTCATCACCGAGGGTCTGACCAACTGGCTCAACGGCCTGTCCGGCACCAATGCCGTCCTGCTCGGCATCCTGCTCGGCCTGATGATGTGCTTCGACATGGGTGGCCCGGTCAACAAGGCTGCGTACACCTTCGCCGTCGCCGGGCTGTCCACCGGCTCCGAGGGCGCCCTGACGATCATGGCCGCGGTCATGGCCGCCGGCATGGTCCCGCCGCTGGCGATGGCGCTGGCCACCGTCGTCCGCAAGTCGCTGTTCAGCGAGGTCGAGCGCGAGAACGGCCGGGCCGCCTGGCTGCTGGGCGCCTCGTTCATCTCCGAGGGCGCGATCCCGTTCGCCGCGGCCGACCCGTTCCGCGTCATCCCCTCGATCATGGCCGGCGGCGCCGTCACCGGTGCCCTCTCCATGGCCCTCGGCGCCACGCTCCGCGCCCCGCACGGCGGCGTCTTCGTGGTGCCGCTGATGGGGAACCCGCTGGGCTTCCTCGTCGCGGTCGTGGTCGGCACCCTGGTGGCCACCGCCCTGGTCGTCGCCCTCAAGACGTTCGCCCGCCGTCGCCCGGTCGTCACCGAGGCCGCCGGCACCGAGACCGTCACCGAGCGCGAGACGGTGTCGGCATGAGCACCCCGTCCCACAGCACGGAAGGCACCATGATCGAGCGCACCGTCGTCGTCGCGACCGAGATCGGTCTGCACGCCCGCCCCGCCGCGGTGTTCTGCAAGGCCGCCGCGGCCCAGCCCGCCCGGGTCACCCTGGCCACCGCCGAGGGCGACTCCGCGGACGCCCGCAGCATGCTGGCGGTCCTCGGGCTCGGGGTGCGGGGCGGCCAGCAGGTCACCCTGTCCGCCGACCCGGACGTCACCGGGGCCCAGGCCTCCGTCGACGCCCTCGCCGAGCTCCTCGCCACGGACCTCGACGCCTGATCCCGCTCCCCGCGGTTGACCGAAGGGCCCCTTCGCTCGAGTAGATCGAGCGGAGGGGCCCTTCGTTCGCATCGGGGGGATGTGGCGGTGGGCGCCCACGGCCGGTCTATCCGACCGAAGGTGCCCTTCGCTCAACCACGCGTGGGCGCCGTCAGCGGCGGACCGACAGCCCCACGCGCTGGAACTCCTTGAGGTCGGAGTAGCCGGTCTTCGCCATGGCCCGGCGCAGGGCGCCGAACAGGTTGACGGTGCCGTCGGCCTGGGGCGCGGGCCCGCGCAGGACGGCCGCGAGGTCGCAGCCGCGCTGGGGCACGCCGACCACCGCGGAGCGGGGCAGGTTCGGGTGCGCGGCGGCCGAGGTCCAGTACCAGCCGCCGCCCGGGGCCTCGTCGGCCGCGGCGAGCTGCTCGCCGAGCATCACCGCGTCGGCGCCGCACGCGATCGCCTTCGCCATGTCGCCGGACGTCGCCATCGCGCCGTCGGCGATGACGTGCACGTAGCGGCCCCCGGTCTCGTCGAGGTAGTCCCGGCGGGCGGCGGCCGCGTCGACCAGGGCCGTCGCCATCGGCACGCCGATGCCGAGTACCGCGTCGGTGGAGGTCGACGCCGACTGGCCGTAGCCGACGATGACGCCGGCCGCGCCGGTGCGCATCAGGTGCATGGCGGTGCGGTAGTCGCCGACCCCGCCGGCGACGACCGGGATGTCGAGCGACTCGATGAAGTCCTCGAGGTCGAGCGGGGCCTCGCCGTCCTCGGAGTCCGAGGCGACGTGCTCCGCCGAGATGATCGTGCCCTGCACGACGAGGACCTCGACGCCGGCCGCGAGCAGCGTCGGCGTCAGCTCCCGCGCGTGCTGCGGGCTCACGCGGGCGGCGAGCGTGACTCCCGCGGCCCGCACCTGGTTCAGCGCCTCGGTGAGCAGGTTCGTCTGGATCGGGGCGGCGTGCAGCCGCTGGAGCTCGACGAGGGCCGCGGCCGGGTCCTCCGCCGCCCGCGCCACGATCTCGGCCAGCGCCTTGTCGGCCTGCGCGTGCCGCGCCCAGAGCCCCTCGGCGTTGAGCACCCCGAGCCCGCCGAGCTCACCGACCCGCGCCGCGGTCGTCGGGGAGACGACCGCGTCGGTCGGGTGCGTGAGCAGCGGCAGGTCGAAGCGGTAGGCGTCGAGCTGCCACGCGGTGGAGACCGCCGACGACGACCGCGTCCGCCGCGACGGCACGATGTCGAGGTCGTCGAAGGTGTAGCTGCGGTGGGCGCTGCGGCCCCGGCCGATCTCGACCTGCTCGCGCATGAGCTCTCTCTCGAATCGTCAGCGCCCGCCGTAGTTGGGCGCCACCGCCGTCATCGTCACGTGGTGGGGGTGGGACTCGGCGAGGCCGGCCGACGTGATCCGCACCATGTGCGCGGACTGCAGCTCCTCCGTCGTCCGGGAACCCGTGTACCCCATCGCCGCCCGGAGACCACCGACCAGCTGGTGGGTGACCTGCGCGAGCGGGCCCCGGAAGGGTACGCGTCCCTCCACGCCCTCGGGCACCAGCTTGTCGTCGGAGAGCACGTCGTCCTGGAAGTAGCGGTCCTTGGAGTACGAGCCCTGCTGGCCGCGCGTCTGCATCGCACCCAGCGAGCCCATGCCGCGGTAGGCCTTGTACTGCTTGCCGTCGACGAGGACGAGCTCGCCCGGGGTCTCGGCGGTGCCCGCGAGCAGGGACCCGAGCATCACCGACGAGGCGCCGGCCGCGATGGCCTTCGCGATGTCGCCGGAGGACTGCAGGCCGCCGTCGCCGATGACCGGGACGCCCGCCGGACGGGCCGCCGAGTCGGCCTCGGCGATCGCCGTGATCTGCGGCACACCGACGCCCGCGATGATGCGCGTGGTGCAGATCGAGCCCGGTCCGACACCGACCTTGATGCCGTCCGCCCCGGCGTCGACGAGCGCCTGCGCGCCCGCCCGGGTGGCCACGTTGCCGCCGACGACGTCGACGCGGTCGCCCAGCTCCTGCTTGAGCTTCGCCACCATCGCGGTGACCGCCCGCGAGTGCCCGTGCGCGGTGTCGACGATCAGCACGTCCACCCCGGCGTCGACGAGGCCCATCGCCCGGGTCCAGGCGTCGTCACCGACACCGACCGCCGCGCCGCACAGCAGCCGGCCGTCCGGGTCCTTCGTGGCCATCGGGTACTGCTCGGTCTTGACGAAGTCCTTGACCGTGATGAGGCCCTGCAGGAAGCCGGCGCCGTCGACCAGCGGCAGCTTCTCGATCTTGCGGCGGCGCAGCAGCCCGAGCGCGGCCTCCGCGGTGACCCCGACCTGCGCGGTCACGAGGTCCGAGGAGGTCATGACCTCGCGCACCTTGCGCGTGTGGTCGACCTCGAACCGCATGTCGCGGTTGGTGATGATGCCCACGAGCTTGCCGGTCTCGTCGGTCACCGGGAGCCCGGAGATGCGGAAGCGGGCGCACAGCGCGTCGACGTCGGCGAGGGTGTCGTCCGGCGAACAGGTCACCGGGTCGGTGACCATCCCCGCCTCGGAGCGCTTGACCACCTCCACCTGGGCGGCCTGCTGGTCGGCCGGGAGGTTGCGGTGCAGCACGCCCATCCCGCCGTGGCGGGCCATCGCGATGGCCATCCGCGCCTCGGTGACGGTGTCCATCGCCGAGCTGACCAGCGGGATCCGCAGCCGGACGTTCTTCGACAGCTGCGCCGACGTGTCCGCCTCCGAGGGCACCACGTCGGACTCGGCCGGGAGCAGGAGGACGTCGTCGAACGTCAGGCCGAGCAGCCCGAACTTCTCCGGCACGTCGGGGTCCGTCAGCACCATGTCCCCGATGCTAGTCGTGAACGGGTAGTGACCCGGGTCTCCGCAGGTCACGTCAACCCCGCGACGCGGGTGGGGACCCGTAGATCGACGTCGGAGGACCGGTAGGTTCGACACCGTGCCGTACGAAGCCCTGCCGCCCGACCCCTTTGCGGGCGACCCGTCGTCGGACCCCTCCCGCATGCTCGACGCGCTCCACGACGTGACCGCGCCGGAGGACCTCCCCCTCGACGAGGAGGAGCGCGAGGAGGTCGTCGCCGACCTCGGGGACCTGGCGGTGTTCCAGGCCCTGCTCGCCCCCCGCGGCATCCGCGGGGTCGTCGTCGACTGCGAGGACTGCGAGGAGCAGCACTTCCACGACTGGGACCTGCTGCGCGCGAGCCTCCAGCAGCTGCTCGAGGAGGGGCACATGCGCCCCCACGAGCCCCCGTTCGACCCGGACCCGGCCGCCTACGTCACGTGGGAGTACTGCCGCGGGTTCGCGGACGCGACGCTCGCCGAGCAGTAGGTCCCTTCCGGACGGCGGGTGCGCCCGCCGCTCCCCACGAACGACGACGGGCCCGGCTCCCCCTCGGGGGAACCGGGCCCGTCGTCGTGTGGTGCCTAGTTGCCGGACGACGTCGGCGTGGTCGTCGTCGTGGCCTCGCGACCCTGCTCGGACGTGGTGTCGGGCGCCGTCGTCCCTGCCTCGGGACTCGGGGAATCGACCGTCGGCGACGGCTCCACCGGAGCCGGCTTCACCGTCGTCCTGGCCTCCTCCGGCGACGCCGGAGCCGGGGCCTCCTGGCTCCCGCTCCCCGTCGACGGCTCGCTGGGCGCGGTCGGGTCGAGCGACTTGAGCGCGTCCTGACGCTGCTGCACGAGTGGCGGCTGGTCCTCGGGCAGCACGGCCTGGATCTGCCCCTGCACGGTCTGCAGCAGCGACTGCGCCGTGGCGCGGTCGCCCCGGGCGATGGCCTTGTTCGCCTCGACGATGGTGTTCCGGGCCTCCTCGGCCTTCACCACGTTGTCGGCGTGCTGCGAGAAGAAGACCTTGGTCAGCCCGAACATCGCGTCGCCGGGCTGCGCGGAGTGGATCGCGACCGTGAACCCGGACAGCGCGACCGCGATGGCCGCGGCGGCCACGGCGAACGGCATCCGGCGGCGGGCGCGACTGGCCCGCCGGTCGCGCGCGGCGTGGCCCGCCTCGACGGCCTCGGCGGCCTCGTCGAGGGAGACCAGCTCCGGCATCGGCTCGGCCTCGATGTCGGCCTTCCATGCGGCGAGGATGGCGGCCAGATGGTCGTCGTCCTGCCCGGGACGCCCGAAGACGTCCCCCGTCCCCACACCGCCGCTGGCCGCCCCGCCGGCGATCGCGTCGAGCAGGGCGTCGTCGGCCCGGACGGCGGCGAGGTCCACCGGTCCGTCGACCAGATCGTCACCCGCACCGAACGCGCGGTGACCACCCACCTAACTCACCTCTTCCGAGATCGCGGACACCGCGGTCCGCAGCTTCGACAGTGCGCGGTGCTGTGCCACCCGGACCGCTCCGGGTGTGGATTCGACCGCTTCCGCGGTCTCCTCCGCCGAGAGACCAACGACGACACGCAGCACGAGGATTTCCCGTTGTTTGGGAGGCAGCGTGTCGAGCAGCTGACCCATCTGGACGGACAGAGCACCGTTCATCGCACGCTGCTCCGGACCGTCGTGCGGGTCCAGTTCCTCGGGCAGCTCGGAGACGGGTTCGGATCGGTTCCGCGCCACCGAGCGATGGGCGTCGACCACCTTGTGCGCCGCGATCCCGTAGACGAAGGCGAGGAACGGGCGGCCCTGATCCCGGTAGCCGGGCAGTGCGGTCAGCACGGCGAGGCACACCTCCTGGGCCACGTCGTCGGCCGAGACCGACGACCGTTCCTGCCGGCCGATCCTCGCGCGGCAGTAGCGCACGACGAGCGGACGGATGATCGCGAGGACACGATTGAGAGCCGAGCGGTCGCCGTCGTTGGCGGCGGCCACCAGCCTCTCGAGGTCGTTCCCTGACTCGGTCATCGCTCCCCGTGGCCCCGGCGTTACGCGCGGCGGTGTGACCCGCAGGTCCACCTCGGTCCGACGGGCCGCGTCGTGCACGGTGGGAACCGACGCGGTCGGCGGCCCGGGAGAGTCACCGTACCGTCCCCCCGGACGGACCGCGCCATGTCCCGCGGACGGGTTCCCCCGATCCGGCACACGCCACCGGTCGGCGGCCCGATGGGCGGCACGGGGCGTGCCGATCGGGGGCGTGGGGACGTCGTCGGCGCGCGGCCCGTACGCCTCCGGGGGCGGCAGCGGCGAGCCCACGGGCGGGCTCTGCGGCGGCCCCTGCGGCGGCCCCGCCGGCGGGTGGGTGGGCGCGTAGCTGGGGTACGCCCCGGTGTCCCCGGGGGCCGCGGGCCGGCCGGGGTGGACGGGGCGGGGCCGCGCGGTCAGGAGACCAGGCCCCGGCGGAAGCCGTGCGCCACGGCCTGCGCACGGTCACGGACGCCGAGCTTGCGGAAGAGCCGGCGCGCGTGGGTCTTCACGGTGTCCTCGGAGAGGTAGAGCTCGCGGCCGATCTGGCCGTTGCTCTTGCCCTGCGCCATGCCGCGCAGCACCTGCAGCTCGCGCTCGGTGAGCTGGACGCCGGTGTCGGAGGGCGTGCGGGGCGCGGGCACCGAGGTACTGGCGAGGGTGTGGGCGAGCGCGGCGACCAGCTCGGGCCGGGAGGCGTCCCAGCGCAGGTAGCCGCGGGCACCGCCCGCGATGGCGGCGGCGATGCTGCCGGAGTCGTCCGGCGCACCGAACACGATGACGTTCGCCTGGGGGTGCGCGGCGACGAGCCGGCGGGTGGCCTCCACCCCGGTCGGCACGGCGCGCTGGGTCCCCACGAGGACGACGTCGACGCTCTGCCGGGAGAAGCGGGTGAGCAGCTCGTCGCCGTGGGCGACGCAGTCGATGCGGTGGACGCCCGGCACGGCCGACATGACGCGGGTCAGGCCCTCACGCACGCTGCGGCGGTCGTCGCAGATCAGGACCGTCGTCACGGAAGTTCCTCCCTGCAGCGTTCCTGCAGTCGCTTGGCGGGCACTACCGGTCATCGGCGCGCCGCCGCCCCGGCTTGAGTCGGATCCGCGGTTTTCCCGCGCCCGATCGACGACCGGTGCCATACCTGCTCCTCATCCGGAGTTCCTGCGGCGACCGGACGGCGTACCGCGCCGTACGACGTGGCTGCCACCGGACCCCTCTCCCCTGTCAACGCCGGCGGGGACGACCGGTCACGGCCGACCCTTCCGCTCCCCCGCCGTATCCGCCACCCACACGGAGCACCGGACACGGAGTGCTCAGGGAATGATCACGGATGGTGGTCGTTTGAGCAAGTCTTGTCACGCACCGGATTCGCCGACCGGTGCGACCGGCGCGGTGTGTCGCGCATCCGGACGACCGGCGGTCGGTTGCGAAGGGGGTGACGGCTCACAACCGGATGTCTTGTCCGCGCGTGTCCGGCGGTCATAGGGTCGAGCCACGGTCGCCCTGCGCGCGATCGCAGGCACGGACGGTGACGAATCGACCGGGCCCACCCTTCGTGGTGACGGTGACGCCGGACTTGGACACAGCAGAGCCCGGTGGCGCCGACACCCGCGTCAGGACGAGGAGGTGGTCGAGATGGCCGACGTCCGTCGACTCCCCGGCCCCAACGCCGATCTCTGGGACTGGCAGCTGCACGCCGCGTGCCGCGGCATGGACAGTGCGTTCTTCTTCCACCCCGACGGCGAGCGGGGTCCCGCTCGGGCGAGCCGCGAGCGGCGCGCCAAGGCGGTGTGCGAGGGCTGTCCCGTGATGGAGCCGTGCCGACGGCACGCGCTCGCCGCGGGCGAGCCGTACGGCATCTGGGGCGGACTCTCGGAGTCCGAGCGGACCGGGTCGCGCTCGCGCGGCCGGGTGCAGGACATCGTCATCCGCTAGGTCCGACCCCCGGGCACACGAACGGCCCGTCCGTCGCGCTCGAGCGTGACGGACGGGCCGTTCGTCGATCGGGGGCCGACCACGACGAGGACGGGCCCGCGCGCCACCGGCGTGCGGGCCCGTCGTCGTACCGGGATCGTCCGGGGATCAGTGCCCGTGGCCGTGCCCGTGGCCGTGGCCACCGGCGGCGGCGGGCGCCTCCTCCTCGGGCTTGTCGACGATCGCCGACTCGGTGGTGAGCACCATGCGCGCGATCGAGACCGCGTTCTCCAGGGCGGAGCGCGTGACCTTGACCGGGTCGATGATGCCGGCGGCCATGAGGTCGCCGTAGGTGCCGCTCGCGGCGTCGTAGCCGGTCTCCCAGCCGCCGTCGGCGACCTTGGCGGCCACGACGGCCCCCTCCAGCCCCGCGTTGGACGCGATGGCCTTCAGCGGCGCCGAGAGCGCGCGGCGCACGAGCGCGACGCCCGTGGCCTCGTCGCCGGTGCGGCCGAGGCCGCCCTCGAGCTCGGCCGACGCGTGCAGCAGGGCCGCACCGCCGCCGGGCACGATGCCCTCCTCGACCGCGGCCCGGGTCGCCGCCACCGCGTCCTCGATGCGGTGCTTGCGCTCCTTGAGCTCGGTCTCGGTGGCCGCGCCGACCTTGATGACCGCGACGCCGCCGGCGAGCTTCGCCAGCCGCTCCTGCAGCTTCTCGCGGTCCCAGTCGGAGTCGGTCTCCTCGATCTCGCGACGGATCTGCGCGACCCGGCCCTCGACGGCGGACTTGTCGCCGCCGCCCTCGACCAGGGTCGTGGCGTCCTTGGTGACCACCGCACGCCGGACGGTGCCCAGCGCGTCGAGGCCGGCCTCGGAGAGCTTGAGACCGATCTCGGGGTTGATCACCGTCGCGCCGGTCGCGGCGGCGAGGTCGTCGAGGAAGGCCTTGCGGCGGTCCCCGAAGAACGGCGCCTTGACCGCGCAGATGCGCAGCGTCTTGCGGATGGCGTTGACGACGATCGTCGACAGCGCCTCGCCCTCGAGGTCCTCGGCCACGACGAGCAGCGGCTTGCCGGACTCGACGACCTTCTCCAGCAGCGGGAGCAGCTCCTGGATCGAGGAGATCTTCTCGCGGTGCAGGAGGACGTGGGCGTCCTCGAGCACGGCCTCCATCGACTCGCCGTCGGTGACGAAGTACGGCGAGAGGTAGCCCTTGTCGAACTGCAGGCCCTCGGTCACCTCGAGCTCGGTCGCCAGCGTCGAGGACTCCTCGATCGTGATGACGCCGTCCTCGCCGACCTTCTCCATGGCCTCGCCGATGAGGTCGCCGATCTCCTGGTCGCGCGAGGCGACCGCGCCGACCGCGGCGATGCCGCGCTTGCCGTCGACCGGGGTGGCCTTCGCCCGCAGGACCTCGGTGACCTTCTCCGCGGCGGCGGCCATGCCGGCGCCGATGCCGGTCGGGCTGGCGCCGGCGGCGAGGTTGCGCAGGCCCTCGGCGACGAGCGCCTGGGCGAGCACGGTCGCCGTCGTCGTGCCGTCACCGGCGACGTCGTTGGTCTTGGTCGCGGCGGTCTTCGCCAGCTGCACGCCGAGGTTCTCGAACGGGTCGTCGAGCTCGATCTCGCGGGCGATGGTGACGCCGTCGTTGGTGATCGTCGGGCCGCCGAACTTCTTGTCCAGCACGACGTGGCGGCCGCGGGGACCGAGGGTCACCTTCACCGCCGCCGCCAGCTGGTCGACGCCGCGCTCGAGCGCGCGGCGGGCGGTCTCGTCGAACGTGATCTGCTTGGGCACTATCCGTCCTTTCGTGCACCGGACACACCACCGCCCCGGGACCCCGGAGGTTCGGGATCACCGGGGCGGTGGCTGGAGCCTGCGGTGCTTAGTTGACGACCGCCAGGACGTCACGCGACGACAGGATCAGGTAGTCCTCGCCGTTGTACTTGACCTCGGTGCCGCCGTACTTCGAGAAGATGACGACGTCGCCGACCGCGACGTCGAGCGGGATGCGGTTGCCGTTGTCGTCGACCCGACCCGGGCCCACCGCGAGGACCTTGCCCTCCTGCGGCTTCTCCTTGGCGGTGTCCGGGATGACGATGCCGGACGCGGTCGTGGTCTCGGCCTCGGAAGCCTGCACCACGAGCTTGTCCTCGAGCGGCTTGATGTTCACGCTCGCCACGGGATGACCTCCACGATCTGGGGTCCAGCTGGATTCTGGAATGGTGGGTGACGGCGCCCGGTGGGCCGACCCGTCGTCGCGGGTGCCGAGCCGGCTCCGGTGCCGTTCGATTGGCACTCTACCGCCGCGAGTGCCAATCCATCAACGAGGGTCGCGGGTGTGCGTCGCGGCATCCCGGCGCATGGTGTGCGCGTCCGCCCCGCTCGCGTAGTAGCGCCGCCGCGTGCCCACCACCTCGAAGCCCTCCGACCGGTAGAGCGCCAGCGCGGGGACGTTGTCCGTGCGCACCTCGAGGAAGGTGACGGCGCCGATCGCGTCGGCCCGCTCGAGCAGCGCGTGGAGCAGCCGACGCCCCACGCCGTGGCCCTGCACCACCGGGTCCACCCCGATCGTGTGCACCTCGGCCTCGGCGGGCTCGCGGGAGAACGCGGGCGCCGGCAGCAGCGCCACCCCGGCGTACCCGACCAGCCGTCCCCCGGCCCGCGCGGCGTAGTACGGGTGGCCGGCCTGCAGCTCGGCGCGGAACGCGCCCGCGCTCCACGGGTCGTCGCCGGGGAAGAGCAGCGCCTCCAGCCGGGCGCACTCCGCGGCGTCGTCGGGGGTCAGGGCGTCGAGGACGACGGGCACCCCCGGCTCCCCCTGCTCCCCGTCCCCGCTCCCGCCCCCTCGTGGCAGGAAAGCGTCGTTGCTGTCGTGCGGTGGCAGCAACGACGCTTTCCTGCCACGGGGGCCCGCACCCGGGCGCGGCGCGCCCTCCCCCGGATCGCTCACGCCCGTCGTCGGGACCGGCGCAGCCGCGACCGCCGCGCGGAGGTCCCGGCCTCCGGCGGGCGCAACCGGCGGAGCACCTGGCTGCGGTGCGTGCAGCGGCGCAGCAGCTCGAGCAGGGCGGCGTCGAACTCGCCGGGCTGCTCGAGCATCGCCATGTGCCCGGCGCCCTCGAGGGGCAGCAGCTCCGCGCGCGGCAGCTCGGCGGCGATCACCTCGGAGTGCGCGTACGGGATCATCACGTCGCGCGTGCCCCCGGCCACGAGCACCTCGCACTGCGAGAGCCCGCGCAGCGCCGCCTTGCGGTCGTGGGTGGACAGCGTGTTCGCGAACGACGTGAGGACGTCGAGCGCGGTGCTCGCGATGGTGCTGTCGACGAGGTCCACCAGGGCGGGGTCGACGTCGGGGTCGCCGAACGAGAACCGCTGCACCGCCGCCCACATGGCGTTGCCGCCGAGGCGCCGGATGCGGTCGACCGTGGCCGGGCGCCAGTGCGCGAGACGGCCGAGGACGTTCACCGTCGGGTTGCGGTGGGACAGGACGGCCCGCTGCAGGCCGACCGTGCCGACGTCGCCGGCCGAGGTCGAGACGAGGGCGACGCCGAGCACCCGGTCGCGGAACAGGGCCGGGTGCCGCTCGGCCAGCGCCATGATCGTCATGCCGCCCATGGAGTGGCCGACGAGCACGAGGTCGCCCTCGGGGGCCACCGTGCGGATGACGGCGTCGAGGTCGGCGCCGAGCTGGGCGATGGTGCACGCCCGCGCGGAGCACTGGCCGGAGCGGCCGTGCCGGCGCTGGTCGTAGAGGACGACCCGGACGGCCGGGTCGGTGAGCCCGGCGAGCATGCGGCGCTGGTAGTGCCAGCAGCGGCGGTCGAGCGCGAAGCCGTGGACGAGGACCACGGTGAGCTCGGGCTTCGCGCCGGGGGTGACCGGCTCGATCTCCTCGACGGCGAGCCGGGTGCCGTCGTCGGCCGCCACCGAGGACTCCCGGCCCTTCGGCAGCAGGCCGAGCTGCGACGGGTGCTCGGCCTCGTGCTCGGAGAGCTCGGCACGGGCGCGCACGACGCGGGACCGGGCCCGACCGGCCCCGACCGCCCCGGCGGCGGCCACGCCGCCCAGGACCGTGCCGGCGATCGCGCCGATGATGCCGCCGGTGTGCCGCCGGTCGTCGCTCATCGGAGCTCGCCCGCGGAGCGCGCCGTCGCCGCCGTCGTCATGACTGGCCTTCTACCACGTCCACGCCCGATTCACCCCGGAAGTCGCTCAGCCCACCACGGTCCGCCGCAGCCGCGGACGGCTCCCGACCCCGGTCACGATCTCGTAGTGGATGGTGCCCAGCAGCTCCGCCCACTCCGCGGCACTCGGTCCGCCGTCGGAGCCGTCGCCGAAGAGCAGCACGTCGTCGCCCTCGGCGACGCCGTGGTCGGCGTCGGCCGGGCCGAGGTCGACCACCACCTGGTCCATGCACACCCGCCCGACGACGGGTCGGCGCACGCCGCCGATCCCGACCGTCAGCTTCCCCGTCGAGCCGAGCAGCCGCGGCACGCCGTCGGCGTAGCCCACGGGGACGAGGGCGAGCGTGCGCTCGGTGGGCGTGGTCCAGATGTGGCCGTAGGAGACGCCCTCGCCGGCCGCGACCGTCTTGAGCAGTGCGACCCGGCCGTGCAGCGACATCGCCGGTCGCAGGGGTGTGGCCTCGCCGGGCCCGGCGACGGGGTCCAGCCCGTAGACCGCGATGCCCGGCCGGACGAGGTCGCGGTGCAGGTCGGGGCGGGTGAGGGTGGCGGCGGAGTTGGCGACGTGCGCGAGCAGCGTCCGGCCGAGCCGGGCCTGCGCGGCGGCGTGCGCGTCGTCGAACCGGCCGGCCTGCAGGTCGACGGTCGGGTGGGCCGGGGCGTCGGCGTGGGCGAGGTGGGTCCACACCGCGACCGGCTCGACCTCCCCCGCCGCGACGTGGTCCGCGACGGCGTCGAGCAGGTCGCCCCACGCGTGGGGCGGGCAGCCGTTGCGCGAGAGCCCGGTGTCGATCTTCAGGTGGACGCGCGCGGGACGGCCCACGGCTCGCGCGCCGGCCGCGATCGCCGCCAGGTCGCGCCGGGAGGCGACGCCGAGGTCGACCCCGGATGCGACGGCCGGCGCGAAGTCCTCGTCGGGGACGTGCAGCCAGGACAGCACCGGCGCGGTGATCCCGGCGGCGCGCAGCTCGGCGGCCTCCTCGAGAGTGCACACCCCGAGCCAGCCGGCCCCGGCGTCGAGGGCGGCCCGGGCGACGTCGACCGCGCCGTGTCCGTACCCGTCGGCCTTGACCACCGCCATCACCGCGGCGCCGCCGCCGAGGCGCGCGAGGTGGCGGACGTTGTGGCGGATCGCGTCGAGGTCGATCCGCACCTCCGCGCGGACGCTCATGCCGCCTCCCGCACCGAGCGAATGGCCTCGGGGAGGGCGGCCTGGACGTGCGAGGCGGGGACGGGCGCGCCGCGGGAGCCGGAGGGCAGCGGAGCCCGACCCGTCGCGCCGGCGCCGATCTCGGCGGCCCGGGCGTGGACGAAGGCGGCGCAGCCCGCGGCGTCGAGCGGGTCGAGCCCGGCCGCCAGGAGCGCCCCGGCGACGCCCGACAGGACGTCGCCCGAACCCGCCGTCGCGAGCCAGGAGGACCCGGCCGGGTGCACCAGCACCCGCCCGTCCGGCGCGGCCACGACGGTGGCGTTGCCCTTGAGCAGCACCGTCACGCCGAGCTCGGTGGCGGCGCGACGCGCGGCGGCGACGCGGTCGGCGGCGGGGTCGGGCGGGTCGCCGAACGAGGCGACGAGGCGGGCGAACTCCCCGGCGTGCGGGGTCACCAGCGTGGTCGTGGCGGCGGCGCGGGCGCGGAGATCGGCGTCCGCGCCGAGCAGGGTGATCGCGTCGGCGTCGGCGAGCACGGGCAGGCCCGCGTCGAGCACGTGGCGCAGCGTCGTCGCGCCGGCGTCGTCGGTGCCGAGTCCGGGCCCCACCGCCCAGGCCTGCACCCGCCCGGCCTCGGAGACGTGGTCGGTGGCGACGACCTCCGGCCACGCGGCCCGCACCTCGTCGGCGGCGGTCCCGGCGTAGCGGACCATCCCGCTCGTCGCGAGGGCGGCGGCGCCGCTCGCGAGCACGGCCGCCCCCGGGTAGGTCGCGCTGCCCGCGGCGATCCCGACGACGCCCTGGGTGTACTTGTCGTCCGCCGGGCCCGGGACGGGCCAGCGGGCGCCGACGTCGGCCGCCCCGAGCACGCGCACCGGCGGCTCGCCCAGCTCCGGGCCGAGGCCGATGTCGACGAGCGTCACCGGACCGCAGCGGTCGCGGTTCAGCACGTGCACCGGCTTGCGGGCCCCGAAGGTGACCGTCTCCGTCGCCGTCACCGCCTCGTCGTGCACCACGCCGGTCAGGGGGTCGACCCCGGACGGCAGGTCGATCGCGAGGACGGGGACGCCGGCGGTATCGGCCGCGCCGACGAGCACCGGCGCGGGCTCGCGCAGGCCGCCGCGGGCCGAGACCCCGACGATCGCGTCGAGCACGAGGTCGGCCCGCCCGATCGCGGTGACCGCCGGCTCGACCTCGGTGACCACGCGCGCGCGGGCCGCCCGGAGTGCCTCGAGCCCGGCCGGGTGGGCGCGGTCGGGGGTGAGCAGGACCGCGGTGACCGCGACCCCGCGCCGACGCAGTTCGACCCCGGCCCAGAGCCCGTCGCCGCCGTTGTTGCCCGCGCCGACGAGGACGACGACCCGGCGCCCGGTGACACCGCCCGCCCGCTCCCGCAGCATCCGCAGGGCGACCTGCGCGGCGCCGTACGCCGCGCGGCGCATGAGCGCCCCCTCCGGGGTGCGGGCCAGGACGGGTTCCTCCGCGGCCTGCACCTGCTCGGGCGTCCAGACGCCGTACACGATGTGCGCTCCTTCGTCGCGCCCGTGAGCACTGTCGTGGCACGAGCCGCGGACAGCGCGCACAGGGCGAAGCCACCTATTCGACGGTCACGGACTTCGCGAGGTTGCGCGGTTTGTCGACGTCGTAACCGCGCGCCCGGGCCACCTCGGCGGAGAACACCTGCAGCGGCACCGTGGCCACCAGCGGCTGGATCAGCGTCGGCACCACGGGGACCTCGATGAGCGTGCTCGCGAACGGCCGCACCGTCTCGTCGCCGCGCTCGGCGATGACGACCGTGCGCGCCCCGCGCGCCTGGATCTCCCGGATGTTCGACAGCAGCTTCGCGTGCAGCGTCGCCCGGCCCCGCGGCGAGGGCATCACGACGACGACGGGCAGGTCCTGCTCGATCAGCGCGATCGGCCCGTGCTTCAGCTCGCCCGCCGCGAAGCCCTCGGCGTGCATGTACGCGAGCTCCTTGAGCTTGAGCGCACCCTCCAGCGCCACCGGGTAGCCGACGTGGCGGCCGAGGAAGAGCACCGCCTTCGAGTCCGCGAGCTCCCGCGCGAGGGCCCGGGTCGGCTCGACCGCGGAGGCGAGCACCTCCTTCACGGCGTCGGCGGACGCGACGAGCTGGTGGTACTCACGCTCCACCTCGTCGGCGTACTTCGTGCCGCGGTTCTGCGCCAGCGCGAGCCCGACGAGGTAGCAGGCGACGACCTGCGAGGTGAACGTCTTGGTCGCGGCGACCCCGACCTCGGGGCCGGCGTGGGTGTAGAGGACGGCGTCGGACTCCCGCGGGATCTGCGCGCCGTTGGTGTTGCAGATCGCGAGGACGCGGGCCTTCTGCTCGCGGGCGTGGCGGACCGCCTCGAGGGTGTCGGCGGTCTCGCCGGACTGGGAGATCGCGACGACGAGCGTGGACCGGTCGAGGACCGGGTCGCGGTAGCGGAACTCGCTGGCGACCTCGACCTCCACCGGGATGCGGCACCAGTGCTCGATCGCGTACTTCGCCAGCAGCCCGGCGTGGTAGGCGGTGCCGCAGGCGACGACGAACACCTTGTCGATGTCGCGCAGCTCCTGGTCGGACAGGCGCTGCTCGTCGAGGACGATGCGACCGTCGACGAGGTGGCCGCGCAGCGTGTCCGCGAGGGCCGCCGGCTGCTCCTCGATCTCCTTCGACATGAAGAAGTCGTGACCGCCCTTCTCGGCGGCCGCGATGTCCCAGTCGACGTGGAAGGGACGCGTCGGCGCGAGGTCGCCGTGGAAGTCGGTGACCACCGCGCCCTCGCGGGTCAGCGTGACGATCTGGTCCTGGCCCAGCTCGACCGCGTCGCGGGTGTGGTCGATGAACGCCGAGACGTCGGAGGCCACGAACGTCTCGCCGTCACCGATGCCGACCACCAGCGGCGACGAGCGACGCGCGGCGACGATCTCGTCCGGCCGCTCCGCGTGGGTGAGCACGAGGGTGAAGGCGCCCTCCAACCGGTTGACGACGCGGCGCACCGCGGCGGTCAGGCCGGCGTCCGGCTCCTCGTCGAAGGCGCGGGCGACGAGGTGGGCGGCGACCTCCGAGTCGGTGTCGCTCGCGAGCTCCACCCCGGCGTCCTCGAGCTCGGCGCGCAGCGCGACGAAGTTCTCGATGATCCCGTTGTGCACGACGGCCACCCGGCCGGTCGCGTCCCGGTGCGGGTGGGCGTTGCGGTCGGTCGGGGCGCCGTGGGTCGCCCACCGGGTGTGGCCCATCCCGGTCCGCGCCGGGTGCTCGGCGTCCTCGGGGTTCGCGTCGGTGACCCGGACCAGGTTGTCCAGGGCCCCGGCCGCGCGGTGGACCTCCACCGTCGGCGCGTCGGGCCGCACGGTCGCGATGCCCGCCGAGTCGTACCCCCGGTACTCCAGCCGCCGCAGACCGCCCAGCAGGACGTCGCGTGCCGGGCGCCAGCCCACGTACCCCACGATGCCGCACACGGAGTCCGAGCGTAGGTGGGACGAAGTGGACCTTGACCGGTGGCCCGTGTGACCCGGCCCGCCGCGACGCACCCCGGCCGTGTTCCAGCAGGCCGGTGACGCTCCGGATGCACTACGGTCCGTCGCCATGGCCAGTGCGAAGCAGATCGTCGCGGAGCTCGGGCGCCCGGGCCCGCACCAGGTGCTGCGCGGTGACCTCGCGCTGGTCGGTCTGCCCGGGGTGGTCTTCACCCCGACGGCGGGTGAGCAGCTCCCCGCGGTCGCGTTCGGCCACGACTGGCTCAATCCGGCCACCCGCTACCTCGGCCTGCTGCGCCACCTCGCGTCCTGGGGCATCGTCGCCGCCGCACCGGACACCGAGCGCGGCCCGTTCGCCTCGCACCGCAAGCTCGCGAACGACCTGCGCACCGCGCTCGACGTCGTCTCGACCGTGCGGCTGGGCGGCACTGCCCGCGGCGCCGCGGTGAGCGTCGACCCGCGCAAGCTCGCGCTGGCCGGCCACGGCATGGGCGCCGGCTCGGCCGTGCTCGCGGCCGCGGCGCCCGCCCACGCCACGCGCGTCCAGGCCGCCGGCGAGCCCTACTGGGAGACCGGGTCGGAGATCGCCGAGGCGCGCGGCGACGTCGCGGCGGTCGCCACGATCGCGCTCTCCGAGTCCCGCCCCTCGGCCCAGGACGCGGCCCGCGCCGTGCACCGTCCCGGTCTGCACATCGCGTTCGGCAAGGACCTCGTGGCGCCGCCCGCGGCCGGCACCGAGCCGGTCGCCGCGGCGTGGGCCGGCCCGTCGGTGATGCGGACCGTGAAGAAGGCCAGCCACCTCGGCATCGTCGAGGGCAAGCACTGGAGCGACCTGGTGCTCGACGGCAAGGCCGACCTCGGTGTCCTCACCACGGTGAAGGCGCTGCTCACCGGCTTCCTGCTGCACCACCTCGAGGGCGAGAAGAAGTACTCCGACGTCGTCGACGGCGCGGTCAAGGGCACCGAGGTGCGGGTCTACCGGGAGTCGTCGACCGTCTGAGGCCGGCCGGCTCCCCGCCGGACGGCGCACCGCGGTGTCCGCGGCCCACCTTGTCGCGGGCTCCTGACACGCCCCGCCCGCCCTGTCGCGGCGACTCACCACGGCAAGGCACGCCGAGGACGACGAGGACCCGCGACAAGACACGGACCCGCCGGTCGGTCCACCTTGTCGCGGGCTGCCGACACGCCCCGCCACCTTGTCGCGGGCTCCCGACACGCCCCACCCACCCTGTCGCGGCGACTCACCACGACAAGGCACACCGAGGACGACGAGAACCCGCGACCAGACACGGACCGGCCGGCTGGGACGGACCCGCCGTCGAACCAAGATGGCCCGACACGGAACCGCCGACCGTGCCGCGGGCTCCCGACACGCCCCGCCGCCTTGTCGCGGCTCCCGGCACGCCCCGCCCACCCTGTCGCGGCGATCCACCACGACAAGGCACACCGCAGACGACGAGAATCCGCGACAAGGCACGGACCCGGCGAGAGCCCCGCCCGTCAGCGGTCCGCGTCCCCCGGGCGCGAGCCGTCCGCCGCGGGCTCGTTCGCCCCGCCGTCCGCCCCGCCGTCCACCCCGCCGTCGAGGCCTTCGTCGAGCCCGCCGAGCCCACCCAGCCCACCGAGCGCGGCGAGGATCTCCGGCAGCGCGAACAGGTCGGGCGGCAGCCCCCCGGTGTCCGCCGGGCCCACCCCGTCCCCGGACCCGGTCACGTCGGCCGCCGCGCCGGAGAGACGGCGCAGCATGCCGAGCCGGTCGGCGAGCGTGCGCCAGGTCTCGGCGATCGTGGCGTCGGTGCGGTCGGCCACGACGAGGTAGCGCTGCAGGCAGGCGTCCAGGGCGGCGGCCCACCCGCGTGCGGCGGCCGGGACGGCGCCCGGGCCGGGGGGCGGCCCGGGGTCGCCCGCACCGAGCGCGCGGGCCGCGGCGGCGCGGTCGGCGACGTCGTCCGCCACCGCCAGTCCGGCGGCCTCCACCGTCTCGGCGGTGTCCGCGAGCAGGGCGACGATCTCCTGGGCGGCCCGGCCGAGCGCGACGACCCGGTCCGCGACCTCCTCGGCCGACGGGCCCGACCAGCGCTCGTACAGCGTGCCGGCCTCCTCGGCGAGCGCCCGGTGTCGCACGCGGATGCGGTCGGCCGCGCGCCGCAGGTCCTCCGCACCGGCCGCGATCGCGGCGAAGCGGATGCCGCGCTGGGCGCCGTGCCGGGCCCGCAGCCCGGCGGCGTCGACGGGCGGTCCCGGCAGACCGGCGGTACCGGTGAGCGCGGCGCGGGCCGGGAGGGCCGCCACGATCCGGTCGACCGCGACGTCCCCCGCCGCGAGCAGGGCGTCCGACGTGTCGGCGCCGAGCTGGTCCAGCCGCCGCGGCGGCGGGACCGCGGAGAGCGGTCCGCCCCTGCGTCCGCCGTCACGCCGTGTCACGGGTCCCAGGGTCCCCCACGGCGTCCAGCGGTTCCACACCGGCCCCGTCCGCGGGGCCGGTGCGGCACGGCGCTACGGGCGCACGTCGGCGACGAGCACGGCCAGGCGGTCCGCGACGTCGCGGGCCGTGTCCTCGGTGGGTGCCTCGACCATCACCCGCACCACCTGCTCGGTGCCCGAGGGCCGCAGCAGCACGCGCCCCCGGCCGGCCAGGGCGGCCTCCTCGGCGGCCACCGCGTCGGCGACCCGGGACGACGAGCCCACCGCGGCCTTGTCCGCCACGGGCACGTTCACCAGCACCTGCGGGAGCCGCTCCACCACGCCGGCGAGCTCCGCGAGGGAGCGCCCGGTCGTCGTCATGCGGGCCATCAGCCGCAGCGCGGTGAGCAGACCGTCCCCGGTGGTGGCGTGCGAGGGCAGCACCACGTGGCCGGACTGCTCGCCGCCGAGCGAGAACGAGCCCGCCCGCAGCTCCTCGAGGACGTACCGGTCCCCGACCGCCGTCGTGCGGACCGCGATCCCGGCCTCCTGCATCGCCAGGTGCAGGCCCAGGTTGCTCATGACGGTGGTGACGAGCGTGTCGCCGGCGAGCTCGCCGTCGGCGTGCAGCGCCAGCGCGAGGACCGCGAGGATCTGGTCGCCGTCGACGACCGACCCGTCCGCGGCGACCGCGAGGCAGCGGTCCGCGTCGCCGTCGTGGGCGATCCCGAGGTCGGCGCCGTGTTCGACGACGGCTTTCGTCAGCCCCTCGAGGTGGGTGGAGCCGACGCCGTCGTTGATGTTCCAGCCGTCCGGCCCGGCCGCCAGCGTCGTCACCCGAGCACCCGCGCGCTCGTAGGCGCGGGGGGCCGCCAGCGAGGCCGCCCCGTGCGCGCAGTCGACGACCACGTGCAGCCCCTCGAGTGCGTGCGGGGTGGCCACGAGCAGGTGGTCGAGGTAGCGGTCGAGCGCGTCGGGCACGTCGGTGACCCGCCCGATGCCCCGCCCCGTCGGACGCCGGTCGGGCTGTGCGACCCCGTCGAGGTGCGCCTCGATCTCGTCCTCGAGCGCGTCGGGCAGCTTGTGACCCCCGGCCGCGAACAACTTGATGCCGTTGTCGGGCATCGGGTTGTGCGAGGCGGAGATCATGACGCCGAGGTCGGCGCCCAGCGTCGCGGTCAGGTGGGCGACCGCGGGGGTCGGCAGCACGCCGACCCGCCGGACGTCGGCCCCGGCCGCGGAGAGGCCCGCGCACACCGCGGCCTCGAGCATCTCGCCGCTGGCCCGCGGATCGCGGCCAACCACGGCCACCGGTCGCGCCGCGGCCTCACCCGGGTCCGACGCTCCACCCGCCCCGTGCACGACACCGCCCGCGTGCTCGACGAGCACACGGGCGGCGGCGGACGCGACGGAGAGCGCCAGCTCGGGGGTGAGGTCCGCGTTCGCGAGGCCGCGGACACCGTCGGTCCCGAACAGGCGACCCATCAGCGCTTCGAGTACTGAGGGGCCTTCCGGGCCTTCTTGAGGCCGTACTTCTTGCGCTCCTTCGCCCGGGCGTCCCGGGTGAGGAAGCCGGCCTTCTTCAGGCCCGGACGGTCCTCGGGGTCGACGATCGTCAGCGCGCGGGCGATCGCCAGGCGCAGCGCGCCGGCCTGGCCCGACGTCCCGCCACCGTGGAGGTTGGCGTAGATGTCGAACTGCTCGGTGCGCTCGGTGTTGACCAGGGGCTCACGGATGAGCTGCTGGTGCACCTTGTTCGGGAAGTACTCCTCGAACGCCTTGCCGTTCATCGTCAGCTTGCCGGAACCCGGCACGAGACGGATGCGGACCACGGCCTCCTTGCGGCGGCCGACGGTCTGGATCGGGCGGTCGAGCGAGGCGAACACCGGGGCCGGGGCGTCGCCGAAGACCTCGGCGCCCAGCTCGTCGTCGGTGTCGGCGAAGTCGCCGGAGGTCAGGTCCGCGGCCTCGGCGAGCGACTGCCCGCCCTCGGGGGCCTCGGACGTGACCTCGTAGGAGGTCTCGTTCTCGACGTTGTCGTCGGGGGTGGTCACTGGCTCACCTGTCGGATCTCGTACGGCACGGGCTGCTGGGCGGCGTGCGGGTGCTCGGGGCCCGCGTAGACCTTGAGCTTGGACGCCATGGCCCGGCCCAGACGGTTCTTGGGCAGCATGCCCTTGATGGCCTTCTCGACCAGGCGGTCCGGGAAGCGCTCGAGCTCCTCGCCCACGGTGCGCTTCTTGAGGCCGCCGGGGTAGCCGCTGTGGTGGTAGACGAAGCGGTCGTCCCGCTTGCCACCGGTCAGCGCCACCTTCTCCGCGTTCACGATCACCACGAAGTCACCGGTGTCGACGTGCGGGGCGTAGGTCGGCTTGTGCTTGCCCCGCAGCAGCTGGGCGGTCTGGCTGGCCAGCCGGCCGAGCACGACGTCGGAGGCGTCGATGACGTGCCAGGCGCGGTCGATGTCGCCGGGCTTCGGACTGAACGTGCGCACGGAAGCTACCTCGTCACGGTCATACTGGGTCTGCGGTACGTCAGGTGGCGGCACACGCGGAGGCCGTACCACGGCCGGATCCGCTGACTGTGTCGCCTCGCGGCAGGCGTCCACCGCGCAACGACTCTCCAGGGTACGCGGCTGCCCGCGAGGACCCGGCACCCACCCCCGTCAGTACCGGGCGGCGTTGCGCGCCTCCACCGCGCGATAGGTCTGCTCGGCCTGCCCCAGCCGTCCCCCGACGAGGCCGAGCACCTGCGCGAGGTCGGCCCACGCGGTGTCGATCTCCCGTTGCCGGGCGCGGTACTGCTCGGCCGCGGCGCCGGTCCAGCCCGCGACGAGCGGCGCGAGCCGCCGTTCGAGGTCGTCGAGCTGGCCGCGGATGCGCGCGGCCGTGGCCGTCACGTTCTGCTGCGCGGCGGACAGCTCGCCGAAGGTCACGCGGATCTCGTCCATGTCGTCCTCCTCAGCCCAGTGCCCGGCCGATGCGCGAGGTCGTCGCCGCGACCTCGTCCTCGGCCGCCCGGTACCCCACGGCGGAGGCCTGCACGGACTCCGCGATGGCCCCGAGAGCGGCGTTGATCCGGTTCGCGTCGTCGTTCCAGCGCGCCATCAGCTGCGTGAAGGCCGTCGACGCGTCGCCGCGCCAGGTCGCCTCCAGCGGGACCAGCTGGGCGCGCAGCTGCGCCAGCTGCGCGCCGATCTGGTCCCGCACCTCCAGGACGTGCCGACCGGCGCCCTGCATCAGCTGCGTCTCGGTCCCGAACTGTCCCGCCATCGGAGCTCCCTCCCGTGTGTCGCCCTCGACGGTGACATCCCGACGGCGGGTGCGGGTGCGGTTCGGGAGAACTCGTGCGAGCCCGTGCTCAGGGCGGGCTGCGCAGTGTCCCCACCACCCGTTCGCAGGCCGCGAGGACCGCGTCGCGGGAGGCGTCGTCGTGGCGGCAGCCGACCGAGATCTGCGTGGCGCCGAGGAAGAGCACCACCCAGTCCACGGTCGTCCCGGGGACCGGCACCTGTCGGTAGGTCGCCGCGTCGCGGCCGGCGAAGGTCGTCTCCGGCCGCAGGTCGGAGACGCCGCCGCCCGCCGACCGCGCGGCCTCGAAGCCGGCGAGCAGCTGGGAGCGCGCCGCCACCGGGTCCGGCGTGGCCAGCGCGCTCTCCTGCACCGCGATCAGGTTCGGCCCGGTCGGCTGCCCGGCCGGGCGGATGCGGCTGCGGCGCGACTCGGCGTCCGACCCGTCGGTGGTCCACCCGGCGGGTAGCTCGTAGGCGTGGGCGAACACCGAGACCACGGTCGGCGGGGTCGCCCCCGCCGACGGGGTGTCGCCGCCGCGCAGCCCGGCCACGGCGAGGATCACGACGACGACCGCGACGGTCGCGGCCGCGACCAGGCCCGCCCGCCGGCGGGCGCTCCACGCCTCCGGGCCGCCCTCGGGGGTCTCGATCCGGGCCGGGAGCCGGCCGGCGGGCACGAGCTCGTGGGCGATCCGCACGGTCGGGCCGTCCGGGTCGGACCGGGGCGCCGCCGCCGACGGGGGCGGTCCGCCGGGCACGGGCGGCGCGGACGATGCCGGCCGGGGGCCCGGGTCCGGGCGTCGCGGCGGGGCACCGGCCGGGACCGCGACCGGCCAGTCGGGCAGCAGGACCGGGCGCGCGGGCGGGGCGGCGGGTGGCGCCGGGGCGACCGCGGGCGCCGGGGCCGCGGCCAGCAGGGCGCCGCGGGCCACCACCGTGCGGGGGTCGGCCGGCACCACCGGGGGCACGCCGAGCGCGCGGTGCACGAGCGTGGCCAGCAGCGGCGTCCGGGCGAGCCCGCCGACGAGGCGCACGTCCAGCCGGGACGCGGCGACCCCCGCCTCGGCGACCACCCCGGAGAGCAGCGCGACCAGGTCGCCGCACGAGTCCCGGAGCAGGTCCTCGAGCTCGCCGCGCGAGCACCACGCGCTGCCCGCCGCGCCCGGCAGCGGGATCTCGGCCTGCTCGGACTCGGACAGCCGTTCCCGGGCGTCCCGGACGTCCTCGACGAGCACCTGGCGGTGGCGGCGCTCCGGCAGGTCCACGCCCGCCACCACCGCGCGCACCCGGTCGGTGCCGGGGCCGTCGTCGGGCAGTCCGGCGACGAGGTGGGCGAGGACCAGCTCGTCGGCGTCGTCCCCGCCGAAGTCCCCGGAGGCGCGGTGCGCGAGCACCGTGCCGTCCCCGTCGACGACCGCGGCGCTCGCCCCGCGCGCCCCGACGTCGAGCACGGCGGTCGGCCCGCCGCGGCCGGCGGGACGCATCCACCGGGCGTGCGCCGCCGCGGCGACCGGTTCGGGCACCAGGACGAGCTCGGCGGCGAGGCCGGTGCCCGCCCGGCGCAGGACCTCACGACGACGCCCGCCCCAGCCGGGCGGGTGCGTGAGCACGAGGACGTCCGGGCGTTCGCCGCGCAGCGCCGGGGCGGCCCGGTCCACGGCCGCCGCGAGGACGGCGCCGAGCGCCTCGACGACGCCGACCGTGCGGGTGCCGAGCAGCAGGGCGTCGGCGTCGATGTGGCGGCGCGGGCGGGGTTCGAACCGGCTCGGGTCGGCGGCGGCCCGCGCCCGCGCCTCGGCCCCGGTCACCAGGGCGGCGCCGTCCGGCGCGAACACCGCCGCGAGGTCCGGGGCGAGCTCGACCGCCTCGGCGCCGCCGCCGGGGTCGACCACCGCCACGACCGCGGTGTCGCCGAGGTCGACCGCGATCCGGCGGCTCACCGGTCCCCACCCCCGGGCGCCCGGATCGGCTCGTCGGGATCGCGCCAGGCGAGCTGGACGAGCGTCTCGCCGTGGCGGCGGGTCACGAGCACCGCCCGGCCGGGCGGCCGCGGTCCGGGCCGGGCCGTCCCGACCAGCGGGCCCTCGTCGCGGCTGCCGTGGCCGACGAGGCCGGGTGTGGCGAGTTCGCGCAGGCGGGCGAGCACCGGCTCGAACATCGCCCGCGACGTGCCGCCGACGCGCCGCGCGAGGACGACGTGCAGGCCGATGTCCTTGGCCTGGGCGAGGAGGTCGAGCAGGGCCGTGAGCGGGTTGCCGGCGGCGGTGGCGACCAGGTCGTAGTCGTCGACCAGCAGGAAGACCTCCGGCCCGGTCCACCACGAGCGCGCCCGCAGCTGCTCGGGGGTGACGTCGGGCCCCGGGAGCCGGCGGCGCAACGACGCGACGAGATCGGTCATCGCCTCGGTGAGCGCGTCCGCGGTGGAGGTGTAGCTGATGAGGTGCTCGGCGTCGACGGCGCCGAGCAGGCCGCGGCGGTAGTCGACGATCATCAGCCGGGCCTGCGCGGGCGTGTAGCGGGTGACCACCTGGTGGGCCAACAGCCGCAGGAACGACGTCTTGCCGGACTCGCCGTCGGCGTAGACGAGCAGGTGCGGGTCCGCCGCCACGTCGAGCAGCACCGGCGCGAGCCGGTCCTCGTCCACCCCGATCGGCAGCAGGTGCCGTTCCCCGTCGTCCGGCCCGGGCAGCGCGGCGACGTCCACCCGGTCCGGCAGCAGCTCGACCGGCGCCACCCCCGGCCCGGGCCACGCGGCGGCGACCCCGGCCACCAGGTCCGGCTCCGGGAGGGCGACGAGGACGTGGCTGCGGTCGGGGGCGATGCCGTGCCCCGGACGCCCGGCGGGCACCGCGGCCGCCACCCGCCGGTCCACCTCGGACTCGCCGGGATCGCCGAGCCGCAGCTCGATCCGGGTGCCGAGCAGGTCCTTCAGGGCGGGGCGTAGGTCGGCCCAGCGGCCCACGCCGATCGCCACGTGCACGCCGTAGGACAGACCGGTCGTCGCCAGCGTGAGCACCGTCGACTCGAGCGCGTCGTGGTCGGTGCGGAAGGCGTGCCAACCGTCGATCACGAGAACGAGGTCGCCGGACGGCTCGGGCAGGTCCTCGCCCCGCCGACGCCGCTCCCGCAGGTCGGCCACGGAGGCGATGCCGCGCTCGCGGAACCAGCGTTCCCGGGCGCGGGCCACCGCGGCGACCTCGGCGACGACCCGGCGCACCAGGTCGGTGTCGCCCCGCCCGGCGACCGTGCCCACGTGCGGGAGCGCCGCCAGCCCGGCGAGCGTGCCGCCGCCGAGGTCGACGACGTGGAAGCCGAGCTCGTCCGGGGTGTGCGTGAGCGCCGCGGAGCAGACCAGGGTCCGCAGCAGCGTCGAGGTCCCCGCCCGCGGACCGCCCGCGACGCCGACGTGGCCCGCCGCCCCCGACAGGTCGGCCCAGAGCACCTCGCGGCGCTGCTCGTAGGGCCGGTCGACGAGGCCGAGCGGCAGGCGCAGCGTGCCGTTGGCGGGGAAGCCGGGGGCCTCCCGGCCGCGGTCGGTGTCCTCGAGCGGCGGCAGCAGCGACGTCAGCCCGATCGGACCGGCCAGCGGCGGCAGCCACACCTCGTGCGCGGGCGGTCCCGCGTCGCGCAGCCGGTCGACCACCGTGTCCAGCACGCTGGGCGCCGCGTCGTCGACCTCGCCCGGGCCGTCGTCGGCCCGCGGCGCGGGCGCCCCGCCCGGCGGGTCGACCCAGCCCCCGTGGAACGGCCGGGGCTCGGGCGGGCGCGCCTCCGCGCCGGTGTCCGCGGCGAGCGCGGTGCGCCGTCCGACCGGGCGCCGGACCGGGCCCGACACGTAGCCCGCGGTGAACCGGACCATCGTCGAGGTGTCCGAGCGCAGGTAGCCGGTGCCGGGGACGGCGGGCAGCGACGCCGCGTCCGGGACGCCGAGCACGGCGCGGGAGTCGGCCGCGGAGAAGGTCCGCAGCCCGATCCGGTATGAGAGGTGGGACTCCAGGCCGCGCAGCCGCCCCTCGTCGACGCGCTGCGAGGCGAGCAGCAGGTGGATCTGCAGCGAGCGGCCGAGGCGCCCGATCGCGGTGAACAGGTCGGCCAGGTCCGGCTTCTGGTGCAGCAGCTCGGAGAACTCGTCGACGACGACGAACAGCGCGGGCAGCGGGGTCAGGTCGGCCCCGCGCTCCCGCGCGCGTTCGTAGTCCGCCACGCTCGCGAGGTTCCCCGCGGCCCGCAGGAGTTCCTGACGACGGGTCATCTCGCCCGCGAGGGCGTCCTGCATGCGGTCGACGAGCGCGAGGTCGTCGGCGAGGTTCGTGATGACCGCGGCGACGTGCGGCGCCGCCGCGAGCCCGGCGAAGGTGGCGCCGCCCTTGAAGTCGACGAGCACGAGGTTGAGCGCGGCCGAGGAGTGCGTCGTGATCAGCCCGAGGACGAGGGTCCGCAGGAGCTCCGACTTGCCCGAGCCGGTGGCGCCGACGCAGAGCCCGTGCGGGCCCATCCCCTCCTGGGCGGCCTCCTTGAGGTCGAGCTCGACCGGCTCCCCGTCCTCGCCGAGCCCGAACGGCACGCGGAGGCGCTCCCGCGGCGCCCGGGGCCGCCAGGCGGTGCCGACGTCGAAGGTGTCGGGGGTGCCGGGGACCCCGAGCAGGTCGAGCAGACCCGGCGTCGCCGGCCCGGGTCCCTCGGGCGCGGAGGCGGGCGTGCGGCACGGGGCGAGCCGCCGGGCGAGGGCCTCGGCCTCCGGTGCGCGCAGGACGTCCGGCCGCCCGAACCACTCGACGCCGACGTCGGTCGCCGCGCCGATCCGGTCGAGGCCCGGGTGCTGCGGGTCGGGCGCGACGACCAGCCGCAGGCCGCGGCGGGCGACCAGCGCGTCGAGCCGTCCGCCCAGGTCGATCAGGGTGAGCCCGGCGAGGCCCTCGTCGCCCGGGTCGTCCGGGGCGCCCGCCCCGTCGCCGACGTCGCCGCCGTCGCAGACCACCACCACGTGCGGCGCGACCGGACCCGCGTCCCGGCTGAAGCGCGCCCGGTCGGCGAGCTCGGGGGCCAGCCACGTCCGCACCGTGGCGAGCGACGAGGCGATCATGCGGACCGGTCCGGCGCCGTCGTGCAGGCGCGGGTGGGCCACGTGCGGGAGCCACTTCACCCACTCCCAGTCCGCGCGTGCCCGGTCGCCCGCCACGACGGCGAGCCGCAGGTCGTCCGGCGAGTGCAGCGTGACCAGCTGGGCGACGAGCGCCCGGACGAGCGCGCGGCGCCGTTCCCGCCCGACCGGGCTCGCGTCGGGCCCGGTGACCGCGACGGCGGCGAAGGCCCGCAGCGACACCGCCGTGGGCAGCGCCTCGACCACCGAGTGCGCCCGCACGAAGCGGCGCAGGGCCGCCGTCGTCACCGGCTCCAGGTCGGCGACCGGGCCGGTCTGCGGCGGCACGAGCGCGGTGGCCAGGCGCTGGGCGCCGCGGCCGACCCGGACGTGGCCGAAGTCGGGGTCGCCCGGCCGCCGCTCCCAGGTGCGCGGTCCACGGGCGAGGCCCACGAGCGCGTCCGGGTCGGGGTGGGTCCACTCCAGGCTGGCGCGCTGCTCGGCGGCCACCGTGCGGGTCCGGCGGCGGACCTGGGCGAGGTAGCGCAGGTAGTCGGCCCGCTCGGCGTCGGCCTCGGCCCGGCGCTGGGCGCCGCCGCGGGAGAACCCGCCCGCGACCATCCCGAGGGTCGACAGCGCGATCATGCCGCCGAAGAGCCACGACGTCGGGTTGTCGATGCCGAGCACCACGATGAAGCCGACCGAGGCGAGCAGCATCACCACGGGCAGCAGACGCGGCAGCAGACCGGCGGGCGCGAGGCGGGGTTCCTCCGGCGGCGCCTCGAGCGCGAGTTCGCCGCCGGGCATGGCCGGGGCGGCCTCGCGCGGCCCGCGCCGGACGACCTGCGTGCCCACACCCCTCCTCCCGCGACCGGCCGGTGCGGATCTCCGTGTTCGCCCCACCACGGCTCGGCGTGCTGGCCATACTAGGGAGCCGATCACCCGGTCGGGGCCGGTTCGGCCGGGTCGGCGGCAGGTCCGGGACAGGGCCGGGAGGACACGGAGGTGGCCGGGGTGAGCACCGGGAACGGCCGCACGACGGCGCCGGTCCGGCGGGAGGAACCGGCCGGGGACCGCACCCCGGCCGTGCCCGCCGTGCCGGTCGGCCCGTCGTCGCCGTCGGTGTCCGGCCCGCCGGCGACGGCCGTCACCCGGGTGTCGGTGCTGGCGCCGACCACGCGGGCCGACCTCGCGCTGCCCGGCGACGTCCCGGTCGGCGAGCTGCTCCCGGTGCTGGTCGACCTCACCGACGCCGCCGGCCCCGGCCCCACGCCCCGGGCCCGCGGCCGGCACGTCCCGGTGCGCAGCGCGGACCGCGCGGGCGCGACCGGGTGGACGCTCGCCCTGCTCGGCCAGGCTCCCGCCGACCCACGGTCCTCCCTCGACGAGCTGGGGGTGCTCGACGGCGACCAGCTCGTCCTGCGCCGCCGCGAGGACGCCGCGCCCGCGCCGCTCTACGACGACGTCGTCGACGCCGTGGCCGAGTCGCGGCCCGCCGGGTTCCGGGCCTGGGACGCGGGCTGGGCGCACCGCTGCGGCCTGGTCGGCGCGGTCGTCGCCGGTGCGACCGTGCTCGGGGCCCTCGTCGCGGCCGGACGCGGCCCGGGTACCGGGGGCGGTGCGCTCACCGCGGGCGCGGCCGGGGTCGTCGCGCTCGCCGGGATCGTGCTGGCGGTGACGGCGGCGCGGTTCGCCCACCGCCCCGGACCGGCCGCCGTGCTCGTCGCCCTCGCGGCCGGCGCCGCCGCGGTGTGCGGCCTGGCGGTCGTCGGCGGCCCGGACGGCGCGCCGCTGACCGCCGGGCTCGGTGCGGCCCACCTGCTCGTCGCGTCCGCCCTCGCGCTCGTCGCCGCAGGCACCGTGCTGCTGGCCGCGCCGCGCACCGACCGGGTCGCCCTCGCCGTCGGGACCGCGCTGGCGACGGCCGCCGCCCTCGGCACCGCCACCGGGGCGGTCGCCACCGTCGCGGCTGCCGTGGCGGCCGCCCGCGGGGCCGGTCCCGTCGAACCCGCGGCCGTCGCCGCCGGGGCGGGCGCCCTCGCACTCGTCGCGCTGTCCGCGCTGCCCCGGCTCGCGGTCGCGCTCGCGCGGCTCCCGCTGCCCGAGGTCCCGCTCTCCGCCGCCGAGGACGACGCCTCCGACGCCTCCGAGGCCGCCGCCGACGGCCCGGCCGCCGGGGCCGGCGACCCCGTCGCGCTCGACCGCCGCACGGACCGGGCCCACGCGCTCCTGACGGGGCTGGCGGGCGGCACCGTCGCGGTCCTCGTCGTGGCGGTCGTGGTGCTCGGCCTCGCGCCGGCGCCCGGCTGGCGGGGCACCCTCGGGGCCGTCCTCGGGGTGCTGCTCGTGGCGCTCGCAGCGCTGCGCTCCCGCAGCCACGCCAACGCCGTGCCCGCGGCGGTCCTGCTGCTCGGGTCGCTCGTCGGGGCCGCGGCGCTCGGGATCGGTGCGGTGGCCGCCGCGCCCTCGGGGGCCGCCCGGCTCGGCGTCGGGCTGGCGGCGGCGGTCGTCGGGGCCGCCGTCGTGCTCCTCGGCGCGCTCGGTCCGCGCCGCCGCCCCGGGCCGGGGGTCCGGCGGGCGGTGGACCTCGCCGAGGGCGTCGCCATCGCCGCCGTGGTACCCCTGGCCTGCGCCGTGGCGGACCTGTTCGCGGTGGTGCGGCTGCTGTGACCCCGACGGCCCGTCGGCGGGCCCCGCTCCCGGCCCTCCTCACGACGGTCCTCCTGACGGCCTTCCTGACGGTGGCCCTGCTCGCGCCGGGCCTGCCCGCGGCGGGCGCACCCGCCGTCGGGACCGGGACGGGCACCGCGATCGAGGTCGCCCCGCCGGCCCCGCCGGACCCCGACCCGGCCGCGCTCGCCGCGCTGCCGCGGGCCCCGGCGGCCCTCCCCGGCCTCGCACCGCTCGGCGCGTGCCCCGCCGGGATCGCCCCCGCCGGGTTCGACGCCCTGCTCCCCGAGCCCGCGGCCGTGCCCGGCGCGAGCGGGACCGGTGTGCTGGTCGCGGTGGTCGACTCCGGGGTCGCCCCGCACCCCCGGCTCACCGGCGGCGTGGCGGACGGCGGGGACTTCGTGGCGGGCCGCTCGGCGCGCACCGACTGCGACGGCCACGGCACCGCGGTGGCGGGGGTGGTCGCCGCCGCCCCGGGACCCGACGACGACGGCGTCGTCGGCGTCGCCCCCGGCGCCCGCGTGCTGTCGGTGCGGGCGGACACGGCCTGGTCCCGCACCGCCGCCGGCCCCGCCGGCGACGAGTCCGTGCTCGCCCGCGCCGTGCGGGCCGCGGTGGCGACCCCGGACGTCCGGGTGCTCACGCTCGCCCTCGCCGCGTGCCGACCGGCCGCGGGCCTCGTCGGCGGGGCCGGGGCACCGCTCGGGGCCCTGCGGGCCGCGGTGCGCGAGGCCGTGGCCCGCGACGTGGTGGTCGTCGCCGCGGCCGGCAACGTCGGGAGCGCCTGCCCGGCGAACGACCCGGCGACCGCGGCGCAGCGGGTCTCGACCGTCCCCGTCCCCGCCTGGTTCGGCCTCGACCCGTCCGAGGTCCTCACCGTCGGCGCGCTCGACGACGACGGCGCCCCCGACCGTGCCTCGCTCGCGGGGCCGTGGGTCGGGATCGCAGCGCCCGGACGGGTCCCGGCGGCGCTCGACGCCCGCTCGGCCGGGCTGACCGCCGACCTGACCCTGCCGGGGTCGGCGCCCGCGCCCGTCGTCGGGACGAGCTTCGCGGCAGCGCGGGTGGCCGGCGCCGCGGTCCTGCTGCGGGCCCGGTTCCCGACGATGCCGACCGCCGACGTCGTCGCCCGCCTGCGCGCGACGGCGGCCCCGGTGCCCGGCGCGGCGTCGACCGCGGTCGGCGCGGGCGCCCTCGACGTCACCGCCGCGCTCTCGGGGGCCCGGCCCGCGCCGCCGCCCGCCGCGACCGCACCCGCACCCTCGTCCGACGGCACCGGGTGGGCCCTCGTCGCCGCCGGCGGCGTGCTCGTCGCCGTGGCGCTGGCGGCGCTCGTCGTCCGGCGGCGGAGGCGGGCGTGAGCGCCCCGGAGGCCGGCGGGCCCACGCTCGGACGGCTGCCGCTGACCGGGGTGCTGGTCGCCGAGGCCGGGCTCGCCCTGGCCCTCGCCCTCGTCGCGCTCGGCGCGGGGCTCCCCCTCGCGGGCGTCGTCCTGTCGCTGGCACTCGTGGTCGGGCTCGTCCGGGTCCGCGGGGAGCTGCTCGGGACCTGGGCGGTGCTCGCGCTGCGCCACCGCACCCGGCCGCGGGAGGTGCCGGTGGCCGATCCCGACGACGGGCTCGGGCTCCCGGCCGTCGACGCGGCGGTGGGACCCGTCGAGGTCGTCGCGGCCGTGGACCACGACGGCCGCCCGGTGGCGTTGCTCGGCGGCGAGGACGGCGCCTGGAGCGCGGTGCTGGCGCCCGCCACCGAGGATCTGCCGCTGCTGCTCGACGCCGCCGACGACACGTCTCCCTCGGACGACACCCTCGACACCCTCGACACCCTCGACACCGTCGAGGCCGTCGACGCCGTCGGCGCCGCGCCCGGCGGGCTGCCGCTCGGGGCGCTGGCGGGCACGTTGTCCGACCGCGGCGTCGTGCTCGACGCGCTGACCGTGGTGCGCCACGTGCGTCCCGGCGGGGCCGACGGTCCGGCGCGGGCCGCCCACCGCGAGGTGCTGGGGCCCCTGTCCGACGCGGCGCACCGCAGCCTGTGGCTCGTCGTCCGGTTCGACCCGCGGCGCTGCCCGGACGCGGTGGCCGACCGCGGGGGCGGCACCCTCGGCGCCCGCCGGGCCCTCGTCGGGTCGCTCGCCCGCATCGGCCGCGTCCTCGCCGACCACGGCGTGCCGGTCCGGCCGCTCGACCCGGACGGGGTGCGCGACGCCGTGGCCGTCGCCGCGGGGTCGGACCTGGACCGCACGCCCGGAGGCGTCCAGGAGCGCTGGGACGCCGTGGTGCTCGGCGAGGTCGGGCACGCCACGTGGTCGGCCACGACCCTCGGTCCCACGGTGGACCTCGACGCCCTGGTCGCCCCGGACGCCGTCTCCACGGTCGCCCTGGCCCTGGTGGCCGACGACGGATCGGCCGAGGTCGGGCTCGACCTGCACGTCCGCGTCACGGGCCTCGGACCGGCCGACGTGGTGGCCGCCGGGCGGGACCTCGTCGCGGCCGCCCGCGCCCGCGGCGTCCACCTGGAGCCCCGGCACGGGCGGCAGGCGGCGGGTCTGCGCGCGACCCTGCCCCTGGGCGGGCCCCGGTGACCCGCCGCGCGCCCGGGCCACGACCGGCGCTGCGCCGCCCCGTCCACGACCTCGACGACATCCGGGTGCCGGTGACCCCGGCCGGCGTGGTCCTCGGTGCCGACGCCGCCGGGGCCCCGGTCACGCTGGCCGTCCTGCGGCCCGTCGGCACGCGGGTCGTCGTCCTCGGCGCGCTGCACCTGGCCCGCCAGATCGCCCTGCGGACGGTCGCGCAGGGGGCCCGGCTCGAGGTGACCACGGGTCGGGCCGCGGTGTGGGAGCCGGTCGGGCGGGCCGCCGCCGACCCCGCGCGCGTCCGCGTGACCGCCGGGGAGACCACGCCCGAGGACCCCGACGAGCGGACGCCCGGGGACACCGACGCCGTCCTCACGGTGCGGGACCGCGGCGCCGCCGCGCCGGGACCGGGGACCACACCGGACCGGCCCTGGCGGACCACCCTGCTCGTGCTGCCCTCCCTCACCCCGGCGGTGGCCGACGCCGCCGACGACGCGGACGTGGTGCTGCTCGGGCGGATGCCGCCGCAGGAGGCCGACCTGGCGACCCGCCTGTGGCGGCTCTCCGAGGCGATGGCCGAGACGCTCCGGACGCTGCCCGACCACGGCGTCGTCGCCCTCGGGCGCAACCTCTGGCGCCGCCTCGACCTGGTCACCGCCGAGCGGGAGACCGCCATCCTCGGACCGGTCCGGCGCGCCTGACGGGTCAGCGGTCGAGGGAGCGGACGTTCCGGGTGACGGCCGCGCGGGCCGCGAGCGACCCGTCGTCGGGGTAGTCGACGCCGACGAGCCGCAGCCCGTGCGCGGCGACGACGTGGATCTCCGAGGACCGCCGACCGGCGGTGAGCAGCGAGGCGGGCCAGGCGACGGGGCGGCGCCCCTCCCCGACCGCGAGCAGCGCGCCGACCAGCGAGCGCACCATGGAGTGGCAGAACGCGTCCGCCGAGAGCCGGACCTCGACGACGTCCCGCTCGTCCGGCGAGGGGTGCCAGCTCAGGTGCTGCAGCTCGCGGATCGTGGTGGCGCCGGCCCGGGGCCGGCAGAAGGCCGCGAAGTCGTGCTCGCCGAGCAGGGCGCGGCTCGCCCCGGCCATCGCCGCGACGTCGAGCGGCCGGGGCCAGCGGAGCGTGTCGCGGGCTCGCAGCGGTGCCGGACCGGAGGGCGCGGTGCAGACACGGTAGGCGTAGTGGCGCCGCACGGCGGAGAACCGGGCGTCGAAGCCGGCGGGGGCGGGCGCCGCCCGGTGGACCCGGACGTCCGGCGGCAGCATGCGGGCGAGCCGGCGGACCAGCCCGTCGGGCACGGTCCCGTCGGCGGCGAGGAGGGCGTTGCCCGGCGTCAGGTCGGTGTGGACGACCTGGGCGTCGGCGTGCACGCCGGCATCGGTGCGCCCGGCGACGGTCAGCGCGACCGGCTGCCGCGCGAGGGTCGTCAGC
Organism: Actinomycetospora soli; assembly: GCF_021026295.1. Taxonomy (GTDB): domain Bacteria; phylum Actinomycetota; class Actinomycetes; order Mycobacteriales; family Pseudonocardiaceae; genus Actinomycetospora; species Actinomycetospora soli. The sequence continues at coordinate 136,937 of NZ_JAJNDA010000012.1, forward strand.
GTCTCCTCGAGCACGCCCTGCACGGTGCGCAGGTCCGGCTGCCGGGCCCATCCGGCGAAGTCGGTGCCGTCGTAGGCGAGGTCGAGCCGCAGCCGGACCGGGGCCGGAGACACCCCGGGCCCGCCGTCGTGGTCGACGGCGGGCCCGGGGTGGTCGTGCTCGGGAGCGGGTCCGGTCAGGACTCGTCCTTCTTGTCGGTCGCCAGACCGGCGGCGTCCGCGGCGTTGTCCGCCATCGGCTCCGGCACCTCGTCGGTCGAACCGGTGGCGTCCGCCTCGGCCTCGGCCGTGGTGGCCTCCGACTCCAGCACCGGGGTGTCGGCGTCGGTGCCCACGGCCTCCTCGGCCGCCGCACCGTCGGCGGTGGTGTCCTCGGACTCGGCCGCGGCGATCGTGGCGGCGGTGGCCGCCGCACCGGTGGCCGCGCCGCCGACCTCGGTCTGCCGCGAGGCGGCCGAGCGGGTGGCCGCCGACGCCTCGGTCGAGGCCAGCTTCTCGTTGACCAGCTCGATGATCGCCATCGGCGCGTTGTCGCCCTTGCGGGGCAGCGTCTTGATGATCCGGGTGTAGCCACCCGGCCGGTCGGCGAAGAACGGGCCGATCTCGGCCATCAGGCGGTGCACGACGTCCTTGTCGCGGATCTGCTGGGAGATCTCGCGGCGGTTGTGCAGGTCGCCCTTCTTCGCCTTCGTGATCAGGCGCTCGGCGTACGGGCGCAGGCGCTCGGCCTTGGCGCGCGTGGTGTGGATCCGGCCGTGCGTGAAGAGCGACGTGGCCAGGTTGGCCAGCAGCAGCTTCTGGTGCGCGGGGGATCCGCCGAGGCGGGGGCCCTTGGTGGGCTGGGGCATGCTCGTGCTCCTGTCTCAGGCGCCTTTCCTCCCCGGCCCGCGAGCGGGCCGGGGAGGGGGCAGTACGTCAGAGCTCTCGACGGTCTCTAGAGCTGCTCGGTCTCGGCGTAGTCCTGGCCGTCGTCGTTGCCGAACGACCCGTACCCGCCGCCCTCGCCGTAGGACTCGTAGCCCTCCGACGGGTAGTCGGACGCGGCCGCGCTCGGGTCGAACCCGGGCGGGCTGTCCTTCAGGGCCAGCCCGAGGCCGGCCAGCTTCATCTTGACCTCGTCGATGGACTTCGCACCGAAGTTGCGGATGTCCAGCAGGTCGGCCTCCGACCGGCCGACGAGCTCGCCGACCGTGTGGATGCCCTCCCGCTTGAGGCAGTTGTAGGACCGGACCGTGAGGTCGAGGTCCTCGATGGGCATCGCGAACGCGGCGATCGAGTCCGCCTCGGCGGGCGAAGGCCCGATCTCGATGCCCTCGGCGTCGACGTTGAGCTCGCGGGCCAGACCGAACAGCTCGACGAGCGTGCGGCCGGCGGACGCGATGGCGTCGCGCGGAGTGATCGAGGGCTTGGTCTCGACGTCGAGGATCAGCTTGTCGAAGTCGGTGCGCTGCTCGACGCGGGTCGCCTCGACCTTGTAGCTGACCTTGAGCACCGGCGAGTAGATCGAGTCGACCGGGATGCGGCCGATCTCGGCGCCGGAGGCCTTGTTCTGGGCGGCGGGGACGTAGCCGCGGCCACGCTCCACCACCAGCTCGACCTCGAGGCGGCCCTGGTCGTTCAGGGTCGCGATGTGGAGGTCCGGGTTGTGCACGGTGACGCCGGCGGGCGGGACGATGTCCCCCGCGGTGACCGTGCCCGGGCCCTGCTTGCGCAGGTACATCGTCGCCGGCTCGTCCTCCTCGGAGCTCACGACGAGCTCCTTGAGGTTCAGGATGATGTCGGTGACGTCCTCCTTCACCCCCGGGACGGTGGTGAACTCGTGGAGGACCCCGTCGACCCGGATCGAGGTCACGGCCGCGCCCGGGATGGACGACAGCAGGGTCCGCCGCAGCGAGTTGCCGAGGGTGTAGCCGAAGCCCGGCTCGAGCGGCTCGATGACGAACCGCGACCGGGTCTCGTCGACCGGCTCCTCCGAGAGGGCCGGGCGCTGGGAGATCAGCACTCTGGTCTTTCCTTCCGATGCTCGGGCATCCGCTATTTGATGCCGAACGGTGGAACCCGGGAACGCCGGGACGGCGTCCCCGGGTGGGTCGAGCTACTTGGAGTAGAACTCGACGATCAGCTGCTCGGAGACGGGCGTGTCGATCTGCGACCGCTCGGGCAGCTGGTGGACGAAGATGCGCAGCGTCTCCGGGACGACCTGCAGCCAGCCGGGGACCGGACGGTCACCGAACGACTCCTTCGCGTCCACGAAGGGCAGCATGTTCCGCGACTTGTCGCGGACGTCGATGATGTCGTACTGCGTCACCCGGAAGCTGGGGACGTCGACCTTCTGGCCGTTGACCAGGAAGTGGCCGTGCCCGACGAGCTGGCGGGCCGCACGGCGGGTGCGGGCCAGGCCGGCGCGGTAGACCACCGAGTCGAGGCGCGACTCGAGCAGGCGCAGGAACTCGTCGCCGGTCTTGCCCTCGCGACGGTTCGCCTCCTCGTAGTACTTGCGCATCTGCTTCTCGAGGACCCCGTAGGTGAAGCGGACCTTCTGCTTCTCCTGGATCTGCATGAGGTACTCGGATTCCTTGATGCGGATCCGACCGTGCTGCCCCGGGGGGTACGGACGGCGCTCGAAGGACTTGTCGCCGCCGACCAGGTCGACCTTGAGGCGACGGGACTTGCGGGTGACGGGACCGGTGTAGCGAGCCATCTCTCTTCTCTCCTCTCGCCCTAGACCCGGCGCCGCTTGGGCGGGCGGCAGCCGTTGTGCGGCTGCGGGGTGACGTCGGAGATGGTCCCGACCTCGAGGCCCGCGGCCTGCAGCGAACGGATCGCGGTCTCACGACCGGACCCCGGGCCCTTGACGTAGACGTCGACCTTCTTCATGCCGTGCTCGGCCGCCTTGCGGGCCGCGTTCTCGGCGGCCATCTGGGCGGCGAACGGCGTCGACTTGCGCGAGCCCTTGAAGCCGACGTGGCCGGCGGAGGCCCACGCGATCACCGCACCGGTCGGGTCGGTGATCGAGACGATGGTGTTGTTGAACGTGCTCTTGATGTGGGCCTGGCCCTGGGAGATGTTCTTCTTCTCCCGGCGGCGCACCTTCTTGGCGCCCGCGGCGCCGGCACGAGTCCTGGGTGGCATACGAAAGCTCCTGGTGAGGTGATCGGGCCCCGCTTACTTGCGGGTGGCCTTCTTCTTGCCGGCGACGGTCTTCTTCGGGCCCTTGCGCGAGCGGGCGTTGGTCTTCGTCCGCTGGCCGTGGACCGGGAGGTTGCGCCGGTGACGCAGGCCCTGGTAGCTGCCGATCTCGACCTTGCGCCGGATGTCCGCCTGGACCTCACGCCGCAGGTCACCCTCGACCCGGAGGTTCTGCTCGATGAACGCGCGGATCGCCGCGGCGTCCGAGTCGCTCAGGTCCTTGCTCCGCAGGTCCGGGTCGATGCCCGTCTCGCGGAGGATCTCCTTGGACCGGCTGCGGCCGATCCCGAAGATGTAGGTCAGCGCGATCTCCATCCGCTTCTCGCGGGGGAGGTCGACGCCGGAAATGCGTGCCATGTGGCGCGTACTCCTCGTGTCATGTCAGGGAGGTGTCGGACCCCGTCCGTCCCGACGACCGCTGTCGCCGGGCCCCGGCCTCCCGCCGGGGGTGGTTCCGCCGGGACGATGCCGGCGTAGGTACGGGGGTGTGCTCACCCGGGAGTCCCCGGGCGTGGGGGCGTCAGCCCTGACGCTGCTTGTGCCGCAGGTTGTCGCAGATGACCATGACCCGCCCGTGACGGCGGACCACCTGGCACTTCGCGCAGATTCGCTTGACGCTCGGCTGGACCTTCACGATCTCGTCCTCGCTGCCTGGTTACTTGTAGCGGTAGACGATGCGGCCGCGCGACAGGTCGTACGGCGAGAGCTCGACCACGACCTTGTCCTCGGGGAGGATTCGGATGTAGTGCTGCCGCATCTTGCCGCTGATGTGGGCCAGGACCTTGTGCCCGTTCTCGAGCTCGACCCTGAACATCGCGTTGGGCAGGGGTTCGACGACCCGGCCCTCGACCTCGATGGCGCCGTCCTTCTTCGCCATGTCCTCCGCACTCTCGCGCCGCCGTGGATCCCGCGTCCCCCGGTCTCGTCCGGGGGGCACACTCACCGCGGCGGCTTCGTCGTCCCGCCGTGCCACCACCGCGCGGGTGCGCGGCGGATCGGGTGCGAGCCGAGGTGCCGGACCCCACCGGCCCGGGAAGGCACACGCGAGACTCGGCACGACACGCGCACCAGCTCCTCAGTGTACGCGGGGCGTGTCGACGGCCCGGAGGGCGGGTGCGTCCCCCGTCAAGGAGTCAGCATTGACCGTTTCTCCCCGCGGCGCCACGATGTCGACCACCGAGGAATCGAGGAGGAGTACGTGGACGTCGACGGTGTCGTCGCACTGGTGACCGGCGGGGCGTCCGGCCTGGGCCGGGCGACCGTGGAGAAGCTGCACGCGCGGGGCGCGTCGGTGGTGATCGTGGACCTGCCGTCGTCGGCGGGGGCCGACGTGGCGCAGGAACTGGGCGAGCGGGCGGTGTTCTCCCCCGCCGACGTGACCGACCCCGAGCAGGTGTCGCAGGCGATCGACGCCGCGGCCGGCCTGGGCACGCTGCGGGTCGCGATCAACTGCGCGGGGATCGGCAGCGCGCATCGCACCGCGGGCCGCAAGGGACCGTTCCCGCTCGAGGACTTCACCCGGGTGCTGAACGTGAACCTGGTCGGCACGTTCAACGTCATCCGGCTCGCCGCCCAGGCCATGAGCGAGAACTCCGCGCTCTCCGACCCGGGCGTGGACACCGGGGACCGCGGCGTCATCGTCAACACCGCCTCGGTCGCCGCCTTCGACGGCCAGATCGGGCAGGCCGCCTACTCGGCCTCCAAGGGCGGCATCGTCGGGATGACCCTGCCCATCGCGCGCGACCTCGCCTCGATCGGCATCCGGGTCTGCACGATCGCGCCCGGCCTGTTCCACACCCCGCTGTTCGCCACGCTGCCCCAGGAGCACATCGACTCCCTCGGCGCGCAGGTCCCGCACCCGTCGCGCCTCGGCGACCCGGCCGAGTACGCGGCCCTCGCCGCGCACATCGTCGAGAACCCGATGCTCAACGGCGAGACGATCCGGCTCGACGGCGCCATCCGCATGGCCCCGAAGTAGGCCCGGTCCGGCCCGCCCTCACGTCCGGGGGCGGGCCACCGCACGGCCGACGCCGCCGAGGGCCAGCGCGACGCCCCACGGCCCGGCGACCCAGATCCACCACGGGTACACGACGGCCGCGCTCCCGAGCGACACGGCCAACCAGATCAGGACGTTGACCGCGCTCACCGTCGCCCACGCCGCGACCGCGCCCCGGCCGGAGCCGCACGGTCCCGGGAAGGCCGGGAGCGCCGGGACACCGGGCGGGACGGGCGCGAAGGCCCGCAGCCCGTCCGGACGCCGGGTCGGCGCCGGTCGCTGCACCGGCACCCGGGCCGGCGGGACCGCTCCCGCCGGCAGGTCGGTGAGCAGCGGCACGAGATCGTCGCGCACCACCGCCGCGTGGGCCGCGCGGACGCGCTCGTCGTACTCGACCAGCGTCAGTCGGCCCTCGCCGTGCGCGGTCAGGAGCCGCCGCGCGACCTCCTCGCGCTCGGCGTCCGACACCCGCACCGCACCGTGCTCCGCCATCCCGGCCTCCCCGGTTCGTCCCGTGAAGGCAGAGTACCCGGATAGCGGAGAGTTCAGCTATCCGATCCTGTGGTGAGCACCCGAGGTCCCTCGTCGGTGACCGCCACGGTGTGCTCCCAGTGCGCGGCCCGCCCGCCGTCGAGGGTGACCACGGTCCACTCGTCGTCGAGCTCGTCGGTCTCCGGGTCGCCCGCGGTGAGCATCGGCTCGACGGCGAGGACCATGCCCTCGCGGAGCCGCAGCCCGGTGCCGGCGCGGCCCACGTTCGGCAGGAACGGCTCCATGTGCATCTCGGTGCCGATCCCGTGGCCGCCGTAGTCGGCGACGATGCCGAACGGTCCGCCGTCGGGGGTTCGATGGCGCGCGACCTCGCTCTCCACCGCGTGCGAGACGTCCCCGAGCCGGTTGCCCGGACGGACCTCGGCGATCCCGGCCCACATCGCGGCCCGGCAGGCGGCGGACAGCGCCTCGTCGCCCGGACGCACCGTGCCGACGTGCAGCGTCACCGCGGCGTCGCCGTGCCAGCCGTCGAGGATCGCCCCGCAGTCGACCGAGAGCAGGTCGCCGTCCGCCAGCACGGTCGTGGCGGCCGGGATGCCGTGCACGACCTCCGCGTTCACCGACGCGCAGATGCTGCCCGGGAAGCCGTGGTAGCCGAGGAAGGAGGGCACCGCCCCGGCCTCGCGGATCGTCGTCTCGGCGAGCTCGTCGAGCTCCCGGGTGGAGACCCCGACGGCCGCCGCCGCGCCGACCCGCTCGAGCGTCGCGGCCACGACCAGGCCGGCCGCCCGCATGGCCTCGATCTCGCCGCGGCTCTTGAGCTGGACGTCCGTGCCGAAGCGGCCGCCGGACAACCGTCCGGCGACCCGACCGAGACCGGCGGTCACCTCCGCGAGACGTCCTCCGGAGAGACCACCGGCACCCACGCGGCTCAGTCCTCCGGCTCGTCGGCCAGCGCGTCCATGGCGCGGTCGGTGACCTCGTCCATGCTGCCCATGGCGTCGACCTTGACGAGGATGTCGCGGTAGTACTCGATCAGCGGGGCGGTCTCCCGGCGGTAGACCTCCTGCCGGTTGCGGATGACGTCCTCGGTGTCGTCCGACCGGCCGCGCGCGGTGAGGCGCTGGATGAGCTCCTCGTCGTCGACCTCGAACAGGAGGACGGCGTCCAGGCGCTGATCGAGGTCGGAGAGCACGGTGTTCAGCTCGTCGGCCTGCGAGGTGTTCCGCGGGAAGCCGTCGAGCAGGAAGCCCTCGGCGGCGTCGGACTGCGCCAGGCGGTCCTTGACCATCGCGACGGTGACCGCGTCCGGCACCAGGTCGCCCGCGTCGACGTAGCGCTGGGCCTCCTTGCCGAGCTCGGTCTCGTTCTTCATGTTCTCGCGGAAGAGATCGCCGGTGGAGATGTGCGGGGCGGCGAGCCGCTCCGACAACCGCGCCGCCTGCGTGCCCTTCCCGGCCCCGGGCGGTCCCACCAGAACGATCCTCATGTCCACTCTCCTCTCCTGCGCCGACCCACGTCGGCCACCGACCCATCCTGCCCGGAGGGCGCCTGGGGCGCTCCCCGTCGAGGGGGCGGGACCGTACCCGGTCGTCAGCGCAGGAAGCCCTCGTAGTTGCGCTGCATCAGCTGGCTCTCGATCTGCTTCACCGTGTCCAGGCCGACACCGACCATGATCAGCACCGCGGTCCCGCCGAAGGGGAAGTTCTGGTTCTGACCCTGGCCCGTGATGCCCAGGAAGAAGTTCGGGAGGACAGCGATGATGCCCAGGTAGATCGATCCCGGCAAGGTGATGCGCGACAGCACGTACTGCAGGTACTCCGCGGTCGGCCGACCCGGACGGATGCCGGGGATGAACCCGCCGAACTTCTTCATCTCGTCCGCCCGTTCCTCCGGGTTGAACGTGATGGCCACGTAGAAGTACGTGAAGAAGATGATCAGTGCGAAGTACAGGACGATGTGGACCGGGTTCGACTGGTTCGCGAGGTAGTTCTGCACGAACACCGCGAAGCCGGACGTCGAGTTGCCCACGAGCCGCGACAGCAGGTCGGGCAGGTAGAGCAGCGACGAGCCGAAGATGACCGGGATGACACCGGCCTGGTTGACCTTGAGCGGCAGGTAGGTCGACGTCCCGCCGTACATGCGCCGCCCGACCATGCGCTTGGCGTACTGCACGGGGATGCGCCGCTGACCCTGCTCGACGAACACGACGCTCGCGATGATGGCGAGGCCGAAGAGGCAGACGACGGCGAAGACGAGGCCGCCGGAGCTGGAGAGGATCTGCTGGCCCTCGGCCGGGATGCGGGCCGCGATCGAGCAGAAGATGAGCAGCGACATGCCGTTGCCGACGCCGCGCTCGGTGACCAGCTCGCCGAACCACATGATGACCGCGGTGCCGGCCGTCATGACCAGCACGATCACCGCGAGGTCGAAGATGCCCGCGTTCGGCAGGATCGGGAACTGGCTCGGGTCGCAGTTCTGGAACAGCTGTCCCCGGTCGGCGAGTGCGACGATGCCGGTGGACTGCAGGATCGCCAGCGCGATCGTCAGGTACCGCGTGTACTGCGTGAGGGTGCCCTGGCCGGACTGCCCCTCCTTCTTCAGCTGCTCGAACCGCGGGATGACCACGGTGAGCAGCTGCACGATGATGCTCGCGGTGATGTAGGGCATGATGCCCAGCGCGAAGATCGACAGCTGGAGCAGCGCCCCGCCGGAGAACAGGTTGATCAGGGCGTAGACGCTCTGCGAGTCGCCGCCCTCGACCTGGCGCAGACAGGCCTGCACGTTCGTGTACGAGACGCCGGGCGCCGGGAGGGTGGCACCCAACCGGTACACGGCCACGATGCCGAGCGTGAAGAGGATCTTCTTGCGCAGGTCCGGCGTCGCCAGCGCGGACCGCACGGGGCCGAGCACTCGGACCTCCAGCTGGTTCGTCGATGTCCGGCCCCGCCGCGCTACCGGGTGTCCCGGCCGGCACGGCCGACGCCCCGACGTGGTGCGGGGCGGTCCGACGAGACGCGGATCGGCCTGCAGGCGAGCGTAACAGCAGACGAGAACGGGCCCGGAGGTGCTCCGAGGGAGCTCCTCCGGGCCCGGTGGCGCGGTGGGGTGCGGACTACAGGACGGTGGTCGTCCCGCCCGCGGCACCGATCTTCTCGCTGGCGGCGCCGGAGAACGCGTGCGCGCTCACCTGCAGCGTCACCGAGCCGAGGTCGCCCTCCCCGAGCACCTTCACCGGGTGCCCGGCGCGGACGGCGCCGGCGGCCACGAGCTCGGCCGGGCCGACCTCGCCGCCGTTCGGGAACAGCCGCGCGAGGTCGCCGATGTTGACGACCTGCGCCACGACCTTGTTGCGGTTGCGGAAGCCCTTGAGCTTCGGCAGGCGCATCTGGAGCGGCATCTGGCCGCCCTCGAAGCGCGCGGGCACGTTCTTGCGGGCGCCCGTGCCCTTCGTACCGCGACCGGCCGTCTTGCCCTTCGAGGCCTCACCGCGACCGACGCGGGTCTTCTCCGTCCTGCTCCCGGGAGCGGGACGGAGGTGGTGGAGCTTGAGCGGGGACTCGCTCATGTCAGACCTCCTCGACCGTGACGAGGTGCCGCACGGTGTGGATCAGCCCGCGGTTCTGCGGGTCGTCCGGCCGCGTGACCGTCGCGCCGATCCGGCGCAGGCCCAGCGTGCGCAGGGTCTCGCGCTGGTTGCGCTTGCCCCCGATCACGGACTTGATCTGCGTGACCTTGAGGTCGGCCATGGGTCAGACCCCCTGACCGGCGCGCTGGCGCAGCATCCGCGCCGGCGCGACCTCGTCGAGCGGCAGACCCCGGCGGGCCGCGACGGCCTCGGGCACCTGCAGCGCCTTCAGGGCCGCCACCGTGGCGTGCACGATGTTGATGGCGTTCTGGCTGCCCAGGGACTTGGACAGGATGTCCTGGATCCCTGCGCACTCCAGGACCGCGCGCACCGGGCCACCGGCGATGACACCGGTACCGGGGCTCGCGGGGCGCAGGAGCACGACGCCGGCGGCGTCCTCACCCTGCACCGGGTGCGTGATGGTGCCGCCGATGCGCGGGACGCGGAAGAAGTTCTTCTTCGCCTCCTCCACGCCCTTGGCGATCGCGGCCGGCACCTCCTTGGCCTTGCCGTAGCCCACCCCGACCTCGCCGTCGCCGTTGCCGACGATGACGAGCGCGGTGAAGCTGAAGCGGCGGCCGCCCTTGACGACCTTGGCCACGCGGTTGATGGCGACGACGCGCTCGAGGTGCGGCGTCCTGTCCTGGGCGCCGCCGCGGCCGCCGCCCTGACGGTCGCGGTCGCGCCCGCCCTGGCCGCCGCCCTCGCGGCGCTGAGTGCCCGGCATCAGGCGTCCTTCCCTTGCGTGTACGTGACGAGGCTGGCCATCAGAACGTCAGGCCCCCCTCGCGGGCCGCGTCCGCGAGCTGCGCGATGCGGCCGTGGTACCGGCGCCCGCCGCGGTCGAACACGACCGCGTCGATGCCGGCGGACTTGGAGCGGGAGGCGACGAGCTCGCCGACCTTCGCGGCCTGCGCCTTCTTGTCGCCCTCCAGCCCGCGGACGTCGGCCTCCATGCTGGAGGCGTGGGCCAGCGTGTGTCCCGCCAGGTCGTCGATGACCTGCGCGGTGATGTGCCGCGAGGACCGGGTGACGACGAGGCGCGGACGCTCCGGCGTGCCCTCGACCTTCTTGCGGAGGCGGGCGTGCCGACGGACGAGGCCGGCGCGGCGGGTCTGCGAGACGCTCTTGCCGACCGTGGTGCGCTTCTGGGTGGTCGCTTCAGCCATCACTTACCCGTCTTCCCGACCTTGCGGCGGATCTGCTCGCCGGCGTACCGGACGCCCTTGCCCTTGTACGGGTCGGGCTTGCGCAGCCGCCGGATGTTCGCGGCCACCTGGCCCACGACCTGCTTGTCGATGCCCTGCACCGAGAAGCGGGTCGGGTTCTCGACCGCGAACGTGATGCCCTCGGGCGCCTCGATCCGGACCGGGTGGCTGTAGCCGAGCGCGAACTCGAGGGTCGAGCCCTTGAGCTGCACGCGGTAGCCGACGCCGTGGATCTCGAGCTTGCGCTCGTAGCCCTGGGTCACGCCCAGGACGAGGTTGTTCAGCAGCGAGCGCGAGAGCCCGTGCAGCGCGCGGTTCTCCCGCTCGTCGTTCGGGCGCGAGACCGACAGCACGCCGTCCTCGAGCTGCACCGAGATCGGACGGTCGACCGTGTGGCTCAGGGTGCCCTTGGGCCCCTTCACCGTGACGTTCTGGCCCTCGACCGCGACGTCCACGCCGGACGGCACGGTGATCGGGGCCCTACCGATGCGAGACATGGTTCGGTTCCCCTCTCCGCTACCAGACGAAGGCGAGGACTTCCCCGCCCATCCGTCGCTGGTGGGCCTGACGGTCGGTCAGCAGCCCCGAGGACGTCGAGATGATCGCGACGCCGAGGCCACCGAGCACGCGCGGCAGCTCGGTCGACTTCGCGTAGATGCGCAGGCCGGGCTTCGAGATGCGCTTGAGGCCGGCGATGCTGCGCTCACGGTTCGGCCCGTACTTCAGGTCGATGACCAGGGACTTGCCGACGGCCGCCGGCTCGTCGCGGTATCCCGCGATGTAGCCCTGCTCGAGCAGGACCTGGGCCACGTGGGCCTTCAGCTTGCTGTGCGGCATGGTCACGCTCTCGTGGAACGCCGAGTTGGCGTTGCGGATGCGCGTGAGCATGTCCGCGATGGGGTCGGTCATCGTCATCGCGACCAGGTCACCTTCCTCGCCGTGGTACCCCGGGTCGTCCGGCGGACGGACGACCTCGTGGCGGGCCTGCGGCGTCCGGGGCGGGTCAGAGAAACAGAGGGGTGCGTCGTGCCCTGGGAGTCCTGTCCGAGCAGGTGCTCCCGGTGGGCGACGCGCTGGATGAGCTCGAGCAGCTGCGGGTCGATCGGACGACCCGGCAGCTCCTCCTCGGTCACGGTCTCGGCCGTGTCGGGCGCGCTCACCACGAGGACTTGCTGACGCCCGGGAGCTCGCCCCGGTGCGCCATCTCGCGCAGGCAGACGCGGCAGAGCCCGAACTTGCGGAGCACCGCACGCGCGCGCCCGCAGCGGTTGCAGCGGGTGTAGCCGCGGACCTTGAACTTCGGGGTCGCGGCGGCCTTGTTGACCAGTGCCTTCTTCGCCATGCTCAGTTCTCCCTGAACGGGAAGCCGAGGGCGCGCAGCAGGGCCCGGCCTTCCTCGTCGGTGGTCGCGGAGGTGACCACGGTGATGTCCATCCCCCGCGGCCGGTCGATCGAGTCCTGGTCGATCTCGTGGAACATCGTCTGGTCCGACAGACCGAACGTGTAGTTGCCCGCGCCGTCGAACTGCTTCGGCGAGAGCCCACGGAAGTCGCGGATACGCGGCAGGCTGATCGAGACCAGGCGGTCGAGGAACTCCCACATCCGCGCCCCGCGCAGCGTGGTGCGCGCACCGATCGGCATGCCCTCGCGCAGCTTGAACTGCGCGATGGACTTGCGCGCCCGGCGGATCTCCGGCTTCTGGCCGGCGATGAGGGTGAGGTCGCGGACCGCGCCCTCCATCAGCTTCGAGTCGCGCGCGGCCTCGCCGACGCCCATGTTCACGACGACCTTGACGACGCCGGGCACGAGCATCGGGTTCTCGTAGTGGAACTGGTCCGTCAGCTCCTGACGGATCGCGTCCCGGTACCGCTGCTGCAGCCGGGGACGGGCCTCGGTGCTGGTCACGAGATGTCCTTCCCGTTGCGGCGCGAGACGCGCACGCGCTTCTGCTCGCCCTCGCCGCCGTCGCGGTAGCCGACGCGGGTCGGCTTGCCGTCCGAGTCGACGACCATCACGTTCGAGACGTGGATGGCGGCCTCCTGCGTGACGATCCCGCCGGACTGCGCGCCCCGCTGGTTGGCGGACTGGGCGGTGTGCTTCTTGACCCGGCCGACGCCCTCGACGAGGACCTTGTCGCGGTCGGGGTAGGCCTGGATGACCTTGCCCTTCGCGCCCTTGTCCTTGCCGGCGATGACGAGGACCGTGTCGCCCTTCTTGACCTTCATCTGGCTACAGCACCTCCGGCGCGAGCGAGATGATCCGCATGAACCGCTTGTCGCGGAGCTCACGGCCGACCGGGCCGAAGATGCGGGTCCCGCGCGGCTCGCGGTCGTTCTTGATGATCACCGCGGCGTTCTCGTCGAACTTGATGTACGAACCGTCCGGGCGGCGCTTCTCCTTGACGGTGCGCACCACGACGGCCTTGACGACGTCGCCGCGCTTCACGCCGGACGCCGGGATGGCCTCCTTGACGGTGGCCACGATGACGTCGCCGATGCCCGCGTAACGGCGGGACGAGCCACCGAGCACACGGATGCACAGGATTTCCCTGGCACCCGTGTTGTCGGCGACCCGGAGTCGCGACTCCTGCTGGATCACTGCTTCTCTCCTGACCTTCCCGGCGGCGAGCGCCGGATGGTTTCGACGTGGCCCTCGGCGAGGGGTATTACTTGGCCTTCTCGAGGATCTCGACGAGGCGCCAGCGCTTCGTCGCCGAGAGCGGCCGCGTCTCCATCAGCAGGACGCGGTCGCCCGGGCCGGCGGTGTTGTGCTCGTCGTGCGCCTTGACCTTCTTGGTCCGGCGGATGACCTTCGAGTAGCGCGGGTGCTTCACCCGGTCCTCGAGGCTCACGACGATCGTCTTGGACATCTTGTCCGAGACGACGAGGCCCTCGCGGGTCTTGCGCAGGCCGCGCTCGTCGTTCCGCTCGCCCGGCTTCTGCTCGGCAGGGGCGTCGGCCTTGACCTCGCTGCGCACCTGCTCGCTGTCAGCGGCGCTGGTCATGCCGCCCCTTCCTCGTCAGGGGCCGCGGACAGTCCGAGCTCACGCTCGCGCATCACCGTGTAGATGCGCGCGATGTCGTGGCGGACGGTCCGCAGCCGGCGGTTGTTGTCGAGCTGCCCGGTCGCCATCTGGAACCGGAGGTTGAACAGCTCGGCCTTGGCCTCACGGGCACGCGCGACGAGGTCCTCGGCGGACAGCTCGCGCAGCTCGCTGGCGGGGGTTCCCGCTGCCATCAGAACGCCTCCTCGCGGGTGACGATGCGGCAGCGCATCGGCAGCTTGTGCTGCGCGCGACGCAGTGCCTCACGGGCGGTGGCCTCGTTGGGGTAGCTCATCTCGAACATGACCCGGCCCGGCTTCACGTTCGCGATCCACTTCTCCGGCGAGCCCTTGCCGGAACCCATGCGGGTCTCGGCGGGCTTCTTGGTGAGCGGACGGTCCGGGAAGATGTTGATCCAGACCTTGCCGCCACGACGGATGTGGCGGGTGATGGCGATACGGGCCGACTCGATCTGGCGGTTCGTCACGTAGCCGTGCTCGAGCGCCTGGATGCCGTAGTCGCCGAACGACATCTGCGTGCCGCCCTTGGCGGCACCGGACCGGTCCGGCCGGTGCTGCTTGCGGAACTTGACCCGGCGGGGCATCAGCATGGTCAGGCCTCCGATCCGGTGGTCGCGGGCGCGTTCGCGGCCTGCTCGGCGGCGGCGCGCCCGGCCTCGGTGCCCGAGCCGGTCGTGCCGGAGGCGCCGGAGCGCCGGCCACGCGGACGGTCGTTGCCGCCCCCGCGGTTGCCGCGGCGCGGCTCGCGGGTCGCGGCGTCGAGCGCCGCCTGGCGCTCGGCCTCGCGCTTGCCGCCGACGACGTCGCCCTTGTAGATCCAGACCTTCACGCCGATGCGGCCGAAGTTGGTCCGGGCCTCGAACAGGCCGTAGTCGATCTCGGCGCGCAGCGTGTGCAGCGGCACCCGGCCCTCGCGGTAGAACTCCGAGCGGGACATCTCGGCACCGCCGAGTCGGCCGGAGCACTGCACCCGGATGCCCTTGACGCCCGGCGAACGCATGGCCGACTGCATGGCCTTGCGCATCGCGCGGCGGAACGAGACGCGGTTGGACAGCTGCTCGGCGACGCCCTGCGCCACGAGCTGCGCGTCCGCCTCCGCGCCCTTGACCTCGAGGATGTTCAGCTGGACCTGCTTGCCGGTCAGCTTCTCGAGGTTGCCGCGCAGCCGGTCCGCCTCGGCGCCGCGGCGGCCGATGACGATGCCCGGACGGGCGGTGTGGATGTCGACGCGGACCCGGTCCCGGGTGCGCTCGATCTCGACCTTGGAGATGCCGGCCCGCTCCATGCCCTTGGAGAGCATGCGGCGGATCTTGACGTCCTCGGCCACGTAGTCGGCGTACTGCTTGTCGGCGTACCACCGGGACTTCCAGTCCGTGGTGATGCCCAGACGGAACCCGTGCGGGTTGATCTTCTGACCCATCAGCGGGTCCTTCCCTTCGAGCGCCGGCGACCACCCTTGTCCGCCTCGGTCACCGAGGTGACCTCGACGGTGATGTGGCTGGTGCGCTTGCGGATGCGGTACGCACGCCCCTGCGCCCGGGGCTGGAACCGCTTCATGGTCGGGCCCTCGTCCACGGTGATCGTCGAGATCACGAGCGTGGCGGGGTCCAGCGCGAAGTTGTTCTCGGCGTTGGCCACCGCGCTCGCCACGAGCTTGGCCACCGGCTTGGCGGCGGCCTGCTCGGCGAACTGCAGCACCGAGGCGGCCCGGTCCACGGGCATGCCGCGGACCAGGTCCACGACACGGCGGACCTTCATCGGCGACATGCGCACGTAGCGCGCCCGAGCCACGGCGCTCCGGGGCGTCGTGCCGGTGTCGGCTGGTGCAGACATCGTTCGTCTACCTTCCTGGTTTCGCGGGTCGTGACCGGCGGGTGCGTGCCTAGCGGCGACGCGACCGACGGTCCTCCTTGACGTGCCCGCGGAACGTGCGGGTCGGGGCGAACTCGCCGAGCTTGTGCCCGACCATGGCCTCCGAGACGAAGACCGGGACGTGCTTGCGCCCGTCGTGCACGGCCAGCGTGTGGCCGAGCATGTCCGGGATGATCGTCGAGCGGCGCGACCAGGTCTTGATGACCGACTTGCGGTTCGAGTCGTTCAGCGCGTCGATCTTCTTGAGCAGGTGGTCGTCGACGAACGGCCCCTTCTTGACACTGCGTGGCATCGCTGTCTCCCTCCTGCTCTATCGCTTCTTGTTCTTGCCGGTACGCCGGCGGCGCACGATCATGCGGTCGCTCTCCTTGCGGCCGCGGGTGCGGCCCTCCGGGGTACCCGCCGGGTTCACCGGGTGGCGGCCACCGGACGTCTTGCCCTCACCACCACCGTGCGGGTGGTCGACGGGGTTCATCGCGACACCGCGCACCGTCGGGCGCTTGCCGCGCCAGCGGTTGCGGCCCGCCTTGCCCCAGTTGATGTTCGAGTGGTCGGAGTTGCCGACCTCGCCGATCGTCGCGCGGCAGCGCACGTCGACGTTGCGGATCTCGCCGGACGGCATCCGGAGCTGGGCGTACGGCCCGTCCTTGGCCACCAGCTGCACCCGGGCGCCGGCGGAGCGCGCGATCTTGGCGCCGCCACCGGGGCGGAGCTCGATCGCGTGCACCACGGTGCCGGTCGGGATGTTGCGCAGCGGGAGGTTGTTGCCCGGCTTGATGTCGGCGCGGACGCCGCTCTCCACCGCGTCACCCTGGCCGAGACGCTCCGGCGCGATGATGTAGCGCTTCTCGCCGTCGGCGTAGTGCAGCAGGGCGATGCGGGCGCTGCGGTTCGGGTCGTACTCGATGTGCGCGACCTTGGCCGGCACGCCGTCCTTGTCGTTGCGGCGGAAGTCGATCAGCCGGTAGGCCCGCTTGTGGCCGCCACCCTGGTGCCGGGTGGTGATCCGGCCGGTGGCGTTGCGGCCGCCCTTGTTGTGCAGCGGGCGGATGAGCGACTTCTCCGGGTGGTCACGCGTGATCTCGGCGAAGTCCGAGACGCTCGCGCCACGCCGCCCGGCGGTCGTCGGCTTGTACCTGCGAATTCCCATGGTTGCTGACTCCCCTAGGCCCCGGGCCCGCCGAAGACGTCGATCGTCCGGCTCTCGGGCGTCACGGTGACGACGGCGCGCTTGGTGTCCTTGCGCTTGCCGTAGCCGGTGCAGGAACGCTTGCGCTTCCCCTCACGGTTGAGCGTGTTCACGCTCGCCACCGTCACGTCGAAGATCTCCTGCACGGCGATCTTGATCTGGGTCTTGTTCGCGTCCGGGCGCACCAGGAACGTGTACTGGCGCTCCTCGAGAAGGCCGTAGCTCTTCTCCGAGATCACCGGCGCGATGATGATGTCGCGCGGGTCCGCGATCACTGGTCGACCTCCTCGGCGCGCGCGGTGCGGGCGCTCACGAACGCGTCCAGCGCCGCCGACGTGAAGACCACGTCGTCCGCGCGGAGCACGTCGTAGGTGTTCAGCTGGTCCGGCGTCAGCAGGTGCACGGCCGGCAGGTTCGCGACGCTGCGGCGACCGGCCTCGTCCTCCCGGGCCACGACCGCCAGCACCGTGCGGTGCTCCCGGTCCGCCGTGATGACGCCGGCGAGGGCCGTCCGGGCGCCCTTGGTCGAGGGCGTGGCGCCGTCGACGAGCGCGGAGAAGACGTGGATCCGCTCGTGGCGGGCCCGGTCGGACAGCGCACCCCGGAGGGCGGCGGCCTTCATCTTCTTCGGGGTCCGCTGCGAGTAGTCCCGCGGCGTCGGCCCGTGCACGGTGCCACCGCCGGTGAACTGTGGGGCGCGGGTCGAACCCTGGCGGGCGCGGCCGGTGCCCTTCTGGCGGTACGGCTTCTTGCCGCCGCCCCGGACCTCGCCGCGGGTCTTCGTGTCGTGCGTGCCCTGGCGGGCCGCGGCGAGCTGCGCGGTGACCACCTGGTGCATCAGCGCGGTGTTCGCGGGCGCGTCGAAGAGGTCGCCGGGGAGCTCCGCGGTGCCGTCCGTGCCGCCCGTGGGCGTGTGGACGGTGACCGTGCGGGTCTCGCCGGTCGCGGCGCTCAGCTGCGCCTCGCGGCGCGCGGAGCGGCGGGCGTCGCCGGCGGAGAACCCGCGGCGGCGGGCGACCGCCAGCGTCGAGGTCGCGGCCTCGGTCGCCGACGAGGTGCCGGCGTCGACCGACTCGCCCGCGTCGGGGCCCTCGGTGTCGCTCACGCCCGGGGTGTGGCCGTCAGGCGTCGTCACTGCTGGTCACCGCCCTTCTTGGCAGCAGAGGTGACGAGGACCAGGCCGCCGCGCGGGCCGGGGACGGCGCCGCGGATCAGCAGCAGGCCCGCGTCGGCGTCCACGCCGTGGACGGTCAGGTTCTGCGTCGTGGTCTTGACGTTGCCCATCCGGCCGGCCATGCGCGTGCCCTTGAAGACACGGGCCGGGGTGGCGCAGCCACCGATGGAGCCGGGCGAGCGGTGCTTGCGCTGGGTGCCGTGGCTGGCGCCGAGGCCGTGGAAGCCGTGGCGCTTCATGACACCCGCGGTGCCCTTGCCCTTGCTGTTCGCCGTGACGTCGATGACGGCACCGGCGGAGAACACCTCGGCGGTGACCTCCTGGCCGACCTCGTAGGACGAGGCGTCCGAGGTGCGGAGCTCGACGAGGTGGCGCCGGGGCGTCACGCCTGCCTTGGCGAAGTGGCCGGCCTCCGGCTTGTTCACCTTGCGGGGGTCGATGGCGCCGAAGGCGATCTGGACCGCGTTGTAGCCGTCCACGGAAGGGGTCCGCACCTGCGTGACGACGCAGGGGCCCGCCTTCACGACGGTGACGGGGACGACGCGGTTCGCCTCGTCGAACACCTGGGTCATGCCGACCTTGGTGCCGAGCACGCCGCTCAGGCGCCGCTCGTTGCTGCGGAGAGGATCTGCAGACATGCCGGGCCTCACTGGATGTTGACGTCGACGCTGGCCGGCAGGTCGATGCGCATGAGCGCGTCCACCGTCTTGGGCGTCGGGTCGACGATGTCGATCAGTCGCTTGTGCGTGCGCATCTCGAAGTGCTCGCGCGAGTCCTTGTACTTGTGCGGCGAGCGGATGACGCAGTACACGTTCTTCTCCGTCGGCAGCGGCACCGGGCCGACGACGGAGGCACCGGTGCGCGTCACGGTCTCGACGATCTTGCGAGCCGACGCATCGATGGCCTCGTGGTCGTAGGCCTTGAGCCTGATGCGGATCTTCTGTCCCGCCATGGTGGCTTGCCGTTCCTCTTCTCGTCCTCGAACGATGCCGCACCGGCCCCGCGGCGGTCGTCCCGCGCGGCGACCCCGCGGACCTCCGGTCCACGCGGTCGGGCGTGTCGACGCCTCCGGCCGGTGCGCCCCGGACGCTCGTCGCTCCGCGGCCTCAGGCCCTCGCTGTGCGCTGACCCTCGCTGTTCATGGTGTGTCCGTCCCGCGGTCGCCCCTCCCGGGGCTCGCACGGCACGGTGGACGACGCCCTGGGGTGACGTCCGGTTCGTGCCCGGGTCCTCGACGGACCCCGCTCACGCCGGGGCGGTCGGCTCGATACCGATTGAGCCGACCGCCCGGGCAAGCAACCCCACCAGTGTCGCACGCGCCCGTGGGCGCCCCGACACCGGGGTGAGGGTCCTACTTGTGGATCTTCGTGACCTGGCCCGCGCCCACGGTCCGGCCACCCTCGCGGATGGCGAACTGGAGGCCCTCCTCCATGGCGATGGGCTGGATCAGCTGGACGGACATCTCGGTGTTGTCACCGGGCATGACCATCTCGGTGCCCTCCGGCAGCGTCACGACACCGGTGACGTCCGTGGTCCGGAAGTAGAACTGCGGGCGGTAGTTGTTGAAGAACGGCGTGTGCCGGCCGCCCTCGTCCTTGCCCAGGATGTAGACCTGGCCGTCGAACTCGGTGTGCGGGGTGATCGAGCCCGGCTTGCAGATGACCATGCCGCGCTCGACGTCCTCGCGCTTGATGCCGCGGACGAGCAGGCCGACGTTGTCGCCGGCGCGCCCCTCGTCGAGGAGCTTGCGGAACATCTCGATGCCGGTGGCGGTGGTCTTCGTCGACTTGGCCTTGATGCCGACGATCTCCACCTCCTCGTTCACCTTGACGATGCCGCGCTCGACGCGACCGGTGACGACGGTGCCGCGGCCGGTGATCGTGAAGACGTCCTCGACGGGCATGAGGAACGGCTTCTCGGTGTCGCGCTCCGGCGAGGGGATGGCCTCGTCGACGGCGTTCATCAGGCTGACGATGGCGTCGGCCCACTCGGCGTCGCCCTCGAGGGCCTTCAGGGCCGAGACGCGGACCACGGGGAGGTCGTCGCCGGGGAAGTCCTGCGAGCTGAGCAGCTCACGGACCTCCATCTCGACGAGCTCCATGATCTCCTCGTCGTCGACCATGTCGGCCTTGTTCAGCGCCACGACGATGTAGGGCACGCCGACCTGGCGCGCGAGCAGCACGTGCTCGCGGGTCTGCGGCATGGGGCCGTCGGTGGCGGCGACCACGAGGATCGCGCCGTCCATCTGCGCGGCACCGGTGATCATGTTCTTCACGTAGTCGGCGTGCCCGGGGCAGTCGACGTGCGCGTAGTGCCGGTTCTCGGTCTGGTACTCGACGTGCGCGATCGAGATCGTGATGCCGCGCTGACGCTCTTCCGGCGCCTTGTCGATCTGGTCGAACGCGGACGCCTGGTTGAGGTCCGGGTACTTGTCGTGCAGGACCTTGGTGATCGCGGCCGTCAGCGTCGTCTTGCCGTGGTCGATGTGACCGATGGTGCCGATGTTGACGTGCGGCTTGGTCCGCTCGAACTTGGCCTTCGCCACTGCTCTCGTCCTCCTGGACTTTCTGGGTCTGTCGTCGCCGGGCTCGGCGGTACGTCGGTCGTGCGGTCCTCTGGGTGGGCTGACGCCGGGCGGAGGACCCGAGGTGACTCCACGAGGCTAACGGGGACGGATCCCCCGCCTCACCGCGCCCCGTCGTCCCGGTCCGGGACGACGGGCCACGGCCGGGGTCACTCGCCGGTCGCCTTGGCGATGATCTCCTTGGCCACGCTGGCCGGGACCTCGCCGTACGAGTCGAACTGCATGGAGTAGTTCGCCCGGCCCTGGGTCTTCGACCGCAGGTCACCGACGTAGCCGAACATCTCCGAGAGCGGCACCACGGCCTTGACGATCCGGTTGCCGCTGCGCTCCTCCATGGCCTGGATCTGGCCACGGCGGGAGTTCAGGTCGCCGATGACGTCGCCCATGTAGTCCTCGGGCGTCGACACCTCGACGGCCATCAGGGGCTCGAGGATGGCCGGGTCCGCCTTGCGGGCCGCCTCCTTGAGCGCCATCGAGCCGGCGACCTTGAACGCCATCTCCGACGAGTCGACCTCGTGGTACTGACCGTCGAGCAGCGTCAGGCGCAGGCCCGTCATCGGGTAGCCGGCCAGCACGCCGTACTGCATGGCGTCCTGGGCGCCGGCGTCGACCGACGGGATGTACTCGCGCGGGACGCGACCACCGGTGACCTTGTTGACGAACTCGTAGAGCGCGCCGTCCTCGGACTTCTCCATCGGCTCGAGCGCGATGATGACGCGCGCGAACTGGCCGGAGCCGCCGGTCTGCTTCTTGTGCGTGTACTCGTACTTCTCCACCGGGCGGCGGATGGTCTCCCGGTAGGCCACCTGCGGCTTGCCGATGTTGGCCTCGACCTTGAAGTCGGACTTCATCCGGTTGACCAGCACCTCGAGGTGGAGCTCGCCCATCCCCTTGATGATGGTCTGGCCGGTCTCCTCGTCGCGGGCGACCTGGAAGGTCGGGTCCTCGTCGGTGAGCCGCTGGATGGCGGTGGAGAGCTTCTCCTGGTCGGCCTTCGACTTCGGCTCGATCGCGACCTCGATGACCGGGGTCGGGAACACCATCGACTCGAGGATGACCGGGTTCTGCGGGTCGCAGAGCGTGTCACCCGTCGTGGTGTCCTTGAGCCCGACGACCGCGTAGATGTGCCCGGCCATGGCCTCGTCGACCGGGTTCTCCTTGTTGGAGTGCATCTGGAAGACCTTCCCGATGCGCTCCTTGCGGTCCTTCGTCGAGTTGATCATCTGCGCGCCCGAGGCGATCTTGCCCGAGTAGACGCGGATGTAGGTGAGCTTCCCGTAGAACGGGTGGCTCATGATCTTGAACGCGAGCGCCGCGAAGGGCTCCTCGGTCGTCGCGTGGCGCACGACCGGGGTCTCGCCGTCGAGCAGCGTCCCCTCGACCGGCTTCACGTCGACCGGCGCCGGCAGGTAGGCGATGACGGCGTCGAGCATGGGCTGCACGCCCTTGTTCTTGTACGCCGTCCCGCAGAGCACCGGGTTGTACTCGCTGGTCACCGTCACGGCGCGGATGCCGTGCTCGATGTCCTCGACGGAGATCTCCTCGCCGGCGAAGTAGCGCTCCATGAGCGACTCGTCGTTCTCGGCGATGGCCTCCATGAGGGCCTCGCGGTACTCGGCCGCCTTCTCGGCGTACTCGGCCGGGATCTCCTCGACCGTGTAGTCCTCGCCCTTGGAGACCTCACCGCGCCAGGTGAGGGCGCGCATGCGGACCAGGTCGATCACGCCGTAGAAGTCGGACTCGACCCCCATCGGCAGCTGCAGGACGAGCGGCTTCGCGTGCAGCCGGTCCTTGATGGTCTGCACGGTGAAGTAGAAGTCCGCGCCGAGCTTGTCCATCTTGTTGACGAAGCAGATGCGCGGGACGTCGTAGGTGTCGGCCTGGCGCCACACCGTCTCCGACTGGGGCTCGACACCCTCCTTGCCGTCGAACACGGCGACCGCACCGTCGAGGACGCGCAGGTTGCGCTCGACCTCGATCGTGAAGTCGACGTGGCCGGGGGTGTCGATGATGTTGATCTGGTGGTCTTTCCAGAAGGTCGTCGTCGCGGCCGACGTGATCGTGATGCCGCGCTTCTGCTCCTCCTCCATCCAGTCCATCGTGGCCGCGCCGTCGTGGACCTCACCGATCTTGTAGTTGATGCCGGTGTAGTACAGGATGCGCTCGGTCGTGGTGGTCTTGCCCGCGTCGATGTGGGCCATGATCCCGATGTTGCGGACCTTGCCCAGGTCGGTCAGCACGTCGCGTGCCACGGAATTCCTCTTCCTTGTCGGATCGTCGCCGCGGGTCTGGCGCGGCGGACCTGCGCGACATCGGGCGGCCCCCGACGGTTCTCACCGGGGGCCGGCCCGCGTCACCAGCGGTAGTGCGCGAAGGCCTTGTTCGACTCGGCCATCTTGTGGGTGTCCTCGCGGCGCTTGACCGCGGCACCGAGACCGTTCGAGGCGTCGAGGAGCTCGTTGGTGAGCCGCTCGACCATCGTCTTCTCCCGGCGCGCGCGCGCGTAGGTGATCAGCCAGCGCAGGCCGAGCGTGGTCGAACGACCGGCGCGCACCTCGATCGGCACCTGGTAGGTCGCGCCACCGACGCGGCGGCTGCGGACCTCGAGGGCCGGCTTCACGTTGTCCAGCGCCCGCTTCAGCGTGACGACCGGGTCGGCGCCGTTGCGCTCGCGGCAGCCCTCGAGGGCGCCGTACACGATGCGCTCGGCGAGCGACCGCTTGCCGTCGACGAGCACCTTGTTCACCAGCTGCGTCACCAGCGGGGCCCCGTACACGGGGTCGGACACCAGCGGACGCTTCGGAGCGGGTCCCTTGCGCGGCATGTCAGCCCTTGTCCTTCTTCGTCCCGTAGCGGCTGCGGGCCTGCTTGCGGTTCTTGACCGCCTGCGTGTCCAGCGCACCGCGGATGATCTTGTAGCGAACGCCCGGCAGGTCCTTCACACGACCGCCGCGCACGAGCACGATCGAGTGCTCCTGCAGGTTGTGGCCCTCGCCGGGGATGTACGCGGTGACCTCGATCTGGTTCGAGAGGCGCACGCGCGCGACCTTGCGGAGCGCGGAGTTCGGCTTCTTCGGGGTGGTCGTGTAGACGCGGGTGCAGACACCGCGTCGCTGCGGGCTGCCCTTGAGGGCCGCGGTCTTGGTCTTCTCGACCTTGTCCTCGCGGCCCCGGCGGACCAACTGCTGGATGGTGGGCATTCGTTCCTCTGGCTCGTGTCCTGCTTCGCTGTCTCGTCGGTGTCGGACCCCGGTCGCGGGGTCGGGCGTGTCGCTGAGAGCGTCCACGGCCCTCACACTCGACACCGCCGGCGCACCCGGTCGTCGTCGGCGACGCCCGGACCGGGCGCAGCGCAACGACCCGATCGCGTCGGGCACCGGGTACGACGATACCCGGCGTTGACACGCGGGTTCGCAGGTGGGTCCGGATCCGCGTCCTCCCGGTGGAACCGGGGCGCCCTCGACGGACCCTGCGTGCCCTCGAAGACCGACGGTGGATCTCCATATCGGGTCGCCGTACACGCGACTCCGAACGGGCTCGCCGCAGACTACACCAACGGCGCCTCGAGCAGCCACAACGCCGGCCCGCCGGTCGGCATTCCCCGGACCCGACCGTCCCCGGACAGCAGGACGCCCCCGCCCGGCGGTGCCGGACGGGGGCGTGGGTCGTGCGGGGTGCGCTCCGTCAGCGGTACTGACCGAAGTCGTAGTCGTCGAGCGGGACGGCCACGCCGCTGCCGCCGCCGAAGACGTCGGGCGAGTAGTACCCGTCGTCGTAGCTCGGCAGCGCGTACGCCGCGGCGCGCGCCTCCTCGGTGGGCTGCACCTGGATGTTCCGGTACCGGTTGATGCCGGTGCCGGCCGGGATGAGCTTGCCGATGATGACGTTCTCCTTCAGCCCCACGAGGCTGTCGGACTTCCCCTCGATCGCGGCGTTGGTCAGGATCCGCGTCGTCTCCTGGAACGACGCGGCCGACAGCCACGACTCGGTGGCCAGCGAGGCCTTCGTGATGCCCATGAGCACCGGACGCCCCGCCGCCGGGTCGCCGCCCTCGGCGACGACCTTGCGGTTCTGGCCCTCGAACTCGGCACGGTCGACGACACCGCCGGGCAGGAACTCCGTCGCGCCCGAGTCGATGATCGTCACCCGGCGCAGCATCTGCCGGACGATGACCTCGATGTGCTTGTCGTGGATCGACACACCCTGCGAGCGGTACACCTTCTGGACCTCGTCGACGAGGTGCAGCTGCACCTCGCGCGGGCCCATGACGCGCAGGATCTCGTGCGGGTCCGCGGTGCCCTCGAGCAGCTGCTGCCCGACGTCGACGTGGTCGCCGTCCTGCAGCGGACGCTCGGTGCCGTCCACGGTGAGGGTGGCGAGCCGCTGCCGCTTGGACAGCTTGTCGTAGACGACCTCCTCCGACCCGTCGTCCGGGATCAGGGTGATCTTCCAGAACTTCTCGCCGTCCTCGAGCTGCACCCGGCCGTCGACGTCGGCGATCGGCGCCTTGCCCTTCGGCACGCGGGCCTCGAAGACCTCCTGCACACGCGGCAGACCGGTCGTGATGTCCTCGCCGGCCACGCCACCCTGCTTGAAGGTACGCATGGTCAGCTGGGTGCCGGGCTCACCGATCGACTGCGCGGCGACGATGCCGACCGCCTCGCCGACGTCGACGAGCTGGCCGGTCGCGAGCGAGCGGCCGTAGCACATCGCGCAGACACCCTGGGCCGAGTCGCAGGTCAGGACGCTGCGGACACGCACCTTGTCGATGCCGTGGGCGATGAGCGAGTCGATCGCCTGCTGGCCGATGTCGCCGCCCTTGGCGAGGACGACCTCACCGCTCGCGTCGGTGACGTCGGACGCCGCGGTACGGGTGTAGACGCTGGTGTCGACGTGCACGTCGCGCTGCAGGGTGTCCCCGACGCGCTCCGCGATCGGCATCGGCACGCCACGCTCGGTCCCGCAGTCGACCTCGCGGACGATGACGTCCTGCGAGACGTCGACCAGACGACGGGTCAGGTAGCCCGAGTCCGCCGTGCGGAGCGCGGTGTCGGCCAGACCCTTGCGCGTGCCGTGGGTCGAGATGAAGTACTCGACGACCGTCAGGCCCTCGCGGTAGTTCGCCTTGATCGGGCGCGGGATGAACTCGCCCTTCGGGTTCGCGACCAGACCCTTGATGCCCGCCAGCTGGCGGATCTGGGTCATGTTGCCGGCCGCGCCCGACTCGACGATGCGGCGGATGGAGTTGTCCTCGGGGAACTGGTCCTCCATCGCCTTCGCCACCTCCTCGGTGGCCTGGCCCCAGATGCGCACCATCTCGTCGTTGCGCTCCTGGTAGGAGAGCGCACCGCGCTGGTAGCGCTTGTTGACCTGCTCGGCCCGCTCCTCGTAGCCCTCGAGGATCTGGGCCTTGTTGGCGGGCACGACGACGTCGTCCATGGCGACCGTGACGCCCGAGCGCGTGGCCCAGTGGAAGCCGGCGTCCTTCAGCCGGTCCAGCGTCATGGCGACCTCGGTCATCGAGTACCGCTCGGCGAGGTCGTTGATGATCGCCGCCTGCCGCTTCTTGGGCAGCAGGTCGTCGACGAAGGGGTAGTCCTCCGGCAGGAGCTCGTTGAAGAGCACCCGGCCCAGCGTGGTGTCCGCGAGCCAGGGCGTGCCGGGCTCGTGGTCCTCGCCGACCATCCCCGGCCCCGGCACGACGTCCGCGGTCAGGCGGATGCGGCAGGGCGCCTGCAGGTGGAGGGTCCCCAGGTCGTAGGCCATGATCGCCTCGGCCGGGGACGAGAACGCCCGCCCCTCGCCCTCGGCGCCCGGACGCTTGGTCGTCAGGTAGTAGAGCCCCGTGACCATGTCCAGACGCGGCATGGCGAGCGGCTTGCCCGACGCCGGCGACAGGATGTTGTTGGCCGACAGCATGAGGATGCGGGCCTCGGCCTGCGCCTCGGCCGACAGCGGCAGGTGGACCGCCATCTGGTCACCGTCGAAGTCGGCGTTGAACGCCTCGCACACCAGCGGGTGCAGCTGGATGGCCTTGCCCTCGACCAGCTGCGGCTCGAAGGCCTGGATGCCGAGGCGGTGCAGCGTGGGCGCCCGGTTCAGCATGACCGGGTGCTCGTTGATGACCTCCTCGAGCACGTCCCAGACCTGGCCGCGCTGACGCTCGACCATCCGCTTCGCGGACTTGATGTTCTGGGCGTGGTTGAGGTCGACCAGGCGCTTCATGACGAACGGCTTGAACAGCTCGAGCGCCATCTGCTTGGGCAGGCCGCACTGGTGCAGCTTGAGCTGCGGGCCGACCACGATGACCGAGCGGCCCGAGTAGTCGACGCGCTTGCCGAGCAGGTTCTGCCGGAAGCGGCCCTGCTTGCCCTTGAGCAGGTCGGACAGCGACTTGAGCGGGCGGTTGCCCGGCCCGGTCACCGGCCGGCCGCGGCGACCGTTGTCGAACAGCGCGTCGACGGCCTCCTGCAGCATCCGCTTCTCGTTGTTGACGATGATCTCGGGCGCGCCGAGGTCGATCAGTCGCTTGAGGCGGTTGTTGCGGTTGATGACCCGGCGGTACAGGTCGTTGAGGTCCGAGGTGGCGAAGCGGCCACCGTCGAGCTGCACCATCGGGCGCAGGTCCGGCGGGATCACCGGCACGCAGTCGAGCACCATGCCGCCGGGACGGTTGCCCGTCGCCTGGAACGCGGCCACGACCTTGAGCCGCTTGAGCGCGCGCAGCTTGCGCTGCCCCTTGCCCGAGCGGATGGTCTCGCGGAGGTTCTCCGCCTCGGCGTCGATGTCGAAGGTGTCCAGGAGCTTCTGGATCGCCTCGGCACCCATGGCACCGGTGAAGTAGTCCGCGTAGCGGTCGTAGAGCTCGCGGTAGAGCGACTCGTCCTGGATGAGCTGCCCGCGGTCGAGCTTGGCGAAGGTGTCCCACACCTCCTGGAGGCGGTCGAGCTCGCGCTGCGCGCGGTCGCGCAGCTGACGCATCTCGCGCTCGCCGCCCTCCTTGACCTTGCGGCGCACGTCGGACTTGGCGCCCTCGGCCTCGAGCTCGGCGATGTCGGTCTCGAGCTTCTGCGCCCGCGCCTCGAGGTCGTTGTCGCGCTGCGACTCGAGGCGCTTGCGCTCCCCGGCGATCTCGTTCTCGAGGGTCGAGAGGTCGTTGTGCCGCTGGTCCGCGTTCACGTCGGTGATGACGTAGGCCGCGAAGTAGATGATCTTCTCGAGGTCCTTCGGCGCGAGGTCGAGCAGGTAGCCCAACCGCGACGGGACGCCCTTGAAGTACCAGATGTGCGTGACGGGTGCGGCCAGCTCGATGTGGCCCATCCGCTCACGACGCACCTTGGCGCGGGTCACCTCGACGCCGCAGCGCTCACAGATGATGCCCTTGAAGCGGACGCGCTTGTACTTGCCGCAGTAGCACTCCCAGTCCCGGGTCGGACCGAAGATCTTCTCGCAGAAGAGTCCGTCCTTCTCGGGCTTGAGCGTGCGGTAGTTGATGGTCTCGGGCTTCTTGACCTCGCCGAAGGACCACTGCCGGATGTCGTCGGCCGTAGCCAGACCGATCCGGAGCTCGTCGAAGAAGTTGACGTCGAGCAAAGGTTCTCCCCTGGATGGGTGAGCTGTTTTCTAGAGGGTCCGCGTGCGTCGCCCGGGCCGACCGGTGTGGCCGGCCCGGGCGACGCAGCGAGGCGTCAGTTGACGACGTCGTCCACGGAGGGCGACTCGTTGCGCGAGAGGTTGATGCCGAGGTTGGCCGCGGCACGCTCGAGGTCCTCGTCGTCGCCGTCGCGCATCTCGATGGCGGCACCGTCCGAGGACAGCACCTCCACGTTGAGGCAGAGCGACTGGAGCTCCTTGAGGAGCACCTTGAAGGACTCCGGGATACCGGGCTCCGGGATGTTCTCGCCCTTGACGATCGCCTCGTAGACCTTGACGCGGCCGAGCACGTCGTCGGACTTGATCGTCAGCAGCTCCTGCAGCGTGTACGCCGCGCCGTAGGCCTGCATCGCCCAGCACTCCATCTCACCGAAGCGCTGACCACCGAACTGCGCCTTACCACCCAGCGGCTGCTGGGTGATCATCGAGTACGGGCCGGTCGACCGGGCGTGGATCTTGTCGTCCACGAGGTGGAGCAGCTTGAGGATGTACATGTAGCCGACCGCGATCTGGTGCGGGTAGGGCTCACCGGTACGTCCGTCGAAGATCTGCGCCTTGCCGTCCGGACCGACCAGCCGCACGCCGTCACGGTTCGGCAGCGTGGAGCTGAGCAGGCCCGAGATCTCGGTCTGGCGGGCACCGTCGAACACCGGGGTGGCGGTGTTCGTGTCGGGCTCGACCCGGCGCATGTCGTCGGGCATGTTCACGGCCCACTCGGCGGTGTTGTCCGCGTCGACGTCCCAGCCGCTCTTCGCGATCCACCCGAGGTGGGTCTCGAGGACCTGGCCGATGTTCATGCGTCGCGGCACACCGTGGGTGTTCAGGACGATGTCGACGGGGGTCCCGTCGGCGAGGAACGGCATGTCCTCGACCGGCAGGATCTTGCCGATGACGCCCTTGTTGCCGTGACGGCCGGCGAGCTTGTCGCCCTCGGAGATCTTGCGCTTCTGGGCCACGTAGACGCGGACCAGCTCGTTGACCCCGGGCGGCAGCTCGTCGTCGTCGTCGCGCGAGAACACGCGGATGCCGATGACCTTGCCGGTCTCGCCGTGCGGGACCTTGAGCGAGGTGTCGCGCACCTCGCGCGCCTTCTCACCGAAGATCGCGCGGAGCAGGCGCTCCTCCGGGGTCAGCTCGGTCTCGCCCTTGGGCGTGACCTTCCCGACCAGGATGTCGCCGTCGGCCACCTCGGCGCCGATGCGGATGATGCCGCGCTCGTCGAGGTCGGCGAGGACCTCCTCGGAGACGTTCGGGATGTCCCGGGTGATCTCCTCGGCGCCGAGCTTCGTGTCGCGC
Source organism: Actinomycetospora soli (assembly GCF_021026295.1). Taxonomy (GTDB): domain Bacteria; phylum Actinomycetota; class Actinomycetes; order Mycobacteriales; family Pseudonocardiaceae; genus Actinomycetospora; species Actinomycetospora soli. The sequence goes on from NZ_JAJNDA010000012.1 coordinate 166,280, forward strand.
GCGTCGATCTCGTGCTCCTCGATGTGGATCGAGGTCAGGACGTCGTCCTGGACGAGACGCTGCGACAGGATGATCGCGTCCTCGTAGTTGTGCCCCTCCCACGGCATGATCGCCACGAGCAGGTTCTTGCCCAGGGCCATCTCACCGTCCTCGGTGCACGGCCCGTCGGCGAGGACCTGACGGGCCTCGACGCGGTCGCCCTCGGAGACGATCGGCTTCTGGTTGATGCACGTGCCCTGGTTGGAGCGCGTGAACTTGTGCAGCCGGTGCGTCGTCCGCTGGCCGTCGTCGTCCATGATCGTGATGTAGTCGGCGCACAGCTCCTCGACCACACCCGGACGGTCCGCGGCGATGACGTCGCCCGCGTCGACCGCGGCGCGCAGCTCCATCCCGGTGCCGACCAGCGGCGACTCGGAACGCAGCAGCGGCACCGACTGACGCTGCATGTTCGCGCCCATGAGGGCGCGGTTGGCGTCGTCGTGCTCGAGGAACGGGATCATGGCCGTCGCGACCGACACCATCTGGCGCGGCGAGACGTCCATGTAGTCGACCCGCGTCGGCGCGATGAGGTCGACGTCGCCACCCTTGCGGCGGACCAGGATGCGGTCGTCGAGGAAGCGGCCGTCCTCGTCGAGCGGCGCGTTGGCCTGCGCGACGACGAAGCGGTCCTCCTCGTCGGCGGTCAGGTAGTCGATCTGGTCGATGACGACCCCGTCGACGACCTTCCGGTACGGCGTCTCGATGAAGCCGAACGGGTTGACCCGCGCGAAGCTCGACAGCGACCCGATCAGGCCGATGTTCGGGCCCTCCGGGGTCTCGATCGGGCACATGCGGCCGTAGTGCGACGGGTGGACGTCCCGGACCTCCATGCCCGCACGCTCACGGGACAGACCACCCGGGCCGAGCGCGGACAGCCGGCGCTTGTGCGTCAGGCCCGCGAGCGGGTTGGTCTGGTCCATGAACTGCGAGAGCTGCGAGGTGCCGAAGAACTCCTTGATCGCCGCCACGACGGGACGGATGTTGATCAGGGTCTGCGGCGTGATCGCCTCGACGTCCTGGGTCGTCATGCGCTCGCGCACGACGCGCTCCATGCGGGAGAGACCCACCCGGATCTGGTTCTGGATGAGCTCGCCGACCGTGCGCAGGCGCCGGTTGCCGAAGTGGTCGATGTCGTCGGTCTCGACCGGGATCGTGTCGCCGTTCTCGGCCGCCACCTCGGTCTCCCCCGCGTGCAGGCGCACGAGGTAGGAGATCGTCTGGATGATGTCGTCCTCGGTCAGCGTGCCGGTCGACGGCTCGACGCCGACGCCCAGCTTCTTGTTGACCTTGTACCGACCGACCTTCGCGAGGTCGTAGCGCTTGTCCTTGAAGAACAGGTTCTCCAGGAGCGTCTGCGCCGACTCGCGCGTCGGCGGCTCGCCGGGACGCAGCTTGCGGTAGATGTCGAGCAGCGCCTCGTCCTGGCCGGCCGTGGCGTCCTTCTCGAGGGTGGCGAGCAGCGTCTCGGAGAAGGAGAACTTCTCCTGGATCTGCTCGGTGGTCCACCCGAGGGCCTTCAGCAGCACGGTGACCGGCTGCCGGCGCTTGCGGTCGATGCGCACACCGACCGTGTCGCGCTTGTCGACGTCGAACTCGAGCCACGCCCCGCGGCTCGGGATGATCTTGACGCTGAAGACGTCCTTGTCCGTCGTCTTGTCGACGGTGCGGTCGAAGTACACGCCGGGCGAGCGCACGAGCTGCGAGACGACGACGCGCTCCGTGCCGTTGATGATGAACGTGCCCTTGTCGGTCATCACGGGGAAGTCGCCCATGAAGACCGTCTGGGACTTGATCTCACCGGTCGTGTTGTTCGTGAACTCGGCCGTCACGAAGAGCGGGGCCGAGTAGGTCATGTCCTTGTCCTTGCACTCCTCGACGGAGGCCTTCACCTCGTCGAAGCGAGGGTCGGAGAAGGACAGCGACATCGAACCGGAGAAGTCCTCGATCGGAGAGATCTCCGCGAGGACCTCCTCCAGACCACCGATCGGGGTGTCCTCGCCCGCTTCCACGCGGCGCTCGAACCACTCCTCGCTGCCGACCAGCCACTCGAAGGACTTGGTCTGCAGGTCGAGGAGGTCAGGGACCTCCAGCGGCTGGTCGAGCTTGGCGAAGGAGACCCGGAGGGGAGCTCCGGGGAACGACGCGTGGTGATTCGAGGACCTGGTGGCGCGGGTAACTGCCAAGATGCGTCCTTCCGGAACAACGCTGTCTGACGCTGTCAGTAGCTCGTCCGCTCGAGACGCAGCGCAGTGCCCCGGGCGGCCGACTCGCGCGGCCTGCGGGGTGCCCACGGGTGACGTGGGGACACGTGAAGGCAGCGCGATCCGACAGTCTAGCCATGGCTGGACGCACGTGTCGAACACCCCCCTCCGTGACGCGCCTGCGGGGGCCGGTCCGTGAGGGCCGGGCCCGACCGCGGGGTCGGACGTGGGGGTCTCGCGCTGGGAACAGCGTGACCGGTGACCACGCCGCAGTCAAGTCCGACGCGCAGCCGATCGCGGCGCGTCGCGACCTCCCGCCGCAGGTCAGAGCCGTACCTCGTGCGAACGGGCCCGGGAGGGACCCCCATCGTGGGGTCTCTCCCGGGCCCGTCGTCGTGCCGGCCCGCGCCGCGCCTACAGCGGCTTGAGCTCCGTGATCTTCCAGCGGCCGTCCTGCCTGACCACCTGCACCGACAGGAGGCCGGGGGCGTTGGTGGTCTGGTTGTTCGTGGTGCGCTCGGCCGTGAACTGCACGAAGGCGATCAGGCTCGCCCGGTCGGTCGTGAGGTCCTGCACGCCGATGTTCAGCACGCTCGCGGTCTGGCGCAGCTTCTGCTCGGTGGCCGGCCCGCGGATCGTCTGGTCGAAGACCTGCAGGTAGTTCGTCGTGAACTCCCCGGTCGACTGCGTCTTCGCGGCGTTCACCGAGTCGTCGAGCTTGGTGAAGTCGTAGGACAGGATCGACTCGAGGGCACCGCGCGTCTGCCCGACGACCTCGGCGGTCCCCGCGACGTCGACCACGGCGGCGTTGGCGTAGGGCTGGCCCTCCGCCCGGTCACCGCGGGCGGCGACGAACGCCAGCGTGGCGAGCGCGAGGCACACCACGATCACCACGGCGAGCACCGCGATCAGCCGCTTCGGGTTCGCCCCGAGCGCGGCGAAGGGACGGGTCACCGCGGCGGCGACCCGCGCCCCGCGCGACTCCCCCGGCTCCGTCGGGCGCGACGCGGCCGGCGCGGGGGCCGGACGGGCCGGACCCGGACGGTCGAGCACCGCGGTGCCGCCGCGGCGCGAGGACGCGCCGGCCGGGGTCATCGCCCGGGTGGGCCGGCGCTTCGGCTCGGGACGCTCCTCCGTGGGGCGACCGTCGGCCTCGATGTCATCACCGGGGCCGGCGGGTACCGGGGCGGCGGCCACCTCGTCGTCGGGTGCGGCGGCCGGGGCCGTACCGGCGGCGGGACCGTCGGCCGGGGTGACCGGCGTCCCGGCGGCCGGGGCGTCGACCACCGGGCCGGCGGGGGCCGTCCGGCCGGGGTCCGTGACGGCCGCGGTGTCCCGCGGCTTGGTGGTGTCGGCGGCGGGGACCGGGGTCGGCTCGTCGGCGCCGGTCCGGCGCGGGTCGCGCAGACCGGCGACCTTGGGGCGGCGGCCCGCCGGGGACGTGCTCGGGGTGGTGCGGCTACGGGGTGGCACGGGGCTGTTCCCTTCCTCAGCTCTGACCGGCGGTCGGGGCGGCCTTCGAGGCCTTCCAGCCGTCCGGGGTGCGCTGCATCTCGACCTGGAACAGCTGCTGCTTCTGGGTGGGCTGCTGGTTGGAGCTCGACGCGGTCACGTTGATCGCGACGATCGCGGAGGCCGTCCCGCGGTCGTCGTCGAAGGCGGTGAGCGAGGCCCCCGCCGGCGTGGCGACGACGGACGCCTGGGCCTTCTTCAGGCTGTCGGCGAACTGCTGACGGACCTTCTGGTACTCGGTGAGCATCGGGTCGGTCAGCGACGACTGCGCGGCCTGGAGGTCGGCGTCGATCGTCTGCGGGCGCACCGTGTTGATGTTGACGACGATCTGCTCGGCGGCGTCGACGGCCACGTCGCGGTCGGCGGCCTGCGTGGCGGTCGTCCCGTGGGACCCGATCCACCAGTAGACGCCGGCGGCGACGGCCGCCGCGAAGGCGAGCACAGCCAGGACGGCCAGGATGCGGATCGTCGTCCGCTGCGACGGGACCTTCAGGCGGCCCCGTCGCGTGGACGGCTCGAGCGTGTCGGTGGAGGGCAGGGTCCTCAACTCCTCGGGGTAGGAGCCCGCCCCGTCGCGCTACCCCAGGCCGGGGATGACGACGGGCGGGGCACCGCGCCCGGAGTCCGCCAGGACATCGGCCGGAGACGACGAGAGTCCGGAGAACGCGGTGGTCTGGTCTGCATTCTGCGACCCGGCCCGTGACGCGGACGACCCGGGGTTGCTACCGGGGGTCTGCGCCGGCTTCTGGCCGGGCGTGAACGGCGTGGCGGGCACCGGGGTGACGTTGCCGAAGTTGCCGGGGGGCGGGTTGCCCGGGGCGTAGTAGTACTGGTTCGGGTCGAGGATCTCGCCGTACGGCCGCTTGCTGCCGTCCAGCTCCGGGGTGTGCTGGAGGCCGCGGGGGTTCACGGCCCCTCCCTGAGCACAGAACGCCCGGGTGTCCAGCGGAGGGAAGTCCAGCGCGGTCGCCGGTCGCCAGCCGTCGTTGGGCTGCAGGTAGCCGTCCCGGCAGTAGGGCGGGTCGGCGACGTTGAGGACGAGGCCGAAGTGCACGCGGCCGTCGCCGGGGAGCACCGCCGGGGCCACCGCGGACAGGCCCGGGTAGGTGACGAGCAGCTGCTCGACCCCGGCGAGGCGCGGCTGGATGATCCGCACCGTCGTCAGGACGTTCGCGAGGACCCGCGACAGGTCGGGACCCGTCTCCCGCAGCAGGCCCTCGAGCTGCGTGGCGGCCGGGGGCGCGGCGCGCACGAGCCGGCGCAGGTTCGGGTCGTCGGCCTTCAGCTGCGCGGTGAAGAGGTTGAGGTCGCGGCTGAACGAGAGGATCTGCGGCCCGAGCGAGGCCTGGGTGTTCAGCACGACCCGCCCGTCGGCGAGCAGCTGCCGGGTCTGCGGCAGGTTGCGGATGGCGTCGCCGACCAGGGCGTTGGAGCTGTCGAGCAGGCGCTGCAGGTCGGGACCCGTGCGGTCGAACGCCGTGTAGAGCTCGTCGACGGTGGTCCGCAGCTCCGGGAGGGGCACCGAGGTCGCCAGGGAGTTCAGGTTGGCGAGCAGGCCGTCGACCTGGGTGGGCGTGCGCACCCGGTCGACCGGGATGACGTCGCCGTCCTGGAAGTACGGCCCGCCGTCGCGCGTCGGCTGCAGGTCGACGTACTGCTCGCCGACCGCGGACCGGTTGGCGATGACGGCGATCGCGTTCGCCGGCACCTCGGGCGCGTCGTTCTCGATCTCCAGCTCGGTCTCGAGGCCACCGGGGGTCACCCGCATGTCGCCGACCTTGCCGATCTCGACGCCGCGGTAGCTCACCGACGCCTTCGGGAAGATGCCGCCGGAGTCCTTCATCTCGACCCTGACCGTGTACGGGCCCAGGCCGATGAGGGAGTCGGCGCCGACGTAGCGGAACGAGATGTATCCGATGCCGACCACCGACAGGATGACGAAGATGATCAGCAGGTTCCGGATCTGCTTCGTCATGTCAGTTCCCGCCTTCTGGCTCGGCACCGGGGGTGCCCTCGTCGCCGGTGGCGCCGGCCCCGTCCGCGGTCCCGCCCGTCGTGCCGGTCCCGCCCGTCGTGCCGGTGCCGCCCGTCGTGCCGGTGCCGCCCGTCGTGCCGGTGCCGCCCGTCGTGCCGGTGCCGCCCGTGGTGGTCGTCGTGCCCGTCCCGGCACCGGTGCCGCCTGTGGCGGACGTGCCCCCGAGCAGACCCCCGACGCCGGGGAGGTTGATCGCCGGCGCTCCCGTGGCGGCCCGCTGGTTCTGCAGCAGCGCCAGGATCTGGTTGAGGTTGGCGTTCTGCGGGTTGACCCCGAGCAGGTTCTGCAGGATGCCCGACAGCGAGAGCTCGACGTTGACGTCGATGTTCACGAAGTCGCCCTTCGCCGCGTTCAGGGCGTTGTCGGCGAACGGAATCGTCACGAGGAGCTGCAGCGAGCCGGGCAGGGCGTCGCCGGAGGCGACCAGGTTCCCGAGGATCGGCTGGAGCGCCGCCAGGTCGGCCACCGTGTTGGCGCCGGCCCGGTTGATCACGTCCGTGCCGACCACCGACAGCCGCTGCAGGGCCTGCAGGGTCCCGACGAGCAGACCGCGCTGCTGGTTGAGCACGTCGAGCCCGGGCTGCAGGTTGTCGATGACGTTCGCGATCTTCGCCCGCTGGTCGACCAGGGTGCGCGAGAGCCGGTCGACGGAGTCGAGGGCCCGGACGATGTCGCTGCGCTGCTGGTCGAGGGTCCCGACGAAGACGTTGAGGTTGTCGATGAGGGCCCGGATCTGGCCCTCGTTGCCGTCCAGCGCGGCGTTGAGCTCGCGGGTGATCGTCTGGATCTTCTCCACGCCGCCACCGTTGAGCAGCAGCGAGAGCGCCCCGAGGACCTCCTCGACCTGCGCGCCGACGTCGGTCCGGTCGACCGGGATGACCGCGCCGTCCTGGAGCCGGCCCTGGGGCGCCCCGATGGCCGGGTTCCCCAGCTCCACGAACTTCTCGCCGAGGAGGCTCGTCTGGCGCAGCTTCGCCATCGCGTTCGCCGGCAGGATCACGCTGCCGTTGACCGCCATCGTGACCTCGGCGGTCCAACCGTCGGGGGCGAGGCGCACCTCGCGGACGACGCCCACGGGGACGTCGTTGGTGCGCACGCTGGCGTTCGGCACGAGGTCGACGACGTTGGTGAGCAGCGCCGTCACGGTGTACGGCGAGTCGCCCAGGGCGGCGCCGCCGGGGAGCGGCACCTCCTGGACCGACTGCAGCCCACAGCCCGACAGCCCGACCGCCGCCACGAGCGCGACGACCACCAGGCGCCAGCCCCGATGGGTTCTCCCGGTGGTCGTCACCGTCCTCCTCCTGCGGTCAGTCCCTTGATCAGTTCCCCACCCGGCAGGGTCGGCGACGCGTCCGGGCCGGACGTGGCGTCGCGCGGGGTCGGTTCGGCCTGGGGTGTCAGGTTCTGCACCAGGTTGTTCGCCAGCGGCGCGACGGTCTGGTTCGCGTTGAGCAGGGCGGACAGCTGCTGGAACGGCGCCAGCGCGGAGTTGAGCGCCGTCACCCCCGCCTGGGTCTGCGTGGCGCACTGGACCTGGCCGGCGGCCAGCAGCGGCGGCAGCGGGACGTTCTGCGGGATCGGCAGCAGGCCGCCGCTGAGCAGACCGCAGAGGAGCTGGTTGCGGCTGATCGGCGGCAGGTTCAGTCCGGGGAAGAGCACGGGCCGGACGTCGAGGCTGTCGCTGCTGGCGTTGAACGCGTTCGTCAGGTTGTTGAGCGCGACCGGGGCCGCGTCGGTGAACTCGGTGAGCGCCCGGCTCTGGCGGACCAGGATGTCGGTGATGCTCGCCAGCTGGCCCACGTCGACCCGCAGGCCGTCGCGGTTGTCCCGGACGAACGACGCCACGTCCTCGAGGGCGGGCGGCAGCACCTGGAGGACCTGCGAGAGGTTGCCCCGCTCGGCGGCCAGGAAGCCGGAGATGTCGGCGAGCTGGTTGTTGAGCAGCTGCACCTGGCCGTCGTTGCGGGCCAGCATGTTCGTGAACTGCCCGAGGTTGTCGACCGTGGCGAACAGGTTGCCGCGGTTGTCCGACAGCGTCCCCACCGCACCCGCGAGCTCGGTGATCGTCGACTTGAGCGCCTCGCCGTTGCCGCCGAGGGCGCCCGCGGAGGAGCGCAGCAGGTCGTTCAGCGCGCCGGCCTTGTTGATGCCGTTCGGGCCGAGCGAGGTGGCGATGGAGTCGAGGCTCTTGTAGACGCGGTCGAGCTCCACCGGGACCGACGTGCGCTGCACGGGGATGACGGCGCCGTCGTTCATCAGCGGCCCGCCCGTGTAGTTCGGGCCGAGCTGGACGTAGCGGTCGGACACCAGGGTCGGCGCGACGATGACGGCCTGCGCGCCGGCCGCGATCGGGATGCTGTTGTCGACCTTCAGCTCCACCCGCACGACGTTGCCCTGCGGGACGATGTCCTCGACGGTGCCGACGGGCACGCCGCTGACGTTGACGGTGTTCTTGGTGTAGAGGCCGACCACCGAGGTGAAGTACGCGGTGATGGTGCGGGAGCTGCCCCGCTCGAGGGCGTACCAGAGCCCGGCCGTCGCGACGAGCGCGACGACCACGACGATCGCCAGGGTCCGGGCGAAGCTGTCGAACAACAAGGAGACACGGGTCGTCACGGGTCAGCCCCCTCCCTGGGTCGGCTGCTGGGCCGGCGCCTGCTGCTGGGCCGGTTGCTGGGTCTGGCCGATCGCGGCCGGGTTGATGAGCGGGATGCCGCCCGGGAACAGCGCGCCGAGGTCGACGCCCTGGGTCTGGCCGGCCTGGAGCAGCGGCTGCCCGAGCGAGTTGACCGCCCCGGAGATGACGGTCGGGTCCACGTTGCCCAGGAGGTCCGTGAGGAACCCGGCGGGGTTCCCCGTGGCCGCGCCCGGGTTGCAGGGCGCGTCGATCGGCGGGTCGATGTTGCAGATGTAGGCGTCGAACCAGCGGCCGTTGCCGACCACGTTGCCGAAGACCCGGATGAACGGCGAGAGCAGCCGGATGCCGTTCTCGAGGTTCGCCGAGTTCGCCTGGAGCGTCGTGAGGACGCCGTTCAGGCTGGCCAGCGTCGGTCCGAGGGTCGCCCGGTTGTCGGCGACGAGCCCGCGCAGCTGGTTCGACAGCGCGATCGTCCCGTTGAGCAGGTCGTCGATCGCGGCCTTGCGGCCCCGCAGCTCGCCCAGCAGCAGGTTGCCGTTCTGGATGAGCTTCTCGACGTCGCCGTTGCGGTCGGCGAGCACCTGGGTGGTGGCCCGGGTGTTCGCCAGCAGCTTCGCGAGCTCCTGGTCGCGGGAAGAGATCGTCCGGGAGAGACGGGACAGGCCGTCCAGCGCCGGCCGGATCGGCCCGGAGGCCCCGTCGAGGGTCTCCGAGAGCGTGCCGAGGCTCGCGCCCAGCTGGTCGGTGTTGAGGCCCTCGACGGTGGTCGTGAGGTCGGAGAAGGCCTGGATGACGTCGAACGGCGCGGTGGTGCGGCTGCGCGGGATCGCCACGTCGGGGTCGAGCACCTGGGAGCCCTCGGGGTCGAGGGCGATGTACTTCTGCCCCAGCACCGTCTTGATCTCGATCGAGGCCCGCGTCTGGTCCCCGATCCAGGCGTCGGGCGCCTTGAAGGAGATGACGACGTCGTTCCCGTCGAGCGTCACGTCGGTGACCGTGCCGACCCGGATGCCGGCCACGCGGATGTCGTCGTCGGGCTGGACGCCCGCCGCCTCGCCGAAACGGGCCGTGTATGTCGCCCCCTGCCCGATGAGGGGCAGGTCGCGGATGTTGAGCGACGCCAGCACGAGGAGCACCAGGACGAGGAGGCTCACCGCACCGATGACGATGGGGTTCCGTTTCCGGAACGGCTTCAGCCGCTGCATCGGTAACCCCCACCCGGAATCGGGAGCTGCACCTCGATCTGCGGCGGCAGCGGCAGCTGGATCGGCCCGGGCAGCGTCGTGTCGAGCTTCAGGCCCGCCGAGCAGAGGTAGAAGTTGAACCAGGACCCGTAGGTGCCGGCGCGGCCGATGTTGTTGGCCTTCTGCGGGGTGTTCCGGAGGAAGTTCTCCACGAGGCCTCGGTTGCGGTTGAGGATGTCGGACAGCTGTCCGAGCTTGACGATGTCGTCGCGCAGCGGCGGGCGGGCGGCGCCGAGGAAGCCGGCCGTCACCTGCGTCAGGTCGGCGATCGGCTGCAGGGTGGACCCGATCGCGACCCGGTCCTGGGCGAGGCCGGTGACCAGCTGCTGCAGTGAGACGATGAGGCTCGAGAGCTTCTCGTCGCGGGCGTTCACCGTGTCGAGGACCAGGTTCAGGTTGTTGATGACGCTGCCGATCACCGCGTCCCGGTCGGCGATCGTCGAGGTCAGCGAGGCCGTGCTCGCGAGCAGCTGGTTGATGTTGCCGCTCTCGCCCTGCAGCACCTGGATGATCTCGAACGACAGCCGGTTGACGTCGTCGGGGCTCAGGGCCTGGAACAGCGGCTTGAAGCCGTTGAACACCACCGTGAGGTTGAGCGGCGGCGTCGTCTGCGTCACCGGCACGGTGTCGCCGGGCTGCAGGTACTGGTTCATCGGGCCGTTGCCCCGCTGGATGTCGAGGTACCGCTGCCCGATGAGGTTCTGGTACTTGATCGCTAACCGCGCGCCGGTGGGTAGCTTGCGGGCCTCGTCCACGGAGAACGACACCTCGGCCACCGACCGGTCGGCCACCTGGACGTCGGTGACCTGCCCGACCCGGACACCGGCGATGCGCACGTCGCTGCCGGCGATGAGACCCGAGGCGTCGACGAACCGCGCCTTGTAGTCCTGCGTCGATCCGAAGTACTGGTTCTGGATGGTGCTGAGCAGCAGCAGTACCGACAGCACCGTGACGACCGCGAAGATTACGAGCTTGATCAGCGGTGCGAGGACGCCCCTCATGAGACCTCCACCGTCGTGCCGCGCATGGTGGCGGCCGTGAGGTACGGGGCGAAGGCCGGGACCTGCCCGGGCGCGAGGCCCATCTGCAGCCCGGTCAGCTCGGTCACCAGCGATCGCTCCTCGGGGGAGTTCGGCGTGTTGGGCAGCCCGATGTTGGCGGGGTCGATCCGGGCCGCTCCCTGGCCCTCGGTCGGTTGCGCGTCGGAGCCCCCGGCGGGCGGGGCGGACGGGGCGCCCGCGGTTCCCGGGGCGGCGACCCGCGACTGGACGCCCCCGTTGTCGCCCCCGGTGGAATCCATGTCCGCGTTGGTCGCGGCGGGCGGGGAGAACGAGCCGTCCTGGAACGGGCCGCCCGGCGGGTACTGCGGAGCCTTGCCGTTGACGATGTAGCAGCGCGGCCCGCGCTTGTCCCGGAAGGCCGGGGAGTCGCTCGGGAGGTACTTGCCGCGGTCGATGTTGATCTCGGCCGCGATCTTGAGGCCCGTCGTCGGCGTGAAGACGTCGTTGATCTTCGGGGTCAGGTCGGTCAGCTGCTGGAGCAGGCACGGGAACTCCGGGCTGTACCGGCGCAGCAGGTCGAGCACCGGGTACGACCGGGCGCTCAGCTCGATGATGTTCGGCCGGTTGGCGGCCAGGAACGTCGTCGTGACGTCCGAGGCCGACGTGACCGTGCGGAACGTCGACTCGAAGGCCGCCCGCTCCTCGACCAGGGTCCGGCTCGTGGTGACGAGGTTGTCCAGCGCCGAGAGCAGGTCGGGCAGGGCCGCGTTGTAGATGTCCGCGGTCGGCGTGAGGAGGCGCAGGTCGTTGATGAGGTCGGGCAGCGAGGGGTTGAGGCCGCCGACGAACTGGTTGAGCTGCACCAACGTCGCGCCGGTCTGCTGACCTCGCCCCGACAGCGCCTGGGAGACGGCCCCGAGGGTGTCGGAGAGCTTCTGCGGCTCGACCGCCTGGATCACGGGGAGCAGGTTGTTGAGCACGGTCTCGGTCTCGGTCGCATTCTGCGAGCGGTCCTGGCCGATGAAGTCGCCCTCCTGCAGGCGCCGCGGGCTCGGGTTCGGCGGCTCCTCCAGGGACACGAAGCGCTCACCGAACAGCGTCTTCGGGACGAGGCGCGCGGTGACGTTGCTCGGGATGGCCGTCAGCGCGTCGGGGTCCATCGCCATCTCGATGGTGGCCTTCTGGCCGTCCGACTCGACCGAGGTGATCTCGCCGACGATGACGCCGCGGACCTTGACGTCACCCTGCTTGGAGAGCTGGTTGCCGACCGAGTCGGTCTGCAGCGTCACCATCTCGACGGGCTTGAAGAACTTGTTGAACTGCAGCAGGCACAGCGTGACGATCAGCGCGATGATCAGCAGGAGCGCGGCGCCGGCGAGGCGTCGACGGGTCGACGAGAGCGGCGGGCGGAGGTCCTTCGTCGGGGCGGTCATCCCGCGATCCGGATCGAGGTCGTCGTGCCCCAGATGGCCAGGGTCAGCAGGTTGTCCAGGACCGTGAACACGACGATCGAGTTGCGCACCGCGTTACCGACGGCGACGCCCACCCCGGCCGGCCCGCCACCGGCGTTGTAGCCGTAGTAGCAGTGGATCAGGATGATCGCGAAGGCGAAGGCGAGCACCTTGAGGAACGAGTAGACGACGTCCTCGGGCGGCAGGAACAGGTTGAAGTAGTGGTCGTAGGTGCCCGAGGACTGCGTGTAGAAGTTCGTGACCAGCAGCCGGGACGCCAGGTACGAGGCCACCAGGCCGAGGACGTAGAGCGGGATGACGGCGACGAAGCCGGCGATCACCCGGGTCGTCACGAGGTACGGCAGCGAGGGCACGGCCATGACCTCGAGGGCGTCGATCTCCTCCGACACCCGCTGCGCGCCGAGCTGGGCGGTGAAGCCGGCGCCGACCGTCGCCGAGAGGGCGAGCGCGCTGACCAGCGGCGCCACCTCACGAGTGTTGAAGTAGGCGGTGACGAAGCCGGAGAAGGCCGACGTGCCGATCTGGTTCAGCGCCGAGTAGCTCTGCAGGCCGACGACCGAGCCGGTGAAGAACGTCAGGGTCGCGACGATGACGACCGTGCCGCCGATCACCGCCAGGGCGCCCGAGCCGAAGGCGACCTCGGTGAGGAGGCGCAGCACCTCACGCTTGTACCGACTCAGGGTGCGGGGGATCCAGCCGATCGTCTTCGCGAAGAACGTCGCTTGGTCGCCCAGGGTGTCGAGGACGCCCAGGGGGCCGTCCACGAGCGCGCGGGCGCGACGCGTGATCACTGCCATTTAGTGGTCTCCGGCCGGGTGGGGAGCGATCCGCATGAGGAGCGCGTGCCCTAGAACTTGTTCGGGGGGATGAGGTTCAGGTACACGGCCGTCACGATCACGTTGATCGCGAACAGCAGGATGAACGTGATGACGACGGCCTCGTTGACCGCGTCGCCCACGCCCTTGGGCCCGCCCTTGGGGTTCAACCCGCGGTAGGCCGCGACCACGCCGGCCGCGAGGCCGAACAGTGCCGCCTTGACGAAGCCGACGACGATGTCGGTCGGCTTCGAGAGCGCCGAGAAGCCCTGCACGTAGGCGCCCGGGGTGACGCCCTGCAGCACGACGTTGAAGTAGTAGCCGCCGGCGACACCGACGATCGAGACGAGCCCGAAGAGCAGGGCCGACACGAGGATGGCCGCGAGGACGCGGGGGACGACGAGGCGCTGGATGGGGTTGATGCCCAGTACCTCCATCGCGTCGATCTCCTCACGGATGGTGCGGGCGCCGAGGTCCGCGCAGATCGCCGACCCGCCCGCACCCGCCACCAGGAGCGCGCAGATGACCGGCGCGGCCTGCTGGATGACGGCCAGGGTGCTGGCGGCGCCCGAGAACGACTGGGCGCCGAACTGCCGGATCAGCGACCCCAGCTGCAGCGAGATGACCGAGCCGAAGGAGATCGACACGAGCGCCGCGGGCAGGATGCAGACCCGGGAGATGAACCAGCACTGCTCGATGAACTCCTTGGTCTGGAACGGCCGCTGGAAGATGCCGACGAAGATGTCCAGACCGAGGGCGAAGAGCTTGCCCGTCGCCGAGAGGGCGCCGGCGCCCGGGAAGCGCCCGGCGGTGATGCGAGAGGTCACGAGTCGCTCCGGCGGAAGAGTCGGCGGAGCCCGCCCTCGGAGCGCTTGCGCTCCGGGTCGGACCCACCCTGCGCGGGGCCGTTCTGCGGGTTCGCGCCGCCGGCCAGCTGGTCGGCCGCGGACTGCTCACGGCCCTCGGCGCCCGTCGCCGCGGGCATCGCCCACCCGGAGCGCTCGTCACCCCGGTCGGAGGCTGCCGGCTGCGTCGCGACCAGCTGCGTCGGCCCCTCGTCGGGCCCCGAGGTCGCCGACGAGCCGCCGTCCTGGGACACCGGAATCTGCTCGGTGCGCGGCTCCTCCTCGGAGTCCGCGTCCTTCTCCGGCGAGGTCGCGGTGTCGTCCTCGGCCGTCTCGGTCATCTCCGAGCTCGAGTCGGAGCCGTCCTCGGGAGCGACGCCGCTCTCGTCGGACTTCTCCTCGTCGGACTTGGTGTGCTCGCCGGCCTGCGGGAGCACCACGGTGCCGCCCGCGTAGTCGTCGACCGGGACGCCGACCAGCGGCTCGTCGGACTCCGGGGGCTCCGGTGGCGCCTTGCGGGCCTCCGCGTCGCCGTCGGGGTCCCCGGCGCCGGGCTCGCCCCCGGCCTCCTCCGGCGACCCCTCGGTCATCGACTCGGTCTGGTTCTCCTCCATCGCCTGGTAGCCGAACGGGTCGGCGTCCTCGGGCGGGTTGTCCCGCGTGAGCTCGATCAGCTCCGTGCGGTCCTGGTCCCTGGAGATCCCGTAGCGCTCCATGTCCTCGTCGGTCAGCGACTCGAGGATCGCGGTCTGCGCCTTCTCCGGGAGCGTGTGGAGGATCTGCATGACCCGGTCCTTGCGGCGCTGCACCGCCTTGCGCTCGCCGAGGCCCTCGGTGGGGTTGAGCTGAGGGTCGATGAACGACTCCTCGGACTCCGCCGAGCCGCCCTGCTTCTTCAGCTCCTTCATCTCCGCCTCCATCTGGGCGGTGTCCTTCTCCTCGGACATCCCGATGGGACCGATGCGGCGGCCCTGGAGGAACTGCTGGACCACCGGCTCCTCGGAGGTCAGCAGGACCTCGCGCGGGCCGAACATCACCAGGTTGCGCCGGAACAGCATCCCGATGTTGTCCGGGAGCGACCGCGCGGTGCCCAGGTGGTGGGTGACGATGAGGATCGTCGCATCGAGCTGGGTGTTCAGGTCGACGATGAGCTGGTTGAGGTACGCGGTGCGCACCGGGTCCAGGCCCGAGTCGGGCTCGTCGACCAGGATGATCTCGGGGTCGAGGACCAGCGCGCGGGCCAGCCCGGCGCGCTTCTTCATCCCGCCGGAGATCTCGCCGGGCAGCTTGTCCTCGGCGCCGCCGAGCCCGACCAGGTCGAGCTTCTCCATGACGATGTCCTTGATCTCGGACTCGCCCTTGCGGGTGTGCTCACGCAACGGGAACGCCACGTTGTCGTAGAGGTTCATCGACCCGAACAGCGCGCCGTCCTGGAACAGCACCCCGAACAGCTTGCGGATCTCGTAGAGCCGCGACTCCGAGCACCGCACGAGGTCGGTGTCGTGGATGAAGATCGAGCCCTTCTCGGGCTTGAGCAGACCGATGATCGACTTCAGCAGGACCGACTTACCGGTACCCGACGGGCCCAACAGGACGCTCACCTCACCGGCCGGCAGCGTCAGCGTGACGTCGGACCAGATGTTGGAGCTGCCGAAGGACTTCGAGAGGTTCTTGATCCCGACCTCGACGCCACCCATTGAATGCCTCCCGGCCTGATGTCCTACCTCGCCGTGGGACGGACCGGGTCGTTCTGGTCACCCGTCCGAACTGTGCGCCCGACCACTGCGCGACGGCCCGAGGAGTCGGGCATCACAGCGACAACGACCTGCGCGGCGAAAGGTTACTGGACGGGTAACGCGGGTTACCCGTCAGGGATACCCCCGCGTAGTACGTCGGCCGGATCGCGGCGTCCGGGTGAGCCGGACCCGGAAAGTACTGCTCCGAACGGTCCAGAAACGCCGATGGGGCGGGGTCCGTGTCGGACCCCGCCCCATCGTGGGCGTGATAGCGCGCCTCCCCCGTCCGGGGGGAGGCGCACCGGCTACGGCCGGATCAGCTCAGGCTGACCTTGGCGCCGGCCTCCTCGAGCTTCGCTTTGGCGGCCTCGGCGGCCTCCTTGGCGACACCCTCGATGATCGGCTTCGGCGCGCTCTCGACGAGCTCCTTGGCCTCCTTGAGGCCCAGACCCGAGACGACCTCACGGACAACCTTGATGACCTGGATCTTCTTGTCGCCGGCGGCCTCGAGGACGACGTTGAACTCGTCCTTCTCCTCCTCGACCGGGGCGGCGGCACCACCGGCGGCGGGCGCGGCGGCGGCGACCGGGGCGGCGGCGGTGACCTCGAAGGTGTCCTCGAACTTCTTCACGAACTCCGAGAGCTCGAGCAGCGTCATGTCCTTGAAGGCGTCGAGCAGCTCGTCGGTGGAAAGCTTAGCCATGGTGGCGTTCCCTCTTTCTGCGTTCAGGGGGTGGTGTCGGGGATCAGGACTCGCCAGCGGCGGCGTCGGCCGACTCGACCGCGGCGACGGCCTCCTCGGTGCTCCCGCTGCCTTCGGCGGCGCGCTTGTCCTGCAGGGCCTGGGCCAGGCGGGCGATCTGCGAGGCCGGGGCGTTGAACAGGCCGGCGGCCTTCGCGAGGTTGCCCTTCATGGCGCCGGCGAGCTTCGCCAGCAGGACCTCGCGGGAGTCCAGATCGGCCAACTTGGTGATCTCGTCGGCGGAGAGGGGACGCCCCTCCATGTAGCCGCCCTTGACGACGAGGGCCTTGTTGTCCTTCTGGAAGTCGCGCAGCGCCTTGGCGGCGTCGACGGGCTCCCCGGACACGAAGGCGATCGCCGTCGGACCGACGAGCAGCTCGTCGAGTCCCTCGACCCCCGCCTCGGCGGCGGCCAGCTTGACCAGCGTGTTCTTGGCGACCGTGTAGTTCACGTCGTCGCCCAGCGACCGACGCAGCTGCGTGATCTGCTTCGTCGTCAGGCCCCGGTACTCGGTCACGACCATGGCCGAGGCGTCGCGGAACTCCGCGGTGATCTCGGCGACGGCGGCCACCTTGTCGGCGGCCGGTGCACGTTCAGCCATCCGCGCCTCCTCTCCTCACTCGGGCGTTCGGACGGTGTTCCCCCGAGAACGACACGGGCCCGGAAACGACGGGAGCCCCGTGCGCAGGCGCACGGGGCTCGGTGACGCGGGCGGCCCGGGGCCACCCACACCGTTCCTCGTTCTCCTGCGCGGGCCGTCCGCCGGGGCGGACCTTCGTCTCCCCGCACCGTCCGTGGTGGACGCTCCGGGGGGAGACCAGCGGTCTCGGGTGGAACTCGGTGACAGTGGTGGTGCTCGCCGACGGGCGGACCCGTCGGGCTGTCGTAGCCAGGATACGCGACGGCCCGGGACCCCCCGTCGAGCGGGGTGTCCCGGGCCGGTACGACGTGCCGCGGGTCAGGCCTCCGTGGAGGTGAGGTTCCGCGTGCGGTTCGGGTCGACCGGGATGCCCGGGCCCATCGTCGTGGTCACGGTGATCTTCTTGACGTAGCGACTCTTGGCGGCGGACGGCTTCGCCCGGAGGATCTCGTCGAGGGCTGCCCCGTAGTTCTCGACGAGCTTCTCGGCGTCGAAGCTGGCCTTGCCGATGACCAGGTGCAGGTTGGCCTGCTTGTCGACGCGGAAGTTGACCTTGCCGCCCTTGATGTCGGAGACCGCACGGGTCACGTCCGGGGTGACCGTGCCGGTCTTCGGGTTCGGCATCAGGCCGCGCGGGCCGAGGATGCGGGCGACCCGACCGACCTTGGCCATCTGGTCGGGCGCGGCGACGGCGGCGTCGAACTCCAGCCACCCGCCCTGGATGCGCTCGATCAGGTCGTCGGAGCCGACCACGTCGGCGCCGGCGGCCTCGGCCTCGGTGGCCTTGTCACCGGTGGCGAACACGATGACGCGGGCCGTCTTGCCGGTGCCGTGCGGCAGGTTGATCGTGCCGCGGACCATCTGGTCGGCCTTGCGGGGGTCGACGCCGAGCCGCATGGCGACCTCGACGGTCGCGTCCATCTTCGTGCTCGACGTCTTCTTCGCGAGCTCGACCGCCTCGAGGGGCGCGTAGAGGTGCTCCTCGTCGATCAGCTCGGCGGCCTGGCGATAGGCCTTGCTGCGCTTCATGCTCTGTCCTTCGTGAGATGGCGGATCAGGTGTGGTGACGGGCGGCGCACGCCCTCCCACGGAGCTCCGGCGGGGTGGGTCAGCCGGAGACGGTCAGGCCCATCGACCGGGCGGTCCCGGCGATGATCTTGGCAGCCTGGTCGAGGTCGTTCGCGTTGAGGTCGGCCATCTTGGTCTGCGCGATCTCGCGGACCTGCGCGTCGGTGACCGAGCCGACCTTCTTCGTGTGCGGCGTCGGGCTGCCGGACTGGATCCCCGCGGCGGCGAGGAGCAGCTTGGCGGCCGGCGGCGTCTTCAGCGCGAAGGTGAAGGAGCGGTCCTCGTAGATCGAGATCTCGACCGGCACGACCTGACCGCGCTGCGCCTCGGTGGCGGCGTTGTAGGCCTTGCAGAACTCCATGATGTTGACGCCGTGCTGGCCCAGCGCGGGGCCGACCGGCGGGGCGGGCGTCGCCGCGCCGGCCTTGATCTGCAGCTTGACGACCGCGGACAGTCGCCTCTTCTTCGGGGGCATGCCTGGGACTTCCTCACGTTCCTGTTCGGGACCCGCCCCGCGGACCGGACTCCGCGGGGACGACTAAATCTTCGAGACCTGGTTGAAGCCGAGCTCGACCGGGGTCTCCCGGCCGAAGATGGACACCAGGACCTTGACCTTCTGGGCGTCGACGTTGACCTCGGAGATGCTCGCCGGGAGCGTGGCGAACGGGCCGTCCATGACGGTGACCGACTCGCCCACCTCGAAGTCCACCTCGACCGGCGCGGGCCCGCGGGTGTCGGCGGTCGCCGCGGCGGTGTCGCCGCCCTTGGCCTTCTTCGCCGGCGCCTCCTGGCGCGGCAGCAGGAACTTGGTGACCTCGTCGAGGGTGAGCGGCGAGGGCCGCGACGTCGCCCCGACGAAGCCGGTGACGCCCGGCGTGTTGCGCACCGCGCTCCACGAGGCGTCGTTGAGCTCCATCCGCACCAGGATGTAGCCGGGCAGCACCTTGCGCTGGACCTGCTTGCGCTGCCCGTTCTTGATCTCGGTGACCTCCTCGGTGGGCACCTCGACCTGGAAGATGAAGTCCTCGACGTCGAGCGTCTGCACGCGCGTCTCGAGGTTGGTCTTCACCTTGTTCTCGTAGCCGGCGTAGGAGTGCACGACGTACCAGTCGCCGGGGGCGAGCCGCAGCGACTCCTTGAGCGCCTTGACCGGGTCCTCGGGCTCGTCGGGCTCCTCGGGCTCGGTCGGCACGACCACCGGGGCGCCCTCGGCCTCGACGACCGCGGCGTCCCCGGTCCCGGCCGCCTGCGAGGGCAGGTCCTCGGCCTCCTCCTCGGGGGTGCCCCCGAGAGCCTCGCGGGCCGCGGCCAGGTCGGCCTCCGGGTCGACCTCGTCGTCGCCCTCGGGGACCTCGCCGTCCGCACGCGCCTGCGCGGCGGCGCGGGCGACCTCGGCGTCGTCGAGGGTGGCCGGGGCCTCCTCGGTGCTGAGGTCGGAGCCCTCGCGGATGATCACACCGCGCGTGCGGGCCTCGCCCACGAGTTCGGGCTCACCGCCCTCGGGGCCGGTGGCGGGAACATCTGCGGAGGTCACTTCTCTTCTCACTTCCTTCAAGGTGCGCGGCGTCGGACCGCACGGCGGGTGCCGGCCGTGGCCGGTGGGCGGGCGGTCAGCCGAACAGCGTGAAGGTCAGCTTCTGGAACCCGACGTCCAGGAGCCCGACCAGGGTGACCATGAAGGCCACGAAGACCAGGACCACCGCCGTGTACACGACGATCTGCCGGCGCGTTGGCCAGTGCACCTTGCGCAGCTCGGCGACGACCTCCCGCAGGAAGCGGCGCAGCCGCGCGACGACGGAGCCCTCGGACCCCGTCGACCGGCCGTCCCGGGCCGGGGTGGCCCCGCCCTTCGTGGCGACCGAGCCGGTCCCCGACTCGTCACCCGCACCACGACGGCGTCGACCCGCGGCCGTGGTGGGACGGGCGTCGGCACGCGCGTCGTCGCCGTCGGGCCGATTGGCCCCGCGGCCGCTGCGCTCCTCGCTCACTGTTCCGTCCTCACCCGGCCCTCCGGCCGCCGAACGCTCGGCGGCCGGCAACCGGGCGCCGTCTCGATGTCTGCACCGTTCGCAGTGCAGGGGCGACAGGACTTGAACCTGCAACCTGCGGTTTTGGAGACCGCTGCTCTGCCAGTTGAGCTACGCCCCTGTGGCGACCCGTCGGGGGCCGCCGGGTGACGGGAACCCCGGGGCCGGACGTGCACGTACGCACGCCGGACCGAGGACTCATCGCCCTTCACCGACCATGCTACGGCACCCCGTCCACGCCGATCGCGACGACCCCGCGGGCCGGGCGCACCGGCCGGACCTCCCGGCGGAATCGGCGTGCGCGTGCGTGGGAGAATCCCATGACATGACCGCAGTCACGTCCTCGTCCTCGGGGGGCTCCTCCCCCGCCGCCACCGATCGGCGCATCTCCGAGCGCATCGGAGGGATCGCGGAGTCCGCGACGCTGGCCGTGGACGCCAAGGCGAAGGCGCTCAAGGCGGCGGGCCGCCCCGTGATCGGCTTCGGTGCCGGCGAGCCCGACTTCCCCACCCCGCAGCCGGTCGTCGACGCCGCGATCGCCGCGTGCAGCGACCCGAAGAACCACCGCTACTCCCCGGCCGGCGGGTTGCCCGAGCTGCGCGAGGCGGTCGCCGCCAAGACGCTGCGCGACTCCGGCTGGGAGGTGTCCGCCGCGCAGGTGCTCATCACCAACGGCGGCAAGCAGGCGGTCTTCGAGGCCTTCGCGACCGTCGTCGACGAGGGCGACGAGATCCTGCTGCCCGCGCCGTTCTGGACGACCTACCCGGAGGCCGCCCGGATGGCCGGCGGCGTCCCCGTGCAGGTGGACACCGACGCCACGACCGGCTTCCTGCCCACGGTCGAGGCCCTGGAGGCGGCGCGCACGCCGCGGACGAAGGTCCTCCTCTGGTGCTCGCCGTCCAACCCGACCGGTGCCGTCGCCCCGCGCGAGCTCGTCGAGGCCGTCGGGCGCTGGGCCGAGGAGCACGGCATCTCGGTGATCGCCGACGAGATCTACGAGCACCTCGTCTACGACGGCGCCGAGCACGTGTCCATGCCGGTGGCGGTCCCCGGGATCGCCGACCGCTGCATCGTCGTGAACGGCGTCGCCAAGACCTACGCGATGACCGGCTGGCGCGTCGGCTGGCTGATCGGGCCGACGGACGTCGTCAAGGCGGCGGCGAACATGCAGTCGCACGTCACCTCGAACGTCTGCAACGTCGCGCAGCGGGCCGCGCTCGCCGCGGTGTCCGGGCCGCTCGACGCGGTCGAGGAGATGCGGACGGCCTTCGACCGTCGTCGGCGCACGATCGTCGAGATGCTCTCCGCCATCGACGGCGTCGAGTGCCCGACGCCGAAGGGCGCCTTCTACGCCTACGCCGACGTCCAGGGACTCCTGGGCAAGGAGCTGCGCGGGGAACGCCCGAAGACGTCGGTCGATCTCGCCGCGGCCATCCTCGAGCACGCCGAGGTCGCCGTCGTCCCCGGTGAGGCGTTCGGGACGCCGGGCTACTTCCGGCTCTCCTACGCCCTCGGCGACGACGACCTGCGGGCCGGCGTCAGCCGCATGGCCGATCTCCTCGCCGAGATGTCCTGAGCCCACGACGGACCGGCACGGGGGGACGGCCCCTCGTGCCGGGACCGCGGGATGGGCGTCCGCTCAGCGGCCGCGGACGACCGCGAGGGCCTTGCCCAGGACGGCCTTGCCGTCCGGACCGACGGCGGTGACCCCGAGGGTGACCGACCCGTCGTCGTCGACCGCCTTCACGGTGGCGCCGAGCGTGACCGTCGCGCCCTCGTCGTCGTCCGGGACGACGACCGGGCGGGTGAAGCGGGTGCTGAACGACCGCACGGCCGCGGGGTCGCCGGCCCAGTCCGCGACGAACTGCGCGGCGAGCGCCATCGTCAGCATCCCGTGCGCGATGACACCGGGGAGCCCGACCGCCGTGGCGGTGCGCTCGCTCCAGTGGATGGGGTTGAGGTCGCCCGACGCGCCGGCGTAGCGGACGAGGTCGGCGCGGGTGAGCGTGACCTCGCGGCCGGCGATCTCGTCACCGGTGGTCACCGCGGGGAGCGTCATGCGTCCTCCCCGGCCCGCCCGACGAGGGTGGCGGTGCTGACCAGCACCGACCCACCGTCGGGGTCGGTGACGTCGCAGCGGAAGGTCACGACGTCGTTGCCCGCGAGTTCCTTGATCTCGGCGACGCTGACGACGGTGGTCAGCACGTCGCCCGCGACGACCGGCCGGTGCAGCTCGAAGGCCTGATCGCGGTGCACGACGCGGGTGAAGTCCAGGCCGAGGGCGGGGTCGTCCACGACCTCGCGCGTGGCCTCCCAGGTGAAGACCACCGGGAAGGTCGGCGGGGCCACGACGTCGGCGTGCCCCGCCGCCCGCGCCGCCTCGACGTCGGTGTGGACCGGGTCGGTCGCCCCGACGGCCCGGGCGAACTCACGGACCTTCTCCGCCCCCACGCGGTAGGTGCGGGGCGGCCAGGAGCGACCGACGAACGACGCGTCGAGAGCCACGGCGCGGGACCCGCTCCTAGCGGGTCTCGCGGTGCCCGCGGTGGGTGCCGCAGTTCGGGCAGAACTTCTTCAGCGTGAGCCGGTCGGGGTCGTTGCGCCGGTTCTTGCGCGTGATGTAGTTGCGGTTCTTGCACTCCTCGCACGCGAGCGTGATCTTCGGGCGCACGTCGGTTGCGGCCATGGGAGTGTCCTTTCGAGAACTACGACTGCGTCTGTCCTGGTAGCGGTGGCCGGACTTGAACCGGCGACACAGCGATTATGAGCCGCTTGCTCTGCCACCTGAGCTACACCGCCACGGCATGACGAAACCGGCGGGAATCCCCCGCCGGTCTCCTCTCGCCGAGCCCCTTTACGGAATCGAACCGTAGACCTTCTCCTTACCATGGAGACGCTCTGCCGACTGAGCTAAAGGGGCCAGTCATCCCGCCGGTTCAGGCCGCCCCGGGGGTTCCGGGCGCCGTCTCTGCGGGCGGTGACCAGCGTACAGGGCCTCCCTCCGCACCCTGCGCGGCACCCCCTGCCTCGGCCAGCGCGTCCAGCCACCGCTCCAGGCTCCCGACCGGCAGCGGCTTGGAGACCAGGTAGCCCTGCGCCACGTCGCAGCCCATCTCGGCCAGCGCGGTGCGCACGGCGGCACTCTCGACGCCCTCCGCGACCACCGTCAGCCCGAGGGTGTGCCCCATCTCGACGATGGCCCGGACCACCGCGACGTCACCGGACTCGGTGCCCATCCCGAGCACGAAGCTCTTGTCGATCTTCACGGTGTCCACCGGCAACCGCCGCAGGTGCGCGAGCGAGGACTGCCCGGTGCCGAAGTCGTCCACGGCGAGCCGGCAGCCCAGCGCGTGCAGCCGGCGCAACGCCGGCAGGGCGTGGTCGCGCTCGACCGACACCCCGCTCTCGGTGACCTCGAGGGTCAGCAGTTCGGCCGGGACGCCGTGCCGGGCGAGCGCGGCCGCGACCAGCTCCGGGAAGTCGTCGTCCAGCGAGCCGACCGAGAGGTTGACCGCCACCGAGAGCCGGCGGCCCCGGTCGAGCCAGCGGCGGGCGGCCGCGAGGGACTCGTCGAGCACGAACTCGGTGAGCCCGCCGA
The DNA here is from genome assembly GCF_021026295.1 of Actinomycetospora soli. Lineage (GTDB taxonomy): Bacteria > Actinomycetota > Actinomycetes > Mycobacteriales > Pseudonocardiaceae > Actinomycetospora > Actinomycetospora soli. The sequence continues at coordinate 189,893 of NZ_JAJNDA010000012.1, forward strand.
TCTGGCCGGTGGCCTCGAGGACGGGCACGAACTCGTCGGGCAGCAGCGCGCCGAGTTCCGGGTGCTCCCAGCGCGCGAGGGCCTCCACCCCCAGCACCGTCCGACCCTCCAGCGAGACCGTGGGCTGGTAGTGCACCCGCAGGTGCCCGCCCTCCACGGCCCGCCCGAAGCCGCGGATCACGGCGAGCCTGCGGTCCGCCCGCTCCCCCATGCTCGGGTCGTAGCAGCGGACGGGCCCGCCGTCGCGGGCCGCGGTCAGCGCGACGTCGGCGCGGGCGAGCAGGCGGGACGCGAGCACGTGCGGGTCGTGCTCCCCGGCGAGCCCGGGGACGCCGGCCGCGGCGACCCCGACCAGGACGGGCGCCTCGAACGGGATGCCCTCGAGCACCAGCGGGCGGGCGAGGGCCTCGCGCATCTCCTCGGCGCTCGCCTTCGCGGTCGGCGGGTCGACCCCCGCGACGAGGACCGCGAAGGTGTCGCCCTCCAACCGGGCCGCGAGCCGGGCGCCCGGGGCCACGCTCGCGGCGCGCTCGCTGCCGCACACGGCGTCCAGGCGCCGGGCCGCGAGGGCCACGAAGTGCTCCCCACCGGCGTGTCCGAGGGTGTCGTTGACCTGGTCGAGCAGGCCGAACGAGATGACCGCGACCGCGCCGGCACCGGCGTGGACCTCGCGCGCGCACGCCTGCAGGAAGCCGGACCGGTTGAGCAGTCGGGTCTGCGGGTCGCGGTGGGCGTCGCGGCGCAGGCGGGCCTCGAGCCGGGTGTTCTCCACCTCGGCGCCCACCTGCCGCGCGATGGTGGCGAGCAGGGCGAGCTCGCCGCGGACCACGGCGCGACCGGGCCGGCGACGGGCGCCGGACCGGCGTGCCCGGCCCCGTCCCGGGTCGTGGATCTCGACGACGCCGCGCCGCGCGCGCACCACCTGCGAGGAGAGCGGCTCGCCCGCCGCGTCGTGGATCTCGGGGGCCGCGACCGGCGCGACGAGCACCTCGGTCGCGCGGCGCGCGGTCATCCACCCGCGGACCTCGTCCGGGGCCGTGCGCCGGTGCCACCGGGACGCCCCGCGCGCCGTGAACGCCTCGTCCGGGGCCACCAGGTCGACGGCGCGCAGGTCCTCGGGCAGGGGGGCACCCGCGTGCTCCACGACCGAGGCGACCGCGAGCACCACCCGCCGCGCGTCGTAGCGCGCCCGCAACGCCTCGGCGACCGCCCGGGCGGCGACACGACCGTCGTCGGTGCCGCGGCGGCCGGCGTGGGCGGCGAGCGCCCGCCCGACCGCCCCGAGGGTCCGCAGGTCGGACGAGCGGCGGCGGCGGGCGCCGCGCAGCAGCAGGGCGACGACGACGAGCAGCCCGACCACGGCGACCGCGACGGCGACCGCGACGAGACCCGCGCTCACCGCCGGGCCCGTCCGGTGGGTCGGGTGCGGGGCCGCCGCGTCGTCGCCGTCATGGCCCTCACCTCCGCCCGCGCTCGGGACGTCATGCAGTCACCCCATCAGGTACCCGCTCACTCTACGCAAGAATCCTGATGGATCTGGGGCGCCGTATATCACCCGTCCGTAGCAATCGTGCGCGATCTCCGGGGGAACCATCGGATTCAGTCACCGTCCGGGACAGGATCGACACGACCCGGCACCGGGCTCACGCCGACCGGCGGACCGCGCCCGGTCCTGGTGGGATGGACCGGACGCACCGTCGTGGACGAGGAGGAGCGGATGGCCGCGGGAGCACGGGTCACGGCGGGCATCGTCGCCACCGGCAGCGAGTTGCTCGCGGGCCGCGTACGGGACGCGAACGGGCCCTGGATCGCCGAGCGCCTCGGTCGGCTCGGGATCGACGTCACCGAGATCGTCCTGGTCGGCGACCGGCCGGAGGAGATGGAGGCGGCGCTGCGCTCCCTCGCCGGGCTCGACCTGGTGGTCACCAGCGGCGGCCTCGGCCCGACCGCCGACGATCTCACCGCGGCCGTGGTCGCGGACCTCACCGGCCGACCGCTCGAGCTCGACGAGCACATGGAGAAGGTGGTCGGCGACATCATCGCCCGCTTCGCCGACCGTCTGCGCTGGGACGCCGACGCGCTCGCGGAGGCCAACCGCAAGCAGGCGATGGTGCCGCGCGGGGCCTCCGCCATCCCGCCGGTCGGCACCGCCCCCGGCCTCGCGGTCCCGCCCGGCGACGGCTTCCGGCCCACGGTGCTGGTGCTGCCGGGACCTCCGCGCGAGGTCCAGGGCATGTGGGACGACGCGGTCGCCTCCGCGCCGATGCAGGCGCTGCTGGCGCGCACCGAGCCGTTCGCGGAGACCCACCTGCGGCTGTTCGGTGTCCCGGAGTCGGAGATCGCGGCCACCCTGCGCGCGGTCGGCGGCCGCATCGACCTCACCCCGCTCGAGATCGTCACCTGCCTGCGCGACTTCACCCTCGAGGTCGACCTGCGCCGCGCCCCCGGCGACGAGGCCGCGGCGACCGCGCACGACGCGGTCGTCGCGGAGATCGACGCCCGCCACGGGTCCGCGGTGTTCTCCCGGACCGGCGAGACGATCGACGAGATCCTGTTCGACCTGCTCTCCGGACACACCATCGCGACCGCCGAGTCCTGCACCGGTGGCCTGCTCGCCGGGCGGCTCACCGCACCGGCCGGCGCCTCCGCCCACGTGCAGGGCGGCATCGTGTCCTACTCGAACGAGGCGAAGGCGCACCTGCTCGGCGTGCCGCAGGAGGTCCTCGACACCGACGGCGCCGTGTCCCCCCGCGCCGTGCAGGCGATGGCGCGGGGGGCGATCGAGGCCTTCGGCGTGGACGTCGCGGTGGCGATCAGCGGGATCGCGGGCCCCGGCGGTGGCACCGAGGCGAAGCCGGTGGGCTACGTCTGCTTCTGCGTGCGCACCGCCGACGGCGCCGAGATCGTCCGCGACCCGGTGCTGCCGGGCGAGCGCGGCGACGTGCGCGAGCGCTCCGTCGTGCTCGCGATGCACCTGGTGCGGCGGATTCTCACGCCGCGCGATCAGGCGGTGAGCTGACGGAAGAAGCGGATGATCTGCTCGACGGCGTCGCCGATCGCGGCGAGGACGGTGCGCACGAGGGCGGCCGCGTTGTCGGGCTGGGCGATGACGAAGTAGAGCACGATCGCGACGACGACCAGGATGATCAGGAGTCGCACACGCGGGTTCATCGCGTCCTTCCGCCGGTCGGTGCACCACCCGGATCGGGCGCGGGCCGACCGTAACGTGAGCACGCCCGCACACGGTGCGTTCGCCGCACGTGTCGCGTGCGTCCTGCGGCACGATGTGGACCATGACCCGGCTGACCGCGTTCACCCACGGCTCCCTGCGCTTCGACGTCGTCGACGCGGGGCCACGGGACGCGGACGGGACGGTGCTGCTCCTGCACGGGTTCCCGCAGACGTCGGCGTCGTGGGGCCCGGTCGCCGCGCGGTTGCACGACGCCGGCCTGCGCACGCTCGCACCGGACCAGCGGGGCTACTCCCCCGGCGCGCGGCCCTCGGGTCGGCGCGCCTACCGGGTGGAGCACCTCGTCGAGGACGCCGCCGCGCTCGTGGAGTCCTCCGGGGCCGGCTCGGTGCACGTCGTCGGGCACGACTGGGGCGCCGTGGTGGCCTGGGCGCTCGCGGCGCACCGCCCGGAACTGGTCCGCACCGTGACCGGTGTGTCCGTGCCGCACCCCGCCGCGTTCCTCCGCGCGATGTACGCGGGCCCGCAGCTGCCGCACTCCTGGTACATGGGCGCCTTCCAGCTGCCGTGGCTGCCGGAGCGTCTGCTCGGCGACGAGGCCCGCTTCGCCGCGATCCTGCGCCGGACGGGCGCGTCCCGTGACCAGGCCGCCCGGGACGCGGCCGCCGTCTCCCCGTTCCCGACCGGCCCGCTGAACTGGTACCGGGCCCTGCCGTTCGCGGCGCCGGGCTACACCCACCGGCCGGTGCAGCGGCCGGCCCTGCAGGTGTGGAGCGACGGCGACGGCTTCATCACCCGCGCCGCCGTGGAGCACAACGACCGGTTCGTGCTCGCCCCGCACCGGCTCGTCGTGCTCTCCGGGGTCTCGCACTGGATTCCGGACGAGGCCCCGGACGACCTCGCGGACCTCGTCCTGGAGCACGTCGGCGAGCACGTCTAGGGCTGGATCGACTCCAGCTCGACCAGCGCGGTGTCGAGGTGGCCGAGCAGGCGCTGCAGGTGCGGCACCGCCCGCGGGCAGCCGGTGAGCCCGAAGGCCATCTCGTCGGCGTAGCGCACGAGCGTGATGTTGAGGGCCTGCCCGTCGGCCACCATGGACACCGGGTAGTTGTCGGTCACCTCGGCACCGTCGAAGTACTGCCGCTCCTCGGTGGAGGGCACGTTCGAGATGATCAGGTTGACCACCGGCCGCGGCGGCATCGGCAGCATCCGCAGGGTCGGCAGGGCCGCGAGACCCATGGTCGCGACGTTCAGCGCCACCGACGTGACCGGGTCGAGCGAGCGCAGCGCCGCCTTGCCCTGCGTCATCGAGGCGTGCACCTTGGCCAGCCGGTCGGCCGGGTCGGCCAGATCGGTGCCGAGCACGCAGAAGACCGAGCCCCAGGCGTTGCCCTGGGTGGCCTCGCCCCGGGTGTCCGTCCCGCGCAGCGACACCGGCACCATCGCCACCAGCGAGCTCGGGGGCAGTTCCCCGAGGTCGTCGAGATAGGCCCGCAGCGCGCCCGAGGACATGGCGAGCCCGACGTCGTTGACGGTCACCTCGTGGCGCTTCGCCACGTCGGCGAGCCGGGCGTACGGCCAGCTCTCGCCCGCGAAGCGGCGCTGCCCGGAGAGCCGCTCGTTCAGGCGGGTGTGCGGGGCCTGGAAGGCGACCCCGACGTCGCCCGTGGCGACCTGCGCGAGCGCCCTCGCCAGGGCCGGGAGACCACCGACGACCCCGCCGGCCATGCCGGCGGCGCTGCGGATCAGGTCGCCGACGGTGCCGCCGTCCTCCTCGCCCGACGACCGCCGGGGTCGGGTGGTGCTGCGACGCCAGGGCGGTCGGCACCCGCGGGTCTCCGGGTCGAACGCCAGCCCGGAGACGATGTGCCGGCTCAGCGTGATGCCGTCGAACAGCGAGTGGTGCAGCTTCGTGACCAGTGCGAAGCGACCGTCCGCGAGCCCGGTGACGAGCTCGGCCTCCCACAGCGGGCGGCTGCGGTCGAGCAGCCGGGCGTGCAGCGCGGACACGTGCTCGAGCAGTTCGCGCACCCGGCCGGGGGCCGGGAGTGCCGTCCGGCGCACGTGACTCGCGAGGTCGAGGTCCTCGTCGGGCTCCCAGGCCCAGGCCCCCGCGGTCGTGAGCGACCGGACCGGCCTGCGCGCGAAGGCGCTCTTCAGGTCGGTGGGGTCGACGAGGGTCGCGTACAGCTCGTCGAGCCAGTCCTCGCCGGCGTCCGCGGGCGGCCGGAGGATCTGCAGGGCGGTGACGTGGGTCGGGTTCTCGCGGGACTCGCCGAGGAGGAACAGCGCGTCCTGCGGTGGGACGAGGGTCGTCATGCGTGCGGGGCGAGCGGAGCGACGGGGATCATGCGAGGGCTCTCCGGGAGGAGTCGACGGTGCGGGTGACGCCGAGGACCGCGTCGACGACGAGGGCGGGGTCGTCCCACATCGGCACGTGGCCGACGCGGGGCAGGCGGACGAACTCGGCGTCGGGGACGACGCGGCGCATCGGGGCGCCGTAGGACCGCCAGGGGATCATCCGGTCGTGCTCGGCCCAGGCGATCCGGACCGGGCAGGACAGGTCCCGGAGCACGCGGGTCGCCCCGTGCGCGACGGCGGCGTCGAGCAACGGCAGCAGGACGTCGCACTGCCGGACGTCGGCGATCATGTCCGGTACCAGCTCCGGGCCGACCCGGTCGCCGTGCTCCATGGTCTTGCGCAGCAGCGCCCGACGCAGGCGCGGGTTCCCGGCGAGCACCGGGGCGAACGACGGACGCGCCACGGCCCGCAGCACGCGGAAGGTCCACAGCAGCCGCCGCAGGTCCCAGCCCGACCGCCACGCCCCGGCGGGCGACAGCGCCACCGCCGACCGCGCCCGGCCCCGCCGGACGAGCTCGAGGGCCACCCACCCGCCGAGGGAGTTCCCGACGACGTGGGCGGTGTCGATCCCCTCCGCGTCCAGCTGGGCGCAGACGCCGTCGACGAGGCGGTCGATCGTGAACGGGCCGAGGGCGGTGTCCCACACCGGTCCGCCGCGGTGACCGGGCATCGTCGGGGCGAACACGCGGTGCTCCCGCTCGAGCGGGGCGAGCACCGGCTGCCACGAGCGCCAGGACACCGAGGCGCCGTGCAGCAGCACCAGGGGCGACCCGGTGCCGCCGCGGTGCGCGTCGGTGCTCACGCGGCGTACCGCTCGCGCAGCTGCCCCTTGACCAGCTTGCCGGTGGGGGTGCGCGGCAGGTCGTCGTCGAACACCAGCCGCTTCGGCACCTTGTAGCCCGCCATGCGGCCCCGCAGGTGCGCGAGGAGTTCCTCGGCCAGGTCGTCGGACGGCTCGCCCGCGGGGCTGACCACCGCGAGGACCGACTCGCCCATGTCCTCGTCGGGGACCCCGACGACGGCGACGTCGAGCACCTTCGGGTGCAGGGCGAGGGCGTCCTCGATCTCCTGCGGGTAGATGTTCACGCCACCCGAGATGATCATGAAGCTCTTGCGGTCGGTGAGGTAGAGGAAGCCCTCCTCGTCGACCCGGCCGAGGTCGCCGGTCGTCGTCCAGGTGGGGTGCTCGGGATGCTGCGCGGCGCGGGTCTTCTCGTCGTCGTTGTGGTAGGCGAACGGGACCTCGTCGCGCTCGAAGTAGACCGTGCCCACGTCCCCCGTCGGGACCTCGCGCCCGTCGTCGTCGCAGATGTGCAGGACGCCGAGCGCCGCGCGGCCGACCGAGCCGGGGTGCTCCAGCCAGGTCGCCGAGTCGATGAGCGTGACGCCGTTGGCCTCGGTGGAGGCGTAGTACTCCTGCAGCACCGGGCCCCACCAGTCGATCATGGCGCGCTTGACGTCGACCGGGCACGGCGCCGCGGCGTGGACCACGACGCGCAGGCTCGACACGTCGTAGGCGTCCTTCGTCTCCTGCGGCAGCTTGAGCAGGCGCACGAACATCGTGGGCACGAACTGGCCGTGGGTGACGCGGTGCTCCGCGATCGCCGCGAGGGCGCCCTCGGGGTCGAAGCGCTGCATCAGCACCACGGTGCCGCCGGTCGACTGGATCATCCCGCAGTAGCGCAGCGGCGCGGCGTGGTAGACCGGCGCCGGCGACAGGTAGACCGTGTCCTCGTCGAACCCGTAGAGCTTGCCGAACACGGCGAGCAGGAGGTCACCGGGCTCGTCGACCTGGCGGTCGGGCAGCGGCGGCTTGATCCCCTTGGGGCGGCCGGTGGTGCCCGAGGAGTAGAGCATGTCGGAGCCGCGGGGCTGGTCGGCCAACGGCTCGGCGGACGTCCCGGCCAGCAGCGCCGCACCGTCGGCGTACCCGTCGAGGTCCCCGTCGAGGGAGATCCGGTGTGCGACCCCCGGGGTGCGGTCGACCAGCGCGACGGCGAGCTCGCGCAGCGCCGGCCGCCGACCGGCGACCACGAGCACGCGCGCGCCGCAGTCGTCGACGATGTAGGCGGCCTCGTCCGGCGAGAGGTGGTGGTTGATCGCCGTGATGTAGAGGCCCGAGCGCTGCGCGGCCCAGTACACGACGAACGCCCACGGGGTGTTGTCGGCGAGCATGGCGACGACGTCACCGCGGCGCAGGCCCTGCTCGTGCAGGGCGCGGGCCAACCGGGTCGACTCGCGGTCGAGCTCGGCGTAGGTGAGCGTCTGGCCGGTCTCGGCGACGACGACGGCGGGCCGCTCCGGGGCGGAGGCGGCAATGGTCCCGGGGTACACGGCAGGTCCTCCTAGAAGATCTTCCGGAGCAGCTTCCTCGTCGACTCCGCGTACGGCGGGTAGACGAGCGACGGGTCCGGCCAGGTCGGCTTGATCAGGGTCGGGCGGCGGTGACTGAGGGCCTCGAAGCCCCACTTGCCGTGGTAGGCACCCATCCCGCTGCGCCCGATGCCGCCGAAGGGCAACTGCGGGACGAGGACGTGGAACATGGTGTGGTTGGTGACGATCCCGCCGGTGGCGATCCGGTCCCGGACCGACTCGATCGTCGCGCGGGTGCGGGAGAAGACGTAGGTCGCGAGCGGGCGGGGGCGCGCCTCGACGAAGGCGATCGCCTCGTCCGTCGAGTCGACGGTGAGCACCGGGAGCACCGGCCCGAAGATCTCCTCGCGCATGAGGGCCGAGTCGGGGTCGGGATCGAGGACCACGGTGAGGTCGACGCCCGGACCCGCGAGCTCGCCGGTCCCCGCCGTCGTGACCGTGGTGTCCCCGCCCAGGACCACCCGCCCGCCGTGGTCGGCGAGCAGGCCGCGCACGCGGTCGCCGTGCCGGTCGTCCACCACCCGCATGGCGAGGTCGCCCGCGCGCATCTCGCGGGCCGCGCTGCCGAACTCCTCGAGGAACTCGTCGACGACCGCGCGGTGTACCAGCACGTAGTCCGGTGCGACGCAGGTCTGGCCCGAGTTCATCAGCTTCGTCCAGGCGATGCGGCGGGCGGCGACCGCGACGTCGGCGCTCGCGTCGACGATCGTCGGGCTCTTGCCCCCGAGCTCGAGCGTGACCGGCGTCAGCGTGCGCGCCGCGGTCTCCATGACCTTCGCGCCGACCTCGGGACTGCCGGTGAAGAACACGTGGTCGACCCCGGCGCCGATCAGCTCCTGCGTCTCGGCGGGCCCGCCGGTGACGACCGTGACGGCCTCCGGGTCGAGGTGGCGGGGGACGAGCCGGTGCAGGGCGGCGGCCGTGGCGGGCGCGTACTCGCTGGGCTTGAGCACCGCGGTGTTGCCGGCCGCGAGCGCCGCGACCAACGGCGCGAGCGTGAGGTAGACCGGGTAGTTCCAGGGCCCGACGATCGCGACGACGCCGAGCGGCTCGGGCCGCCAGGTCCCGACGGCGGGTGCAACGCCCAGGGGGACCCCGGTCACCCGGGGGCGGGCCCACCACCCCAGGTACCGGCGGGCGTAGCGCGCCTCCGCGGCGGTGGACGACAGGTCGGCGAGCCACGCGTCGACCGCGGGACGCCCGAGGTCGGCCGCGAGGGCGGCGACGAGCTCGTCCTCGGCCTCGACCAGCAGCCGTTCGAGGGCGGCGAGCTGGGTCCGCCGCCAGCGCAGGGACCGCGTGCGGCCGGAGTCGTAGGCCGCTCGCGCCGTGGTCACGGCCGTGGCCACCGGGGTCGTGGTCGCGGAGCCCCGTGCGGCCGTGTCCGTCGACATCGTTCCTCCTCGGCGTCCTCGCGTCGGCGAGAACACAACGTATAGTGCGTTACGGTCGGCGATCAAGACCGTGGAGAAGGAGCCCGGCATGTCCCGCACGGCGTCTCCCGAGACCTACTTCGCCGCCGCGATGCGACTCCTCGCGGGCCCGGGCCTGCCGGCCCTCCGGATCGGCCGGCTCTGCCGTGAGGTCGGCGTGACCAGCGGCAGCTTCTACCACCACTTCGGCAACTGGGACGGCTTCGTCGCGGCCCTGCTCGAGCACTGGTCCCAGGAGGAGGTGGATCGGATCGTCGAGCTGGTCCGCCGCGAGCCCGACCCGGTCGGGCGGGTCGAGCTGATGAAGCGCCTGGCCCTGACCGTGCCGCACGCCGCGGAGACCGCGATCCGCCGGTGGGCGGGCACCGACGAGCTCGTCGCCGCCGCGCAGCAGCGGGTGGACGACCGGCGGCGCGAGGCGCTCCGCGAGGTCCTCGGCCCGCTGCTCGACGACGACGCGCTCACCGCGACGCTCGCCGAGGTGGCCCTGAGCCTGCTCGTCGGCCACCAGCAGCTCCACCACTCCGGCCCGTCCGTGGGCCTCGGCGCGCAGCTGGACCAGTTCGAGATCCTGGTGCGTTCGCACGCGACCGCGGCGCTGGAGCGCCGGGTCCGCGGTTAGCGGTTCAGCTGGATCGGCAGCGACTTCACCGCGTTGACGAAGTTGCTGGTCAGCCGGTTCGGCTCCCCGACCTCGAAGTCCGGCGCCGCCGTGAGCAGGCGCCGCCAGATCTCGCGCAGCTGGGTGCGGGCCAGCATGTTGCCCATGCAGAAGTGCGGACCGCCCCCGCCGAAGCCCTGGTGCGGGTTGGGGTCGCGGCCGACGTCGAAGCGCAGCGGGTCGGCGAACACCTCGGTGTCGCGGTTCCCGGACTCGTAGAACATGACGACCTTGTCCCCGGCCGCGATCCGCTGCCCCCGGAGCTCGGTGTCCTGCGTGGCCGTCCGGCGGAACGTCAGCACGGGCGAGGCCCAGCGCACCATCTCCTCGACCGCGGTGGGCATCAGCCCGTCGAGGTCCGCCGCGAGGCGCCGGCGCTCGTCGCGGAACTCGGTGAGGGCGACGGCGGTGTGGGCGATGGTGTTCCGGGTGGTGTCGTTGCCCGCCACGGAGAGCAGCACGAAGAAGGCGCCGATCTCCTCGTCGGTCAGCCGCTGCCCGTCGACCTCGGCCTGGACCAGGTTGGTCATCAGGTCGTCACGCGGATCGCTGCGGCGCTCCTCGGCGGCCTGCAGGCCCGCTCCGAGCAGGGTGAACATGGCCTGCCCCATGAGGTCCAGCGGGTCCTCGACGCCGTGCGCCGCCCGGACCTCGGGGTCGTTCGCCGCCACGAGCAGGTCCGCGGCCTCGGCCAGGGAGTCCTGCTGCTCCCCGGACACCCCCATCATGTCGTAGATCATCATCATCGGGAGGCGACGGCAGACGAGCTGGACGAAGTCGCCGTCACCGTGCTCGAGCAGCTCGTCGACGATCGTGGCCGCCCGCGTCGCGATCGTGTCCTCGAGCTTCGCGATCCGCTTCGGGGTGAAGGCCGAGCCGACGATCTTGCGGAGCTGGGTGTGCCGCGGGGAGTCCATCGCGAGGAAGGACTGGCTCGCCTCGAGCAGCTCCTCCGGCGCGTCCTGGAACTGCACGCCCTGCCCCGAGCAGAACAACGCGGGGTTCTTCGAGACGGAGGCGATGTCCTCGTGGCGCACGAGGGCCCAGAAGCCGCCCTCGCCCTCCGGCGTGCCCATCACGCCCTCGGGCGCCGGGTGCCAGGTGACCGGGCGCTCGCGGCGGAGCTCCGCGAAGCTCTCCTCCCGCTCGGCGGTCGACCGCGACCAGAACTCGAGCGACGACAGGTCGAGCGGGTCGCGCCCGGGCCGGTCGGGGGCAGCAGCGGCGGCGGTCATGGTGGTGTCTCCTCGCGTCCGTCGACGATGGCGGGCCCCCGCCGCGAGGTCGTGGTGGCGGGGCGACGGGGGCGCCGGCGGGCGGTGCCGCCGGTCAGTCCTGCAGCGAGAGCGCCTCGGTGGGGCAGGCCTCGCAGGCCTGCCGGAGCTCGTCCTCGCGCCCCTCGGGCACCTCGGTGAGGTGCAGGGTCAGCGACCCGTCGTCCTCGACCTCGAAGACGTCCGGGGCGACGGACTCGCACATGCCGAGTCCGCTGCACTTGTCGTAGTCCACGACGATCTTCATGGCTGGGGCCCTCCCGTTCGCGACGACGACGTCGAGCCGACCGTAACATACTATACGCTACGGGGGCGAGCGACGTCACATCTCGGCTCTGTACCCAGGAGGGCGCCACGGAAGCGCCCGGGCCGCGCCCGATCGGGGCGACCCGGGCGACGCGGGAGTCAGGAGCCCTGGCCGCCGTACTGCGCGCGCAGGTCCTTCTTGAGGATCTTCCCGGTCGCGTTGCGCGGCAGGGCGTCGACGACGTCGACCGAGCGGGGGCGCTTGAACCCCGCGATCCGCTCCCTGGTCCAGGCCACGAGCTCGTCGGGGTCGATCGACTGGCCCTCGTTCGCGACGACGACGGCCTTGACCTCCTCGCCCCACTTCTCGTGCGGGACGCCGATCACGGCGACGTCCGCGACGGCCGGGTGCTGGGCGACGACGTTCTCCACCTCGATCGGGTACACGTTCTCCGCGCCCGTGACGATCATGTCCTTGATCCGGTCGGTGAGGAACAGGTAGCCCTCGTCGTCGAGGTAGCCGCCGTCGCCGGTGCGCAGCCAGCCGTCGGCGGTGAGCGCCTTCTCGGTCTCCTCCGGACGTCGCCAGTAGCCCGCGGTCACCTGCGCGGAGCGGATGTACACCTCGCCGATCTCGTTCGGCCCGACCGCCTGCTCGTCGACGACGACCTTGAGCTCGACCCACGGGTAGGCCTTGCCGGCCGAGCGCATGAGGTGGGCGCGCGGGCCGTCCGGGTCGTGGTCCTCGGGGTCGAGCTGGGTGATGGCGCCGGTGGTCTCGGTGGCGCCGTAGACCTGGAAGAGCGGGGCCTTGAACGTCTCGAGCACCCGGTTCAGCACCGCACCGGTGATCGGGGAGGCCCCGTAGGCCACGGCGCGCAGGCGCGACCAGTCGCGGTCGGCCGCCCCCGGCACCGCACACAGCATCTGCAGCACCGCGGGGACGAGGAAGGCGTTCGAGACGCGCTCGCGCTCCATGGTGTCGAGCAGCTGGTCGGGGACGATGTCGGCGACGAGCACCGTGCGCGCCCCGAACGCGAGACAGACGAGGGCGAAGCCCGACCCGCCGATGTGGAACAGCGGCATCGCACACAGCCCGACCGAGTCGTCGTCGAAGCCCCAGTGCCCGCCGACCGAGAGCAGCGCCGCGAAGTTGCGGTGGGAGAGCAGCACGCCCTTGGCCCGCCCGGTGGTGCCCGAGGTGTAGAGCTGCAGCACCGCGTCGTCGTCGGTCGCGTCCGACGACGGCTCCACGCGCTCGGTCAGGCCGTCCACCCAGCCCTCGTAGTCCTCGCCGACGACGAGAACCTTCCGGTCACCGAGCTTCTCCCGCAGCCCCGCGAACTCCGGACCGAGCACGACGAGCCCCGCCTCGGCGTCCTCCGTGAGGTCGATCAGCTCGGCCGGGGTGAGCCGCAGGTTCAGCGGCGCGACGGCGGCGCGCACCGCGGCGGCGCCGAAGAGGAGCTCGAAGAAGGGGATCGCGTTCTTGCCGATCCACACCACGCGGCCGCCCTCGCCGAGACCGAGGTCGCGCAGGCCGCCCGCGACCCGGGCGGACCGCTCCTCGAGCTCGGCGTAGGTGAGGCGGTCGTCGCCGGCGGCCAGGGCGACCCGGTCGCCGTGCTCCCGGGCGTGGTCCCGGACGACGTCGGTCAGGCGGAACGGGGCGGACGCGGTCACGTCGTCTCCTCGAGCGGGGGGAAGCGGACGAAACGGGTGTCCGGTGACTGCCGACACACCGCGAGGCGGCACGCTAGCCGGACGCGCGGAGAGCAGGGAAGGACACGTAGGAGTCAGGCTTGACTGTTACCGGTCGGTCCGTCCACGCTGTGGGTGGCTGTCCGCCCTGAGAGGAGCTTGCTCGTGGAGCGCACGATCTTCACCGACGAACACCACGCGTTCCGGGAGATGGTGCGCGACTTCCTGGAGAAGGAGGTCGCGCCCCACCACGAGGAGTGGGAGGCCCAGGGGCACGTCAGCCGCGAGGTGTGGCTGCAGGCCGGCAAGACCGGCCTGCTCGGCCTCGACGTCCCGGAGCGCTTCGGCGGTGGCGGCTCCGACGACCTGACGTTCCTGTGGATCCTCTCCGAGGAGATCGCCCGCGGCGGCTTCTCCGGCCTCGGCTTCCCGCTCGCCAACGACGTCGTCACGCCCTACCTCACCGAGCTGACCACCGAGGAGCAGAAGGAGCGCTGGCTGCCGCGCTTCTGCTCCGGCGAGATGATCACCGCGATCGCGATGACCGAGCCGGGCACCGGCTCCGACCTGCAGGGCATCCAGACCCGCGCGGTCCGCGACGGCGACGAGTGGGTCATCAACGGCGCGAAGACCTTCATCACCAACGGCATCATGTCCGACCTGGTGATCGTGGTCGCGAAGACCGACCCCGACGCCGGGTCGAAGGGCTTCTCGCTGATCGCGGTCGAGCGCGACACCCCCGGGTTCGAGCGGGGCCGCAACCTCGACAAGATCGGCATGAAGGCGCAGGACACCGCGGAGCTGTCGTTCACCGACTGCCGCGTGCCCGCCGGCAACCTCATCGGTGAGGAGGGGCAGGGCTTCATCTACCTGATGCAGAACCTGCCCCGCGAGCGGCTCTCGATCGCCATCGCCTCGACCGCCGGCGCCGAGAAGGTCCTCGAGGACACGATCGCGTACGTCAAGGAGCGCACCGCGTTCGGTCGCCCGATCGCCTCGCTGCAGAACACGCGCTTCGTCGTCGCCGAGCTGACCACCAAGCTCGCCGTCACCCGCGCCTTCGTCGACCGGTGCATCACCGAGCTGAACGCGAAGAAGCTCGGGCCGGCCGAGGCCTCGATGGCCAAGTACTGGGCGTCGGAGACCGCCAAGGAGGTCATCGACCGGTGCCTCCAGCTGCACGGCGGCTACGGCTACATGCGGGAGTACCCGGTGGCCAAGGCGTTCCTGGACAACCGCGTCCAGACGATCTACGGCGGGACCACCGAGATCATGAAGGAGATCATCGGGCGGATCACCCTCGCCTGACGGGTCAGCCCCGACCGTTTCTCTCTCCAGCACCGGGAAGGACACTGCAGTGAAGATCGGGATGAGCCTCGCCTACAGCGGCGAGGGGTTCCGCGAGACCGTCGACCAGCTCGTCGAGCTGGAGAAGGCGGGCCTCGACGCGGTCGCGGTCCGCGAGGCGTACACCTTCGACGCCATCAGCCAGATCGGCTACATCGCGGCCCGCACCGAGAACCTCGAGCTCGCCAGCGGGATCATCCAGATCTACACCCGCACGCCGTCGCTCACCGCGATGACGGCGGCCGGGCTGGACTACGTGTCGAACGGGCGGTTCACGCTCGGGATCGGCGCCAGCGGCCCGCAGGTCATCGAGGGCTTCCACGGCATCAAGTACGACGCCCCGCTGGGCCGGACCCGCGAGATCGTCGACATCTGTCGGCAGGTCTGGCGCCGGGAGAAGGTCCAGTACTCGGGGAAGTACTACGAGGTGCCGCTGGCCCCGGAGAAGGGCACCGGCCTGGGCAAGCCGCTCAAGCTGATCAACCACCCGGTGCGCGCGGACATCCCGATCCTGCTCGCCGCGCTCGGACCGAAGAACGTGCAGCTCGCCGCGGAGCTCGTGCAGGTGTGGGAGCCGCTGTTCTTCCACCCCGGCAAGGCGCACGAGGTGTGGGGCGAGTCCCTCGCGGCCGGGAAGGCGAAGCGGGCGCCCGAGCTCGGGGAGCTGGGCATCTCGACCGCGGTCGGCCTGGCGATCGGGTCGGGCGCGGGCGCGATGCTCGACCGGGTGAAGCCGACCGTCGCGCTGTACGTCGGCGGCATGGGCGCGAAGGACAAGAACTTCTACAACCAGCTCATGCAGCGCTACGGCTACCTCGACGAGGCGGAGGAGATCCAGAACCTCTACCTCGCCGGCAAGAAGGACGAGGCGGCCGCGGCGGTGCCCGACGAGCTGGTGCACGCGATCTCGCTGGTGGGCACCGAGGACGAGGTCGCCACGCAGCTCAAGCAGTTCGCCGAGGCCGGGGTCACGCAGCTCAACATCATGCCGCTCGACCCCTCGCACGAGGCCGTGAAGTCGCAGCTGGAGACGCTCAAGTCGCTGGTGTAGCGGCCTCACCTCCGTGGCAGGAAAGCGTCGTTGCTGTCATCCGATGACAGCAACGACGCTTTCCTGTCACCGGGAAGGCCCTGAGGCCGACCAGCGCGGGTCCCGGCCGGACACGGCGACCAGCCGGTCCAGCGCGGGGGCGTCGTCGGGGACCAGGACGCGCGGCGCGAACGGTTTCCCCTCGCCCTGGTAGTCGTCGGTGAGCATCATCGGCGCGAAGGCGAGCGAGGCCTCGAGCCCCTGCTCGTCGGGGGACCACGGCCGGCCGAGCGCCACCGCCAGGTCCCACCCGTGCACCTGGTACTCCCAGAGGATCATCGACAGCGCCATGTCGCCGGGCATGGCCGCCTCGCCCAGGGACAGCGGGCGGTCCGCCGCACCGCCCGCGAGCGCCTCGTCGAGGGTCGCCGCCGCCGCGCGGATCGCCTCGGCGCGGTCGCCGTCGACGCTCGTCGGGCCTGCGGGGGCCTGCCCGTCCGGATCGGCGTAGCCGGCCGCGAAGGTCGTCGACCACCCGACGACGTGGTCGGTCAGCGCCGTGACGTCGAAGTCGGTGCACGGGGTCGGGGCGTGCCACCGGTCGCCGTCGATGCCGTCGACGAGGGCGGCCAGGTCGGTGAGCACGGCGTGCAGCTGCTTCCGGGTGTCGGTCATGGGCACCAGCCTGGCCGGGGCACCCGCCGTCGGGATTGAACTTCCGCGACATCCCGGGCGGCGGACCGACGGGGCGGTGGACACTGGCGCGATGACCGGCCCGGCCCCCGTGGACCGCGACAGCCGCGGCATCCTCGACCCCTGGCTGCTGCAGCAGCGGGTGTCGTTCACCCGCCACGCCGTGCCGCCCGGCCTGCACGGGATCGTCGACTTCGTGTGGGCCGTCCGCTGGGTGCTGCCGCCCGGCGGCAACCACCGCCAGGAGGTCCTCCCGCACCCGTCGTTGAACGTCACGGTCGGCACCCCGGACGCCCGCACCGGCCGGACGGCCCCGGAGGCCGTGCTCAACGGCGTGTTCCTCGACCTGATCGACCGCGAGCTCGCCGGGACCGGGTGGACCGTCGCGGCGAAGTCCACGGTCGGCGGGTTCGGGGCGCTCGTCGACGACGTCTCGACCCTGCGCGATCGCGTCGTCGAGGTGGACGTCGTCCCCGGACTCGAGGGGTCGACGCTGCTCGCGGGCATGGGAGCCGACTCCGACGACGCCACGGTCGCCGAGCCGGCGCGCGTCGCCGTGCTCGTCGAGGCCCTGGAGGGTGCACTCGCGCGGGCCGCCCCGGGCCGGATCGAGCAGGCCCGTGAGGTGGCCGCGGTCGCGCGCATCGCCGAGACCGACCGCGAGGTGCGCCGCCTCGAGGACCTGGCGACCCGCTCCGGGATCGGCGCCCGGAGCCTGCAGCGGTCGTTCGCCCGCTGCGCCGGGGTGTCGCCGACCTGGGTGCTGCGCCGCTACCGGTTGCTGGAGGCCGCGGAGGCGGTGCGGGACGGGGCCCGGGTCCGCTGGCCGGAGGTCGCCGCGGCCCTGGGCTACGCCGACCAGGCCCACCTCGTCCGGGACTTCCGGGCGGCGCTCGGCCGCACCCCCGAGGCCTACGCGCGAGCGGTGCGCCGGGTCCGCTGAGGGATCAGAGCAGCAGGGCCCGGCAGAGCTGCTTCCACTGGGCGACGTGCGGGTCGGTGGCCGCCTCGCGGGGGTCGAAGCCGTAGGTCAACGCGACGCCGCGCATGCTCGTGAGCAGCATCTCCCGCACCATCGGGTAGTGCTCGTGGTCGGCGTACGCCGCGAACACGGCGTCGAGG
The DNA here is from genome assembly GCF_021026295.1 of Actinomycetospora soli. Classification (GTDB taxonomy): domain Bacteria; phylum Actinomycetota; class Actinomycetes; order Mycobacteriales; family Pseudonocardiaceae; genus Actinomycetospora; species Actinomycetospora soli. The sequence goes on from NZ_JAJNDA010000012.1 coordinate 207,324, forward strand.
GTCTGTCGGATGGCGGCGCCGAGCCGGCGCTCGGCGGGCAGGAGCGCCGCGGCCAGCGCCGGGTCGGTCCGGGCCGCGGTCCACAGCTCCACCGAGGCCCAGAAGTAGGGCTGCTGGTAGGTGACCCACATCTCGTCGACGACGCGGTCGAGCCGCCCGACCGGGTCGACCGCGGGGTCGGGCAGGACCGCGGCGGCGAGCCCGTCGGCCGCGAAGCGGGTGGCCGCGAGGTGCTGCGCGGCGGCGACCAGCAGCGTCTCCTTGGACGGGAAGTGGTGCAGCAGCCGCCCGCGGGACACCCCGGCCCGGGCCTGGATGGTCAGCGTGGTCGTGCCGGTGTAGCCCGACTCGACCAGGCACGCGACCGCGGCGTCGAGGATGCGCACCCGGCTGTCGGAGGTCCGCTGCTCGCGGGAGCGACGTGCGGTGGCGCCGAGACGGGGGCCGGTCTCGGCGGCCCCGGACGTCGACGGTGCGGCACTCGCCCCGTTCCCTGCAGCCATGCGGTCCTCCCCTCGGCGACGCGGCAGCGACAGATCGTCGCCGACCGTACGCCTGACGGTCAACGTTGACCGTCAGTGCGGCGTGGCCGGGCCGGTCGACACGGAGGCCCCCTCCCCCGCAGCCCTACCGGTCGGTAACGTCACCGGGCACCCCGTTGACACCGGCCACAAACAGTCCATCATGACTGTCAGGAGCACGGAGCGACGCCCGGTGCTCGACGCCGTACGAAGGGACTCCACCCGTGACCGAGGCATTCATCTACGACGCCATCCGCACGCCGCGCGGACGGGGCAAGGCGACCGGGTCCCTGCACTCGGTGAAGCCCGTCTCGCTCGTGGTCGGCCTGCTCGACGAGCTCAAGGCGCGCAACCCCGAGATGGACGTCGAGCAGATCGAGGACGTCGTCCTCGGCTGCGTCTCCCCGGTCGGCGACCAGGGCGGCGACATCGCCCGCACCGCCACCATCGCCGCCGGTTACCCCGACACCACGGGCGGCGTGCAGCTCAACCGCTTCTGCGCCTCCGGCCTCGAGGCCGTGAACCAGGTCGCGCAGCGCGTCGCCTCCGGCTGGGAGGACCTCCTCATCGGCGGCGGCGTCGAATCGATGTCGCGCGTGCCGATGGCCTCCGACGGCGGCCCGTGGGCCATGGACCCGGAGACCAACCTCAAGACCGGCTTCGCCCCGCAGGGCATCGGCGCCGACCTGATCGCCACCCTCGAGGGCTTCTCCCGCGAGGACGTCGACGCGTACGCGCTGGAGTCGCAGACCCGCGCCGCGAAGTCCTGGGCCGACGGCGCCTTCGACCGGTCGATCGTGCCCGTCAAGGACCGCAACGGCCTGACGATCCTCGACCACGACGAGCACATGCGTGAGACGACGATGGAGGGCCTCGCGGGCCTCAAGCCGTCGTTCGCCGGCATCGGCGAGATGGGCGGCTTCGACGCCGTCGCGCTGCAGAAGTACCACTGGGTCGAGCAGATCAACCATGTCCACCACGGCGGCAACTCGTCGGGCATCGTCGACGGTGCCGCCCTGGTGCTCGTCGGCTCCGAGGCCGCCGGCAAGAAGAACGGCCTGACCCCGCGGGCCCGCGTCGTCGCCACCGCCGTCTCCGGCGCCGACCCGACGATCATGCTCACCGGCCCGACGCCCGCCTGCCACAAGGTGCTCGCGAAGGCCGGGCTCACGGTCGACGACATCGACCTGCTCGAGATCAACGAGGCCTTCGCCGCCGTGCCGATGAAGCTCATGAAGGACCTCGGCTTCCCGCACGAGCGCACCAACGTCATGGGCGGCGCCATCGCGCTGGGCCACCCGCTCGGCGCCACCGGCGCGATGATCATGGGGACGATGGTCGACGAGCTCGAGCGCCGCGACCTGCGCCGCGCCCTCGTCACGCTGTGCATCGGCGGCGGCATGGGCGTCGCCACCATCATCGAGCGCGTCTGAGCCCGCCCCACCACCTCGTAGCGAAGGAGCACGAAGAGCAGTGAGCGACAACATGTTCCGGTGGGAGCAGGACGGCGACGGCATCGTCACGCTGACGATGGACGACCCCGACTCGTCGGCGAACACCATGAACGCCCGGTTCGGCACCGACCTCGAGGCGACCCTCGGCCGTCTCGAGGCCGAGAAGGACTCGATCACGGGCGTCGTGCTGACCAGCGCGAAGAAGACCTTCTTCGCCGGCGGCAACCTCGAGGACCTGCGCAGCTACGGTCCGTCGGAGGCCCAGAAGGCCTACGACCAGTCGCAGGCCATCAAGACCGCGCTGCGCCGCCTCGAGACCTTCGGCCGGCCGGTCGTCGCCGCCATCAACGGCGCGGCGCTCGGCGGCGGGCTGGAGATCGCGCTGGCCACCCACCACCGCATCGCCCTGGACGCCAAGGGCTCCAAGATCGGGCTCCCCGAGGTCACCCTGGGCCTGCTGCCCGGCGGCGGCGGCGTGGTCCGCACCGTGCGGCTGCTCGGGATCGCCGACGCCCTGCTGCAGGTCCTGCTGCAGGGCCAGCAGCGCAACCCGAGGGCGGCGCAGGAGGCGGGCCTCGTCGACGAGGTCGTCGACAGCCCCGAGGAGCTGATCACCAAGGCCAAGGAGTGGCTGAAGGCCAACCCCGAGGCCGTGCAGCCCTGGGACGTCAAGGGCTACAAGATCCCCGGCGGCACGCCGTCGGTGCCGAAGTTCGCCGCCAACCTCCCCGCGTTCCCGGCCAACCTGCGCAAGCAGCTCAAGAACGCCCCGATGCCGGCGCCGTACAACATCATGTGCGCCGCGGTGGAGGGCTCGCAGGTCGACATCGACAACGCCGCCAAGATCGAGTCGCGCTACTTCGCCGACCTCGTCGTCGGGCAGGTCTCGACGAACATGATCAACGCGTTCTTCTTCGACCTGCAGTCGATCAACAAGGGCGGCTCCCGGCCCGACGGCTACGAGAAGTACACCGCGCAGAAGGTCGTCGTCCTCGGCGCCGGGATGATGGGCGCGGGCATCGCCTACTCGTGCGCCGTCGCGGGCATCGAGGTCGTCCTCAAGGACGTCTCGCTCGCCAACGCCGAGAAGGGCAAGGACTACTCGAAGAAGATCCTCGACAAGGCGGTCTCCCGGGGCAAGCAGACCCAGGAGAAGGCCGACGCGATCCTCGCCCGGATCACGCCGACCGAGAAGCCCGAGGACGCGCAGGGCGCCGACCTCGTGATCGAGGCCGTCTTCGAGAGCCCCGACCTCAAGAAGAAGGTCTTCGCCGAGATCTACCCGTACCTCGCCCCGGACGCGGTGCTCGGCTCGAACACCTCGACGCTGCCCATCACCGACCTCGCCACCGGCGTGGAGCGGCCCGAGGACTTCGTCGGCCTGCACTTCTTCTCGCCGGTCGACAAGATGCCGCTGCTGGAGATCATCTCCGGCGAGAAGACCTCCGACGCCACCCTGGCGAAGGCCGTCGACATCGCCCTGCAGATCCGCAAGACCCCGATCGTCGTCTCCGACTCGCGCGGGTTCTTCACCAGCCGCGTCATCGGCACGTTCATCAACGAGGCCGTCGCCATGCTCGGCGAGGGCGCGGCGCCGGCGGCCATCGAGCAGGCCGGGTCGCAGGCGGGCTACCCCGCGCCGCCGCTGCAGCTGATGGACGAGCTGACCCTCACGCTGCCGCAGCACATCCGCGAGGAGACCCGCAAGGGCGTCGAGGCCGCGGGCGGCACCTGGGTGGGCCACCCCTCGGACGCGATCGTCGACCGGATGGTCGAGCTCGGCCGCAAGGGCCGCTCCTCGGGCGCCGGCTTCTACGAGTACGACGAGGCCGGCAAGCGGACCCGCCTGTGGACAGGACTCGCCGATGAATTTCATGGCGCGACGGACTCGGACGGCCTGCCGTTCGAGGACATGAAGGAGCGGATGCTCTTCGCCGAGGCCCTCGAGACCGTGAAGTGCTTCGACGAGGGCGTGCTGCACACCGTCGCCGACGCCAACATCGGCTCGATCATGGGCATCGGCTTCCCGGCGTGGACCGGTGGCGTGGCGCAGTACATCGACGGCTACCCGGGCGGCCTGCCCGGCTTCGTCGAGCGGGCACGCATCCTCGCCAAGGGCTATGGCGACCGGTTCCTCCCGCCGGCGTCGCTGGTCGAGAAGGCGGAGAAGGGCCAGAACTTCCGCGACTCGATCGGCTGATCGGCCCAGCACCACCCTGAGCGAACGGCACTCTCGCGCACATAGATGCTGCGAGGGTGCCGTTCGTTCGTTCCGGGGCGGAACACTTCCGGTCAGCGCTGACTGTCACTAGGGTGCACGCCATGGGTGTCCTGGACGGCGTGAAGGTGATCGAGGTGGCCGGCATCGGCCCGGGCCCGTTCGCGGCGATGCTGCTCGCCGACCTCGGGGCCGACGTGCTCCGTGTCGACCGCACCAAGGCCGGCGGTCTGAAGCTCGGCGACCCCGCGAAGGACGTGCTCAACCGCAGCCGGCGCTCCGTCGCCCTCGACCTGAAGTCCCCCGAGGCCGTCGAGGTGCTGCTCGACCTCGTGGCGGAGGCCGACGTGCTGCTCGAGGGCTTCCGCCCCGGCGTGGCGGAGCGCCTCGGCATCGGGCCGGACGTCTGCCACGAGCGCAACCCGCGCCTGGTCTACGGCCGGATGACCGGCTGGGGTCAGGACGGTCCGCAGGCGCAGCGCGCCGGCCACGACCTGACCTACCTCGCGACGGCGGGCGTGGTCGGGCACGTCGAGGGCCCCGACGGCTCCCCGGGCATCCCGATGAACCTCGTCGGGGACTTCGGCGGCGGCGGCATGCTGCTCGCGGTCGGCGTGCTCGGGGCACTCGTCGAGCGGGGCACCAGCGGGCGGGGCCAGGTCGTCGACGCCGCGATCGTCGACGGCGGCGCCCTGCAGATGGCCATGATCTACGGGATGCGCGCGCAGGGCCTCTGGCCGGGCGGTCGCGGGCGGAACCTGCTCGACGGCGGCGCCCCGTTCTACGAGACCTACCGCTGCGCGGACGGGAAGTACGTCGCGGTCGGCGCGATCGAGCCGCAGTTCTACGCCGCGCTGATGTCCGGGCTGGGGCTCGACGGCGAGGACATCGCGACGAACCAGTGGGACATCTCCCGCTGGCCCGAGTTCACCGCGCGGCTCGCCGAGGTGTTCGCGGGTCGCAGCCGCGACGAGTGGGCCGCCGACCTCGAGCCGACCGAGGCCTGCGTCGCGGCGGTCCTGGAGATGGAGGAGGCCGCGGAGCACCCGCACATCGCGGCCCGCGGCACGATCACCGAGGCGTTCGGGGTGCGCCAGCCCGCCCCGGCCCCCCGCTTCGACCGCACCCCCAGCGCCGCGCCGACGCCCCCGCCGGTGCCCGGCCAGCACACGGTCGAGGCGCTCACCGGGTGGGGCCTCGACGCCGACCGCGTGGAGAAGCTGCTCGCGGCCGGGGTGGTCGCCCAGGCCTGATCCGTCTCGTCGGGCGTGATCCGTCAGGGGGATGGCACGATCACCGCGACGACGGCGACGGGGGGACGGACGTGATCGGTCCGAGGACGTTCGCGCGGGCCCTGACGAACGTCCGGGACCGGGTGATCGAGGGTCCCCTCGCCGACCTGCGGCGGATGCCGCGGGTCGCGATCGACACCGGCCCGGCCGACCCGGACGCGTGGGCGGTCGGGCGGGCGCACGGGCTCGCCCGCTCGGGCCAGGTCAGCACCTATCGCTACGCCGTCCACCCCACCGCGCGTCTGCGGGGCGCCCCCGTACTGCTGGTGTCACCGCTCGGGGCCTGCGGGGTGGCGTTCGACCTGCGGCGCGGGTGCAGCCTCGTCGAGCACCTCGTCGGCGAGGGGCGCCACGTCCACCAGGTCGACGACGAGGACCTGGTCGGCCACGACGCCCCGGTCGCGGCGTCCCCGGCCGACCTCGCCCGCTGGGTGGAGGACATCCTCCCGCACGTCGTCCGCACCGTCTCCGCGCATCACGACGGCGCCCCGGTGCACGTCGTCGGGTGGTCGATCGGTGGTCTGGCGACGCTGCTCGCCGCCGCCGACGACCCGGCCCTGCCGATCGCCTCGGTGACCGCGATCGCGACGCCGTTCGCCCTCGACCAGGTGCCCGAGCGGGTCCCGGTCCGCCCGCTCGCGCTGGCCGCCGGCGGGCCGGTGCTCGCCACCACCCAGACCCTGCTCGGGCTGCTGCCCACCCTGCCTGGCATCCCGCCGGCGCTGTCGGTCGCCTCGGTCGGCACGTTCCTCACCACCCCGCTCACCGTGCTCTCGCACCTGGCCGACCGGGACTTCCTCGCCCAGCTCGAGGCCATCGACGACGTGCGGGCCGTCGTCGGCGCGCAGGCCGGCCTCGTCGGGTCGTCCTTCCACGCGATGGTCGACGGGCGGGAGCTCGCCGCCGGGCGGGTCCACGTCGCGGGGCACGAGATCGACCTCGGCGCGCTCGCACGGCCCGTGCTGCTCGTGGCCGGGGAGGACGACACCGTGGTCCCGCCCCGCTCGGTCCGGGCGGGCTCCACCGTGCTGGCCTCCGCGGACGCGTCGTTGATGACCGCCCCGGGCGGACACCTCGGTGTCCTGTGCGGTCGGGCGTCGCGAGACCGGCTCTGGCCCGCGCTGTGCGCCTTCCTCGACCGCCACGACCCGCCCGCGCCGATCGAGTCCGGCCTGCCGTCGACCCGGCCGCGTCGGGCCTCCCGACGTCCGCTGCCCGCCGTCGGGAAGACCACGGGCACCCCGGAGTCGAGCCCGGATCCCGCCCCCGCACCGGCCGCGCGAGCGGGGCGACGGCCTCGGCCCGCGCCGAAGCGGGCGACGCGCACCCGCGGCCGGGACTGACGACGACTCGTCTACGCTCGCGATCGTGGTCACCCTCCGCGAGGCCCGTCGCGACATGGGCTGGTCGCAGACCGCGGCGGTGGCCCGGCTCCGGGCGCTCGCCGAGGCCGGCCGGGTGGACGTGGCCTCGGCCGCGAGCCTGAAGACCCAGCTGTCCCGCTGGGAGAACGGCACCGTGCCCGAGGAGCCCTACCGCACCCTGCTCGCCGAGCTCTACGGGCGGGACCTCGCCGACCTCGGCATCGACGTCACCCCGCACTGGGAGCGCAACCACGAGCTGCCCGGGCTGCTCGTGGAGATCCGCGACGAGCTGCGGGCGATCCGGGAGCTGCTGGAGAAGGGCTGAGACGCCGGACGCCCGCCCGGACCGGGAGGTCCGGACGGGCGTCCGTGGGCGGTGCGTGCGCTCAGGAGCGGGGACGCTCGACGGAGTGCAGCGGCGGGTAGTCCTCGTCGTCGGAGGCGAGCAGCAGGCTCAGCGCTCCGACCGACAGCGTGCCGAGGGCGAGGACGGCCTCGGAGGTGAGGTCCAGGACGTCGGCCAGTGGTCGTAGCGGGGCGGTCAACAGGGTCACGCCTCGGTGCCTCCTGCACGGATCGGGGGTGGTCGGCGGGCGTGGCAGTGGCCGCCGCGGACACACCCCATCGTGTCGGACAGGGCCCGTCCTGGCCAGACCGGCCGGACAGAGTTCACACCCGTGTTTCAGAACGTTGCGACGAACGGGCTCTTGCGTGCGACGGATGGCCCCGAACGTCCGTTCGGCGGTAACCCACGGCTTCCGGACGGCGCCCGAGGCGGTCCGGCTCGTAGGGTCGCCGTCGTGCGCTTCCGCAAGCTGGGATCCAGCGACCTGCAGGTGTCCGAGATCTCCCTCGGCTCCTGGCTGACCTATTCCGGCGGGGTCGAGGCCGACGCCACCGCCGCCTGCACCCGCGCCGCCTTCGACGCCGGCATCACCTTCTTCGACACCGCCAACGTGTACGGCCGCGGCGCCGCCGAGACCGCCTGGGGCGACATCCTCGCCGACTACCGCCGCGACGAGTACGTGCTCGCGACGAAGGTCTACTTCCCGATGTCGGACTCCGACTCCGGCCTCTCGCCCGCGCAGATCGCGAAGCAGATCGACGCCTCGCTGCAGCGTCTGCGCACCGACCACGTCGACCTCTACCAGTGCCACCGGTTCGACTCCCGGGTGCCGATCGAGGACACGATGGAGGCGCTCGCCGAGGTCGTGCGCGCCGGCAAGGCCCGCTACCTCGGGTTCAGCGAGTGGACCCCGGACCAGATCCGCGCCGGGCTCGAGGCCGCGCCGGACGACGTCACCTTCGTCTCCTCGCAGCCGCAGTACTCGATGCTGTGGCGCTCGCCGGAGGACGGGGTCTTCCAGACCTGCGCCGAGCACGACATCTCCCAGATCGTCTGGTCACCGCTCGCCGAGGGCGTCCTCACCGGGAAGTACCGGCCCGGCGAGGAGGTCCCGGTCGACTCGCGCGCGGCGTCCGACGAGATGAACGGCTTCATCAAGCAGAAGCTCACCGACCGCACGCTGGAGGCGGTGCAGCGGCTGCGCCCGGTCGCCGACGGCGCGGGCCTGTCGATGGCCGAGCTCGCCCTGGCGTGGGTGCTGCGCCGGCCCGAGCTCGCGTCGGCCATCATCGGCGCCTCGCGGCCCGAGCAGGTGCACGCGAACGCGAAGGCGGCCGGGATCGAGCTCTCCGCCGACACCCTCGCGGCCGTCGACGAGGCCCTCGGCGACGTGCCCGTGACGACGCTGCAGCTCGGTCCGGGCGCGTCCGCGGACATCACGCACCGGTCCTGACGTCCCCGCCGCCCTCGCGGCTCGCCACCCCCTTTGGCAGGAAAGCGTCGTTGCTGTCACGGCGTGAC
>NZ_JAJNDA010000013.1 GCF_021026295.1 Actinomycetospora soli
AACGACGCTTTCCTGCCGTCCGGGGCGGGTCAGTCCGGCGGCTCCTCGTCGTCGTCGGCGAGACGCACCCCACGGACCCCGGGGAGCTCCGCCAACTCGCTCGTGAGCGGGTGCAGCGGGATGCGGCCGAGCAGCGAGAGGGTCACGGCCGCCGTGCCGTCCTCGGTGCCGTCCCGGTCCACCGTCACGCCCGCGACGGCGAACCCGCGCTCGGTCGCGAGCGTGAGGACCTGCCGCAGCACCCCGCGTCCGTCGGCGTAGGAGACGTGCACCGGGCGCGGGGCGCTCGAGTTGCGCGCCAGCGCCCGGGCGAGCGGCCGGAACCCGCGGGTGATCAGGTAGTGCGCGACCACCCCGGCGACCCCGAGCAGGGGCAGGCCGGCGCCGCAGGCCATGCCGACGGCCGCGACCACCCACACCGTCGCCGCCGTGGTGAGGCCGCGGACCGCGTCGCGGCGCACGAAGATCAGGCCGCCGCCGATGAACCCGATGCCGGAGACGATCTGCGCGGCGACCCGGGAGGGGTCGAGCGCGACGTCGTCGATCCGCAGCAGGTCGTCGAAGCCGTACTTCGAGACGAGCATGAAGGCCGCGGAACCCACCCCGACGAGCGCGTGGGTGCGCAGGCCGGCGCTCTTCGCGGCCAGTTCCCGCTCGACCCCCACCGCGGTCGAGAGCACGAGCGCGATCGCGAGGGGCACCAGCACGCCCACCTGACCGGCCAGACCCGTCGTCCAGAACACCTCGCGTCCCCTCCCGGCCGACCGACCGGCAGGATCGGTGGCCGTGCGCATCGACGTCGTGACGATCTTCCCGGACTATCTCGCGCCGCTCGACGACGCGATCGTGGGACGCGCGCGACGCGCCGGGCTGATCGACCTGCACGTCCACGACCTGCGCGGCTGGGCCACCGGCGTGCACCAGGCCGTGGACGACTCCCCGTACGGCGGCGGCCCCGGGATGGTCATGACCCCGACGGTGTGGGGGCCGGCCCTCGACGCGGTCCGCGCGGCCGTGCCCGACGACCCCGGGGTGCTGCTCGTCCCCACGCCGGCCGGGGCGCCGCTGACCCAGCGGCGCGTCGCGGGGTGGGCGGGTGCTTCCCGGCTGACGATCGCGTGCGGGCGCTACGAGGGCATCGACGGGCGGGTGGCCCAGGACGCCGCCCGGCACGGCCCGGTGGAGGAGTTCTCGCTCGGCGACTACGTGCTCGCCGGGGGCGAGGTCGCGGCCCTGGTCGTGGTCGAGGCGGTGTCGCGCCTGGTCCCGGGCGTGCTCGGCAACCCGGCGTCCGCCGAGCTGGACTCCTTCTCCGACGGGCTGCTCGAGGCCCCGGCCTACACGCGGCCGGAGACCTGGCGCGATCTCGACGTGCCCCCGGTGCTGCGCTCCGGCGACCACGGCGCCGTCGCCCGCTGGCGCCGGGACCGCTCCCTGGAGCGGACCGCCGCGGTGCGCCCGGACCTGCTGGACCGGCTCGACCCGACGTCCCTCGACCGCCGCGACCGCGAGGTGCTGGCGGCCGCCGGGTACGAGGTGGGCGGCACGGACTCCTGACCGCCCCGCCTGCCCGGCGCGGCTGAGCCGTCTGGCAGACTGGGGTGGTTGCCACGGGCCGCGGGCCGCCTTCCGGGCGGTCCCCCGTGACAGGGACGACACCCATCCGGTCGTCCGGGTCGCCCGCCGTCTGGAACCGACGGCGTCGCGCGGGCCCGGAGCCGACCCGAGACAGGCGAGGACGACAAACCATGAACGCCCTGGACGAGCTCGACGCGCGCTCGCTGCGCTCCGACATCCCGGACTTCCGCCCGGGTGACACCGTCAAGGTGCACGTCAAGGTCATCGAGGGTTCACGCTCCCGTGTACAGGTCTTCCAGGGTGTCGTGATCCGTCGCCACGGTGGCGGCCTGCGCGAGACGTTCACCGTCCGTAAGGTCAGCTTCGGCGTCGGGGTGGAGCGCACCTTCCCGGTGCACACCCCGAACATCGACCACATCGAGGTCGTGACCCGGGGTGACGTCCGGCGCGCGAAGCTCTACTACCTCCGTGAGCTGCGCGGCAAGGCCGCCAAGATCCGCGAGAAGCGCGAGACGACCTCCGCGTCCTGACGCGGCCCGCCGTCTCCTAACCTGACGACGTGCCACCGACCGACGAGCCCGGCCGCCGCTACCGCGAGCCCCGCCACGGCGGGGTCGACCCGCGGTGGGGCGGCCCCGGTGAGGCCGACCCCGCACCGGACGCCTACGGCGACGTGCCGGGGGACCGGTGGCCCTCCGCGCGGCACGGCCGGGACGCCGGTGGTCCGCCGTCGGACGGCGGAGCCCGCTTCGGCCCCTCCGCCGGTCGGCACGGCACCTCCGACCCCGACCCGCTCGACACGCGGCGTCCGGTCGCCGAGTGGCCGCCGCCGACCGCCCTGCCCTCCGGGCCGCCCCGGGACCGCTGGCGCTCGTCGGGTCCGGCCCCGCAGTCCCCGCCGGCCCCGCCCCGCTTCGGTCAGGCCCCGCCCTCGCCGCCGTACGGCCAGGCGCCCCCGTCGCCGCCCTACGGCCAGGCGCCGCCCTCCCCGCCGTACGGCTACGGCCCCCGGCCCCCACAGGGCCGCCCCGGCGGTCCGCCGTCGAACGGGTACGGCCCGCTCCCGACCACCGGTGAGCAGCGGCCCGCCCCCACCGCGGTGCAGCCCCCCGCGGAGACCCCGGCGTCCACGCCGCCGCCCGCCGACGTCCCCCTGCTCGCGGGTGGCACCCCGCCGCCCTCGTCGCAACCGTCCTCCGCGGCCTCGTCGTCGCCCGCGTCGTCCGCGCGCTCCGAGGCGGCCGACGACGGGTCCGACGTCACCCAGACCACCGGGCTCGGCCCGGACACCGGCAAGCACCGTCGTGGCATGGCCGCGACCCGCACCGACGGGGCCGCCGTCGAGGACGAGCGCCCGTCGGGCCGCCGCCGCGCGGGTTCCGGGCCGGGCCGCTCCGACGACGACGCCGGGTCCTCCGGGCCGGGTCGACGCACCCGGGCCGGTTCGGGCACGGGTGAGGACGAGGGCAAGGACGGCGCCGGGACCACCCCGGGCGGCAAGAAGAAGCGCAAGGGCTCCTTCTGGCGCGAGCTGCCGCTGCTCGTCGTCGTCGCGATCGTGCTGACGTTCGTCATCCAGACCTTCGTCGCCCGGATCTACGTGATCCCGTCCGCGTCGATGGAGCAGACCCTGCACGGCTGCACCGGCTGCGCGAACGACCGCGTGGCGGTGGACAAGGTGAGCTACCGGTTCACCGACCCCGCGCCCGGTGACGTCGTCGTGTTCAAGGGCCCGCCGGCGTGGCTGGACAACGACGAGGTGGGCGACTCCGAGCCGTCGGGCAACCCGATCGTGCGCGGGTTCCAGGACGCGCTCTCGCTGGTCGGGCTCGCGGCGCCGAACGAGAAGGACTTCGTCAAGCGGGTCATCGCCGTCGGCGGCCAGACCGTCCAGTGCTGCGACGCGCAGAACCGGGTGCTCGTCGACGGGCGCCCGCTGGACGAGCCGTACCTCTACTACCAGTCGGGCCTCGGCGACCGGCAGGCCGCGTTCGACCCGGTGCAGGTCCCGCAGGGCCAGCTCTGGGTCATGGGCGACAATCGCAACAACTCCGCGGACGCCCGGTTCCACGGGCCGGTGCCGCTCGAGGACGTCATCGGCAAGGTCCGCGTCGTCGTCCTGCCGATCACCCGCTGGCGCACGGTCCCGGCGATCGACCCGCAGACCACGACGACCGCCCTCGGCCCGACGACGGGGACGGGCGGCCCGCCCGAGGGCACGCCCGAGCTGGCCGGCGCGCTGCTCGCGGTCCCCGTGGTGTGGGGTGGACGGCGGCTCTGCCGCGCCGTCGTCGGGGCGACGAGCGCCGCCCCGCCGGACCCCACCGGTCGTCCGGAAGGGCCTCCGCGCGCGTGACCACCGCCCGTCCCCGCCGCGGGGACGGGCGCTCCCGGAGCGCGGGTCAGCCCTCCGGGGGACGTCCGCCCCGCCGTGCCCGCAAGCCCCTGCCCCCGCGCACCGGGGTGCAGCCTCCGCGCGCGATCGTCCGGCGCTCCAGCGAGGCCTGGGCGCTGCAGTCCGCGCTCGAGCGGCACGGCCTCGGCCCCGTGGTCGGGGTCGACGAGGCCGGCCGCGGAGCCTGCGCGGGACCGCTGGCCGTCGCGGCCTGCATCCTGCGCCCGAACGACGCCCGGCGCTTCGAGGGGCTCACCGACTCCAAGCTGCTCTCCGCCGCGGAACGGGAGCGCCTGGCCGTCGTGGTCCGGCGCCGCGCGATCGACTACTGCGTGGTGCTCGTCGACCCGGTGGAGGTCGACCGGCGCGGGGTGCACGCGGCCAACATCGACGGGATGCGCCGCGCGGTCGCCCAGCTCGGGGTCCGGCCGGGCTACGTGCTCACCGACGGGTTCCCCGTGACCGGGTTCGGCGTGCCGAGCCTCGCCGTGCCCAAGGGCGACCTCGCGGCGGCGTGCGTGGCGGCGGCGTCGATCCTCGCGAAGACCACGCGGGACGCCCTGATGGCCGAGCTGCACGAGCGGCGTCCGGAGTACGGCTTCGACGTGCACAAGGGCTACTGCACGCCGACGCACACCGCCGCGCTGGCGGCCCACGGCCCGAGCCCGGACCACCGCTACAGCTTCGTGAACGTCGCCGGGGCGGCTCGCCTCGCCGAGGGCCGGGCGGCACACTCACCTGCGGGTCCCGTGGGCCACAATGAGGTGTTCGACGGGTACGCGGACGACCCGGACGCGGAGGGGGGAGAGGGACCATGAGCGCGGAGGATCTCGAGAAGTACGAGACCGACATGGAGCTGTCGCTCTACCGCGAGTACCGCGACATCGTGAGCCAGTTCTCCTACGTCGTGGAGACCGAGCGCCGCTTCTACCTGGCGAACTCGGTCGACGTCGCCGTCCGCAACGCCGACGGCGAGGTCTACTTCGAGGTGCGGATGTCCGACGCCTGGGTGTGGGACATGTACCGCCCGGCGCGGTTCGTGAAGAACGTGCGCGTGGTGACGTTCAAGGACGTCAACGTCGAGGAGCTCGACAAGCCCGACCTGCGCCTCGAGGACGGTCCGTTCGGCGGCTGATCCTGCGCCGTCCGCCTCGTCCTGACGGCGGACGGGCCAGCCGCCCGTCCCCAGGCGGCCCGCCGTCCCCAGAGCGCTGCTCGCTGTTCGCGTCGTGCGGGCGCCGTCGCCACCGTGGTCCGTGTGATCACCCGGCGGCGGTGGGAGGACGGGCGTGGTGGCGGCGAAGGACGAACTGGGGCGCGCGGGGGAGGACCTCGCGGTCGAGCACCTCGTCGCGCGGGGGCTCGTGGTGCTCGCGCGGAACTGGCGGCGGCGCGAGGGCGAGCTGGACGTGGTGGCCACGGACGGGGACCGGCTAGTCGTCTGCGAGGTGAAGACCCGCTCGGGCACCGGGTTCGGCCGGCCGGTCGAGGCGGTGACGCGGGTGAAGGCGGCGCGGATCCGCCGCCTGGCGCACCAGTGGCTCGGCGAGTCGCGGGTGCGCTGGTGCGAGGTGCGCTTCGACGTGGTGTCGGTGCTGCTCGTCCACGGCCGGGAGCCCCGGGTGGAGCACTACGAGGGCGCCTTCTGATGGGGCTCGCACGCGCGTGGTCGATCGGGCTGCACGGCATCGACGGCGACCTGGTGGAGATCGAGGCCGACGTGGGTCGGGGCCTGCCGGGGCTGTCGCTGGTGGGGCTGCCCGACGCCGCCCTGGCGGAGGCGCGGGACCGGGTGCGGGCCGCCGTCGTGAACTCCGGGTGGAGGTGGCCGGGGAAGAAGATCACGCTCGCGCTCTCCCCGGCGACGCTGCCCAAGCAGGGCTCGAGCTACGACGTGGCCCTGGCGTGCGGGGTGCTCGCCGCCGACGGGCAGGTGCGGCCCTCCGCGCTGGAGGGCGTGGTGCTGCTCGGGGAACTCGCGCTCGACGGCCGCATCCGGGAGGTCCGCGGCGTCCTGCCCTGCGTGGTGGCGGCCCGTCGTGCGGGGATGCGCCGCGTCGTGGTGCCCGAGGAGTGCCTCGAGGAGGCGTCGCTCGTGGGCGACGTCGAGCTGTTCGGCGCGGGGCACCTCGCCGACGTGCTGGCCTGGGTGGAGGGGCAGGGGACGCTGACACGGGCCCCCGTCCGGCCCCCGCTCGCGCGGCCCCGCGCCCACGAGGACCTCGGCGAGGTCGTCGGACAGGGGCCCGCGCGGCGGGCGGCGGAGGTCGCGGCCGCCGGCGGCCACCACCTGCTGTTCGTCGGCCCGCCGGGCTCGGGCAAGACGATGATCGCCCGGCGGCTCGTCGGGCTCCTGCCCGACCTCTCGGTCACCGAGGCGATGGAGGTCGCGGCCGTCCGGTCGCTGGCAGGCTCGTTGCCGCCCGACGGGGACCTCGTCGTCACCCCGCCGTTCGTCGCGCCGCACCACGGCGTCTCGGCGGCGGCGCTCGTCGGCGGGGGCTCGGGCCTCGCCCGGCCCGGCGCGGTCTCGCTCGCCCACCGTGGGGTGTTGTTCCTCGACGAGGTCTACGAGTTCGGTCCGCACCTGCTCGACTGCCTGCGCACCCCGCTGGAGGAGGGGGAGGTGCGGCTCGCGCGCAAGGACGGGGTGGTGCGCTACCCGTCGCGGTTCCAACTGGTGATGGCGGCCAACCCGTGCCCGTGCGCCCCGCCGCGGCCGACGGACTGCGACTGCCGCCCCGACGCCCTGCGCCGGTACCGCAGCCGGCTGTCCGGGCCGATGCTCGACCGCACCGACCTGCAGGTGGAGCTCCAGCCGGTGACCACGCTCGACCGCGGGGCCGACGAGCAGGAGGAGGACACCGCGACCGTCCGGGCCCGGGTGCTCGCGGCGCGCGAGCGGGCCCGGGAGCGCTGGGCGGGCACCGGCTGGCGGAGCAACGCGGAGGTGCCCGGGCCGGCGCTGCGACGACTGCGCCCGATGGACCCGGGGGTGACCGGGGAGCTGGACGGGCTGCTGCGGGCGGGCCTGCTCACGGCGCGTGCCCTGGACCGGTGCCTCCGGGTGGCCTGGACCGTGTGCGACCTGCGCGAGGGTGACCGGCCCGACGTCGACGACGTGCACGCGGCGCTCGAGCTCCGGCGGCGGGGAGCGACGACGTGACCGGCGACCACGGCTCGCCGGTCGACGAGGACGTCCTGCTCGCCCGGGCCTACCTGCTGCGCGTCGCGGAACCCCCGGCGCCCGCCGTCTCGCACCTGGTCGAGCTGCTCGGGCCGGTGGAGGCCGCGGCGCGGATCCGGAGCGGGGCGGACCTCGGACCGCACGTCGGGTCGGAGGTCGGGGCGCGGCGTCACGACGACCGGTCGGCGACGGACCTGGCCGCGGCCCGGGCGCTGGGCGGTCGGCTGCTCGTGCCCGAGGACGAGGGGTGGCCGACGACGGCGATGGCCGCGTTCGCGGCCCGGCCCGGGCACGCGGAGTGGGTGGCGCCGCTCGCGTTGTGGGTCCGCGGGCCGGCGTCGGTGGCCGGCCTGGTGACGCCCGAGGAACGCAGCGTCGCGGTCGTGGGATCCCGCGCGGCGACCGGGTACGGCCAGTGGGTCGCCCGGGACTGGTCGGCGTCCTTCGCCGACGCCGCGGTCACCGTGGTCTCCGGTGCGGCCCTGGGGATCGACGGCGAGGCCCACCGCGGGTGCCTCGCCGCGAACGGCACGACGGTCGCCGTCCTCGCCTGCGGGATCGACCGCGCCTACCCGCCCTCGCACGGCCGGCTGCTCGAGGCGATCGCGGAGCAGGGCCTCGTCGTGAGCGAGTACCCGGTCGGCGCGGTGCCCGCCCGGCACCGGTTCCTGGTGCGGAACCGCCTGATCGCGGCGCTCGCCACCGGGACGCTGTTGGTGGAGACGGGGCGCCGCAGCGGGGCCGCCCGGACCGCGCTCGCCGCGCAGGAGCTCGGCCGCCCCGTGCTGGTGGTGCCGGGTCCGGTGACCTCGGCGCAGTCGGTCGGCAACCACGCCACCCTGCGCAAGGGGTACGCCACCGTGGTCGGCAGTGCCGCGGACGTGCTGGAGGACCTGGCCCCGCTGGGCGGCGACCCCGTGCCCGAGCCGGAGCGACCGCGCGCCCCCACCGACGGCCTCTCCGGGCAGGCGGTCCGGGTCCACGGGGCCCTGCGCGGCCACGTGCCGACGACGCTCCCGGAACTCGCCCGGGAGTCCGGCGTGGTGCCGGGTGCGGTGCCCGGAGCGCTCGAGGAACTGCTCGACGCCGGGCTCGTCGTGCCCGACGGACAGCGGGGGTGGAGCCGGTCCGTCTGACGCGTGGCACGTGCGACGAACGGTTGCACAGCGCGACGAGTGCGACCGTTGCCCGCTCGGCCCGCACGGTCACCGACGCGGGCGCGGCGGTGCTTGACGCTCCCGGGTGAAACTTGGAGTCTCATGGCGATGACCGGCAGATTCCCCGTTGACGAGGCGGACCCGCAGAGCGTCGCGGCGGGTTCCGCGACGGTCGCGGACCCCCGTGAAGTGGGGCTCGACGGCTCGGACACCTCGTCACACAGCGCGACGAAAAACGGGAACGCCGCTGGTGGCGTGGCAGGGGCCGAGGGTGCTGACGGTGCCCGCGACACCGCGGAGCTCCCGACGGCGCTCGCCCGGGCCCTGGAGCAGTTCACCGCGCACCTGCGCTACGAGCGGGGGCTCTCGGAGCACACCGTGCGCGCCTACACCGGCGACGTCTCCGCCGCGCTGCACCACCTCGTGCGGCGCGTGGCCGCCCGCCGCACGGGATCGGCCGGTGGCGGCGTGACGCTGGTCGATCTCGACCTCGCGGCGCTGCGGTCGTGGCTCGCGCAGGGCGGGGCGGAGGAGCCGGGCGCGCGGCGGACGGGCACGGCCGACGCCGGACGCCGGCCGGCGCGGCGCACCACCGTGGCGCGGCGGGCCGCCTCGGTCCGCGCCTTCACCGCGTGGGCCGCCCGCACCGGCCACGCCCCGACCGACGCGGGCGCCCGGCTGGCCTCGCCGCGGGCGCACCGGACGCTGCCCTCGGTCCTGCGCGCGGACCAGGCCGCCGCGGCGCTGGACAACGCGGCGCGCGGCGCGGCCGAGCGCGACCCGATCGCGCTGCGCGACCACCTGCTGCTCGAGCTGCTCTACGCCACCGGGATCCGGGTGTCCGAGCTGTGCGGCCTCGACGTCGACGACGTCGACGACGCGCGCCGGACGCTGCGTGTGCTCGGGAAGGGCGCGAAGGAGCGCACGGTCGTCTACGGGGCACCGGCCGCGGCCGCGCTCGACGCCTGGCGCGTCGACGGCCGCCCGCACCTCGCCGTCGCGGGCTCGCCGCCCGCCCTGCTGCTGGGCGCCCGGGGAGGGCGCCTCGACCCGCGGATCGCGCGCGCCGTCGTCCACGACGCGGCGGGCTCGGTGCCGGGAGCGCCCGACATCGCACCGCACGGGTTGCGCCACTCCGCGGCGACCCACCTGCTCGAAGGGGGAGCGGACCTGAGAAGCGTCCAGGAGTTGCTCGGACACGCCTCCCCGGCGACGACGCAGCTCTACACCCACGTGACCGCCGACCGTCTGAGGGCCGTTCATGACGCCGCGCATCCCCGAGCCTGAGCCGATGCGGTCGACCGCCGCCACGATCGGCAGCACCGCGCGGGCCGTCGCGCCCGCCGCGTACCCCACCTCCCGCCCCGCGCGGGACGTGGCGCTGCGCCCGCGCCCGACCACGATCCACCCCGGCCAGGGCCCCGACGGCACCGCGCCGGACGAGGAGGCGTTGGTCGAGGCCGGCATCGCGCGTATGTGGGCCGACTACGCGGAGGCCCCGGACGACCGGGTGGTCCGCGACCGCCTGGTGCTGCACTACGCGCCGCTGGTCAAGTACGTCGCGGGTCGGGTCGGCACGGGCCTGCCCAGCCACGTCGACGTCGCCGACCTCGTGCAGTGCGGCATCTTCGGGCTGGTCGACGCCATCGAGCGCTTCGAGCCCGACCGCGGCCGCAAGTTCGAGGTCTACGCGATGCAGCGCATCCGCGGCGCGATCCTCGACGAGCTGCGCTCGCAGGACTGGGTGCCGCGCTCGGTGCGGTCGCGGGCCCGGGAGATCGAGCGGGCCATCGAGCGCCGCGAGACGCGCGAGCAGCGGTCCTGCAGCGACGCCGAGATCGCCGACGAGCTCGGCATGGAGACCGGCGAACTGCGGTCGACCTACGGGCAGATCGCGATGACCAGCGTGGCCGCGCTCGACGAGCTCGTCGCCGCCGGACGGTCGTCGGGCGGGGGCGCCGGGACCGGTGCGGGGGCTCCCTCGCTCGCGGACTCGCTGCCCGACGCGGCCGCCGAGGACCCCGTCGCCGCCATGGAGTCCCGGGAGACCCGACGTCTGCTCGCGGACGCCATCGGCGGGCTCGCCGAGCGGGACCGGACGATCGTGGGTCTGTACTACTTCGAGAACCTCACGCTCGCGGAGATCGGGAAGGTCCTGGGCGTCACCGAGTCCCGGGTGTGCCAGCTGCACACCCGCGCCGTCCTGCGGCTCCGGGCCCGCCTGGCGGAGTCGCACGCCGACTGAGGGGCGCTCCGCGAGAGGGACACGAGGCAGGTCCCGGGGCGCCGGGACCTGCGTGGTGTGCACCTCGGCGCGGGAGGTCCGGCGGCTCACCCCGTCGGCCACAGCCGCGTCCGGCCCAGCCCCACGAGAAGCAACGGGTCGAGGTACTGCTCCCGGGCGGCGCCCGGAGGGTGCGCCCACCGCAGACCCCAGTGCAGGCACGCGACCGGGCATCCCGCGTGGTCGGGCTCGAGCGTCCCGAGCACCGTGCCCCGCGCGACCACGGTTCCCACCGGCACCGAGGCGCGGACCGGCTCGTAGGTCGTGCGCAACCCGCCGTCGTGGCGGACCGACACCACTCCCCGCCCGGCCAGCATCGCGGCGAACACGACCGTGCCCGCGCCGGCGGCCACCACCGGCGCACCCGGCGTCCCCGTGAGGTCGACGCCCCGGTGGCCCCGGCCGTAGGGGGTCGGCGGCGGCAGGAACCGCCGCGCCACCCCGCCGCCGGTCGGCGCCCCGGACGACAGGCCCGCGACGGGCCAGCCGAAGGCCCCGACCGGGATCGCGGGCAGGTCCGGCTCCGCCCGGGCGGGGCCCGCGACCGCCAGCAGCACCACACCCGCCGTCAGGAACGCGATCATCAGCCTCACACGGGCTCCGACGCACGAGCGCCCGCCGCGGATCCCTCGGGATCGACGATGTGGATTCCCTGGCGTCCAGTGCCAGCAGTGACGCATTGCCCGCACCCGGAGGGTGCACCCGCAGGCCGGAACCCGCGTCCGCGTAGACTGCACCTCAGCGGCCCGCCACCGGTGGGTCGACTTCGCGTGCCCCGACGAGCCCGCCCTCGCGCGAGCCATCACCCGCACACCGAGCGGTCCCCCACCGGGGGATTCGGACCGTGCGGCCGGGGCACCAGGGCGCCGGGCCACCCGGTCCGGCGCGGCAACCGCAGCAGAGACAGAGGTAGTACGACCACCATGGCCGTCGTCACCATGCGACAGCTGCTGGACTCGGGTGTCCACTTCGGACACCAGACCCGGCGCTGGAACCCCAAGATGCGTCGCTTCATCTTCACCGAGCGCAACGGCATCTACATCATCGACCTGCAGCAGACGCTGTCCTACGTGGACCGCGCCTACGACTTCGTGAAGCAGACCGTCGCCCACGGCGGCACGGTGCTCTTCGTCGGCACGAAGAAGCAGGCCCAGGAGGCCATCTCCGAGCAGGCCGACCGCGTGGGGATGCCCTACGTGAACCAGCGCTGGCTGGGCGGCATGCTCACGAACTTCCAGACGGTGCACAAGCGTCTGACCCGCCTCAAGGAGCTCGAGGCGATGGAGCAGAGCGGGGGCTTCGAGGGTCGCACCAAGAAGGAGATCCTCATGCTCACCCGTGAGCACGAGAAGCTCGAGAAGACCCTCGGCGGTATCCGCGACATGGCCCGCGTCCCGAGCGCGGTGTGGATCGTGGACACCAAGAAGGAGCACATCGCGGTCGGCGAGGCCCGGAAGCTCAACATCCCGGTCGTCGCCATCCTCGACACGAACTGCGACCCGGATGAGGTCGACTACCCGATCCCGGGCAACGACGACGCGATCCGCTCGGCCGCCCTGCTCACCAAGGTCGTCGCCGAGGCGTGCGCCGAGGGCTTCCGCGCCCGCGGCCAGCGCCAGAGCGGCACCGAGGACGAGCCGGCCGCGGACGCCCAGGCCGAGCGCGACTTCGCGCCGGTCGGCGGCGACGGCGCCTCCGCCCCGGAGAGCCTGCCGACGAACTCCGCGGTCGACGCCCCCGGCGACGCCCCGGTGGCCAGCCCCGAGGCCGAGGTGCACACCGACGCCCACCAGTCCACCCAGGGCTCGCAGAACCGCAGCCCGGGCGGGCCGGACCGTCCCGAGCGCACCGCCGGGGTGGCCGACTCCGACGGCACCGGCTCGGACGACAACGCGATCGACGCGGCGCCGGCCGCCGGGACCCCCGAGAACGGCCAGGCCAGCCGCTGACACCCCTCCCGACGGCAGGTGCAGGCGCACCTGCCGTCGGGAACCAGCCACCAGAACCGAGGACAGGAACACGATGGCGAACTACACCGCCGCCGACGTGAAGAAGCTCCGTGAGGCCACCGGCTCCGGGATGATGGACTGCAAGAAGGCGCTCGAGGAGAACGACGGCGACTTCGACAAGGCCATCGAGGCGCTGCGCATCAAGGGCGCCAAGGACGTCGGCAAGCGCGCCGGCCGCGCGACCGCCAACGGCATCGTCGCCGCCCGCGACGGCTCGATGATCGAGCTGAACTCCGAGACCGACTTCGTCGCGAAGAACGCCGACTTCATCCAGCTCGGCGAGGACATCCTCGGCGTCGCGATCGCCGAGAAGGCCACCGACGTCGAGGCCCTGAAGGCCGCGAAGCTCGGCGACGGCACCGTCGACGAGGCCGTCCAGGCCCTCTCCGCGCGCATCGGCGAGAAGCTCGAGCTGCGCCGGGTCATCACCCTCGACGGCCCGACCGCGACCTACCTGCACCGCCGCTCGTCGGACCTCCCGCCCGCGATCGGCGTGCTCGTGGCCTACTCCGGCTCCGACGAGGACGCCGCCCGCGGCGCGGCCATGCAGGTCGCCGCGGCCCGCCCGCTCTACACCACGCGCGAGGAGGTGCCGTCCGACGTCGTCGAGGGCGAGCGCCGCGTCGCCGAGGCCACCGCGCGCGAGGAGGGCAAGCCCGAGAAGATCATCGACAAGATCGTCGAGGGTCGGCTCAACGGCTACTACAAGGACACGGTCCTGCTCGAGCAGGACTCGGTGTCGGTCGACAAGAAGTCGGTCGGCGCGGTGCTGAAGGACGCGGGCGTCGACGTCCGCACCTTCGCCCGCTTCGAGGTCGGCCAGGCCTGACGCAGTTCCCGACGCCGGGCCGGTGACACCCACCGGCCCGGCGTCGTTCGCAGTTCCGCAGGGGCCGCCAGCGCACGAGGGGAGATCGACCGTGACGGGCACCGTCGAGGCCGAACGCACGGGCAGCTGGACGGCGGGGCCGACCCGCCGGGTCCTGCTCAAGCTGGGCGGCGAGATGTTCGGCGGGGGCGGCGTCGGCGTCGACCCGACCGTCGTGTCCACCGTGGCCCGCCAGATCGCCGAGGTCGTCACCTCCGGCGTGCAGATCGCCGTGGTCATCGGCGGCGGCAACTTCTTCCGCGGCGAGGAGCTCTCCCAGGCCGGGATGCAGCGCCAGCGCAGCGACTACATGGGCATGCTCGGCACGGTGATGAACTGCCTCGCGCTGCAGGACTTCCTCGAGCGCGAGCACCACATCGACACGCGCGTGCAGACCGCCATCACGATGGGCCAGGTCGCCGAGGCGTACATCCCGCGGCGCGCGATGCGCCACCTCGAGAAGGGCCGCGTCGTCATCTTCGGCGCCGGGGTGGGCATGCCCTACTTCTCCACCGACACCACCGCCGCGCAGCGCGCCCTCGAGATCGAGTGCGAGATGGTGCTGCTGGCCAAGGGCGTCGACGGCGTCTTCACCGCCGACCCCAAGGTCGACCCGACGGCCACCATGTACACGGAGATCACCCACCGCGAGGTCCTGGAGAAGGGCCTCAAGGTCGCCGACGCCACCGCGTTCAGCCTGTGCATGGACAACCAGATGCCGATCATGGTGTTCAACCTGCTGGTCGAGGGGAACATCGCCCGGGCGGTCCGGGGTGAGAGGATCGGCACGCTGGTCCACACCCCGGCGTCCTGAGAGGAGCCCACAGTGATCGACGAGACCCTCCTCGACGCCGAGGAGAAGATGGAGAAGTCGGTCGACGCCGCCCGCGCCGATCTGCAGGGCGTGCGCACCGGGCGGGCGAGCCCGGCGATGTTCAACCGCATCCAGGTCGAGTACTACGGCGCCTACACGCCGCTGCCCCAGCTCGCCTCGGTGAGCGTGCCCGAGGCGCGGATGGCGGTCGTCAAGCCGTACGACCAGAGCTCCCTGGGCGTGATGGAGCGCGCGATCCGCGACTCCGACCTCGGCGTGAACCCGTCCAACGACGGCACGATCATCCGCGTGATCTTCCCGGAGCTCTCCGAGGAACGGCGCCGCGAGATGGTCAAGGTCGCGCGCAGCAAGGGCGAGGACGCCCGCGTCTCGATCCGCAGCGTGCGGCGTACCGCGATGACCGAGCTGCAGCGCATCGTCAAGGACGGCGAGGCCGGCGAGGACGAGGTGGCCCGGGCCGAGAAGGAGCTCGAGGCGACCACCGCGACCTACATCGCGAAGATCGAGGACATGGTCAAGTCCAAGGAAGCCGAGCTGCTCGAGGTCTGAGCGGGCGCGGAGCGGAAGGGACGCGGGCGGTGGCTGAGGACGTGGCGGTCCCGACGGGCGACGCCAGGGCGGGTGGCTCCTCCTCCCGTGCCGGGCGCAACCTCCCGCTCGCCATCGGGGTCGGCCTCGCCATGGGCGCGGTCATCCTGGTCTCGCTGCTCACGGTCCGGCAGACCTGGATCGCGATCGTCGCGGTGTGCGCGGCGATCGGCATCTGGGAGGTCTTCGGGGCGCTGAACCGCGCCGCGGGCATCCGGCTCTCCCGCGTCCCGGTGCTCCTCGGCGGCCAGGCGATGATCTGGCTCTCGTGGCCCTTCGGGTCCGAGGGCATCCTCGGGGCCCTCGTCGTGACGGTGCTCGGGTGCTTCATCTGGCGGATGCGGCTCGGCGCGGCGGGCTTCGTGCGCGACGTCGGCGCCTCGATGCTCGTCCTGGTCTGGATCCCGATGTGCATGGCGTTCGGCGCCATGCTCGTGGTGCCCTCCGACGGCACCGCGCGGGTGCTGACCTTCCTCGTCATCGTCATCTGCTCGGACACCGGCGGCTACGCGGCCGGCGTGCTGTTCGGCAAGCACCCGATGGCGCCGAAGGTCAGCCCGAAGAAGTCGTGGGAGGGCCTCGCGGGCTCGATGGTCCTCGGCGCCACCGGGGCCTCGCTGTGCGTCGCGTTCCTGCTCGACTCCGCGTGGTGGTACGGCCTGGTCCTCGGTCCG
This sequence comes from Actinomycetospora soli, assembly GCF_021026295.1. Lineage (GTDB taxonomy): Bacteria > Actinomycetota > Actinomycetes > Mycobacteriales > Pseudonocardiaceae > Actinomycetospora > Actinomycetospora soli. The sequence goes on from NZ_JAJNDA010000013.1 coordinate 15,576, forward strand.
GTCCTCGTGGTCACCGCGGTGATCGGCGACCTCGTGGAGTCCCTGGTCAAGCGGGACCTGGGCATCAAGGACATGGGCCAGACGATCCCCGGCCACGGCGGTCTGATGGAACGTCTCGACTCGCTGGTCACCTCCGCCCCGGTGGCCTGGCTGCTGCTGTTCGTGTTCCTGCCCTACGCGACCTGATGACGTTCCCAGGGGTCGCCGAGAGCCCCAACATCTGGCGCTGGCCCGACGTCTACGAGGCCGAGAACGCGGCCCAGGACGCGACCGGGGCGCTGTGGGAGGCCCTCGAGGCGGGCGTCGACCTCTCCGGCGACGTGCTCGACGTCGGGTGCGGCGACGGTTACCACCTGCCGCGGTTCGCGACGACGGCGCGGTCGGTCACGGGGGTCGAGCCCCATCCGCCGCTGGTGGCGCGGGCGCGCGCCCGGTGCGCGGAGCTGCCGTCGGTGTCGGTGGTGGGCGGGAGCGCGGCCGCGCTGCCGCTGCCGGACGCCTCGGTCGACGTGGTCCACGCCCGCACCGCGTACTTCTTCGGGCCCGGCTGCGAGCCCGGTCTCGCCGAGGCCGACCGGGTGCTGCGGCCCGGCGGGGCGCTCGTCGTCGTCGACCTCGACGCCCGCCGGCACTCCTACGGTGCCTGGATGCGTGCGTCCGCGCCCGGCTACGACCCGCTGGCGGCGGAGCGCTTCTTCACGGCCCAGGGCTTCTCGACGCGCCGCGTGGACACGCTGTGGCGCTTCCCCGACCGCGCGACGATGGCCGCGGTGCTGCGGATCGAGTTCACGCCGGCCGTCGCCGACCGGGCCGTGAGCGGGACGACGGGGCTCGCGCTGCCGGTGGCGTACCGGATCCACGTGCGGCACCGGCCGTCCGGGCTGCTGCCGGGTCGCTGAGCCCGGGCCCGCGCGTCAGCGGCGCCACACGACGGCCACCGGCAGGCCCTCCCACGTCGGCGACACACCGGACGCAGCTACCGTGGAGGGCGTGTCGTACCCCCATCCCGGCCAGCGACCCGGTGACCCGTACCGCGGTGGTGGCTTCCCGGCTCCGGGGCGTCGCGGACCGGCCGGTCCGCCGCCCGGGTCGTACGGTCCGCCCCCCGGCTCCTCGCGCGGGCGGCCGCCGTCGTCGAGCGGCCGCGGCCCGGGTGGCCGCTCCGTGCGGCTCGACCCGGTGCTGGTGGAGTGCCTCGTCGGGGTCGCCTGGCTGACGGTGGGGACGCTCGGGCTCGGCGCCGACGGCGCCGGCACGCTGCTGCTCGCCGTCGGGATCGCCGGGGTCGTCGTGATCCTCGTCGAGAACCGGCGGCGCGGCTCGCACCCGTTCGACGGCGCGCGGTCGGCCGACCTGCTGCGCTTCGGCGGCATCGCGGTCGGCGCGATCATCCTGGTGTCGGTGCTGCTCGGCCTCGTCTCGTGGTCGGAGGCGGCGCCGGGCGTCGCCGCCGTGATCACCGGCGGGGCGTTCCTGGCCCTGGCGCGCTCGACCGGGCAGCGCCCGACGCAGTGGCTCGGGGTCGCGTTGGCGGCGCTCGGGGTGCTCGCGGCGATCATCAGCACGCAGGAGGCCTCGGGCTTCGTCTCGCAGGGTCTGCTCGGGCTGCTGTGCGGGGTGCTGGTGCCGCTCTCGGCCGCCGACCGGATCGGTCTGTTGGAGTCGCTGCGGGACCGGGTCCGATGAGTGCGGGAGACGGAGCGCAGCGGAGCTCGACCATCGACGCGGGAGACGGAGCGCAGCGGAGCTCGACCATCGACGCGGGAGACGGAGCGCAGCGGAGCTCGACCGTGGACGCGGGAGACGGAGCGCTGCCGGTCCTGTCGCTCTCCGGCACGGGGACGCGGCGCACCCGCCCGCCGCGGCACTTCGCCGACCTCGAGCCCGACGAGCGCAAGGCCGCCGTCACCGAGCTGGGCCTGCCGGGGTTCCGGGCCGACCAGATCGCCCGGCAGTACTACGCCCGCCTGGAGGCCGACCCGGCGGCGATGACGGACCTGCCGGCGGCCGCGCGGGAGACCGCCGCGGCCCTCTTCCCGCACCTCTTCGAGCCCGCCTCCGTGGTCGACTGCGACGGCGGCGCCACGCGCAAGACGCTGTGGAAGGCCGCCGACGGGGCGCTCGTCGAGAGCGTGCTGATGGGCTACCAGGACCGCGCGACGGTCTGCATCTCCAGTCAGGCCGGCTGCGGCATGGCGTGTCCGTTCTGCGCCACCGGCCAGGGCGGTCTGCAGCGGAACATGTCGACGGCGGAGATCGTCGAGCAGGTCCGGTCCGCCGCGGCCGCGGCGCGCGACGGTGCCCTCGGGGACGGCGTCCCGGCGCGCCTCTCGAACGTGGTGTTCATGGGGATGGGGGAGCCCCTCGCGAACTACCGGCGGGTGGTCGACGCCGTCCACCGCATCTGCGACGCCCCGCCCGCGGGTCTGGGGATCAGTCAGCGGTCGGTGACGGTCTCGACGGTCGGGCTCGTCCCGGCGATCCACCGTCTCGCCGACGAGGGACTCCAGGTCACGCTGGCGGTCAGCCTGCACACGCCCGACGACGAGCTGCGCGACACGCTCGTCCCGGTCAACACCCGCTGGCCGGTGCGGGAGGTGTTCGAGGCGGCGCGGCACTACGCCGACGTCACCGGGCGCCGCGTGTCGATCGAGTACGCGCTGATCCGCGACGTCAACGACCAGCCGTGGCGCGCGGACCTGCTCGCCAAGCTCGCGTCGCAGCACCTCGGCCGGCTCGTGCACGTCAACCTCATCCCGCTCAACCCCACCCCGGGCTCGAAGTGGGACGCGAGCCCGGCGCCGGTGCAGGCGGAGTTCGTGCGGCGGGTGCGCAACGGCGGGGTGGCGTGCACGGTCCGCGACACGCGGGGGCGCGAGATCGCCGCCGCGTGCGGGCAGCTGGCCGCGACCGGGGGATGATCACGCGGTGGTGACACCGGAGGTGCGCACGTTCGGCCCCCGGGTCACCGAGGGCTCCGCCGACGCGGGCACGGTGGCCTGGACGCGGGCGCAGCTCGCGGCGTTCCTCGGTCCGCGGCTGGACCCGGACGCGCTCGCCCGGGTCGGCGCGGCGTTCGAGGGCAACCGGCTGCGCGGCGCGTACGCCGACCCGGACCCGACGCCGGTCGCCACCCTGCGGTCCTGGGACGCGCGGCTCACCGTGCCCGGCGGGGAGGTGCCCGCCGACGCCGTCACCGGGATCGGCGTCCGCTCCACCCACCGGCGGCGCGGTCTGACCGACCGCCTGCTCACCGAGGATCTCGGGGCGGCGGCCCGCGCCGGAGCGGCCGCCGCCGTGCTCACCTCGACCCAGGGCGCGCTCTACGAGCGGTGGGGCTTCGGTCTGGCCACCTACACCCGCCGGCTCACGGTCGACACGGCCCGCGCCCGCTTCCGTGACCCCGGACCCCGGGGCACCCTCGAGATCGTCGAGCGGCCCGACGCGGCCCTCGCCCTGACGAGGCCGCTGCACGACCGCGCCCGCCGCCGGCACCCCGGGGCGCTGGAGCGGCTCCCGTCGCAGTGGGACCAGGTGCTGGTCGGGGCCGGACCGTGGAACGGGCTCGAGCCCGACCGGGTGCGTCAGGTGGTGATCTGGCGGGACGACGACGGGCGCCCGGCGGGCTACGTCGTCCTGCGCGTCGAGGAGAGCTGGTTCGCGTCGGGCTCGGGGACGCTCGGCGTGGTCGATCTGCAGGCCGCGACCCCGACGGCGTACACCGAGCTGTGGCGTCATCTCTGCTCGCAGGACCTCATCGGCACCGTGACCTGGACGGACGCCTCCGTCGACGAGCCGCTGCCGTGGTTGCTCACCGACCCGCGGGCGGTCGTCACGGGGGAGAGCCGCCCGATGCTCTGGCTGCGCGTGCTCGACGTCCCGGCGCTGCTCGGCGCCCGGCGCTACCCGACCGAGGACGCGCTGGTGCTCGACGTCGTCGACCCGCTCGGCCACGCCCGCGGGCGCTGGCGGCTCGACACGCACGACCGGCTCGCGCCCGCGGTCACGGCCACGACGCTCGAGCCCGACGTCGTGCTGGAGGCGCCGACGCTGGGCTCGGTGGTGCTCGGCGGCGTCGATCCGCGGGTGCTCGTCCGGGCGAACCGGCTCGAGGAACGGTCGGCGGGAGCGGCGGCTCGGCTGCAGCGGATGCTCGCGGCGCCCTCGGTGCCCTGGAACGGCACCCGATTCTGACCTTTCCGACCGCGATTCCGTCGCTGTCCGATTGTTGCCGGATCGTCATGTAACTCGATTGTCGTACGCCACGTCGCCCGTTTGCGTCACCCACTCGGTTCGTCTGGTTCGAGACGTGGTGCGCCGTTAGGCCGTTCGGGGATTAGCTCTGCGTCACGAAGCGACTGCGGGGAGTCGCAACGCCACGCGATCCAAGGAGTCGAATCCATTGAACGCCGCACGCCGCGCAGTTGCTGCCGCCGCGATCGTCGTCACGGGGCTGGGGACCACGGTGGGAGTTGCCTCCGCTGACTCGTCGAACCGTATCTCGGCGACGAACACCACGGTGGGGAACGGCCTCGGTGACACCACCGGGGGGGACATCACGATCACCGCGAGGAACACCTCGAACATCGCCAACGGCAACGTGATCGCCAGCGGGAACAACATCGCGCTGGGGTCGATCACCAACGGCGACACCACCGTCACGAACACCTCGACCAGCACGACCACGGGCACCACCGGGACGGCCGCCCCGCTCGCCGCCACGGACGCGCTCGGCACCATCACGATCCCGTCGGGCGGGCTCTCGCCGGCCGACTTCGCGGCGTCGGTGCAGGAGGCCATCGAGCAGGCCCGCACGCAGGCGCAGGCGCAGGCCGACGCGGCGCGGGTCTACGCCGAGGCGCTCCGGGACTTCTACTCCGGTGGCGGTATCGGGACCCTCCCGACGTTCCCGACGCTGCCGACCTTTCCGGGGACGCCGGAGCTCCCCGAGGTCCCCGAGCTCCCCGAGCTGCCGGGCACCGGTGGTCCCACCCCGACGATCCCCGACCTGGGTGACCTCTTCGGGGACGACTTCCCGTTCGGTCCGGGTGGCTCGCCGTTCGACGAGGACTTCCCGTTCGGCCCCGGGGGCTCGCCCTTCGGTCCGGACTTCCCCTTCGGTCCCGGGGGCTTCCCGGACCTCCCGGGCCTGCCGGGCGGGCTGCCGGGCACCGGCGGTGACACGGGTGGCGACACCGGCGGCGACACGGGCGGCGACACGGGCGGCGACACCGGTGGGGACACCGGCGGCGACACGGGCGGCGACACCGGTGGGGACACCGGCGGCGACACCGGTGGGGACACCGGCGGCGGCATCGACCTCGGTGACCCGCTCGACCCGGTCCTCGACAACGACCTCCTCGACGCCGACCTGCTGAACAACCCCTCGTCCGGCACGTCCGACAACGACCTGATCGACGCGGACGCGCTGAACGACGACTCGTCCGGGTCGGGCGAGGACAGCGACCTGGTGGACGTCGACGCGCTGAACGACGACTCGGACGGCTCGGGTGACGACACCGACCTGGTGGACGTCGACGCGCTGAACGACGACTCCGGCTCGGGCGACGACACCGACCTGGTCGACGTCGACGCGCTGAACGACGACTCGGACGGCTCGGGTGACGACAGCAACCTGGTCGACGTCGACGCGCTGAACGACTCCGACTCCGGCGACGGCGACCTGGTCGACCTCGACGTGGCGAGCGACAGCGGCGACAGCGACAGCGGCGACAGCGGCGACAGCGGCGACAGCGGCAGCGACGGTGGCGACGGCGGCGGCAGCCTGATCGACGTCGACGCCCTCTGATGCGGCCGTAGTACCTGGCACGACCCAGCACGACCCAGCACGACCCGACGGGCCCGGCCCCGCTCCTCGCGAGCGGGACCGGGCCCGTCGTCGTGCGGTGGGGGCAACGGGGGTTCCTCCCACGATCAGACCACGTGGGGTCGAGATCCGTATCAGCGCCGTGAAGGTCCCGTTAGACGCTGCGTCACACCCGCTCGCGCTCCGTGATCGGGTTCTCAAGTCCGGGGGAGTACCGAATGTCGATCGTCCGTCGTGCCGTCGTCGGAGCCGCCGTGCTCGGCGCAGGTCTCGCGTCCACCGCCGGGATCGCTTCCGCGGCGCCGTCCGTGCCCGGGGTGGACGGTGCGATCGCCGCCGCCGACGCCGCCGCGACGGCCGGCACGCAGGCCGGGCTCAGCGGAGCGCAGGCCGGTCTGGACGCCGCGAACGCCGCCGCCACGGTCGCGCGGACCGTCGCGGGCGTCGACCTCCCCGGCCTCGACCGGATCCCGTCGTCCGTCCTGGACCTCCCGGGGCTCACGCAGGGCCTCGACGCGCTGCCGTCGGCTGCCGACCTCTCGACGCTGCCCGAGCTCCCGACCGACCCGACCGCCTTCTCGGAGCTGCTCACCGAGGGCCTGCCGACCGGCGCGGACCTCACCGAGGGCCTGCCCACCGGCGCGGACCTCACCCCGGACCTGTCGGGGCTCGACGCCCTGCCCGGCGCCTGACCCGCCGTCCCGACGACGGGGACCGACGCGCGCCGGGGGCGCGCCGGCACCCGTCGTCGGGACGGGTCAGACCTCCGGAGCCCCGGGCTCGGGCGCCTCGTCCCGGTCGGCCCACTCCAGCAGCGGCGCGAGGTCGAACACGGCCTCGTCGATGCCCGCGTGCAGGTCGCCGAGCTCGGCGTAGCGCGCGGGCATCGTCGCGATCGTGAAGTCGCCCGGCTCCGCCTGCGGGATCTCGTCCCAGGTGACCGGCGCCGAGACGATGCCCAGCGGCGTGCCGCGCACCGAGTAGGCGCTGGCGATCGTGTGGTCGCGGGTGTTCTGGTTGTAGTCGACGAAGACCGTGCCGGGCGCGCGGTCCTTGCGCCACCACGCGGTGGTCACGAGCTGCGGGGCGCGCCGCTCCACCTCGCGCGCGAAGGCCCAGGCGGCCCGCCGGACCTCGCCGAACGAGTGCTCCGGGCGGATGCGCACGTAGACGTGCAGGCCCTTGCCGCCGGAGGTCTTCGGGAAGCCGACCGCGCCGAGCTCGTCGAGCACCTCGTGGACCACCGTGGCGACCTGCCGGACGGTGTCGAAGCCGACGCCCTCCATCGGGTCGAGGTCGATACGCCACTCGTCGGGCGACTCCACGTCCGCGGCCCGGGAGTTCCAGGGGTGGAACTCGACCGTCGACATCTGCACCGCCCAGACGACGTCGGCGAGCGAGGAGACGCAGAGCTCGTCGGCGGTGCGGTTGTAGCGGGGGAAGCGGACCCGCACGGTCGGCACCCAGTCCGGGGCGCCCTTGGGCAGCCGCTTCTGGTGCACCTTGTCGCCGTCCACGCCGCTGGGGAAGCGGTGCATCATGCACGGCCGGTCGCGCAGGGCGTTGACGATGCCGTCGCCGACGGCCAGGTAGTAGTGCGCGAGATCGAGTTTCGTCTCCCCGCGCGCCGAGAAATACACCCTGTCCGGGTTGGTGAGCCGCACCGTGCGGCCGGCGACCTCGAGCTCGGCAGCTTCTGCCACGAGCGCACGCTAGCGGAGAGGGCACACATGACGCGCCGGATCGTCGTGATCGGCGGCGACGCCACCGGGATGAGCGCCGCCAACACCGCCCTGCGGCACACGGCCGCGGACGGCGGGGAGGCACCCGAGGTGATCGTCCTCGAACGCGGTCACTACACCTCGTACTCCGCCTGCGGCATCCCCTACTGGATCGCCGGCGAGGTGCCCGAGCGCGACGACCTCGTCGCCCGGACGCCCGAGCAGCACCGCGAGGCCGGGATCGACGTCCGGATGCGCACCGAGGCGACCGGGATCGACGTCGAGAAGCAGGTCGTGTCGTTCCGGGCGCTCGACGGCGACGGCACCACGGGCGAGCTGGAGTACGACGACCTCGTCATCGCCACCGGCGCCACGCCGGTCTACCCGCCGCTGGACGGGATCGACGCCGAGGGCATCCACGGCGTGCAGTCGCTCGAGCAGGGCGAGCAGATCGTCAAGGACCTCGACGCCTCGCAGGCCCGCCGGGCCGTCGTCGTGGGCGCCGGCTACATCGGCGTCGAGATGGCCGAGGCGATGCTCTCCCGCGGGCTCGAGGTGACCGTCCTCGACCGTGCCCCGGAGCCGTTCACCCAGATCGACCCCGACCTCGGGTCGATCGTGCGGGACGCGATGGAGGGCATGGGCATCACGGTGCTGACGGGGACCTCCGTCGAGGGCTTCGACACCGGCGAGGACGGGCGTGTGGCCGCCGTGCGCACGGGCGACGGGGCGGTCGCCGCCGACATCGTCGTGATCGGGCTCGGGGTCGCGCCGAACGTGTCGCTCGCGCAGGAGGCCGGGCTGACGGTGGGGCAGTCCGGCGGGCTGGTCACCGACGTGCGGATGCGCTGCGTCGGGCAGGAGAACGTCTGGGCGGGCGGGGACTGCGTCGAGGTGCACCACCGGCTCTCGCGGAAGGGCGTCGCGATCGCGCTCGGCACCCACGCGAACAAGCACGGGCGGATCATCGGCACCAACCTCGCGGCCGGTTACGGCACCTTCCCGGGCGTGATCGGCACCGCGATCTCGAAGGTCTGCTCGCTGGAGATCGGCCGGACCGGGCTGGGGGAGAACGAGGCCCGCGCCGCCGGCTACGGCTTCGTCACCGCGACGATCGAGTCGTCCAACGTGGCGGGCTACATGCCGGGCGCGGAGATGATGACGGTGAAGGTCATCGCCGAGGAGCGCTCCGGGCGGCTGCTCGGCGCCCAGATCGTCGGCCGGGCCAACTCCGCCAAGCGCATCGACGTGTTCGCCACCGCGATCTGGAACGGCATGACCCTCGAGGAGATGACCTTCATGGACCTCTCCTACGCCCCGCCGTTCTCGCCGACGTGGGACGCCGTCCTCGTCGCCGCGCGCAAGGGCGCGAAGGCGGTCCAGGACGACATCCCGCGCAGCCCGGTCTAGGCCGGGCGCCGGTCGTCCTGCGCGCTCAGCGGCGCCAGGACGTCCGGTTGCGGATGACCGACCCGAGCGAGAGCGCGAAGAAGGCGACCGCGATCACGACGAGCCAGATGTCCTCCTGGCGCCCGACGTGGTTGCCCCAGAGCATGATCAGGCAGACCGCGGCGACCACGAAGCCGGACAGGCGCGCGACCTTCGGGTAGTGGCCGTGCCAGCCCCACTCCACCGAGGGCTCGTCGTCGGAGGACACGCCGTTCACGACGACGGCCTTGTGGCTGTCGGCCTTCGCGACGTCACCGTGGGCCTGACGGGCCGGGCTCGAGCTCGCCACGGGGGTCCTCCTGGTCGAGATGGGCGCTTCGGGCCCCAACCTATCGGTCGGCGGGGTCGGTGGCAGTCCGTGGGGCGTGTGACCCGCCCGAACCGTGCCGATCACCCCCGGGCAGGCCAGGATGGGCGGCGATGAGCACCGCCCGCCCCGTCGTCCTGCTGGGTTCCACCGGATCGATCGGCACCCAGGCGCTCGATCTCGTCCGCGCCCACCCCGACCGCTTCACCGTCACCGGGCTCGCCGCGGGCGGCGGCCGCCCGGACCTGCTCGCCGCGCAGGCCGCCGAGTTCGGGGTCCCGACGGTGGCCGTGGCCGACGAGGGCGCCCGGCCGGCGGTGCTCGAGGCGCTGCGCGCGGCCGGGAGCGCGGCCGAGGTGCTCGGCGGGGCCGCCGCGATGACCGACCTCGCCGGGAGCGGCGCGGAGGGCACCGTCGTGCTGAACGCGGTCGACGGCTCCCGCGGGCTCGCGCCGACCCTCGCGGCCCTGCGCAGCGGGGCCACCCTCGCCCTGGCCAACAAGGAGTCGCTGGTGGCGGGCGGCCCGCTGGTGACCCGCGCCGCCACCCCCGGGCAGATCCTGCCGGTCGACTCCGAGCACTCCGCGATCGCGCAGTGCCTGCGCTCCGGTGCCCTCGGGGAGGTCGACCGGATCGTCCTGACGGCGAGCGGGGGCCCGTTCCGCGGTCGCTCGCGGGCCGAGCTCGCGGAGGTCTCGCTCGACGACGCCCTCGCCCACCCCACCTGGGCGATGGGCCCGGTGATCACGCTCAACTCGTCGACGCTGGTGAACAAGGGCCTCGAGCTGATCGAGGCGCACCTGCTGTTCGCCGTGCCCTACGAGCGCATCGACGTCGTGGTGCACCCGCAGTCGATGGTGCACTCGATGGTCACCTTCGCCGACGGCGCCACCATCGCCCAGGCCAGCCCGCCGGACATGCACCTGCCGATCGGCCTCGCCCTCGCCTTCCCCGACCGCCTGCCCGGGGCCTCGCCGCGCGAGACCTTCGCCGCCGCGCAGGCGTGGACCTTCGAACCCCTCGACGCCGAGGCGTTCCCCGCCGTCGACCTCGCCCGCGCCGCCGGCTCGGCCGGCGGGTGCCTGCCCGCCGTGTTCAACGCGGCCAACGAGGAGGCCGTCCGCGGCTTCCTCGCCGGGCGCGGGACCTGGCTGGGGATCGTCGACACCGTCGCCGACGTGCTCGGCGCCGCCACCGAGTGGGCCGGCGACCCGCGCGACGTCGACGACGTGTACGCCGCCGAGGACTGGGCGCGCACCCGGGCGGGGGAGCTGCTCGCGGTCTGACACCGCCCCACGCCGAGATCACCGGGGCGCCCGCTACCGTGGCGCTCCGTGATGCTCGTCCTCGGGATCGTGCTCTTCGCGCTCGGTCTGATGTTCTCCATCGCCTGGCACGAGCTCGGCCACTTCGCCGCCGCACGTCGCTTCGGTGTCCGGGTGCCCGAGTTCATGGTCGGCTTCGGCCCCACCGTGTTCGCCCGGCAACGCGGCGAGACCTCGTTCGGCATCAAGGCGATCCCGCTCGGCGGCTACATCCGCATGATCGGCATGATCCCGCCGGCCCCCGGCGAGAAGATCGGCCGCAGCCGCCGGTCCGGGCCGTTCCAGGGCCTGATCGACGACGTCCGCGCCGACTCGGTCAAGGACATCCGGCCCGGCGACGAGGACCGGCAGTTCTGGACCCGCAAGCCCTGGCAGCGCATCGTCGTGATGTTCGCCGGGCCGTTCATGAACCTGATCCTGGCCGCGGTGCTGTTCATCATCGTGCTGATGGGCTTCGGCATCCCGACGGCCCAGCCGGTGGTCTCGTCGGTGAGCAAGTGCGTGGTGCCCGCCTCCCAGGCGACCACCACCACCGACTGCCCGCCGGGCGCCCCGCTGACGCCGGCCGCGCAGGCGGGCTTCCGCCCCGGCGACCGCATCGTCAGCTTCGACGGCCGCTCCTACGACTCGTGGGAGGACATGCAGCTGGCCATCCGCGCGGCCTCCGGCACCGTCCCCGTCGTCGTCGAGCGCCCCCTCCCCGACGGCGCGGCGGAGACGCTCACGCTCTACCCGCGCCTCATCCAGACCCAGCTGCTCGACCTCGACTCGGCCCGCTCGACCGGCGAGCCGCAGTACGTGACCGGCTCGTTCCTGGGCCTGAGCCCGATCCAGCCGACGACCCGGCAGACCCCCGCGCAGGTGGTCGACTTCGTCGGGGACATGGGTGTGCGGGCGGTCAACAGCATCCTGGCCCTCCCGACGAAGGTGCCCGCGCTGTTCGGCGCCGTGTTCCTCGGTGAGCAGCGCGACGTCAACGGGCCGGTCAGCGTGGTCGGCGTGTCGGTGCTCGGCGGCGAGGTGCTCGCCTCGGACAGCCCGGTGGCGGCCGAGATCGCGATGATGCTGCAGCTGCTGGCGGCGGTGAACGTGTCGCTGTTCCTGCTCAACCTGCTGCCGATCCTGCCGCTCGACGGCGGGCACATCCTCCCGGCGCTCTGGGAGGCGGCGAAGAAGCGGATCGCCCGCCTGCGCGGCCGTCCCGACCCCGGGCCGGTGGACATGGCCCGGCTGATGCCGATCGCCTACGGGTTCGCGATCGTGATCATGCTGTACGGCGGGCTCGTGATCCTGGCCGACATCGTGAACCCGATCAAACTCAACCTGTAGGTGAACAGATGCCGGGGTCACGTCCGTGACGACGGCATTGTCGGAAACGCTCGGGCAGACTGGTGGCATGACGATCGACCTCGGCATGCCGGAGGCTCCCGCGGTGCTGGCGCCGCGGCGCAGGACCCGCCAGCTCGACGTCGGCGGCGTCGGCGTCGGGAGCGACCACCCGGTGTCGGTGCAGTCGATGACGACGACGCTCACCGCGGACATCAACGCCACGCTCCAGCAGATCGCGGAGCTCACCGCCGCGGGTTGCGACATCGTGCGCGTCGCCGTGCCCAGCGCGGACGACGCCGAGGCGCTCCCGGCGATCGCGAAGAAGTCCAACATCCCCGTGATCGCGGACATCCACTTCCAGCCCAAGTACGTGTTCGCCGCGATCGACGCCGGCTGCGCCGCCGTCCGCGTGAACCCGGGCAACATCAAGAAGTTCGACGACAAGGTCGGCGAGATCGCGAAGGCCGCGAAGGACGCGGGCACGCCGATCCGCATCGGCGTCAACGCCGGCTCGCTGGAGCCGTCGATCATGGCGAAGTACGGCAAGGCGACGCCCGAGGCGCTCGTCGAGTCGGCGCTGTGGGAGGCCTCGCTCTTCGCCGAGCACGACTTCCACGACATCAAGATCTCGGTCAAGCACCACGACCCGGTGACGATGGTCCGGGCCTACGAGCTGCTCGCCGAGCAGTGCGACTACCCGCTGCACCTCGGCGTGACCGAGGCGGGCCCGACGTTCCAGGGCACGATCAAGTCGGCCACCGCGTTCGGCGCCCTGCTCTCGCGCGGCATCGGCGACACCATCCGCGTCTCGCTCTCGGCCCCGCCGATCGAGGAGGTCCGGGTGGGCCTGTCGATCCTGGAGTCGCTCAACCTGCGGCCGCGCAAGCTCGAGATCGTCTCCTGCCCGTCCTGCGGGCGCGCGCAGGTCGACGTCTACAAGCTCGCCGACGAGGTGACCGCGGGCCTCGAGGGCATGGAGGTCCCGCTGCGCGTGGCCGTCATGGGCTGCGTCGTCAACGGCCCGGGCGAGGCACGTGACGCCGACCTCGGTGTCGCCAGCGGCAACGGCAAGGGGCAGATCTTCGTCAAGGGCGAGGTCATCAAGACCGTGCCGGAGGCGCAGATCGTCGAGACGCTGATCGAGGAGGCCATGCGCCTCGCCGAGGAGGCCGGCTCGGCGGAGGAGCTCTCCGGCGGCACCGCGGGCGGGGCGCCCACCGTCACGGTCGGCTGACGCCCCTCGGGCGTGGTGGGATCGAGGGTGATGAGCACCTTCGACGACCTCGACGCCTTCGTCGCCACCCGCCGTCAGGCCGGGCTCGCGCTCTCGCCGGACGGCGGGCGCCTGGTCACCACGGCCGCCGAGCTCTCGCCCGACGCCACGCGCCACGTCACCGCGATCTGGGAGGTCGACCCGCGCGGCGAGGAGCCGGCGCGGCGGCTGACGCGCTCGTCGAAGGGGGAGGCCTCGGCGGCCTTCGCCCCCGACGGCGACCTGTACTTCACCTCGGGCCGCCCCGACCCCTCGGCGGAACCCGGCGAGGACGAGCCGGCCGCCCTCTGGGTGCTCCCACGCCACGGCGGGGAGTCCCGCCAGGTCCTGACGGCGGGTGACGGCGTCTCGTCGTTCCTCGTCGCGCGGGACTCGGGGCACGTCGTCGTCGCGACGTCGGTCCCCGTCGGCCCGGCGCCGCACTCGGACGACGAGGACGACCCGGCGGGGGCCCTGCGCGCGGCCCGGAAGAAGGCGGGCGTGTCCGCCCGGCTGCACACCCGGTACCCGGTGCGGTTCTGGGACCACGACCTCGGACCCGGGCGCCCGCAGATCCGCATCCACGAGCCGCTGGCGGCGGACCGGCTGGCGCCGGCCGCCGTCGTGATCGATCCGCTCGAGTCCTCCCAGCGGCTGCGCGAGCACGCGATCAGCCCGGACGGGCAGGTGCTCGCCGTGGCCGTCGACGTGCGCGACCCGGAGGACCCCGCGGCGGTGCGGGTGCGGCTGGAGCTGCGGCGCGGCGGCGAGGCCGAGGTCGTGGCCGACGAGCCCGGGGTCGACCACGAGCGGCCGTCGATCACGCCCGACGGCCGCTGGCTGCTGTGGATCCGGGAGCGGCACGCGCAGCCCGGCCGCGCGCCCGCGCACACGCTGCTGGCGCGCCGGCTCGACGGGGGAGACACGCTCACCGTCCTGCCCGAGGGGCGGCTGACGCTGCAGTCGGTGGTCGGCGGCGCCGACCGCGACGCCGTGTTCGTCACCGCGGACGAGCGGGGCCACTGCCCGGTGTTCCGCGTGTCGGTCACGACGGGGGAGATGCTCCGGACGACCCGCTCGGGGGCGTACACCGACGTCGTCCCCACCCCCGAGGGCGGCGCGCTCTACGCCCTGCGTTCGGCTCCCGACGCGCCCCCGACCCCGGTGCGGCTCGACCCCTACGGCGCCGACCAGGACCCGACGTCGCTGCCGGGCGCCACCGAGATCGACCCGCTCCCGGGGACGCTGACCGAGGTGACGGCCCGCGGCTCCGACGGGGTCGGCCTGCGGGGCTGGCTGGCGCTGCCGGAGGGCGACGGCCCGCACCCCCTGCTGGTGTGGATCCACGGCGGCCCGTTCGGCTCGTGGAACGCCTGGACCTGGCGGTGGAACCCGTGGGTGGCGACGGCGCGCGGCTACGCCGTGCTGCTGCCCGACCCGCGGCTCTCGACCGGGTACGGCCAGGAGTTCATGGACGTCTCGTCGGGCGCGTGGGGCGGTCTGCCGTACACGGACCTCATGGCGCTGACCGACGCCTGCGAGGCGTTGCCGGAGATCGACGCGTCGCGGACGGCCGCGATGGGCGGGTCGTTCGGGGGCTACATGGCCAACTGGGTGGCCGGGCACACCGACCGGTTCGACGCGATCGTCACGCACGCCTCGATCTGGCACCTCGACGGCTTCGTCGGGACCACCGACGGCTCGTACCACTGGACGCGCCAGTGGGGCGACCCGATCACCGACCGCGAGCGCTACGACGAGCACTCGCCGCACCGGTTCGCCTCGTCGATCACGACGCCGATGCTCGTGATCCACGGCGACAAGGACTACCGCGTGCCGATCGGGGAGGGCCTGCGGCTCTGGTACGACCTGCAGCGCCACGGGGTGGAGTCGCAGTTCCTGTACTTCCCCGACGAGAACCACTGGGTGCTGAGGCCCGGAGACGTCAAGGTCTGGTACTCGACGGTGTTCGCGTTCCTCGACCACCACGTGCTCGGGCGCGAGTGGGAGCGGCCGGACCTGGTCTAGAGATGCCGAACGCCCACCGCGACGGTGCGGCGGGCGTGGAGGGGAGCGGGGTCGGAGGGGACGGTCTAGCGGCGGGTGCGGCGCGGGTTCGCGACGCTGCCCTGACGCGCGAGGGCCTCGAGGGCGGTCGCGGCGTCGATGTCGTCCCGGGTGGTGTCGTCTGCCATGCGACCAGGGTCCCCGACGGAGCTGGTGGATTCATGTCCGACACCTGTGGCGATCGTGACGGTCGGATGAAGCAACCCGGGCGAGGTGTACGCACCGTGCACGGTTCATGGCGGGCGCGGTGTGGCACTCTTGCTACGTGCTCCGTACCGCCGGTGCGCGGCTCCTCGACGACCGTGACCGGTCGAGGGTGCGCGGTGTTCTCGACGCTGACCCGGTCGCGACCTGCATGGTCGCGTCGCGGGTCGAGACCGTGGGCGTCGAGCCCTGGCGGCTCGGCGGTGAGCTGTGGGGCGTGGGCGGCCGGCTGGACGGGCTGTGCTTCTCCGGCGCGAACCTCGTGCCGCTGCGGGGCGAGCGCGCCGCCGTGCGGGCCTTCGCCGAGCGGGCGCGCCGGGGTCGACGGACCTGCTCGTCGCTGGTGGGCCGCCGGGAGCTCGTGCTGCCGCTCTGGGAGGAACTCGCCGAACACTGGGGCGAGGCGCGCGAGGTGCGTCCCGACCAGCCGCTGATGGCCACCGACTCCAACCCGTCGATCATCCCGGACCGCGCCGTGCGCCAGGCCCGCCCCGACGACATGGAGCGCTACCTCCCGGCCGCGATCGCGATGTTCCTCGAGGAGGTCGGGGTCGACCCGCGGGTCGGTGACGGCGGGGCCGGCTACCGCGCGCGGGTGTCCGAGCTCATCGCGTCGGGGCGTGCGTTCGTGCGCTTCGAGCAGGGCGAGGTCGTGTTCAAGGCGGAGGTCGGCGCCCTGTCGACGCGCGTCGGGCAGATCCAGGGCGTCTGGGTGCACCCCGACTGGCGCGGCCGCGGCCTCGGGCAGGCCGGCACCGCGGCCGTGGTGGACCACCTCGTCCGGGCCGGCCGGATCGCGTCGCTGTACGTGAACGCGTTCAACACGCCGGCCCGGGCGGCGTACGCGCGGGTGGGGTTCCAGCAGGTCGCGAGCTTCGCGACGGTGTTGTTCTAGCGGTCGTGCCCTCTCGCTCCGGTGGCAGGAAAGCGTCGTTGCTGTCATCCAGCGGCAGGTTCGCCACATCGTCGGGTGGGCGGAACCGTCGTCGGGAGCAAGATCCTGATGCGCCGCGCGATGTGATCGCTGGGCGAGCACATCGCTCCGCGGAATGAGATCTTGGTGCGGGGCGGTGGCCGCGCTGGCCCGGTAGTCGGCCGGACCTGTCGTCGGGAACGGGACTCGGGCGGCCTGGCCTGTCGTGGGGGGCAAGATCCTGACGAGCCGCGCGATGTGATCGCTGGGCGGGCACATCGCTCCGCAGAACGAGATCTTGTTGCGGGGCGGTGGTCGCGCCGGCCTGGTAGCCGACCGAACCCATCGTCGGGAGCAAGATCCTGACGCGCCGCGCGATGTGATCGCTGGGCGGGCACATCGCTCCGCAGAATGAGATCTTGACGCCGCGCACGACGATGCGGCGTTCCTGGCGTCCAGTGCAAGCAGTGACGCTTTGCTGTCACCCCGACCGGCCTACCCTCGAACCCGTGCGCACCCGTGCTCTCGCCCTGATCGACCTCCTCGCCGTGCTGGTGTTCGCCGCCATCGGCCGGCGATCGCACGACGAGAGCGGCGCGCTCCTCGGGGTCGTCACGACGGCGGCCCCGTTCCTGCTCGGCGCGGTCGTCGGCGCGCTCGTCGCGAGGAGCTGGCGCGACCCGCTCTCCTGGCGGTCGGGGATCGCGGTCTGGCTCGGCGCCGTCGTCGTCGGGCTGACCCTGCGCGCGATCCTGTTCGACCGCCTGCCGCTGAGCTTCGCGCTGGTCGCGACCATCTCGCTCGCCGTGCTGGTCCTGGGCTGGCGGGCCGTGGTGCGCGCCGTCACGGCGGTGCGGGGGAGGCGCCACCACCAGGAAGCCTAGGCTGGGGGCATGCCGGTGCGTGCCCCTCTGCGCCCCGGGCAGCAGACGCCTCTGCGCCCGGTGCCGTCGTCCATCCCGCGGCCCGAGTACGTCGGGAAGCCCGCGCCCGCGCGGTCGACCGACCCGTGGGTGCAGGACCCCGAGGTCATCGAGAAGATGCGCCACGCGAGCCGGATCGCGGCGCAGTCGCTGCAGGCCGGCGGCGAGGCCGTGCAGCCGGGCGCGACCACCGACGAGGTCGACCGGGTCGTCCACGAGTTCCTCGTCGACCACGGCGCCTACCCGTCGACGCTCGGGTACCGGAACTTCCCGAAGTCGTGCTGCACCTCGCTGAACGAGGTCATCTGCCACGGCATCCCGGACTCGACCGTGATCGAGGACGGCGACATCGTCAACATCGACGTCACCGCCTTCGTCGACGGTGTGCACGGCGACACCAACGCCACGTTCCTCGCGGGCGACGTCGCCGAGGAGGACCGTCTCCTCGTCGAGCGCACGCACGAGGCCACGATGCGCGCGATCAAGGCCGTGAAGCCGGGTCGGGAGCTGAACGTGGTCGGCCGGGTCATCGAGGCCTACGCCAACCGGTTCGGCTATGGCGTGGTCCGCGACTTCACCGGTCACGGCATCGGCCGGACCTTCCACAGCGGCCTCGTGGTGGTCCACTACGACGACCCCTCGCGCCACGAGATGCTCGAGCCCGGCATGACGTTCACGATCGAGCCGATGATCACCCTCGGCTCCATCGACTACGACATCTGGGACGACGGGTGGACGGTGACGACGAAGGACAAGTCGCGCACCGCCCAGTTCGAGCACACGATCCTGGTCACCGACACGGGCAGCGAGATCCTGACGCTGCCGTGAGGCCGCACGTCCTGGCCAGCTGCGCCGTGTCGCTCGACGGCTTCCTCGACGACGCCACCCCGCAGCGCCGCGTCCTCTCCGGCCCGGCCGATCTCGACCGGGTCGACGAGGAGCGGGCCAGGGTCGACGCGATCCTCGTCGGCGCGGGGACGGTGCGGGCCGACGACCCGCGGCTGCTCGTGCGTGCCCCCGAACGCCGGGCCGCACGGGTCGCCCAGGGCCTCCTCGGGAGCCCGCTGCGCGTCATCCTGACGACGGGTCACGTCGCCGAGGCCGCGCGGGTCCACACCGGGCCCGCCGAGACGATCACGCTCGCCGGCACCCCCGACGAGGTCCTCGACGCCCTCGGGCGCCGCGGCGTGGTCCGGCTGATGGTCGAGGGCGGCGCCACCGTCCTGCGCGAGTTCCTGACGGCGGGTCTGGTCGACGAGCTCCAGATGGTCCTGGCCCCGCAGCTGGTGGGGGACGGGCCGCGGTTCACCGGGGGCGGGCGGCCGCCGCACCTCGTCGAGACCCGCACGATCGGCGGGGACGTCCTGCTGCGCTACCGCTTCGGCGCGGCCGACGACCGGCACCTGGCCGAGGCCTGCGTGCTCGCCGAGCAGTGCCCGCCGTCGGCGACGGCGTTCAGCGTCGGGTGCGTGGTGGTCGCGGAGGACGGCACCGTCCTCGGGACCGGCTGGTCGCGGCGGGACCACCCGCTCGACCACGCCGAGGAGGGCGTGCTGCGCCGCCTGGGCAACGACCCGCGCCTGCGCCGGGCGACGCTCTACAGCTCGCTCGAACCGTGCGGCGAGCGCGCGTCGCGGCCCGACCCGTGCGCCGCGCTCATCGCCCGCGCCGGCATCCCGCGCGTGGTGTACGCGTGGCGCGAGCCGCCGGAGTTCGTGGCCGCGCCCAGCGGGTCGGAGCAGCTCACGGCGGTCGGCGTCGAGGTCGTCCGGCTCCCGCGGTGGGAGCCGCTGGCACGCAGGTGCGCTCCGCGCTCGTGAGTACTAGTGACGGCGATGACCGTCACGACTACTCACGGGGCGAAGCCACCTCGAAGTGCACCGTCGACCACGGGTCGGGGCGGGCGTCGAACACCTCGACGAGGCCGGGGAACGCCCGCCAGAAGGCCAGGGCGCCCGGCACGGAGGCGTTCGTGTGCAGGCAGACGATCTCGAACCGCTCCACCGCCCAGTCCACCGCGGCCTGCGCCAGGGTCCGCCCGACGCCGCCGCGCCGCGCCGACGGCGCCACCCACACCCGGCAGATCTGACCGACCGACGCCGACGCGTAGCGCTGCGCGAGCCAGGGCGGCACGAACTCGGGCTGCGGGCCGCCGGGTCGCACCGAGGCCGTCCCGGCCACCGTCCCGTCCTCGGCCCAGCACACGAGCAGCACCCGGTCGGTCTGGTCGAGGTAGGCGGCCGCGAGATCGTCGACGTCGGTGTGGAACCGCGGGTCGTGCCCCCCGAGCTCCACGAGCATGGCGCGCATGTGGCGCTCGATCGCGGGCAGGTCCTCGGGCCGGGCGGGACGCACGGTCGGCTTCCCGAGAGCGACGGTCATCGGCATACTCTTGCACATGACCGGCAGCAGACACGTCTGAGCGACTGACACTCACTCGCTGCGGTCAACATCACCCATTAGAGACAATGACACTCGTTCCCATTTAGGGTCCCGGCCGATGTCCGATCACGTGCTCGACGTCCGCGACCTCCGGGTCGTCCTCGGTGACCGGGTCGCCGTGGACGGCATCGACCTGACGGTCGGGCCCGGCGAGCGCTGGGGTCTGATCGGCGTCTCCGGGGCGGGGAAGTCCATGACGGCGAACGCGGTCGCCGGCCTCCTGCCTCCCGACGCCCGCCGGGAGGGGACGCTGCACACGGGCGGTCGCGTCACCCTCGTCGCCCAGGACTCCGCGACCGCCCTGCACCCGCTCGTGCCCGTGGGCCGCCAGGTCGCCGCGCCGCTGCGTCGCCACCACGGGCTCGGGCGGCACGCCGCCGCCCGCCGGGCCGAGGACCTGCTCGCCGACGTCGGCCTGCCGGACGGCACGGCCCGCACCCGGCCCGCCGAGCTCTCCGGCGGGCAGCGCCAGCGTGTCGCCCTCGCCGCCGCCCTCGCCTGCGACGCGGCCCTGCTCGTCGCCGACGAGCCGACCGCCGCCCTCGACCCCACCGTCGCCCGCGACCTCCTCGCCCAGCTCGACCGGTCCCTGACCACGGCGGGCACCGCCCTCCTGCTCGTCACCCACGACCTCACCGCCCTCGCCGCGGTCTGCGGGCACGTCGCGGTCCTCGACGAGGGCCGCATCGTCGAGCGCGGCACCGTCGACGACGTCCTCACCGCCCCGCACCACGAGCGCACCCGCGCGCTGGTCGACGCCGCCCGGTCCCTGGTCCCGCGGACGCTGCCGGTATGACGCCGACCCTCGAGGCCGTCGGGCTCCGCCGCGCCTACCGCGTCCCCGCCGCCCGGCCCTGGCGTCGCACCACCCGCGCGGCGCTCGACGGCGTCGACCTCGCCCTCGCGCCCGGCCGCTCCCTCGCGCTGGTGGGGGAGTCCGGGGCCGGGAAGTCGACGCTCCTGCGGATGCTGCTCGGCCTCGAACGTCCCGACGACGGGTCGGTGCGGTTCCGCGGGGCGCCCGTCACCCCCGACGCCCCGGGGCGGCTGCGCCAGGAGGTCGGCGTGGTGGTGCAGGACGCCGGGAGCTCGCTGGACCCGCGCTGCTCGGTGCGCGCGAGCCTGCGGGAACCCCTGGAGTGCCTCGACGGCTGGGCGGACGTCGACCACGACGCGCGGGCGCTGGAGCTGATGGCCGCCGTCGGGCTCGACCCGGCGACGGTCGACCGCCGGCCCGGGCAGTTCTCCGGCGGGCAGCGCCAGCGGATCGCCCTGGCCCGCGCGCTGATCGCGAACCCGTCGGTGCTCGTCGTCGACGAGCCGTTCTCCGCCGTCGACCCGGCGACCCGCGCCCGCCTGGTCACGCTGCTGCGGTCCCTCGTCGAGCGCTCCGGGATCCAGGTCCTGCTCGTCACCCACGACCTCGGGGTCGCCGACCGGCTCTGCGACGACGTCGTGGTGCTCGCCCACGGGCGGGTCGCCGAGGCCGGGCCGATCGACGAGGTGTTCGCCCGTCCGGCCTCGGCCGCGGCGGCCGACCTGCTCGGCGCCGTCGGGCGCCTCCCGGCCCGCCGGTGACGACCATGGCGCGCGGCCTGCGCCGCTGGTCGATCGTCGCGCGGATCGGCGAGCTCCCCGCGCCGATGCGCCTGATCGTGCTCGGGCAGCTCGCCTTCAACACCGGCTTCTACCTGGTGCTGCCGTTCTTCGCGGTGCACCTCGGGCAGAACCTGGGGCTCTCCGGCGCGGCGATCGGGTTGCTGCTGGGCCTGCGGACGTTCAGCCAGCAGGGCCTGTTCGTGGTCGGCGGGGCGCTGGCCGACCGGTTCGGGACGAAGCCGGTGGCGGTCACCGGGTTCGTCGTGCGCATCACCGGCTTCGTGGTCCTGGCCTTCGCCGACGCCCTGCCGCTGCTCGTCGTCGGGACGGTCGCCGTCGGATTCGCGGCGGCCCTGTTCTCGCCCGCGGTGGAGTCCGAGCTCGCCCGTCTGGCCGCCCGCTCGCCCCTGCCCCGTGCCGAGGTCTTCGCCATGTTCGGGGTGTGCGGGCAGATCGGCGTCGTCGTCGGGCCCGTGCTGGGGGCGCTGCTGCTCGCGGTGGACTTCGCGGTCACCGCGCTCACCGCGGCGGCGGTGTTCGTCGTCGTCCTCGTCGTGTTCGTGCTGGTCATGCCCCGCGAGCCGGGCGCCCACGCGACCGACCCGGTGCTCGCCGGGTGGCGCGAGGTCGCCCGGGACCGCACCTTCCTCGCCTTCGCCGTCGCGTACTCGACCTGGCTGCTGTCCTACAACCAGCTCTACCTGCTCCTGCCGATCGAGCTCACGCGGGTCGGCGCGCCGGGGGCCCTCGGCCTGCTGTTCCTGCTCTCGGCGCTGCTGGTGATCCTGCTGCAGCTCCCGTTCGCCGCCTTCGCGCGGCGCCTCGGGCCGCGTCGCGCCCTGCCCGCGGGGTTCCTCGTGCTCTCCCTGGCCTTCGCCTCGACCGCGGCGCTGGTGCTGCTCCCCGTCCCGGCGGGCGCGTGGCGCGTCGCGCCGGCCGTGCTGTTCGTCGTCCTGCTCACGCTCGGCGAGATGGCCGTGGTGCCGCTGGCCCAGGACGCCGTCGGGCGGCTCGCGGGGGAGCGGCGGCTGGGCAGCTACTTCGGGGTCCTCGCGACGGCGGGCGGGGTGGTCGTGCTGCTCGGCGGCATCGGCCTCGGCGCCCTCGTCGACCCGGCCGTGCCGCCCGCGGTGCCCTGGACGGTCACCGCCCTCCTGCCCGCCGCGAGCGCCGTCGCGCTCGCGGTCCTCGCCCGCCGGGTCCCGGCCCTGGGCTCCCGTCCCGACCTCCCCGAGAGGAACCCCGCGTGAGACGCCTCGTCCCCGCCCTCGTGGCCGCGCTGTTCGTCCTCGCCGGCTGCTTCAGCGGCGGCGACACGGCGGCCGCCCCCGACCGGCTCCGGGTCGCGCTGTCCTTCCCCCCGACGTCCGGCCTCACGCCGTACGGCAACGAGGCGGTGCTCGCGACCCGGCTCGGCGTCACCGAGGCGCTGACCACGCTCGTCGACGGCGAGCCCCGGCCCGGGCTCGCCACCGCCTGGACGCAGACGTCCCCGACGACCTGGCGGTTCACCGTCCGGCCCGGCGTCGCCTTCCACGACGGCACCCCGCTGACCCCGGCCGCCGTCGCGAACGCGCTGAACCGGGCCGCCGTCGCGACCCCCGTCCCGCGCGCGATCTCCTCGCTGAAGAAGGCGGGGACGGCCCTCGCCGTCGTGCCGGACGGGGACGGCGTCGTCGTGACGACCCCCGTGGCCGACCCGGTGCTGCCGAACCGGCTGGCCTCGCCGGAACTCGCGATCCTGGGCGAGGGCGCCTACACGGACCCGGCCCGTCCGAGTCCGGTGCGCGCCGGCACCGGCCCGTTCGTGCTCACGGCCGTGCAGGGCTCGACGGGCGCGACCCTCGACCGGAACCCGACCTACTGGGGCGGGCCGGTACGGGCCGCGGGGATCGACGCCCGGTTCCTCGCCGACGGCGCCGCCCGCGCCAACGGCATCCGGGCCGGCGAGTTCGACGTCGCCGACGCCATCCCGGTCTCGCAGGCCGCGTCGATCTCCGCGCCCGCGCAGGTCGTCGGCGTCCCGCTGCCGCGCAGCGTGGCCGTCTACCTCGACCAGCGGTCCCCGGTGCTCGCGGACCCGGGCCTGCGGGCCGCCGTCCGGGACGCGCTGCGTCCCCTCGACGTCGCCGGCACCGTGTACGACGGCCGCGCCGACCCGGCCGCCGCCCTCTTCGGCCCCGCGACCCCCTGGGCCGCGGCCCGCCCGCCGCGGACCGACACCCCGGCCACCCCGGCGAACGGCGCCCGGATCCGACTCGCGACCTACTCCAACCGCGCCGAGCTCCCGGAGATCGCGACGGCGGACGCGGACGCGCTGCGTCGGGCCGGGTTCACCGTCGACGTCACGGTCGTCGACAGCGCGGCGTTCGAGGCGCAGCTCGGCACCGGCGCCTACGACGCGGTGATCGTCAGCCGCTCGCAGCAGCTCGACACCGGTGACCCGGTGAGCTACCTCGCGAGCGACTTCGGCTGCGCCGGCGGCTACAACTGGGCCCGCTCCTGCGACCCCGCCACCGACGCGGTCCTCGCGCAGGGCGGCGCCACGACCGACGTCGCCGCCCGCCGCCAGGCGGCGCTGCAGGCCGAGGCCCGCGTGCTCTCCGCCGACGCCGTCGTCCCGCAGGTCACCGAGCGGGCACGCGTCGGCGTCGGCGGCGGTGTCACGGGCGTGGCGGAGGACCCGACGGAGGTCGCGCTGATCACCCCGGCCACGGCCCGCTCGTGATCCGCACCGTCCCGACGACCGCGGGCGGCACCCTGCGGCCGCTCGCGGCCGCGGCGACGACCGTCGTCGGCCTCGTGGTGCTGGTCGCCGCGCTGCCGTGGCTGTGGGACACCGACCCGGCGGCCTCGGTGCTGCGCACCCGGTACGCCGAGCGCGGGGCCGACCCGGAGACCCTCGACGCCCTGCGTCGCGAGCTCGACCTGCCGTCGAACCCGGTGGTGGGCGCCGCGCAGTGGTTGGGCGGGCTCGTCCGCGGCGACCTCGGGACGTCCTGGGTCGGCCGGGCCCCGGTCGCGCCGGAGGTCCTCGGGGCCCTCGGTATCTCGCTGACGCTCTCGGTGGGTGCCGCGGTGGTGGCCGCGGTGGTCGCCGCCCTGCTGCTCCTCCCGACCCTGCTCGCCGGGGTGCGCGGCCGCCCGGGCGGCAGCGGGGCGGGCGTCGTCGCCGCGGTGCTGGCCGCGCTGCCCGAGATCGTGCTGGGCAGCCTGCTCGTGCTGGTCCTCGCCGTCGGCGCGCGGCTGCTGCCGACCTCCGGCTTCGCCGGGCCGCAGTACCTCGTCCTGCCCGCCCTGGCGCTCGGCGTCCCGGCGGGCGGCCTGCTCGCCCGGCTGCTCTCGGCGTCGGTGGAGTCGACGCTGGCCGAGGGGTGGGTCCGCTCCTGGCGCTCGTGGGGGCTGTCGACGTCGAGCCTGGTCCTCGGGGTCGCCCGCCGGGCCGTCGCGGTCGCCGTCCCGCAGATCGCGCTGCTCGTGGTCGGCCTGCTCGGCGCCGCCGTGGCGATCGAGCAGCTGTTCGCGATCCCCGGCATCGGCTCGACGGCCCGCGACGCGGTCCTCGCCCAGGACCTCCCCGTCGTCCAGGCCGCCGTCACGCTCCTGGTCGTCCTCGGGCTGCTGCTCGGCGGGCTCGGGGTGCTGCTGCACCGGACGCTCCTCGGCCCCGCCCTCGCCGGCCGGGAACTCGCGGGCGGCACCGTCGAGCCCGCGGCGACGTCCCGCTCGCGGCGGCTCCCGGTGGCGCTCGCCCTCGGGCTGCTCGCGCTCGTGCTCGTGGGCCTGCCCCGCGACCCGTCGTCGGGACCCGAGGCCGTGAAGCTCGCCCCGCCGTCGTGGTCGCTGCCCTTCGGCGCCGACGCGAACGGACGGGACCTCTACGCCCGCTTCGCGCACGGCGCCCTGCTGACCGTCGGCAGTGCCGTCGCGATCACGGCGCTGTGCCTGGTGATCGGCCTGGCGGTCGGGGTCGGCGCCCGGTCCGCCCGGCCCGGTGCCGCCGACGTGCTGAACGCCCTGCCGCCCGTGTTCGTCGGGCTGATCGTGGCCGCGGTCGCCGGGCCGGGCCTGCTCGGCGCCGCGGTCGCGGTGGCGCTCGTCGGGTGGGTGCCGCTCGCCGTGCACGCCCGGACCCTCGCGGCGGAGGCCCGGGCGTCGGGCTACGTGCGCGCCGCCGAGCTGGTCGACGCCTCGCGCGGGCGGATCGCGCGGCGGCACGTGCTGCCCGCCGTCGTCGGCCCGGTGACCCGGCACGCGCTCGCCCGCGTCCCGCACGCCGCGCTCGCCCTCGCGGCGCTGTCCTTCCTCGGGCTGGGCGCCCCGCCCGACTCCCCGGAGTGGGGCGCCATGCTCGCCGCGTCGCAGGGCTACCTGGAGCAGGCGCCCTGGACGGTCCTCGCGCCGGTGGTCGGCCTGCTGGCCCTCGCCGCCGTGCTCGCCACGGTGCGCGAGAGGTAGGGCGGCCCGGCTCGGCTTCATCCGGTGGCAGCGGAGCGTCGTCGCCGGCGTCCAGTGGCAGGGCCACGTCGTCGGCGCGACCGCGGACCATGATCACGGTCTCGTGCGCGACGCGCCCGACCCGGGCGGCGACGCGCTCACGACGTCGGCGCGGCCCGATGTCGAGAACGCGTGACCGGCTCCGTCCCCGGGACGTCGTCCCCGACCCGGAGGAGCCCGCCATGGACGCCCGCACCGTCACCGACACCCTCGCGTACCCCCTCGCGCAGGGAGCTGCTGTTCTCCGACATCCCGGCGCGCCTGTCCTCCGTGGGTCGCGACGGCGACCCGCGCGTGGTGCCGACCGCCTTCTGGTGGAACGGCACGGCGATCGTCGTCGCCACGGTCCCGCACTCCGCCAAGGTCGCGGCGATCAGCGCCCACCCGCGGGTCGCCCTCGCGATCGACCGGCCGGGCATGCCGCCGCGCTCCCTGCTGATCCGCGGCGGCGTCGAGCTCGCGACCGTCGACGGCGTCCCGGACGAGTACGTCGCCGCGTCCCGCAAGATCATTCCGGCCGAGGCGATGCCGCAGTGGGAGGCCGGGGTCCGGGCGCTGTACCGGCGGATGACCGTCCTGACGATCACGCCGGAGCACGTCGTCCTGCACGACTTCGAGACCACGATCCCGCAGGCCGTCGCCGACCTCGTCGAGCAGCAGGCCTGACGACCGCTACTCCTTCACCGCGACCGCCGCCCACGTCGCGGCCGGGCGGGCGGCGAGTCCGGCCCGCGGCCAGTCGGTGACGTCGACGATCCCGGGCTCGACGGGGGCGAGGTCGCCGAGCAGCTCCCGGAGCTCGGCGCGGGAGCGCAGGGTGACCGGGGAGGCGGTGTCGCGGAAGCTCTCGACGACCGCCCGCATCCGGGCGGCGTGGTCGGGGTCGTCCACGTCGTCGCTGCCGTGGCTGATCGCCAGCACGCTCCCGGGGGCGAGCCGCTCCCGGAACACGGCCATGAACCGCTCGGCGTCGCCGCCGATGAAGTGCAGGCACGCGATCGCGAGCAGGGCCACGGGCTCGTCGAGGTCGAGGAGCCCGGCGACCCCCTCGGCCGCGAGCACCTCGAGCGGTCGGGTCAGGTCCGCGCGCGTGACGGAGACGGTGTCGAGACCGTCGACCACCTCGGTGCTGTGTGCGACCGCGATCGGGTCGCAGTCGACGTAGGCGACCCGGACGGCGGGGTCGTGGGCGTGGGCGATCTCGTGCACGTTGCCGACCGTGGGCACCCCGGAGCCGAGGTCGAGGAACTGGCGGACCCCGCGGTCCAGGCACCACTCGACCACCCGTCGCAGGAACGCCCGGTTCGCCTGCGCCCCGTACTGCTGCTCGGGGTTCGCGGCGAGCAGACGCTGCGCGTGGTCGCGGTCGACCTGGAAGTTGTGCGCGCCCCCGAGCAGGTAGTCGTAGACCCGCGCGCCGTTCGGACGACTGAGGTCGAGCTCGTCCGGCCACGGTCCGTCCGCCATGGCGGGGACGATAGCCCCCGATCCGTTGTGTCCCGGTTCGATCGGGAGCCGACGAATGGCGCGCAACGACCGGGCACCAGGGGGAAAGCGCTTTCCACCCGGCGACCCGACGCCCTAGAGTCCTCAGGGGGGAGGTGCCGTCGTGCGGATCCGGCCGGGTGGGCAGGTGACGCTGGCCGACGTCGCCCGGGAGTCCGGCGTCTCGCCCGCCACCGCGTCCCGCGCCCTGCACGGCGGCGGCGGGCGGGTGGTCGGTCAGGACCTCCGCGAGCGGATCGTCGAGGTCGCCCGGCGCCTGCACTACGTGCCCAACGCCCACGCGCAGGCCCTGGCGGGCGGCAGCACCGCCACCGTCGGCCTGGTCGTGCACGACATCACCGACCCCTACTTCGCCGCGATCGCCCGCGGGGTGATCGCGGTGGCCGCCGAACGCGGCGCGCTCGTCACCGTGGGCACCACGTTCCGCTCGATGGAGCGCGAGCTCGAGTTCGTCCGGACGTTCCGGGCGCAGCGGGCCGACGCGATCGTCCTGGCCGGGAGCGGCTTCGAGGACGCGGACTACCGGGCCGCGATGCGGGAGGAGCTGGACCACCAGCGCCGCACGGGCGGTGGCTGCGCCGTCGTGAGCGAGCACGACCTCCCCGTGCCCACGGTGCTGCCGGGCAACCGGGAGGGCGCGGCGGGCCTCGGCCGTGCGCTGGTCGCGATGGGGCACCGCCGGTTCGCCGTCGCGGGCGGTCCGCCCTGCCTGACGACCGTGCGCCATCGCATCGAGGGCTTCCTCGACGCCCTCGCGGCCTGCGGTGTCCCCCTGTGCGACGTCGAGCTCCTGGACCACCCGTTCAGCGAGGACGGCGGTCGGGCCGCCGCCCGTGAGCTGCTCGACCGGGGCTCCCGGGCCACCGCGCTGTTCTGCGTCAGCGACGTCATGGCGCTCGGGGCGCTCGACGTCCTGGCCGCGGCCGGGGTCGCGGTGCCCGACGACCTCTCGGTGGTCGGCTACAACGACGTCCCGATGATGCGCCGCCTCGTCCCGGCGGTCTCCACCGTCCGGCTCGACCTGGAGGCGATGGGGCGCAGCGCCATGGAGCTCGCGGTCGATCACGGGAGCGCCGACGCGCCCGTCGTGCGGTTCCCGGCGGAGGTCGTGCTCCGCGCCAGCACCGCGCCCCCCGCCGCCGTGCCCGCGCGAGAGGGCGGGCGGTGAGCGAGGTGCCCCTGGTGGGCCGCGAGCCGGAGCTGCAGCTGCTCGCCCGACTGATCGACGACGTGGCCGACGGCGGCGGCCCCCGGGCCTCCACGGGAAGCGCACTGGTGCTCGTCGGCGAGGTGGGGATCGGCAGGACGGCGCTGCTCGACGGCGCGGCCGCGCGGGCGGCGTCCGCGGGACTCCGGGTGGTGCGGGCCGACGGCTGCCACGGCGAGGCGGACATCCGCTGGGCGGCGTTGTCGCAGGTGCTCGGAGCGTTCGACGACGGCGCCGACGGTGACGACGGCGCCGTTCAGGGCGGCGTCGCCGCCCCGGCCCCGGGTGCCGAGCAGGCGGCGTTCGCCGCGGTCTTCGACCCCCTGACGACCGCCGTGCCCTCCGCCGCGGTGTCCTTCGGGGTCCTGCGGTTCCTGCTCCGGGCGGCGCGCCACCGCCCGGTGCTCGTCCTGGTCGACGACACCGACCGGCTCGACCTCGCCTCGCTGCGCGCGCTCCTGTTCGCCGCGCGCCGGCTGCGTCGCCGGGACCGGGTCGCCCTCGTGTTCGCCGGCCGCGGCGCGGACCGACCGCTGCCCGCGGACGCGGCGCTGCCCACCCGGGTGGTCCCGCCCCTCGGGTCGCCGGCGGCGGACGCGCTGCTCACCGCCCTCGCCCCCCGGCTGGGGCCGCGGGTCCACCGCGACGTCCTCGCCGCCGCGGCGGGCAACCCCCTCGCCCTGCGGGAGTTCGCGACGGCGGGTTCGGCGCGGCCGTTGAGGCTCTCCGCGGCCGCCGAGGAGGGCTTCGTGGCGCCGCTGCGGGCGCTGGACGCGCCGACCGCGCGCCTGCTGCTGCACGCCGCGGCCGCGGACGGCGAGCCGACCACGGTGATCGCCCGCGCGGCGGGCGCGTCGTCCGGCCTGGCGGACTGGGCCGCGGCCGAGCACGCCGGCCTCGTCACGGTCGCCGACGACGTGCGCTTCCGGCACCCGTTGGACCGGGCCGCGGTCTACGCGTCCGCGACCGCGGAGGCGCGCCGCCGCGCCCACCTCGCCCTGGCCGCGGCCGGTACCGACGCCGACCGTGCGACGTGGCAGCGGGCGCACGCGGTGACGGGGACCGACGAGGCGGTCGCGGCCGCGCTCGTGGGCGTCGCGGAGCGCGCCGAGGCCGCGGGGGACTTCGACGCCGCCGTCCGCGCCTGGGAACGGGCGGCCGAGTGCTCGCCGGACGCGACCCGCGCGGTGCCGCGACGCCACCGGGCCCTGCAGGCCGCCTACGCCGGCGGGGACGTGCACGGGGTCGCCGAGCAGCACCGCCGGCTCACCGAACTCACCGACGACCCGACGACCCGGACCTGGGCGACCCTGCTGCACGCCGCCGCCCTCATGCTGCAGGGACGGCAGCGCGACGCCGTGCGGGGCCTGCAGGAGGTGGCGCCGCTCCTCGGGGAGGTCGACGACGCCGGCACCGCACTGCTGGTCGCGTTCCACATCGTCGCGGCGGACTTCTCGGGGCTGCCCGAGCACCACGAGGCGGTCGCCGCCCTGACGGGCCACCCGGCGCTGCCCGGCGCGGTGCGCCGCGTCCGCGAGAACGCCGACGCGCCGGCCGACCTCATGTGGGCGCGGGCGTCGCTCGGGACCGACCGCACCCGTGCGGCCGCCGCCCTGCGCGAGGCGCTCGACGCGGGTCGGGCCGGCGCCGCCGCCACGGCGGACGACCTGCAGAACCTCGGCCTGCTCGCCGACCGCGCCGACGACGTGCGCCGTGCCGTCGACCTGCTCACCCGCGCCCACGCCCGCATGCACCACGAGGGACCGGCCGCCTTCGGCGCGGCGGTGCTGGCGAACCTGCTGGTCGACCACGGGCGCTGGGTCGAGGCCGACGCGGTCCTCGTCCGCTGGGTCCCGCTCGCGGACGAGCGGGGCCTGCACCGGGTCGCCGTCGAGCTGGCGTCACCGCGCGCCCTCCTGCTGGCGCTGCGGGGCGACGACGCGGGCGCCCAGGAGGTGCTCGCCGCCGCCCGCACCCGGGTGGACCTGGCGGACAACCTGATCCTCGACCTCCGCCTGCGGGTCGCCGACGCGGTCGCGGCGATCGTGGCGGGAGACCCGGGCCGCGCCCTGCGCGTGCTCCGGGGCGCCTTCACCGTGACCGGCGACCCGCGCCACCCGGTGCTCTCCGCGCGGATGGTCGCCCTGCTCGCCGCCGCGGCTGCGGCCTCGACCGATCCCGCGGACCGGAGCGACGCCGTGCGGGTGGTCGAGCGGGTCCGGGCCGCCACGGCGACGCGCAGCTCGGCCCGGATACGGATGCTGCTCCACCACGCCGACGCCCTGCTGGGGCCCGAGCACGAGAGCGAGCACCACTTCCGGCTCGCACTCGCCGACCCGACGGGGGACGACTGGCCCGTCGAGCGGGCGATGACGCGGTTGCACCACGGCGAGTGGCTGCGGCGACGCCGCCGCGGCCTCGAGGCCCGCGAGATGCTCGCGGCGGCGCTGGACGCCTTCGAGACCCTCGGCGCCACCGCGCTCGCGGAACGGGTCCGCGCCGAGCTGCGGGCCGCCGGCAGCGCCGGCCACCGGGACGCCACGCCCGCACGGGATCCCCTCGCGGACCTCACACCCCAGCAGCGGGAGGTGGTCCGGCTCGCGGCCGAGGGGCGGCGCAACCGCGAGATCGGGCAGCGGCTCTTCCTGTCCCCGCGGACGGTCGGCTCGCACCTGCACCACGCCTACCCGAAGCTCGGCATCAGCGGTCGCCACCAGCTCGCCGCGCTCCTGCGCGCCCCGTGAGCCCGGCATCGGTCGGACGACCGGTTCCGGCCCGGACCCCTGACGCGGGGTGGTGCCCGGCGGATAGCGTGATCGGGTGAGTACGCCGGGAGCGCCCGCGGGGGATCGCGACCCCCTCGCCACGCTGGACCGCACGCCTGGTGCGGGCGCTGCAGGGCCCGCCCCGGCTGCACGAGCTCGGGGCCCAGGACGGCCGCGAGGCGCTGCGCGAGCTGCAGGACGACCTCGTCGCCGGCGACGGGGTGGTGGTGGACCTGCACTCCGCCCCCGTGGGCCCGGACGGCCTGGTCGGGTTCCTCGTGGTGCGCCCGGAAGGACTCGACGGATGCGCCCCGGTGGTCCTCCACGTGCACGGCGGACGGTGGGTCACCGGCGACGCGGACACCCACGGGCGCCTGATCCGGGCGCTGGCGGTCGGTGTCGGTGCCGCCGTGGTGGTCCCCGAGTTCACGCGCGTCCCGGAGGCGCGGTACCCGGTGGCCGTGGAGGAGGTCTACGCGACGCTGCTGTGGGTGGTCGAGCACGCCGCGGACCTCGCCCTCGACCCGCAGCGGGTGGCCGTGGCGGGGGACTGCACCGGCGCCACCCTGGCCGCCGTCGTCGCCCTGCTCGCCGGCCGCCGCGGCGGACCGCGGCTGGCCGCCCAGCTGCTCTACTACCCGTGGCTCGAGCCGCGCTGCGACACCGCCTCGCACCGGCAGTTCGGCGAGGTCTCGCTCCTGCCCTCCCGTGCCGCGCGGTGGTACTGGCAGCAGTACGCCGAGCGCCCCGGGGACCGGGAGGACCCGGCGTTCGGCCCCGCCCGCGCCGGGCGTGCCGACCTCGTCGGTCTCCCGCCGACGCTCGTCGTCACCGCGGAGGTCGACGTCGTGCGCGACGAGGGCGAGGCCTACGCGCGGGCCCTCGCGGAGGCGGGCGTGCCCGTCACCTGCACCCGCTACCTGGGCGTCGTGCACGACTTCGTGACGTTGCGCCCGCTCGAGGGCGTACCGGCGGCAGGGCTCGCGATCCGGCAGGGCGTCGACTTCCTGGCCGACGCCCTCCGGGCCTGACCGTGCCCCGCGGCGCGGCGCCACGGGGCACGGGACTCAGCGGGCCGTCGCGCGGATCGCGTCCCGGATGACGTCCGCGGTCTCCTTCGGGTGCGAGAGCATCACCAGGTGCGAGGCGTCGATCTCGACGACGGTCGCGCCCGCGCGCTGGTAGCCGAAGCGCTCGACGTCGGGGTTGATGGTGTGGTCGGAGGAGGACACCACGCCCCAGGACGGCGTCGAGTGCCACGCCGCAGCACCGGCGGGCTCGCCGAAGGCGGCGGCCGCCAGGGGCCGCTGGGACACCGCGAGCACGCGGGTGACCTCCGGGTCGACGTCCTGCGCGAAGACCTCGTGCACCCGCTCGGGCACCACCGACACGTCGGTGCCGGTGGAGCCGTCCGGCTGCGGGTAGGTCGTCTGCACCAGCGCGGAGGCGAGCAGCGAGTCGGGGAAGCCGCCCTGCAGCTCCCCGAGGCTCTCGCCCTGCTCGAGGGCGTAGCCCGCGAGGTAGACCAGGGCGCGGACGTTCTCCTCGACGCCGGCGACGGTGATCACGGCGCCGCCGTAGGAGTGCCCGACGAGCACGACGTCGCCCTCGATCTGGCGGACCACGGAGGCGATGTACGCCGCGTCGCCGTTCAACGAGCGGTTCGGGACGGCGGGGGCCACGACCGGGATGCCGTCGTCGAGCAGTTCGGGGACGAGGGCGCGGAAGCTGGACGCGTCCGCGAAGGCGCCGTGCACGAGCACGACGGTGGGCGAGCCGGCCATGTCAGTTCCCCTCGTGCAGCGCGTCGAACAGGAACTCGCCGCCCTGGCGCGTCGCGGCGCGGGCCGCGTGGGTGTCGCGCAGGGCGTCGAGCATGACGAAGTCGTGGATGATCCCGGCGTAGCGCACGGCGGTCGTCGGGACGCCGGCCGCGCGGAGCTTCGCCGCGTAGGCCTCGCCCTCGTCGCGCAGCACGTCGGCCTCGCCCACGATCACCAGCGCCGGGGGCAGGTCGGCGAGGTCGTCGAGGGTGGCGCGCAGCGGCGACGCGGTGATCTGCGCCCGCTCGGCGGGGTCGGTCGTGTACTGGTCCCAGAACCAGTGCATGCCCTCGCGGGAGAGGAAGTAGCCGCTCGCGAACTGCTCGTAGGACGCGGTGTCGAAGCTCGCGTCGGTCACCGGGTAGAAGAGCAGCTGCGCGGCGATGCGGGGGCCGCCCCGCTGCTTGGCCATCAGGGTGATCGCCGCGGTCATGTTCCCGCCGACGGAGTCGCCGGCGACGGCGAGGCGGCCGCCGTCGATGCCCTGCTCGTCGCCGTGCTCGGCGGTCCAGCGCAGCGCCGCGTAGATCTCCTCGATCGCGGTGGGGTAGCGCGCCTCCGGCGAGAGGCTGTAGTTCGGGAACACGACCGCGGCCTGCGCCCGCACCGCGAGCTCGCGGACGAGCCGGTCGTGGGTGTGGGCGTTGCCGAACACCCACCCGGCGCCGTGCGTGTACAGCAGGGCGGGCAGGGTGCCGGTGGCCCCGGCCGGCTTCACGATGCGGATCGAGACCTCGCCGGACGGGCCGCCGGGGATCGTCAGGTCGGTGACGTCGGCGTCGGGCCGGGCGACGCCGTCGCCCTTCTGGACCTCGTCGACGGTGCGGCGGCCCTCGACCGGGCCGAGGTCGTAGAGGAACGGGGGCTTCGCGGTGGCGTCCGCGAACTCCTGGGCGGCAGGTTCGAGGACGGGCGGCTGATCGGTCACGGTGGCGCCTTCCGGGACGAGGTGACGGAGTGCGACCAGCGTGCGGCGCGCGACGCCGTGGTCGGTATCGGTCGTTCGACCGTTCCGGCCCCCGGGATCAGCGCACGACCACGAACCGTGCCGAGGGCGGCTCGACCGCCGCGGCCCACGCCCGCACCTCGTCGAGGACGCGGCGGTCGAAGTCGGTGGGCCGCTCGGTGTTCTGGTCGGCGAGGTCGGCCCAGGACGGCAGGGTGTACTCCTCGACGAACACGTCGGGGTCGGCGCCGTCGCGGGAGAGGTCCCAGCCGGTGCCCCGGTCCGTCGGCGGGAGTCGCGCAGCCGCGGCGCCGCGGCGAGGAACCCGTCGTGGTGATCCGCGGGCACGCGGTACACCACGGTCACCCGCACCGGGGCGTCCCCGACGTCGGGCGTGAGCGTCACCTCGGGCGGGGTCCAGTCCCCGACGCCGGCGCGGGATCCGATGTCGGAGGCGAGCAGCGGCCACCGGGGGACGGTGGCGGCGCCGAGGAGCAGGGCGACCCCGGCGACGACGAACGTCGTGCCGGTGCCCACGAGGTCGGCGACGACGCCCCACACCGCGGAGGCGACGGCCGAGGTCGTGAACACCACGAGCTGGTAGATCGAGAGGGCCCGGGCACGGACCCACCGCGGGAGGAAGGTCTGCATCAGCGCGTTCATCCCGGCCACCACGGTGATCCACCCGGCCCCCGCGGGCAGCAGGACGAGGACCACCACGACGGGGGAGCGGACCAGCCCGACGACGACCGTGGCGACCCCGGTGACCAGGCCGGCGGCCGCGACGAGGACGGTGAACGGGACGCGGTCGCGCAGGCGTGGCAGCACGAGGGCGCCGGCGACGGACCCGATCCCGGCCGCGCCGAGCAGCAGCCCGTAGCCGGAGGCGCCGAGGCCGAGCCGGTCGTGGGCCACCGGAGCGAGCAGCGCCCACAGCACCCCGGCCGGGAACGCGAAGACCACCAGCCGCACCATCATCCGGCGCACGGCGGGGGCGTGGCGGACGTAGCGCCCACCGGCCTCGAGCCCGGCGAGGAAGGACTGCCGCGCCCCGGGGGTCCGCGGCGGGGACGGGACCCGCAGCAGCGCCACGGCGAACACCGCGAACGTCGCGGCGTTGATCCCGAAGACCCCGGCGACCCCGAGGGCCGGGATGAGCGCGCCCGCGATGGCGGGCCCGGCGGCCCGGGCCAGGTTGACCGCGATCGACCCGAGCGCGGCGGCGCCGCCGAGGTCGCGGCGCGGGACGAGGTCGGGCACGAAGGCCTGGTACGCGGGCATCTGCACCGCGGCGCCGCACCCCAGCAGGAACGTGAGGACGAGCAGCAGCGCCGGCCCCGTCGTCCCGATCCCGGTGAGCACCGCGAGCAGCAGCCCGACGACGAGCTGGAAGGCCTGGGCGGCGAGCAGGACCCGCCGTCGGTCGACGAACTCCGCCACCACCCCGGCGGGCAGGGTCAGCAACAGGACCGGCAGCGACGACGCCGTCTGCACCAGGGCGACGAGCGCCGACGAGGCGTGGGCGTCGACGAGCAGCCACTGGGCGCCCACGGTCTGCATCCACGTGCCCACGTTGCTGACCAGCGACGCCGTCCAGATCCAGCGGAACACCGGGTGGGCCAGGGGCGCCCACGGTGAGGCGGATCGATCAGGACGGGACACGGACGGACCTCCCGGGGACGACTCCCCGTGAGGGTCGTCCGCCCCGGGCCGGCGCGGCATCGGTCGCTTGACCGATGCGTCGGGCGAGGTCCGGCCGCGACGCTGCCGACATGACGACCGCGGCGACCTCCACCGTCCTGGAACCCCTCGGGACCCTGGCCACGGCGGGTCTCGTCCGGCTGCGCGACGGCGCCCGCGTCGTCGGCCGGCGGCTGGAGGAGGTCGCGGACACCGAGCCCGTCGCGCAGCATCCCGTCCTCGTCCGGGCCCTGCGCAACGTCGCCGGCCTGCCCGACCGGCCGCCCCACGAACTGGCACTCGGGGTCGTGACGCTGGCCATCATGGTGGCGACGGACAGCATCGTGGTCGACCTCGCGGCCAACGTCGTCGCCGTCCTCTTCGTCAACCACCCCCACGCGGCCCCGGCCCCGACGCCGGACGACGCCGCGACGCCCGGGAGGCCCGCATGACCGACCTCTTCCCCGCCCTGCCCTACGCGGACTGGCGCCCGACCCGGGACACCCTGCACCGGTTCCTGCAGGTCGTCGGCAAGGTCCGGCTCGCGGCCAGTCCGCGGCGCAACCACTGGTGGAACGTGCCGCTGCACCTGACCGGCCGGGGCCTCACGACGCGGCCGATGAGCGTCGACGGCGTGCGGTCGTTCTGCATCGACCTCGATCTGCTCGACCACCGGCTCGACCTGACGACGGCCGACGGCGGCCGGTGGTCGTTCCCGCTCACCGACCGCTCCGTCGCGGCGTTCCACGCGGACCTGGCCGCCGGCCTCGCAGCGCTCGGCCTCGACGTCACCATCGCCGACCCGCGGCCGTTCGACCTGCCCGACCGCGACCGCCCCTTCGCGGAGGACACCGAGCACGCGACCTACGACCCGGCCGCGGTGACGCGGTACTGGCGCGTCCTCGGGCAGGTCAAC
This sequence comes from Actinomycetospora soli, assembly GCF_021026295.1. Taxonomy (GTDB): domain Bacteria; phylum Actinomycetota; class Actinomycetes; order Mycobacteriales; family Pseudonocardiaceae; genus Actinomycetospora; species Actinomycetospora soli. The sequence continues at coordinate 52,274 of NZ_JAJNDA010000013.1, forward strand.
CTGCTGCTCGAGGAGTTCGCCGGGCGCTACAGCGGCAAGACCAGCCCGGTCCACCACTTCTGGCACACCTTCGACCTCGCGCTCACGCGGTTCTCCGACCGCGTCGTGGAGCACGGCGCGGCGACGGATCCCGTGACGCGGGAGGCGTACTCGCGGGAGGTGGTGAGCTTCGGTTTCTGGTTCGGCGACCCGGCCACGCCCGAGCCCGCCTTCTACTCCTACACCGCCCCCGAGCCCGCGGGGCTGGCCGACGCCCCGCTGTACCCGGGGGCCGCCCGCTGGCAGGAGCAGAACGGCTCGCACCTCGCGGTCCTGACCTACGACGCGGTCCGGGCGACGGCGGACCCGCGCGCCACCGTGCTCGAGTTCTACGAGAGCGCCTACCGCGCCGGGGCGATCGCGGCGGGCTGGTCGGTCGACGGGTTCAGCTGCCGGGGCGGGGTGACCGACCCGGTGCTGGCCGCCGCGCGTCGCGCCGATCACGAGCGGGTGCTGCGCGCCGAGCACGACATGGCGGTCGCCTCGGACTGGGGGAGCGCCCGATGAGCCGGAATCGAGCGGTCGGACGACCGATGCGCCCGCGGCCATGCGTCGCGCAGGATGACCCCCGTGGACGAGACCCCCGAGATCGACCCCGCCGCGGCACCGTCGGGACCCGGCTGCCTCGAGTGCGACCAGGCCGGCGGGTGGTGGTTCCACCTGCGCCGCTGCGCCGCGTGCGGGCACGTCGGCTGCTGCGACTCCTCGCCGTCGCAGCACGCCACCCGGCACGCCCGGGAGGCCGGCCACCCGATCCTCACCAGCTACGAGCCCGGTGAGTACTGGTTCTACGACGACCGCACCGGCGCCGCCGGCGAGGGGCCCGACCTCGCCGCCCCCCGGCACCACCCGGCGGAGCAGACGGTGCCGGGTCCGGCCGACCGCGTCCCGCGGGACTGGACGTCCCGGTTGAACTGAGCCGGACTCACACCACCCGCCGTCGGGCGGGCTCCCGGGCGGGGGCGCCACGTCCGCCGCCCCAGCGGTGGACGCTGTAGCCGAGCAGCCCGAGCAGGATGACGCCGGAGAGGATCAGGCTGGAGCCGGTGCCGACCCCACCGAAGGGCAGGGAGGGCACCGCGATCCACACGATCCCGCCGATCACCAGCGCGAGGCCGACGGCGGCGGTCCACGCGATCCGCAGCCGCGACGCCACGCTGAACTGCGCCGCGACGATCGCCTGCCGCCGGACCGGCCCGACGTAGCGCTGCGCCCACGGGTACTCGTTGGCGAGCACGATCAGCCCGGCGAGGACCAGCAGCAGGCCGGGCCCGGGCAGGACGAGCAGGACGACGCCGACGACGACGAGCGCGACGCCCACGATCGTCACCGCGATGCGGCGGAACAGGACGCCGGCGTCACGCGCGGCCCGAGGTGCCATACCCGCGGATACCCGCTGCGGACCGCTCCGCCCCGTGACGACCCCCGCAGGTGGGTACGCCTCCGTCGACCGGCACCCGGACCCGAGGAGGACCCCCGATGGCCCCGCAGGACACCGACGCCGCCGCGGAGGTGGTGGCCGTCGCGACGAGCAGCATCCCCGGCGAGTTCCTGGTCCCCGACCTCGTGGAGCGCTTCCGCGCCCAGCAGCCCGAGTTCTCCGTCGAGGTCACCGGCACCGACTCGGCGGGGGTGTTCGTTGCGCTGCGCGGCGGCGACGCCGACGTGGGCTTCGCCGGGGTCGAGCCCGACGGCGGGGACCTCGTCGCCGAGGTGGTCGGCGCCGACGAGATCGTGCTGGCCGTACCCGCCGGGCACCCGCTGGACGGCGCGGCGTCGGTGAGCGTCGCGCAGCTCGCCGCGACGCCGCTGGTCGAGCGCGAGGAGGGCTCGGGGACGCGCCGCTCGTTCGCCGACGCCCTCGCCGACCGGGGCACGCCACTGATCTCCGACCAGCAGTGGACGATCCGCGACACGAACGAGGGCCTGATCGAGGCGGTGGCCGCGGGCGAGGGGGTCGGGGTCGTCAGCGCGTGGGCGCTCGACCGACACGGACGCGACGACGTCCGCACCGTCCGCCTCGACGGCGACCCGATCCGACGCTGCCTCTACCTCGTGCTCCGCGACGGCGGCCATGACGTGGCGGGCGTCCTCGCCCCGGCGGCGTCGACGTTCGTCACCCTGGTGCGGGAGCACGCCCGCGGCTGAGCACCGTTTCGTCGGGGAGGCGCACCGGGAAGCTGCGCCCGTGACCAGCACGGAGAACGGTCCCGGGTCGACGGCGAACGCCGCTCGGCGGCCCCGGGTCGTGGTCGTGGGCGGCGGCTTCGCCGGCTACCACGCGGTGAAGGCCCTCGCCCGGACCCTCGCCGACGACGCCGAGGTCGTCCTGGTGAGCCCCACCAACTACTTCCTCTACCTGCCCCTGCTGCCCGAGGTCGCCGCCGGCGTGCTCGACCCGCGCCGGATCTCGGTGTCGCTGAGCGCCACGCTGCCGCGCTCGGTCACCCACGTCCACGGCGAGGTCGACGACATCGACCTCGACGGGCGACGGGTGCGCTGGATGGACCCGGAGGGCCACCACCACACCAGCGGCTACGACCGGCTCGTCCTGGCCGTCGGCAGCGTGCACAAGCTCCTGCCGATCCCGGGGCTCAGCACCTACGCCCACGGCTTCCGCGGCATCCCCGAGGCGCTCTACCTGCGCGACCACCTGATCCGGCAGATCGACCTCGCGGTCGCCGCCGAGGACCCGGAGGAGCGGCGCGCGCGGTGCACCTTCGTCGTGGTCGGCGCGGGCTACACGGGCACGGAGGTCGCGGCGCAGGGCGTCCTGTTCACCCGGGACCTGGCGCGGGCGCGGGGACTGGGTGACGACGCCGTCCGCTGGCTGCTCGTCACCCGCGGCGAGGTCCTCTCCGGCCTGGACCGGCACCTCGGGCGCGCTGCCGAGACGGTGCTGCGCGAGCGCGGCGTCGAGGTGCGCACCGGCGAGACCGTGGAGGAGGCGACGGCGGACGGCGTCCACCTGCACGGAGGGGAGCGGGTGCCGACCCGGACCGTCGTCTGGTGCGTCGGGGTCCGCCCCGATCCGCTCGTCGAGGGCGTCGGGCTGGACCTCGCGCAGGGCCGGCTCGTGGTGGAGCAGGACCTGTCGGTGCCCGGCCGTCCCGAGGTGTTCGCCTGCGGCGACGCCGCGGCCGTCCCCGACGTCACGCGGCCCGGGGAGTACACCGCGATGACCGCCCAGCACGCGGAGCGGCAGGGCCGACTGGCCGGGCGCAACGTCGCGGCGTCGTTGCGGGGACGGCGGCTGCGCCGCTACCGGCACCGCGACCTCGGGTTCGTCGTCGACCTCGGCGGCACCGACGCGGCGGCCAACCCCCTGCGCCTGCGCCTGTCCCGCCTCCCCGCGAAGACCGTGGCGCGCGGCTACCACCTGCTCTCGATGCCCGGCAACCGTGTGCGCACCGCCGCCGACTGGGTCCTCGACGCCCTCCTGCCGCGCCAGTCGACCCAGCTCGGTCTCGTCCGGTCGGCGTCCGTACCGCTCGACACGTCCTCGCCCGAGGTGCCCCACCACCCGCAGATGCCCTTCCCGCCGGAACGGTCGGGCGGCCGCGAGGGGTGACCAGGTGCGAGGCTGACGGCGTGCGTCGCTCCCCCCGCGCGGTCCTGCTCGGTCTCGGTGCCTCCTCCGCCCTCGGCGCGGCGGCCCTCGGGCTGCACGTGCGCCGGAACATGGGCGCCCGGCGCGCCGTGCTCCGCCGTCTCGCGCAGCGCTCGCCGCACGCGCGCGACGGGGCGTTCGCCAACCGGGAGCCGGGCCTGCCGCGGCCCGACCTCACGGCGCGCCAGATCGCGACGATGGTGCTGCGACGACGGCGGGTGGGGCTTCCGCCACGCCCGATCCCGCTCGTGACCACGCCGCCGGGGACCGACCGCGGCCGGCTCGCCGTGACGTGGTTCGGGCACACGAGCGTGCTGCTCGAGGTCGACGGCCGGCGCGTGCTCGTCGACCCCGTCTGGTCGACGCGCACCTCGCCCGTGCCCGGCTTCGGCCCGCGGCGCCTGCACGCGCCGCCGGTGCCCGTCACGGCCGTCGGCGAGCCCGACGTCGTGCTGATCAGCCACGACCACTACGACCACCTCGACCGCCCGACCGTGGTCGGGCTCGCCCGGCGCACCGCCGCCACGTTCGTCGTGCCGCTCGGGGTCGGGGCCCACCTGCGCAGCTGGGGCGTGGCACCCGCGCGGATCGTCGAGCGGGACTGGGAGGAGGCCGCGGCGGTCGCGGGGCTGACCTTCACCTGCCTCGAGGCCCGCCACTTCTCCGGGCGGGGCCTGCGGCGCAACACCACGCAGTGGGCCGCGTGGCGGGTCGCGGGCCCGGACCACGCGGTCTACGTCGCGGGCGACACCGGGGCGAGCGAGGTCCACGCGCGCACCGGCGAGGCGCACGGGCCGTTCGACCTCACCCTGATGCCGGTCGGGGCCTACGCCGAGCTCTGGCCGGACATCCACACCACGCCCGAGGAGGCGGTCGCGGCGCACGTGGCGCTGCGGGGCGCGGTCATGCTGCCGGTGCACTGGGCGACCTTCGCGCTCGGCTTCCACCCCTGGGCCGAGCCCGCCGAACGCACGCTGCGTGCGGCGCGGACCCACGGCGCCCGGCTGGCGCTCCCGGCCCTCGGGCGGCGCCTCGACCTCTCCGTTCCCGACGGGGCCTCCGGGTCGCCCTGGTGGCGCGCGGTCGCGCCGGCGCCCGTTCGGCCGGATCCGGGAGGCGTCGCGGCGTCCGACTGAGCCGCCGGTCGCCGCCGGGCGGCCCAACTTCGCCCCGGCTCCGGCGTGTCGGATAACTGCACGGGGCGCGCGACCGACTCAAGGACCGAACGGTCTGTTCCTCGATCCCGGGGAGCACGGTCCGCGATTCCTCGGGGGCGGTCATGGCGGTAGGGCTCGACGTCGGCTCGACGGGCTTCACCGTCCGGCTCTCCGGGATCGACGTCCTCGCCGGCGGCCGCCGCGAACTCGTCGTGCCGTTCGCCCGCGTGCTCGGGGCGCGCGTGATGCGCCGGGCCGACGCCCTCGCCTCCGGTCCCCGCCTCGCGGCCCCGGCGCTGGGCTGGCCGCGGCGGTGGCGCACCGGGTGCTGGGGGATCGGCGAGCGTCGTCAGTTCTGGGCCGTGCACGGCGGGACCGACCTGGTCGTGGTCTATCTCAGCGGTCGGCCGTTCCACCGCGTCGTCGTCGACGTCGCCGAGCCGCACCTGACCCACCGCCGCCTCGACACCGCGCTCCTCTCCAGCAAGAAGCACGGCCCCCGGTGTTCGCTGCGGCGCCGTCAGTCCTCGAGCGACCAGCTCGGGGCCCGGTGGCCGTCGCCGTAGTCGAGGGTGACCTGCAGGGCGTGGTCGTCGAGGTGGCTGCGGTAGACGAGTCGCTCGTGGTCGACGTGGACGACCTCGACGTGCGCGCGGTGCAGCCAGTCGTGCCGGCGCCGGAGGCCGATCAGCTCCTGGTGGTGGTGCAGCACGTCGAGGTCCGCGCCGGGCGGCGGGAGCTCGGTGAACTCCGGACGGACGGCGTCGTCGCCGCCGTGCCGGTCCTCCTTCACCCCGGTCAGCCCGAACTCGTCGCCGGCGTAGACCGTGGGCGTGCCGGCGACGGTGAAGAGCACGGCGAGGGCGAGGGGCAGCGCCCGGCGGTCGTCGAGCCGGCTCGCGATGCGGGTGACGTCGTGGTTCCCGACGAAGGTGGCGGGCACCTCGGCGGCGAGGAACTCCTCGTGGCGGCGCAGGGCGTGGGCGAGCTCGTGGGGGTTGCGGTCGTGGAGGCTCGACCAGATCGCCTTCCACAGCTCGTACTGGGTCAGCGAGTCGATCGTCGTCGCGCGGGCGATCGCGGCGTGGTCGCCGTGCAGCACCTCGCCGAGGAACCAGGCGTCGGGGTGGCGCTCGCGGACGCGGGGGAGGACGTCGGCCCAGAAGTCGGCGGGCACGGCGTAGGCGGCGTCGAGGCGCCAGCCGTCGATCCCGCGGTCCAGCCAGTGGTGCAGCACCTCGACGACGTGGTCGCGGACCTCGGGGCGGCCATGGTCGAGGGCCAGCAGACCGGGGTGGCCCTCGAACGTCGCGAGCCCACCGTCGGGGGCGTGCCGGAACCAGGCCGCGTCCGGGCCGGAGGGGTCGGCGCGGGCGCCGAGCACCCGCGGGTGCTCCGGGCCGAGGTGGTTGAACACGCCGTCGAGCAGGACGCGCAGTCCCCGGTCGTGCGCCTCGGCCACCAGGTGGTCCAGGTCGTCCTCGTCGCCGAGGCGCGGGTCGACGCGGAGGTGGTCGGTCGTGTCGTAGCCGTGGCTGCTCGACGCGAAGACCGGGCCGAGCAGGACGCCGTTCGTGCCGAGGCGCTGCACGTGGTCCAGCCACCCGACGAGGCGGCGCAGCCGGTGCTCCTCCGGGCCGGGCGGCTCGTCGGCCGGGTACGCGCCGACGGCGCCCAACGGGTACACGTGCCACCAGATCGCGTGGTGGACCCAGCCGGGCTCGCTCATCGCGGAGATGGTGACATGCCCGCCCGGTCACGGCGCGGACGTGACCTGGAACCGCCAGTCGGCGAGCGCCGCGATCCGGTGCGGCGCGGCCTCCCGCAGGTAGCGCTCGTCGTCGAGGAAGGCCCTGAGGGTGGGGAGGTCGGGGTAGCGGATGAGCGCGACGAGGTCCCAGTGCTCGTCGTCGGGGCCGACGAGGAGCTCGTGGGCCTCGCCCACGTACACCGGCGTCGTGCCGCCGAAGGCCGGGGCGATCGCCCGGAAGGCGGGGACGTAGCGCTCCAGGTACGCGGTGCGGCCCGAGCAGGGCGCGTACCCGCTGGCGGGGCCGTACTCGGCCTGCTCGCGGAAGCGCACGAGGTTGAGCATCGTGACGGGCCGGTCGGGCGACACGCCGCCGGTGGCCCGCAGTCGGCTCGGATCGAGGTGGGTGGTCGGCACGGGCATCTCCTCGCGGTCTGGGACCCCCACCCTAGCCAACTTGCGTGCTGACTAACAAGTAAGACTTGTGGCGCAGGACGCCGGTCGCGCGGACGGTCGGATTGGTCCGGAACGGGTAGCCACGGCTCATGGCAGGTACCGACACACGGTCTGACCGACGCAGGTGACCCCGGCGGACGACGCACCGCGAACCGAGGGGCCGGCCTGCGTGTGCTGGCCGGAGCGGCAGCGCGCACGCGGTGTGGGCGTGCTCGAGCGCCTCGACGCCGAGCCGGACACGGTGCGCACCCTGCGGCGCCGGATGCAGGACTGGCTCGACGCGAGCGGGGTCGACCAGGAGACCGCGGAGTCGATCCTGCTCGTCGTCGACGAGGCGGTGACGAACGCGGTGGAGCACGCCTGCCCGGACTGGGACTGCAGCGTGGAACTCGTCGCGGGGCCGCGTGCCTGCGGCGGCGGGGTGGCCGTGCTGGTGGCCGACAACGGCGTGTGGCAGCCCCGCGGCGACCCCGGTTTCCGCGGCCGCGGCATCGACCTCATCGGCCGCCTCGCCCAGCGCAGTTCGATCGAGGCCGGCGACGACGGGACCACCGTGCGGATGTGCTGGCCGGTCACCGACGACTGACCCGGCCGCCGCGAGTGCGGCGAGGTGCGCCATCGATGACGCACCCCGCCGCACTCCCCGTCGGTACGCCTCAGGCGTGGACGACGACGCCCGCCGGCTCGCCGGCGATCGCGCTGCCGAGCTGGCCCGACGAGGTGCCGTCGACGACCCGGACCTCGCGCACGTGCTTGGCGTGCTCCAGCAGCTCCCCGACGATCCGGTCGAGGGGCAGGTCCGCGTCGGTGGTCCGCAGCTCCTTGGCCGAGACCCGCTCCGCGCCCGCGAAGCGCGCGAGCGCGTCGGCGTCGCGGACGTAGGTGACCGAGCGCGCGCCGAGGGCGTCGGCGAGCAGCAGGGCCCCGGCGTCGGTGCGGTGCAGCGGCAGCTTCGTCCGCTGCGAGGTGAACTCGTGCACGCCGTAGGGCGGGTAGCCGTTCGAGACGACCGCGGGCGCGGCGGCGAGGTGCACCGAGAGCTGCCCGGCGACGGCGCCGTGCGGCAGGTAGGAGACGCCCTCGCCCGCCAGGAGCGCGGCGACCAGGTGCCCGTTCTGCTCGGCCTCGGTGGCGGCGAGCCCGGCGAGCGCGCCGGTGGGCAGGCCGAGGTCCAGCCCGACCCCGAGTGCGTGCCGGGCGCGCACGCCGGCGCCCGTCAGGATGAGCATGCGGCGGGACCCGAGCAGCGAACGGATCTCCTCGACGACCGGCAGCAGCGTGTCGCGGCCGCCGTCGATGATGGTGGAGCCGCCGAGCACGACCACGTCGAGCCAGGGCAGCAGCCGGATCGGGCCGTGCTCGACGTCCGTGGCCTCGCGGACCAGCTGACGGTCGAGCAGGGTCTGGCGCATCAGCGCCGAGGGGACGTCCTTGGTGTCGCTCATGGTGGTCTCCTCTACGCCGAGATGATGGTGCCGACGTGCTCGCCGGCGAGGGCGGCGGTGATGCGTCCGGGCACGAGCCCGTTGATCACCTGGACGGAACGCACCCGGCGCGCGTCGCGCAGCAGCTCGAGCATCCCGCGCTCGAGCACGAGGTCGGGCAGGTCGCGGGCGAGGAGCTCGTCGACGGTGATCTCGGGGATGAAGGTGGCCGAGGGGTCGTTCTTCGGGTTGGCCGTGAACAGGCCGTCCTCGTCCTTGATGTAGATTATCTGCCGGCAGCCGTAGGTCTCGGCGACGAGGAAGCAGCCGGCGTCGGTGCGGTAGGGCGGGATGACGCCCTCGCCCGGGACGCGCTGCCACATGCCGTACGGCGGCATGCCGGCGAAGATCGCCGCGCCGACCTCGGCGACCTGCAGGGGGAGCGAGGCGAAGGCGTTCGGCGCGACGACCGGGATCCCGTGGCGGGCGAGCAGGTAGCCCAGCATCGTGGCGTTCTGGCCGGCGACCGCGGATCCGACGTCGCTCAGCACGCCGGTCGGCAGCCCGAGCTCGGCGGCGAGGGAGTAGGCGTGGCGCGCGCGGGTGCCGCCACCGGTGCCGATGAGCAGCTGGTGCTGCCCCCGGGCCGTCAGGAGCTCCTCGACGACGGGCAGCACCGCGGCGGCGCCCCGGTCCATCAGGCTCTGGCCGCCGACCTTCACCACGGTGGCCTCGGGCAGCACGGCGTGGTCGGGGGCGTCGACGCTCGCCGCGGCGAGCGCGGCGTCGTCCAACGAGCGGGTCCGGAGCAGCGACGCCAGGTCGCTGCTGGTCGGGGCGGTCACGGTCGTTCCTCTCCGCCCCCGGGTCGTGGAGGGCGGCCGCGAATCTAGCGGGGCACGACCGATCGTGGCCACGAGGCCCTGACCAGCACCGATGGCCGTCTGCGGTCCGGTCCGGCACAGACCCTCCGCAGGCGCGGATCGCACGCGGGACGCGGTCCGCGACGCCGGGCCCGAGTGACGTGCGACACCTCGGGCGCGCCGGAAGCCCTGGGTCAGGACTAGCCACTTGCCCGGAGTGGCCCAGGTCATCGCGAGGAATTCTCGGGGTACACCACCCACCACCTCCCGGAGGATGCGATGACGCAGAGCCTCGACCGAGTCGAACACGTCCTCGCCGACGCCGTGAGCTCTTCGCGGCCCTCGGCGCCACCAGTTACGTCGAGCGCTGCGACCGGGAGCTGCGGGCGGCCGGCGTGCACCAGCGGGGCGAGCGGGACGCCCTCGGCCTGACCGCCCAGGAGGCCGCCGTCGTCCGTCTCGTCAGCACCGGGATGTCCAACAAGGACGTCGCGTCGGAGCTGCAGGTCTCGCCGAAGACGATCCAGTACCACCTGACCCGCATCTACACCAAGGTCGGCGTCCGGTCGCGCACCGAACTGGCCCGCCTGCACCAGGAGGAGGAGTGACCGACATGGACTCGGTCGCGAGGTCCGCGCGGTCCCTCACCGGGGACCTCGGCGTGCTGGGCCGGGAGGCCGGCATGGCCATGGCGACCATCGCCAGCCTCACCGACCATGAGATCCGGAAGCCGTCGCGCTGCGACGGGTGGACGCGGGCGCACGTGATCGCCCACCTCGCGCACGGCGCGGACGTCCTCACGGATCTCGCGACCGCCGCCGTGACCGGCGACGAGCCCGGGGAGCGCGCGGTCGACCTCGAGGCCACCGTCGCGGACCGGTCCGCCCGGCAGCTCGCCGCGGCGCTCGACGCCGCCGACCGCCGACTGGCCGCGGCGTTGGCGGGGCTGCGCCGCGGGGTGGAGCGGGAGACCGTCCCGACGACCGCCGGGGAGATCGGCGTGTTCGCGCTCCCGGCCCTGCGGACGACCGAGCTGATCGTGCACCACCACGACCTGGCCACCACGTGGGAGTGGCACGAGGCCGCGACCGACGCGACCGTCGACGGCATCGACGTCGGCGTGCAGCGGCTGCGGGCGGACCCGCGGAGCCCGGGGCTGCACGTCGTCGCCCGCGAGGGCGAGGAGTGGACCGTCGGCGACGGCGCCCACCGGGTCGAGGGCTGGTACGAGGAGCTGCTGCCCTTCCTCGCGCGCGGCGAGGTCGAGGACGGTCTCCGGTACGACGGGGAGCTGCCCGGACTGCCGGCCTGGTGAGCCGGCGGCCGACCCCGGCCTCGAGCCCGGCCGCGACGGCGCGGATCGGTGTGAAGATGGCGTGATGTACGACATCACGGGGCTCGCCGTGCTGGTCTTCTGCGGCGTGGCGGTGGTGCTCGCCGAGATCGTCGCGCGGCGGACCGGGTTCAACGGGCCGGTGCTGCTGATCGTCGGGGGCGTGGCGCTCGGCTTCCTGCCGGTCACCTCGGGCATCCGGGTGCCGCCCGAGCTCGTGGTGCTCCTGTTCCTGCCGGCGCTGCTGTACTGGGAGGCGCTGACCACCTCGCTGCGGTCGATCCGCAACGACCTGCGCACGCTCGTGCTGTCGTCGGTGTTCCTCGTCGTCGCGACGGCGGCGGCGGTGGCGGCGACCGCGCACCTCGTCCTCGGGCTGAGCTGGCCGGTCGGGTTCGTCCTCGGGGCGATCCTCGCGCCGACCGACGCGACCGCGGTGACGGCCGTGGCCCGCGGGCTCCCGCGGCGGCCGCTGACGATGCTGCGGGCGGAGAGCCTGGTCAACGACGGGACCGCGCTCGTGCTCTTCGGGGTGGCGGTGGGCGTGGCGACCGGCGCGGAGGCGTTCGAGGCCCTGCCCGTGCTCGGCGACTTCGCGGTCTCCTACCTCGGCGGGATCGCGATCGGGCTCGTCCTGGCGTGGGTGGCGACGGCCGTGCGGCGCCTCGCGCGCGACCCGTTGCTCGAGAGCGTGATCAGCGTGCTGACCCCGTTCGTCGCGCTCCTGGCCGCGGAGGAGATCCACGCGTCCGGCGTGCTCGCGGTGGTGGTGTGCGGGCTCGCCCTCGCGCGCGTCGGACCGCGGACGATCGGGGCCCGCACGCGCGTGCAGGCCCACGCGTTCTGGCGGATCACGACCTTCCTGCTCAACGCGACGCTCTTCCTCCTCGTCGGGCTGGAGCTCCCGGCCGCGGTGGCCGGGCTGTCGTCGCGCACCCTGGGGTTCGGGGTCCTCGCGGCGCTGGCCGTCTCGGCGGCGGTGATCCTCACCCGCCTCGCGTGGTTGAACGTGGTGCCCCACCTGATCCGGCTGATCGACCGGCGCGCGAGCCAACGGCCCCGCCGGATGTCGGCCCGGCAGCGGCTGCCGCTCGCCTGGTCCGGGTTCCGCGGCGCCGTCTCGCTCGCGATCGCCCTCGCCGTCCCGCTCACGACGGTCGACGGGTCGCCGTTCCCCGACCGCGACCTGCTCCTCGTCATCACCTGCGGGGTCATCCTCGTGACCCTCGTCGTGCAGGGCCTGACCCTGCCCGCCGTCGTGCGCGTCGCCCGCTACGGCCCGGACGTCGCGGCCGAGGAGGAGATGGCCCTGGCCCACGCCCGCACGCTCGACGGGGCGCTCGCGATCCTGCCCGACGCCGCGGCCCACCACGGCGCCCCGGACGCCCTCGTCGAGCGGCTCCGCGCCGAGCACGAGGACCGCCGCTCCCGGCAGGGCGCGGTCCGCGACGACGACCGTCGCCGGCTGGACGACGACGTCGAGACGGCGGTCCGGCGCGCTGGTCCGGGAACGACGCCGGGTGCTGCTGGCGCTGCGCGACGACGGCGTCATCGACGACGAGGTGGTGCTGCGGGTCCAGGCCGAGCTCGACAACGAGGAACTCGGCCTGACCGGCGTGCCGGGTCCGGAGTGAGGCCGGGGTCCGTCCGTGACCGGTCGTGGACCGTCCGGTCCAGAATGCGTACCGTGCCCGTGTGCCACGCCCACGCCAGTTCGACGAGCAGCGTGTCCTGTCGTCGGTGCAGGCGGCCTTCTGGGACCGCGGGTACGCCGGGACGTCACTCGAGGACCTCCTGGCGGCCAGCGGTCTGGGCAAGGGCAGTCTGTACGGGGCCTTCGGCGACAAGCGGAGGCTGTTCCTGCGGGTCCTGCGGGACTACGACGAGGCCAACGACCGGATGCTGCGAGCCCGGCTCGAGGAGGCCGACCGCGCGGTCGAGGTGATCCGCGGGTTCGTGACCGGACCGGCGGGTGACCCCGACGGGGTCCAGGCCCGGCGGGGGTGCCTGCTCGCGAACGCGGCGATGGAGCTGTCCTCGAGCCTGCCCGAAGCGGCCGCCGAGGCCCGGCGCAGCTACGACGCGACCACCGCCCTGCTGGTGGACGCCATCCGCCGGGCGCAGCGCGAGGGCGACGTCGACCCCGACGTCGACCCCGCGCAGGCCGCCCCCGCCGTCCTCGCCGGCCAGCTCGGACTGCTGGTCCTCGGGCGGGTCGGCCAGGACCCGGCCGCCCTGGCGGGGATGGCGGAGACCCTGCTCCGCGGACTGCTGCCCCCGCCCTGACCTCCCGGCGGTGTCACGGGACACCGTCCCGAGTTCTTGACCGGACAGTCCATATCCGTTGATATGGACCGATCAGTCAAGAACGGGAGGTCGCCATGACGGTGTTGGACGGCAGGGTCGCGGTCGTGACCGGAGGGAACGCGGGCATCGGCCTGGCGATCGCGCGGGCCTACGTGGCCGAGGGTGCGCGGGTGTTCGTCGCCGGTCGTCGTCAGGAGCAGCTCGACGAGGTCGAGGCCGAGCTGGGAGCCGCCGTGACCGGGGTCCGGTGCGACGTGGGGCGGCTCGACGACCTGGACGCGCTTTACGCGACGGTCGCCGAGCAGGCGGGCCGGATCGACGTCCTGGTGGCCAACGCGGGGATCGGGATCGTGGGGCGGCTCGGGGAGATCACCGAGGAGCAGGTCGACGCGATGATCACGACCAACGTCAAGGGCTCGCTGTTCACCGTGCAGAAGGCGCTGCCGCTGCTCTCGCCGGGGGCGTCGATCATCCTCACCGGGTCGACGGCGGCCTCGCGCCCCGAGCCGTTCCTGCCCGTGTACGGGGCGACCAAGGCGGCCGTCCGCAACCTCGTGCGCGGGTTCGCCCACGGCGCCGGGGAGCGCCGCTACCGGATCAACCTGCTCTCGCCCGGCTCGACCCGCACGCAGGGCCTGGTCGACCTGGTGCCCGCGGACGACCTCGCCGCCGGTGCGGCCTCGATCCCGCTCGGTCGGCTCGGCGAGCCCCGGGAGATCGCGGCCGCGGCGGTCTTCCTCGCCTCGGACGCCTCCGCCTACGTCAACGGCTCCGAGCTCGCGGTGGACGGCGGGTACGCGCAGGTCTGAGACCGGGCCCGGCTCCGGACCCCGACCGCGGGCTTCGGTCGATCGACCGACGCGGGGGAGCGCCCGGGGCGGCACGCTGACGCGCATGGTCGCGAGGGCGGAGTGGGACGGGGCGCTGACCCGCGGGCCGGTGCACGGCCCGCTGCCGACCGTGCTGACGATGACGATCACCGGGCTCGGCGCCGACGTGCGACGGCAGGGCGCCCGCGTGCTGACCCGTCGGCTGCTGGCGGTCGCCACGATGCTCGTCGGCGCCCTGGTCGGTGCCCTGCTTGTCCTGACGGTCGGGCCGGCGTGGGCGCTGGTGCCGGTGCTGCTCGCCGGGCTCGTCGTGGTCGGCGTGCTGGGGGTCCACGAGCGCCGTCCGCCCGCGGCGTGGCAGGCGTCGCGGTGAGCGGGCCGCCTCAGTCCCGGCGGTTGTCCCCCTGCCCCCGGACGTAGTGCCGGAGGCGGCGGAAGCCGAGCAGCCCCGCCTCCTCGTCGAGTTCGATCTCGTAGACCCCGATGACGTCCGTGGTCGAGGGCACGCGGCTCGTCTCGACGACGTCGAGGGTCGCGGTCCAGCCGCCCGCGTCGCCGGTGGTGCGGCGCAGGCCCGCCAGCGTCTCCCACTGCCACCCGAGGTCCTCGGCGAGGTCCTGGACGGCGGCGACGACGTCGGGCACGCCGAGCGCTCCGCTCGTGCGGTCGGCGTCCTCCCGTGTTGCGGCCATGGGTCCAGGTGCCCCCACGACCGCCCCCGACAATCCCCGAACCGGGCGGGTCGGCGGTCAGACCAGGATCGCGAGGACCACGGTGGTCGCGCCCACGACCGTCAGCCAGGTCGCGACACCGCGGCGCAGCCACGGCGGCGCCGCCCGCAGCTCCATGAACTCGGCGCCCACGAACCAGACCTTGACCCAGGCGACGAGCAGGACGACGCCGGCCGCGACCCGCGTCGGCAGGAGGAGGCCGCGGCCGGGACCGAGCCACCAGCTCAGCGCGGTCGCCGCCACGAGCGCGGCCCAGACGAGGGTCGTGCGGCGTCCGAGGAGCGGGCCCGCGGTCCTCACGAGGCCGCCACCAGGTAGAGCAGCCCGAACAGCACGATCCGGAGGAGGTCGACCATGTGCCAGTAGGACGCGACCCCACGGACCAGTGCCACCCGGCGTCGGGAGGACCGCGACAGCAGGCGCGTCAGCGCGAGGACGAGGCCCGCCCCGACCACCAGGTGCAGCAGGTGGATGCCCGTCAGGACGAAGTACAGCGTGAAGAACACGGTGGTCGTGGGCTCGAGGCCCGCGCCGAGGAGGTGGGCGTACTCGCCGACCTTGACCGCGGCGAACACCACGGTGCACGCCAGGACCCCGAGGAGCAGGCGGCGGACGACCGCCGCGCTCCGCCCGCTCCGGTGGGCCCCGACGGCCGCGACCATGAGCAGCGAACTCGTCAGCAGCACCACGGTGTTCAGGGCGCCGAGCGCCGGCCGGAGGTGTGCGGCGGACTCTCGGACGACCTCCGGCTCCCGCAGCCGGGAGACCAGTACGCCGACGAAGAAGGCGCCGAAGACCGTCAGGTCGCCGAGCAGGAACACCCAGAGCCCCGGCTCACCGGGCACCCGCGGATCGGACGGCGGGCGCGGGGCCGGATCGCCGACGTCGCCGAGGTCGTCGACGGCGGCGTGCTCCGGAGGCCCGCCCAGGAAGTGGGGGAGGTCGGCGTCGGTGGTCACCGCGGTCAGGCCATCGACGGGGAGGCCGTCGCGGTCGGCGCGGGGGCGTACTGCGCGAGGACCGCGCGCCGGACGCTCAGGCTCATGACGACGAGCCAGGTGCCGTAGCCGACGAAGCCGAGCCAGAACACGAACACGCCCTGCCAGGCGAACGGGCCGGAGCGGAAGAAGTAGGCCATCAACGCCGGCACGAAGACGAACCCGATCCACAGGTTCGCCCAGCCCACCCAGCGGGGCAGGACCGGCGTCGGGCTCCGGTCGCCGAGGACCGCGACGGCGATCACGACGTTCTGCAGCAGGAACGGCATGACCGGCGTGAAGAACAGGATGAAGCCGAGGTCGGTGAGCGCCTGGGTGATCTCCGGGTCGCGCTCGGGCCGGAACGCGGCCACGTTGAGCACGATGGTCGGCACGACCAGCGCGACGACGGTGACCGCTCCGAGGACCATCTGCGTGAAGGTGAGGATCGGGGTCCTGCCCTCCATCCGCAGCATCTGCACGGCGATGACGCCGATCAACGGCGCGACGAGCCCGACGCCGACGCTCGCGAGCATGAAGCCGATGCGCGCCCCCGCCGGGTCGTCGGCGTAGAACCGCACCGTCTGCTCGGCCGAGAGGTCGGCGCCCGGCGGGAACGGCAGCACTCCGGCCACGGTGAAACCGACGAGCGCGACGACGAGGGCCACCAGCCCGCTCCACGCGCAGGCGAGTTGGACGTGCTTCGTCATCGCTCTCCGAGGGCCGGGCGACCGCGCGCCAGAGGTCGTTTCGAATCTGGATTAGACGAGGATGCTGGCGAGCGACGTTCCCACTGTCAAGCCCGCGCTCCGGTTGTCGGACGGCTCCAGCGGGGAACAGGGGTCGGGAGACGGGTTCAGTAGGCGAGAGAGGCGGTCCTTCAGTGTCCGAGATGGTCGAGCGGTCCGGGCTGCAGGTCGACGAGCACCTGCGCGCGTTCGTCGAGGACGAGCTGCTCGCGCAGGTCGAGATCACCCCCGAGCAGTTCTGGTCGACCCTGGCCGACCTGCAGGAGCGGTTCGCTCCCCGGATCGCGACGGCCCTGGCCGAGCGCGACGGGCTGCAGGGCAAGATCGACGCCTGGCACGCCGAGCACGGTGCGGGCTCCCGGGACGACTACGAGGCGCTGCTCAGCGAGCTCGGCTACCTCGAGCCGGAGCCGTCGAGCGTACCGACGATCGACGTCGACCGGGTCGACCCGGAGATCGCCGAGGTCCCCGGCCCGCAGCTCGTGGTGCCCTCGACGAACGCCCGCTTCGCGCTGAACGCCGCCAACGCCCGCTGGGGGTCGTTGTTCGACGCGTTCTACGGCACCGACGCGCTGCCCCAGGACCACGAGCCGGCGAAGGGGTACGACGAGCGCCGCGGCGCCCAGGTCATCGAGGCCGCCGACCAGCTGCTCGACGAGCTGTTCCCGCTCGAACGGGGCAGTCACGCCGACGTGACCGCGTACCGGCCCTCGACCGACGGCCTCACGGCCGAGACCGCGGACGGCACGGTCGGCCTCACGGACCCGTCGTCGTTCGCGGGCTTCAACACCCCGGACGGCGACGGGAGGGGCAGCGTCCTGCTCGTCCGGAACGGTCTGCACGTCGACCTCGTGATCGACCCGTCGACGCAGGTCGGCCGGCAGCACCACGCGGACGTCAGCGACGTCGTGCTGGAGTCGGCGGTCACCACGATCGTCGACCTCGAGGACTCGGTCGCGACCGTCGACGGCGAGGACAAGGCCCTCGCCTACCGCACGTGGCTCGGACTGATGACCGGCGACCTCGTCGCGGAGTTCAGCAAGGGCGGCGAGACCGTCACCCGCCGGGTGCACCCGGACCGCGAGTACACCGCCGCCGACGGCTCGGCGCTGACGCTGCCGGGTCGCTCGCTCATGCTCGTCCGCACCTGCGGCCACCACATGACGACGAACGCCGTGCTCACCGCCGACGGCGAGGAGACCGCCGAGGGCGTCGTCGACGCGCTCGTGTGCGCCGTCGCCGCCCTGTACGACCTGCGCGGCCTCGGCCCGCACACCAACTCCCGCGCCGGCAGCGTCTACATCGTCAAGCCCAAGCAGCACGGGCCGGCGGAGGTCGCGCTGACCGTCGAGCTGTTCGCGGCGGTCGAGGAGGCCCTGGGCCTCGGGGCGAACACCCTCAAGATCGGCATCATGGACGAGGAGAAGCGGACGACGGTCAACCTGTCGGCCTGCATCGGCGCCGCCGCGCACCGCGTCATCTTCGTCAACACCGGCTTCCTCGACCGCACCGGCGACGAGATCCACACCTGCTTCGCCGCCGGGCCGGTGCTGCGCAAGGGCGACATGAAGTCGACGACGTGGTTGCAGACCTACGAGGACCGCAACGTCGACGTCGCGCTGGCGGCCGGGTTCTCCCACCACGCCCAGGTCGGCAAGGGCATGTGGGCCAAGCCCGCCGCGATGGCCGAGATGCTCGAGCAGAAGATCGGCCACCCGAAGGCCGGCGCGAACACGGCGTGGGTGCCCTCGCCGACCGCGGCGACGTTGCACGCGCTGCACTACCTGCGCGTCGACGTGCACGCGGTCCAGGACGAGATCGCGCAGCGCCCCGTGGCCGACCGCCGCCACCTGCTCGAGCTGCCGCTCTCCGACCCGAGCACGCTGTCCGAGGAGGACGTGCGCCGCGAGCTGGAGACCAACGCGCAGTCGATCCTCGGCTACGTCGTGCGCTGGGTCGGCATGGGGATCGGGTGCTCGACGGTGCCCGACCTCGACGGCGTGGGCCTCATGGAGGACCGCGCCACGCTGCGCATCTCCAGCCAGCTCATCGCGAACTGGCTCGAGCACGGCGTCGTCGACGCCGACACCGTCCGCGAGACGTTCGCCCGCATGGCCGCGCTGGTGGACGAGCAGAACTCCGGTCAGGACGGCTACCCGCCCATGGCCCCGGACCTGGACGGCAGCGAGTCCTTCCAGGCCGCCCTCGAGCTGGTGTTCACCGGCGGCACCGAGCCCAACGGCTACACCGAGCGTCCGCTGACCCAGTGGCGTCGGAAGGCCAAGGCGCACGCGTGAGGTCGTGCCCCGGCGGTCAGCGGTCGTAGTCGACCGCGACCTCCGGGGTCGTCGGGCGGGACTGGCAGGTGAGGACCCGCCCGGCCGCGATCTCCTCGGTGGAGAGCGCGTAGTTCTGCTGCATGTGGACGCGCCCGCCGGTCACGGTGGCCACGCACGTGCCGCAGATCCCGCCCGCGCACAGGTACGGCGCGTCGACGCCGGCGGCGAGGGCGCTCTCGAGCAGCGACGCCGTGCCGGTGCTCACGACCTCCGTGGTCTCGCCGCCGCAGGTCACCGCCACGGTGGCGGGGACGATGTCGCCGAGGTCGCCCGGCTCGTCGTCGGGCGCGACGAACAGCTCGCGCCGCACGTCGGTGACGTCGTGCTCGGCCAGGACCGGCTCGAGGTCGTCGAGCATGGCGACCGGGCCGCACAGGAACCACGCCGCGCCCCGCAGCGCCGGGTCGCCCAGGTGCTCGGCGAGCCGGGCCGCGTCGAGCCGGCCGGGCACGACCCGTCGTCGGGAAGAGCTCGCGCGGGAGTGGTGGTGGACCACCGTGAGCCGGCCCTCGTAGCGGCGTTCCAGCATCGCGAGCTCGTCGGCGAACATCGTGTGCTCGGCGTCGCGGTTGGCGTAGAGCAGCGTGGCGCGTGACCGCGGCTCGGCGTCGAGCGTGCTCGTCAGGATCGAGATGACCGGCGTGATGCCGCTGCCCGCCGCGATCGCGGCGACGTGGCGGGCGTTCCGCCGGTCGGTGTCGAGCGTGAACGAGCCCGCGGGCGGGGTGACCTCCAGCTCGTCGCCGGCCCGCAGTTCGTCGTGGGCCCAGGTCGAGAACCGTCCGCCCTCGACCCGGCGCACCGCGATGCGCAGGACGCCGGAGCCGGCCGCGGTGCAGATCGAGTAGTTCCGGCGCACCGGCTCCCCGTCGATCGTGGCGGCGACGGTGACGTGCTGGCCGGGGCGGAAGCGGAAGGCCTCCCGGAGCTCGTCGGGCACGGCGAACGTGACCGAGACGGCGTCCGGGGTGAGCCGGCGGACCTCCTCGACGCGCAGCCGGTGGGGGAGTCGCGGGAGGTCGGCGTCGCGGTCGTAGGTCGAGATGATGCTGCGCCAGGCGCGGTACTCGGAGGCGGAGAGCTCCGTGCCCCACGCGGTGGCGATCGGGACGTCCCGCTCGAGGAAGTCCGACTCGGAACGCCGCCAGACCTGCACGTAGCGGTAGAACGGGATCGTCGGGTGGATGTGATGGACCAGGTGGTAGTTCTGGTAGAGGAACAGCGGGTTCATCACGCGCTCCCAGCCGACGCGGATGCGGGTGGCGTGGAAGCGGTCGGACCGCGCGGTCGCCTCGAGGCCGTGGTGCGGGAGCCAGTCGAACCACCAGACGAGGATGCCGACGCCGATCCGCTGGGGGACCAGGTAGATCATCAGCAGTTCCCAGCCGTGCCCGGTGAGCGCGAGCGTGACGAAGCCGCCGATCACCACGGCGGACACGACGGCCTGCTCGGCGAGCTCCGCCCGCGGCCGGCTCGGGATGCGCGGCGCGTAGAACCGCAGGTACCAGAGGTCGAGGGTCATCCAGCGCAGCGGCCACTGCCAGCTCGGCCCGGCGGTGGACCAGGCGTCGGGGTCGGTGGCGACGTCCTCGTTGGTGTTGCGGTGGTGCTCGATGTGCAGGAAGCGCACGAGCGGGAAGGCCGCCCAGGCGACGACGAACGGCATCGCGAGGCGCCCGAGGACCTCGTTGACCCGCCGCGACCGCCCGCCCGCGAGGTGGATGGTCTCGTGCAGGACCGTGAACATCGTGAAGGTGACGATCGCGTGCACCGGGATCGTCACGGCGTAGCGCCACGGGTCGTCGCCCGCCAGCACCCACCACGTCGCGCCGAGCCAGGCCGCGAGCGACCCGACGAACAGGGCGAGGGTCGGCAGCGCCACGACGGGCATCGGCACGCGGGGATGCGGGACCCCGCGGCGGATCGCGCGGGACTCCTCCTCGCTGAGCACCCGGCCGTCGTCGGCAGGCTCCGCGGTCGTCGTCATGCCGTCGAATCGTTGACAGCTCTGCCGTGTTTGTCAACGGCGTTGTCGCCGCGGCCGGTTCTGTAAGGTCGCGTTCATGACGACGGGTGGCTCGTTCCGCGAGGACACGCGCGCGGAGCTGCTCGCCCGGTTGCTCGACGCGGCCCGGGAGATCACGACCGCACAGGGCTGGTCGGCACTGACCATGGGCGCGGTGGCGGGCCGGGCGGGGATCAGCCGCCAGCACCTCTACAACGCGATCGGCACCAAGCAGGCGCTCGGCGACGCGCTGGTCGGACGGGAGACCGACGCGTTCCTCGCCGTGGTCCGCCGCGAGCTGCGGGCCCACGCGGACGACCTCGTGGCGGGGTCGGTCGCCGGGGTCGTGGGCGCGCTGGAGTTCGGCGCGTCGAACGACCTGCTCAAGGCGATCCTGACGGCGGACGGGGGCGAGAGCCTGCTCCCGGTGGTGACGGCGAGCCCGGAGGTGGTGCTCGAGCGGGGCGTCGCGGTGATCGCGGCCGAGCTCGCGGCCCTGCACGGCGACGACCCGGACCTGCGCCTGCTGGCCGACGGCCTGGTCCGGCTGGTCATCAGCCACGCCACCCAGCCCACCGGCCCGGACCTCGCGGCGGTGCAGGCCCGGTGGCTGGCGGAGGGCGTCGCCCGCCGGCGGTGACACCGGCGGTGACAGGAAAGCGTCGTTGCCGGCGTCCAGTGACAGCTTTGCCGCATCGTCGCAGGTCGTGGGCCCGGACACGGCCGTGATTGTCGGGGGTGGCTGCTAGCTTCCGAACATGAGTTCGAACGAGGTGGTGGACCCGGTCAGTGTGGAGCTGACCGCGTTGCTCGCGCGCCTCGCTGAACTCGCCGAGCTGCCCACCGACCCGCTGTCCGATGGGGGTGCGGCGTGCGTCGACCGGATCGCTGTGCTGGAGAAGCTGCGTTCAGCGGTGGCGGCGGCGCAGCACACTGCGATCGTCGCGTTCGGTCGCGCTCAGGTCGAAGCCCAGATCGAACTCGTCGCCGAGGGCCGGTTGGACCCCGAGAAGCTCGGCCGGGGGATCGCCGACCAGATCGCGCTGGCCGCGCACGTCTCCCCGCACGTCGGAGACCGCCGCCTCGGCGTCGCGCGTGCACTCGCCTCGGATCTGCCGTGCACGCGGGCCCTGCTGGTGGCGGGGCGGATCAGCGAACAACTCGCCGAACACGTCGTGTCCGTGACCTCGCACCTGGACCCGGAGCTGCGGGCGTTGGTGGACAAGGAGATCGCCGAACTCGGCCTCGAGGGCATGGGCCGTAAACAGGCGGAGGCGGCGGTGAAGAAACTCGCCTACGAGGCCGACCCGCAAGGCTTCACCGACCGCGCCCGGAAGGCCCGCCAGGACCGGCGGGTGACGTTGCGACCGGCGCCGGACACCATGAGCGTGCTGTCGGGGCTGTTGCCGGTGGAGCAGGGCGTGGCCTGCCTCGCCGCCCTCCGGAAATACGCCGACAGCCTCATCGCGACCGGGGACACCGACGACCGCACCCGCGACCAGATCATCGCCGACACCCTCGTCGAACGACTCACCGGACAAGTGTTGGCCGAGGACGTCAACGTCGAGGTCGGCATCGTCCTGCCACTCGACGCGATCACCGACCCCGACAGCGCCAGTCCCGGCGAACTCGTCGGGCACGGACCCTTGCCGGCGGGGATCGTCACCGACCTGCTGCGCCACACCGGCGGGCACCGCTGGTGGCGGCGGCTGTTCGCCCACCCCGCCCACGGCGGCCTGGTCGGCGGCGACCCCCGCCGCCGCTACTTCGACGGGTTCCTCGCCACCCTGATCGCCCTGCGGGATCACGGGATGTGCCGCGACCCGTTCTGCGGGGCCCCGATCCGGCATACCGACCACATCAAAGGCAAGAGAGCCGGTGGCCCGACCAGCCTGGGCAACGGGCGCGGGAACTGCGTGCGCGGCAACCACCTCAAAGAACTGCCCGGGTGGGTCACCGAACTGCTCCACGACGGCTTCGGGCCGCATCCCCACACCGTCCGGACCACCACCCCGACCGGCCACACCTACACCAGCCGAGCCGGACCATGACCGGCTCGGACGGGCGTGGCTCAGACCTCCCGCGCGAGCATGTCGCGGATGCCCTGGTCGATGAACGCGGTGTCGTCGGGGTTCTGCCCGCCGCCCGCGAAGTGACCCCACACCCCGGGGATGACGCGCACCTCGCCGTCGGCGATGTGCTGCGAGGCCCACTGCTCGTCCTCGGGTGGGAAGTAGAGGTCCTTCTCCGCGGGCATCGCGAGGACCGGGCAACGGATGGAGTTCAGCGCGGCGACCGTGTCGCCCCCGAACCCGGGCGTCTGCCCGACGTCGCCGTGGAACCACGTCCAGATCATCGCCAGCAGGTTGTTCGGGTCCCGCTCGTCGAGGAAGAACGCCTCCCAGAACCCGATCAGGAAGTCCTCGAGCGAGGAGAAGCCGAGCCGGCGCCACTCCTCCTGCCAGTAGAACGCCTGCGAGAACCCCCAGCCGGCGTAGACCCGGGCGAAGGCGCGCAGCCCGGTCGTCGGCCAGGCGTCGTCGCGGTACCAGCCGCCCGCGAAGGTGGCGTCGGCGCGCAGGGCGGCAGCGATCGACTCGAGGAAGACCCGGTTGTGCGGGGCGGTGACGCTGGACCCGCAGAACGGGACGGCCCGCTGGACCATCTCCGGGTGGCTGACGGCCCACTGGTAGGTCTGGCCCGCGCCCATGGACCAGCCCGTCACCAGCGGCAGCGTGGTGATGCCGAAGTGGTCGGTGACGAGGCGGTACTGGCACTCGACCTGGTCGAAGAAGGTCACGTGGGGGAAGCGGGCCCGGTCGTAGGGGGGCGGGGTGTTGCTCGGCGAGGAGGACAGCCCGTTGCCGAGCATGTTCGGCACGATGATGAACCACTCGTCGGGGTTCAGCGCCTTGTCGGTGCCGATCAGCCACTCGTTGTCGGTGTGCCGCCCGGAGTACCAGGTGGGATAGACGATGGCGTTGCTCTTGTCGGCGTTCAGCGTCCCGTAGGTCTGGTACGCCAGCCGGGCGTCCCGCAGCGTCGCGCCGTGCTGCAGGACGACGTCGCCGAGCTCGAAGACCTCGACGTCGGTCGGGGCGGGCATCGCGTCTCCTCAGCTCGCGGTGGCGCACTGGCCGCGGTCGACCCTCGCGGGACCGTCGTGGCCGGGACGGATGTCGACGTCGAAGATGCCGGTCGGGACGTAGAGCGAGCAACAGGCGTTCGGGATGTCGACGATGCCGCTGACCCGGCCCTCGATCGGCGCGGCGCACAGGATCAGGTAGGCCTGCTCGCCGGTGTAGCCGAACTGCGTCAGGTAGTCGATGGCCTGGAGGCACGCGCGGCGGTACGCGATGGTCGCGTTCATGTAGTGCTGGTCGCCCGCCTCGTCGACCGAGATGCCGATGAACGAGACGAAGTCGTCGTAGCGCGGCTCGTGCCGACCGGGCTGGAAGATCGGCATCGTCGCCTTGTACTTCGCGACGCCGTCCTTGATCAGGTCGACGTGCATGTCGACGTAACCCCCCATCTCCACCGCGCCGCAGAAGCTGATCTCGCCGTCGCCCTGCGCGAAGTGCAGGTCGCCGATCGAGAACTTCGCGCCCGGGACGTAGACGGGGTAGAGCACCCGGGAGCCGATCGAGAGGTTCTTGATGTCGACGTTGCCGCCGTGCTCGCGTGGCGGGACGGTGCGGGCGGCCTCCCGGGCCGCGCGCTCCAGGTCGCTGCCCGCCATCGTGCCGAGCAGGGCGTGCTCGGGCAGCGGCGGCAGGGCGAGCGGCGGCACGCGCTGCGGGTCGGTGTCGATCAGCGCCTGCTCACGCCGGTTCCACTCCGCGAGCAGCTCCGCGGACGGCGCGCAGCCCGCGAGGCCGGCGTGGACGTTCGAGGCGATCCGCACCCCGGGCAGATGGCGCGACGTCGCGTACTTGCCCTGGAAGTCCCAGATGGCCTTGCCGGGGTCGGGGAAGTGGTCGGTGAGGAACCCGCCGCCGTTGCTCTTCGCGAAGATCCCGGTGTAGCCCCAGCCCTGGCCGGCCTCCGGCCCGACGGCCGGAGCGCCGCCGTGCGCCGGGCCGAGGTCGAGGTAGTCGACGACGAGCAGGTCGCCCGGCTCCGCGCCCTCGATCTCGATCGGCCCGGAGAGCATGTGGTTGTGGTCGAGGACCATGTCGCGGATGTCGTTCGCGGAGTCGTCGTTGCGGACCTGGCCGTCGGTCCAGTCCTTGCACTCGATTCGGAAGACGTCCCCGCGCCGCACGGAGTTCGCGGCCGGGATGTCGGGGTGCCAGCGGTTGTGGCCCGGCACCTCCTGCTCCCGCATCGACTTCGACTGGTCCACGCGGAACACGGTGTCGGGCACGGCGGCCTCCCCGGTGACGGTCTCGACGAGTTGTTCCCATATGGGAATACCGTCGGGGAGTCCGCGTCAAGGGACGACGGCGGGCAGGGCGGTCAGGACGTCGAAGTCGAGGCCGTCGGCCACGGCCAGGTGCACCGGCTGGCGGGCGCGCCGACCTCGGAACTCGACGGTGCCGCGCGGCCCCTCCCACGCCGTGCCGTCGACGGCCGCGTCCCAGGCCTCGAGGCGGTCGTCGGCGGCGCGCTCGGCGAGGCTCGCGAGCGTCCGCAGCCCCTCGTAGCAGCTCTCCGCCGCGCTGCTCAGGGCCGGCGCGCCGGGGCCGTGCGCCCGCAGGTAGTCCGCGAGCAGGTCCAAGGCGCCCGTCGTCGCCAGCGAGCGGAAGTACGACGAGGCCACGAACAGATTCGCGGTCGCGTCGGCACCGCTGGCGAGGAGCATGTTCTCCTCCATCAGCGGGCTGAAGCGCAGCAGCCGGTCGCCGAGCCCCCGGCGGGCGAACTCGCGGTTGAACTCCACCGCGTCCTGCCCGACGAGCAGCATCAGCACGCCGTCGCACGGGGTGGCCTCGACCCGGTCCACCAGGTCGCCGACGCGGCCCGTCCCGAGCGGCACGAACGACTGCCCGACGACGTCGAGCCCGAGGTGGCGGGCGAAGTCGTGCACCGCCCGGGCCGACACGCGCGGCCACACGTAGTCGTCGCCCACGACGTACCAGCGCCGCGCGCCGAGCTCGTCGCGCAGCCACCGCAGGGCGGGCGCGATCTGGACGTCCGGGGTCTCCCCGCTGCAGTACACGCCCGGCCGGGTCTCCCCGCCCTCGTAGAGCGACGGGTAGGCGTACGGCACGCGGCCGGCGACGACGGGGACCAGGGCGCGGCGGACCGAGGAGATGTGCCACCCGCTCACCGCGTCGACGGCGCCGCGGGCGACCCGGTCGCCGACCTCCGCGGCGACGGCGGCGGGGGCGCGACCGCCGTCGATCACCTCGTACTCGACCTCGCGGCCCCGGATGCCGCCCCGGCCGTTGATCTCGTCGACGGCGAGTCGGATGACCGCCTCGCAGGACGGCGCGAACAGACCGGCGGGTCCCCGCAGCGGCAGCACCATGGCGACCCGCCAGGCCGCGCGCCCGGGGTGCTCGTCCATGGGCCCTCCCGCGGGGCCACGACCGGTCCGCGCGGCCACCGCCGCGATATTCTCACGTGGGACGAAGCCTGAGGAGGGCCGATGGGCGCGGAGCTCGCCGCGGGATCGCTCGCGGTCACCCTCCACCGGACGATGGCCCGGGTCGCCGTGCGGGTCGAGGAGATCACGGGCCGCGAGGGCGTGCTCCTGCCCCAGTGGCTCGTGCTCACGTGCCTCGCCGAGGCCGGCGACCTGGCCATGGGGGAGCTCGTGGCGGGGACGGGGCTCAACGACTCGACGCTGACCCGGGTCGTCGACCGCCTGGCGACGTCGGGTCTGGTCTACCGGGCGGTGGACCCGGAGGACCGGCGGCGGGTCCGGGTGTCGCTCGCCGACCGCGGCCGGACGCTGCACGACCGCCTCGCCCCCGACGTCGAGGCCGTCGAGCGCGAACTGGCCGAGGATCCGACCGCGGTCCACGCGGGTGGCCTGCCGGGGCCGTGAGCCCGCCGTCCGGCGACCGGGGGACAGCACGTCCCCCGGAGGACCGTGCGTCCGGCGGACACCGCCGCGGACGCCACCGGACGACGCTTCTCCTCGACGGCGCGGGGGCAGGCCCCGCCGACGAGCAGAGGGAGACGGTCGTGTTCACCGAGGAGACCCCGCGCATCCACGACGAGGGCGGCACCGCGGACGCGGACGGCTGGATGGTGCTGATCATCGACCCCGTCACCGGGCACGCCGACTGCTACGGCCCCTTCGGCGACCGGGCACGGGCCGAGGAGAACGCCCTGTGGCGGTCCTTCGAGTTCGACGTCGCGGATCTCCCGGGTGTCCTCATCGGGGTCGTGCCCTGGCACGCCGAGGGCGGCCGTCCCGACGTCCCACGCTCATGACGCCGGGCTCCGGCCGGTCGCGTGCACGAACTCCCGGAACGACCCCACCGCCTCGCCGGTCAGGGGTGCCCCGTGGGCGAAGCCCACGGCCGCGACGTCGAGGGGCAGGCCCGCGAGCGCGTCGGGCCGGGTGTCCGGGTCGTGGGCGAGGGTCGCCGGCCCGAGTCCGAGCCCGCGCAGGTGGAAGGCCGCGTCGCCCACGAGCAGGGCGCCCGACGGCTCGTGATGCAGGGCGATGTGCCCCGCCGTGTGGCCGGGGGTGTGGACGACCCGCAGCCCGGTGCGCCCGATGACCTCGTCGCCGGTGACCGTCCGGTCGGGTGTCACCGCCGTCCACCGCATGAACGGCAGCCGGTCCAGGGTGCTGCCGACGACGCCGCTGCGTCCGCCCGCGGGGACCCGACCGGCCCGCAGCCACGCCGCGTCCGCGTCGTGGATCAGCACCTCCGCGCCGGTCAGCTCACGCATCGTCGCGAGGCCGCGCACGTGGTCGGGATGCGCGTGGGTCACGACGATGCGCCGCACCGCCGACGGTCGGTGACCCAGCTCCGCCAGCGCGGCCGTGATGACGGCGGGCGCGGAGGCCCAGCCGACGTCGACCAGGGTCGGACCGTCGTCGCCCTCGACGACGAACGCGTTCTCGGTGTCCCCGTGTCCGACCCGGATTCGGTGCACGCCGGGGACGACGACCTCGGCGCTGCTACGCGGCACTCTGGCCTCCGTCGACGCTGAAGACCGCACCGGTGGCGAACGCCGCGCCCGGCGAGCACAGGAACAGGATCGGCTCGGCGATCTCCTCGGCGCGGCCGAACCGGCCCACGGGGATGACGCTGCGCAGCGCGGCGAGGATGCCGGGGTCGCCGCCCGTCAGCCGCTGCGGCATCTCGGTGTCCGTGCTGCCGGGGGCGATGACGTTGACCCGGATGCCGTCCGCCGCGTGCTCGAGGGCGGCGGACCGCGTCATGCCCACCAGGGCGTGCTTGACCGAGACGTACGGCGCGGCTCCGGCCGCGCCGACGACGCCGGCGACGGAGGAGACGTTGCAGATCGCCCCGCCGTTCCCGGCCTCGACCATCGCGGCGAGCTCGGCGCGCAGACAGTTCCACGTACCGCGGACGTTGATGTCGAGGACGCGGTCGAACTCCTCGGGCGGGTAGCCCAGCAGCGGGCTGAACACGCCGATGTAGCCGGCGCAGTTGACGGCGACGTCGAGCCGGCCGAACCGGGACACCGCCGTGCGGACCACCTCGTCGACCTCGGCGACCCGCGTGATGTCGGCGCCGACGAAGACCGCGGTGCCCCCGGCCTCGGTCAGCTCGTGCTCGAGCTTCGTGCCGCGCTCGTCGTCGAGGTCGGTGAGCACGACGGTGGCACCCTCGCGGACGAACGCCCGCGCGGTCGCCGATCCGATGCCCCCGGACGCCCCGGTGACGACGGCGATCTTGTCCTGCAGCAGTCCCATGACGTGTCGTCCTTTCCCTAGGAGTGGATGCCGGCGTCGCGCAGCAGCGGCATGACCTGTTCGTCGAACCCGGCCATCTCGTCGAGGTAGTCGAAGAACCCGAGCGCGAGACCGTCGAAGCCCGCCTTCGAGGCCGCCACCATCTGGTCGGCGATCTGCTCCGGCGTCCCGATCAGCGGGAGCGCGGCCCCGCTGGTGTAGAAGTAGTCGCGGTAGAGCCGCAGGGTCTCCTCGTAGGACTGGCTCCCGATCCCGAGGAACCGCATGAAGTTGTCGGCGGCCTCCCGGTCGCCGCTCTCGGCGAGCAGCTCCCGCTTGCGCCACGCCTCGGCCTCGGTGTCCGCGCAGATCACGTGCGCGACGTTGACGACCTGCAGGTCGCGGCCGTACCGCTCCCGCGCGGTGTTCTTGATGTCGCCCACGAACACGTCCGCGCCCTCGAGCGAGTTCCGGCTGGCGAGCGTGAAGTCGCACTGTCGCGCCGTGAAGTCGACCCCGGCGGCCGAGGTGCCCGCGTTCATCAGCAGGGGACGGCGGACGGGCTTGGGCTTCGAGAGGGCCGACCACGCGGAGGTCCAGCGGCCGTCGAAGTCGAAGGGCTCGTCCTCGGTCCACAACCGCTTGAGCAGGGTGACCCACTCGTCCCCGTGCTCGTAGCGGATGTCGTGGTCCGCGGGCGTCAGGCCGAACTGCCCGATCTCGAGCGGGTACCAGCCCATGACGACGTTGAGGGCGAGCCGCCCGCCGGCGATCGCGTCGACGGTCGCGCCGGCCTTCGCGACGAAGGTCGGGTGGATGACGGGCACGTGCACCGTGGCCCCGACGGTGATCCGGCTGGTCTGCGCCGCGATCCCGGCCGCCCAGGTCAGCGTCTCGTAGGACTCGCCGTAGAAGTCGGTCTCCCCGCCGTATCCCCGCCACTTCGCGACCGGCAGGACGAACTCGAAGCCCATCTCCTCCGCGCGCCGAGCGATCGCCGAGGTGTGCTCCCACCCGACGTGGTAGGCCCGCGGCCGGGTCGTGATGTTGAGACCGCCCGAGGCGTTGAACGAGAACACCCCCAGCTTCAACGCGCTCGTCGAGTCGCGCAGGTTGCCGTGCTGCTTCGCGGTCGGTCCGGCGTCGGCCGTCGTCGTCGACATGTCGCTCCTCTCCCCGTGGTGGCGTCGCTGTGATCGCGGTCCCACCGACGTCAGGACCGTAGCGGCCACGATTCACCAAATGCAACCAGTTGCATTTGATGAAGAAGACTGCGAGCGTGGGCCGTCGCGAGGGACGAGAACCGGCCGAGCCGGGGCCGGCACCGCCCTCGGCGAGGAACCGGAGGTTCGAGGGTGAGTACGCGGTCCGCCACCTTCCGTCGACTGCTGCGCGAGCCCGGGTTGCTGCGCGCCCCGGGCGTGTTCGACGGCATCAGCGCCCACCTCGCGCGCCGCGCGGGGTTCTCCGCCGCCTACGCCACCGGGGCTGGGGTCGCCGCCTCCGGGTACGGCCTGCCCGACGTCGGGCTCCTCACGGCGACGGAGATGGTCGAGCGCGTGGCCGTGCTGGCCGCCGCGACCGACCTGCCGCTGCTCGCCGACGCGGACACCGGCTACGGCAATCCCATGCACGTCGTCCGCACGGTCCGGGCGTACGAGCAGGCCGGGGTCGCGGCCCTGCACCTGGAGGACCAGGCGTTCCCGAAGCGGTGCGGGCACCTCGCGGACAAGGAGATCGTCGACGTCGACGAGTACCTGCCCAAGCTCGCGGCCGCCCTGGAGAATCGCGAGGACGACATCGTGATCGTCGCCCGGACCGACGCCAACGGTCCCCTCGGGATCGACGAGGCCATCACGCGGGCCCGCCGCTACGCGGCCGAGGGCGCCGACGCGGTCTTCGTCGAGGCCCCCCGCTCCCGGATCGAGATCGAGCGGATCGCCGACGAGGTCGGCCGCTCCACCGGCGTGCCGCTCGTGTTCAACGTCGTGCCCGGGGGCCTCACCCCCGCGCTCGACGACGCCGAGCTCGCGCGGCTCGGGTTCGCCGCGGCGATCTACCCGGGCGCCCTGCTCGTCCCCGTCGCCGACGCCGCCGCGCACGCACTCGCGGCGATGGGCGGGACGCCGACGCCCCGGGTGACCGGGCCCGCCGACCTGTTCGGGCTGGTCGGCCTCACCGGCTGGCTCGCCCTGGACGAGCGCTACCGCGAAGGAGTGCCCACGTGCCCATGACCATGATCGAGAAGATCCTCGCCCGGAGCGCCGGGCTCGAGGAGGTCCACGCCGGCGACACCGTCGTCGCCGAGGTGGACATGAACGTCCTCATCGACCTGCAGTTCGCCGGGTGGGTCACGCCGTTGCGGATCGCGGACCCGGAGCGCACGGCGATCGTGCTCGACCACGCCGTCCCGGCGCCGACCGTCCGCGACGCGGACGGCGGCCCCCGCGCCCGCCGCTTCGCGCGCGACTTCGGCATCGACCGGTTCTTCGACGTCGGCCGCCACGGCATCTGCCACCAGGTGATCGCGGAGAACGCCCTGGCCCGCCCCGGGCAGGTGCTGACCTGCACGGACTCGCACACCTGCGCGGCCGGGGCGTACAACACCGCGGCGCGCGGCATCGGGCCGGCCGAGGTCGTCGGGGTCCTGTGCACCGGTCGGACCTGGTTCACCGTCGCGCCCACGATCCGCTACGAGCTGGTCGGTGAGCTGCCCGTCGGGGTCGGCGGCAAGGACGTGTTCCTGCACATCGCCGGGACGTGGGGGGACGCCACCAACCACAACCTCGAGTTCGGCGGGGAGGGACTGGCGAGCGTGCCGATGAACGAGCGTCGCACCATCGCCACCCAGGCGGCCGAGATCTCCGCGGACTTCGCCACCTTCCCCGCCGACGACGTCTGCCGGCGGTTCCTCGCCGAGCACGGCGCGGGCCCGGGGGAGTACGAGCCCGCGGATCCCGACCCCGGGGCGACCTACGCCGCGGTGCGCACCGTCGACCTCTCGGCGCTGGAGCCCCACGTCGCCCGGCCCGGGTCGGTCAGCGGCAACGCGGTCCCGATCTCGCAGGTCGAGACCCGCCGTCTGGACCAGTGCTTCATCGGGTCCTGCGCCAACGGCCAGCTCGACGACCTGCGGATCGCCGCCGAGATCCTGGCGGGGCGCACCGTCGCCGAGGGCGTCCGCCTGATCGTCACCCCCGCCTCGCAGCAGGTCTACCGCGACGCCCTGCGCCTCGGCTACCTCGGGACCCTCGCCGACGCCGGGGCGGTGGTCACCAACTCCACCTGCGGTGCCTGCTTCGGCTACCACATGGGCGTGCTCGGGGCCGGGGAGGTCTGCCTGACCGCCTCGACCCGCAACTTCCGCGGTCGCATGGGCAGCCCCGACGCCGAGATCTACATGGCCTCGAGCGCCACCGTCGCCGCCTCCGCCGTCGCCGGGCGTCCCGTGGACCCCCGCACCCTCCTCGACCGGGAGCACTCCGCATGACCGACCGATGGACGATCACGGGGCGCACCTGGGTCGTCGGGGACAGCGTCGACACCGACGCCATGTACCCGGGCTACGCCATGAAGCTGGACGTCCCCGAGGCCGCCCGGCACGTCTTCTACGCGCTGCGCCCGAGGTGGGTCGACGAGGTCGCCCCGGGTGACATCGTGGTGGCCGGCCGGAACTTCGGCATCGGCTCCAGCCGCCCGGTCGCCGCCCTGATGCGCCACCTGGGGGTGGCCGCCCTGGTCGCCGAGGAGTTCAACTCGCTGTTCCTGCGCAACGCGATCAACAACGGCCTCCCGGCCCTCACCGTGCCCGGGGTCCGCGACCTCGTCAGCGAGGGCGAGGAGCTCACCGTCGACCTCGAGCACGGGTGGGCCCGGGCCGGTGACCGGCGCGTCGACGTCGCGCCGCAGCCGCCGATGGTGCTCGACATCCTCGCCGCGGGGGGCCTGCTGCCCCGGTTGGTGGCCGACGGGTACCTGCCGGCCGAGGGCGCCGCGAGCTGATCCCGGGCCCGCTACACGCCGAGGAGGTGGGCCAGCCGAGCGGCGCACTCCCGCAGCTGCTCGGCGTGCTGCACGGCCCGGTCCCGGGTCCAGCGGCTCTCCGGTCCCGACACGGCGAGGCTCAGCTCGGACCCCGTGCCGTGCCCGCCCGGGACCGCCACGGCGATCCCGAAGACCCCGGGGTGGTTGGCGGCCCGGGACACGGCGTAGCCGTCGGCGAGCGCCTCGGCGACCCGGCCGCCGAGCGCCGACCGCGTCTCGGATCCGCCGACGTGGTCGAGCACCTCGTCCCGGTCGGAGGCCGGGAGCGACGCGAGGATGGCGAGACCGGCGCAGCCCCGGGTCAACGGGGTGGTCTCGCCGACCCGCACGACCTGGCGCAGCACGTGCTGCTCGCTCTCCACGCCGACGCTCAGGACGACGGCGTCGCCCGCCCGCCGGTGCACGGTGACGGTCTCCGCCGTGCTCTCGGCGAGTTCCTGCAGCACCGGCCGCATCGCCTCCAGGGTGGCGGCGGGCACGGCCGTCCTGGCCGCCAGCGTCGCCACGGCGCCGCCGAGCCGGTAGCCGCCCTGCGGGAGCCGCTCGCAGTAGCCCTCCTCCTGTAGCACCCGCAGGAGCCGGTAGGCGGTCGACTTGTTCAACCCGACCAGCGCGGCCACCTCGTCGAGCCCCACGGGCTGGTGGGCCGCCAGCGCCTCGAGCAGCCGCAACGTGCGGCGGGCGGTCTCCGCGCCCCGGATGCGGCCCTCGGAGCCGTCCTCGGTCTCACCCTGCTGGTTCACACTGTGAAACTAGCGTGTCCGGCCGCCGGAGGGATACCGAGGACCTAGGCTCGGTCCGTGCAGGGCGCCCTCCTCGTCGCGGGGACCACCAGCGACGCGGGGAAGAGCGTCCTCGTCGCCGGCCTGTGCCGCTGGCTGGCCCGGCAGGGCGTCGACGTCGCGCCGTTCAAGGCGCAGAACATGAGCAACAACTCCGTGGTCACCCTCGACGGCGGCGAGATCGGCCGGGCCCAGGCGCTGCAGGCGGCGGCCTGCGGGCTCGCGCCGAGCGTGGCGTTCAACCCGGTGCTGCTCAAGCCCGGGAGCGACCGCACCAGCCAGGTCGTCGTCCACGGCCGCGTCGACGGCACCGTCAGTGCGCTCTCCTACCGCGAGCGCAAGCCCGCGCTGCTCGAGGTCGTGACGGCGGGTCTGGCCCGGCTGCGCGCGGAGCACGACGTCGTGATCTGCGAGGGCGCCGGCTCGCCCGCCGAGATCAACCTGCGCGCCACCGACATCGCCAACATGGGCCTCGCCCGCGCGGGCGGCCTGCCGACGATCGTCGTCGGCGACATCGACCGGGGCGGCGTCCTCGCCCACCTCTTCGGCACCCTCGCGGTCCTCGAACCCGCCGACCAGGCCCTGGTCGGCGGGTTCGTCGTCAACAAGTTCCGGGGCGACCCCGCGCTGCTCGAGCCCGGCCTCGCCCAGCTCGGACGGCTCACCGGTCGACCCACGCTGGGCGTGATCCCGTTCGCGCCCGACCTCTGGATCGACGCGGAGGACTCCCTCGGGCACGACGGCGCGGTCGGCCGACCCGCCGCGCCGCTCGGAGCGGACTGGCTGCGGGTCGCCGTGGTGCGGCTCCCGCGCGTGTCCAACGGGACCGACGTCGACGCGCTCGCCTCCGAGCCCGGCGTCTCGGTCCGGTACGTGACCGCGCCGTCCGAGCTGGTGGGCGTCGACCTCGTGGTCCTGCCCGGCTCCAAGGCCACCGTGTCCGACCTGGCCTGGCTGCGGGAGACCGGTCTGGCCGACGCGGTGCTCGCCCACGCCCGCGCCGGCCGCCCGCTGCTCGGCATCTGCGGCGGCTACCAGATGCTCGGCCGGACGATCGACGACCCGCACGGCGTCGAGGCCGCCCCCGGTCGCCACGAGGGACTCGGCCTCGGCGCCTTCGACGTCGTCTTCGACCGCGACAAGCACCTGGGGACCCCGCACGGGACGGCCCTCGGCGAGGACGTCGCCGGTTACGAGATCCACCACGGCCGCGAGGTCCGCGGCGCCGGTGCGCCGCTCGTGACGACGGCCGACGGAGTCCCGGAAGGGCTCGACGTCGGGACGGTGCTCGGCACGCACTGGCACGGGTTGCTGGAGAACGACGGGTTCCGACGGCGGGTGCTGACGCGGGTCGCGACGCTCACCGGCCGCGACTTCCGGGTCTCGACGACGACCTCGTTCGCGGCCACCCGCACCGCACAGCTCGACCTGCTCGCCGACCTCGTGGAGACCCACCTCGACACGGCGGCGCTCACCCGGCTGATCGAGCGGGGTGCGCCGGCCGGGCTGCGGGTGGTGCCCCCGGCCGGCGCGCCCTGAGCAACTACGTCGCGGCGTTCGCGACCTTGTCGATCGAGTCCGAGAGCTGGTCCTCGGACAGCATCGGGAAGAAGCCGCGGAAGTTGTCGTCCTGCACACCCGACCAGTCGTAGGTCTGCGTGACCTTCGTGCCGGACCCCGCGGGCTCGAGCTCCCAGGTGTAGGTGTGGCCGGTCGCCTTCGTGTCGCCGAGCTTGTCGGTGTAGCCGTCGATCGGGTGGATCGTCGGCGCCCAGCCGATCTTGCGGTTCTCCTCGTACGCGGTGACCGTGTTCTTCATCTGGTAGTCGCCCAGGGCGTCGTTGTTCATGTTCATGATGAACTCGTCGCCCGTCCCGGAGACCCGCTCGCCGCCGGGCTCCACGCCGCGGAGCATCCCCGCGCCGTCGAACTCGGTGTGCCGGGACGGCTGGGAGAGCAGGGCGAACATCTGCTCCGGGCTGGCGTCCACGGTCTTGGTGACCTGAAGCTGGTCGCTCACGATCGTCCTTCCGGTGTCGCGTCGATGGGACGGACCGGGCCGTGCGGCACACGACCGGCCGACACGGGGCAGCGTGCCCCGATCGTGCACGTCTCAATCGCGGGCGCTGGGTCGGACGGCCCAGGCGGGACGCGACGTCCGGACCACCAGGTCGTCGCGCCGCAGGACGCTGCCCGGGTCGTCCGGGTCGACGAGCCGGTCGAGGGCCGCGCGGTCCGGCGCCGAGAGGTCGCCGGCGATCCCGTCACGCAGCCGGCTCAGCCCCGCGAGCGCGTAGCGGCCCACGGCCGCCGACCGGGCTCCCTCGACCTCCACGGTGTCCGCCCGCTGCGCCTCGATCCGGAACCCCGTCGCCCCGAACAGCGGGGCGAAGTCCGCTCCCCGGTGCGGCATGTGCTCGGCGGCCCGGCGGTCGGCGACCGCGCGCGCCCGCACCTCCAGGCCCGGGCTGTCCTCCGGGGCGTCGTCGGGCAGGAACCGCGGGAAGCCGTCGATCTCGACGACCACCAGCAGGCCGCCCGGTGCGAGCGCGTCGTGCAGCCGGCGCAGCATCCGCTCCGGGTCCGCCAGGTGGTGCAGCGACGCCGAGGCCCACACCAGGTCCGGCGTCCCGAGCGGCACCTGCTCGCCGTCGAGGTCGCAGGGCAGCACGTCCACCTGCCCGGCCCACCCGGCGGCGTCGGCCTTCTCCTGCAGCCGCCGCAGGTGCGCGGAGGAGGAGTCGAGGGCGGTCACGTGCGCGTCGGGGAACCGGTCGAGCAGGGCGAACGTGCCGACGCCGGTCCCGGCCCCGAGGTCGACGATCTCCCGCGGGGCCTCCCGTACCGGGAGCCAGGAGACGAGGTCGGCGAGGTGATCGCCAAACACGACGGCGTCGAGGTCGAGGACCTCCGCCATGTCCGCTCCGCCCGCGTCCCCGTGTCCGTGCCCGTGCCCGTGTCCGTGTCCGTGCCCGTGGTCCTCGCTCATGGGATCACCGTAGCCAGACGATGCGCGAGGAGCGCGACATCTTGCGCGATGAGCAAGACATCGGCACCTGACGATGCGTGCTACGCCTGGTCGTCGCGGTGTCCGCGCCGGGCCTCGCGGTCGAAGAAGCCCAGCATGTCGCACGGCCCCCCGGCGCTCCCGACGGCGTGCGGCAGCATCGTCGGGAACTCCGCGGCCTGGTCGGCCTCGACGCGGATGCGCCGGTCGCCGAGGAGCAGGATCGCGGTTCCGGACAGGACCACGAACCACTCCCGTCCCGGGTGCGCCCGCAGCGTCGCGGGGCCCGGCGGCGGATCGGTCAGCCGGCGCCGGACGATCGACATGCCCGGGTCGGCGCGCACCGACCAGCGGCGCGAGCCGTGGGGACCGTCGATCGTCGGGTTCGACACGACGTCCTCCGTGTCCGTCTCGACGAGCTGGTCCAGGGAGGTGTCGAGGGCGCGGGCCAGCGTGACGAGCTGGTCGAGGGCCAGGCGTCGTTGCCCGTTCTCGATGCGACTCAGGGAGGACTGACTGAGGTTCGCCCGCCGCGCGAGCTCGTCGAGCGACCACCCCTGCGCGACCCGCAGGGCACGCAGCCGGTGGCGCACGAGGCCGTCCAACCCGCCGTCGTCGTGCGTCATGGGCAAGAACCTATGACCGACGGGCATGAGCGCGGTAGACCTGCCGTCGACGAGGGTGGCCCCGCGACGACGGTCGGTCAGGAGGCGCGGGCGGCCTCGTAGACGTGCCCGGCCGTGCGCAGGCGCTCGACCAGGGCCGGCCCCATCGCGGTGGCGGGCGTCAGCGAGCCGCTGCGCGCGGGGAGCCGGTCGCCGTCGAGGGCGAGGCAGAGCACCGACTCGCCGAGCATGACCGCGGTCGCGGCGTACCCGGGGTCGCCCGAGCCGGAGACGCGGCCGGTGTAGTGGGCACCCGTCGTCGTGACGGCGTCGAGGTCGTGGCGGAACCAGCCCTTGCGGCGGGTCTCCTCCGACGGGCCCTCGCCGGGCTTGGGCAGGACGCGGTCGAGCACCTGGCGGGCCCCCGGCGTCGCGAACCCGGCGAGCATCGCGCCGAGACCGGCGGTGACCGCCCCGGCCGTGACGGCCCCGACCGGACCCGAGCCGGCGGCCATCACCTCGCCGTAGCGCAGGCCCTTGCCGTAGGAGTAGCCGGCGACGGCGTTGGAACGGCGCACGATGCGCGTGTTGTACGACGCCATGACGAACGGCGCCGCCCACGTGCCGTCGGGCAGCCGGTGCGGAGCCGGGTTGTCGCTGGGCTGGCGGGTGTCCGGCTCGCTGTCGCGCTCGGGGGAGAGGCCGTACGGGTCGCGCAGCAGCCGCGCCGTCGACCGGTCGGCCTTCACGGTGTCGGCGATGCCGCGCATCGAGTCGACGGTGCCGCCGGACACGCCGCCGCGGACCCGGGCGACGGCCGTGACGTCGGTCAGCTCGCCCTCGCCGTCGGCCTGCACCTGGGCGTGCAGGAGCAGGACGCCGAGGTCGGACGGCACGGAGTCGTAGCCGCACGAGTGCACGATCCGCGCGCCCGTCCGCTGCGCGACCGCGTCGGTCGCGTCGATGGCCGCGCGGGCGAAGGTGATCTCACCGGTCAGGTCCGCGTAGTGCGTCCCGGCCGCCGCGGCCGCCTCGACCAGCGGCAGCCCGAACTTCGCGTACGGGCCGACGGTGGTCGCGACCGCCGTCGTCGACGCCACCATCGCGTCGAGGGCCGCACGGTCGGTGGAGTCGGCCACGATCAGCGGCCAGTCGGAGCCGGGCGCCGGGAGCTCGGAGCGCACCTTCTCCAGCTTCTCCCGCGACCGTCCGGCCAGCGCGATGCGCGTACCGGTCGGGGCGTGCCGCGCGAGGTAGTCCGCGGTCAGTGCTCCCACGAAGCTGGTGGCCCCGTAGAGGACGACGTCGTGCTCGCGCTCGCTCATCCCCGCACGCTATCGGCGGGAGGCGGGCTCTGCCGATGTGACGACGAAGACGGGGTGGCGCGAGGCGGCCGCGGCCAGGTCGGCGTCGGAGGAGTCGGCGGACACCCCGTCGAAGAACGCGCCGACCTCCCACGCCCAGACCCTCAGATACGCCCGCAGGACCGGCACGATCTCGGTCGGCTCCGTCAGCTCGCGGACGGTGATCCGCTCGGTCCGGCGCCCGACGGTCAGCTCGCCCTCGCCGGCGACCCGGATGTTGCGGACCCACTGCGTCCGCCCGCGCGCGGCGACCAGGTAGCGGCGTCCGTCGAGCGGCAGCGGGTTCACCGGCGTCGTCCGCAGCTCGCCGCTGACCCGGCCGCGTACGCCCAGGACGGCCGACCCGGCGAGGGAGAGGCCGCGCCGGGTGAGGAAGCTGACCAGCGGGTTCATGACGCGACGGGTCAGGACGCCGGGCTGCTGGGAGTGGACGGTCATGGCCGGACCTCTCGCTGTGAGCGCTGCTCTCGAATTCGACGAGAGCAATGCTCTCTCCGTGCGCGAGAGGTGTCAAGAGCAGTGCTCTCTGACATGCTGGGTCGCATGCCGACCCGCCAGGAGCACCGCGCCGAGACGACCGAGCGGATCCTCGCGGCGGCCCGTGCGGAGCTCGCCCGCGTCGGCGCGGCGGCGCTGTCGCTGCGGGCGGTCACCCGCGAGGTCGGCATGGTGTCCTCGGCGGTCTACCGCTACTTCCCGAGCCGCGACGAGCTGCTCACCGCCCTGATCATCGAGGCCTACGACGCGGTCGGGGAGGCGGCCGAGTCCGCCGACCACGACGGGCCGGCGCTCGAGCGCTGGGTGTCGGTGTGGCGGGCCGTCCGGCGGTGGGCCGGCGAGCACCCGGCCCAGTACGCCCTGATCTACGGCTCCCCGGTGCCGGGCTACGCGGCGCCGCCGGACACGCTGCCCGCCGCCGGGCGGGTCGGCGCCGTGCTGGTGCGCATCGCCGCCGGGCACGGCACCGTGCCGGACCCCGGACCCGTCGTCCGGAACGCCCTGGCCGTCGACCTGCTCCCGGACCTGACCGCGGAGCTCGCCCCGGCCGCGATCGCGGCCTGGACGCAGCTCTTCGGGACGGTCGGCTTCGAGCTGTTCGGGCAGTACGACAACGTGGTCCTCGACCGCGACGCGTTCTTCGACCACGTGGCCCGGACGACCGGGGCCGCCTGCGGGATCGGCTAGGGGCGGGGCTGCGGCGGCCGGTCGAGCTTCGCGGAGTCCGGGACCTCGCCGCCCATGACGAGGGCGCCGGTGAGCCCGCGGCCCTCGTCGTTGCCGGTGGTGGAGCCGTAGTAGTAGGCGCCGGGGCCGTCGAGGTCGAGGCGGGCCACGCCCTTCGAGTGGTTCACCAGCCAGATCAGCTTCGGGTCGCCGTTGCACGGCAGCAGCGCGCAGTGCGTGTTCTTGTCGTCGTTGATCAGGGTCAGCTCGACGGTGCCCCCGTGCGGGAAGACGAGGATCGCCGGCTCCCAGACCAGCTCGTCCTCGGGGATGCGCACGGTGGCGCGCATGACGCCGTCCGCGCCCTCCTCGGCGTGACCGATGCTCCCGGTCCCGAGCATCCGCCCCAGGGTGGTCCGGTTCTGCCCGTCCAGCCCCGCCTCGCGCAGCACGGTGTCGCGGTCGTCCGTCGTGGTCATCGTGCGCTCCTCGCCTCGGGAGCCTCGCATGATCCAGGTCACACGGGCCCGGATCCAGTGGTCCCCGAGTCGGTGGCGGACAACGGGGTGACTCCGGTTTCGACGGCGGCCCGTGGTGGTCATCCGCCGCGGTCGTCGACGACGTGGAGACCGGGAGGTAGTCGGTGGACGAGGCCAGGGATCGGGCGCCCGACGAGGAGCCCGGGGATCTCGCCCAGGAGATCAGCGAGGGGGCGAGCCGGGACGGGCGGCGGATCGCCGTGGTGGAGTCGCTGACCGGCGGGCTCGTGTCGAGCGACCTCGCGGCCGCCTCCGGGTCGAGCGAGTGGTTCCGCGGGGGCGTCGTCGCCTACGACCGGACCACCAAGCACGGCGTGCTGAAGGTGCCCGACGGTCCCGTCGTCGCCGAGCCCGCCGTCCGCGCGATGGCCGAGAACGCCGCCGAGATGTTCGGCGCGGACGTGGTCGTCGCGGTCTCCGGCGCCGGCGGCCCCGACCCGCAGGACGACCAGCCCCCGGGCACGGTCTGGTTCGCGGTCAGCGACCACGGGCGCACCGATGCCTGGGTCAAGCGGTTCCCCGGCGACCCGCCGGACGTGCTGAAGGCGACCCGGATCGAGGCGCTGCACGCCCTGCGCGAGCACACCGCGGCGGCGCACGCCGACTAGGGGGCGAGCACGGCGCGCCAGTGCTCGCGCAGGGCCCGCCCCGCGGCGGCCGTGTCGACCGAGTCCGGCGCGACGAGGTACTGCAGCGCCAGTCCGCGCAGCTCCGCCAGGACGATCGCCGCGACGACCGCGGGGTCGACGTCGGCGCGGACCGCGCCGGCCGCACGGCCGGCCTCGACGTCCGCGGCGATGTCGGCGCGGAAGAGGGCGTCGCGCTCGCGGAACACCGGCCCCAGGTCGGGCGAGGCCACCGACTCGGCCCACAGCACGAGGAACGCCCGCGAGAGCGACCCGATCCCGTCGACCGCGCCGAGGTAGCCCTCCACCAGGGCGAGCAGCCGGTCCGGACCCGGGTCGATGTCGTCGAGCCCCGGCACGAAGCCGGCCTGGCTCGCCGTCACCAGGGCCTCGACGAGAGCCTGCTTCGAGCCGAAGTGGTGGGTGACGATGCCGCGGCTGTAGCCCGCCCGGCGCCCGACCTCGGCGAGCGTCACCGACGACAGCCCGGACTCCACGACGAGGTCGGCGGTCGCGGTCAGCAACGCCCGCTCGGTCGTCTCCCGCCGCTCCTGCTGGGTTCTGCGTTCCACGGCCGGAGCATATCGTGCTAACTTGCGTGTCAGCCGACAAGTAAGTGAGGGACGAGATGACGACGGTGTTCGTGCACGGCAACCCCATGACGACGGCGGTGTGGGAGGGGCTGCTCGCCGAGCTCGGGTGCGAGGACGTGCGGCTGCTCTCCCCGCCCGGCTTCGGCGCGCCGCTGCCCGCCGGGTTCGACGTCTCCCCGGCCGGCTACCGCGACTGGCTGGTGGGCGAGCTGGAGCGCCTCGACGGCCCGGTCGACCTCGTGGGGCACGACTGGGGCGGGGCCCACGTCGTGCGCGTGGCGATGGACCGCCCCGACCTGCTCCGCAGCTGGGTGAGCGACGCGCTCGGCGTCTACCACCCCGATCACGCCTGGCACGAGCTCGCGGTCACCTGGCAGACCCCCGGCGCGGGGGAGGAGCAGGTCGCCACGCTGGCGGACCGGGCGGCCTGGGCCGCGCGCCTGGCCGCCCGGGGCATGCCGCTCGCCGTCGCCGAGCGCGTCGTCGACGGGTACGACCCATCGCTCGCGCCGGCGATCCTCGGCCTCTACCGGTCGGCGGCCCAGCCGGTCATGGCCGAGGCCGGGCGACGGCTGGAGCGGGCCGCGGCCCGGCCGGGGCTGGCCGTCCTGGCCACGGGGGACCCGGTCGCCGGGCCGCTGCGGCAGCGCCGGGAGGCCGCGGCCCGCGCCGGCGCGCAGGTCGGGGTCCTCGAGGGCGTCGGGCACTGGTGGCCCGCCCGCTACCCCGTCCGGGCGGCCCAGCTCCTGCGACGGTTCTGGGCCTCGCTCGACACCGTCACGACGACAGTGGGAGCCCCAGCAGTGCGTTCTCGATCAGTTCGGGCAGTGCCGGGTGGATCCAGTACTGCCCGGTGGCGACCTCCTGTGCGGTCTGGCCGAACACCATGGCCTGCACGAGTACCTGGATCAGCGAGGACGCCTGTGGCCCCATGAGGTGGGCGCCGAGCAGCTCGCCGGACGGCGAGGCGAGCACCTTCGCGAACCCGGTCCCGTCCTCCATCGCCCAGCCGAAGGCGACGTCGCCGTAGGCCTGCACCTTCGAGACGTAGGCCGTCCCCGCGTCGCGCAGGTCCTGTTCCCGGGCGCCGACCGCGGCGACCTGCGGGTCGGTGAACACGGCCGAGGGCACGAACCGGTGGCTCGTGGCGCGCGGGGCGTCGGGGTGCAGCAGGTTGTGCTGCACGACCTTGGCCTCGTGGTTCGCGACGTGCTTGAGCTGGAACGGCGAGCTGACGTCCCCGAGGGCGTAGATGCCGTCGACCGGCGTGCGCTGGTACCCGTCGACCTCGATCCGCCCGTCGGTGGTCAGCTGCAGGCCGGTCTTCTCGACGTCGAGCCGGTCGCCGTTGGGCTTGCGGCCGGTGGCCACGAGGAGGGCGTCGCCCTCGATCCGGCCGCCGTCGGGGCAGGTCAGCACGATCGTGCCGTCGGCGCGCTGCTCGGCCCCGGTGGGCTCGGCGTCCAGGTGGACGTTCCAGCGCTCCTGCGCGAGGCGCGTGAAGCGTTCGGAGACCAGCTCGTCCTGCTCCCGCAGCAGCGCCGGGCCGCGCGTGACGACGGTGACCTCGGTGCCGAGCGCC
The DNA here is from genome assembly GCF_021026295.1 of Actinomycetospora soli. Lineage (GTDB taxonomy): Bacteria > Actinomycetota > Actinomycetes > Mycobacteriales > Pseudonocardiaceae > Actinomycetospora > Actinomycetospora soli. Next base: position 94,978 of record NZ_JAJNDA010000013.1, read on the forward strand.
GAGAACACGTGCGCGAACTCGCACGCGATGTAGCCGCCGCCGACGATCGTCAGGCGGCGCGGGAGCTCCGGCAGGCGCATGACGTCGTCGGAGGTGTGGAAGGGCACGCCCGACTCCGCGATCACCGGCGGCACGGTGGGGCGCGAGCCGGCGGCGATGACGATGCGGTCGGCGGTGACGGTCTCGCCCTCGCCACCCGCCGTCGGGGTGATCGAGAGCTCGCGCTCGCCGGTGAACACCGCGTGTCCCTGGTACACGGTGACGTTCGAGCACTCCTGGTCGCGGTAGCGCAGACCGCCCGCGGAGATCGGGTCGATCCGGCCGAAGACGCGGTCGCGGATGTCCGGCCAGCGGACCCGGTCGATGCTCGCGTCGACGCCGTAGGTGCTCGCGCGCCGGATCGTCTCGGCGACGTCGGAGGCGTAGACGTACATCTTCGTCGGGATGCACCCGACGTTGAGGCAGGTCCCGCCGAACACGCCGTGCTCGACGATCGCCACGTCGAGGTCGTCGAAGCGGGAGTCGAGGATCGAGTTGCCCGATCCCGAGCCGATGATCACGAGGTCGTGGTGGGGCACGCGCCCCACTGTATTGAGCCCTGTCGTCCGGGGCTCGTCCGTCGGACGGTCGGTCGTGTCTCGTGCGTCTCGGCAACGCTGCGTAGTTGTCACCACTCGCCGCCGCTCGTCGCCGGTGAGCGGCTCCCGACGACCGTTCATCGCGGAGTTCTCACTCGGCGGGGTCGTTTGTCGCCAAAAATCGACCGTTCGTCGTCGCTCGGCGGGGCGAACTCGCCCCCGTCGACTTGTTGGCGCCCGCCGATCTCTGGTGATGTCTGCTCCGACGGACGGTGAGCGGTACGCCGGACGGTCCCCGAGAGGGGGCGGCGGAACAGCGGTGCGTGAGCGGAGGCGGGATGCGGGAACGAACGCACGGACGGCACCGTGCCGAGGTGGCCCGGCGTCCGGGGGCGGGCGCGGGCCCGGTCGTGCGGTGGGCGTCGCTGGTCACCTCGACCGCGGTGCTGGTGCTCGCGGTCGTGGCGGTGGGGCTGGTCGGGTTCGGGGGGCGCAGCTCGGCGGTGACGACGGGGAGCACGGGCGACGACCCGGGCGGCAGCGGCGGGGACGGGGTGGCGCAGGCCCGCATCGTGGGCGGGGAGCGGACGACGACCGCCGACGAGCCGTGGGTCGTCTACCTGACCGACGCCTCGGGCTTCCAGTTCTGCGGCGGCACGCTCGTGGCGCCGACCAAGGTGGTCACGGCCGCGCACTGCACCGCGTCGGCGCCCGACCGGAAGATCTTCGCGGTCGTCGGGCGGGACGACAAGGACTCGAAGAGCGGCCGGTCGGTGTCGGTGACGAAGACCTGGGTCAGTCCCTCGTTCAGCGCCGTGGGCAACGGGCTCGACGTCTCCGTGCTCACCCTCGCCGAGGCGGTGTCCACCCCGACGCTCCCGTTGGCCACGAGCGCCGACTCCGCGCTCTACGGTCCCGGCACCGCGGCCCGCATCTACGGCTGGGGTGCCACCTCGGAGAACGGCTCGCCGTCGCGGTACCTGCTCGGGGCGACCGTGCCGATCCGCGACGACTCCTACTGCCGGTCCTCCGCCTCCTCCTACGACCCGAAGCTGCTCACCTGCGCGGGCTTCGACTCCGGCGGCGTGGACACCTGCCAGGGCGACTCGGGCGGCCCGCTGGTCGCCGGCGGCAAGCTCATCGGTATCACCAGCTTCGGCGACGGGTGCGCCCGGGCGGGCAAGCCCGGCTACTACACCCGCGTCGGCGCGAACACGGCGCTGATCGAGAAGCAGATCGCCTCGTAGCCGGGAGGTCGTGGCGATCGCAGGACATCCCGGGTCGGAGGGCAGACCGGACGGGGGGAGCGAGGGCGGATCGGCGGGCAGGCCGGTCCGCCCTCGGTCGTTCCCCCTGCGGAGGCGCTGAAGTAAGGTGAGCCTCACCTAAACGAGAGGGTGAGGGCATGGCGAAGGGCGGACCGGGACACCGGCTCGAGGTGCTCCGCAGCGAGCAGTTGACCCCGCACCTGCGGCGGGTCGTGCTCGGCGGGCCCGGGCTCGCGGGGATCGAGGACAACGGCTTCACCGACCGGTACGTGAAGCTCGCCTTCCGGCGGCCGGGCGTGGCCTACGACGAGCCGCTCGACGTCGGGGCGGTGCGCGCGGAGCGCCCGCGCGACGAGTGGCCCATCTCGCGGACCTACACGGTGCGCGCGCTCGACCACGCCGCCGGCGAGATGACGATCGACTTCGTGGTGCACGGCGACACCGGTGTGGCGGGCCCGTGGGCGCTCGCGGCGCGGCCGGGCGACGAGCTGATCCTGCTCGGACCCGGCGGGGCGTACGCGCCCGCGGCCGACGTCGACGCCCACGTGCTGATCGGGGACGAGGCGGCGCTGCCGGCGATCGCGGCCGCTTGCGAGCGGATCGCGGCGGGCACGCCGGTGCACGTGTACCTCGAGGTCGACGGCCCGGCCGACGAGCTCCCGCTGGCCTGCGACGGCGACCTCACGGTGCGCTGGGTGCACCGGGAGGCGGGGGAGACGCTGGTCGACGTGGTGCGCGCCGCGGCGTGGCCGGCGGGACGGGTGCAGGCGTTCGTGCACGGCGAGACCGGGTCCATGAAGGCGCTGCGCGGACTCCTGCGGGACGAGTTGGGCGTGCCGAAGGAGCTGCTCTCGATCTCCGGCTACTGGCGCCGCGGGATGGACGAGGAGGGTTTCCAGGCCGACAAGCGCGCCGGGAACGGGGTCGCCGCGTAGCGGAGGCGCACATCTCAGCGGTGGCTGAGATGAGACTCCCGACGCCGGGTTAGGGTCGCGTCCCGTGGCGTTCCCCTTCTCGGCCGTCGTCGGCCATCCCGACCTGCGGCTCGCGCTGCTGCTCTCCGCCGTCGACCCGGGGATCGGCGGGGTGCTGGTGCGCGGGGAGAAGGGCACCGCCAAGTCGACGATCGTCCGGGCGCTCGCGACGCTCCTGCCCGAGGTCGAGGTGCGGGCCGGCGACCGGTTCGGCGTCGACGTGGAGGCCGGCGAGGAGAGCCCGGACGGCCCGTTCGGACCCGACGCCCCCGTCGAGCGACGGCCCGCCCGGCTGGTCGAACTGCCGGTCGGCGCGTCCGAGGACCGGCTGATCGGCTCGCTGGACCTGCAGGAGGTCCTCGCCCACGGCCGCGGCTCGGTGCAGCCCGGCCTGCTCGCGCTCGCGCACCGCGGCGTGCTCTACGTCGACGAGGTCAACCTCCTGCACGACCACCTCGTCGACCTCCTGCTCGACGCCGCCGCCTCCGGCCGCTCGCACGTCGAGCGCGACGGCGTCTCGTTCACCCACCCCGCGCGGTTCCTCCTGGTCGGCACGATGAACCCGGAGGAGGGGGAGCTGCGCCCGCAGCTGCTCGACCGCTTCGGGCTCACGGTCCGGGTCGAGGCCTCGCGGGCGGTCGCCGAGCGCACCGAGGTGGTCCGCCGTCGGCTCGCCCACGACGCCGACCCGACCGGCTTCGCAGCGCGCTTCGCCCCCGACGAGGACGCCCTGCGCGCGCAGCTCGCCGACGCGCGGGCGCGGCTCGGGTCGGTCGCGCTGACCGACCGCGAACTGGTCCGCATCTCCGCGGTCTGCGCGTTCGTCGAGGTCGACGGCATGCGCGCGGACGTCGTGGTGGCGCGGACCGCCGTGGCGCACGCGGCCTGGCGTGGGGCGGCCGCGGTCGACGTCGACGACGTCCGCGCCGCCGCCCGCCTCGCCCTCCCGCACCGGCGCCGTCGCGACCCGTTCGACGAGCCGCACCTCTCCGACGAGGAGCTGGAGAAGGCGCTCGAGGCGGCCGAGCAGGCGGTGCAGGACCTCGACGACGAGGACACCACCGACGAGGACACGGACGAGGGCCCCGACGACGATCCCGACGACGGGCCGGGCGGCGCGGGTCCCGACGGGCCCGAGGAGCCGCAGGGTCCGGACGACGGGTCCGGGGCGGCGGCCCCCGGGACCGGTGAGGGGAGCGCCGAGGGACCACGGGGCGGTGGCGCATCCGGGTCGGGGCGACCCGGTCCGGCCGAGGCGCCGGCGCCCCCGACCCGCCCCGACCCGGCGTCGGGAACGGGCGACGACACCCCGGCGGGCGCCGAGGCGCCGATGACCCCGGTCGGTGCCCCGCAGCGCGTGCGGCTGAAGAGCCGCCGGTTCGAGGTGCACGGCGTCGGCGAGGGCGTGCCCGGTCGGCGCTCGCGGGCGCGCGGCCGACGCGGCCGGACGGTGCGCGCGGTCGCGGAGGCCCCGGAGTCGGGCCCGGCACCGCACGTGCCGGCCACGGTGATCGCGAGCGTGCGCTCCGGTCGGCGTGGTCGGCCGGGGCCGGACGACCTCCGGCACGCCCACCGCGAGGGCCGCGAGGGCAACCTCGTGCTGTTCTGCGTCGACGCGTCCGGCTCGATGGCGGCACGCACGCGGATGACGGCGGTGACGGGCGCGGTCGACGCGCTGCTGCGGGACGCGTACCAACGGCGGGACAAGGTCGGGGTCGTGACCTTCAACGGCACCGGCGCGGCCGTCGCCCTGCCGCCGACCTCGAGCGTCCACACCGCGCACGCCCGCCTCGCCGACCTGCGCACCGGCGGCCGGACCCCGCTCGCCGAGGGGCTGCGCACCGCCCGCCGGGTCCTGCGCGCCGAGCGGGTGCGCGACCCGCGGCGGCGCGGGCTGCTGATCGTGCTGACCGACGGCCGCGCGACCGTCGGCGGACCGCGACCCCTCGACGCCGCCCTCGACGCGGCCCGCGGCCTGGCCCGCGAGGCCGGACCGGGGCGCGGCGGCGCGGCCATGAGCACGGTGGTCGTCGACTGCGAGTCCGGGCACGTCCGCCTCGGCCTCGCCGGCCGGATCGCCGGCGCGGCCGCCGGTGCGATCGTGACCCTCGACGAACTGACCGGTGACAGCGTCGCCGCGGTGGCCCGGACCGCCGTCGGCGTCTAGTCGGATCACCAGGAGGAAACGTGCCCCAGGGCGTCCCCACCACCGTTCCCGCGGACGGGCTCACCACCCGCCAGCGCCGCCGGCGCCCCCTGCTCGTGGTGCACACGGGCGTCAACAAGGGCAAGTCGACCGCGGCCTTCGGCCTGGCGCTGCGGCAGTGGACGGCGGGCAACTCGGTCGCCGTGTTCCAGTTCGTGAAGTCGGCGAAGTGGCGCGTCGGCGAGGAGACCGCCCTCAAGGCCCTCGGCGAGCTGCACACCTCGACCGGCCAGGGCGGCCCGGTGGAGTGGCACAAGATGGGCGAGGGCTGGTCGTGGAGCCGGAAGGCGGGCTCCGAGGAGGACCACGCCGAGGCCGCCCGCGAGGGCTGGGCGGAGATCCGGCGCCGGCTCGAGGGCGCCGCGCACGACTTCTACGTCCTCGACGAGTTCACCTACCCGCTGAAGTGGGGCTGGATCGACACGGACGAGGTCGTCGAGGTGGTCCGGAACCGGCCGGGGTTCCAGCACGTCGTGATCACCGGTCGGGACGCACCGCCGGCCCTGGTCGAGGCGGCCGACCTCGTCACCGAGATGTCCAAGATCAAGCACCCGATGGACGCGGGCCAGAAGGGCCAGAAGGGCATCGAGTGGTAGTCCTGCCCCCGCGGGTCGTCATCGCGGCCCCGTCGTCGGGCAGCGGGAAGACGACGATCACGACGGGGCTGCTGGGTGCGCTGGCGGCCCGCGGCACGGTGCCGGCGCCGTTCAAGATCGGTCCCGACTACGTCGACCCCGGCTACCACGCGCTCGCCGCCGGCCGTCCCGGGCGCAACCTCGACCCGGTGCTCTGCGGCGTCGACCGGCTCGCGCCGCTCGTGGCGCACGGGGCGACGGGGGCGGCGCTCGCGGTCGTCGAGGGCGTGATGGGCCTGTTCGACGGTCGGCTCGCCCCGGGTGGCTGGTCCGGTGACAGCAAAGCGTCACTGCTTGCACCCAGTGACAGCAACGACGCTTTCCTGCCACCGGAGCGGAGCCGGCCCGACGACGGCTCCACCGCCCACGTCGCGCGCGTGCTCGAAGCCCCCGTGGTGCTCGTGGTCGACGCGCGCGGCCAGCACCGGTCGATCGCGGCGCTGCTGCACGGGTTCCGCACGTTCGACCCGGCCGTCGCGCCGGCCGGCGTCATCCTCAACCGGGTCGGCACCGAGCGGCACGCGGACGCGCTCCGGGCGGCGTGCGCGGAGGTCGGGGTGCCGGTGCTGGGCGTGGTGCCGCGGCGCGCCGAGCTCGCCGTGCCCTCGCGCCACCTCGGTTTGATCACCGCCGCCGAGCACGGCGCCGACGCCCGCGCGGCCGTCGACGCGATGACCGCGCTCGTCGCCGCCCACGTCGACCTCGACGCCGTCGAACGGCTCGCTCGCAGCGCGCCCGCCACGCCCGTCGAGGCGTGGGACCCGGTGCTCGAGGTCGGCCCGACCGACCGGCGTGCGCGCCGTGTCGTCGCGGTCGCGGGCGGTCCCGCGTTCACCTTCGGCTACCCCGAGCACGCCGAGCTCCTGCAGGCCGCCGGGGGAGAGGTCGTCGTCGTGGACCCCCTGCGCGACGAGGCGCTGCCCGAGCGCACGGCCGGCCTCGTCCTGCCCGGCGGGTTCCCCGAGGAGCACCTCGAGGACCTCTCGGCGAACGTCGCGCTGCGCTCCGCGGTCGAGGCCTTCGCGACGGCGGGTGGGGCGGTCCACGCGGAGTGCGGCGGTCTGCTGTACCTGGGCCGTTCGCTGGACGGGTCGCCGATGTGCGGGGTGCTCGACGCCGACGCCGCGATGGGCCCGCGCCTGACGCTCGGCTACCGGACGGCGACGGCCGTCGCGGACTCGCCGGTCGCGGCGGCGGGCGAGACCGTGACCGGGCACGAGTTCCACCGCACCGTCACCACCCCGCGGGCCGGGTCGACGCCCGCCTGGTCGTGGGACGACACCACCGAGGGCTTCGTGCAGGGCTCCGTCCACGCCTCCTACCTGCACACGCACCCCGCCGGCCGTCCGGAGGCGGTGCGGCGGTTCGTGGCCGGGTTGGTCGGGCCGCCGTGATCGTGCTGGGCGTGGGGGTGGAACCGGGGACGCCGGTCGAGTACCTCGTCGAGGCGGTCGGCTCCCTGTCCTACGACGTCGTCGCCACGATCGACCGGCGCCTCGGCGAGCCCGCGATCGACGCCGTGGCCGCCGGCCGGAAGCTCCTCACCTACACGACGGCCGAGCTGGACGCCGTCGACGTCCCCCACCCGTCGGCCGTCGTCCGGCGCCTCACCGGGACCGGCTCCGTCGCCGAGGCGGCCGCGATCCTGGCCGCGCGCGAGCTGGGCGGCGCGGGGGAGCTCGTCGTCGAGAAGCAGCGGGGCCGGATGGTGACGGTGGCGCTGGCGCGGTGATCCGGCGGCTCCGTCAGCACGCGGTCTCCGGCGGCAACGTCCCGTCGACGAGGAACCGCGCGACCGCGGAGTCCACGCACGGGTTCCGCTGCGAGGCGAACAGGCCGTGCGAGCGCGCGTCGGGGTCGAGCACCATCGGCGAGCCGGGGAAGCGCCCCTGCATGCGGCGGGCGCCGGCGAGCGGGGTCGTCGGGTCGAGGCCGGCCTGCGTGAACAGCACGCGGGCGGACGACCCGAACCGCACCGGTTCGCGGGGCGGTGACCACGAGGGGCACGGCAGGGTCTCGAGCCCGGTGAGCACCGGGGGCGGCCAGGCCGTGAGCAGGTCCGCGACGTCCGCCCCGACCCGGGACGCGGACGGCAGGGGCGAGTCCGCGCACACGGTCGCCCGGTTCGCGGCCTGCCGGGACCGCTCCGACCCGTCGTCGGGAACCCGGAGCGCGTCGAGCGGCGCGGGGTCGCCGGCCCGCAGGGCCGCCAGGGCGTCCGCGAACGGCGCCCAGCGCTCGGTGCGCGAGAGCGTCCGGTACACGACCGCGTCGAACTCGGCCGGGCCCAGCGCCCCCACGGGCAACGACCCCCGCGCCGCCGCGTAGGCCGTGACCACCGCGCCCGCGTCGACGCCCCACCGGCCGGCCGTGAACGAGAACCAGGCGTCGCGTGCCGCCAGCATCGCCCGTGCCTGCTCGTGGCCGAAGGCCGTCCAGTCCTCGGGCCCGACGGTGGAGTCCAGCACCATCCGACCGACGTGCGCCGGGAAGAGCGTCGCGTACGAGGCCCCCAGCCACGTGCCGTAGGAGACGCCGAGGAACGACAGGCGGGGCTCGCCCAGCGCGGACCGGAGCAGGTCCATGTCCCGCGCGGTCGCCGCGGTGCCCAGGTCGGCCCGCGCCGGACCGACCGCCGCCGCGCAGTCGGCCGCCAGCGCCGCACCCCGCGCCGTCAGTCCCGCCGGTCCGAGCGCGACCGGGTCGGGCGCCGGGTGGTCGAACAGTCCACCCGCGGGACCGCATCCGATGCCCGCGCTGCGCCCGGTACCGCGTGGGTCGAAGCCGACGACGTCGTACGCGGCGGTCACCGCGTCCGGCATCTTCGCCGCCTTCTCGACGCCGTAGTCCAGCCCCGCCGAGCCGGGCCCGCCCGGGTTCACCACCAGCGCGCCGCGTCGGACGCCGGTCGCGGGCAGGACGGACACGGCGACGTCGAGCGTCGGACCGTCGGGGGAGGCGTGGTCGTGGGGCACGCGCAGCACCCCGCACCGCGCCTGGTCACCGCGCGGACCGGCCTCGACGACGTCGGCGGGACACGGCCCCCAGGCGACGGACGGTGACGACGGCGGAGTCTCGTTCGAGCATCCCGCGACGAGCAGTCCGCCGAGCACGAGCGCGAGACATCGTCCGACCTGCATCTGTGAGCAGTACCCCCGACCCCTTGCCGAATTATTGAACATGATTACCGTTCCCTGACCATAGCGGACAGTGACGTCGGGGAACGGGAGCACACGTGGGTCACCTGGTCGTGATCGAGAGCTGGGTCGGGGCGATGAGCCGGTTGCTGCCCCGGGCGATCCGGGAGGCGGGGCACCGCTTCACGTTCGTCACCCGGGACCTGCACCACTACCTGCGCAGCGCCCCGGCCGGGTCGACCCACCCGCTGCTCACCGCGGACCACGTCCTGACCCTCGACACGAACGACGCGCCGCGGCTCGTCGAGGAGCTCGCCGCCCTGGCGCCCCGGCTCGGGTTCGACGGCGTGCTCTCGTCCTGCGACTACTACCTGGAGACCGTCGCCCTCGTCGCCGATCGCCTCGGCCTGCCCGGCGCCCCTCCGGAGGCCATGCGCGCCGCGTGCCGCAAGGACGAGACCCGCCGCGTCCTGCGGGACCTCCCCGGACCCCGCTGGGCGATCGCCCGGGACCGGACGGATCTCCTCGACGCCGCGCGGGACGTCGGCTTCCCGCTCGTGGTCAAGCCCGTCGACCTCTGCGCGGGGATGTTCGTCCGCCGCGTCGACGACGAGGCCGCCCTGCTCGCCGCCGCCGACGCCGCCGCGGCCTTCCCCGTCAACGCCCGGGGCCAGCAGCGCGCCCCGCAGCTGCTGTGCGAGGAGCTGCTGGTCGGGCCCGAGGTCAGCGTCGAGACCGCCACCGCGGGCGGCGTCACGACGGTCGTCGGGGTCACCGACAAGGTCCTGACCGGGGCGCCGTGGTTCGTCGAGGTCGGCCACCAGTTCCCGGCCGCGCTCGACGCCGCCACCGCGCGGGCCGCGGCCGAGCTCGCCCGGGCGGCCGTCGACGGCCTCGGGCTCGACCACACGGTCGCCCACACCGAGGTCAAGCTGACCGCGGACGGCCCGAAGCTCGTCGAGGTCAACCCGCGCCCGGCCGGCAACCGCATCACCGAGCTGGTCCGCCGCGTCACCGGCGTCGACCTCGCCCGGGCGCACGCCGAGGTGGCGCTGGGCCGCACGCCGGACCTCACCCCGGTCGCCACCGGCACCGCCAGCGCCGCGGTGCGCTTCCTCGTCCCGGAGCGGGAGGGCGAGCTGGTCGCGGTCGAGGGCACCGAGGGCCTCGCCGACCGGGAGGGGTCGTCGAGGCGGAGTTCCCGACGGCGGGTCGGCGGGCCGGCGACGGCCGCAGCAACAACCACTACCTCGGCCACGTCATGACCGTCGCCGCCGGTCCCGACGCCGCGGCGGACGCGACGGCGGTGCTCGACGAGGTCGTCCTGCGCTACGGCGCCCCGGTGTCGGTGTGAGCGCCCCCGCCACGACCGCCCTCGCGCGCGTCACCGCCGCCGCGCCCGACCCCGGCGACGCCCGCGTCTCCACGGCCTTCGTCACGCGCCAGGGCGTGCGGCACGACGGCCGCCGCGGCGGCTACCGCAACGAGGTGCTCTCGGTCCGCGTCGGCGCGGCCGTCGGCTCCTGCGCGGTGCCACCCGGCAGCCTCGCGGGCGCGGCGGGCGACGCCGTGCTCGACCGCGTCGTCGGCGGTCCCGTCGCCGACCTCCTCGGCGACCCCGACCCCGCCGTGCGCACCGCCGTGCTCGACGCCCACCTCGCCGACCGGCGCGCCCTCGGCGACGGCGACGGCGGGTGGCCCGTCGAGCTGCCGGCCGGGAGCTCGGTGACCAAGTCGACCGCGCGCGCCGCCGCGGTCGCCGACCTCGTCCCGCTGCGGACGGGCCGCGTCCTCGTCGTCGGCGTCGTGAACTCCCTGCTCGCGGCCCTGCGCGACCGCGGGCTCGACCCCGTCCCGTGCGACCGGCTCGGCGGCACCACCGAGTGGGGCGAGCCGATCCGCACCGGGTTCGGCGACGACTGGGACGCCGCGCTCGTCACCGGCATGACCCTGCCCGACGGCGGGTTCGACGACCTGCTCGCGACGGCCGCGGGCCGCCCGCTGGCGGTGTTCGCCCAGACCGGCGCGGCCGTGTTCCGGGCGCTCGTCGCGGAGGGGGCCGTCTGCGCGCTCTCGGCCGAGCCCTACCCCTTCTTCTGGCTCGACGGCGGCCCGACCCGGCTGCACGTCTACCGGGGGTGGACGACGTGAGCGCGCCCGCCCTGCTCGACCTGCTCACCCCGACCCCGGTGCTGCGCATCGGCACCCCGACGCGCGGCTGGTGGGCCAAGCTGGAGGGTCACGGCGCCGGCGGGATGAAGGTCCGCGCGGCGCTGTCCATGCTGCGCGGCGCGCGGGCCCGCGGGGACCTCGCGCCCGGCGGCACCGTCGTGGAGTCCACGAGCGGCACGCTCGGGATCGGCCTGCTCTACGCCGCCCGCGCGCTCGGCCACGACGTCGTCCTCGTCGTCGACGCCGACCTCGAGCCGTCGATGCGCGCCCTGCTCACCGCGCACGGCGCGCGCCTCGAGGTCGTCGCCCGTCCCCATCCCGACGGCGGGTGGCAGCAGGCCCGGCTCGACCGCGTGCACCGGGTCCTGGCCGGCCTGCCCGACGCCTGGTGGCCCGACCAGTACGACAACCCCGACAACCCCGCCGGCTACGTCGCCCTCGCCGACGAGCTCGACCACCAGCTGCCCGACCCGCCGGACGTGCTCGTCTGCAGCGTCGGCACCGGTGGGCACAGCGCCGGGATCGGGCGGCGTCTCCGGGAGCGGCACCCCGACCTGCGGGTGATCGGCGTGGACACCGTCGGCTCGACGATCTTCGGCCAGCCCGCGCGGCCGCAGCTGATGCGCGGGCTCGGCAGCAGCATCCACCCGCGCAACGTCGACCACGACGTGTTCGACGAGGTGCACTGGGTCGGCCCGGCCGAGGCGGTCGACTCGTGCCGCCGGCTCGCCCGCACCACGTTCGTCACCGGCGGGTGGAGCACCGGCGCGGTGGCCCGCGTCGCCGACTGGGTCGCGCGCCGCGAGCCGGGCGCGGTCGTCGCGACCGTCTTCCCCGACGGACCGCACCGCTACCTGCACACGATCTTCGACGACGCCTGGTGCGGCGAGCACCTCCCCGGTCCGCCCACGCGGCTGCCCGTCGAGATCCCGCACCCCGAGGCGGTCGAGGTCGTCGGCGGCTGGGCCCGCTGCCGCCACGTCGTCGTGCCCCGGGGCGCCCGGCAGCTCGAGGCCACCGCATGAGGCTCACCCACGAGACCGTCACGCTGCGCCTCGCCGAGCCGTTCCGCATCTCGCGGTCGGTCACCACCGCGCGCGAGGCGGTCGTCGTCACCGTTCACGACGACGGGTCGCGCGGCTCCGGCGAGGTCGTCACCAGCGTCCGGCGGGCGCTCGACGCGTCGACGATCCGCGCTGCCGTGGACGCCCTGGACGGACGGTTCGGGTCGGTGGAGGACCTCGTCGCGGGCCTGCCGACGCTGCTCGCCGAGGGCGTCCCGACCGGGGTCGTCGACGCGCTCGACGCCGCGGCACTGGACCACACCGGCCGTCGGGACGGGCTCCCGGCGCACGCGCTGCTGGACGCGCCGGCCTGGTCGGGCACGCCCACCGCCGCGACCATCGGGCTCGTCGACGCGGAGACGGCCCTCGCGCGCACGGACGCCCTGGTCGGCCGGGGCTTCGACCTGCTGAAGATCAAGGCGGGCGCGCCCGACCCGGGTGACGACCTCGCGCGGGTCGCCGCCGTGCGCGCCGCCGCACCGGGCGCGCGGCTGCTCGTCGACCCCAACGGCGGGTGGGCGCCCGCGCTCGCCGTCGAGCTGCTCGAGGGCCTGGCGGGGCTGCTGGTCGAGGCGGTCGAGCAGCCGACCGCGCCCGGCCGTCCCGCCGACCTGGGCTGGGTCGCGGAGCGGGTGCCGATGCCGGTGATCGCGGACGAGGACGCCGCGACGGTCGCCGACCTGGACGTGCTGCCGCCCGGGCTCGCCGTCAACGTCAAGCTCGCCGAGTGCGGGGGCGCCCGGGCCGCCCGGGCCATGATCGCCCGCGCCCACGCCGAGGGCCGCGACGTGATGCTCGGCTGCCTGGCCGCGAGCTCGCTGGGCCTCGCGCCCGCGACCGCCCTCGCCGGACTGGCCCGCTGGGTCGACCTCGACGGCCACCTCCTGCTCGCCGACGACCCGTGGACCGGGCTCGGCGGCGAGGACGGTCGCCTGGTGCCGGGGGAGCCGGTCGGGCTGGGGGTGCGGCGGGCCGGGCAGGTCGGTGGTCGCCCGGGCGTCAGCGGTGGCACACGGCGCACGTCCAGCGTCAGCGGTGGGCCACGGCTGACACCGGGGGCCGACCGATGATCGCCACCCTCCGCTCGGTGCGCAGCTTCCCGCGCGCCGTGCAGGTCCTGCTGCTCAACCAGCTCGGGGTGAACACCGGCTTCTACCTGCTCGTGCCGTACCTGTCGGGCTACCTGGGCGGGGAGCTCGGGTTGTCGGCGGCCCTGGTCGGCGTGGTGCTCGGCGTCCGGAACCTGTCCCAGCAGGGGCTGTTCCTCGTGGGCGGGTCGGCCGCGGACCGACTGGGTGCACGCGGGGTCATCATCGCCGGCTGCGCGCTGCGGACGGTGGGGTTCGGGCTGTTCGCGCTCGGCGAGTCGGTGCCGATCCTGTTCGCGGCGGCGATCCTGTCCGGGCTCGCGGGCGCCCTGTTCAACCCCGCCGTGCGGGCCTACCTGTCGCAGGAGGCGGGGGAGCGCAAGGCCGAGGCGTTCGCGCTGTTCAACGTCTTCGCCAACACCGGCGCGCTGCTCGGGCCGCTGCTCGGCGGGGTGCTGCTGCTGGTCGGGTTCCGGCTCTCCGCGATCGTCGCCGCGGTCCTGTTCGCGCTGCTGACGATCTGGCAGCTCGCCGTGCTGCCGGTCCGCCGGATCGAGCCGAGCGGGACGACGGTCGGCGGCGACTGGCGGGAGGTCCTCACCTGCCGGCCGTTCCTCGCCTTCACGCTCGCGATGGTCGGCATGTTCGCCCTGCAGAACCAGCTCTACCTGCTGCTGCCCCTGCAGGCCGCGGAGCTCACGGGGTCGGCGAGCCCGGTCGCCGTGATCTTCGCGGTGGTCACGCTGCTCAACCTCGGGCTGCAGGTGCGCCTGACCCGCCGGCTCGACGCGGCCCCGCGGGCGACGACGATCGCGGCGGGGCTCGCCGTCATGGGGCTGGCGTTCCTGCTGCCGGCCCTCCTCGCGCCGCTGGTCCCGCCGGGGCTCGTCGGGCTCGTCCCGGTCCTGCTCGCGGCCGCGGTGTTCTCGGTCGGGCTGATGATCGCCCAGCCGTTCGTCAACGCGCTGATCGGCTCGTTCACCCGGCCCGGCCTGTCCGGCACCTGCTTCGGCGTCTTCTACCTGGCGTCGGGGATCACCGCGGCCGCGGCGAACGCGCTCATCGGCTGGGCCGTCGACGCGGCCGGTTCGCCCGTCGCGTGGCTGCCCGCCGTCGTCTGTGCGGCCTTCGGGTTCGGGTCCGCCCTCGCCGCGCGCCTGCTCGCCACGCGCCTGCCCCAGGAGGTCCCCACATGAGCACGCTGCTGCTCGACCGCCCCGAGCTCTACGAGGCGTGGTTCCCCGACCCGGACGCCACGGCGGCGCGCTTCGTCGCCGACGTGGCCGTGCGCTTCGGTGCCCCCGGGGAGCGCCTGCTCGACGCCGGGTGCGGCACCGGCCGCGACGCCGCCGCGCTCGCCGCGCGGGGCTGGACGGCGAGCGCCCTCGACCTCGCGCCGGCGATGGTCGAGCACGTCCGGCGGCACCACCGGGCGGTCGACGCGCACCAGGGTGACCTGCGCACGCTCGACCTCGGTCGGGCCTTCGACGTCGTCTCCTGCCTCGACTCGACGCTGCTCGCCCTGCACGACACCGCCGACCTGCTCGCCGCGCTGCGCCGGGTCGCCGCGCACCTCGTGCCCGGCGGGCTGTTCGTCGCCGAGATGCGCAACGGCGCCTTCCTGCTCACCGCCGCCGCGCACCGCGACCTGCTCGGCGGCGAGACCGAGCGGGTCCGCACCCACGACGGCGTCGCCTACACCGCCCGCACGTTGCTCGCGGTCGACCACGCGGCCCAACTGCTCCGGCGTCGGAGGACCTGGACGTGGCCCGGCGGCGAGCACACCGAGCACACCGCGTGGCGCCTGCTGTTCCCCCGGGAGCTCACCGACCTGCTCGACCGCGCCGGGTTCGACGTGCTCGCCCTCTTCGACACCCCCGGCCCCCGCACCGACGAGCCCTGGCACCCCGACGCCGCGCTCGGCACCGCCCTGACCCGCGACCGGCTGCACGTCGTGGCCCGCCGTCGAGACCTGGAGGAGACCTCGTGACGAGCCGTCGAGGACACGAGCGTGGCGCGCCGCTGACGTCAGGTGTCAGCCGTGTGCCACCGCTGACACCGGCGGGCGGCA
Source organism: Actinomycetospora soli (assembly GCF_021026295.1). Taxonomy (GTDB): domain Bacteria; phylum Actinomycetota; class Actinomycetes; order Mycobacteriales; family Pseudonocardiaceae; genus Actinomycetospora; species Actinomycetospora soli. Next base: position 110,171 of record NZ_JAJNDA010000013.1, read on the forward strand.
CTACCCGCCGCCGCTTCCTGCAGGTCGGTGCCGTCCTCGCGGGCGGGGCGGCCCTCGCGGCCTGCAGCTCCGGCCCGGCCGCACCCGCCGTCGGGAACCCTCGCCCGGGCGGGACGCTGCGCGCCGCCTTCGCCGGCTCCGGCGCCACCGAGACCCTCGACCCGCACAAGCAGAACCTCTACGCCGAGCTCGCGCGGGCGAAGATGCTCTACGACAAGCTCGCGGAGTACGGGTCGGACCTGTCGGTCGTGCCGCGGCTCGCCGAGCGGTTCGAGCCGAGCCCCGACCAGACGCGCTGGCGGGTGACGCTGCGCGCCGCCCGGTTCCACGACGGACGCCCCGTCCGCGCCGCCGACGTCCTCGCGAGCTACGCCCGCATCCTCGGCCCGACGTCGGGCATGCGCGGCCGCTCCGGGCTCGCCACGCTCGACCTGCCGAACTGCCGCGCGGTCGACGACCGCACCGTCGAGTTCGCGCTGACGGCCCCCTACGCGGAGTTCCCCAACGCCACCGCCGCGCTCGGCACCGCGATCGTCCCCGAGGGGGCGACCGACTTCGACCGCGCACCCGTCGGCAGCGGCCCCTTCCGCTTCGAGTCCTTCGAACCGGGACGCCGGTTCCGGGTCGTGCGCAACCCCGACTACTGGGAGGGCGCGCCGCTGCTCGACGCCGTCGAGCTGCTCGTCTCCAACGACGAGGCCGCCCGCGTCAACGCGCTGCTCGGCCGCCAGGTCGAGTACGCCCACGACCTGTCGCCGACCACCGCCGCGGGCTACGCCGACCGCGTCGTCGTGACCCGGTTGCCCCGCAGCTCGATGCAGTCGCTCGCGATGAAGGTCGACCGCCCGCCGTTCGACCGGCCCGAGGCGCGGCAGGCGATGTACGCGATGGTCGACCGCGAGGAGATGGTGCGGACGCTGCTGGCCGGGTCGGGCACCGTCGGGAACGACCTCTACGGCAAGGGCTACCGGTACTACGCCGACGACATCCCGCAGCGCACCTACGACCCCGACCGGGCCCGGGCCCTCGTCCGCGCCGCCGGGCTCGAGGGAGTGCGGATCCCCCTGGACACGGCCGCGGCCGGCTCCGGGATGGTCGAGGCCGCGTCGGTGCTGCGCGACCAGGCGGCACGGGTCGGGCTCACCCTGGACGTCGTCACCGGCAACGCGTCGACCTACTACAGCGACGTCCGCGAGCGGGGCGTCCTCGCGGTCTACCGGTCGGGCGCGCTGCCGATCGAGTCGCACATCGCGCAGCGGCTGCTGTCGACCTCGGCCACCAACTTCACGCAGTGGCGCCGCCCCGGGTTCGACGCGCTCTACGCGCAGGCCCAGGCCACCGGCGACGACGCCGCCCGCACCGGCTTCTACCGGCAGATGCAGCAGCAGCTCCACGACGACGGCGGGTTCCTCGTCTGGGGGTTCTCCGACTTCCTCGTCGGCTCCGACCCCCGCGTCGGCGGGATCGACCCGGGCGCCCCGGCGAACACCCTCGACTGGGCGCGGTTCGACAAGGTCTGGCTCACGTGACGGCGGTCCTCGCCCGTTCCCGACGGCGGGTCCTGCCGCTCCCGGGTTCGCTCGGCGCGTACGCCGTGCGGCGGCTCGGCCTCGGTGTGGCGCAGATCCTGGTGGTCGCGGTCGTGGTGTTCCTGCTGACCGACCGGCTCTCCGGCGACGCCGCCGTCGTCATCGCGGGCGACGACCCGGACCCGGCGGTGATCGCGGCGCTGCGCACGGAGCTGGGGCTGGACCGGCCGGTGTGGGAACGCCTCGGCGCGTGGCTCGGCGGCGCCCTGACCGGGGACCTCGGGACCTCGCTGATCACCGGGCGGGCGGTGACCGCCGTGATCGCCGACGGGCTGCCGGTGACGCTGCTGCTGGCGGCCCTCACGCTCGTCGTCCTGGTCCCGCTGTCCCTGGCGCTCGGGATGCTCGCCGCGCGCCGGGAGGGCGGGACGGCCGACCGCGTCGTCACCGCGACGACGATCGGGCTGTACTCGCTGCCGGAGTTCGCGCTCGGCGTCGTGCTCGTGACCGTGTTCGCCGTGCAGCTGGGCTGGCTGCCGCCGACCGGGATCGGGGTCGCGGAGCCCGCGGTGTTCGTGCTGCCGATCGTCGTGCTGCTCGCCCGGCCGGTGTGCTCGCTGTCCCGGCTCGTGCGGGCCGGCCTGGTCGACGCGCTCGCCGCCGACCACGTCGCCCACGCCCGCCGGCTCGGCTTCTCCCCGCGCGCGGTGCTCTGGCGCCACGCCCTGCCCGGCGCCGTGACCCCGGCGGTCCAGCAGCTCGCGCGGACCACCGACTGGCTGATCGGCGGTGTCGTCGTGGTCGAGGCCGTGTTCGTCCTGCCCGGGCTCGGCACCGCACTCGTCGACACCATCACCGCCCGCGACGTCCCGGTGGTCGCCGGGCTCGCGCTCGTGCTCGCGACCGGCACCGTCCTGCTCAACCTGGGCGCCGACCTGCTCGCGCGGGTGCTGACGCCGGTGGCGTCGTGAGGGGCCGGCTGCTGCCCGGGCTCGTGCTGCTCGCGGTCCCGCTGCTGGTGACGGTCGTGGGTCCGCTCGTGGCGCCGGCGTTCTCCGGCCGCGGCGTGGCGTTCGGGAGCACCGGGGTGTTCGGCGGCGACTTCGTCGGCCGCGACGTGCTGGGCCAGGTGCTGCGCGGGGGAGCGTCGGTGGTCGGGGTCGCGGTGCTCGCGACGCTCGTGACCTACGCGGTCGCCGTGCCCCTGGCGCTGCTCGCGGCGACCACGGCGCGCCGCGCGGTGGACGAGGCCGTGATGCGCCCGCTCGACGTCGTCGTCGCGATGCCCTCGATGCTGCTGGTGCTGCTGCTCGTCCCGATCGTCCCGGGATCCGCGCTGGTCGTGGCCGCGGTCGTGGCCCTGATCAACCTGCCCGACGTCGTCCGGATCGTGCGGGCGACCGCGCTCGCGGTGGCCGCCGGGACGACGGTGGAGGCGCTGCGGATGCAGGGCGAGGGCCGCGTCCGGGTCGGCGCCTACGTGCTGCGCTCGGTGCGCCGGGTGGTGCTCACCGACGTCGGCACGCGGTTCACCGGCGCGCTGTACCTGGTGGCGTCGGCGGCCTTCCTCGGCGTGGGGCTGTCGGCGGACGACCCGAACTGGGCCGTGATGGTCGACGCCAACCGCGACGGGCTGTTCGTCAACCCGGCGGCGACCGTCGTGCCGGCGCTGCTGATCATCGCGCTGTCGGTCGGGGCGAACCTGACCTCCGACCGGCTGCTGGGAGGCGCCCGGTGATCTCCGTGGAAGGGCTCCGGATCACGGCCGGGGCGTCCGTCCTGGTGAACGACCTGTCGTTCGCCGTCCGGGCCGGTCGCGTGCTCGCGCTGGTGGGGGAGTCGGGCAGCGGCAAGACCTCGACGGCCCTGGCGCTGCTGGGCGAGGCCCGGGCGGGGACGTCCGTGTCGGGCGCGGTCGCGGTGGACGGGTCCGTCGGCTACGTCCCCCAGCACCCGGGCGCGGTGCTGCACCCGGTGCGGCGGGTCGGGTCGGTGCTGCGGGAGATCGCGCGACATCACGGCCGGCCGCGCGCGGCCGTGCACGAGGCGCTGCGCCGGGCCCAGGTGGCCGATCCCGACGAACTCCTCGGCCGGCACCGCCACCAGCTCTCGGGCGGGCAGCAGCAGCGGGTCGTGCTCGCCCAGGCGCTGCTCGGCGGCGCGCAGGTGATCGTGGCCGACGAGCCGACCACCGGGCAGGACACCCCGACCCGCCGTCGGGTGGCGGAGGAGCTGGCGGCGGTCGTCGCGGACGGCGTGACGCTCGTGCTCTGCAGCCACGACCTGGCGCTCGTGCGGGCCCTGGCCGACGACGTGGTGGTGCTGCGCGACGGCGTGGCGGTGGAGCAGGGCCCGGCCGCCGAGGTGCTGGGCGCGCCGCGGCACGCGTACACGCGGGCACTCGTGGGGGCCGACGGCACCTCCGGTGTCAGCGGTGGCCCACGGTGCGCGCCCAGTGTCAGCGGTGGGCCACGGCTGACACCGGAGGCACCCCTGCTCGCGGCCACCGACGTCACCGCCGACCACCGGGCGCGCGGCCGGTCCCGGCGCGCGCTGCACGGGGTGTCGCTGGAGCTGGGACCCGGCGCCCGGGTCGCGCTGGTCGGCCGGTCGGGCAGCGGCAAGACGACCCTCGCGCGCGTGCTCGCCGGCCTGCACGCCCCGTCGTCGGGACGGGTGGAGCTGCGCGGCGAGCCGCTCGCGCCGCGCCTGACCCGGCGTCGTCGGGAGCAGGTCGCGGCCGTCCAGTACGTCTTCCAGGACGCGCGGGCCTCGTTCGACGAGCACCGTCCCGTCCTCGCCCAGGTCGCCCGGACCGCCCTGCTGCTGCGCGGCCACGACGACGCCGAGGCGCGGGCGCGCGCAATGCTGGCCCGGGTGGGGCTGGACGAGGCGGTCGTGACGCGGCCGCCCCGGTCGCTCTCCGGCGGTGAACTGGCCCGCGCGGCCCTCGCGCGGGCCCTGCTCGCGGAACCGGACGTGCTCGTCTGCGACGAGGTGACCGCCGGGCTGGACACGCTCACCCGCGCCGGGATCCTCGACCTGCTCGACGGGATCGGGGCGGCGCTGCTCGTGGTGACCCACGACCCGGCGGTGGTCACCCGGCTCGCGGACGAGGTGGTCGTGCTCGACGACGGGCGGGTGGTCGAGCGGGGACCGGCGGCGCAGGTGCTCGCCGATCCCCGCGAGGACCTCACCCGCGCGCTGCTGGGCTCCCCGGTGCCGACCCCGACGCGGTGAGCGCGGGGACGTCGATCTCGAAGTGCACGACGCTCGTGCCGTCCGCGCGACCGTCGTGCACCTCGCGGGCCAGGCCGCGCCAGAACGCCTCCGCGCCCGGCACGGAGACGTTCGAGTGCAGGTAGATCGTGTCGTAGCCGCCGTCGGCCGCCACCGCGTCGACGGCGGCCGCGACCAGCTCGCGGGCGAGCCCCCGGCGCCGGTGCGCGGCCCGGACGTACACGCGGAAGATCTGCGCGACCGTCGGCCCGGAGTAGCGCTCGACCAGCCACGGCGCGTGCGGCGGGTGGTTCGGCCCCTGGTTGCGCACGGCCGTCGTCCCGACCACCTCGCCGCCGGGCGCGAGGGCGACGACGAGGTGCTGGCGCGGGGTGTCCAGGTAGGTGCCCTCGAGGTCGACGACGTCGCGGTGCCACCGCGGCACGTACCCCGTGCCGAGCTCGCCGTAGAAGGTGTCGAGCATGACCGACCGGGCGCCGTCGAGCACCGGTCCGCCGCGGTCGGCGTCGTCGACGGGACGGACGAGGTAGCCGTCGGTGCGGATCATGTCGCGACCCTATGGCAACTGCAGAGCGCGGCAGGACCCGCCGTCGGGAACGGGGTCAGAGGTCGAACAGGCCGCTCGTGATCGGGGCGCCGGTGTGCGGGAACGGCCCCGCGCCCGGGACGGAGGCGGTGCCGCGGGCGCGGGCGGTGCTCGTGCCGGTGGTGCCCGCGGCGAGCAGCCCGGACGTCGTGCTCTCGGCGACCACGACGTGCCGCACCGCGGTCGACCCGGCGGACGGGGCGACGGCGGCGAGCGTGCCGGCCCCGCCGAGCGCGGCGATCCCGGCGAGGGCGGCGGTCAGTCCGAAGCGGTTCCCGGTCATGACGACGAGCCTGGGTCCCGGCGGTGGGGCCGAGCTCGGAGATCGATGTGGACCGGCTGTGCGCCCGGGCCGGGTGCGACCGGCTCGCGGACGTCCTCGGTCCGGTGCTCCGCGGCCTCCTCCCGGACGTGTCGGTTCCCGGTGAGGCGGACGAGACGCCAGGATGAGCGCATGACCGAGAAGGACGCGGCAGCGACTCCCGACCTGACCGCGCCGTCCCCCGCCGACGGACCCACCGTCGAGCAGAAGACCGTCGCCCGCCGGGACACCCCGCCGCCCGCGGAGCGCGAGACCGAGCGCATCCCCGGCGGCACGGCCGGGGCGCCGACCCGCACCCACGCGACCCCGAAGAAGTCCGGTCCCGGCCTCACCCGCATCGGCGGCGCATGGGTCGGGCTGATCCTGGGTGCGGTCGTCCTGGTCTTCCTCCTGATCTTCATCCTGCAGAACCTCGACCCGGCGCGGGTGCAGTTCCTCGGCCTGCAGGCGGAGCTGCCGCTCGGCATCTGGATGCTGTTCTCGGCGATCGCGGGCGTGCTGCTCCTGGCCATCCCCGGGCTCGGGCGGATGATCCAGTGGCGGCGCGCCGCGCGGGGGCCGAAGCGCTAGACGGAATACGAGGGTCGAGCTCTGCTCCGCTGCGTCTCCCGCGGGGCAGGATGGCGGGCGTGACCTCGCGCCTCGCCCTCGCCGGAGAACCGCTCCCGACGGTCGGGCACGCCCGTGCCTACGTCTGCGGCATCACCCCGTACGACACGACCCACCTCGGGCACGCCGCCACCTTCGTCTGGGCCGACGTCGCCTCCCGCGTGCTGCGCCGGGTCGGCGTGACCGTCGAGGTCTGCCGCAACGTCACCGACGTCGACGACGTGCTCGACGCCGCCGCCGAACGGGCCGGCAGCCGGTTCGACAGCTTCGCCGCCGTCGGCCAGTTCCGTTTCGACCGGGACATGGCCGCCCTGAACGTGCGCCCGCCGGCCCACGAGCCCCGGGCGCACAACCACGTCGACGACGTCGTCCGCCTCGCCGCCGGTCTCCTCGAGCGCGGCGTCGCCTACGAGCGGGACGGGGAGGTGCTGCTGCGCGCCGCCGCCGTCGGGATCACGGCGCTTCCCGACGACGGGTCCTCGCAGGTCCCGCCCTCGGCCCGCGCCGACGACCCGGCCGACCCCACGGTCTGGCGCCCCGCCCTGCCGGGAGAGGCGGCGTGGCCCAGCCCGTGGGGCGACGGCCGCCCCGGCTGGCACGCGGAGTGCGCGGCGATGGCGCTGTCGGTGCTCGGCCCGGCGGTCGACCTGCACGTCGGCGGCGCGGACCTGCGCCACCCGCACCACACCGCCATGGGCGCGATGGCCGAGGCGATGACCGGGGTGCGCCCCTTCGCCCGGGCGCGCCTGCACGTCGGGACGGTGCAGGTCGATGGCGCCAAGATGGCGAAGTCGGCGGGCAACCTCGTGCTCGTGTCCGACCTGCTCGAGTCCTGGCCCGCCGCCGCGGTGCGCCTCCTCGTGCTCGACCGGCCGTGGGCGCAGGCGTGGGACGTCCGGCCCGACGACGTCGCCGCGGCCGCCGACCGGCTCGAGCGCCTCTTCTCGGCCGCCGGGCGGCACGTCGACGGTGCGGGCGCCACCGACGCGGTCGTCGGGGCGCTGCTCGACGACCTCGACGTCCCCGCCGCGCTCGCCGTCGCGGAGGCCGAGGGCGGGGAGGCCGCGCGGGTGGCGCTCTCCGTGTTGGGGCTGACCTGATCACCGCGCCCGGTGATGCTTCTGTGACACGCGGGACGGATGTGCCGCGAAACGGGGGTCCGCTGCCTACGGTGTGACGTCGGGTCACGACGCTCGAGTCGTCCCGGGGGGTGCGGAGGAGGGCGTGATGCGCTGGGGCGGTCCCGACGAGGTGACGCTGAAGCCGACCGAGCCACCCGCGCCGCGGACGTCGCCCGAGAACGACGACCCGGCGGCGCCGGTCGACGAGCCGACCTCCCGGTCCTCGTGGCGGTCCCGGCGGCGCGACAAGGACGCCGGTCGGAGCTCCGGAGCGCCCCGGACGCCCGACGTCGACCGCCCCGCACCCGAGGCCGAGCCAGGAGCCACCACGTCGGTGGAGCCGGCCGAGTCGGAGGCGTCGGAGGCGTCGGAGGGGGCGGACACGCCCGTCGCGTCGAAGCCGGCCGGTCCCGACATCGCGCACGACGTGGTCGCCCCGCCGACGAGCGAGCCGACCCCGACCTCCGACGAGCGCCCCGACTCCGGGCGTGACGAGTCCGGCCCGCCGACCCGACCGGACGGTGCGCCGACCGACGCCGCGGCTCCGTCGTCCGCGCAGGCTCCGTCGTCCGCGCAGGCTCCGTCGTCCGCGCAGGCTCCGTCGTCCGCGCCTGCGCCGCGCCCGTCGCTGTGGAACCGCGTCCGCTCGACGACGACCTCCGCCCCGGCCTCGCCCGCCCCCTGGAAGCGCCCGACCGCTCCACCCGACGCCCCGACGCGCGACGCCGACCCCGATGACGAGGCCGACTCCGACACCGGGAACGAGGCGGCCGCCGGGGCCGACACCGTCGTCCCTCCGCGCACCCCACCGTGGCGCACGCCCGGCCTCACGCCGTCGCCCGACGACGCCCCGGCCACGCCGCGCGAGCAGGACACCGTCCCGTCGGGCCGCGCCGCGACGTCGCGCGGCACCACGGAGCGATCCCGCCCGCGCCCCACCGAGCCCGACACGGTACGGACCACCGGCTCCGCCCCGGCCCGTCCCGAGCAGCGTGGTGCCTCGACGCCCCCCACGACGCCGAAGGCCGACACCGCGCAGGCCCGGTCGCCGCGTGGCGGACCGGGTGGAGCCGCGGCGGCCGCCGGGACCGCCGCTGCCGCGGGAGTCGCAGGCGCAGCCGCCGCCTCGGCGGGCGCCGGGGAGCGCGGCACGAAGGCCGACGCCGCGCCCGAGTCGTCGCGACGCGGTCCGGCCGCTGCCGCTCGGCCCGCGGCCACCGACGAACGTGGCACCGAGGTCATCGACCGGGTCGACACCGCGCCGACCGAGTCGCCGCGACGCGGTGCGGCCGGAACGGGTTCGCCTGCGGCCGCCGACGAGCGCGGGACCGAGGTCATCGACCGGGTCGACACCGCGCCGACCGAGTCGCCGCGACGCGGTCCGGGCAAGGGCGGCGCCGTCCTCGGGGCCGCTGCGGCCGGTGTCGGTGCGGTCGCGGGCGCCATCGCCGGCCGCTACCACCGCCGCGACGACCGCGGCCGGACCACGACGGCGCAGACCGCCACACCGGCCGCCCCGGCTGAAGCGACACCGGCTCCCTCCACGGACCGGCCGCGCGAGGAGATCGACACCGACCGCCCGTCGACGTCGACCGCCCCCAGCGCCGACACCGAGAACACCGAGAACACCGGGGAGCCCTCCGCGCGGATCGCGGAGGCGCCGACGACGCCGAGCCGACCCGCCGTCGGGAAGGCCGACCTCGCGGCGGCCCCGGTCGCGGCGAAGGCGACCACCCCGGCCACCGCCGAGCCGGAGTCGGCGTCCGAGCGCACCGAGATCACGCCGTCCGAGCGGACCGACGTGATCTCGCCGGTCGAGGAGCCGCGCCCCACGACCGAGCCGCGACCCGGACTCGTGCGGGACCGGCGTCGTCGTCGACGGGTGCTGTTCGCCTTCGTGCTCGCCGCGCTCGTGCTCGCGGCCTTCCTGGGGCTCGTCGCGCTGATCACCGATCACGCCGGCGGCTCGACGCCGCCGCGCGCGGCGGTGGGGGAGCCCGCGCTGACGGTGCCCGCCGACACCGCGGCCCCGCCCGCGCCGCCACCCGTGCCCCAGCTCCCGCGCGGCGGCACGACGTTCTTCCCGCAGCACCGGGTCGTCGCCTACTACGGCACGGCGGGGACCGACGCGCTCGGCGTCCTCGGCGAGGGCTCGCCCGCCGAGGCGGCGACCCGGCTCGAGGCCGCGGCGGCGCCGTTCGCGACCCCGGGGAAGACGGTGCTCCCCGCGATGGAGCTGATCGTCTCGATCGCCAACAGCACGCCCGGGCCCGACGGGACGTACCACAGCGACATCGACCAGGCCGAGGCCCGGCAGTACCTCGAGGCGGCCCGCGCGAAGCAGCAGGTCATGATCATCGACATCCAGCCCGGGCGGGCGGACTTCATGACCGCCGTCAGGCCGTGGGAGGCCCTCCTGCGCGAGCCGGACGTCGGCCTCGCGCTCGATCCGGAGTGGCGCATGCCGCCCGGTCAGGTGCCCGGGAAGACCATCGGGACGGTCAGTGCGGACGAGGTCAACCAGGTGTCGTCCTGGCTGGCGAACCTCGTCACGACGAACAACCTGCCGCAGAAGCTGTTCGTCCTGCACCAGTTCACGCCGAACATGATCACGAACCCGGAGCGGCTGCAGACGCCGCCGCAGCTCGCCGTCGTGCAGCACATCGACGGCTTCGGGGCGCCGCCGAACAAGATCGGCAAGTACCAGGAACTGCAGCGCCCGCAGCAGCTCCACCTCGGGTTCAAGCTGTTCATCGACGAGGACACCCCGACCCTCACCCCGCAGCAGGCGCTCGCCCTGACGCCGCCGCCGGACCTGGTCACCTACCAGTAGGTCACCGCAGTCCCACCACGACCGACCGGGTCGACCGGTTCGCGACGACGACCGCGCCCGGTGCGGGCACGAGCACCGGGTCCTCGGGCACCCGGTCCGGTCGGCCGAGCGGACGCCCGTCGTCGGGCGCGAGCTCGCCGAGGTCGAGCGGCGGTCGGCCGTCGACGACCACGGGGTCGCCCAGCCCGTCCGGGTCGTTGCCGCACGCCTGCACGGTCGACCCGGCCAGTGCGAGCAGGCTCGGCTGCGCGCACGGTGCGGGTGGTGCGGGCACCGCCGTCCCGGTGGCGGGGTCGAGCCGCGCGACGGCGGGCACGATGCGGTTGAGCAGCTCCACCCGCGGCTCCCCGTCGCCGAGCAGCGGCGACCCCGCGGTCCGCGGCACCCGGGCCCGCACGGCGCCGGTCCGCGGGTCGACGAGCAGCCGCGGCTCCGGGCCCGTCACGACGACGAGGCTCCCGTCGGTCGCGGAGGCCAGGCCGGCTCCGCCCGCGCTCCCGGCGGGCCCCGCGTCGAGCCGCCACCGCTCCACGCCGGTGCGCTCGTCCAGCCCGCGCAGCACGGTGCGGCCCGCGCACCACTCCGCGACCGGGACCACCCCGGCCGACCACTGCGGTGCGACGGTGCGCTGCTCGCAGCCCGGGCCGGTCGAGCGTGTCCAGAGCTCATCGCCGGTGCGCAGGTCGCGGGCCACCTGCTCGGCGCCCGCCCCGCGGGTGCGGACCAGGACGACGACGGCGTCCGTGAGGGTCGGGACCGGCTCGCCGTCGACCTCGTCGGTCCACCGCTCGACGCCGGTGACCGCGTCGAGCGCCGTCACCGACCCGTCGTCGTGCCCGAGGACCAGCGACCCGCCGTCGGGCGTGGCCTGCGCGAGCGTGAGCAGCCGCCCGGGCCGGGCGGACCGCCAGCGCTCGGTGCCGGTGACCCCGTCGAGGGCGGTCACCCCGTCGTCGCCGGCCACCACCACCCCGGCGCCCGCCCGGACGACGGCGTGCAGCGGGGTCGGCGCGGTCCACCGCCAGGCGACGGCGGTCGGCGTCGTGGGGACCGGGGCGGGCGCGACCGGCGCGGCGGTCGTCGCGACCGTCGGGGCCCCACCACAGCTCGCGAGGAGCAGGACGGCCACCGCCACGACCACGAGCCGCACCATGACGAGCAGTCTGACCCCGCTGGCGAATCCCGGTGGCGGGCCGTCAGTAGGCTCCGGGCATGGCACGAGGCGTCACCCGCATGTCCGAGTTGTTCCTGCGCACCCTGCGCGAGGACCCGGCCGACGCCGAGGTGACCAGCCACAAGCTGCTCGTGCGCGCGGGGTACGTGCGCCGGGTCGCGCCCGGCATCTACTCCTGGCTGCCGCTGGGCGTGCGCGTGCTGCGCAACGTCGAGCGCATCGTGCGCGAGGAGATGGACGCGATCGGCGCGCAGGAGGTCCACTTCCCCGCGCTGCTGCCCCGTGAGCCCTACGAGGCGACCGGCCGCTGGACCGAGTACGGCGACACGCTCTTCCGGCTCAAGGACCGCAAGCAGGCCGACTACCTCCTCGGGCCGACCCACGAGGAGCTCTTCACGCTGATGGTGAAGGGGGAGACGTCGTCGTACCGGGACTTCCCGGTGACGCTCTACCAGATCCAGACGAAGTACCGGGACGAGGAGCGTCCCCGAGCGGGCATCCTGCGCGGCCGCGAGTTCACGATGAAGGACTCCTACTCCTTCGACCTCACCGACGAGGGACTCGCCGAGTCCTACGCCGCCCACCGGCTGGCCTACCAGAAGCTCTTCGACCGGCTCGGGCTGGAGATCCAGATCGTGTCGGCGATGTCGGGCGCGATGGGCGGGTCGGCCTCCGAGGAGTTCCTCGCGCCCTGCGAGGCGGGCGAGGACACCTACGTGCGGTGCCTCGAGTCGGGGTACGCCGCGAACGTCGAAGCGGTGACGACGACGCCGCCTCCGGAGCAGTCGATCGACGACAAGCCCGAGGCGGTCGTCCACGACACCCCCGACACCCCGACGATCGAGTCGCTCGTCGCCGTCGCGCGGGAGATCGCCCCGGACCGCGACTACACCGCGGCGGACACGCTGAAGAACGTCATGGTCAAGACGCGGCTGCCCGGGTCGGACGAGTGGCAGCTGCTCGGCGTCGGCGTCCCCGGCGACCGCGAGGTCGACATGAAGCGGCTCGAGGCGGCGGTCTCGCCCGCCGAGGTCGCGCTGCTCGAGGACGCGGACTTCGCCCGCAACCGGTTCCTGACCAAGGGCTACATCGGCCCGGTCGGCCTGCAGAAGAACGGCGTGCGCTTCCTCGTGGACCCGCGCATCGTCACCGGCACCGCCTGGGTCACCGGCGCCGACGAGCCCGGGCGGCACGTCTTCGACCTGGTCTGCGGCCGCGACTTCACCCCCGACGGCACGATCGAGGCGGCCGAGGTCCGCGAGGGCGACCCGTCGCCCGACGGGGCGGGCACCCTCGTCGCCGCCCGCGGCATCGAGATGGGCCACATCTTCCAGCTCGGCCGCAAGTACGCGCAGGCGCTCGGGCTCGAGGCGCTCGGCGCCGACGGCAAGCGGACGACGGTGACGATGGGCTCCTACGGCGTCGGGGTCTCCCGTGCGGTCGCCGCGATCACCGAGCAGCACGCCGACGCCAAGGGCCTGGTGTGGCCCCGCGAGGTCGCGCCCTTCGACGTGCACCTGGTGATCGCCGGGAAGGACGACGCCCAGCGCGCCGCCGCCGAGACGATCGCCGCCGGCCTCGCCGAGGCGGGCCTCGAGGTGCTCCTCGACGACCGCAAGGCCTCCCCGGGCGTCAAGTTCGCCGACGCCGAGCTGCTCGGGATGCCGACCTCGATCACGGTCGGGCGCGGGTTGGCGAACGGCGTCGTCGAGGTGACCGAGCGCCGGTCGGGCGAGCGGCGCGAGGTGCCGGTCGACGACGTGGTGTCGGCGCTGACCGGCGGCGCCTGAGCCGCTCGCCCGGTGCCGGCAGTGCGTCACTGCGTGCACCCAGTGACAGGAACGGCGGCACCGTCGGGCGGGGCGCGGGCTCAGCCGACGCCCACGCACACCCCGGCGACGACCTTCGCGCAGACCTTCAGTCCGCCACCGGAGGAGCCACCGGAGCCGGAGGAGCCGCCCGACGAACCGCTGCCGGAGGACCCGGATCCGCCCGTCGGCTTCGGGCTGCCCGACGATCCACCCGTTCCCGACGACGCCGTCGACCCGGACGACCCGCCGCCGGACGACGAGCCCCCGGACGACCCCGACGCCGAGCCCCCCGACGCCGAGCCCCCGGACGCCGAGCCCCCGGACGACGAGCCCCGGACCCGCGACGACGCCGCTGCGCCGCCGGACGCCGCGCCCGGCGCGGACTCCGGCGCCGCGGCACTCCAGGACGCCCCCGGCGGCACGACCGCCGACCCGGCCACCGGCGCCACGACCGGCGGTGCACCCGGGTCGCCCGGCACCGGCAGCGTCGTCGTCACCGCCGCGACGGCCGGCCCGGGCGGGGTCGCGCCCTCGGGCACGGCCGGGCGCACCGCGCCGGTCGGGTCGGTGGCGGTCCCGAGGATGAGCACCGTCGCGACCCCGGCCACCCCGAGCACCGCGCCCGCCGCCACGACCGCGGCCAGGAGCATCCCGGCCGCGCGCGACCGGCGCCGCCGGTGACGCGGTCGGTACCGCGTCCGTGGGGGAGCCGGGTTCCTGCGCACCACCACTCGCACCGCTCGCTCCTTCCCGACGCCGGGTCGGGGCGCGACGCGTGCCCCCGATCTCCCGGCCGGGAAGTGTCGGCGCAGGTCGGAGCCGTGTGACCCGTCGTCGGGAAGGCCCACCCGCCAGGAGCACCAGGACCGCTCCGACGGACGATCACGGGCTCGCGGAGAGGGACGACGGCCCGGGGGAGGACACCCGGACGACCCCGCCTGACGCCGGGTCGGGCGGGGTATCCGCCCGGCTTCAGGCCCGGCGCTCGAGGGCCACGCTGACGCCGAACACGACCAGTCCGAGCAGCGGCAGCACCGCGCCGACGAGGGCGGGGGCGTCGTAGCCGAGGCCCGCGGCGAGCACCGCCCCGCCGAGGGCGGCGCCGATCGCGTTGGCGACGTTGAACGCCGAGTGGAAGCTGGCCGCGGCGAGCGAGGGGCCGTCGGCGGCGAAGTCCATGAGCCGGCCCATGAGCGCCGGACCGGCCGACATCCCGACGAAGCCCAGCAGGAACAGCCCGACGGTCGCCGTCAGCGCCTGGTGGGCGGCGAACACGAACGCCACGAGGACCAGCGTGTAGATCCCGAGCGCGCCCGCGATGGTGGCGCGCGGCGCCCGCTCGGCGAGCCGGCCGCCGACGACGTTGCCCACCGTCATCCCGACGCCCAACGCCCCGAGCAGCAGCGGGACCGTTCCCGCGTCGACGCCGGCCTGGTTCGTCAGGATCGGGTTGATGTAGCTGTACACCGCGAACAGGCCGCCGAAGCCCGCGCTGATCGCGCCGAGCGTGAGCCACACCTGCGGGCGGGTGAGCGCGGTGAGCTCGCCGCGGACGCTGCCGCCCTGGGCGGACGCGGCATCGGGCACGAGGAACGTCACCGCGAGGACGGTGATCACCGCGATGACCGTGACCGCGAGGTACGCCGACCGCCAGCCGAACGTCTCGCCGAGCCAGGTCGCGGCGGGGACGCCGACGATGTTGGCGATGGTCAGGCCCAGCATCACCGCGGCCAGGGCGCGGGCCCGCCGGGCGGGTTCGACCAGCGCGGCCCCCAGCACCGCGGCCGTGCCGAAGTAGGCGCCGTGCGGCAGCCCGGCGAGGAAGCGCAGCGCCACGAACGGCAGGAACGCGGGCGCGAGCGCGGACAGCGCGTTGAACACCACCAACGCGGTCGCGAGGGCCACGATCAGCTTCTTGCGGGCCCACCGGGCGCCGGCGATCGCGATCAGCGGGGCGCCGACGACGACGCCGAGCGCGTAGGCGCTGATGGCCACACCCGCCGTCGGGACGGAGACCCCGAGATCGGCGGCGAAGCCGGGCAGCACGCCCATGCTGGCGAACTCGGTGGTACCGATGGCGAGCCCGCCGAGGCTCAGCGCGGCGAGGCTCACGCCGGTGGGGACGGAACGACGGCGGGTGTCGCCGGTCGTGTGCTCGAGGACGGCGCTCATCGCGTCAGCTCCAACAGGTCGGTGAGGCTGGGGAGGGGGAGATCCGCGTCGATCCCCTTGAGTCCGGCGACCCGCGCGCCGGCGGCCTTCCCGGCGGCGGCGCCGGTGGCGGTGTCCTCGACGACGAGGCAGCGGGTCGGGTCGACGCCGAGCAGCTCGGCGGCCCGCAGGTAGCCCTCGGGGTGGGGCTTGCCGTGGGTGAGCAGGTCGCGGGTGACGAGCAGGGGCGGGGTGATGCCCGCGGCGCCGAGGCGGAGCTCGGCGAGCCGGGTGTCGGCGCTGGTCACGACCGCCCAGGGCACCTCGGCCCGCGCGAGCGCGACGAGCAGCTCGTGGGCGCCGGGGGCGGCGACGACGCCGTCGAGGTCGACGTACTCACGCTCGAGCTGGGCGCGGCCGTGCGCCTCGGCGTCCAGGTCGGGGCGCAGCGCACGGACGGTGTCGGCGGCGGGGCGACCCGGCATCGTCGCGAGGACGAGGTCCTCGTCGACGTCGTTCTCGCGGGCCCACGCGCGCCACACCCGCTCGACGACGGCGTCGGAGTCCACGAGCGTGCCGTCCATGTCGAACAGCACCGCGTCCGGCGTCATCACCCCTCCGTTCATCTCGTGGTCGCTTTTTCTCGCCAACCGAGCATAATGGTCGTGTGTTCCCGACGACGGGTCCCGACCCCGGATCCCGGTGTGAACCCGGTCGCGCCGCGGTCGACCGCTGGCGCACCGCGGCCCGCGTGCTGGACGCGGTCCGGTGCGCGCCCGGGCTGACGCGGGTCGCCCTCGCCGACGAGCTGCGGCTGTCGAGCGCCACGACCACCGAGACCGTGGCCCGGTTGCGCGCCGCCGGCTGGGTCGAGGAGGAGCGGGCGCCGGTCTCGGGCCGGGGCCGCCCGACGACGCGCCTCGTGCCCGCTCCCGACGGGCCGACCGTGCTCGGGCTGGACCTGCGGCACGAGGACTGGCGGCTCGGCGTCGCGGGACTCGACGGGGTGCCCACGGTGGTGGCTTCCGGACGGCGGGCCCGCGCCTGCCCCGAGGAGGTGGCCCGGGCCGTCGGCGCCCGGGGCGCGCTGGCGCTGGCGGTGTCGTTCCCGGCGCCGCTCGCCGACGGCCGCGTGGTCCGCTCCGGGGAGCTCGACTGGACGACGCTGGACCTCGCGCGGCTCACCGGGACCGGGTCGCTGCCGGTCCTGCAGGGCAACGACGCGACCCTCGCCGGGCTGGCCGAGGCACGGTCGGGGGCCGCGGCGGGCGTGGGGACGGCGCTCACGGTGCTGGTCGAGGTCGGCCTCGGCGGCACGCTGCTCATCGACGGTCGCCCGCAGACCGGGGCGCACGGGGCCGCGGGGGAGTTCGGGCACCTGCCGTTCGGCGACCCGGCGGTGGTCTGCGCCTGCGGGGCGCGCGGCTGCTGGGGCCCCGAGGTCGACGGGTACGGCCTGGCCCGCCGCCTCGGCGTACCTGCGCCGACGGACCCGCGCACGTTCGCGGCGACGGTGCTCGACCGGTCCGACCCCGCCGCCGCGGCCGCGGTGTCCGGGGCGTCGGCGGCGCTCGGTCGCGGCCTCGCGGGCCTGGTCAACGCGCACGACCCCGACGTCGTCGTCCTCGGCGGCCTCGCCCCGCGCCTGCGCGGCGCGGCGTTCGACGAGACCTACCGGGCGGGCCTGATGAGCTGGCGCCGGGACGCGCCGCCGCCGGTGCGCGACGCCGTGCACGGGTCGGACGCCGCCCTGCACGGCGCGGTCGCCCTGGCCCTCGACGAGGTGACGAGCGCCGAGGGGCTGGCCCGTGCGGCGCTCGCGGCCGAGTCCGTCCCGACGGCGGGTCCCGCCGCGCGGCTGGACGCCCTGGACACCGAGGTGCGCCGCGGCCGGCGCGCCCGGCGGAACACCCCCGAGGAGACCGACCATGACCGCACCGGCTGAGGACCTCGTGGTCCGACGGACCTACCCCGACCCGGTGGAGGACATCTGGTCCGCCCTGACCGAGTCGGACCGACTCGGGCGCTGGTTCGGCACCTGGACCGGGGACCCCGCGACCGGCACGGTCCGCCTCACCGTGACGGGCGAGGTCGACGCGGGTGGTGCGGTCGACGATCCGGTCGACGTGGTGATCGAGGTCTGCGAGCCCCCGCACCGCCTCGTGGTCGACCTCCCGTCCGGCTCGGACTCGTGGCACCTCGACGTCACGCTCTCCGCGCACGGCGACGGCACCGAGCTCGTCCTCACCCAGCGCCTCGACGGCACCGTCGCGCGCGAGGACCTCGCCGCCGGCTGGACGTGGTACCTCGCCCGGCTCGCCGCCGCGCAGTCGGGCGAGCCGATGCCGCCGTGGGACCCCGCGGCCTGACCACCCGCGTGCAGGGTCTGCCGACCCGTCCGCTTTCTGGCCCGCGCACCGCGGCGCGGCCTAGCGTCCGGGGGTGTGACGGCGGCCCGCGTGCTCGACGCCGCCCGCGAACGTTTCCGGCGCGGCGGTCGGGCGGCGCTGCCCGACGGGGTCGTCCGCGAGGAGATCGTGGCGTCCTGGGAGCGCTCGCCCACCGTCCCGGCGGACCCCCCGTTCGTCGGGCACCACGACGGCGGCCCGCTCGTCGCGGCCGCCGACGCCGTCCTGCACCGGTTCGCCCGCGAGAACGGCGGGTCGGGGTGGTCGGTCGCGCTCGTCGGTGACGACGGCGTCGTCCGGGTGCGCTACGACACCGACCCGGCGCTCGGCGAACTCCTCGACGCGGCCGGGTTCGTGCCGGGTCACCGCTGCGACGAGGAGTCCGTCGGGACCACGGCGGCGGCGGTCGGCGGACGCCTGCGCCGCACCGTGCTCGTCGAGGGCCCGGAACACCTCCACCCCGCCTGGCGGGTGTTCCGGGAGGCGGCCGCCCCGGTCGTCGGCGGCGGAATCGTGCTGGTCGCGCACGCCGGGGACCCCGCCCCGCCCGCCGTGGCCCGGCTGCTCGCCGACGCCGTGGCAGACCACGACGAGCGCGACCGGCGCCGCCGGGTGCTCGCCGTCCACGACGCGATGTCCGCCCTCCGCGCGGAGGGCGTGCCGTGGGTGGTCGCGGCGACCGGCGACGAGACCTGGCTGGGCCGCGAGGTGGCCGGGCTGCCCGACGCCGACCGGCGCACCCTCGGCGACACGCTCACCGCCTGCGTCCTGCTCGACGAGACCGGCGGCCCCCGCCACCTCGACCTGCCGTCCGGGACGTGCGCCGAGGTCGACCTGCGGGAGATCCGCGGGGAGGACGGCGAACTGTTCGGCGCGGTCCTGGCGGGCGGCCCGGTGGCGGTGCACGCGGGCGCCGGGCGGGTCAGCGTCGCGGCACGCGAGGCGCGGCGCCGGCAGGGCTCGCACGTCGCGCCCACCGCCCGGCGGGACTTCGCGGCGGACCTGCGCCGCGACCCGACGTCGGGGGAGGAGGCGCGGCGACGCGCGACGCAGGACCTGTTCGGGCCCTACGACCGGATGCGCCGCGACGCCACCGCCGCGCTCGGCCGCCGGCGGCACCTACTGCTGGTGGGCGAGACCGGGGTGGGCAAGCGGACCCTCGCGCGCGAACGCTTCCTCTCGCTGTTCCCGCGCGGTACGTCGACGACCGTGGACTGCTCCGGCCCGGTCGACGACCTGCGCCTCGACCCCGCCGGCGCCGACGCCCACCTGGTGCTGCTCGACCAGGTGCACGCCCTGACCCCGGTCGCGGCCCGCCGGCTCGACGAGGCGCTCCGCCCGCTGACCGCGATGCCCGGCCGCGTGGTGGTCGTCGGCTGTCTCGACTCGAGCGCGGTCGACGCCGGGCGTCCGTACGGCCTGCTCCTGCGCCACTTCCACGACACGGTGCGTGTCCCCGCCCTGCGCCACCGCACCGACGAGCTCGCCGGGATCGCGCAGGCGGTGCTGCGCTCGACCAGCGGCGGCCGGTCGGTGCGGCTCTCCCACCAGGTCGTCCGGGTGCTCGAGGGCTACGCGTGGCCCGGCAACATCGCCGAGCTCGAGGACGTGCTGCGCTACGTCGTCGCGCGCAAGCCGGTCGGCATCGTGCAGCCGCCCGACCTGCCGGCGCTGTGCTTCACGAGCGCGCCGCGCCTGACGATGCTCGAGACCGCGCAGGCCGACGCCATCATCCACGCGCTCTACGAGACGCGTGGCAACCGCTACAAGGCCGCCGCGATGCTCGGGATCGCGCGCTCGTCGCTCTACCGCAAGATCGACGCCTTCGGGATCAGCTACATCGCCTGACGCGCCGCCCCGGTCCGTCCCGCCTGCGGGACACCTGCCCTCGTGGGCCCGCGGACGGCCGTCGCGGAGTGTCCCGGAATCGGACAGTCGGGCTGTGGCCCACGCCATAGCGTCGAGGACGCTCAGCGGGCGAACCAGCGGAGGTCGCGATGAAGGCCCTTGTGTACCACGGACCCGGCCAGAAGGCGTGGGAGGACGTTCCCGACGCCGCGATCGTCGAACCCACCGACGTCGTGGTCAAGGTCGACACCACCACCATCTGCGGCACCGACCTGCACATCCTGCAGGGCGACGTGCCGGCGGTGACCGACGGCCGCATCCTCGGGCACGAGGCCGTCGGCACGGTGACCGAGGTCGGCGGCGCGGTCCGCGGGTTCTCGGTGGGCGACCGGGTCCTCGTCCCGGCGATCACGAAGTGCGGGCGCTGCGAGTACTGCCAGCGCGGCATGCCGTCGCACTGCCAGACCGTCGGCGGGATCGGCTGGATCTTCGGCCACCTCATCGACGGCACGCAGGCCGAGTACGTGCGCGTGCCCTACGCCGACACCTCCCTCTACATCGTGCCGCCGGAGGTCACCGACGAGCAGGCCATCTTCCTGGCCGACTCGCTGCCCACCGGGTACGAGGTCGGCGTGCTCGCGGGCGGCGTCCGACCCGGCCACACCGTGGCGGTGGTCGGGGCCGGGGCGGTCGGGCTCTCCGCGGTCCTGACGACGGGTCTGTGGGGCGCCTCCAAGGTGATCGCCATCGACTCCAACAAGTTCCGGCTCGAGAAGGCCCTCGAGTTCGGCGCGACCGACGCGGTCGAGGTCGGCCCGGGCACGGTCTCCGACGTGGTCGGCCTGACCGACGGACTCGGGGTCGACGTCGCGATCGAGGCCGTCGGCTACCCGGAGACCCTGCTGACCGCGGCCTCGCTCGTGCGGCCCGGCGGGACGATCGCGAACGTCGGCGTGCACGGCACCCCGGTCGAGATCCCCATGCAGGACATGTGGATCGCCAACGTGACCCTGACGATGGGCCTGGTCGACACCGTGTCGATCCCGACCCTGCTCAAGATGGTCGCGTCGGGACGCATCCCCGCCGAGAAGATGGGGACGCACTCGTTCACGTTCGACCAGATCGACGAGGCGTACGACGTGTTCGGCAACGCCGCGGCGAACCTGGCGCTGAAGGTCGTCATCACGCCCTGACCCGGCACCGGCGGGGGTGGGCGGACGTGCCGCGCACCGGTGGCGGGGGCGGGTTCCGGTGGGGGTGCCCGCCCTACCCGGCGGCACCGATGGGTGTCGGCGACCGACGATCCGGTGGGCAGGGACCCTGGCCGGCGCAGCCCTGGGTCGAGGTGGGCGCCGGGGCTCTCGCGTGCGATCGGGCGCACCGGGCGTCGACGCCGGAGCCGTCCGGCAGCAGGTCGACCGCGGACGACGGGCAGTCGGAGCGGCCCGCGCTCGTGCGGTCCGACGTCGGCGACGGGGACGGGCGCACAGGGCGCGGGCCCGTCGGTCGCGGGTGCGAGCTCGTCGTGGCGCAGCTCGTCGTGGGCCTCGGCGGATGCCGGCGCGTCGGGCCGAGCCGTGGCGATCGCGGGCCGGACGGCGGCGGGCTCCTCGAACCGGAGCTCGTCGTCGAGTTCGTCGTCGAGTTCGTCGTCGTCCAGCTCGTCGGTGCCGGTCTCGTCGAGGTGCGGCCGCAGGACCTCGTCGCAGTGCACGCGCAGTTCCCGCGCGACATGTGCCGGGTCGGTGGCCGCGGCGATGGCGGTCAGGAACTCCTCGGCCTCCGCCAGGGCGCCGTCGTCGTGGCCGTCGGCGGCCAGCGAGGCCAGGCAGTCGAGTACCGCGCGCACGCCGGGGCCGCTGACGGCGCCCGCCGCGACGGCGCGCGCGAGCAGCGGCAGACCCGAGTCGGCGAGCATCGTCGCCAGCTCGGTACGGGGGTCCGACGGCAGGTCCTGCGGCATGATTCGAACACTAGTACGAGGGTCCGACAGTCACGCTTCGTCGCGAAGGACGCGGCTCGACCCTCCGCGA
The DNA here is from genome assembly GCF_021026295.1 of Actinomycetospora soli. Lineage (GTDB taxonomy): Bacteria > Actinomycetota > Actinomycetes > Mycobacteriales > Pseudonocardiaceae > Actinomycetospora > Actinomycetospora soli. Next base: position 131,836 of record NZ_JAJNDA010000013.1, read on the forward strand.
GACGCCGCCGTCGGGATCAGCCCGCGGCGACCGGCGTGCGCAGGTCCGCGGCCGGGAAAGGCGGCAGCTCGTCGGCGCGCAGCGACGCCCTGCCCGCCAACCGCCAGGCGCGGGCGACCACGTCGTGGTCCTCCTCCGTGACGAGGTTCCCCATCACCCGCAGGGCCACCGTCATCAGGGCCTTCGACCGCATGCCCACCGGGCCCGCGACCGGCAGCAGCTTCGGCACCGTCAGGAGCTTGGCGAGGCGGCGGGCGATGGAGAACGCCGAGCCGTAGTGCTCCCGCAGCGTCGCGGGCCATGCGAGCGACCAGTCGTCCTCGGGCAGCAGGCCCACGACCAGCCGGCCGGTCTCGAGTCCGTAGTCGATCCCCTCGCCGTTCAGCGGGTTCACACAGCCCGCGGCGTCACCGACCAGCGCCCAGTTCCGCCCCGCCACGCCCGAGACCGCCCCGCCCATGGGCAGCAGCGCCGACGCGACGTCGCGCACCTCGCCGGAGAGCTGCCAGTCCTCCCGGCGCTGCGCGGCGTAGTGCGCGATGAGCGAGCGCAGCCGCACGTTGGCGGGCCGCTTGTCGGTGGCGAGCGTGCCGACGCCGATGTTCACGGACCCGTCGTGCAGCGGGAACACCCAGCCGTAGCCGGAGAGCACCTCGTTCTCGGTGCCGCGCAGCTCGAGGTGCGAGGAGATCCACGGGTCGTCGTGGCGGCCGGACGTGATGTAGCCCCGCGCCGCGACCCCGAAGGCGGTGTCCTTGTGCCAGACCCGCCCGAGCACGCGGCCGAGGGTGGACTTCGCCCCGTCGGCCACGATCAGCCGCCGGCAGGAGATGCGCGACCCGTCGTCGAACACGACCGCGGACACCGCGTCCCCGGCGAACTCCACGTCCACCGCGCGGCGGCCCTCCACGGGCACAGCACCGCGGTCGAGCGCCACCGACCGGATGCGCGCGTCGAGCTCGGTCCGGGCCACCGCGCCCCCGTGGGCGGGGAGCGAGCCTCCCGGCCACGGCAGCGTCAGGAGCTGCCCGAAGCCCGCGGCGCGCAGGCCGCGGTTCTCCCCGCGGCCACGGACCCACTCGCCGAGCCCGAGCTTCGTCAGCTCGGCGATCGCGCGGGGCGTCAGCCCGTCGCCGCAGGCCTTGTCGCGGGGGAAGACGGCGGCGTCGGCGAGGACGACGTCGTGACCCGCCTGCGCGGCCCACGCGGCCGCGGACGAGCCGGCCGGGCCGGCGCCGATGACGAGGACGTCGGTGTTCACGTGCTCCAGGATGCCAAGATCCGCTCAGCCCGCGAGCAGGCTGAGACGAATCTTGCGCGACGGGTTGTCGGTGTTGGTGTCGACCAGGCACACCGACTGCCAGGTGCCGAGGGCCATCCGGCCACCGAGCACCGGCACCGTCATCGACGGGGCGACCAGCGCGGGGAGCACGTGGTCGCGCCCGTGGCCGGGGGAGCCGTGGCGGTGGCCCCAGCGGTCGTCGGCGGGGAGGAGCTCGCGCAGCTGCGCCAGCAGGTCCGTGTCCGACCCGGCGCCCGTCTCGATCACCGCGATCCCCGCGGTCGCGTGCGGGACGAACACGTGCAGCAGCCCGTCCTCGGCGCCCGCGTCGCGCAGGAACCGCTCGCACTCCGCCGTGACGTCCCGGACCGTCTCCTGGCCGCCGGTGCGGACCTCGATCTCCTCGCTGCGCATCACGACGAGCCTACGTCCGCGCTCCCGACGTCGGGTGCGCGAGACTCCGGCGCGAGGAAGCGGCTCCACTGCCACTGGATGACAGCAACGACGCTTCGCTGCCACGGAGGAGAGGGAGGACCACATGACCGACGTCGCCGTCGTCACCGGTGCGGGACGGGGGATCGGTGCCGGGCTGGCCCGGGCGCTGAGCGAGCGCGGGTTGCACGTCGTGGTCACCGACGTCGACGGCGCCGCCGCCACGCGCACCGCCGAGGCCCTGCCCGGCCCGTCGACCGCGCTGCCGCTCGACGTGCGCGACGCCGGGGCCCAGCGCTCGGTGGCCGCCGCCGCGGCCGACCTGGGCGAGGTCACGGTCTGGGTGAACAACGCGGGCGTGCTCTCCACCGCGCCGGTCTGGGACGCCACGGACGCCGAGGTGACCGCGACGATCGAGATCAACACCCTCGGGGTCGTCCACGGCTGCCGCGCGGCGGTCGACGTCATGCGCCGCGGCGACATCCTCAACGTCGTCTCGCTCTCCGGGCTCGGCCCGACGCCGGGTCTCGCGATCTACGGCGCGTCCAAGGCCGCGGCGCTGTCCTACGTCCAGGCCCTGCACACCGAGCTCGGTGGTGCCCGCCGGCCGATCCGCTGCCTCGCGCTGTGCCCGGACGCGGTCTCGACCGACCTGCTGCGCGCCGTGTCGGACCGTCCGTCGTCGGCCCTGCTCTTCACCGGCCCGCGCGTGCTCGGCGTCGACGAGGTGGTCGCCGCCGGGATCGCGATGCTCGACGGGAAGCGGGAGCTGCGGGTCCTGCCGGGGTGGCGGGGCTGGCTCACCCGGACGCAGTCGCTGCTCCCCGTGGCAGCCCGCACGCTCACCCCGATGGTCGCGCGCATCGGGGAGCGGCGTCGGCCGACCGGGTGACACGCGGGGCACACCGGGGTCCGTGACACTTCCGTGATCTCGCGGGCTACCGTGAGCGCCGCCCGCTGTCACCCGATCGTGGAGGTCGGATGCTCCTCGTCGCCCCGGATCCCCGACACGGGATCGCACCGGAGCGCGTGCGTCGGATCCGTCGCCTGCTCGACGGGCTCCCGACGGCCCCCGGGGTGGCCGTGGCCCTGCCCGGCGGCCCGGACGGCGTCCTCGACGCCCTGGTGCTGCGGCCGGACGGGGTCCTCGGCCTCGTCCCGGCGGCGGTACGGGTCCCGGTCGGGGTCCCGACGACGGGTGGCGCGGGTCCGCAGGGCTCGCAGGACCGGGCGGCCGCGGAGATCGACCGCCTGCTCGCGCTCGCCGACCCGACGCCGACCGCCCCCCGGCAGGTCGTGCCCGTCGTCGACCGCGCCGCGCCCGACCGGGCCGACCCGGAGCGCACGGCCGAGGACGCGGGGATCGGGGTGGCCACCGCGGCGACCCTGGTGCTGACCGCCTCGTCCGGCCCCACCGTGCTCGACGCCGCCGAGGTGCGCCGGCTCTTCGCCGCCTGGCGGCTCGCCGAGTTCGTGCCCGACGCGGCCGACCTCGCGGCGGCCGGGTTCGAGGTGTCCCTGCCCCCCGGGGCGGTCCCCTCGGCGCGCTCCGCCGCCGTCTCCAACCCGGGCGGCCCCCTCGCGCGCCCGACCACCACCCCGATCCCGGCGGTGCCCGCGGCGCCGGCGGCCCCGGCCGGTCTGCCCGCCACGCCCGAGGAGTCCCCGCGGCTCGGCAGCGTCCCCGCCGACACCCGCCGTCGCCGTCGGGCCCGCCGCACGGTGGCGCTGCCCGCGTGGATGGCCTCGTGGCGCGGTCTCGGGCTGGCCGCCGTCGCCGCGTTCGGACTCGCGCTCGGCGTCGCGGTCCTCGTCGTGCGGGGGACCGGGGCGGCACCCGAGGAGATCTCGGCCGACCCGGTCCGGGTGGTGGACGGCGTCTCCTGGACCCAGCGGGTCGTCACGACCGACGCCACCTGCGAGGGCCACGCCTACGGCCTCGCGGTGCAGTTCCTGCGCGAGCGGCCCTGCACCCGGCTCGACCGCGCGCTGTGGACCGGCGACGCGGACGGGACCGCGGTGGTCGCGTCCGTGGCGGTGGTGCAGATGCACGACGCCGCGTCGGCCGCCGCGCTCAAGTCGCTGGTCGACTCCTCGGGCACGGGCAACGTCGCGGATCTGCTCCGCGAGGGCCGCGGCTACCCGGGCGCCCCGGCCGGGCTCTCCGGCGCGGGGTACTCGTCGACGCAGCTGGGGGAGACGGTCGTCATCACCGAGACCGACGGCACCGGTGGCGCGCGGGTCCCGGAGTCGACGCTCGACCGTCTCGCCCGCACGGCCCTCGGCCTGCGGTAGCCGGCGCCGATCTCAGGCCGGCGCCGACCCCGGCAGGCTCGGCACCGTCGGCGTGACGCCGGCCAGGATCCGCCAGCGCCGTCCCACCGTCGTCGCGGCGGTCATCGCCTCCACCCCGGTGGTGCGCAGGTCGCGGTCGTCGGTCCGCTCCAGGAGCGCGCGCCAGGCGCCCGCCACGTCGTCCTCGGCGGTCACCAGCAGCGCCGCGGCACTCGCCGCGTCGGTCACCGGCCGCGGCGTCGCATAGGCGGCCGCGGCGGGCACCGGCTGCTCCCCGGACGCCTCGAGGCGGGCGACCAGGGCGTCGCGGCGCTGCCGGTGCGCCAGGGCCGCGTCCGCGAGCGGCTGGGCGGCCGAGGCGGGCAGGAAGGCGGTCGCGAGCCCGCAGCACCACACGGCCGCGTGCTCGGCGCCCAGCGCGGCCTGGGCGGCCGCGGGCGCGCCGTCGGAGTCGGGGACGGGTGCACTCACGACGCGAGCGCCTCCGCCCAGCCCGCGCAGGAGGCGGCGACCGACGCGACGAGCCCCGCCCGGTACCGCGCCGTGGTGACGGCGAGGGCGGCCCCGGCGTCGCGCGCGGCGCCCAGCGACCGCGTCAGCGCCGCCACGGCGTCCGCCGCGGACGACGGGTTCCCGACGGCCGGTGGGGGCGCGTCGAGCACCTCCGCCCGGTCCGGGCGGGCCCGCCGGATCTCGATCGCGAGCGCCTCGGCGTGGGTGCGCCGCGCGTCGGCGACGGGGGTGAGGCGGGCCGCCGCGTCGGGGAACGCGCCCGCCGCCGCCGTGGCCAGCGCGGCGTCGGCGCGGGCCGCCGTCCAGGGCGCCTCGAGCTCGTCCGGCCGGTCGTCCCGCGCGCACCCCGCGGCCCCCAGGGTGGCCACACCCGCCGTCAGGACGACGAAGGATCGGCGGGAGAGGTGCGGCATCACCGGTCATCGTGCCAGTCGCCGGGCGGGGCGAGCGGAGCGACGGGGCGTCGGAGGGCGGGACTACTGTGGGGACACCGCTCCCTCACCCGTCCTGGAGGCAGACCCGTGCCCGTGGGCCCACCCACCGGTGCCGCCGCGACCGCCCTGACGCCCGTCGTGACCGACGTCGTCGAGCGGGCCGGCTTCGTGCTCGACGACCTCGACGTGCGGCCCGCCGGCCGCCGTCACGTCGTCCGCGTCACCGTCGACACCCCTGACGCGCCCGCCGTCGACGACGGGCCCGCCGGCGGCGTCGACCTGGACGCCGTCGCGGCCCTGAGCCGCGACGTGTCGTCCGCGGTCGACGCCCACGAGGCGGCGCAGGGGGCGGTGCTCGGCGAGTACACCCTCGAGGTCTCGACGCCGGGCACCGACCGGCCGCTCACCGAGCCGCGGCACTGGCAGAAGGCGTGGCTGCGCCGCGTGGCGGTCACCCTCGACGACGGCACGAAGCTCTCGGGCCGGGTCGGTGCCGTGACCGACGCGACGGTCACGCTCGCCGTCGAGAAGGGGTTGCAGGAGATCCCGCTGGAGCGGGTGGAGCGGGCCGGGGTCGAGGTCGAGTTCAAGCCGGCGCCCGAGGCGCAGGTCGAGGCCCTGCGGGACGATCGACGGCAGAAGGACGCGCAGCGCGGCGGAGCCGGACCCACCGAGAAGGAGCAGCAGCAGTGAAGGTCGACCTGATGGCCCTGCGCGCGATCGAGCGCGACAAGGACATCGCCTTCGAGACGGTCGTCGCGGCCATCGAGTCGGCCCTGCTGACCGCCTACCGCCAGGCCGGGAACGAGACCCCGGGTGCCCGCGCCGAGGTCGACCGCACCTCCGGCGAGATCCGCGTGCTCGTCCCCGAGACCGGCGAGGACGGCGAGACCGTCGGCGAGGTCGACGACACCCCGGCGGGCTTCGACCGGATCGCGGCGACGACCGCCCGGCAGGTGGTGGTCGCGAAGCTGCGCGACGCGGAGAACGACCGCAGCTACGGCGAGTACGCCACCCGCGAGGGCGAGGTCGTGTCCGGGGTCGTGCAGCGCGACGCCCGGGCGAACGCCCGCGGCGTCGTGGTCGTCGACATCGGCACGATCGAGGGCGTCATCCCGTCCGCCGAGCAGGTGCCCGGCGAGAAGCTGGAACACGGCGAGCGGGTGCGCTGTTACGTCGTCGGTGTCAGCCGGACCCCGCGGGGCACGGCGGTGACGCTGTCGCGGACGCACCCCAACCTCGTCCGGAAGCTGTTCGCCTTCGAGGTCCCCGAGATCGCGAGCGGGGCCGTGGAGATCACCGCCATCGCGCGCGAGGCGGGGTACCGCTCGAAGATCGCCGTCCGGTCCACCGTGCCCGGCCTGAACGCCAAGGGCGCCTGCATCGGCCCGATGGGCGCGCGGGTGCGCGGCGTGATGGACGAGCTGCACGGTGAGAAGATCGACATCATCGACCACTCGGACGACCCGGCGGAGTTCGTGGGCAACGCCCTCTCGCCGTCGAAGGTGGTCTCGGTCGAGGTCGTCGACCTCCGGGCCCGCGCGGCCCGCGTCGTCGTGCCCGACTACCAGCTCTCGCTGGCGATCGGCAAGGAGGGCCAGAACGCCCGCCTCGCCGCCCGGCTCACCGGCTGGCGGATCGACATCCGCTCGGACGCCGAGCCCGGGTCCGACCTCGTCGCACCCTGAGGGTGGGTACGGGGCTTCGGCGCCGCGGGGAGAACGCGGTAGAGTCAGACATGGCCCGGACCCGTCCGGCTCACCACGAGGTTCCACCGATCGAAGGACCGGTGCGCACCTGTGTGGGGTGCCGATCGCGGGGGCCGGTGTCGGAACTGCTGCGAGTGGTGGCCGTGGACGGGACCTGTGTGCCCGACCCACGGCGTCGCGAGCCGGGGCGGGGTGCCTGGGTGCACCCCGACACCGACTGTCTGCACCGCGCGGAGCGCCGATCGGCGTTCCCCCGGGCGCTGCGCGTCCCGGGGCCGCTGGACCTCGACGCCCTGCACGCACTGCTCGCGCCGCAGCCGACACCGACCGACCCGAGCGCAGGCCCCGACGCCCGTCGGGGTCGGAACACCAGGAAGCAGGTCGACCCCCATGAGCCAGCCGTGAAGCACTCGCGATGAGCGCGCAGGCGTAGGACACGAGGTCGCGGGCACGCCGCCGACCTCGAGAATGAGGAGATCAGTGGCAGGCAAGGCCCGGGTGCACGAGCTCGCGAAGGAGCTCGGCGTCACCAGCAAGCAGGTACTTTCGCAGTTGGAGTCCCTCGGCGAGTTCGTGAAGTCCGCGTCCTCGACGGTGGAGGCTCCGGTCGCGCGCAAGCTGCGCGACTCGATGGGCAGCGGCGGCAACGGCGGGTCCTCCCGCGGGCCGCGCCCCGGTGGCCGCTCCGGCGGCCCCTCCGCCGGCGGCAACGGCTCCGGCAACGGCTCCGGCAACGGCTCCGCCCCGGCTCCGGCCCCGGCGACGCCCGGTCCGCGCCCCGGCGCGACCCCGACGCCCGGTCCGGCCGCGCCGGAGGCGCCCGCCGCCTCCGCGCCCGCGGCCCCCGCCGCGCCGACGCCCGGTCCGGCGGCCCCGAAGCCGTCCGACGCCCCGCGCCCCGGCGCCGAGCGTCCCGGCCCGCGCCCCGGTTCCGGCCCCGCCGACCGCGGCCCGCGCCCGAGCGGCACCGACCGCCCCGACCGCCAGCAGCGCGGCATCCCGAAGCCGGGCAGCCAGCGCGGCGGCTCCGTCGAGCGCGGCGGCGACCAGCGTCAGGGCGGTCCCCGTCCCGGCCAGGGTCGTCCCGGCGAGCAGCGCGACCAGCGCCCGGGTGCACCGCGCCCGGGGCAGGAGCGTCCCGCCGCCGCGAGCGCCGGCTCCGACTCCACGGTCGCGCCGCGGCCGGCCGCGCCGCGTCCGGGTCCGAAGACCCCGCGCGTCGGCAACAACCCGTTCGGCGTCGGCTCCGGGGCCCCGCCCCGTCCGCAGGCGCCGCGTCCCGGCGGTGGTGGCTCGGGCGAGCGCCCGCCGCGTCCGCCGCGTGACGGCGAGGCCCCGATGCCGCGTCCGCCGCGGGACGGCGAGCGGCCCGCGGCGGGCGACCGTCCGCCGCGTCCCGGTGGCACCGGGGGCGCGACCCCCGGCAACATGCCGCCCCGTCCGAACCCCGGCATGATGCCGGCCCGTCCCGCCGGCGCGCCCGGTCGTGGCGGACCCGGTGGACCCGGCCGTGGCGGCCCCGGCGGTCGTCCCGGTGGCGGCGGTCGTCCCGGTGGTGGCGGCGGTGGCTTCCGTCCCGGTGGCGGTGGCCCCGGTGGCGGTGGCGGCGCGCCCGCGGGCGGTTTCCGCGGTCGTCCCGGCGGCGGCGGTGGCCGCGGCCGTGGCGGTGGCGCCGCCGGTGCGTTCGGTCGCCCGGGCGGTCCCGCGCGTCGGGGGCGCAAGTCGAAGCGGCAGAAGCGTCAGGAATTCGACAACATGCAGGCGCCGTCGGTCGGCGGTGTCCGCCTGCCGAAGGGCAAGGGCGAGACCGTCCGGCTGCCCCGCGGCGCGTCGCTGACCGACTTCGCCGAGAAGATCGACGCCAACCCGGCGTCGCTGGTCCAGGTGCTGTTCCACCTGGGCGAGATGGTCACGGCCACCCAGTCGGTGTCCGACGACATCCTCGAGCTGCTCGGCAGCGAGATGAACTACGACGTGCAGGTCGTGTCCCCCGAGGAGGAGGACCGCGAGCTGCTGGAGTCGTTCTCCATCAGCTACGGCTCCGACGAGGGCGACGAGGAGGACCTGGCGGCCCGTCCGCCGGTCGTCACCGTCATGGGTCACGTCGACCACGGCAAGACGCGCCTGCTGGACACCATCCGCAAGACGAAGGTGGCCGAGGGCGAGGCCGGCGGCATCACCCAGCACATCGGCGCCTACCAGGTCGAGACCGAGCTGGAGGGCCAGGAGCGGCTCATCACCTTCATCGACACCCCGGGTCACGAGGCGTTCACCGCCATGCGTGCCCGTGGTGCGAAGTCCACGGACATCGCGGTGATCGTGGTCGCGGCCGACGACGGCGTCATGCCGCAGACGGTGGAGGCGATCAACCACGCCCAGGCGGCCGACGTGCCGATCGTGGTCGCGGTGAACAAGATCGACAAGGAGGGGGCCAACCCCGCCAAGATCCGTCAGCAGCTCACCGAGTACAACCTCGTCGCCGAGGAGTTCGGTGGCGACACGATGTTCGTCGACATCTCGGCGCGGCAGAACATCAACATCGACGGGCTGCTCGAGGCCGTCCTGCTCACCGCGGACGCCTCGCTGGACCTCCGGGCCAACCCGGACATGGAGGCCCAGGGTGTCGCGATCGAGGCGCACCTCGACCGTGGCCGCGGCCCCGTCGCGACCGTCCTGGTCCAGCGCGGCACGCTCCGCGTCGGCGACTCGGTGGTCGCGGGCGACGCCTCCGGGCGTGTCCGACGGATGCTCGACGAGTTCGGCGAGGACGTGCGCGAGGCGCTGCCCTCGCGTCCGGTCCAGGTCATCGGCTTCACGTCGGTGCCCGGCGCGGGCGACACGTTCCTGGTCGTCGACGAGGACCGCGTGGCCCGGCAGATCGCCGACCGGCGTCGTGCCCGCGAGCGCAACGCGCAGCTGGCCAGCCGCCGCAAGCGCATCTCGCTCGAGGACCTCGACGCCGCGCTGAAGGAGACCAACGAGCTCAACCTGATCATCAAGGGTGACAACTCGGGTACGGTCGAGGCGCTCGAGGACGCGCTCGTGAAGCTCGACGTCGGCGACGAGGTCCAGCTCCGGGTGCTCCACCGCGGGGTCGGTGCGATCACCGAGGGCGACATCAACCTCGCGATCGCGTCGGACGTCATCGTCATGGGCTTCAACGTCCGTGCCGAGGGCAAGGCCACGGAGCTGGCCAACCGCGAGGGCGTCGACATCCGCTACTACTCGGTGATCTACCAGGCCATCGACGAGATCGAGGCGGCCCTCAAGGGCATGCTCAAGCCGATCTACGAGGAGGTCGAGCTCGGCACCGCGGAGATCCGCGACGTGTTCCGCTCCTCCAAGTTCGGCACGATCGCCGGCTGCCTGGTGACCGACGGGATCATCCGCCGCAACGCCAAGGCACGCCTGGTGCGCGACGGTGCCGTCATCGCGGAGAACCTGACCATCGCCTCGCTGCGACGGTTCAAGGACGACGCCACCGAGGTCCGCGACGGCTACGAGTGCGGTCTGACGCTCGGGTCGTTCAACGACATCAAGGTCGACGACAAGATCATGACCTACGAGATGCGGGAGAAGCCGCGCGAGTGATCTCGTGTTCGTAGGTGTGCTCGAGCTCGACCTGCTGCTCGGCGACGTCGGGAGCATCAAGGAGAAGCGCTCCGTGGTGCGACCGGTCGTCGCCGAGCTGCGGCGCAAGTACGCGGTCTCGGTCGCCGAGGCCGGACACCTCGACCTCCACCGCCGCGCCCTCATCGGCGTGGCGGTGGTGGCCGCGGACGCCGGGCACGTCGGTGACGTGCTCGAGAACTGCGAGCGCCTCGTGAGCTCCCACCCCGAGTTCCAGGTGCTCTCCGCGCGGACCCGCTGGATGGGCCCGCACGACGACTGATCTGTTGGAGGATGGCCCGAGATGGCCGATGCACCCCGCGCCCGGCGCCTCGCCAAGCGGATCATCCAGATCGTCGCCTCGACGCTGGAGCACGAGGTGAAGGACCCGCGGCTCAAGCTGGTCACCATCACCGACGCCCGCCTCACCGCGGACCTGCGCGAGGCGACCGTGTACTACACCGTCTACGGCGACGAGACCGACCAGCAGAACTCGGCGGCGGCGCTGGCCAGCGCCACCGGGGTCGTGCGCACCGCGGTCGGCCGTCAGACCGGGGTGCGCCACACCCCGTCGATCACCTTCGTGGCCGACGCCGTGCCCGAGGGGGCCGCGCGCATGGAGGAACTGCTCGCGGGCGTGCGGGCCGCCGACCAGGAGGTCGCCTCGCTCGCCGCGGGCGCGACCTACGCCGGCGAGGCCGACCCGTACCGCACCCCGCACGAGGACGACGACCTCGACGACGAGCCCGCCGGGTCCGACGGGTCCCTCGACGGGGACGACCGGCCGCGGGGGTAGCACCTCCCGGTGCCGGCAATGCGTCACTGCGTGCACCCAGTGACAGGACATCCGACATCGTCGGGGAGCCCGTGACCACCTCGCTCGACGCCGGGCCGACCCGGGTGCTGTCGCTGTCCGCGGCCGCCCTGGTCGTGCTGGTCGCCGAACCGCTCTACCTGCTCGTCGACACCGCCGTGGTCGGGCGGCTCGGGGCGTTGCCGCTGGGCGCGCTCGCCGTCGGGGCGGTCGTCCTCGCGCAGGTGTCGTCGCTCGGCACCTTCCTCGCCTACGGCACGACCGCCCGCGCCGCCCGCGCCTTCGGGGCGGGCCATCGCGACCGGGCGGTGGCCGAGGGGGTGGCCGCCACCTGGCTGGCGTTGTTCGCGGGGATCGCCGTGATCGTGATCGGCCAGCTGATCGCCCGGCCGGTCGCCGACGGCCTCGGTGGTGGCGGGGTGCTGGCCGACGAGGCGGTCGACTGGATGCGGATCGCCCTGTTCGGCGCGCCCGGCATCCTCGTCGCGATGGCCGGCAACGGCTGGATGCGCGGCGTGCAGTCGACCCGCGCCCCCGTCGTCGTGGTGCTGGCCGGCAACGGGGCCTCCGCGATCGTCTGCCCGATCCTGGTGCACGGCGTCGGCCTCGGGCTGGAGGGCTCGGCCATCGCCAACGTCGGGGCGCAGACGATCGTGCTCCTGCTCTTCGTCGGCGCGCTGGTCCGCGAGAGCGTCCGCCTCGGGGTGACGCTGCGCCCGGTCGCCGCCGACCTGCGCGCGCAGCTCGGCCTGGGACGTGACCTGCTGCTGCGCAGCCTCGCCTTCCAGGCGTGCTTCCTCTCGGCGACGGCCGTGTGCGCGCGCTTCGGGGCGGCGTCGGTGGCCGCCCACCAGGTCGTGCTGCAGCTGTGGACCTTCATGGCGACGGTGCTCGACTCGCTGGCCATCGCCGCGCAGCAGCTCGTCGGGGCGGCCCTCGGGGCGTCGGCGGCCGGGTCGGCGCGCACCGTCACCCGGCGTGTGACCTGGTACGGGATCGCGCTCGGCGTCGTCGCGGGCCTCCTGTTCGCCGCGCTCGCGGGCGTCCTGCCGCGGGTGTTCACCCCGGACGCGGCCGTCCTCGCGACGATCCCCGCCGCGTGGTGGTTCTTCGTCGCCCTGCAACCGGTCGCCGGCTTCGTGTTCGCCCTCGACGGGGTGCTGCTCGGCGCCGCGGACGCGGCGTTCCTGCGCCGGCTCACGCTCGGCTGCGCGCTCGTCGGGTTCCTGCCCGCGATCTGGGCGTCGCTGGCGTTCGGCTGGGGCCTCGCCGGCGTGTGGGCCGGGCTGTCGCTGTTCATGCTCGGCCGGGCGGTCGGGGTGGGCCTGCGGGCGCGCGGGGACCGGTGGATGGTGACCGGTCAGGCGTGACCGGTCCCACCCGTCGTCGGGAATGGAGCGGGTGCAGGATGGGGCCGAATCGACCCGTCCCTGGAGGTCCCTCTGTCATGACCGCTCCCACCCCCCGCGTCGCGATCGTCACGGGTGCCGCCCGCGGACTCGGGGCCGCGACCGCGCTGCGTCTGGCCGCCGACGGGCTGGCCGTCGCGGTGATCGACCTCGACGAGTCGGCCGCCAAGGGCACCGCGGACGCCATCACCGAGGCCGGCGGGAAGGCCATCGCGGTCGGCGCGGACGTCTCGGACGCCGACGCCGTGACCGCGGCGGTCGAGCGGATCGTCGCGGAGCTCGGCCCGCCCACCGTGCTGATCAACAACGCCGGCATCACGCGGGACAACCTGCTGTTCAAGATGACCGAGTCCGACTGGGACCAGGTCATGGGCGTGCACCTGCGCGGCTCGTTCCTCATGACCCGCGCCGTGCAGGGGCACATGGTCGCCGAGCAGTTCGGGCGGATCGTGAACCTCTCGTCGACCTCGGCGCTGGGCAACCGCGGCCAGGTCAACTACTCCGCGGCCAAGGCCGGGCTGCAGGGCTTCACCAAGACCCTCGCCATCGAGCTCGGCCGCTTCGGCATCACCGCCAACTGCGTCGCCCCGGGCTTCATCGCCTCGGAGATGACGAAGGCGACCGCGGAGCGGCTCGGGCAGGACTGGGAGGAGTGGCAGGCCGCGCGCGCCAAGGAGATCCCGGTGCAGCGCGTCGGGGTCCCGGAGGACATCGCGAACATGGTGTCCTTCTTCGTCGACGAGCGCGCCGGATACGTGTCCGGCCAGGTCATCTACGTCGCGGGTGGCCCGAAGACGTAGGTCTCCTGCCGACGGGGGTGACTGTCGGGGGTGCGTGCTTCCCTGCGGTCATGAGCGGGACGGTGTGGGACCCCGGGGCCATGGCGTGGCTCCGGGAGGTGCGGGACCGGTGGCGGGCCCTCGGGGTGCTCGGGCTCCTCGAGGAGGCCGTCGCCGCGGTGTGGGAGCACAACGTCGCGCGCCACGACCCGGCCGTCGCGGGGGACACGGCGCTCACGCTCGGGCTCACGTCGTCGGAGAACCTGCGGATCCGGCTGCTCGCCGTGGCCGGGGAGTGGGCGGGTCGCGGGGTGCGGATCGGCGCGCCCCGCAACTCGCTGGTCGTCGAGCACGAGCACGTGGCGCTGCACGCGATGAAGGCGCCGCCGGGTCACGGCGCGGCCCCCGTCTTCGGTGCCCTGCGCTGGGACGGGACGATCCGGGCGGCGGCCGCGGCCGAGAACGGGGCGGGCTACGTGCCGGTCGGCGGACAGCTGGCCCTCGACGGGGTCCCCGCACCCCGGGACCCGCCCGAGGCCGCGCCCGGCCTGCGCCACGTCGTGCTCGTGTGGACCGGCACCCCGTCCACCGTGACGACGACGGGGTGGCTCGCCGTGCCCTGGGAGGGCGCGCACGGCGGCGACCCGCCCGCCGCCGCGTGGCTCGCGGCGCTCCCGGTGTGGGCGCACGGACCGGCGGACGTCCCGGCCCCGCCGTCCGTGCCCGCGGTGTCGATCCCGTTCGACCGCGTGTCCCCCTGACGCCGGTCGCCCGGCGCGGGCAGGGGAGGATCCGCGGCGATGAACGCCCGCACCCCCCGCCGCCCACCTCCGCCGCCCGGCCTCCTCGTCGTCGACAAGCCGGGCGGGTGGACCTCGCACGACGTCGTCGGGAAGGCCCGTCGCCTCGTGGGCACCCGGAAGGTCGGGCACGCCGGCACGCTCGACCCGATGGCCACCGGCGTCCTGGTCCTCGGTGTGGAGCGGGCGACCAAGCTGTTGGGGCACCTCGCGCTCGACACCAAGACCTACCTCGCGACGATCCGGCTCGGCGCCGCCACCGGCACCGACGACGCCGAGGGCGAGGTGGTCTCGTCGGCGGACGCGAGCGGGGTCACCGACGCCGCGGTCGACGCCGGGGTGGCCGCCCTGACCGGGGACATCGAGCAGGTGCCGAGCGCGGTGTCGGCCATCAAGGTCGACGGGCGCCGCGCGTACGAGCGGGTGCGGGCGGGGGAGGAGGTCGAGCTGCCCGCGCGGCCGGTGCACGTGGGGCGCTTCGACGTGCTGGCCCGCCGCCGCGAGGGGGAGCGGCTGGACCTCGACGTGCTCGTCGACTGCTCGTCGGGCACCTACGTGCGGGCGCTCGCCCGCGACCTCGGGGCCGGGCTCGGCGTCGGCGGGCACCTGACGGCGCTGCGCCGGACGCGCGTCGGGCCGTTCACGCTCGCCCACGCCCGCACCGTGGACGAGATGGTCGCGGAGGCCGACGGCGAGGCCAGCCGCGCCGGACTCTCGCTCGACCTGGACGCCGCGACGGGCACGGCGTTCCCGCGGCGCGACGTCGACGCCGCCGGAGCGGCCGACCTCGCCCACGGGCGTCCGCTGCCGCCGACCGGCGGCCCGGGCACCACGGCGGTGTTCGGCCCCGACGGGCACGTGATCGGCCTCGTCGCCGATTCCGACGGCCGGGCGCGCCCGGTCCTGGTGCTCGCGCCCGCGACCTGAGCCGGCGGCGGGAACACCCGGGAGGTGACGCCGCCCCCGTCACCGGGAAGCCCCCCGGGTGCGCCCGTAGGCTGAGCGCGATCCGACGACACCGCAGCGCGCGGGGAGGCCCGAAGCACGTGCAACGCTGGCGCGGCCGTGACGGCGTCCCCCCGGGCTGGGGACGCTGCGTGGTGACCATCGGCGTCTTCGACGGCGTGCACCGGGGCCACCAGCAGCTCATCGGGTACGCGGTCGACCGGGCCCGCGAGCTCGGGGGGCTGCCCACCACCCTCATCACCTTCGACCCGCACCCCAGCGAGGTGCTGCGTCCCGGCTCGCACCCGGCGCAGCTGACCACGCTCGCGCGCCGCGCGGACCTGGTGGCCGAGCTCGGCGTCGACGCCTTCTGGGTCCTGCCGTTCACCACCGACTTCGCGCGCGTCGAGCCGGACGAGTTCGTCCACGAGCTGCTGGTGGACCGGTTGCACGCCTCGGCCGTGGTGGTCGGGAAGAACTTCACGTACGGCTACCGCGCCGCCGGCGACGTGCCGGAGCTGGAGCGGCTCGGCCAGCGGTTCGGGTTCGAGGCGATCGGGCTGGACCTGGTCGCCGACGGAGATCGGGGGCGCACGGTGACCTACTCGTCGACCTACATCCGCAGCTGCATCGCCGCGGGGGACGTCGAGGCCGCCGCGGACGCCCTCGGCCGCCCGCACCGCGTGGAGGGCGTGGTGGTCAAGGGCGACCAGCGGGGTCGCGACCTCGGCTACCCGACGGCGAACGTGTCGGTCACCGCGCACGCCGCGGTCCCCGCCGACGGCGTGTACGCGGGCTGGTTCCTGCGCGACGGAGAGAAGCTGCCGACGGCGGTCTCGGTGGGCACGAACCCGACCTTCTCCGGGCAGCAGCGCACCGTCGAGGCGTTCGTCCTCGACCACACCGAGGACTTCTACGGCCAGCGCGTCGGCGTCGAGTTCGTCGCCCGGGTGCGGGGCCAGGAGCGCTTCGACTCGGTGGAGGAGCTGATCACGGCCATGGACGGCGACGTCGCGAACACCCGGAAGCTCCTCGGGATCTAGTGCGGCTGTTCGTCGCGGTCCTCCCGGACGAGGCCGTGGACGCGGCCGTCGACGGGGCGGTCGCGGACCTCGACCGCGACCGGTGGCGCCCGGTCGCCCGCGAGCGGCGGCACGTGACCCTGCGGTTCCACGCCGACGCCGACCCGGACGCGGTGGCCGCCGGGCTGCGGGGTGCGCCGCTGCGGGCGCCCGCCCTCGCGTGCGGAGGCGCCGGGGTCTTCGGCACGGCGCTGTGGCTGGGGGTGCACGCGCACGACCGGGACACCTGGCACGCGCTGCTGCGCGCGGTCGGCACCGACCCCGCCGACCACGTCGCCCACCTGACCGTCGCGCGGTGCCGGGGACGCGCGCCGTCGGTGCCCCCGGGCCTCGAGGCCCACGCGGGCCCGAGCTGGACCCCGCGGGCGATCGTGCTGGTGGCGAGCGGGTCGCCCTACCGGGTGATCGAGGAGTTCCCGCTGGTCGCGCCCCCGGGCGCCGACGAGGCCGTCGGAGGTCACCGGTAGACTCGACCACGATCCGGCTGCGGTCCGTGGCGGCCGGACACCGATCGGTACACGCGAGCGGCTCGATCGGCCGCCCACCCGCCGTCGGGACGGCACACGGTACCGGGCTCGCCCCGGGTACGACGACGAAGACACGAGGAGCACCACCGACGTGGCCCTGACCACCGAGCAGAAGAAGTCGATCCTCTCCGAGTACGGCGTGCACACCACCGACACGGGTTCGCCCGAGGCCCAGGTGGCGCTGCTGACCAAGCGGATCGTCCAGCTCACCGAGCACCTGAAGATGCACAAGCACGACCACCACTCCCGCCGCGGCCTGCTGCTGCTGGTGGGTCGCCGCCGCCGGCTGCTGAAGTACGTGGCGTCGGTGGACATCAACCGCTACCGGACGCTGATCGAGCGTCTCGGCCTGCGCCGCTGATCCCCGGGCCGCCCGCGACACGTCGCGGGCGGCCCGATCTGCACTCCCACACCTGAACACGAGCCCCGCCGCCGTCGCCCCACCCGGGGAGGACCCGGTCCTCGACAGTGGCTCCCGGAACCGGCGTCCGGGGGCTTCGATCGAAGACCGGTCACGTCACCAGGTGGGAAGGCGCGGGACTCGCCAGTCCGTTCCCTCTGGAGGAACCCACCCATGGCGAACTCCGCCACCCCGGCCGTCGTCGACACCGAGACCGGTGTCCACGAGACCACCGCCGTCCTCGACAACGGCACGTTCGGCAGCCGCACGATCCGCTTCGAGTCGGGCCGGTTGGCCCGCCAGGCGGCCGGCGCCGTCGTCGCGTACCTCGACGAGGAGACGATGCTCCTCTCGGCGACCACCGCGTCGAAGCGGCCGAAGGACAACTTCGACTTCTTCCCGCTGACCGTGGACGTCGAGGAGCGGATGTACGCGGTCGGGCGCATCCCCGGCTCGTTCTTCCGCCGCGAGGGCCGCCCGTCGACCGACGCGATCCTCACCTGCCGCCTCATCGACCGCCCGCTGCGCCCGACGTTCGCCGCGAACCTGCGCAACGAGGTCCAGGTCGTCGTCACGGTCCAGAGCCTGGACCCGAACGACCCCTACGACGTGCTGGCGATCAACGCCGCGTCGGCCTCCACCCAGATCTCCGGCCTGCCCTTCGAGGGCCCGGTCGGCGCCACCCGCGTCGCCCTGATCAACGGGCAGTGGGTCGCGTTCCCGACGTGGGAGCAGCTCGAGCACGCCGTGTTCGACATGGTGATCGCGGGCTCGATCACCTCCGACGGCAGCGACGTCGCGATCTCCATGGTCGAGGCGGAGGCGACCGACAAGGCCGTCTCGCTCGTCGCGGGCGGCGCCCAGGCGCCCACCGAGGAGATCGTGGCCGCCGGCATGGAGGCCGCGAAGCCGTTCCTGCGCACGCTGTGCGAGGCGCAGCAGAACCTCTACACCTCGCTCGGGGTGGCCACGAAGGACTACCCGACCTTCCCGCCGTACCAGTCCGACGTCCTCGACGCCGTGACCTCCGCCGCCGGCGACGAGCTCGACAAGGCGCTCGCGATCTCCGGCAAGCAGGAGCGCGACGCCGCCCAGGACGCGGTCAAGGAGCGTCTGGTCACCGAGCTCGCCCCGAAGTTCGAGGGCCGCGAGAAGGAGATCGGCGAGGCGTTCCGGTCGCTGACCAAGTCGACCGTCCGCAAGAAGATTCTCACCGAGGGCTTCCGCATCGACGGCCGCGGCGTCACCGACATCCGCCCGCTGGCCGCCGAGGTCGAGGTCATCCCGCGGGCCCACGGCTCGGCCCTGTTCGAGCGCGGCGAGACGCAGATCCTCGGCGTCACCACGCTGAACATGCTGCGCATGGAGCAGTCGATCGACTCCCTCACCCCGGAGACGACGAAGCGCTACATGCACCACTACAACTTCCCGCCGTTCTCCACCGGCGAGACCGGGCGCGTCGGCTCCCCGAAGCGCCGCGAGATCGGGCACGGCGCGCTCGCCGAGCGCGCGCTGGTGCCGGTCCTGCCGACCCGCGAGGAGTTCCCCTACGCGATCCGGCAGGTCTCCGAGGCCCTCGGCTCCAACGGCTCGACGTCGATGGGCTCGGTCTGCGCCTCGACGATGTCGCTGCTCAACGCCGGTGTGCCGCTGAAGGCGCCGGTCGCGGGCATCGCGATGGGCCTGGTCTCCGGCGAGGTCGACGGCAAGGACACCTTCGTCGCGCTGACCGACATCCTCGGCGCCGAGGACGCGTTCGGGGACATGGACTTCAAGGTCGCCGGCACCAAGGACTTCGTGACGGCGCTGCAGCTGGACACGAAGCTCGACGGCATCCCCTCCGAGGTCCTGGCCAAGGCCCTCACCCAGGCCCGCGGCGCCCGCCTCGCGATCCTCGACGTCATGGCCGAGGCCATCGACTCGCCGGACGAGATGAGCGAGTTCGCCCCGCGCATCACCACGGTGAAGGTCCCGGTCGACAAGATCGGCGAGGTCATCGGCCCGAAGGGCAAGATGATCAACTCGATCACCGAGGAGACCGGCGCCGACATCTCCATCGAGGACGACGGCACGATCTACGTCGGTGCGGCCGACGGGCCCAGCGCCCAGGCGGCGGTCGACAAGATCAACGCCATCGCCAACCCGCAGATGCCGAAGATCGGCGAGCGCTACCTCGGCACCGTCGTCAAGACGGCCGCCTTCGGCGCGTTCGTGTCGCTGGTGCCCGGCCGCGACGGCCTGGTCCACATCTCGAAGCTCGGTGGCGGCAAGCGGATCGGCAAGGTCGAGGACGTCGTGAACGTCGGCGACAAGATCCGCGTCGAGATCACCGACATCGACAACCGCGGCAAGATCAGCCTGCTCCCGGTCAAGGAGGAGGACGCCTCGAACGGCACCGCGCCCGAGGCGACCGACTCCGCCGACGAGAAGGCCACCGCGGAGGCGTCCTCCTGACCGGCCTGATCGGTCCCGCCGACGGGCTCGTCACCACCGAACACCCGGGCCCCGGGGTGGCACGCACCGTGCTCCCCGGGGGCCTGCGGGTGGTGACCGAGCACGTCGCCGGGGCCCGGTCGGCCGCCGTCGGCCTGTGGGTCGACGTCGGCTCGCGCGACGAGCCGGGGTTCGACCCGGCCGCGCGCGGCGCGGCGCACTTCCTCGAGCACCTGCTGTTCAAGGGCACGCCACGGCGCACCGCGCGGCAGATCGCCGAGGAGATCGACGCCGTCGGGGGCGATCTCAACGCGTTCACCTCCAAGGAGCACACGTGCTTCTACGCGCACGTGCTCGACTCGGACCTCCGGCTCGCGGTCGACGTGGTCTGCGACGTCGTCCTGAACGGGGTCATGGACGCCGCCGACGTCGAACTCGAGCGTGACGTCGTCCTCTCCGAGATCGCGGGCCGCGACGACGACCCCGAGGACCTGCTCGCCGACGACTTCGACGACCTCCTGCTGGGCGACCACCCGCTGGGCGGCCCGGTGGTGGGGTCCGAGGAGTCGGTCGGGGACATGACCCGCGACGTCCTCGCCCGCTTCCACGGCGCGCACTACGTGCCGTCGCGGTCGGTCCTGGCCGTGGCGGGCAACGTCGCGCACGCCGAGGTGCTCGAGGCGGTCGCGGCCGCGTTCGGCGACCGGCTCACCGGTAGCGCCGCCGCGGCGGCGGCCCGGTCGGGCGCACCCGCCGCCGTGCCGACCCCCGCCGACCGGCTCTCCGTGCGCGAGGACGACACCGAGCAGGCCCACCTCATGCTGGGCGTGCCGTCGATCCGCCGCGGCGACCCGCGGTGGGAGGCGCAGCTGGTGCTGTCCACCGTGCTCGGCGGCGGCACGAGCTCACGGCTGTTCCAGGAGGTCCGGGAACGCCGGGGCCTGGCGTACTCGGTGTACTCCTCGGCCACCGGCTACTCCGACCTGGGCGTGCTCAGC
Organism: Actinomycetospora soli; assembly: GCF_021026295.1. Lineage (GTDB taxonomy): Bacteria > Actinomycetota > Actinomycetes > Mycobacteriales > Pseudonocardiaceae > Actinomycetospora > Actinomycetospora soli. Next base: position 152,297 of record NZ_JAJNDA010000013.1, read on the forward strand.
GTCTACGTCGGCTGCGCGCCGGAGCGGCTCGGGACGGCGGCCGGGGTGCTCCGCGCCCAGCTCGGCGACCTCGCCGCCCACGGGATCACCGACGCCGAGCTGGTCCGCGCGCAGGGGCAGCTGCGGGGCGAGTACGTGCTCGGGCTCGAGGACACGCCGTCGCGGATGAGCTGGCTCGGCCGCCGCGAGCTCGACGGACCGGCGGCCCCGCTCGACCTGGGCGAGGCGCTCGCGCGGGTGCAGGCGGTGACCGTCGACGACGTCACCGCGGTCGCCCGCGAGCTGTTGACCACGCCGGTGACCGCCGCCGTCGTCGGGCCCTACGCTGACGCCGACGATCTTCCCGACGAGGTGCGTGAGGTGGCGGAGTGATTCGCGTCGGAGTGCTCGGGGCCCGGGGACGCATGGGATCCGAGACGTGCCGGGCCGTCGAGGGCGCGGACGACCTCGAGCTGGTGGCCACCGTCGACGAGGGCGACCCGATCTCGGCGCTCGCCGACGCCGGCGCGCAGGTGGCCGTCGACTTCACCCACCCCGCGGCCGTGGCCGACAACGTCCGCTGGCTCGTGGACCACGGCGTCCACGGCGTCGTCGGCACGAGCGGCCTGACCACCGAGGCGCTCGACGAGCTGCGGGGACGGCTCGAGGGCACCGACGGGCTCGGCGTCATGGTGGTCCCGAACTTCGGGATCGGCGCCGTGCTGATGATGCGGTTCGCGGCGCAGGCGGCGCGGTTCTACGACTCGGTCGAGGTCGTCGAGCTGCACCACCCGAACAAGGCCGACGCCCCCTCCGGCACGGCGACGCGCACCGCCCAGATGATCGGCGAGGCGCGGGCGGCGGCGGGGCTCGGTGCGGGCCCGGACGCGACGACCCACGACCCCGACCACGCCCGCGGCGCCACCGTCGACGGCGTGCACGTCCACGCGGTGCGCATGGCGGGCCTGGTCGCCCACCAGGAGGTCCTGCTCGGCAGCGCGGGGGAGACCCTGACGATCCGGCACGACTCGTTCGACCGCGCCTCGTTCATGCCCGGCGTGCTCCTGGCGGTGCGCTCGGTCGTGTCCCGCCCGGGCCTCACGATCGGCCTGGAGTCGGTGCTCGACCTCGAGTGAGCCCGGGGCCGCCCGTCACAGCAGCGGCAGGCCCAGGTCCTCCGCGGTCGGCACCACGGCGAACCCGAGGTCGAGCGGCCCGCCGAGCCGGACCTCGCGTAGCGGGCGGCCACCGGCGTCGAGCGTGCGCACCGTGCCGTCCGGCTCCCACCCGGCCCGCGCGTAGAACGCCGGCGACGCGGCGTCGCGCTCGGGCACCCAGGTCACGCCCCGGGTGGCGCCGCCGGCGCGCAGCGCCTCGGCCGCGGTGACGAGCAGCCGACCCCCGTGCCCGCGGCGGCCCCAGCGTGGTGACACCAGGAGCGTCGCGACGAGGCCCACCGACCCGGCGTCGTCGGGGACGGAGCCGACGGCGTCGGCGAGGTCGTCGGAGGAGGCGGGTCCGGCGAGCGCGAACCCGGTCACCGCGTCGCCCTCGGTGGCCACGAGCAGCCCCTCGACGGAGCGGCCCCACGCGGCGGTCACGGCCTCGTCGTCGAACCCCTCGGTGAGGCCGGCGGGCAGGAAACCGGCCCAGGCGGTCGTCCAGACCTCGCGCTGCACCGCGGTGACGGCGGCGGCGTCGTCGGGGGTCGCGGGGCGGACGTGCGCGAGGGCCATGCCCACGACACTAGGACGAGGGTCACCGCCCGACGTCGACCCCACCCGGCGTCGGGAATGATCACCGACGACGCATACCCCCGAGAGACAGGGAGCTCCCGTGTCCGTCACCGACGAGCTGCTGGCCGCCAACGAGTCGTTCGCCGCGGGCTTCACCGACGGCGGGCAGCCCGGCCCGCCGTCGCGCCACGTCGCCGTGGTTGCCTGCATGGACGCCCGCCTCGACGTCTACCGCACGCTCGGACTGGGGCCGGGGGAGGCGCACGTCATCCGCAACGCGGGCGGCGTGGTCACCGACGACGTGCTGCGGTCGCTGACGATCAGCCAGCGCAAGCTGAACACCACCGAGGTCGTGCTCGTTCACCACACCAGGTGCGGCATGGCGACCTTCGCCGACGACGACTTCGTGGGCGAGCTGGAGAGCGCCTGCGGGCAGAAGCCGTCGTGGGCCCCGGGCGCGTTCTCCGACACCGAGCAGGACGTCCGCGACTCGCTGGCCGCGGTCCGCTCCTGCCCGTTCCTGCTGCACACCGACGCGGTGCGCGGGTTCGTCTACGACGTCGACGCCGGCACGCTCACCGAGGTCTCCTGACCGCGCTGCTCAGGCCGGGCGCGGCAGCGGCAGCGCGGGCGGCTCGTCGTCGGCGAGCCGCACCGCCGAGGCCGGGTGCTCGACGAGGGCGAGCACGCGCGAGGACATGAACCGCGCGGTGCGCACCGGCGTGCCGCCGCGGGTCACCTCGCTCACCTCGACGACGCCGCGCCCGTGCGCCACTTCGACCCGACGGCCCGCCCGGGTGGCCGTGACGTCCCACGTGCGGGTGCTGCCACCGGCGTCCACGACGATCTCGACACGATCTCCGATCATGGGTCCTCCTTCAGCGTTCTCCCTGGTCAACGCCGGTGCGGGCAGCTCCATTCCGGTGGTTGTCGGGGGTGGCTGGCAGGATTCGGGCCCGTGGGAGCACCGGAGCGGATGGGCGCGGCGGCGGCGCGGCGGGCGGTGCTCGGCGCGCAGGGGCTGGACGCCCCGCCGCGGCCCGGCGCGCCGAACCGTGGCGGGCTCACCCGGCTCGTCCGCCACCTCGGTCTGCTCCAGCTCGACTCGGTGAACGTCGCGGTGCGGGCGCACTACGCGCCGGTCTTCGCGCGCCTCGGCGCGTACGACCGGGACGTCCTCGACGCGCTGGCCTGGCCGCACACGGCGGCCGACCGGCGCCGCCGGGCGTTCGTCGAGTTCTGGGCGCACGAGGCGAGCCTGGTGCCGGTGGAGGACTGGCCGCTGCTGCGCTGGCGGATGCGGGACAACACCGCGCGCACCAGCCGGTGGCTCGGCAACGCCATGGACCATCGGCCGGACATCCTCGACGCGGTGCACGACGCCGTCGCCGCGCACGGTCCGCTCGAGGCGCGCGAGGTCGAGGCGGTGCTCGGCGACGGCGGGGAGCGCCGCGCCCGCGCGCACGGCGGGTGGTGGCACCGCTCGGACGTCAAGGTCGCCTGCGAGCACCTCTTCGCCACGGGGGTCCTGACGACGGGGACGCGGCGCGGCTTCCGCCGCGCCTACGCGGTGAGCGAGGACGTGCTCCCGCCCGACGTGTTCGCGCAGCACCCCGACCGCGCCGAGTCGATGCGGCGGCTCACCCTGCGGGCCGCGGCGGCGCACGGCGTGGCCACGGAACCCGACCTGCGCGACCACTACCGGCTGCCGCCCGCGGAGAGCCGGGTCGCGGTGGCCGAGCTGGTCGACGCGGGGGAGCTCGAGGAGGTGGAGGTCGCCGGGTGGGGTGCGCCCGCGTACCGGTTGCCGGGCACGCGCGTCCCGCGCCGGGTCACCGGGCGGGCGCTGCTCGCCCCGTTCGACCCGCTGATCTGGTTCCGCCCCCGCACCGTGCGCATCTTCGGCTTCACCTACCGCATCGGCATCTACACGCCCGCCGAGCAGCGCACCCACGGCTACTACGTCTTCCCGTTCCTGCTCGACGGGCAGCTCGTGGGCCGGGTCGACCTCAAGACCGACCGGGCGGCCGGCGTGCTGCGCGTGCCGGCCGCGTTCGCCGAGCCGGAGTGCGTCGAGCGCGGCGCCGACGAGGCCCGGGTGGCGGCCGAGCTCGCGGGCGCGCTGCGGGACATGGCCGCCTGGCTCGGCGTGGACGACGTCGTCGTCGAGGGCGGCCCGCTCGCGCCGGCGCTCTCCCGGGCGCTCGCGAGCGAGCGACTCACCGTGCCCTGACGAGCGCCGCCTCCCGGGCCGCGTCGAAGCCCGCGGCGAGGTCCCACCGCCCGGCGGCCTGCTCCAGCACGTCCCGGGCGGTCTCGACGGCGGGGCGGAACCGCAGTCCGGCCTGCAGGGCCGCGGAGGCGTCGATCGCGTCCTGCGGGATCTGGTCCTCGGGGAACCACAGCGGCCGCGCCTCCTCGTCGACGTCGCGCAACGACGTCCGGAGGTAGTCCTCGTCCGCCCACGCCCACTCGACGTCACCCGGCCGCCCGCCGGCGGCGACCACGCACTCCTCCAGCACCGCGGACAGCGGCTGCGCGCGGCCCGGGCCGACGGTGTCGAAGACGCCCGCGAGCCGGCGGTCGAGCGCCGACACCATGAAGGCGGCGATGTCGCGGGCGTCGCTGTACTGCACGACGCGGCCGGGGTCGCCGGGCGCGAGCACGGTGCGCGACGCCGAGCCCGCCAGGGCCCGGGCCGCCCGCACCGGCCACCACGTGAACCGGTCGGTGGGGTCGTGCGGCCCCACCATGATCCCGACCCGGAACACCGGTGCCGGCCCGTCGAACCGGTCGGCCACGGCGGCCTCGGCGGCGAGCTTGTCGAGGGACCGGTCCTGCAGCACGTCGTCCGCGGCCCCGGGCCGCCGCACCGGGTCACCGGCGCCCGGCACCGTCGGGCCCTCCGGGTCGTAGACGCTCATCCCCGACACGTAGCCGTAGACCCCGGCCGCCCCGGAGAGCGAGGCCGCGGTGCGGGCCACCGCGTCGGGGTCGGAGAACGTGTCGAGCACGGCGTCGAAGCGGCGGCCGTCCAGGGCGGAGAGGTCGCCCTGCCGGTCCCCGGCCAGCGCCTCCACGCCGTCGAGGGGCGGCGAGCCGCTGCGGGAGAGCACGGTGACGGCGTGGCCGGCGTCGAGGCCCGCGGCCGCGACGTGGCGGCCGAGGAACCCCCCGCCGCCGAGGACGAGGAGGTGCACCCGCGCGGCTACCCACCCGCCGCGTCCGGTCACGCGCCCGCGTCGCCGACGCCACGGAGCAGGAGAACCGCCGTTTGCGCGGCCCGGCCGGTCGGGGAGCACACCGGAGTCGGTCCGCGGGGAACCGCCGGACCGCGCCTGCGACGAGGAGGACTCGGGTGTCGGACGAGCAGCGCAAGGTCGGTGTGGCCGTGGTCGGGGTCGGGGGCGCGGTCGCCACCACGGCCATCGCGGGGGTCGAGCTGCTGAAGGTCGGGGCGTGCGGCCACGAGGGCCTGCCGTTCGCGGACGTGACCTCGCTGGTGCCCTACACCTCGCTGGTGTTCGGGGGCTGGGACCTCGACGGGGACGACCTCGCGAAGGCCGCCCACCTGCACGGCGTGCTCGAGCCGCGCGTGGTCGAGGCCGCCGGCGCGGGCCTCGCGGCCGTGGCGCCGTGGCCCGCCGTCGCGGACCCGGACTACTGCCGCAACGCGATCGGGGCGAACGTCATCCCGATCTCGACGCTGCGCGGGCGGGTCGACCACATCCGCAGCGACATCGAGCGCTTCCGCACCGAGCACGACCTCGACCGCGTCGTCGTCGTGAACCTCGCGTCCACCGAGCGGTGGCCGGACCTGACGCTGCCGTCGCTGCAGACCCCGGAGGCGTTCGAGTCGGCGCTCGACGCGGACGACCCGGTGATCAGCCCGAGCATGATCTACGCCTACGCGGCGATCACCTCGGACTCGCCGTACGTGAACTTCACGCCGAGCGCGTCGGCGGACATCCCCGCCCTGCTCGAGCTGGCCCTCGAGCGCGGTGTCCCCGTGTCGGGCAAGGACGGCAAGACCGGCCAGACGATGATGAAGACGGTCCTCGCCCCGGCGTTCCGGTCGCGGTCGCTGCACGTCGACGGCTGGTACTCCACCAACATCCTCGGCAACCGCGACGGCCAGATCCTCGAGGACGCCGACTCGCTGTCGAGCAAGCTGCAGACCAAGGGCACGGTCCTCGACCAGTGCCTCGGCTACGAGGTCGAGGACCACATCGTCCGGATCGACTACTACCGGCCGCGCGGGGACCAGAAGGAGGCCTGGGACAACATCGACCTGACCGGCTTCCTCGGGCAGAAGATGCAGGTCAAGGTGGACTTCCTGTGCCGGGACTCGATCCTGGCCGCGCCGCTGGTGCTCGAGCTCGCGCGCATGGTCGACGAGGCCGCCCGCCGCGGCGAGGGCGGTGCGCAGGAGCAGCTCGGCTACTTCTTCAAGCAGCCCATCACCCGCGACGGCTCCGAGCCCGAGCACGCGCTCTACCGCCAGGAGCAGGTGCTGCGCGACTGGCTCGCGTGATGGTCACCGCCGGTCCCGGCGAGCTCGTCGGGACGTTCCGGGAGATCGGCGACCTGAAGCGCGTGCACGTCGCCGGCCGCCCCGGCTCCCTTGCCGACCAGGCCTTCCTGCGCGCCTGGTCGGCGCTGGTCGCGGGGGCGGACCCCACGACGGTGGCCGAGGCGGAGTGCGCCGCCGCGGTCGCCGGGGCCCGCCTCGCCGGCCTCGACGGCGCGGTCCTGCGCGACGCCGGGCTCACCGACGACGAGGCGCGGGCCGTCCGGGCCCGGGCCGTCGCGGAGGTCGGCGCCGTCCTTCCCGCCGAGCTCCGGGCCCGGCTCACGAACGCGCCCGACCCGGTCGGCGACCCGCTGACCGCCCCGCCCTTCGCGGTCACCCTCGTCGACCAGCCGCGGGCCGGGGCGACCGCTCCCGGCCGGCCCCGCCTGATCGTCGAGCCCCCGGAGGACCACGGCGAGCACTGCTGGGCGGTCGCGGTGTACGGCGCGCTGCTCGCCCCGGGCTACGGCGCGGACCTCGGCGAGGCGTTCCTGCTCGGGCTCGCCCACCACCTGCACAACGTCGCGCTGCCCGACGCCGGGTTCGCCGGCGAGATCCTGCTCGGCGACCACCTCGACGGCGTGCTCGAGCGGCTCACCGAGCGCGAGCTCGCGGCGCTGCCCCCGCTGCTCGCCGACCGCCTGCGGCTGCTCCTCGCCGCGCGCACCGACGCCGACACCCCGCTCGGGCGCGCCTTCCACGCCGCCGACGTGCTCGACCGGGTGCTGCAGGTCCACCACCACGCGCGGGCCGCCGCGTTCACCGCCGCCGACGCGCTCGTCGACCTGGAGCTGGTGCACGTCTCGCCGGTCTCGGCCTTCCACGACGCCGTGCTCACCGAGGCGGGGCTGGCACCGTGACGCTCCTCGACCCGCAATCGCGTCGCCCGCTGGTGGCGGACACCGTGCACTCGCTGTCCGACGGCGAGCGACGCCGGCCCGTCCTCGACGGCATCCCCTACCTGCGGACCGGCCGCGACGAGCTCGCGGCCGAGGCCCTGGCCGCCCTCGACGACGGCCGCGTGGCCGACGCCGCGGCCGTGCTGCTCGCCGACAACGACGACTGGTGGGACCAGCCGCCCCCGCCGCCCGAGCGGCTCGCCGCCGTCCACGCGGCGGCCGCCGACCCCACGACGACGCTGCGGGACGCGGCCGCCGCGCTCGGGCTCGGACGGGTCGGCGACTACTTCCTGCACCGCGACCACGACCCGTCGGGACTCGCGGTGACGGCGCTCGTCGCCACCCACCCGCCCGCGGGCCGCGAGGTCGTCGACCTCGCGTGCGGTGCGGGACACCTGCTGCGCCGCCTCGTCCTCGAGCCGGGGGAGTGCGCCGGCGCCACCGGGATCGACATCGTCTTCGCCAAGCTGTGGCTCGCCCGCCGCTTCGTGCTGCCGGCCGACGCCGACGTCCGCCTGGTCTGCGCCGACCTCCGCTCGCCCTGGCCCCTGACGACCACCGGCGACGCCTGGGTCTCCTGCCACGACACCCTCTACTTCCTCGACGAGCCCGCGGACGTCCTGCACCGCGCCGCGGACCTGGCGGGCCCCGGCGGTGCGGTGCTCGCCGCGCACTGCCACAACGCCGACCACCCGCTGGGGGCCGCCGGCCGTCCGCGCCGCCCGGCCGAGTGGGCGGCGATGCTGCCCGACGCGCGCACGTACACCGAGGAGGAGCTCACCCGCGCCGCGCTGGACGCCCGGCCCGCGCGACCCGCCGTCGGGACCGACCTCGACGCCACCGAGGCCGTGGCCCTGGCCCTCGACCGGGCCGCCGTGCCGCCGCGCCCGGCGCTGCTCGGGCCGTCGCCGGGCGCGGAGCTGCACCGCAACCCGCTCTACCGCGACGGCGTGCGGCACTGGCCGAACGCGCGGTGGGGCGCCGAGTACGGCGACCGGGTCGCGGACTACCTGCCCGAGCACGTGCCCGCCGACCTCGACCGCGAGCAGGCCGTGCGCCGCCGGGTCCTCGTCGAGCTGCCGACGCGATGGTGAGCACCCGGTGGGGTGTCGTCGGGCTCGGCTGGGTGGCCCGCGACCACGTGCTCCCCGCGATCGCCGCCGACCCGCGGGCGCGGCTCGTCGGCGTCTGCGACCGCGACCCGGCCGCGCTCGACGGCCTGCCCGGGGACGTCGTCGCCACCACCGACCTCGACGTGCTGCTCGGGGAGCGGCCCGACGCGGTCTACGTGGCCACCCCCAACCACGCCCACCTGCCGGTGGTCCGCGCGGTCGCCGGGGCCGGCGTCCCGGTGCTGTGCGAGAAGCCGATGGCGCACACCCGGGAGGACGCGGGCGCCATGGTGGACGCCGCCGGTGAGGTGCTCGTGGCGACGGCGTTCGACCAGCGGTTCCACCCCGCCCACCGCCGGATCGCGGCGCTGGTCGCCGACGGTCGCGTCGGCACCGTGACGGCCGTCCGGATCGTCTACGGCTGCTGGCTGCCGCCGGCGTGGACCCCGCCGCACAGCCGCGCCGACACCAACTGGCGCGTCGACACCGCCCTGGCCGGCGGCGGCGCGGCGATCGACCTGGCGCCGCACGGCCTCGACCTCGCGGGCACCCTGCTCGGTGAGGACGTCACGAGCCTCACCGCCGTGACCCGCCGTCGGGTGCACCCCTACGCCGACCCGGCGGCCGACGACGGCGCCGTGCTCGTGGGCGCCACCGCCACCGGCACGCTGTTCAGCGCCCACGTCAGCTTCGCCCTGCCCGACGCCCTGCCACGCCGGCGCCTCGAGGTCGTCGGCACCCGCGGGCAGCTGGTCGCCGAGGACACGCTCGGCCAGGTCGCGGGCGGGGCGCTGACGTTCCTCGACGCCGCCACCGGCGACGCCGAGGTGATCGCGTTCGACTCCGACGGCCCCTTCGAGCGCCAGGTCGCGGCGTTCGGCGCCGCCGTGCGCGGCGAGGTGGCCTGGCCCTACCCGCTCGCCCGCGACCTCGCCCTCCACGACCTGCTCCTGACCGCCCTGGAGGCACCGTGCCCCTGAGCCCCTGGACCTGCACCAACTGCGGACACTGGCAGCGCTGGTTCGCCACGCCCCCGGCCTGCCCGGTGTGCGTCGACGTCCGCAACGCCCTGCCCGACGACGGCTGGGACTTCCGGCCGCTGACGGAGATCGCCCGCGGCCGCGAGGCGCGCTGGGCCGAGGTGCGCCCCGGCATCACGGGGTTCTGGTGCGAGCCGCAGGTGGGGCTGGGCACGTGCGGCTGGGTCATCGAGACCGAGGCCGGTCTGATCGGCTGGGAGGGCGCGGGCTTCTACCCCGACGACGGGCTCGCCGAGATCCGCCGTCGCGGCGGCCTGGCGGCGCTCGCGGCGAGCCACGTCCACGGCTACGGCGCGCTGTTCCAGCTGCAGGACGCGCTCGACCCGCCGGTCCTGGCGATCGGGGTGCGCGACCTGGAGTGGACGAAGGCCTTCCGGGTCACCTGGCCCCTCGACGACCGCCACGAGTTCGCGCCCGGCCTCGTCGCCCACCGCACCGGCGGGCACTTCGACGGCCACATGGTCCTGCACGACGAGCGGCGCCGGGTCCTGTTCTGCGGCGACATGCTCAAGGCCGCGCTCGACGACGAGGGCCGCGCGACGGGGCTCTCCGCCCACAAGGCCTACCACGCCCAGATCCCGCTCTCCCACCAGGAGATCCGGGACGCGTACAAGGTCATCGGCAACCTCGAGTTCGACGCCGTCGCCACGCCGTTCGAGTTCGTCGAGGGCGTCACCACCGCCCACGTGCTCGCGCTCTACGACCGTCTGCTGTCCGCGCAGCCGGTCGCCGGGCCGATCCCGCTGGCGGAGCTCTCGTGAGCGTGCTCGACGCCCTGGACGCCACGGCCCGCGACTACACCGCGGCGCTGCCCCCGGGGGAGACCGACGAGATCGAGCTCCGGGAGGCCGACCGCACCGGGGTCCACGTGGTCGCCGCCGACTTCGCCGACCCCACCGGCGAGTGGCCGCGGTCGGGCTCGTTCGGCTACGGCCTGTCCGTCGAGCGCGCCCGGGTCGCGGCCCGCGCAGAGCTCGCCGAGGAGATGCTGCTCTCCCGGCACCTGCGGACCCTGACACGCACCCGCGACTCCTGGACCGCGCTGCGCGCCCGGTACGGCGACGACGGCGTGGTCGACCCGCTCCGCCTGACGCTGCCGGCGGGCGGCACCTATGACCCCGACGCCGAGCGCTGGTGGCTCCCCGCCACCCGCGTGCGCACGGGGGAGACCGTCCTGGTGCCGGCCGAGTTCGCGGCCGCGTACCCCGTCGACCTGCCGTGGCAGGACCCGGCCGAGCGGCTCACCACCGTCATCACCAACGGCTGCGGCGCCGGCGACACCGTCGAGCGCGCCCTCGCGCACGCCCTCGGCGAGCTCCTCCAGCGCGACGGCAACAGCACCGCGTTCCGGGCCCTCGACCGCGGGATCGTCCTCGACACCGGGCCCGACGACGGGTTCGTGGCCGACCCGGACACCCGGGCGCTGCTCGCGCACCTGCGCTCGGTCGGGATCCGGGTCGTGCCGAAGCTCGCCACCACCGCCTTCGGCGTCACCGACCTGCACGTCGTCGGCCACGACGTGGCGGGGGACCCGCCGCACCCGATCGCCCTGACGGCCTGCGGGGAGGCCGCGCACCCCGACCGCGAGGTCGCCCTGCAGAAGGCGCTGCTCGAGTTCTGCTCCGCGCGGGTGCGCAAGACCTTCGCCCACGCCGCCCTCGACACCGTCCGGCCGCTGGCGCCGACGAGCTACTGGGACCGCGAGCTCGCCCAGCCGCTGCCCGCGCAGGAGGCCCGCGCCTTCACCACCATGCAGGACTGGACCGCCCGCGGCGCCGACGAGCTGCGCGGCCTGCTCGAGCCCGTGCTCGCCGAGCACACGCGGATGCGCTTCGACGAGCTGCCCACCACCGCGGTCGGCGAGCCCGTCGCCCTCCTCGACGACCTCATGGGGCGGCTGCGGGAGTTCGACGTGCTCGCGGTCCTCGCCGACCGGGACGGCGCGTGTGCGGTCAAGGTGATCGTGCCCGGGCTCGAGGTCGAGACGATGTCCTACGGCCGGATCGGGCGCCGCGGCGTCGACCGGCTGCTCGACCGGGCGGCCGACCCGCACGACCCGGCGTTCGGCCTCGTCGGGCTGGGCGCCCCGCCGTCGCCCGGGGCGCGGCCGGTGCTCCTGCCCGACGACGAGGCGGCGCGCCTCGGCGACGAGCGTGGCGACGACCGCGCCTGGCTCGACCGCGACCGCGTCGACCGGGTGGTCGGCGACCTCTACCCCCTCTACCGCGAACCGACCCGGCACGCCGTCGCCCGGGTCGCCGCGGGCGAGGAGGTGGAGCTGCGATGAGCCTGCGCTGGGCCTACAACACGAACGGCCTGTCGTCGCACCGGCTCGACGACGCCCTCGCGCTGCTCGCCGACCACGGCTACGCCGGCGTCGCGCTGACCCTCGACGTCGCCCACCACGACCCCTTCGCCCCCGAGCTCGCGCGCCGCACCGCGGCCCTGGCCGACCGGCTCCGGGGACTCGGGCTGTGCAGCGTCGTCGAGACCGGTGCCCGGTTCCTGCTCGACCCGCGGCGCAAGCACCACCCGACACTCGTCAGCGCCGAGCCGGCCGACCGGACCCGCCGCGTCGCGTTCCTGCGGCTGTGCGTCGACGTCGCGGCCGACCTCGGGAGCGAGGCCGTCTCGTTCTGGGCCGGTGTGCTCGCCGCCGGGCTCGACCGCGACGAGGCGTGGAAACAGCTGGTGCACGGGGTCGCCGCCGTCACCGAGTACGCCCGAGGCCGGGGCGTGACGGTCGCGGTCGAGCCGGAGCCCGGCATGCTCGTCGACGACCTCGACGACTGGTCCGCGCTGCAGGCCGAGGTGCCGGGCATCGCGCTCGCGCTCGACACCGGGCACTGCATCGTGTCCGGGCGCTGGGACCCCGCCGACGCGGTCCGGGCGTTCGCCCCGCAGCTCGGGGCGGTCGCCGTCGAGGACATGCCGCGCGGCGTCCACGACCACCGCGCCCCCGGCGAGGGGGACATGGACCTCGGCGCGGTCGTCGCGGCGCTCGGCGCGGTGGGGCACGACGGGCTGGTCAGCCTCGAGCTCTCCCGCGACTCCCACCGCGCCGACCGGCTCGTGCCGGAGGCCATCGCGACGCTGCGCGCCCTGGAGGACGCCCGATGAGGATCTGTTTCGTCTCGCGCCGCTACTGGCCCGCGGTGTCGGGCATGAGCGCCTACGCGGAGAACCTGCTGCGCCACCTGGTGCGGGCGGGCCACGACGTCACGATGATCTCGCAGTACCGCGGCGACCCGGCCGGACGCGCGGTGTACGGCGGCGGCCCCCCGCCGCCCGAGCGCGTCCCCGCAGGCGTCGAGGTGGTGGCGCTGGAGGCCCACGGCGAGCAGGAGGTCGTCGCGGGCCGGCCCGCCGCGTTCGAGGCCGACGTCGCGACGATGCAGGCCACGATCGCCCGCCTGCACGCGCAGCGGCCGTTCGACGTGCTGCACGCCCAGTACGCCTACCCCAACGGGCTGGCGGTGCTGCGGGCCGCGCACGGTCTCGGGCTGCCCGCGGTGGTCAGCGTGCAGGGCGGCGACGGCCACTGGGTCGGCACCTGCTGCGACACCCACCGCGACCTCGTCCGCGCGGTGTTCACGCACGCCCCGGCGCTGGTGATCGGGTCGCCGTCGTTCGCCGCGGAGGTGTCGGCCCGGCACGACGTCGACCCGGCCCGCTGGACGATCGTCTCCGGCGCCACCGACACCGAGCGCTTCACCCCGGCGCACGAGCCGGGGGCCCTGCGCGAGCCCCCGACGCTGCTCTACCACGGTCGCGTCGACGCCCGGAAGGGCGTGCTCGACCTGCTCGAGGCGCACCGCACCCTGCTCGACGGCGGGCGCGACGTCCGCCTCGTCGTCTCCGGGATCGGGCCGGACACCGCCCTCGTCGCGGAGCGGGTCACCGAGCTGGGCCTGGACGACCACGTGTCCCAGCTCGGCTACACGCCCTACGAGCGGGCCCACGAGGTGTACGGGCTCGGCGACGTCTTCGTCAGCCCCACCTACGCCGAGGGCTTCTCCAACACCATCCTCGAGGCGATGGCCTCCGGCCTGCCCGTGGTGTCCACCGACGTGGTCGGGGTCCGCGACTGCGTCCGCCCGGACGACAACGGTGTCCTCGTCCCGGCCAAGGACCCCGCGGCCCTCGCGGCCGGGATCGCGCGGGTGCTCGACGACGGGTCCCTGCGGCGGGCCATGGCCGCCCGTGCCCTCGACGAGGTGCGGGCGGTGTGGTCCTGGCCGGTGATCGCCGACCGGGTCACCGACGTGTACGACACGGTCCGCGACGTCCCCGTGCCCGCGATCCCCGACCCGCCCGTGGACCCGTCCTGCCGGTTCCGCGCGGCGCCCCACCTCCTGTGACGCGGGTCGTGGCGGTCAGCCCGCACCTCGACGACGCCGTGTTCTCGGTGGGCGGCACCCTGGCGCGGCTCGCGGGATCGTCGGACGTCACCGGGGTCACCGTCGTCACCTGCTTCACCGGCTCGGTCGACCCCGCGGTGGCGACCCCGTTCGCCCTGTCGACCCAGCTCGACAAGGGCCTGGCCGCGGACGTCGACTACATGGCGCTGCGCCGCACGGAGGACCGCGACGCGCTCGACGTCCTCGGCGCGGCGCCGCGGCACCTGGGCCTGCTCGAGGCGCCCCACCGCGGGTACGACTCGGCCGCGGCGCTGTTCGCGGGCCGGCGCGGGGGCGACGTCGTGGCGCGCCCGCTCACCGAGGCCCTGGCCCCGGTGCTCGCGGGTGCCGACCTCGTGCTCGCCCCGCAGGCCCTCGGCGACCACGTCGACCACCAGTGGGTGTCGGCGGTCGTGGCCGGGCTCGTCGATCCCGCGCGCTGCGGCTGGTGGCGCGACACCCCCTACGTCGCGCGCCGCCCCGACGCGACGCCGATGGACCACGTGACGGGGCGGGAGGTCGCCGTCGACGTCACCGGCGAGCTGGACCGCAAGGCCGCCGCGGTCGCCTGCTACCGCACCCAGGTGCCGTTCCAGTTCGGGTCGGCCGACGCCGCCGGCCCGGCCCTCGAGGCCCTGGCCCGGGACGAGGCCGCGCGGACCGGGACGGGGACCGCGGTGGAGGCACTGCGGGTCGGCCCGCGCGCGGGCGGGGTGCTGGCCGCGCTGCTCGGGGCGTCCTGACCCGCGGGGTGGAGCGGGCGCGGCCGTGGGTACCCGCCGTCAGGATCGAGTGACCTAGGACGACGGATGGATGAACCGGACTCCCGGCGGCAGGCCGCCGGTGCGCGAGGTGCGGGCCAGCACGGCCAGGAGCGTCTCGCGGAACGCCTCCGCCGCCCGCGTGGGCGCGACGTCGGTGCGGTGCGCCAGCACGATCGTGCGGTGCGTCCAGCCGGTGCCGTCGAGCCGCGTGGTGTGCAGCCCCGTGCGGCCCGCGAGGACCAGGCTCGGCACGATCGCCACGCCCAGCCCGCGCTCCACCATGCGCAGCACCGCGTCCATCTCGCCGCCCTCCACGGCGATCCGCGGCGTCACCCCGGCCGCCGCGCACGCGGACAGCACCGCCTCGCGCAGCTCGTAGCCGGGGCGGTTCAGCACCAGGGGGTGCCGGGCGATCTCGGCGATGCCCGCGTGGTCGCCGAGCACCTCGTCGAGCGGGGCCCGGCCGGCCGTCGCGGAGACCGCCACCAGCTCCTCGCGCAGGACCGGGGTGAGCGCGAGGGGGACCCCCGCCGGACCCGTCGTCGGGAACCCGTCGGCCTGGTGGATGACCAGCGCGAGGTCGAGCTGCCCGTCCTCCAGGTCGCCCACGAGATCCCGCGACCCGCCCTCGGAGATCTGCAGGGAGACGCCGGGGTAGGAGTCGTGGAACACCGCGAGGACGTCCGCGACGACGCTGACGCAGAGGGAGGGCGTGGCCCCCAGCCGGAGGCGCCCGCGGCGCAGGTTCGCCAGCTCGGCGATCTCCAGCCGGGCGGTCTCGACGTCGGCCACGATGCGCCGCGCGAGGGGCAGCAGGGTCTCGCCCGCCGATGTGAGTGTGACGTGATCCCTACCCCGCGTGAACAAGGTCTCACCGAGATCATCTTCGAGTGCCTGGACCTGTCGGCTCAGCGTGGGCTGGGCGACCCGCACATCCGCCGCTGCCTGCACGAACCGTCCCGTGTCCGCCACAGCGAGGAAGTAGATGAGCTGTTTGAGGGTCACCTCGATAGCTTAAGAGCATCGCTGAACCGACTTGCATGCATTGGCAGTCGGCGTGTTCCCGGGCTTAGCGTGTCGCCGTGGTCCTGACCCAGCAGCGCAACATCGTGACGAGGACGTGGGGTTCGTCCGTCGGCAAGAAGTTCGTCATGGCCGTGACGGGCGTGATCTTCTTGCTGTACGTGATCGCCCACATGATCGGCAACCTGAAGATCTTCTTCGGGCAGGAGACGTTCGACGCGTACTCCGAACACCTCCGGACGCTCGGGGCCGAGATCTTCGGCTACGAGGGCGTCCTGTGGATCATCCGCGTCGTCCTGCTCGCGTCCGTCGTGCTGCACATGGCCGCGGCCTTCAGCCTCTGGTACAAGGCGAAGCGCGCGCGGCCGGTCGGGTACCAGCACAAGGGGCACCAGGGCAGCTACGCGGCCCGCACCATGCGGTGGGGCGGCGTGATCATCGCGCTGTTCGTGATCTGGCACATCCTCGACCTCACCCTCGGCACCGTGAACCCGGACCCCGCCGGGGGCGCCTACGCCAAGCTCGTGGCGAGCTTCGACCGGCCGATCGTGGCGATCTTCTACATCGTCGCGATGGTCGCCCTGAGCTTCCACATCAGCCATGGCCTGTGGTCGGGCATCCAGACGCTGGGCGGCAACAGTGCCGTCAAGCAGCACGCGTTGAAGTCGTTCTCGATCGTCGTCGGCGTCGTCATCGCCGTCGGCTTCGCGATCATCCCGGTGTCCGTCATGTTCGGTCTGGTGAGGTGACCATGTCAGAGCTGCAGCAGGAGCCGACGGCGGTGCAGGGCGAGGGCCGCTGGTTGCTCGGCGACCCGATCGCCGACGACCGCGCCCCCGACAGCCCGGTGGGCGACCGGTGGAGCGACCGCAAGTTCTCCGCCCGGCTGGTCAACCCGGCCAACCGCCGCAAGATGACGGCGATCATCGTCGGCACGGGGCTCGCGGGCGGCGCCGCCGCCGCGACGCTCGGCGAGGCCGGCTACCACGTGAAGTCGTTCTGCTTCCAGGACTCGCCCCGGCGCGCGCACTCCATCGCCGCGCAGGGCGGGATCAACGCCGCGAAGAACTACCGCAACGACGGCGACTCGGTCCACCGGTTGTTCTACGACACCGTCAAGGGCGGCGACTTCCGCTCGCGGGAGTCGAACGTGCACCGGCTGGCCGAGGTCAGCCTCAACATCATCGACCAGTGCGTCGCGCAGGGCGTGCCGTTCGCCCGCGAGTACTCGGGGCTGCTCGACACGCGCTCGTTCGGTGGCACGCAGGTGTCGCGCACGTTCTACGCCCGGGGCCAGACGGGTCAGCAGCTGCTGATCGGCGCCTACTCGGCGCTCGAGCGCCAGATCGCCGCCGGCACCGTCGAGATGCACCCGCGCACGGAGATGCTCGACCTGATCGTCGCCGACGGGCGTGCCCGCGGCATCGTCACGCGCAGCATCCTCACGGGGAAGATCGAGACCCACCTGGCCGACGTGGTGGTGCTCTGCACCGGCGGCTACGGCAACGTCTACTACCTGTCGACGAACGCCAAGGGCTCGAACGTCACCGCCGCCTGGCGGGCGCACAAGCGGGGCGCGCTGTTCGCGAACCCCTGCTACACGCAGATTCACCCGACCTGCATCCCGGTCTCCGGTGAGTACCAGTCGAAGCTGACCCTGATGTCGGAGTCGCTGCGCAACGACGGCCGCGTCTGGGTGCCGAAGGAGCGCGGGGACAACCGCCCGCCGAACCAGATCCCCGAGGAGGAGCGGGACTACTACCTGGAGCGGCAGTACCCCAGCTTCGGGAACCTGGTCCCGCGCGACATCGCCTCGCGCGCCGCGAAGAACATGTGCGACGCCGAGCAGGGTGTCGGCCCCGGCGGTCTCGGCGTCTACCTGGACTTCAAGGACGCCATCGGGCGTCTCGGCCGCCACGCGGTCGAGGCCAAGTACGGCAACCTCTTCGAGATGTACCAGCGCATCACCGGGGACGACCCGTACGAGGTCCCGATGCGCATCTACCCGGCGATCCACTACACGATGGGCGGGCTGTGGGTCGACTACGACCTCCGCTCGACCATCCCGGGCCTGTTCGTGGGCGGCGAGGCCAACTTCTCCGACCACGGCGCCAACCGCCTGGGCGCCTCGGCGCTGATGCAGGGACTCGCCGACGGCTACTTCGTGCTGCCGACGACGGTGCCGAACTACCTCGCCGACGGGCCGTTCGACCCGATCGACGAGAGCCACCCCGCCGTCGTGGAGGCCGTCGAGTCCACCAAGGGGCGCATCGACAAGCTGCTCTCGGCCAACGGCAACCGCACGGTCGACTCGTTCCACCGCGAGCTGGGCCAGCTGATCTGGGACCAGTGCGGCATGGCGCGCAGCAAGGAGGGGCTGGAGAAGGCCCTCGACCGGCTGCCGTCGCTGCGCGAGGAGTTCTGGCGCGACGTCAAGATCGTCGGGACCGGCGACGGGTTCAACCAGTCGCTGGAGAAGGCCGGCCGCGTCGCCGACTTCCTCGAGCTCGGTGAGCTCATGTGCACCGACGCCCTCCACCGCGAGGAGTCGTGCGGTGGCCACTTCCGGGTGGAGCACCAGACCGAGGACGGCGAGGCGCAGCGCGACGACGAGAACTTCTCGTACGTGGCGGCCTGGGAGTACGGCGGCGACCAGTCCGGCGCCAAGCCGATCCTGCACAAGGAGGACCTCGAGTTCTCCTACGTCCACCCGAGCCAGCGGAGCTACAAGTGAGAATCACGCTGCGCGTCTGGCGTCAGAAGAACGCCGACGCCAAGGGCAAGATGGAGAAGTACAAGCTCGACGACGTCGACGAGGACATGTCGTTCCTCGAGATGCTCGACGTGCTCAACGAGAAGCTCATCCTGCAGGGCGAGGACCCGGTGTCCTTCGACCACGACTGCCGCGAGGGCATCTGCGGCTCGTGCGCGATGGTCATCAACGGGACCCCGCACGGCCCGCAGAAGAACACCACGACGTGTCAGCTGCACATGCGGCACTTCAAGGACGGCGACACGATCGACGTGGAGCCGTGGCGGGCCCGGGCCTTCCCGGTGATCAAGGACCTGGTGACCGACCGGTCGGCGTTCGACCAGATCATCCAGGCCGGCGGCTACGTCAGCGTCAACACCGGGTCCGCGCCGGAGGCGCACGCGACCCCGGTCGACAAGGTCTCGGCGGACGACGCGTTCGACGCCGCCACCTGCATCGGCTGCGGCGCCTGCGTCGCGGCGTGCCCGAATGGCAGCTCGATGCTGTTCACGGCCGCCAAGGTCACGCACCTGGGGCTGCTGCCGCAGGGCCAGCCCGAGCGCCAGACCCGCGCGATCAGCATGCTGGCCAAGCAGGACGAGCTCGACTTCGGTGGCTGCACCAACGTCGGCGCCTGCGCGGAGGTCTGCCCGAAGGGCATCCCGCTGGCCTCGATCTCGCGGCTGAACCACGACGTCCTCGGCGCCACCCTCGCGGGGGCGCGCGCGGACTAGCCCGACCCACGAGCGGCCCGTCCGTCACGGAAGATCGTGACGGGCGGGCCGTTCGTGCGTTCAGGCCCCGGCGCGGACCACCCGGGTGTCGCCCGCCGCGGCCCGGCCGCGGATGCGGACCGTTCCCGACGACGGGTCGCCCTCCGGTCGCGTCGGGGTCACCGGCAGGTCGGACGCCGCCGTGCCCGCGGCCGAGCGCAGGTCGACCGAGGCGTCGACCCCGGCGTGCACGCCGACGCGCACCGACCCGGCGCCGGTCGACAGGTCGAGGTCGCCGCCCGAGGCGTCCCGGACGGTGACGTCGCCGCTGCCGCAGCGGACGGCGAGATCGGCGTCCACGCGCCCGGCCGTCACCGAGCCGCTGCCGGTCACCACCTCGACGCCCGCGTGGACCTCGTCGAGGACCACGTCCCCGGCGCCGCCCTTCACGCGCAGGGCGCCGTCGACACGGCCGACGGTCACGTCGCCCGCGCCGCACCTGATGCGGCTCCGGGCGGCCACGCGGTCGACCGTGACGGCGCCGGTGGTCGCGATCTCCACGGGCCCCGGTCGACCGGTCACGTCCACGGGCGCCGCGCCCGCGCGGACGGTCACCGTCGACGACTCCGGGGCGTGCACGGTGACCGACAGCGGGACGGTGCGCAGCGCGACCTCCCGCGGCGACCGGACGTGCAGCGCCCCCTCGGTCCACGCGACGGTGGTCTCCGCCACCGCCCGTGCCGCCCGCTCCTCGGGGGACTCGTCGCGCCGCACGCCGAGCCCGGCGACCGTGCTGAGGTCGACGCCGAAGCGGCGCTCCAGGCCGCCCGCGGCGTCCACGAGGCCGGCCAGGCCCTGCACCCAGCCGGGTGCGCCCTCGCGGTCGGCCACGATCTCGACGGTCACCGCGGCGGCGTCGTGCCCGGCGTCGAGCCGCACGTCCACGCGGCCGGCGTCGATCTCCAGCACCAGATCGGCGGGCCCGGCCGCGTCGAACCGTTCGGTCCGGGACTGTCCCGTGGCGTTCATCCGCGCACCCACCCGGAGACGCCCGAGCCGCCGGAGCCGTCGTCGTCGTCGCGACCGGGGTCCGGCTTCCCGGACGGGCTCTCGTCGGACGGGGACGCGGGCGGCGGCCCGGGGCGCTCGTCGGAGCGCTGCTGCGGGTCCCAGGAGCCCTCCCACCGGCGCTGGCCGTGCCGTCCCAGGTTGTCGCGCAGGGCGCCCTGGACGGCCTGGGAGATCCAGGAGTTGAGCGACATGCCCTGCGCGGCGGCGGCCTGCTCCGCCTGGCCCTTGATCTGGTCGACCAGCCGCAGGGTCATGCGGGAGATGTCGCCCATGTCGGCGCCGCGACCGGCGGCGCCGGGCGCGTCGAAGCCGGGGCGGCGGAAGGGGCCGCCGGGCCCGGCGAACGGGCTCGACGACGGGCCGGCGAAGAACCCGGACGCGGGTTCCTCGGCGGCGGCCGTCGCGGGCCCCTCCTGATCCACGACCACCTCCACCTCGCGGCCGCGCAGCCGCAACGAGACGGAGCGGTCGTCGAGCTTCGCGGAGATCTCGGCGGTGAGGTCGGCGAGGGCGCTCTGGAGGGCGAGGCGGACGGCGGGCTCGAGGGCACCGGCCAGCGCGGTGCCGGCCCGGGCGGTCTGCTCGTCGCCCACGGACGCGGCCGCGGCGAGGTCGTCCCGCAGCGCGGTGACGTAAGGCGTGAGGTCCATGCCACCACAGTGACACCACCACGACACCACCGCAACGACTTCTGCTGTCAGCGGACGACACCACCGATGCCCCAGGGAGATCGTCGGGGGTGGCGGTTACCGTGGCGCCGTGGCCCAGGCAGGAGACGTAGCGCAGCGGAGCTCGACCGTGGACACCGTGACGCCCCGGGTGCAGCTGATCGCGAAGACCGAGTTCGTCCCGCCGGCGGACGTGCCGTGGGAGACCGACGCGGACGGCGGCCAGGCGCTCGCCGAGTTCGCGGGGCGGGCCTGCTACCAGTCGTGGAGCAAGCCGAACCCGGCGACGGCCACGAACGCGGGCTACCTGCGGCACATCCTCGAGGTCGGGCACCTCTCGGTGCTCGAGCACGGCACCGTGAGCTTCTACCTCACCGGGATGTCGCGCAGCCTCACCCACGAACTGATCCGCCACCGGCACTTCTCGTACTCGCAGCTCTCGCAGCGCTACGTGCCGGAGTCGGACGCGGCGATGGTCGAGCCGGCCGTCGTCGCGGAGGACCCGGAGCTGCACGCGCTGTTCGAGGAGGCCTCGGCCGCGGCGCTCGCCTCCTACGAGAAGCTGCTGGCCGGGCTGGAGGAGCGCTTCGCCGACGAGCCGAACCGCACGCTGCGCCGCAAGCAGGCCCGCCAGGCCGCCCGGGCCGTGCTGCCCAACGCCACCGAGACGCGCATCGTCGTCACCGGGAACTACCGCGCCTGGCGGCACTTCGTCGCCATGCGGGCCTCGGAGCACGCCGACGTCGAGATCCGGGATCTGGCCATCGCGTGCCTCGAGGTGCTGCAGGCCGAGGTGCCCAACGTGTTCGCCGACTTCGTCATCAGCGAGCTGCCCGGCGGGTCGCGCGTGGCGTCGAGCCCCTTCGTCGCGGAGGGGTAGACCGGTCCGCGGACCGGGTAGGGAACGCGCATGAGTGGAGCATCAGTGGCGGCCGCCGAGCGCAACGCCCTCGCGGACTCGCTGCTGCGCGAGGGGCCCGACGCGCCGACGCTGTGCGGGGACTGGACCACGCGCGACCTCCTGGCCCACCTCGTCGTCCGGGAGCGCCGGCCCGACGCGGCGCCCGGCATCCTGCTCAAGCCGCTGTCGTTCTGGACCGAGCGCGTGCAGAACCGCGCCGCCGCGCAGGACTACGGCACCAACATCGCGGCGATCCGCAGCGGGCCGCCGCTGTGGAGCCCGATCGCGCTGCCGTTCCTGGTCGGGGTGGACGTGCAGGAGTACTTCATCCACCACGAGGACGTGCGACGCGCCCAGGAGGGCTGGGCGCCCCGGCCCGCCGACGACGAGCGCGACCGCATCCTCTGGTCGCAGCTCGGGCTGCTGGGGCGGATGGCGTACCGGTCGAGCCCGGTCGGCGTGACGCTGCAGCGTCCGGACGGCGCGGAGCACGCCGTGAAGAGCGGCCCGCGCACCGTGACGATCGTCGGCGAGCCGGGGGAGCTGCTGCTGTTCACCGCCGGGCGGGAGCAGGCCGTCGTGTCGTTCACCGGTGAGCCGGCCGACGTCGCGGCGGTGAAGGGCACCGACCGCGGGTTCTGACGGGTGGTCTACGTCCCTGCCGTCACACCCGTCGCAGCCGGGCGCGGTACGGTGAGCACGGCATGAGCACGACCGTGGACCCCGGCCCGAGGCGGCCGACGAGGCGCGACGTCGCTGATCGCCATCCGAGACTTCCCGCGACTGCCGAGCAGTCGCACCCGCGGGCGGCTGCCCGCGCACCCGGCGTCGGGAACGAGCCTGCCGGGAGCCGCCCCCCGACCAGGAGGAACCCATTCCCCCCGTGAACCACGCCGGAGCTGCCCGGTGAGCCGATCGACCGCACAGCGCCGCCGCAACGGCGGCGGCCAGCAGCAGCAGCCCGACCAGGCCCCGAAGCACGATCACGACTGCGGCGCGACGGGCACGCCGACCCAGTCGGTGCCCGACCCCGACGCCCACCCGAAGCCGCTCGCCGAGGGCGCGCTGCGCGTCGTCGCGCTCGGCGGCGTGGGCGAGGTCGGCCGGAACATGACCGTGCTGGAGTACGGCGGCCGGATGCTGATCGTCGACTGCGGCGTGCTCTTCCCCTCGGAGGACTCGCCCGGCGTCGACCTGATCCTGCCCGACTTCCGCGCCATCGAGGACCGCCTCGACGACGTCGACGCGCTCGTGCTCACGCACGGGCACGAGGACCACATCGGCGCGGTGCCGTTCCTGCTGCGCCAGAAGCCCGACCTGCTGATCGTCGGGTCGCGCTTCACCCTCGCGCTGGTCGAGGCGAAGTGCCGCGAGCACCGCCTCACCCCGCACCTGCTCGAGGTCCGCGAGGGCGAGCGCAGCCACTACGGCTCGTTCGACTGCGAGTTCTTCGCGGTGAACCACTCGATCCCCGACGCCCTCGCCGTCGCGGTCCGCACCCCCGGCGGGACGGTGCTGCACACCGGGGACATCAAGCTCGACCAGCTGCCCCTCGACGGGCGGCTCACCGACCTCGCCGGGTTCTCCCGCCTCGGCGACGAGGGCGTGGACCTGCTGCTCGTGGACTCCACGAACGCCGAGGTCCCCGGCTTCGTCACCCCCGAGCGCGACATCGCCCCCGTGATCGACGACGTGTTCCGTCGCGCGCCGAGCCGCCTCATCGTCGCGTGCTTCGCGAGCCACGTGCACCGCGTCCAGCAGGTGCTCACCGCGGCGCAGAAGCACAAGCGGAAGGTGTGCTTCACCGGCCGCTCGATGGTGCGCAACATGGGCATCGCGGCCGACCTCGGTCTGCTCGACATCCCCGATGGGCTCCTGGTCGACCTCGACGACGCGCTGGCGATGCCCGAGCGCGACGTCGTCCTCGTGTCGACCGGGTCGCAGGGCGAGCCGCTCTCGGCGCTCGGCCGGATGGCGCGCGGTGACCACCGCCAGATCACGATCACGCCGGGCGACACGGTCGTCCTGCTGTCCTCGCTGATCCCGGGCAACGAGACCGCCGTGTTCGCCGTGATCAACGGCCTGACGCGGCTCGGTGCCGAGGTCGTGCACTCCGGCGTCGCCAAGGTGCACGTCTCCGGGCACGCGAGCGCCGGCGAGCTGCTCTTCCTCTACAACGCGCTGCGTCCGCGCAACGTCATGCCGGTGCACGGCGAGTGGCGCCACCTGCGGGCGAACGCCGCCATCGCGCAGCGCACGGGCGTGCCCGCCGAGCGGGTCGTCATCGCCGAGGACGGCGTGGTCGTCGACCTCGTCGAGAAGAAGGCCGCGATCGCCGGGCGCGTCGAGGTCGGGCACGTCTACGTCGACGGCAACCAGGTCGGCGACGTCGGCGAGTCCACGCTCTCCGACCGCCTCGTGCTCGGCGAGGGCGGCTTCATCGCCATCACGGTGGCGGTCGAGGCCGCGACCGGCCGGGCCGTCGCCCCGCCGCGCATCTCCGGTCGCGGCTTCTCCGACGACCCGAAGGCGCTCGAGAACGTCGTCTCGCTCGTCGAGATGGAGCTCTCGCGCACCGAGGCGGAGGGCATCACCGACACCCACCGCATCGCCCAGGCGGTGCGCCGGGTGGTGGGCAAGTGGGTCGGCGAGACCTACCGCCGCCGTCCGATGATCGTGCCGACGGTGCTGCCGGTGTAGGTGCGCTGCGCGCCCGTGAGTAGTTGTGACGGTGATAGCCGTCGGAAGTACTCACGGGCCGAAGGCACCTCTGACGAACGACGGCAGGTCCGGCAGCACCAGGTCGACCTGCTCCGGGCGGTACCAGGCGACGTGCAGGCTCACGGCGACCTGGCCCGCCGGGGGGTCGACGACGGGCCGCGCGGCCACGTAGGTGGTCGCGATCCCGTCGACGACCTCGCGCCCGAGGACCGTGCCGGCCCGGATCCGCACGCGGGTCTCCTCGAGGCACCCCCGCTCGGCGGTCGCGCCGGGCGACTCACGCGGCTCGGGGCGCCCGCCCGGCAGCACCGCCGGGGGCGTCTCGCCCGGGCGGTGCAGCAGCAGCAGGCCGGGGCGCGCGACGACCACCGCCAGGACGAGGTGGTTGGCCCGGCTCATGGCGCCTTCCTACCGCGCCGGCGGCCTACCCGACGAGCCCGACCGCGCCCAGGACCCCCGTCGCCGCGCGGCCGCCCGCGCCCGCGGCGGGCCAGTCCACGACGTCGACGGCCGGACCGACCACGGCGAACGCCTCGCGGACCTGGTGCGGGCTGCGCAGGCAGAGGCCGGCCAGGCCGCGGACGTAGAGGGCGTCGAGGTTCGGGACGACGTCGCGGGTCACCGTGGTGCCGTGCGTCGCGGCCAGCAGGCTGCCGGGGGCGAGGAGCCGGCGCCAGCCCGCGAGCACGGCGGCGATGTCGTCGTGGACGAACTGCAGGGCCCCGCCGACCAGGAGGGCCACGGGCCGGGCCAGGTCGAGGTGGTCGCCGACGCCGGGCGCGGTCGCGACACAGGCGGGGGCACGCAGGTCGCCCCAGGTCACGCTCACGGTGGGACGGTCGGCGACGAGGTCGCGCGCGTGCGCCACGACGACCGGGTCGAGGTCGACGTAGGCGACCCGCGCCGCGGGGTCGCGGCCGAGGACGACGTCGTGCACCGAGTGCACGGAGGGGATGCCGCAACCGAGGTCGAGGAACTGGTCGATGCCCCGGGCCTGCGCGTGACGCACGACGCGGCGGGTGAACCCCCGCTGGGCGCGGGCCCGGACGTCGGCGAGCGGGTCGAGGTCCAGGAGCGCGTCGGCCGCGTCACGGTCCACCGCGAAGTTGGCGCTCCCGCCGAGCAGGGCGTCGACGGTGCGGGCGAAGTTCGGGAGCTCCAGGTCGGCCGCCGTGGCGACGATCGCGTCGAGCTCCAGGCCGGTCTCGTGGGACAGCTCGCCCGACCCGCGGGGGCCCGGCGGCGGCGGGGCGGGGTAGTACTCGACGCGCATGCTCACGTTCCGCCGACATCGTTCCCCCGGTGCCGTGACGGCGGGCCCGGTCGATTCGCACGGTCGAGTGGTGCGATGACGTGCCGTGGTCGGGTCGATCCATGATCGGCGCCGTCGGCGCGATGGTCGACACTGGAGCGGTGACCGTCGTCGCCACCCGGGTCAGCACGGCGACCTCGCCGACCCTCCTGCTCGCCGTGCTCTACCCCGTGGTCGGTGCCCTGGCGGCCGGACCGCCCGGCATCGCGTGGTCGCTGCTGGGCATGGTGTTCACCGTCGTCATCCCGGCCGCGATCGTCGACGTCGGGGTCCGGCGCGGCCGCTACACCGACCACCACCTCTCCCGCCGCGAGCAGCGCGCGGTGCCGCTGGGGCTCGCCGCCCTGTCGGTGCTGGTGGGCCTGGGCGTGCTCTGGCTCGCCGGAGCGCCCCGCGCGATCGTCGCGCTGCAGGTCGCGGTCCTCGCGACGACGGTCGTGGCCACCACCGTGACGCTCTGGTGGAAGGTCAGCTTCCACGTCGCCGTGGTCTCCGCCGCGGCCTGCGTGCTGACCCTGCTCGGCGGGGGCTGGTGGGCGCTCGCGTGGCTCGCGGTGCCGCTGGTGGGCTGGGCGCGGCTGCGCCTGACCGCCCACACGCTCGCGCAGGTGATCGTCGGCGGCCTGCTCGGCGCCGGCGTCAGCGGGCTCGTGCTGATCATCGCGGGCGTAGCGTGAGTCGCGTGGCGAGCACCTCCTGGGACCCCGCGCTCTACCTCGACTTCGACGACCACCGGTCCCGGCCGTTCGCCGACCTGCTCGCCCGCATCCGCGCGACGGCCCCGGACCACGTGGTCGACGCCGGGTGCGGACCCGGCCACCTCACCGCGGTGCTGCAGGCGCGCTGGCCCGACGCGCGGGTGACCGCCTTCGACTCCTCGCCCGACATGGTCGCCGCCGCCCGCGAGCGCGGCATCGACGCGACCGAGCAGGACGTGGACACGTGGACCCCGGTGGGCGACGTCATCGTCTCGAACGCCGTGCTGCAGTGGGTCCCCGGCCACCGCGCGCTGCTGCGGCGCTGGCTGGCGGCCCTGCCCGACGCCGGGTGGCTCGCGGTCCAGGTGCCCGGCAACTTCTCCGCGCCCTCGCACGTGCTCGCCCGGGACGTCGCCGACCGCTTCGACGTGACCCTGCGCGACGCGGCGACCGTCGCCGAGCCCGCCGACTACGCGGAGGACCTGGCCGGCGCGTCGGTGGTCGACGTGTGGGAGACGACCTACCTGCAGCGGCTCACCGGCGAGGACCCCGTCCTGCGCTGGATCTCGGGCACGGCGCTGCGCCCGGTCCGCGACGCCCTGTCCGACGCCGCGTACCGCGACTACGTCGAGGTCCTCGCGCCCCGGCTGCGCGAGGCCTACCCGACGAACGCCGACGGCTCGACCTGGTTCCCGTTCCGCCGGATCTTCCTGGTCGCCCGCCGCTAGGTCACGACCTCACGGGGGAGAGGACGGCGGACCCGGCCGCGAGCGGTCGCACGGGCAGGTCACGCCAGGTCACGCCAGGTCACGCCAGGTCACGCCAGGTCAGGCCGAGGAGTCGCGGTGCCCGCGGTCCGAGCGGTCGCCGCGGTCCTTCCGGTCACCGTCCCGCTGATCGCCGTCCCGCGCGCGGTCGCGGTCCCGGTGCGACGAGTCGTCGTCGCGGGGCCGCTCCCGCGTCGTCGTGCGGTCGCCGCCCCGACGGTCGGAGTCCTCCCGATCCGGCTCGGGACGCACGGCGTGCTCGGTCCGCTCGCGCCGCTCGTCCGACCCCTCCTGGGAGCGCGACGGGGGCCGCTCCTCGTCGTGCGAGGTGTCGCGACGGTGCACGGCCTGCACCGGGGCGCGGACGGGACGCGGGGCCTCGGCGGCAGGGGTCTCGGCGGGAGCCTCGACGGCGGGGACCTCGTCGACGTCGCGCACCACGTCCGCGTCCACGGCGGGTGCCGGACCCGGCACCGGCGGCGCGGCGGCCACCGTCGGCGGCAGCGGCACCCCCGGCACGAGGGTCGGCTCCACGGCCGAGGCGTACGCGGTGCTGCTCCCGCCGCCCGCCGCGGACACGACGGCCCCGAGCCCGACCCCGGACCCGAGCAGCAGCGCCGCGGCCGCCACCACCACGGCCCTGCGACGGCGGGCCCCGGCGGCGCCGACCCGCCGTCGGGACGGCACCGGGAGCGCCCGCAGGCGGTCGGCGACGACGGCGATGTCCGGGCGCGCGGCGGGATCCGCGGCGGTCATGTCGGTCAGCAGGGTCCGGGTGGCCGCCGGGAGGCGTCGCGGTGCGAGTTCGTCGAGGAGCCGGCCGACGGCGTACACGTCCGCGGCGGTCGCGGGGCCGTCCCCGGGGGCGGGGTACGGCGGGTCGAGTCGCACGTCGGACCACCGCGCGAGCCAGGGCAGCAGCCCGACGTCGGAGAACACGGCCCCGCGGTCCGTCCGGGCGACCGTGCCCGGTCCGATCCCGCCGTGCGCGCGGCCGTGCCGGTGCAGCGGCGCGAGGGCGTCGGCGACGGCGAGCCCGAGGTCGCGGACCTCGACGGCCGACAGCCCGGCCGGCGGTGTGGTCTCCGCGAGCGTCGCCCCGGGGTGCTGCGTGACGAGGAAGAGCCGGCCGCGCCAGGCGCCGCCGTCGTACACCTCGGCGACCTCGGGCGACCGGCCCTGCCAGGACTGCTCCGGGAGCACGAGGCCCTCGCCCTCGACGAGGGCCACCGACACGGTGCGCCGCAGCAGCCGGTCGGTCGCGCGATGGGCGCAGCAGCCGGGTGAGCGCCGTAGGACCGGTCCGAGCCGGTAGCGGCCGGCGATCTCGTCGGGGTGGTCACGGCAGAGCTCGGCGGCGCTCATCTCGGTGACGGGGCCCTTCTGGTGGGAGACCGGACGGCGGCCGCGCTCGTGGACCGAGAGGCGGTTAGCCGGGTCGTCGTCCCGTCAACCGTCCGGGGACCGACGAATCGAGAGCGCGTGTGGCCGCCGCCCGCGGCTGGTATCCGAGGCGCCCGCCGTCACGGAAGGAGCACGCATGGACGCCGAGCAGGCCCGCCGTACGTTGACCGAGGAGCGCCACCGGCTCGTCGAGCTGGGTGCCTTCAACCAGGAGCAGAAGCCCGAGCCCGCGGTGCAGCAGGAGGGCGCGATGGGCCAGCACCCGGGCGACTACGGCACCGAGGTCGAGGAGTTCATGGACGCCGAGGCCATGGAGGACCTCACGGCTCGCCAGGTCACCGAGATCGACGAGGCGCTCGCCCGGATCGAGGACGGGTCGTGGGGGCGCTGCGTGGTCTGCGGCCGCGACATCGACGCCGAGCGGCTCGAGGCCCGCCCGCAGGCGGAGCGGTGCCGGGAGCACCAGGAGGAGCTCGAGCGCTCCTCCCGGTGAGCCGCTACGGCCGGATGTCGTCCTCGTCGATCTCGTGGACCGCCGCCTCCTCGGCGGCCG
This sequence comes from Actinomycetospora soli, assembly GCF_021026295.1. Classification (GTDB taxonomy): domain Bacteria; phylum Actinomycetota; class Actinomycetes; order Mycobacteriales; family Pseudonocardiaceae; genus Actinomycetospora; species Actinomycetospora soli. The sequence goes on from NZ_JAJNDA010000013.1 coordinate 181,383, forward strand.
CCACCCCGCCGGACATGCCCGCGTCGTCGGCGTCGAGGACGTCGGTCGCGCGGGTGTCGGGCGCGATGTCGTCGGCGACGAGCCGGCCGGCGCGGGCGTCGCCGGCCTCACCGGTGTCGTCCTCGGCCGTGATCTCGCCGTCGGCCAGGGTGTCCTCGGGCACCTCGCGGGCGAGCCGTTCGTCGACGGTCTCGCGGTTCCGCTGACCCTCGGGCGTGGTGTCCGGGTCGTCCAGGCCGAACGGCCGGTTCGGGGCGACCGTGAGGGCGTCCATCGCGTCGGTGCCGGGCTGCCCGTCGAGGGTCTCGCCGCTCTCCAACTGGATGGCCGAGCCGAGGTCGGGCTCCTCCGGCACGGCGTCGTCCTGCTGCTCGGGGTGCGTCATCCGGTCCGGCTACCCCCGAACCGGCCGCGCCGATGTGCCCGATTGCCGTGCACCCGTCGTCGGGAACCCGCGCGACCATGCCCGACACCGTCATCCTCGACGTCGACGGAACGCTGGTCGACTCCAACTACCACCACGCGGTGGCCTGGTACCGGGCGTTCCGCCGCCACGACGTCACCGTCCCCCTCTGGCACCTGCACCGCGCCATCGGCATGGGCGGCGACCAGCTCGTGGCGCACGTGTCGAGCCAGGAGATCGAGAACGCCCACGGCGACGACCTGCGCGCGCAGCACTCCGAGGAGTTCGACGGCCTGATCGACGAGGTCGCCCCGTTCGCCGAGACCGAGCAGCTGCTGCGCGGACTGCGTGACCGTGGCCTGCGACTCGTCCTCGCGACCTCGGGCGGCAGCAGGCACGCGGAGCACTTCCTCGACCTGATCGACGGTCGCACCCACGCCGACGACGTGGTCACCTCCGCCGACGTCGAGGCCAGCAAGCCCGCGCCCGACCTCATCGAGCTCGCCCTCGAGCGGGAGAACAGCCACGACGCCGTGCTCATCGGCGACTCGGTGTGGGACGGCCGGGCGGGGGTGCGCGCCGGGGTGCCGTTCCTCGCGGTGCGCACCGGCGGGTTCTCGGTCGACGAGCTCGTCGAGGCCGGCGCGGAGTACGTGGCGCACGACCTCGCCGACCTGCTCGACCACGTCCGCCGCGAGGTGTCCGCCCCCGCGTAGGACCCGGGTGCGGTGCGCACCGGGCCGATCGTCCCGACGGCGGGTCGGTGCCCGGAGCGCCCGACCGCGAGTCGTCCGACACCCGGCCGGACGCGTGTGGCTGCCGGGGCGGATGGGGCGCCGCGGTTACCGTGTCCGCCATGGCCCGTACCGACACGCGTTCGCAGCGCAGCCGCCCGCTCACCGGTGGGCGCACGCCGGGGCGCACGGTGGCGACCGGCCAGTCGTCGCGGTCGGGCCGCAAGGCACCCGCGCGCAAGCCGCCGGCGCGCAGGCCGGCGCCGCGCCGCTCCGGGCCGGGCCCGATCGCCCGTGGGGTCCGCGGTGCGTGGACGCTGACCGCCCGCGGACTCGGGTCGCTGGCCCGCACGATCGGCCGCGGCCGGGAGATCGACGCCGCGCACCGGCGGGACGGGATCGCCCTCGCGCTCGTCGTCCTCGCGCTGGTCACCGCGGCCGGGCTGTGGCTGGGCGCCGGCGGTCCGATCGGCACGGGCATCCAGATCGCGTTCCGCACCGTGCTCGGCTCGGTGGCCCTCGCGCTCCCGGTCATCCTGCTCGGGATCGCCGTGCTGCTCATGCGCACCGACCCCGACCCGGAGACCCGGCCGCGCACGGTCGTCGGCGCCCTGCTGCTCACCCTCGGTGTGCTCGGCGCCTGGCACCTCTCGGTCGGCGCCCCCGCGCTCCTCGCCGGGCGGCAGGCCGGGGGAGGGGTGCTCGGTGCCTGGCTGGCCGACCCGCTGACCGCAGGCGTCACCGTCTGGCTCGCGATGCCGGTCCTCGTGCTGATCGCCGCGTTCGGCCTGCTCGTGCTCACCGGGACCCCGGTCCGCGACGTCCCGCGCCGCGTGCGCTGCCTGGTCACGGGCGAGGCGTTCGACGAGGAGTACGACGACGAGTGGGGCGGCGCCGAGGAGGTCGACGAGGAGCCGGTCGCCGAGACCGAGGTCATCGAGAAGCCGCGCCGCCGCCGGAAGAAGGACGAGGTCGCGGCCGACGACCTCGACGCCGACGCCCACCCCGCCCGCCACCGCGCGCTCGCCGACGAGGCCGTGCCCGACGCCACGCCGGAACCGCCGGCCGAGGTGCCCGAGCCGGCCGCACCCGCCGTCGGGAAGAAGGCCCCGAAGAAGCGCGTCCCGGCCGCCGAGATCCCCGAGACGCCGCCGGTGGTGGAGGACTCGGAGACCGACCCGCAGGCCGCGCAGTCGTTCTCCAGCCACCGCGAGCCGCCCGAGGGCGAGCAGGACTACCACCTGCCGCCGCCGGACCTGCTGGTCGCGGGCGACCCGCCGAAGGCCCGCTCGGCCGCGAACGACGCGATGATCGACGCGATCACCGGCGTGCTGGAGCAGTTCAAGGTCGACGCGCAGGTCACCGGCTTCGTGCGCGGCCCGACGGTCACGCGGTACGAGGTGGAGCTCGGCCACGGGGTGAAGGTCGAGAAGATCACCCAGCTCCACCGCAACCTGGCCTACGCCGCGGCCACCGACAACGTCCGGCTGCTCGCGCCGATCCCCGGGAAGTCGGCGGTCGGCATCGAGGTGCCGAACTCCGACCGCGAGATGGTGCGGCTGGCCGACGTGCTCTCGTCGAACACGGCCCGTCGCGAGACGCACCCGATGGTCATCGGCCTGGGCAAGGACATCGAGGGCCAGATGGTGCTGGCCAACCTCGCGAAGATGCCGCACCTGCTCGTGGCGGGGTCGACCGGCTCCGGTAAGTCCAGCTTCGTCAACTCGATGCTGGTCTCGCTGCTGGCGCGGGCGACGCCGGACGAGGTCCGGATGATCCTCATCGACCCGAAGATGGTCGAGCTGACGCCCTACGAGGGCATCCCGCACCTGATCACGCCGATCATCACCTCGCCGAAGAAGGCCGCCACCGCCCTGCAGTGGCTCGTCGAGGAGATGGAGCAGCGCTACGCGGACATGCAGGCCAACCGCGTGCGCCACATCGACGTGTTCAACGAGCACGTGCGCTCGGGCAAGATCACCGCGCCGCTCGGCTCGGAGCGGGTGTACCGGCCCTACCCGTACATCATGGCGATCGTCGACGAGCTCGCCGACCTCATGATGACCGCCCCGCGCGACGTCGAGGACGCGATCGTCCGCATCACGCAGAAGGCGCGCGCCGCCGGCATCCACCTGGTGCTCGCGACGCAGCGTCCCTCGGTCGACGTCGTCACCGGTCTGATCAAGACCAACGTGCCGTCCCGGCTGGCGTTCGCGACCAGCTCGCTCACCGACTCGCGCGTCATCCTCGACCAGCCGGGCGCCGAGAAGCTGATCGGCATGGGCGACGCGCTGTTCCTGCCGATGGGCGCGGGCAAGACGAACCGTCTGCAGGGCGCGTTCGTCGGCGACGACGAGATCGCCGCGATGGTCGACTTCTGCAAGGAGCAGGCCGACCCGGACTACGACGACTCCGTCACCACCGAGGCCGCCGCCGAGAAGAAGGAGATCGACCCGGACATCGGGGACGACCTCGAGGTCCTGTTGCAGGCCGCCGAACTCATCGTGACGAGCCAGTTCGGCTCGACGTCGATGCTGCAGCGCAAGCTGCGCGTCGGCTTCGCGAAGGCGGGCCGGCTGATGGACCTGCTCGAGACCCGCGGCGTCGTCGGGCCCAGCGAGGGCTCGAAGGCCCGGGACGTGCTGTTCAAGCCCGACGAGCTCCCGGAGCTGCTCGCCTCGATCCGCGGCGAGCCCGCGCCGGCCCCCGTCCCCGACGACGGGGGCGCGGACGTCGGGGACCCGGATCGGGTGGAGGCCTGAACGGGTCCGCGTGTCCTGCGAGGCCACACAGGGTGTTCTGCCAGGCTGCCCCCGGCTGGTTCCTCCGGGGGTCGGGAGTGGCGGACATGATCGGTGACGAGGCAGAGAACGCCGGACACGCGGGCGTCCCGGACGTGCCCGGGACCGTCGCCCGCGAGCGCGACCGCGTCGCCGCCGACCTCCGCGCCGTCGTCGTCGACCACCTGCACCGCCTCGAGACCGAGCCCGAGGACGCCGAACCCGCGCACGCCGCCGCCGCGCTCGACGCGACCCGGCGGGCCGCCGCGCTCGGCGGGCTCCCGACCGTCGAGGCGCCGACGCGCGTCGGCGGCCGCCGGTGGCCGTGGCTCGTCGTCGGGACCGCCGTCGGGGCGGCCGTGCTGGCGCTCCTCGCGCTCGTCGCGGTCCTGCTGCCCGCGTCGGTGTCGGCCGGACCGGTGCTGGTGCTCGTCCTCGCGGTCGCCATGGCCCTCACGGCCCGGCACGCGCCGCCCCTCGCCTCCGCCCTCGGGCTCGCCGTGGTGCTCGGCGTCCTCGCCGTCGCCGCCCCCTTCGCGACGACGGCCGCGCCCGCGGCCGGGATGGTCGCCGGGGCGGTCGACCTGCCGACCGGCACGGCCCCGCAGTCCGGCGCCTGCCTGCTGCTCGGCGTCGTCCTCGCCGCGGCGTGGGGGATCGGGCTGCACCGCCGCCGGTGCGCCACGGCCGCCCGACGACGGCGCTGGCTCGGCGCGGTCGACGCGCTCGGCCGCTGCGACGCCCACGGCCGGCTCGGCCTCGCGCCCGTCGTGCACCGCACCCTCGTCCACGAGCTGGCGGTGCTGGCCTCGGGGGCCGCGGAGCCGCGACGGATCCGCGTCGCCCGGCACCGCCTCGCCGGGGTGCTGCCGGCCCTGACCGCGGTCGACCTCAGCCCGCGCCCGCAGACGGTGGTGGACGGGGCCCTCGACGCCGGGCGGGTCGCGATGCTCGTCGCCGACGCCCAGCAGGCCGCGCACGCCGAGGCGCGGCGCGCCGGACGTCCGCCGTCGGTGGTGGTGTGCGGCGTGCCGGACACGAGCCGCCCCGAGGTGGGCCTGCTCGCCGCGCGCCTGCTCACCGACCTCGTCGTCGACGTCGCCTCCTGCCCCGGCCCGGTCCCGGCCAGCGTGTCGGTGGAGCACCGGACGGACGCGATCACGCTCGAGGTGGCGCGCGGCCACGCCCGCCGCGCCGGCGACGTCCCGCCCGCCCTCGCCGAGCGCGCCGCGGTCCTCGGCGGCACCGTCGCGGTGACCGACACGAGCGGGACGCTCGCGGTGCGGGTCGTCCTGCCGACGGGCGGGGGCGCCGAGGTCACCCCGATCCCGCAGGCGCTCCCCGACACCGGCGCCGACGCCGACACCGCCCGCGCCGCCTGAGCTACAGGTCGAGCAGCATGCGGGTGTTGCCGAGGGTGTTCGGCTTGACGTACGCGAGGTCGAGGAACTCCGCGACGCCCTCGTCGGCCGACTGCATCATCTCGAGGTAGATCTCCTGGCTCACCGGGGAGCCCTCGATCTCGCGGAAGCCGAGGCGCTCGAAGAACGGCACCTCGAAGGTGAGCACGAACAGGCTCGCCAGCCCGAGGGCGCGGGCCTGCGCGATCAGCTCCTCGACGAGGGTGTGGCCGACGCCACCACCCTGGGTCGACGGGTGCACCGCGATGGTGCGGATCTCACCCAGGTTCTCCCACAGCACGTGCAGCGCACCGCACCCGACGACGTCCCGCCCCCGCACCGCGACCCGGAACTCCTGCACGGTCTCGTACAGGGTGACCAGCGGTTTGCGCAGCAGGATGTTGTCGTCGGCGAACGAGTCGACCAGCGCCTTGATGCCGCGGACGTCGGCCGTCCGGGCACGTCGCAGCAGGACCGGGGACGACGGCGACGATGACACGGGGTGCCACTGTAGGCACCGGAGCACCGGCGGTCGGTTCCGGTGCGTCTACCCTGGACGGGTGCCACAGCGTTCTGGGGATACCCACGCGGGCGCATCCGAGGAGCAGGCCCGGGGCCGTGTGGCGCTCGTGACCCTGGGGTGCGCGCGCAACGACGTCGACTCCGAGGAACTCGCCGGGCGGCTCGCCGCCGAGGGGTGGGACATCTCGGCGGACGACGACGGCACGGCCGACGTCGTGCTCGTCAACACCTGCACCTTCGTCGAGCAGGCCAAGAAGGACTCGGTCGACGCCGTGCTCGCGGCCGGCGGGCCGGACACCAAGGTCGTCGCGGTCGGCTGCATGGCCGAGCGCTACGGCGCGGAGCTCGCCGAGGCCCTGCCCGAGGCGACCGCGGTCCTCGGGTTCGACCACTACGGCGCGATCGGGGAGCGCCTCGACGACGTGCTGGCCGGCCGGCCGCTCGCCTCGCACCAGCCCGCCGACCGTCGCACGCTGCTGCCGATCAGCCCGGTCAAGCGCCCCGAGGCGGTCCGCGACGGCAGCATCCCCGGCCACGACTGGCTGCCCGAGGTGCCCCGCAAGCGCCTCGACGACGCGCCGGTGGCCCCGCTCAAGCTCGCGTCCGGCTGCGACCGGCGCTGCGCCTTCTGCGCGATCCCGTCCTTCCGCGGGGCGTTCGTCTCCCGCGCGCCGCAGGACGTCGTCGCGGAGGCCGCCTGGCTCGCCGACCACGGCGTGGCCGAGGTGACGCTGGTCAGCGAGAACTCGACCTCGTACGGCAAGGACATCGACGCCCGCGGGGCCGCCGGGGGAGCCCTCGAGCGGCTGCTCGGCGACCTCGCCGAGGTGCCGGGCCTGCGCCGGGTCCGCGTGTCCTACCTGCAGCCCGCCGAGGTCCGCCCGCCGCTGCTGGCCGCGATCGCGCGGACGCCGCGGGTGGCCGACTACTTCGACCTCTCCTTCCAGCACGCCTCCGGCCCGCTGCTGCGGCGCATGCGCCGGTTCGGCTCGCGGGAGTCGTTCCTCGCGCTGTGCGCCGAGATCCGGGCCCTGGCGCCGGAGGCCGGCATCCGGTCCAACGTCATCGTCGGGTTCCCCGGCGAGACCGAGGAGGACCTGGCCGAGCTCGAGGCGTTCCTGTCCGAGGCCGAGCTCGACGCCGTCGGCGTCTTCGGCTACTCCGACGAGGACGGCACCGAGGCCGCCGACCTCCCCGACAAGATCGACCCCGCCGAGGTCGCCGCCCGCGTCGAGCGGATCACCTCGCTGGTCGAGGTGGTCGGCGCCGACCGCGCCGCGCGCCGCATCGGCACCGAGGTCGAGGTGCTGGTCGAGCGCCAGGAGCTCTCCGAGGCCGCGGCCGCCGCGTACCCCGACCTGGCCGACGTCGAGGACCTCGACCTCGCCGAGCTCGGTCTGGACGCCGAGCCGGAGATGGTCGACCTCGCCGACGACACCGATGCCGACGCCGAGCCGGAGGAGGTCGAGGACACCGAGCCCGGCGACCTCGTCTGGGTCGGCCGCGCCGCCCACCAGGGCCCGGACGTCGACGGCGAGTGCCTGCTCACCGGGGCCGACGACGTCCTCGCCGAGCTCCACCGCGGCGCGCTGGTCCGCTGCCTCGTCGTGGCCTCGGAGGGCGTCGACCTCGTCGTCGAGGCCGTCGAGGTGCTCACCCCCACCGCCGACCGTGAGCCCGCCGCGGCGGGCACCCGGTGACCCAACAGGCCGTGGATCCCGTGGATCCGGTGGACCCCGTGGGCCGTGGCCCGGTACCGCTGGTCAACATCGCCAACGCGCTGACGGTGGTGCGTCTGGTCCTGGTCCCGGTCTTCCTCGTGGCCCTCTTCACCGAGGGTGGGCACGACGCCTGGTGGCGCTGGGCCGCGTTCGTCGTGTTCGCCGTCGCCTCGGTCACCGACTCCTTCGACGGCGAGTTCGCCCGCCGCTGGGGCCTCGTCACCGACTTCGGCAAGATCGCCGATCCCATCGCCGACAAGGCCCTGGTGGGCGCGGCACTGATCGGGCTGTCGGTGCTCGGCGAGCTGGGCTGGTGGGTGACGATCGTCATCGCGGTCCGCGAGCTGGGCGTGACCGCCCTGCGCTTCTGGGTGCTGCGCCACGGGGTGATCCCCGCGAGCCGCGGCGGCAAGATCAAGACGGTCCTGCAGACGTTGGCGCTCGGCCTCGCGATCATGCCGCTCCCCGCCTGGGCGGCCCCCGGGGTCGCCACGTTGTTCCTGCTCGCGGTCGTGGTGACCGTGGTGACCGGGCTCGACTACGTCGCCCAGGCGATCCGGCTGCGCCGGGCCGCCCTGCACTGACGGCGCGAGTTCGCCCACGGTGAACGCCGCGCCGCGCCCCGACGCGGGGGCGCGGGAGTCGGTACCGTGGTCGGAACGGTCATCGATGCCGGGCTCACCTCGGGGCCGCTGGGTTCCCGACGGCGGGTACGGCCGGGAGGTGCTCACATGGCGCTGTTGTTGCGCGAGGCGATCGGCGGGACGATCCGTCGCGCCCGCACCGAGCGTCGGCGGACCCTGCGGGACGTCTCGCGGGACGCCCGGGTGAGCCTCGGGTACCTGTCGGAGATCGAGCGCGGCCGCAAGGAGCCGTCGAGCGAGCTGCTCGCGGCGATCTGCGAGGCGCTGGCGCTGCCGCTGCCCGATCTGCTCGACGACGTCGCGGCCACCATGCGGCCCCAGCCGGCGGAGTCCCGGCGCCCCGCCCGTCTGGCCGACCGGCGGCTCGCGGTGGACCCGGCGCTGCGCTCGGCGGTCGAGGAGGCCTTCGAGGGCGCCCCCGCGGAGAACGACGAGGCCGCCACGGCGGCGGAGTCGGCGGCCGAGGTGGTCGACCTGGTCGAGTCGCCGGAGCCCGAGGTCACGGACGAGGCCGCGGACGAGCCGACCGGTGAGCTCCGGCTGGTCGAACTGGTGTCGCTGGGCCGCTCCGACACGGTGCGGTCCGCAGCCTGAGCCCGCCCGCGGCGCGCCGGGACGGGACCTCGGTGGAAGGCCGCGGGCGGAGCTGACACGATGGGTACGGACCAGGTCAGCGTCAGCGGCCTGTGCGGACGGTGACGAGTTGGGCGGGAGCAGATGGCCAACCCCTTCGTGAAGGCCTGGAAGTACTTCCTGGCGGCGTTCTCGTCGAAGATCGACGAGCACGCGGACCCCAAGGTGCAGATTCAGCAGGCGATCGAGGACGCCCAGCGCCAGCACCAGGCGCTGTCGCAGCAGGCGGCCTCGGTGATCGGCAACCAGCGGCAGCTGGAGATGAAGCTGAACCGCCAGCTGGGTGACATCGAGAAGCTGCAGTCGTCGGCGCGTCAGGCGCTGACGATGGCCGACCAGGCTCGCGCCAAGGGCGACGAGCAGGCCGCGCAGCAGTACGAGCAGTCGGCGCAGGCGTTCGCCACGCAGTTGGTGACCGCCGAGCAGAACGTCGAGGACCTCAAGACGCTGCACGACCAGTCGATCGGCGCGGCGCAGCAGGCCAAGGCGGCCGTCGAGCGCAACGCCATGGTCCTGCAGCAGAAGCTGTCCGAGCGCACCAAGCTGCTCAGCCAGCTCGAGCAGGCCAAGATGCAGGAGCAGGTGTCGAACTCGCTGCGCCAGATGAGCGAGGTCGCGGCGCCGGGCAACACCCCGTCCCTGGACGAGGTCCGCGACAAGATCGAGAAGCGGTACACCACCGCCCTCGGCCAGGCGGAGCTCGCGCAGAACAGCGTGCAGGGCCGGATGCTCGAGGTGCAGCAGGCGTCCACCGACTTCGCCGGTCAGAGCCGGCTGGAGCAGATCCGGGCGTCCATGTCCGGGCCGGGCCAGGTCACCCAGGGCCAGCCCGCGGCGGGTCAGACGCAGCCGGCGCAGCCCGCGCCGGCGCAGCCGACCCAGCAGTACGCGCCGCCGCAGCAGAACTGAGGGCACGACACGAGCGGGCCGTCCGTCACGATGGATCGTGACGGGCGGCCCGTTCGTGCTCCCCGGCGGACGTGTCCGATTCGTCCTACAGTCTCGGTCGATGAGGCGCGCGGGGTCGGTCGTGGTGTCGGTGGTCGTCGTCCTGGTGCTCGCGGCGTGCGGGGGAGGCGCGGCACCGCCCGCCGCCGCCCCGCCCGCTCCGGCCGCACCCCCGGCGCCCGACCCCGGCCTGCCCGCGCGGCTGGCCGCCGAGGTGACGGGCGACGGCGCGTTCACCCACCTCCAGCGCTTCCAGGAGATCGCGACCCGCAACGGCGGCAACCGCGCCTCCGGCTCCCCGGGTCACGAGCAGAGCGTCGACGACGTGGCCGGGCGGCTGCGCGACGCCGGCTGGCAGGTCGAGACCCCGACGTTCGACTTCGACGTCTTCACCCCCGGCGCGCAGAGCCTCGCGGTCGGCGGGACACCCGTCGCCGGTCCCGTCGCGCTCACCTACTCCCGCGCCACCCCGCCCGGCGGCCTCACCGCGCCGCTCGTGGCCCTCGCCGACGCCCCGGCCGACCCGACGCCCGCCTGCGACGCCGCCGACTTCCCGCCGACCGTGCGCGGGGCCATCGTCCTCGCCCGCCGCGGCGTGTGCCCCTTCACGCAGAAGCAGCAGCTGGCCGCCGATGCGGGAGCGGCCGCCATGGTCGTCGTGAACACCGAGGCGGGCCCGCTCAACGGGACGCTCGGGTCGGTCGCCGAGGCGCGGCTGCCCGTGGCGGGGCTGTCGAAGGCCGACGGTGACGCCCTCTTCGCCCGCTCCGGCACCCCGGCGACGCTCGTCCTGGAGACCCGGTCGGAGACGCGGCAGACCCGCAACGTGATCGCCCAGACCACCACCGGTCGCACCGACGAGGTCGTCATGGCCGGCGCCCACCTCGACAGCGTCGCCGAGGGCCCTGGCATCAACGACAACGGCTCGGGGTCCGCGGCCCTGCTCGAGACCGCCCTGCGCCTCGGCGGGGCGCCGCCCGTGACGAACGCCGTCCGCCTCGCGTGGTGGGGCGCCGAGGAGCTCGGCCTGCTCGGCTCCGAGGCGTACGTGGCCGGCCTCGACCTCGAGCGCAAGCGGGACATCGCGCTGCTGCTGAACTTCGACATGGTCGCCTCGCCGAACGCGGGCTACTTCGCCTACGACGGCGACGACTCCGACCGGGTGGGCGCCCCCGCGGGACCGCCCGGGTCGGCCGCGATCGAGCGACGACTGCTCGGCGCGCTCGGGCAGGTCGGGGTGCAGGGACAGGGCACCGACTTCGACGGCCGCTCGGACTACGGGCCGTTCATCGCCGCCGGCATCCCCGCCGGCGGTCTGTTCACCGGCGCCGAGGAGCGCAAGACCCCGGAGCAGGCGGCGCGCTGGGGCGGGCGTGCGGGGGAGTCGTTCGACCCGAACTACCACACCCCGCGCGACGACCCCGCCAACCTCGACCGCGTCGCGCTCGACCGCAACGTCCGCGCTATCGCCGCGACGATCGGCGGGTACGCGCTCGACCTCACCGGCCCCGACGGCGTGCCGCCCCGGGCCCAGCGTCAGCCGCGCTAGTAGCGGGCGCGGCGCCCGGTCTGCTGCTGGGGCCGTCGCCCGCCCCGGGAGCGCGGGACGTCCGGGTGCGGACCGGGCTGGCACGTCGGGCACCAGTAGGCGACGCGGTCCTCGGCGTCCTTCGTCCCGTCGTCCTGCCGGGCCACCCGCACCACGTCCCGGCACCGGCGGCAGTTCCGACCGCCCCGCTCGAACACCCAGTGCTGCGCGCCCTCGCCGAGGTCGCCGGTCGTCGACTGCTCCGGGCGCCACGCGTTGCGCAGCAGCAGCTTGCGCGACCAGCTCACGGCGTCGACGGTCTGGCGGTCGCTGAGGTCGCCGACCTTCGTCCACGGCGAGACCTTGAGCAGGAAGCAGATCTCGGCCTTGTAGAGGTTGCCCACGCCGCAGGCGACCCGCTGGTCGAGCAGGGCGGTCCCCAGCTCGCGGTCGGGGTCGGCGCGGAGCCGCCGCAGCACCTCGGCGGCGGAGGTCTCGTCGTCCCAGTCGTCACCCAGCAGGTCCGGCCCCAGGTGCCCGACGAAACGGTCCTCCTCGTCGGTGGGCAGCAGTTCGAGGTCGTGCAGCCGGAAGCCGACCGCCACCCGGTCCTCGACGGCGAGGATCGCGCGGATCTCGTGGTCGGCGCCGCGCCACGGCCGCCCGGGCCGGTACAGGTGCCACGACCCGTCCATGCGGAAGTGGCTGTGCAGGCTCCGGCCGTCGTCGAACCGGGTGAACAGGTGCTTGCCGACGCTGACCACATTCTCGACCGTCCGCCCCGCGAGGTCGTGGCCGATCAGCCGCGGGTGCCGCAGCTCGCCGCGGGTCAGCTCCTTCCCGGCCAGCGCGTCGTCCAGGCGCCGGCCGGCGAGGAACACGGTGTCACCCTCGGGCATGTCCCCATGGTGCCCCGCGGGCGGCCACTCCATCCGTCGCCGGGACGGCCGTCATCGGCTCCGTTCAAGCACGGCGATCCCCAGCACGGCGCCGATGACGACGACGAGGGTGGCGACGAGCGCCGCCGTGCTCGCCCCGCCACCCGGCAGGAGCTGCCGGAGCGACCCCGTGCTCCCCGTGACGAGCCGCTGCGCGAGCGGGACGACGCCGAGCGTGATCCCCACGAGCGCGACCACACCCTGCGAGGCCTGAGCCGTGCGCTGCTCCATCGTCCCGTCCCTTCTCGAGGGGCGCGTCGCCGACGTCGACCCCGAGGTGGACGTCGCCCTGGCCGGCGCGCCGATCGACCGGGCCCGCGCCGCACTCGATCGTCAGGTCCGCCGGGTCACCGGTCGGGGGCTCGGAGGTTCATGATCACGGCGAGGGGACGGCGGTGGCTGATGTCGATCTCCTGTTCAGCCATCGTGGTCCCCTCGACGTGATCATGAGTGGGTCGACCCGTCGACACCCGACGTTCACCCGGGCGGGCGATCATCCCGGTCCGTGCCGAACCGCCGTGATGTCCTCCGTGCCGGACTCGTCGTCGGTGGGGGTGGGCTGCTCGCCGCCTGCGCCGGGAGCGTCGGTCCCGGACTCGTGCGGTCGGACCGGCCGGTGCTCACCCACGGCGTGCAGTCCGGCGAGGTCACGGCCGACTCGGCGCTCGTGTGGACGCGGGCCGACCGGCCGTCCCGGATGGTGGTCGAGGTCGCGTCCGACCCGTCGTTCACGAACGCCCGACGCCTCGAGGGCCCGCAGCTGACGCCCGACACCGACCTCACCGGCCGCCTGCGCGTCCCGGCCGCACCGGGGCGGACGACCTTCTACCGCGTGTCAGCGGACGGGTCGGAGCCCGTCGTCGGGAGCTTCCGCCGCCCGCCGTCGGGAGGCGAGGACGTCCGCTTCGTGTGGACCGGGGACGTCGTCGGGCAGGGCTGGGGGATCGACGAGAGTCGCGGCGGGATGGCGCTCTACCGCGCGATGCAGGCGCGGGACCCCGACTTCCTGCTGCACTCGGGCGACACGGTCTACGCCGACGGCCCGCTGTCGGACACCGAGAACCTGCCCGACGGCACCGTCTGGCGGAACCTCGTGACGCCGGAGAAGGCGAAGGTCGCCGAGACCCTGGCCGAGTACCGCGGGCAGTGGGCGTACAACCTGCTCGACCGCCACTACCGGTCGTTCCAGGCCGCCGTCCCGACGATCGCGAGCTGGGACGACCACGAGGTGACCAACAACTGGTACCCCGGCGAGGTCCTCACGGACGCGAAGTACGCGCAGGAGAAGCGCGTCGACGTGCTCACCGCGCGGGCGACGCAGGCCTTCCGCGAGTGGATGCCCATCGAGTCGCAGCGCATCCACCGTCGCGTGCCCTACGGCCCGCAGCTCGACGTGTTCGTGCTCGACATGCGGTCCCACCGCGGGTCGAACCCGGACGCGCTCACCGCGCCGTCGACGCCGCTGCTCGGCGACGAGCAGGTGGCGTGGCTGCTCGACGGGCTCGCGTCCTCGCGGGCCACGTGGAAGGTGATCGCCGCCGACATGCCGCTGGGCATCGTCGTGAAGGACGGCGAGACCGGGATCGAGGCGGTCGCGAACAACGCCCCGGGTGCACCGGCCGGGCGCGAGGCGGAGATCGCGCGGGTGCTCACGGGGATGCGCGAGCGCGGGGTGCGCAACACCGTGTGGCTCACCGCGGACGTGCACTACACCGCCGCGAACCGGTTCACGCCCGAGCGGGCGGGCATCGACGCCGACCCGTTCTGGGAGTTCGTCTCGGGACCGGCCCACGCCGGCTCGGCACCGCCCGGGCCGATGGACCCGACGTTCGCGCCGGAGCAGGTGTTCGTCCACGCGCCGACGACCACCGTCGGGCCGGCCGAGGGGTTCCAGCACTTCGGCGAGGTCACGATCAGCGGTGGGCGTCTCCGGGTCGACCTCCGGGACGCCACGGGGACGTCCCTGTGGTCGACGGAGTTGCAGCCGGTGTAGTCCCGCAGCCGCGCGACGACGTGGCTTTCCCGGCGTCGGGTGACAGCAGTGACGCTCTGCCGGCACTCGGGGGTGGGCTAGCGGGCGAGCACCAGGTCCCGCGGGGCCGAGCGCTCCGCCGGCGACACGTGCTGGGCGGTGGGCCGCCCGCCCGGTCCGCTGGCGATGACGAGCACGGTCTCCGGGTGGTCCACCGGGGCGCAGAAGGCCCCGTCGGGCTCCACCGGCACGACGGCGAGCTGGCGGCCGTGGAGGTCCACCAGGGTCACGTGCGCCTCGGACGCGGGGGCGCCCCCGGCGAGCCGGACGTGCCCGTGCACGGCGGGACCACGCCCGTCGTCGGGAAGGGCGGCCTCGGTCTCGACGACCGTCTCGTCGATCGAGCGCGACCGCGGCAGCACCGGGATCAGCGCCGTGGCGACGAGCGCGACGAGGCCGCAGCCGGCGGCGATCCACAGCGTCGTCTGCAGCCCGGCCAGCGACGGCATCGTCGCGGGGCCGACGCGGATCGTCATGGCCGAGAGCACCACCGCGGCGACCGCGGAGGCGGTGGACGTGCCGACCGAGCGCATGAGGGTGTTGAGCCCGTTCGCGGCGGCGGTCTTGTCGGTGGGGACCGCGCGCATGATGAGGTCGGGCAGCGAGCCGTAGGCCAGGGCGACCCCGGCACCGACCAGCGAGATCACCAGCGCCACGTGCCACGGCTGCGAGAGCAGCACCGTCCCGAGGGCGTACGCGATCACGATGATCACGAGCCCGATCCGCAGCGAGGTCCGCGGGCCGAAGCGCGCCGACACCCGGGCGGTCACCGGCGACATCACCATCATGACGATGCCGTTGGGCGCCAGCACGAGCCCGGCGGCGAGGAGCGAGAGCCCGAGGCCGTAGCCCGACGACGTCGGGGCCTGCAGCAGCTGCGGGAAGGTCACCATGCCGGTGAACATCGCGACGCCGACCGGGACCGAGACGAGGTTCGGCACCAGCACCGCGCGGCGGGCGGTGACCCGCAGGTCGACGATCGGGTGGGCGACCCGGAGTTCCCACACGCCCCAGGCGAGCAGCACGACGACCGCGCCGATCGCCGACCCGAGCGTGGTGGCGCTGCCCCAGCCCCACTCGGCGCCCTTCGAGATCGCGAGCAGACCGAGGACGAGGCCGATCGTGAGCGCGACGGCGCCGACGCCGTCGAAGCGGCCGCCGGAGCGCTGCGCGGACTCGGGGATGATCGCGAGGATCAGCAGGATGCCGGCCGCGCCGAGGGCCGCGGCGGTCCAGAACAGCGCGTGCCAGTCGGCGATCTGGACGATCAACGCCGAGAGGGGCAGGCCGAGCCCACCGCCGATCCCGAGCGTGGCGCTCATCAGCGCGATGCCGGAGCCGAGGCGCTCCGGGGGCAGGGCGTCGCGCATCAGGCTGATGCCCAGCGGCACCGCGCTGACCGCCACACCCTGCAGGGAGCGCCCGACGAGCACCGGGACGAGCGACGACGTCAGCGCGCAGATCAGGGCGCCGACGACGAGCAGGACGAGGGTCGCGACGAGGACGCGTCGCTTGCCGACCATGTCGCCGAGCCGTCCGGCGATCGGGGTGGCGACCGCGCCGCCGAGCAGGGTCGCGGTGATCACCCACGAGGCGTTGGCCTGCGTCGTCTGCAGGAGCGCCGGGAGCTGGGGGACGATCGGCACCACCAGCGTCATGCACAGCGAGGCGATGAGGCCCACCGAGGAGAGCACCGCCACGACGAGCGCGGGTGAGGCACCCGGCCGGGCTCCGACGTCCGCCTGCGCCACCCGTCCTCCGATCCGTCTGTTTCGTGTATTGCGCAACGAAACACTAGACGCACGGAACGTCCGGAGGTGCCCGGATATTCCCTATCTCACGGTCAGCGCGTGGCGAGCAGGACCGCGACGAGCCCGACGACGTTGGTGCCGAGGTGGATGCCGATGGAGGCGAACAGCGAGCCGGTCCGGCGCCGCACCACCGACATGACGACGCCGCCGAGGGCGGTCACCAGCAGCACGACGGCGACGCCGAGCACCGGGACCCCGCCCACGGGCGACGCGAGGGCGCCCGCGAGGTGCCACACCGCGAACGCCGAGGCGACCGCGAACACCACGCCGCGCCCGGCCCACAACCGCCCGGCCCAGGCCCGCTCGGTGAGGCCGTGCAGGACCCCGCGGAAGGCCAGCTCCTCGCAGAGCACGGTGCCGACCGGGATGAGCAGCAGCGCCCGCAGCACGAGCGCGGACGACGGGCTGGACTCGACGCCCGGGTTCTCGAGCAGCGGCCGGGTCGCGGGCAGCAGGAACGCGACGCCGTAGCCGAGCGCGGCGACCCCGACGGCCGCGCCGCCCCAGCGCAGACCGGCCCGCCACGTCGTCGGGCAGAGGCCCAGGTCCCGCCACGTGAGTCCGCCCGCCCGGGCGGCGAGCACCAGCACCAGCACCCCGGCGACGTTCGCGATCATGCGGACCACCGGGTCGGCGGGCAGGGCCGGGACCAGGAGGTTGTTCCACGCGACCAGGCCGGCGGCCACGACCGCCACGACGGCGGAGAGGACCACGACGGCGGGGACGCGGCGGACGGCCGGGGGAGCGGCGGGGAGGGCGGTCATGGCACCTTCGGGGCAGCGGTCGCGGACCACTCCACCGTGCCATCCCGGCCCGTGTGCGAGCCGTGAGGGGCCGCACACCCGGGTCGGTCAGCCGGCGGCCGTGCTCGCCGAGGTGCCGACGAGGGCCTGCTGCACCCGCGCGGTGTCGGCGGCCGTCCAGCCCTGCGGGGCGGCGACCGCGACCCAGCCGTCGAGCACCTCGCCCGCGTAGACGTGCCCGTGCCCCGGCGGCACGTTGACCGCGTTCACCAGGTCGATCGTCACCTGCCAGAAGGTGATGACGGGGTACCAGCTCATCGCCCCGAGCACGTCCGGGCCGCGGCGCTCCACGAGCCAGTCCGGTCGTTCCCAGAGCAGGCTCGGCGACCACCAGACGACGGGGTCCGAGGCGTGCTGGAGGTAGAGCACGTGCGGCGTGATCCACGGCGTCGGCGGCGTCTGCGCGACCGTGGCGCTGCCCCCGCCGGCGGCGAAGCGCACCACCAGCCCGTCGGCGTACGTCGGCAGGATCTCGGGGGTCCCCGGATCGCGGCGGTCGACGATCTGCGACCACAGCCGGTTGGAGTTCGGCGGGCCGACCCAGAGCGCGCCGTCGGTGTTGGCGCGGACGTCGGCGAGCGAGGAGAAGGCCGCCTCCGACCCCTGCGAGCCGAGGCTCTCGCCGAACACGAGCATGCGGGGCCGGGGCTGACCGGCCGGGATCGCCTCGATGCGGGCGTGCACCGCGTCGATGAGCAGCCGCCCGGCCTCGCCCGCGCGCGCCCCGTCGAAGAGGAACGACAGCCAGCTCGGCAGGTAGGAGTACTGCGTGGCGACCATGGCGGTGTCCCCGCCGTACATCGCCTCCAGCGAGTTGGACACCGGGTCGTCGACCCAGCCCGTCCCCGTCGTCGTGATCACCGCGATCACGGGACGGGAGAAGGCCCCCTCGCGGTCGAGCTCGGCGACGGCGAGGTCGGCGCGGCTCTGGGCGTCCGGGGCCGACTCCAGGCCGACGTAGGCGCGGATCGGCTCGACGGCGGGCCGGTTGCCGGCGCGCGCGAGGATCGCGGGGTCGAGGCCCGCGGCGACGAAGCGGCGGCCCTCCTTGCCGAGGGTCTGCCACGGCACGAGCGAGGCGGGCGAGCCGGACCGCAGGGGGCTCGTCGGCTGGTCGAAGCCGGGGTAGGACTCGTCGTTCACCCCGGAGAAGGCCTGGTCGACGACGGCGAGGGTGCCGCCCAGGACGACCTGGTTGAGGAAGCCCGCGAGCAGGAACGCGAGCAGGACGACGGCCACGGCCGCCGCGATGCGCCGGGGCAGCCGGGCGTAGCGGCGCAGTCCCCGCACGAGCACGTGGTCGGCGTGGCGCACGAGCCGGACGACCGCGATCGGCAGCATCGCGACGACGATCCCGAGGGGGACCGCCCGGGAGTAGCCGAGCAGCGTCGGCGGCTCCATCCCGACGAGGACCGCCAGCTCCCGCTGCCAGTGCACCCCGGCGACCAGGGCGATCAGGACGACCACCGCGGCGGCGGCGAGCAGGATCGGCCACGCGGCCATCCGCACGGGACGCGGCACCCACGAGCGGGCGCGGGCCACGAGCCGCAGACCCACGCGGGTGCGGCGGACGAGGAACCACAGTGCCGTGCCGACCCCGTACCCGGCGGCGGCCGAGAGCCCCGTCGCGAGGCCCTGGACCATCCAGTCGCGCGGGATCAGCGACGGCGTCATGGCCAGCGACCCGAACGCGACGGCGACGGTGAGCCCGAGGGCGTCCACGCGCAGCCAGCGCAGCCCGGCCCGGTCGAGCGGCCCGGGACCGCGGTGCACGACGTGCGCGGCGGGCGGACGCGGGCGGGTCCCGTGGAGCGGCCCGGTGTCCGTGTCGCGCGGCGACGGGGCCGGGCCGGTGGGCTCGTCGGTCTCGACCCTCGGCACCGGACCAGTCTGGACCCTGCCCCGCTGCGCCGAACGGTGGGACCCCGGGATGTGAGGGGAAACCTCGTCCGGTTCGGCCGCATTCGTCGTGTGTCCGTGCTGCGCCGAACGGGGTCGTTAGACTCCCTGACGTGTCGAGGACGGACGGTGACCGCGGAGACCGCTCGTCGGTCCAGTCGGTGGACCGGGCCGTCTCGATCCTCGAGATCCTGGCTGCGCGCGGTGAGGCCGGCATCACGGAGATCGCCGAGGAGCTCGGCGTGCACAAGTCGACGGCGTCGCGCCTGGTCTCGGCGCTGCAGCGGCGGGGCCTGCTCGAGCAGCTCGGCGACCGCGGCAAGTACGCGCTGAGCTTCGGCATCGTGCGCCTCGCCGCGGCGACCACCGGGCGGATGGACCTCGCCCGCCTCGGCCAGCCCACCTGCCAGGCGCTCGCGGAGATCGTCGGCGAGACGGTGAACATCGCGGTGTCCGACGGCGAGGCCGCGATCAACGTGGCGCAGGAGTTCGGCACGTCGACGGTGAGCACCCAGAACTGGGTCGGCCGCCGCACCCCGCTGCACGCGACGTCGGCCGGGAAGGTCCTGCTCGCGCACATGGACGACGCCGAGCAGCGCATCCTGCTCCGCCGTCGCCTGCCCCGGTACACCGAGGCGACCATCACCGAGCCCGCCGCCCTGCGCACCGAGCTCGCCCGGGTGCTCGACGAGGGCTACGCGCGGTCGTTCGAGGAGCTCGAGGTCGGGATGCACGCCGTGGCCGTGCCGGTCTGGGCGCACGACGGATCGGTGGTCGCCGCCCTGTCCGCGTCCGGCCCGGCCTACCGCCTGCCGCGCCGCCGGGCCCGGGCGATCGTGGGGGACATGCGGGAGGCGGCGCGCGAGCTGTCGACCAAGCTGGGCTGGGTGGGTCCGACCGGCCAGCAGTGAGCCTGCCGATCGGAGCAACCGGGCCTGTGGACGCCCGCGGGTTGTCCACAGGGCGCGGCCGGTTCGTTGCCGGGGTCGCCGCACGCTCCGCAGGCTGACGGCATGCGCGAGATGATCACGGTCCGCGAGGCGGACCACGAACTGCGGATCCAGGTGCTCGACGCCCGGGCCTACGTGGCGATCGTGCCCGTCGGGGCGGACCACGACCCGGACGCGGCCGGCCGCTCGGTGTCGCTCCCGGCCCGGCGGCTGCACGCCCTGCTGCGGGCCGCCTGGGCCGACGACCAGTTCGGGACGGCGGGTCCGCTGGACCCGCCGCTGTGGCCGATGGCCGAACCCGAGCCGGAGGAGGACCCGTGGTTCGAGGAGCGGCTCCGGTTCGGGTGGCGGGAGGACTGGTCGGAGGCATGGGACCGCCTGGGCGGCGAGGTGGTGCCGTTCCCCGGCCGCGGGTCGTGGAGCCCGCCCCGCCCCGCGAACGGCGGCCTCCCGTGGTCGGCCGAGGACGACGCGGCCCTGCGCGAGGCGTGGCACGCCGCGGACCCCGCGACGCCCCGCGCCACGCTGCTCCGCGACCTCGCCGCCCGCTTCGCCCGGACCCCGGGCGCCGTCACCGCCCGGCTCCACCGGGTGGGCTGCGATCCCTCCCACCGGGGCACGGCCTGCACGGACCCGGCGGTCCATGGGCCAGGATCCCCGGCGTGACCGACACCCCGCCCGCCGTCGAGCTGCACGTCCACGTCGAGGGCACCCTCGAGCCCGAGCTGATCATGAAGCTGGCCGAGCGGAACCGGGTGTCCCTGCCCTACGCCGACCTCGACGACCTCCGCGCCCGCTACGCGTTCGACGACCTCCAGCACTTCCTCGACCTGTACTACGCGAACATGGCGGTGCTGCGGGAGCCCGCGGACTTCGCCGCGATGACGACGGCCTACCTGACGCGGGCCGCGGCGGCGGGCGTCCGCCACGTCGAGCTCTTCGTCGACCCGCAGGCGCACCTCGCGCGCGGGGTGCCGGTCGAGGCGGTGCTGGAGGGGGTCGCGGGCGCACTGGCCGCCGCACCCGACGGCATGACGACGGGCCTCATCCCGTGCTTCCTGCGCGACCGGCCCGCGGCGGAGGCGGGCACGGTGCTGGACGCGTTGCTCGGGAGCGGGACACCGGTGCTCGGGATCGGGCTGGACTCGGCCGAGCTCGGCCACCCGCCGTCGCTCTTCGCCGACGTCTACGCCCGGGCCCGCGCCGAGGGGCTGCGTCTCGTGGCGCACGCGGGGGAGGAGGGGCCCGCGGCCTACGTGTGGGAGGCCCTCGACGTCCTGGGAGTGGAGCGGGTCGACCACGGCATCCGCAGTCTCGACGACCCGGCCCTCGTCACCCGGCTCGTCGAGCAGGCCGTGCCGCTCACGGTGTGCCCGCTGTCGAACGTGCGGCTGCGCTGCGTGGACACGCTCGCCGCGCACCCGCTCCCCGCCATGCTCGAGGCCGGGCTCGCAGCGAGCATCCACTCCGACGACCCGGCCTACTTCGGCGGCTACGTCGACGACAACCACCGGGCGGTCGCCGAGGCGCTCGGCCTCGACCGGGCGCAGGTCCGGACGCTCGCCGAGAACGCGGTCGAGGCCGCGTTCGTCGACGACGCGCGACGCGCCGAGCTGCGGGCGGAGGTGGCGGCCTGGGCTCACTGCTAGACCCTGGTACTGCAGGGAGGTGGTGACACCTTGCTGCGGCACCCCGGTGCCGTTGGTGCATCGCCAAGCTGAGCGAGCTCGTTGAGGGCCTGCCTGAGAGTTCGCGAGCCCGACGGCCCGGGGCGTGTCGACTGGCGACAGGGCTGCGCGCCACGAGCGCCGATCAGTGAGCGACCGGCTGCACGCCCCGAACCGCGGGTGCTTCCCCCACTGGTGCAAGCAGCGGAGGCAGCACGATGCACGGTACGGATGTCACAGTGGACGCGGCAGGACCGACGGTCGCGGGTCTGGACTGGTCCTGGGGCGAGCACGCGGTCTGCGTCCTGGGCGCCGACGGGACGGTCCTCGAGCGATTCGAGGCCGAGCACAACGCCGCCGGCCTGCGGGAGTTGGTGCGCCGCCTGGCGCGTCACAGGGTCGGCGCGATCGGAATTGAACGCGGCGAGGGTCTGGTGGTCGAGACCCTGCTGGGCGCCGGGCTGCAGATCTTCGTGATCAGCCCGCGGCAGGTCCGGGCGCTGCGGCTGCGCTACGGCACCGCCGGCAACAAGGACGACCGCTTCGATGCGTTCGTGTTGGCCGACGTCCTGCGCACCGATCTCGGGCGACTGGCGCCGCTGGAGCCTGAACCGCCCCGGGCCTGGGTGAGGCTGGGCGTCAGGCCGCGGCGGCCTGCCGGGTTATCGCGGCAGTGTAATGGGCTTCCCATTCAACCGGCGGCAGGTATCCGACCGACGAATGAAGGCGTTCGT
>NZ_JAJNDA010000014.1 GCF_021026295.1 Actinomycetospora soli
GCTTCGAGTCCCCGTGATCACGCAACCGGTCCTCATACATGCGCACCGCACGAGCCCGGGTCTCCGGGTCGAACTTCCGAGGTGGGGCCACAGCAGCAGTCTCCTTGCTACATCAGAGCCTCACCACCAGCCGGGGCGGTTCACCTGCTGGCCTGCTTCCCTGCCGCGGTCGGCCTGTTCGCCGCCCTCGACAGCCCGATCAGCCTGCGGTTCCTGGCCCGCTTCCCAGGACCGAGCAAGGCCAGTTGGCTCTCCGCGAAGCGGATGAACGCCTGGCTAGCCGGAGCCGGCTACTGCGGACGCAAGACCGCCGAGGAACTTTTCGCCCACCTCGACCGCGCGCCGACCGGGATCACCGGCCCCGCCGAACACGCGATGACCGTGATCACCGAGCAGCTGGTGGCGACGCTCCGCGACCTGCGCACCCGCATCGAGGTCCTCGACGGCCAAATCGCTGAGAGTCTCGCCCTGCACCCCGACGGTCCGACCTTCGCCAGCCTGCCTCGCGCCGGGGTCAACCGCGCGGCGCTCCTGCTCGCCGAGATCGGCGACTGCCGATCCCGGTTCCCCGACGACACCGCGCTGGCAGCCGCGGCAGGCGTTGCGCCCTCCACCCGCGCCAGCGGCAAGCGCCACCACGTCGCATTCCGCCACAGCTGCGACAAGAAACTGCGCGAAGCCCTCGTCGACTTCGCTGCCGACAGCCGACAAGCCAGCCCCTGGGCCCGCGACATCTACGACCGAGCCCGCGCCCGCGGCAAACGCCACCCCCACGCCGTCCGGATCCTCGCCCGAGCCTGGCTACGGGTGATCTGGCGCTGCTGGAACGACCAGACCACCTACCAGCCCGAGCGCCACGGCGGCCTCCAGACCCTGCTCCCAGCCGCCCCGGCTTGACACAGGGCTCTCAGGCCTGACCGTGGGCCCAGAGCAGGAACGCGGCCGCGTCGTCGAGGTCGGCGAAGCCCGCGCCGAGCGCGTCGACGAGCAGGTCGTTCGAGCCGCACGCCACCCGGCCGATCGTGTGGCGCCCGCGGTCGACCGGCGGGAGCTCCACGCCGAGCACCGAGGCCACGATCTCGCGCTTGCCCTCGCCGCCCGACCCGCCGTCGACGGTGAGGATCGGCAGGAACCGCTCCGGGCGGGCGACGGCGAGGACGTGGGTGAGCACCGACTCGCGCGCCCCGCCCATCGCGTGGGGGCTCGTCTGGTCCACGAGGGCGGTGAAGCGGTCCTCGAGCGGCGGGTCGTCCGGGGACTGCTCGTCGTCCCCGCTCTCGCCGCGCAGCAGGTACTCGATCGCGTCGCGGAACCGCTGCGAGGCGTCGCGGTCGCCGAGCTTGCGCCACTCGCGGGAGAACGACGAGGTGTTGCCGGACAGGGCCAGGACGTCGGTGGTGACGAAGTCCTTCAGCTGCCCCGGCTCGGCGTGCGGGAGCCCGGCGCGGCTGAACATCAGCTCGTACAGCCGCCGGAAGTCCGCGGCGTAGGGGTCGGGGCGCGGCCGCGCGCGGGGCCACGCGGCCTTCAGGGCGGCCAGGCGCTGCAGCGCCTCGCCGGGGACGTCGTCGAGCGTCGGGAACCGCCGCACCACCGGCGCGGCCGTGGCCGCAGGGGCCGGGGCCGGGCGCGTGGTCGTCGTCGTGGTTGCCGTCGCCCGGGGCGCGCGGGCGCGCGGCGCGGGCGTCTTCACGGGCTTCGGGGTCACCGCCCGGGGCGACACGGGGCGGGCGCCGTGCATCCAGTGGTGGCCGCACGACGTGCACCGCATCTCGTTGCGGCCGTCGTCCGCCATCCCGACGTACTCCGCTGCTCCGACCTCGCAGCTCGGACACGCCAGCGCCATCGGTCTCCCTCTCGTGAACGGCCTTGCCGGGTCCCATCTTGCCCGCCCCGGCCCGACCGCGCGCCCGGCCCCGCCGGCGGCCGGCTCACGCCCGGATGCGCAGGCCCTTCGGGCTGTTCCGGAACCCGGCCTCGCCCAGCGCCTCGGCGAGCACACCGTCCAGTGCGCTCGACCCGTCGGTGCGCTCCACCGACAACCCGCCGAGCGACCCGTCCCGGACGGCGGTGGTCAGCGCCGTCGCGGCCTCGGTCAGCCGGTCGCGGTCGTCGGTGAACGACAGCAGGGACTTCCCCCCGCGCTCGACGTAGATCGTCGGCTCCCCGTCGGTGAGCACCACGAGCGCGCCGGCCTTGCGACCCGGCCGGTGCCCGGTGGTGCCGTCCTGCGCCGCGCGGGTCGGCGGCCACTCCAGGGCGGCCCCCCACGGCTGGGCCGGGTCGGTGGCGGCGAGGACCAGGGCCTGCTGGCCGCGGGCGGAGGCGTCGTCGTCGCGGGAGGTGGCGCGGAGCCGGTCGATCGCGCCGGGCACCGCGAACTGGGCCGCGCCGAGCCCCTCGACGACGTAGCCCCGGCGGCAGCGGCCCGACTCCTCCATCGCGCGCAGCACCGGGTAGATGCCGGCGAAGCCGCCGGTGATCCGCTCGGTGTCGAGGGCGCCGCGGGTGAGCACCCCGTGCCGTTCGAGGAACGACTCGGTCCGGGCCTGCGTGCGCCGGGTCGGGTCCGGCTCCCGCTCCGGCACCGCCGACCAGCGACCCGCCACGGTCGGCGGGCCCGTGCGTGAGGGCATCTGCGGCCGCCCCACCCGCGCGTAGCGGCCGCGCGACGGCGCGCGGCGCTGCTTGTGCGCGGCCTTCGACCGGCCGCCGCCGCCCGCCACGAGCGCCCGGACCGGGGCGAGGGTGTCGTTCGTGGCGTGGCCCGCCCACACGAGGTCCCACAGCGCCTCGACCGTGGTCGGGTCGTCGGGGATCGTCTCACCGGCGTCGCGCAGGATCGTGCCCGCGCGGTCGGCCAGCGTGCGGAAGAACAGTGCGCCCCCGCCGTCGAGGGCCTCGAGCAGCGCCCGGTGCAGCGGCGACCCGTCCAACCCGTCGTCGGGCTCGGGCAGCATCAGGTCGGCGATGTCGGCCGGGGCGACCGCGAGCCACCCGTCCCCGCCCGAGAGCGTGCCGCAGCCGGTCCAGGTCACCTCGCCGGCGGTGGTGAGCTCGTCGAGCAGCGCGGGCGTGTAGCCGGGCAGCCGGGCCGGCAGCACCAGCGACTCCCACGCGCTCGCGGGCACCGGGGCGCCCGCGAGCTGCTCGATCACGTTGAGCACGTCGTCCGGGCTCGGCGCGCGGCGGCGGCGCCCGCCGATGCCGTGCCAGGACGGGAGGAACCGTCCGAGCGCCGCCGGCTCGACGGGCTCGACCTCCGCCCGCAGCCGGGCCAGCGACCCCCGCCGGATGCGGCGCAGCACCTCGGCGTCGCAGAAGTCGATCCCGCCGCCGTCGGCCGGTCCGGTGTCGCCCGGGATGGGCGGGGCGTCGGTCGGCCGCAGCTCCCCGCGCACGAGCCGACCCGCGCCGGCCATGCGCTCCAGCACCGACGACACCACGGCCGGCCCGAGCCCGAAGCGCCGCGCGGCGGCCGACGCCGGGAACGGGCCGCGGGTGCGGGCGTACCGGGCGAGGAGGTCGCCCAGCGGGTCGGCGACCGGCTCGGTGAACGCCTCGGGGACGCCGACGGGCAGGCCGGCGCCGAGCGCGTCGCGCAGCCGCCCCGCGTCCTCGATGGCCACCCACCGCCGCTCCCCGGCGATCTTGACCCGGAGCGCCCGCCGGGCGGTCTCCAGCTCCGCGAGCCACTCCTCGCGCACCCCGCGCCCGGCGGCTTCCGCGGTCGTCAGGTCGCCGACGAAGCGGAGCAGGTCGGCGGTGCCCTCCACGTCGCGCACGTGGCGTTCGGGGTCGGTGCGCTGCAGCCCCGCCTCGACCTCGGCCAGGACCTCGACGTCGAGCAGCTCGCGGATGGCCTCCGACCCGAGCAGCTCGGCGAGCAGCGTCGAGTCCAGCGAGAGCGCCGCCGCCCGCCGTTCGGCCAGCGGGGCGTCCATCTCGTAGAGGAACATCCCGACGTAGCCGAACATCAGCGTGCGCGCGAACGGCGAGGCCGACGGCGTGGCGACGTCGACCACCTGCACCGCCCGCGACCGGACGTCGCGCATGAGCTCGACCAGCCCCGGCACGTCGTACACGTCCTGCAGGCACTCCCGGTAGGTCTCGAGCACGACCGGGAACTGCTCGTACTTCGAGGCCACCGACATCAGCTGGGCGGCCTTCTGCCGCTGCTGCCACAGCGGGGTGCGCCGCGTCGGATCGCGGCGGGGGAGCAGCAGCGACCGGGCTGCGCACTCCCGGAAGCGCGCGGCGAACAGCGCCGACCCGCTGACCTCGGCCGTCACCAGCTGGTCGACCTCGTCGGGGTCGAGCAGCACGTCCTCGGCGCCGGGGAGGATCTCCGCGCCCGTGTCGTCGAGGGTGTCGGGCAGCCGCAGCACGATCCCGTCGTCGGCCGAGGCCGCCGAGACCTCCAGCCCGCGCTGCTCGCGGAACCGCGCCGCGATCGCCAGTGCCCACGGGGCGTTGACCTGCGCCCCGAACGGCGAGTGCACGACGATCCGCCAGTCGCCCAGCTCGTCGCGGAACCGCTCGACCACGATCGTGCGGTCGCTCGGGACGTGCCGCGTCGCGTCCCGCTGCTCACCGAGGTAGCCGACGAGGTTGTCCACCGCCCAGGCGTCGAGTCCCGCCGCGGCCGCGCGCTCCCGCGCCGCGGCGTCGTCGGCCCCGGCGATCTCGCGGACGAAGGCCCCCAGCGCGCGACCGAGCTCCAGCGGCCGGCCGAGCGCGTCGCCCTTCCAGAACGGCATCCGGCCCGGCACCCCAGGCGCGGGCTCGGCGATCACCCGGTCGCGCGTGATGTCGAGGACCCGCCAGGTGGTGGACCCCAGCAGGAACGTGTCGCCCGCCCGCGACTCGTAGACCATCTCCTCGTCGAGCTCGCCGACCCGCGAGCCGCCCGTGCCGTTCTCCCCGGAGCCGGGGGTGACGACGGTGTAGAGCCCGCGGTCGGGGATCGTGCCCCCGGAGGTCACCGCGAGGCGCTGGGCGCCCGGCCGGCCCGCCAGCTCGTCGGTGACCCGGTCCCACGTGATGCGCGGCCGCAGCTCGCCGAACTCCTCGCTCGGGTAGCGCCCCGCGAGCATGTCGAGCACCGAGGTCATCGCCGAGTCGGGCAGCCCGCTGAAGGGTGCGGCCCGCCGGACGAGCGCCGTCAGGTCGGACAGCGACCAGTTCTCCATCGCGGTCATCGCGACGACGTGCTGGGCCAGGACGTCCAGCGGGTTGCGCGGGTAGCGCATCGCCTCGATCTTCCCGGCCGCCATACGCTCGGCCACGACCGCGCACGAGACGAGGTCGCCCCGGTACTTCGGGAACACCACGCCCTCGGACACGGCGCCGACCTGGTGGCCCGCGCGCCCGACCCGCTGCAGCCCGCTCGCCACCGACGGCGGCGCCTCGACCTGCACCACGAGGTCCACCGCGCCCATGTCGATGCCGAGCTCCAGGCTCGACGTGGCGACCACGCACGGCAGCTGCCCGGACTTCAGCGCCTCCTCCACGAGCGTGCGCTGCGTGCGGCTCATCGAGCCGTGGTGCGCCCGCGCCACGATCACCTCGGCGGGCTCGGCCACGCCGGACTGCCCGACCGCCTCCGCCGGGAAGGGTCCCCTCGTGACGACGGGTTCCTCGTCCGTCTCCTCGTCCGTCTCCTCGTCGAGGTCGACCGGCTCGGCCTCGGCCTGGGCCACGGCCGCCCGTTCGGTGGCGAGCTCGTTGATCCGCGCCGTCAGCCGTTCGGCCAGCCGACGCGAGTTCGCGAAGACGATCGTGGAGCGGTGGGCCTCGACGAGGTCGAGCACCTTCTCCTGCACCGCGGGCCAGATCGACGCCCGCTGCGCCGCACCGGCCGCCGAGCCCTCGACCTCCTCCTCGACCCCCGGGCCGCTCTGGTTGTCGCCGGCGTCCAGGGCGCTCATGTCCTCGACCGGGACGACCACGCCGACCTGCACGACCTTCGTGGACTCCGGCTGCACCACCCGCACCGGGCGCCCGCCCGCGAGGAAGGTCGACACCTCCTCGACCGGCCGCACGGTCGCCGACAGCCCGATCCGCTGCGCGGGCGCGTCGAGCAGCGCGTCGAGGCGTTCCAGCGACAGCGCGAGGTGCGCCCCGCGCTTCGAGGCCAGGACGGCGTGCACCTCGTCGACGATCACGGTGTCGACCCCGCGCAGCGACTCCCGCGCTGCGGACGTGAGCAGCAGGAACAGCGACTCCGGCGTGGTGACCAGGACGTCGGGCGGGGTCCGGTTGAAGGTGCGCCGCTCGTCGGCCGGGGTGTCGCCGGTGCGGGACCCGACGGTGATGTCGGGCTCCGGCAGCCCGAGCCGGTGCGTGGCCTGGCGCAGCCCGGCGAGGGGTGAGCGGAGGTTGCGCTGCACGTCGACGGTCAGCGCCTTCATCGGCGACACGTAGAGCACGCGGCAGCGCCGCGTCGGCTCCTCGGGCAGCGGGGCGGACGCCAGCCGGTCGAGCGCCCAGAGGAACGCCGCCAGCGTCTTGCCCGAGCCGGTGGGAGCGACGACCAGGGCGTGCTCCCCGTCGGCGACCGCGTCCCACGCGCCCGCCTGCGCGGCGGTCGGCTCACCGAAGGCCCCGGTGAACCAGTCCCGCGTGGCGGGGGAGAAGCGGTCGAGAACGGTCACAGCGTCATGCATACCCCTCGGGTCCGACAGTCACCGCCCGCTCACCGTCGCTGGGAGAACCACCAACGCAGCAGCACCACGAGCGCGGCGACGAGCCCGAGGACCGCCAGCACCGGTCCGAGCCACTCGTAGCCGGCCGGGGTCGGGAGGCCGATCTGCGCGAAGAGGACATCCACGACACCGAGGCTACCGATCGGCGGCCACCGTCAGCCCGGCGTCGCGGGCCAGCAGCGCCAGCTGCGTCCGGTTCTCCAGGTCGAGCTTCGTGAGCGCCGCGGACAGGTAGGTCTTCACCGTCGACAGCGAGAGCAGCAGCTCGGCCGCGATCCGCGCGTTGCCCCAGCCCTGCCCGACCGCCGCGGCCACCGCCCGCTCCTGCTCGGAGAGCGCCGCGAGCCGCTCGGTCGCCTCCCGCGCGGGGTTCGGCCCGCCCGTGGCGGCGGAGATGACCCGCCGCGCCACGCCGGGCGACAGGCTCGGCTCGCCGCGCGCGGCCCGGCGCACCGCGTCCTCGATCTCGGCCGGGGCCGTGTCCTTGACCAGGTAGCCGACCGCGCCCGCGCGCAGGGCGTCCAGCACGTCGTCGTCGGTCTCGAAGGTGGTCAGCACGAGGACGGCGGGCGCCCCGGGGCGCGCGGCGAGTCCGGCGGTCGCGCGCACGCCGTCCACCCGGCGCATCCGCAGGTCCATCAGCACGACGTCGGGCGCGTGCTCGGCCACGGCGGCCGGGACCTCGTCGCCGTCCGCGGCCTCGCCGACCACCTCGAGGTCGTCGGCCCCGCCGAGCATCAGGCGCAGCCCGGACCGGACGAGGGGGTCGTCGTCCACGATCAGCACCGCGATCACGACGCGACCTCCGCCGCCCGGCGCACCGCGGCGGGCCAGGGGATGCGCACCGCGACGCGGAAGGACCCGCCGTCGGGACCGCAGGAGAGCACCTCGCCGCCCGCGAGCTCGACGCGTTCGGCGATGCCGACGAGGCCCGTGCCGCCCGGCCCGACGGGCACCGGCGCCGGCAGCGGGTTGGCGACCACCAGCTCCGCCGCGCCCCCGGCGCGGCCGTGCAGGCGCACCTCGACGGGGCACCCGGGAGCGTGCCGCGCGGCGTTCGTCAGCGCCTCCTGCGTGATCCGGTACAGGGTGCGCCCGCACTCGTCGGGGACGGCGGCGGCCCCGCCGACGAGGTCGTCGTGCAGGGCGATCTCGGCCCCGGCGGCGCGGACGCCGTCGACGAGCCGGTCGAGGTCGGCGAGCGTCGGTTGCGGGGCGCGCTCGGCGTCCGCGGCGTCCTCGCCCTCGGTGCGCAGGACGCCGAGGATCACCCGCAGGTCGTTCAGCGCGTCCTGCGCCCCGGTGCGGATGACCTCCAGCGCGTCGTCGATCTCGGCCGGGTCGACCGCCCGGCCGCCCCGCCGCCGGTGCGCGAGCGCCGCCGCGTGCATGGAGACCAGGGAGAGGCGGTGCCCGAGGACGTCGTGCATCTCGCGCGCGATGCGGGTCCGCTCGCCGGTGCGGGCCGCCTCGGCGCGCAGCGCGGCCTCCCGCTCGGCCCGCCGGGCCCGCTCGACGAGGGACTCGAGCAACTGGGCCCGGGCCCGCACGGCGGCGCCGGAGGCGATGACGGCGGCGGAGATGAGCACCGCCCAGCCGAGGGTGCCCCACGACGTCGAGTCGGGCCGGACGTCGCGGAACGTCCACTGCACGGGGCTGATCGCGAGCGAAACGCCGCTGAGCACGGCCGCCACGGGCCACGGGCGGCGCACGGCGACCGCGAAGGTGGCGACGGCACCGGCGAGCCACGCGGTGGTGACGACGAGGCCGGTCAGCCCGATCGCCACCGCCACCGCGACCGGTGCCCGCCGGCGGGCGAGGAGCAGACCGGTGGCCACGAGCCCGCCCGCGAGGTCGATCCACCACCAGGCCGGGGCCTCGGGGAAGACCGGGGGCGCCGGGCCGAGCGAGAGCCACACGCCGAGCAGCGCGATCGCGGCCGCGCCGCCGTCGAGCAGACGCGGGTGCAGCGTCGACGTCCTCACGACCGCCGACGCTAGTGCCGACCCCCGACGGCGGGCCTCCTCCGAAGGTCGACGACCCGGTGACCGAAGGATGACCCGACCGGGCACGAACACCCGAGGCGCCCGACCGGCCGGTCGCGTGAGGCTGACCGCCATGTCCACCGTCACCGCGCCGCCCCCTCCCGTCGGCACGCGGGCCGTCCCGCCGCTCGCGGCCGCCGCCGGGCTCGTGGCGGGACTGGTCGGCGTGGTCCAGTTCGTGCTGTCGGTCCCGGACGGCCGCTGGTTCGACGAGGTCCTCATGCTCGCCATCGGCCGCCACCACCTCGACTGGGGCTCGGCCGACCAGCCCCCGGTCGCGCCGCTGCTCGCCGCGGCCGCCGACGCGATCGCGCCCGACCGGCAGTGGGTGATGCGGCTGCCCGTCGTCCTGGCCTCCGCGGGCGCGGTCCTGCTCGCCGCCCTGATCGCCCGGGAGCTCGGCGGGGACCGGCGGGCCCAGACGCTGGCCGCGACCGCGCAGGCGACGGGGATCTGGGCCACGCTCTTCGGCCACTGGCTCACGCCCTACGCGCTGGAGCCGGTGCAGTGGCTGGCGATCGGCTGGCTGCTCGTGCGATGGGTGCGGACGCGCGACGACCGGCTGCTGGTGGCCCTGGGCCTCGTCGTCGGGATCGCGGCGCAGACCAAGTTCCAGGTGTTCGGACTGTGCGCGGCGCTCCTGGTCGCCGTGGCGCTCTGCGGCCCGCGGACGCTGCTCCGTCGCCCGCTGCTGTGGGTGGGCGCGCTGCTCGCCGCCGCGATCGCGGCGCCCACCCTGATCTGGCAGGCCGCCCACGGCTGGCCGCAGCTCGCGATGGGGGCGGTCGTCGCCGCCGAGGCCGGGCCGCTCTACGGCGGCCGGGCCGGCGTGGCCGCCGCGACGGTCGTGGGTGCGGGCCTGCTCGGCGCCCCGCTCGGCGCCTACGGCCTGGTCCGGCTGCTCCGGACCCCCGACCTGCGGTTCCTCGGCGTGACGACGGCGGTCGTCGCGCTCCTCGTCGTCCTCGCCCCGGGGCGGCCCTACTACCTCGCCGGCCTGTACGGGCTGCTCGCCGCGGCCGGTGCGGTCGGGCTCCAGGGGCGGCGCGAGGCGGGCCGCGCCCGGTTCCGGTGGGTCGCGTGGCCCGCGTCGGCCCTGGCCGTCGCGCTCGCCGCCGCGGTGCTGCACCTGTCGACCGCGCTGGCGAGCCCGGTGGTCCCCGACCGGATCGTGGCCGCGACCGCGACCGCGACCGCGACCGCGAACGCCCACGACGCCCTCCCGGCGCCGGAGCGGGACCGGACGGCGATCGTCGGGGGCTCGTACATCTACGCGGCCTACGTCGACGCGGCCCCCCGGGCCCTCGGCCTGCCGCCGGCGGCCTCGCTGAACCGCAGTTACGGGTACTTCACCCCGCCGTCGGACGACCTCGACGCCGCGCTCTACGTCGGACCGGACCCGGGCGTGCTGCGGGGGTCGTTCGCGCAGGTCCGGCGGGTGGGCGAGATCAGCGGCGACGGCGCCCGCGGGCTCGGCGGCGAGGACCTCGACACCCCCGTCTGGCTGCTCACCGGCCGCCAGGAGCCGTGGGCGGCGATCTGGGAGCGGGAGCGGACCCTCGTCGTCTCCTGAGGGGCCCGTTCCCGACGACGGGTCGCCACCTACCCTCGACGGCGTGCGCCTGACCCACTTCCGGCAGCTGATGGAGGACGAGTTCGGCGCCGTGCGCGCGTCCTCGATCGCCCGGGACCACGTGTTCTCCGCGCTCGCGGGCCGGACGGTGGAGCAGGCGCTGGAGGACGGCGAGGAACCGCGCGAGGTCTGGCGGGCGGTGTGCGCCGAGTTCGACGTGCCGGCGTCCCGCCGGTGAGACCGCCCGGGGGTGACCGGCGTGTCCCCCTCCTGGATCGAACACGTGTTCGTCTAGTCTGAACGCCGGAGGCGGTCGTCCACACCGGCACCGGCCGCCCGCGTTGTCCACAGCCGAAGACCTGCTCGTGCGATGTTGTCGGACCCCTGTCCTACCGTCGCCGCCGAAGACCACACCCGTCCCGAGGGGGAACCCCGAATGCCTCAGGCCCCGGATCGCGACAAGGCGCTCGAGCTCGCCCTGGCGCAGATCGACAAGCAGTTCGGCAAGGGCTCGGTGATGCGGCTGGGCGACGAGGGCCGCGCGCCGATCAGCGTCATCCCGACCGGCTCCATCGCCCTGGACGTCGCCCTCGGCGTCGGCGGGCTGCCGCGAGGCCGCGTCGTCGAGATCTACGGCCCGGAGTCCTCCGGGAAGACGACCGTCACGCTGCACGCGGTCGCCCAGGCGCAGGCCCAGGGCGGCGTCGCGGCGTTCAT
Organism: Actinomycetospora soli; assembly: GCF_021026295.1. Lineage (GTDB taxonomy): Bacteria > Actinomycetota > Actinomycetes > Mycobacteriales > Pseudonocardiaceae > Actinomycetospora > Actinomycetospora soli. The sequence goes on from NZ_JAJNDA010000014.1 coordinate 11,043, forward strand.
CGACGCCGAGCACGCGCTGGACCCGGAGTACGCGAAGGCGCTCGGCGTCGACACCGACGCCCTCCTGGTCGCGCAGCCGGACACCGGCGAGCAGGCGCTCGAGATCATGGACATGCTGATCCGCTCGAACGCGCTCGACATCATCGTCGTCGACTCCGTCGCCGCGCTCGTGCCCCGCGCCGAGATCGAGGGCGACATGGGGGACAGCCACGTCGGCCTGCAGGCCCGCCTGATGAGCCAGGCGCTGCGCAAGATCACCGGTGCGCTGAACCACTCCGGCACCACGGCGATCTTCATCAACCAGCTGCGCGAGAAGGTCGGCGTCATGTTCGGCTCGCCGGAGACCACCACCGGTGGCCGCGCGCTGAAGTTCTACTCGTCGGTGCGCCTGGACATCCGGCGGATCGAGACGCTCAAGGACGGCACCGACGCGGTCGGCAACCGGACGCGCGTCAAGGTCGTGAAGAACAAGGTCGCGCCGCCGTTCAAGCAGGCCGAGTTCGACATGATCTACGGCCAGGGCATCTCCAAGGAGGGCTCGCTGATCGACGTCGGCGTCGAGCAGGGCTTCGTCCGCAAGTCGGGCGCCTGGTACACCTACGACGGCGACCAGCTCGGCCAGGGCAAGGAGAACGCCCGGAAGTTCCTGCGGGAGAACCCGGACGTCGCGGGCGAGATCGAGAAGCGGATCAAGGAGAAGCTCGGGATCGGGCCGAAGCTCGACGCCGACGAGACCCAGCCGGCGCCGGCCCCGGTCGACTTCTGATGGCCCTCGGGCAGCGGCCGCGGCGCCGCGCCCGGGAGGAACCGGAGCGGGAGGGTCCGCCCGAGCCGCCCGCCGACCCGGAGTCGGTGGCCAGCACGATCTGCCTGAACCTCCTCACGATCCGGGCGCGCACGCGGGCCGAGCTGGCCACCGAGCTGGCCCGGCGGGACGTCGACGACGACGTGGCCGCCGCGGTGCTCGACCGGCTCGAGGAGGTGCGCCTGCTCGACGACACGGCGTTCGCCGAGCAGTGGGTCGACTCCCGGCACCGCCACCGGGGGCTCGGGCGTCGGGCGCTCTCGCAGGAGCTGCGCCGCAAGGGGGTCGACGCGGAGACCACGAGCGCCGCGGTCGCCGAGCTCGACCCGGAGTCGGAGCGGGCCAAGGCCGTCGAGCTGGTCCGGCGCCGTCTGCGCTCCCTGGACCGGGTGGAGCCCGAGGCGGCGGCCCGGCGACTCGTCGGGATGCTCGCCCGCAAGGGCTACGGCGCGGGCCTGGCCTACGAGGTCGTCCGCACCGAGATGGCGGGTCGGGGCGCGGAGCTCGACGACACGGTTCCGGACGACGAGGCGCTCTGACGACTGGGGATGACGCTCCGCCGCCGCTCGGGTGACGGGGATCACGACAACATCACCTGTGACCCGGACGACAGCCGGGAATGCCTGGTCGTAGTGTGCTGCGCACCACACGGCGTGACGCCGTGCCGAGGTGCGCCCCTCCGCCACGGGGACGCGGCACCGGCCGTCACGCGAGCCCCGTCGACGAGGACCGGTGCGAGTGACCACCACAGCGCACGACCCCGGAGCGCCATCGGCCGACAACCCCGGCCGCGCGGACATCCGGGCCCGAACCCTCCGCCGCGACCGCTGGTGGCTGGCGCCACTGGTGAACGCCCTCGGGCTGGCCACGTTCGTCGTGTACGCGACGATCCGGTCGTTCTGGGGATCGGCGTACTACGTGTCGGAGTACCACTACCTCTCGCCGTTCTACTCGCCGTGCTTCTCGGCGAGCTGCGTGCCGGGGTCGAGCCACTTCGGGACGTTCCTGCCGGAGTTCCCGCCGTGGCTCCCGCTCGCGCTGCTGTCGCTGCCGTTCCTGCTCGGCTTCCGGCTCACCTGCTACTACTACCGGAAGTCGTACTACCGGGCGTTCTGGATGTCGCCGCCCGCCTGCGCGGTGTCCGAGCCGCACGGCAAGTACACGGGTGAGACGCGCTTCCCGCTGATCCTGCAGAACGCGCACCGCTACTTCTTCTACTTTGCGGTCCTGATCTCGCTGATCAACACCTACGACATGCTGGTCGCGTTCCAGAGCGACGCCCCCGACGGCTCGGCCCGGTTCGGGATCGGTCTCGGCAACGTCATCCTGCTGGTCAACGTGATCGGGCTGTGGCTCTACACGCTGTCGTGCCACTCCTGCCGCCACATCACCGGCGGGCGGCTCAAGCACTTCTCGCGGCACCCGGTGCGCTACCGGATCTGGACCGGGATCTCGGCGCTGAACACGCGGCACATGCTCTTCGCGTGGATCACGATCGGGACGCTGATCCTCACCGACCTCTACATCATGCTCGTCGCGAGCGGCACCATCTCCGACCTGAGGATCGTGAACTGATGGCCGACACCTCCGGGACGCCCGACGTCGTCCACCACACCTACGACGTCCTCGTGATCGGCGCCGGCGGCGCGGGCCTGCGCGCGGCGATCGAGGCCCGGATGCGGGGCAAGCGGGTCGCGATCCTGTCGAAGTCGCTGTTCGGCAAGGCGCACACGGTGATGGCCGAGGGCGGGATCGCCGCGTCGATGGGGAACGCGAACCCCCGCGACAACTGGGAGGTCCACTACCGCGACACCATGCGCGGCGGGAAGTTCCTCAACAACTGGCGGATGGCCGAGCTGCACGCCAAGGAGGCGCCGCAGCGCGTCTGGGAGCTCGAGACCTACGGCGCGCTGTTCGACCGCACGCCCGAGGGCAAGATCAGCCAGCGCAACTTCGGCGGCCACCAGTTCCCGCGTCTCGCGCACGTCGGCGACCGCACCGGGCTCGAGCTGATCCGCACCCTGCAGCAGAAGATCGTCTCGCTGCAGCAGGAGGACCACGCCCGCACCGGCGACCACGAGTCCGACCTGAAGGTCTTCCACGAGTTCACCGTCACCGAGCTGTTCAAGGACGGCGACCGCATCGCCGGCGCCTTCGGCTACCGCCGGCCGACGGGGGAGTACCTCTGCTTCCACGCCCCGGCGGTCGTGCTCGCCACCGGCGGGATCGGCAAGTCGTTCAAGGTCACCAGCAACTCCTGGGAGTACACCGGCGACGGCCACGCCCTGGCGCTCCGCGCGGGCGCCCGCCTGATCAACATGGAGTTCGTCCAGTTCCACCCGACGGGGATGGTCTGGCCGCCCAGCGTGAAGGGCATCCTCGTCACCGAGTCCGTCCGCGGCGACGGCGGCGTCCTCAAGAACTCCGAGGGCGAGCGGTTCATGTTCCGCTACGTCCCCGACGTGTTCCGCGAGCAGTACGCGACCAGCGAGGACGAGGGGGACCGCTGGTACACCGACGCCGACAACAACCGGCGGCCCCCCGAGCTGCTGCCGCGCGACGAGGTGGCCCGGGCGATCAACAACGAGGTCAAGGAGGGGCGCGGGTCGCCGGCCGGCGGGGTCTACCTGGACATCGCCAGCCGCCGCTCCACGGAGTTCATCCGCAAGCGCCTGCCGTCGATGTACCACCAGTTCAAGGAGCTGGCCGACGTCGACATCACCGCCGAGCCGATGGAGGTCGGCCCGACCTGCCACTACGTGATGGGCGGGGTCGAGGTCGACCCGGACACGGCCGCGACGGTGGTGCCCGGACTGTTCGCGGCCGGTGAGGTCGCGGGCGGGATGCACGGCTCCAACCGCCTGGGCGGCAACTCGCTGTCCGACCTGCTCGTCTTCGGCTGCCGCGCCGGGGCGGGGGCGGCGGAGTACCTCGACGGCCTGACCGGCGCGCCCGCCGTCACGGACGCGGCCGTCGACGCGGCGCTCGCGGAGTCGGAGAAGCCGTTCGCGGTCCGCGGCGAGGAGAACGCGTACACGCTGCACCAGGAGCTGCAGCAGACGATGAACGACCTGGTGGGGATCATCCGCCGGGCCGACGAGATGGAGATGGCGCTCAAGCGGCTCGCGGAGCTGCGTGACCGCATCCCGCGGGTCGGGGTCTCCGGCGGCCGGGCGTACAACCCGGGCTGGCACCTCGCGATGGACCTGCGCAACATGCTGATGGTCAGCCAGTGCATCGCGATGGCCGCGCTGGAGCGGCAGGAGAGCCGCGGCGGCCACACCCGCGACGACTACCCGGCGATGGACGAGAACTGGCGGCGCGAGCTGCTCAACTGCTCCCTCGTCGACGGGCCCGACGGTCCGCAGGTGGAGCTGAACCACCAGCCCCAGCCGGCGATGCGCCCGGACCTGTTCGACCTCTTCGAGCTCGACGAGCTGAAGAAGTACTACACCGGCGACGAACTGGGCGGCCACCGCGCGGATCGGGGGATGTGAGCCATGGGCTACCGGGCGAAGTTCGAGGTCTGGCGCGGCGACGCCTCCGGCGAGGGCGCGCTGCAGCCGTTCGAGGTCGACGTCAACGAGGGCGAGGTCGTCCTCGACATCGTGCACCGGCTGCAGGCCACCCAGGCCGGTGACCTCGCGGTGCGCTGGAACTGCAAGGCCGGCAAGTGCGGCAGCTGCTCGGCGGAGATCAACGGCCGCCCGCGGCTGATGTGCATGACGCGCATGTCGACGTTCGACGAGCAGGAGACGGTGACGATCACGCCGCTGCGGACCTTCCCGGTGATCCGGGACCTCGTCACCGACGTCGACTTCAACTACGTCAAGGCCCGCGAGATCCCCTCGTTCGCGCCGCCGGAGGACCTGGCGCCGGGCGAGTACCGGATGAGCCAGGTCGACGTGGAGCGGCCGCAGGAGTTCCGCAAGTGCATCGAGTGCTACCTGTGCCAGAACACCTGCCACGCGGTGCGCGACCACGAGGAGAACAAGGAGGAGTTCGCCGGCCCGCGCTACCTGATGCGGGTCTCCGAGCTCGACATGCACCCGCTCGACGTCCGCGACCGCAAGGACGCCGCGCAGGACGACCACGGCCTCGGCTACTGCAACATCACCAAGTGCTGCACCGAGGTCTGCCCCGAGCACATCAAGATCACCGACAACGCGCTCATCCCGATGAAGGAACGCGTGGTCGACACGAAGTACGACCCGCTGGTGTGGCTCGGGCGGAAGATCTTCAAGCGCGAGGACCTGGAGGCGAAGCACGCCACCGGGCGGCGCTCGCTCGACGACGCGGGCCCGGACAACGGCTCGCCGCTGCCGGCCGACTCGATCGGCCCGGTCGGCGGCTGAGGACCGGGAGGGGCGCGTGACCGGCGATCCCGCGCCCCGGCACGGCCCGGACGGGCGCCTGCTGTGGTCCCGGTCGTCGGAGCTGACCGGCTTCGAGGCGCTGATGTGGCGGGTCGAGGCGGACCCGAGGATGCGCTCGACGGTGGTCATCGTCGAGACGCTCGACCGGGAGCCGGACTGGGACCGGATGGTCGCGGCCACCGACTGGGCCTCGCGGGTGGTGCCCCGGCTCCGGGAACGGATCGTGGCGCCGTTCCTCGGGGCCGGGACCCCGTTCTGGTCGCTGGACCCGGACTTCGACCTGCACTACCACCTGCGCCGGCTGCGGCTGCACGACGGCGCATCAGGCGCCGACCTGTTCCGGGCGGCCGAGCAGGTCGCGATGACCCCGCTCGACCCGTCGCGTCCCCTGTGGGAGGCGACGATCGTCGGCGGGCTGCCCGACGGCGGCGCGGCGCTGCTGTTCAAGCTCAGCCACGTCCTCTCCGACGGGATGGGCCTCGCGCAGCTGCTCGCCGGGCTGCACTCCCGGACCCGCGAGCCGACCCCCGACAAGCCCCAGCCGCCCGCACCCGAACCGACCCCGACCGGCCCGGTCGAGGCGCTGGTCCGGCAGGCGCGCACGGACCTCGGCCTGGTCACCGGGGTCGCGCGCGGTCTTCTCGGGGGCGCGTCCGCACTCGTGCGACCCGACCGGGCCCTGCGGGACGCCGCGGGCTACGTCGCCTCCGCGGTCCGGGTGCTGTCCCCGCCCACGGCCCCGCCGCTGCCGGTGCTGGCGCGGCGCAGCCCGTCGTGGCGCTTCCGCGCGCGCGACGTGCCGTTCGCGGAGCTGCGGGCCGCGGGCCGCGCGGGGGGCGGCTCGGTGAACAGCGCCTTCGTGGCGGCGCTGCTCGCGGCCTTCCGCCGCTACTCCGCCCGGTGCGGCGAGCCGCTGCCGTCCGACCGGCTGATGCCGGTGACCATGCCGGTGTCGGTGCGCCGCGAGGAGCACGAGGCGGGCGGCAACCACTTCGCCCCGGCCCGGCTCTCGGCGCCGGTCGGGCTCGTCGACCCGGCCGCGCGGATCGCCGACGTGCACCACCGGGTCGCGACGGCCCGGGCGGAGCCGGCGCTGGAGAGCGTCGAGCTCGTCGCCCCGCTGCTGGTCCGGCTGCCCGGCGCGCTGGTGGCCCGCTTCGGCGGCAGCACCACCGGCGCGAACGACCTGCAGGCCAGCAGCATCCCCGGCCTGCAGGGCGACGTGTACCTCGCGGGTGCGCGGATCGTGCGCAGCTACCCCTTCGCGCCGCTGCCCGGCTGCGCGGCGATGATCGCCATGATCACCCACGGGGACGTCTGCTGCGTCGCGGCAAACCTCGACGCGGCGGCGATCACCGACCTCGCGGGCTTCGAGCAGGACCTCGCCGACGGGTTCGACGAGGTCCTGGCTCTCGCCCGGTGAGCCCTACACGGCGCCGTCGACGACGGGGGCCGGTGCGGGGGAGGTGCGCCGCGTGCGGGCCTCGAGCCGATTGGCCAGCAGCGTGAGCAGCAGGCACAGCGTGATGTAGACGATCGCCACCACGAACGCCACCGGCAGCAGCGGCCGGCCGAGCTGCCCGGACGAGCCGAGCACGCGGGCCTGGTAGAGCAGCTCGGGGTAGAGGATGAGGAACCCGAGCGCGGAGTCCTTCAGCAGCACCACGAGCTGGCTGACGATCGTCGGCAGCATGGAGCGCACCGCCTGCGGCAGCAGGACGAACCGCATGACGGCGGACTTGCGCATCCCCAGCGCGTACGCCGCCTCCGACTGCCCGCGCGGCACCGCCTGCACCCCGGACCGGAAGATCTCCGCGAGCACGGACCCGTTGTAGAGGGTCAGCCCGACGACGACCGCGGTGAAGGTCGAGACGGTGACGCCGACCGAGGGCATGCCGAAGTAGAAGATGAACATCAGCACGACCAGCGGCACGGCCCGGAAGAACTCGACGATCCCCGTGGAGACCGCCCGCAGCCAGGCGTGGTCGGAGAGCCGCCCGAGGGCGAACACCGCCCCGAACACCAGCGCCAGCACGGCGCCGGCCGCGAAGGCCCGCAGCGTGTTGACCAGCCCTTCGAGGAGGGCGAGCTGGATGTTCTCGTAGAGGATCCACTCCCAGACGCGACCCTCGAACTGGCCGGTGGCGACCAGTCGGACGATCACGTAGGCGAGCAGGGCGGCGACCACGATCACCGCGACGACCCCGAGCACGCCGTTGCGGGCCCGGGCCTTCGGACCGGGGACGTCGAACAGGACGGCGGTGGGAGCGCTCATCGGGCACCTGCCTTGACCGCACCGCCCGAGGAGGCCGACCAGCGGCGTTCCAGGGAGCGCTGCAGCAACGTCAGAGGGGTGATCAGGATGACGAAGCCGAGGGCGACCCACAGCAGGCCGACCAGCGTGGAGTAGCCGCGCTCGGAGAGCACCTGGTAGATGCCGCCCGCCTCGACGACCGAGAAGCCCGCGGCCACCGTGGTGTTCTTGAGCAGCGCGATCTGCACGCTCGTCAGCGGCGGCACCACCGCACGGATCGCCTGCGGCAGGATGATCAGCGACAGGGACTGGCCGAAGCCGAGCCCCAGGGCCCGGGCCGCCTCGGCCTGGCCGGGCGGCACCGTCGTGATGCCGGCGCGCACCGTCTCGCAGACGAACGCCGCGGTGTAGAGCGACAGCGAGACGACGGCCAGCGTGAAGAAGCTGAGGTCGGCGATCTCGAGCAACGGGAAGCCGAACGCGAAGAAGAAGAACACGAGCGTCAGCGGCGTGTTCCGCAGCAGGGTCACGTAGGCGGTGCCCGCGACCCGCATGGCGGGGACGGGGCTCACCCGCATCGCGGCGAGGACGGTGCCGAGCACCAGCGACGCGACCGCGGACAGCACGAACAGTTCGACGGTGCCGAGGAAGCGGCTGCCGAACTCACCGAGGTTGTCGAGCAGGACGTTCATCGAGGTCTCCCCAGGGAACGGCAGGGCCCGGCTCGCACCGGGCCCTGCCGCACGCGATCAGTACCGCTGGATGGCCGGCGGGGTGGCCGGCGTGCCCGACTTGCCGAGGGTGGCGTCGTAGATGCGCTGCCACGTCCCGTCGGTCTCGGCCTGCTGCAGCAGGTCGTTCACCTTGTTGCGGAAGGCCACGTCGTCCCGGGGGACGCCGATGCCGTAGGGCTCCTGGGAGAAGACCTGGCCGACGACCTTCAGCTGCTGCGGGTCCTGCGCGGCGAAGCCCTTGAGGATGGCGTCGTCGGTGGTGACGGCGTCGACCTGGCGGGCGATCAGCTGGTTCACGCACTGCGAGTAGGTCTGGAACTCGACCACGTTCTCGGGCTGGGTCAGGTTCTGCTGCCGCACCCGCTGGATCGGCGTGGAGCCGGTGACCGAGCAGACCTTCTTGCCCATCAGGGTCTGCGGGCCGGTGATGGAGGTGTCGTCGGCGCGGACGAGCAGGTCCTGGCCGGCCTGGTAGTACGGCCCGGCGAAGCCGACGCGCTGCTTGCGGTTGTCGTTGATCGTGTAGGTGCCGACGTAGTAGTCGACGTCGCCGCGGGAGATCGCGTCCTCCCGGGCGGCCGACGGGACGACGACGTAGTCGATGCGGTCGGCGGGGACCCCGAGGCCCGCGGCGATCATGCGGCCCATCTCGATGTCGAAGCCGGTGTACTGACCGGTGGTCGGGTCCTGCACGCCGAGACCGGGCTGGTCGTTCTTGACGCCCATCTTGACCCGGCCGGCCTGCTGGATCTTGGCGAAGGTCGCCGAGCCCGGGACCTGCACGTTCTGGGCGACCGGGAAGGTGAGCTGCTCGCTCGGGGTCTGCCCCGGGCCCCCCTCGCGCCCACAACCGGCGAGCACGAGGGCCGCGAGGGCCACCAGGATGACGCTGACGCGCCTCATGAACACTCCTTAGTGGGTGAGGATCTTGCCGAGGAAGTCGCGCGCCCGCTCCGAGGAGGGACGCTGGAAGAAGGCGTCGGGGGTGGAGTCCTCGACGATCTCGCCGTCGGCCATGAACACGACGCGGTGCGCCGCGCGGCGGGCGAAGCCCATCTCGTGGGTGACCACGACCATCGTCATGCCGTCGCGGGCGAGGTCGGACATCACCTCGACCACCTCGCCGACCATCTCCGGGTCCAGTGCCGAGGTCGGCTCGTCGAAGAGCATGACCTTGGGGTCCATCGCGAGCGCGCGGGCGATCGCCACGCGCTGCTGCTGACCGCCGGAGAGCTGGGCGGGGTACTTCGAGGCCTGGTTCCCGATGCCGACGCGGTCGAGCAGCGTCCGCGCCCGGTTCTCCGCCTCGCCCTTCGACACCTTGCGCACCTTGATCGGCGCCAGGGTGACGTTCTCCAGGATCGTCTTGTGGGCGAACAGGTTGAACTGCTGGAACACCATGCCGACGTCGCTGCGCAGTGCCGCGAGGTCGCGGCCCTCCGCCGGCAGCTCCTTGCCGTCGATCTCGACGACGCCGCCGTCGATCGGCTCCAGGCGGTTGATCGCCCGGCACAGCGTCGACTTGCCGGAACCGGACGGCCCGAGCACGACGACGACCTCGCCGCCCGCGATCTCCAGATCGATGTCCCGCAGCACGTGGAGGTCGCCGAAGTGCTTGTTGACCCCGGCGAGACGCACCATCGGTGTCATCAGTGGTCCTCCTCACATCGACCCGACGGCGGGGAACCTTGCCGGGGGATTGACGGGGCGAGAAGGGGTCTTGAGGAAGGCTTAGGGTTGTCTTGACACGGCCGAAACGAGGTGACGCGGGTGCGCATCCTGCTGGTGGAGGACGACGACCGCGTCGCCGCCGCCCTGCGGACGGCGCTCGCCCGCCAGCAGATCGAGGTCACCCGCCTCGCCACGGGGCGGGACGTCGTCGCCCACCTCCCGGGCACCGACGTGGTCCTGCTCGACCTCGGGCTGCCCGACGTCGACGGCATCGACGTCTGCCGCCGCATCCGCGAGGCCGGCGACACCCCGGTGATCGTCGTGAGCGCCCGCGGCGAGGTCGACGACCGCATCCTCGGCCTGCACTCCGGGGCGGACGACTACCTGGTCAAGCCCTACGACGCCGGCGAGCTGCTGGCCCGCATCCACACCGTGCTGCGGCGGCGTCGCCCCGAGCCGTCCGCGGACGTCGTCGACCTGGGTGCCGGGCTCGTCGTCGACCTCGCCCGGCGGGAGGTCCGCGACGGCGGTGAGCCCGTGGCGCTGAGCCGCAAGGAGTTCGCGGTGCTCGCGCAGCTGGCCCGGGCCGACGGCGCGGTGTGCACCCGCGACCGCATCGTCGCCGAGGTCTGGGGCCGCACCTGGCCGGGCGCCAACCGCACCCTCGACGTCCACGTGGCCACGCTGCGCACGAAGCTCGGCCGCCCCGACGTCGTGACCACCGTCCGCGGCGTCGGGTACCGCCTGGCGCGCTGATGGGGCGGGAGAGCTGATGCGCACCCGCCTGCTCGTCGTCGTGTCCGTGCTGGTCGTCGCGGTGGTGCTCGGGCTGGGGATCCCGCTCGCGATGGCGGCCGCCGCGGCGTCGACCGCGGAGATGTTCACCGACCGCCTCGGCGACACCACCCGGTTCGCGGCGCTGGCCCAGCGACCGGTCACCGACTCCGACACCGCCGCGCTGGGCACGGAGCTCGCCCGCTACGACGAGCTCTACGACGCCCCGGCCGCCGTCCTCGACCGGCAGGGCGAGGTGCTCGTCGCCTCCCGCCCGTCGGTGGCGGCGAGCATCGCGGAGGCCGACGACGAGGCGCGGATCGCCCTCGCGCTCGCCGGTCGACGCTCGCCGACCCACACCACGATCTGGCCCTGGGACACCCGCCCGATGCTGCTCGCCGAGCCGGTCCTCGTCGGCGGCGAGGTCCGGGGCGCCGCGGTGACGATCTCGCCGACCGGGTCGGTCCGCGGCGCGGTGCTGCTCGTCTGGGGTGTGCTCGCGGCGGTCGGCGCGGTGGCGCTCGCGGTCGGGGCCCTCGCCGCGCTGCCGCTGGTGCGCTGGATCCTCTCCCCGGTCGAGGAGCTCGACGCCGGGACGGCCCGGGTGGCCGCCGCGGTCCGCGCCGGTCGCCCGGCCGAGCCGATCGGCGGCGACCACGGGCCGCCCGAGCTGCGTCGCCTCACCCGCGACTTCGACGCGATGGCCGCGACCGTGTCGGCCACGCTCGAGGCGCAGCGCTCCTTCGTCGCCGACGCCGGGCACCAGCTGCGCAACCCGCTGACCGCCCTGCGGCTGCGCCTGGCCACGCATGCCGAGGACCTGGTCGACGCGCCGGTCCCGGCCGAGGTCCGCGAGGGCCCGGGCGCCGCGCTCGAGGAGATCGACCGGCTCACCGCGGTCCTCGACGCCCTGCTCGCCCTCGCGCGCACCGAGGGCCGGGTCGCGCCGCCGGTGGAGGTCGGGCTCGACCGGGTCCTCGACGAGCGCGTCGGGACGTGGTCGGTGCTCGCCGAGTTCGAGGGCCTCGAGCTCCGCCGCGCGGGTGCCCGCGGTCTCGTCGTGCACTCCGACCCCGTCACGGTGACCACCGTCCTGGACGCCGTGCTCGACAACGCCGTCAAGTACGCGCCGCGCGGTTCGGCCGTGGAGCTGACGACGGCGCGCGTGGAGGGCACGGTCGAGGTCGCCGTCCGCGACCACGGCCCGGGCCTGGACCCCGACGAGCTCGAGCGCGCCACGGAGCGGTTCTGGCGCAAGTCCGGGCACGACGGCGGGTCCGGGCTCGGCCTGGCCATCGCCGCCCGCGGCGCCGAGCGGGCGGGCGCCGCGCTCTCGCTGGAGCTGCCCGACGACGGCGGGTTGCGGGTGGTCCTGCGGTGGCCGCCGGTCAGTACGGCTTGAGCGCCCGGTAGGCCTCGGCGGCACCGGCGTGCAGGGCCACCGGTTGTGTCCCGATGGCGGTGCGGGGGTCGACGGCGCGACCCGCCGGGTCGGCGGCGACGAGGGCGTCGACCCGGTCGAGCAGGACGCGCGTGAGCCCGCGCGCGGTCGGCGCCGACATCGCCGCGGTGACGAGCAGGACGTTGCGCACGGCCACCGTCGTCACCGGGTCCCCGATGCCGTAGGTGCGGGCGGGCACCGTCGTGACGTCGTAGACCGGGTAGGCACGGCGCAGCGCGTCGACCTCGACGGTCAGGTCCAGCAGCCGCAGCGGCACCGACCGCGCCAGGTCCTCCACACCCGCCGTCGGGACCCCGCCGGACCAGAAGAACGCGTCGATCCGGCCCGCGCGCAGCGCCGCGATCGACTCGCCGAGCCCGAGCTGCACCGCCGTCAGCCCGGTCTCCGGGAACAGCCCGACCGTGGCGAGCAGGCGCGGGGCGATGACCAGCACCCCGGAGTTGGGGGCACCGACCGAGACACGGCGGCCGCGCAGGTCGGCGAGGCGCCGGACGTCGGAGGACGCGGGGACGACGACGTGGATCGCGTCGTCGTGCATCCGGGCGAGGGCCTGCAGCGGACGGTCGGGCCGCGCGCCGTCGACCGCCCCGTCGGCGGCCACGTCGAGGGCGCAGAACGCGACGTCGGCGAGCCCGGACGCGAGCATCCCGACGTTGTCGACCGAGCCCTGGCTGTCGAGCAGGGTCGTCCGGGCGCCGAGGTCGGAGCGCCACACGTCGACGAGGGCGGCGCCGAGCCGGTGGTAGACCCCGGCCGGGGTGCCGCTCGCGAGGGCCACCGGGGCGCCCGCGCCGTCCCCGGCGCACGCCGCGGTCCCGAGGGTCAACGCCCCGGCGCCGAGGAGCACCGCACGTCGACCGACCACGGGGACATCCTCCCAGTCGGCGGGCCTACCCTGGAGCACGATGACCAGGACCTTCGCCATCCGCACCCACGGGTGCCAGATGAACGTGCACGACTCCGAGCGCCTGGCGGGCGTCCTCGTCGAGGCGGGCTGGGAGCCGGCGCCCGACGGGCAGGCCGTCGAGGACGCCGACCTGGTCGTGTTCAACACCTGCGCGGTGCGCGAGAACGCCGACAACAAGCTCTACGGGCAGCTCGGACGCCTCGCCCCGGTGAAGGCGGCCCGCCCCGACCAGCAGATCGCGGTCGGCGGCTGCCTCGCCCAGAAGGACCGCTCCACCGTCACCGCGAAGGCCCCCTGGGTCGACGTCGTGTTCGGCACGCACAACGTCGGCTCGCTGCCGGCGCTGCTCGAGCGCGCCCGGCACAACGGCGAGGCGCAGGTGGAGATTCTCGAGGCGCTCGAGACGTTTCCCTCCCACCTGCCCGCGCGGCGCGACTCGGCCTACTCGGGCTGGGTGTCGATCTCGGTGGGCTGCAACAACACCTGCACGTTCTGCATCGTGCCCTCGCTGCGGGGCAAGGAGGTCGACCGGCGCCCGGGGGAGATCCTCGGCGAGGTCGAGGCGCTGGTCGCCGAGGGCGTGCTCGAGGTGACCCTGCTCGGGCAGAACGTCAACGCCTACGGCGTGGACTTCGCCGACCGGGCGACCGGGCGGACCGCGTTCGCCGACCTGCTGCGGGCCTGCGGCGAGGTCGAGGGCCTCGAGCGGGTCCGGTTCACCAGCCCGCACCCGCGGGACTTCACCTCCGACGTCATCGCCGCGATGGCCGAGACCCCGAACGTCTGCCCGCAGCTGCACATGCCGCTGCAGTCCGGCTCGGACCGCGTGCTGCGTGCGATGCGCCGGTCCTACCGCGCGCGGCGCTACCTCGACATCGTCTCCGAGGTCCGCGCGGCGATGCCCGACGCGGCCCTGACCACCGACATCATCGTCGGCTTCCCCGGCGAGACCGAGGAGGACTTCGTCGAGACCCTGCGGGTCGTCGAGGAGTCCCGGTTCGCCCAGGCGTTCACCTTCCAGTACTCGCCGCGGCCCGGGACGCCGGCGGCGACGCTGCCCGACCAGGTGCCGAAGGCCGTCGTCCAGGAGCGCTACGAGCGGCTGGTCGCGCTGCAGGAGGAGATGTCGCTCGCGGGCAACCGGGAGCAGGTGGGTCGCGAGCTGGAGCTGCTCGTGGCCACCGGCGAGGGGCGCAAGGACGCGGCGACCCGCCGGATGTCCGGCCGGGCGCGTGACGGCCGGCTCGTGCACTTCACCCCCACCGGGGTCGAGGGGCCGATCCGCCCCGGGGACGTCGTCACCGTCCGGGCCACCTACGGCGCCCCGCACCACGTCGTCGCCGACGGCGACGTCCTGGCCCACCGCCGCACCCGCGCCGGGGACGCGCACGAGGCGGGGACCCGCCCGACGACGCCCCGCGTCGGGTTGGGCCTGCCGGGCGTGGGTAAGCCGCAGGAACAGCCGGTGGAGACCGGATGCACCGTCGGGAGCCGCGCGTGAACCCCTTCGACCACGACACCGAGACCGAGCGGTCGGAGCCCGCCCGCCCGGCGATCTCCCGCGAGGTCGACTTCGGGCCGAAGGTCCTCGTCGTCGCGATCGCGATCTTCGTCCTGCTCGTGGCTGCGATCCTGCGCTGGACCGCGTCCGGGGCGACCGGGTGGCAGGTGGTGTCCGGCGACCCGGGCGTCACCGCGCTCCCGCGGCTGTTCTCCGTCCTGGCGCTCGTCTTCGGTGTCGGTCTGTCCGTCGCGTCGGTGATGACGCGGCGCTGGGTCCTCGTCTTCGTCACGGCGGCCGGGTGCGCGGTCACCTCGGTGACCGGCGTGTGGGCAGTGTGGTCGCAGAACACCGTGCCCGGGGGCGGTCCGGGGTTCGGCCTGGTCCTCGCGCTCCTCGCGATGGTGGTGCTCACCGGCCGCTGGGCCGGCTGGGCCTTCTCCCGGACCTGAGTCAGAGCTCCATCGTCGAGCCCATCACGACGGTGCGGGCCACCGGCAGCTTGAACGAGCTGGCCGGGGAGGCGGCGTTGTGGGCGAGCCCGACGAACAGGCGCTTGCGCCACGCGGGCATCCCGGGCGCGTCGCCGCGCTCGATCATGACGCGGGAGATGTAGTAGTACGCCGTCTCCGGGTCCGCCCCCTCGAGCTCGGGGGAGAGCCCGCAGGCCAGACGCAGGACGTCGGGCACGTTCTGCCGGTCCTGGAAGCCGAAGCGGGCGCGGACGTGCACCACGCCGTCGTGCGAGTGCTGGAGGTCGTCGACGGTCACCCGCCCCTCCCGGGGCACGTGCGGGACGTCGACCGCCTCCAGCGAGACGATCACGACCCGCTCGTGCAGCACGTGGTTGAACTCCACGTTCGCGCGCAGGGCCAGCGGCGCCGTCTCGTTCGTCGGGTGCGGGAAGACGGCCGTGCCCGGCACGCGGGGGACGTCCGTCAGCTCGTCGAGGAACTCGTGCAGCGGACCCTCGAGGGAGGTCCGGCGCTGCGTGATCACGCGGCGCCCGCTCTGCCACGTCGTCATCGTGACGACGACGACCGCCGCGACCAGCAGGGGCAGCCAGCCCCCGGACACGATCTTGACGACGTTCGCGCCGAAGTACAGCAGCTCGATCGTCCCGAAGAGCACCCCGAGGCCGATCACCTGCCACCACGCCCACCGCCACGTGGTGCGGGCGTGCAGCAGGAACAGCGTGGTCGAGATGAGCAGGGTGCCGGTGACCGCGAGCCCGTAGGCGGTGGCGAGGCTCGCCGAGGACCGGAAGGTGGCGACGAGGATCAGCACCCCGCCGAAGAGCAGCCAGTTCACCGCGGGCACGTAGACCTGCCCGCTCTCGCGCGTCGAGGTGTGCAGCACCGTGAGCCGGGGCAGGTAGCCGAGCCGCATCGCCTGCAGCGAGACCGAGTAGGCGCCGGAGATGACGGCCTGCGAGGCGATCACGGTGGCCGCGGTGGCGAGCACGATCAGCGGGATCCGCGCCCAGCCCGGGGCGAGCAGGTAGAAGGGGCTGGAGACGGCCGCCGGGTCGTGCAGGACCAGGGCGCCCTGGCCCAGGTAGTTGATGATCAGGGCCGGGAAGACGGCCCAGAACCAGGCCATCCGGATCGGGCGGCGCCCGAAGTGGCCCATGTCGGCGTAGAGGGCCTCGGCGCCGGTGATGGACAGGACGACGGCGCCCATCGCGATGAACGCGGTGTACGGGTGGTCGGCGATGAAGGCGACGATGTAGGTGGGGGACAGGCCGAGGAGCACGTCCGGGTGCTCGACGACGTGCGGCAGCCCGAGGACCGCCAGCACCAGGAACCACACGGCCATCACCGGGCCGAACAACCGCCCGACCCGCTCGGTGCCGCCGCGCTGCACCACGAACAGCAGCGCGAGGATCACCGCGCCGATCGGCAGGACGGCCTCGGCGAGCTCGGGGCGGACCACCTCGACGCCCTCGACGGCGGAGAGCACCGAGATCGCCGGCGTGATCAGCGAGTCGCCGTAGAACAGGGCCGCCCCGAGGACGCCCAGACCGATCGCGAAGGTCGACGCGCGCCCGCGCAGCGCGCTGCGGACCAGCGCGGCCAGCGCCATGACGCCGCCCTCGCCGTCGTTGTCGGCGCGCAGCATGAACACGACGTACTTGATCGTCACGATCACCAGCACGGACCAGAAGATCAGCGAGATGACGCCGTAGACGTCGCCCGGCGTGGGGCTGACCGCGCCGTCGTCGATCGAGAACACCGTCTGCATCGCGTAGAGCGGGCTGGTGCCGATGTCGCCGAAGACGACGCCGAGCGCGCCCAGCGCCAGTCCGGCCGCGCCGGTCCGACCGAGCGTCGCGGGGTGGTCGGCGCCCGTGGAGCGTCCGCGCGGGGTGGCGACGCCGTCGACCGCCTGAGTCATGGTCGACAGTGTGCTCCGCGCGGACGAGCACGGCGGGTCGAACCCCGCAGCACGGGTTGACGGACGGTCCGGCGATTCCTACCGTGCCCGGATGGCCGAGGACGAGGCGCGGCCGACCGTCGACGTGAAGCGCAGCCTCGCCGTCGCGGGCGCCATGTTCCTCATGGCGATGTCGGCGGCCGGACCCGGCTTCATCTCGCAGACCGGCACGTTCACGGCGCAGTACGGGGCGTCGTTCGCCGCCGCGATCGTCGCGAGCGTGCTGGTCGACATCGCCATCCAGCTCAACGTCTGGCGCATCATCGGGCTCTCCGGCATGCGCGCCCAGGACCTGGCCAACCGCGTGCTCCCGTACTCCGGGCACGTGCTCGCGTTCCTCGTCGTGCTCGGCGGGCTCGTGTTCGGCATCGGGAACATCAGCGCGGCGGGCCTCGGGTTGTACGACGCCACCGGGCTCGACCTCCGGCTCGGCGCGGTGCTCAGCGCCGTCCTCGCGATCCTGATCTTCCACTACCGCGCGCTCGAGGGGACGGTCGACCGGGCGGTGCTCGTGCTCGGCGTCCTCAAGATCGGCCTGATCGCGGTCGTCGCGGTGGTCACCGGGCCGCCCGTCGGCGAGGCGGCCCTGCGCACCGTCGCCCCCGTCGGGCTCGACTTCCTGCCGATCCTCACGCTGATCGGCGGCACCGTCGGCGGCTACATCACCTACGCGGGCGCGCACCGCCTCATCGAGTCCGGCACCACCGGGCCGGAGCACCTGGGCACGATCAGCCGTGGGTCGGTCAACGGCATCCTCGTCACGGGCGTGCTGCGCATCCTGCTCTTCCTCGGGATCCTCGGCGCCGTCGCCGCGGGCGCCCGGCTCTCCGACGCCGACCCGGCGGGCTCCGCCTTCGAGTTCGCCCTCGGCCCGGTCGGGCTGCAGCTGTTCGGGGTCGTGCTCTGGACGGCGGGCATGACGTCCACGATCGGCGCCTCGTTCACCTCGGCGACCTTCCTGCGGACGCTCTCCGGGGTGGTCGACCGCCGGTTCAACCTGACGATCTCGGCCTTCATCACGGTCTGCACCGTCGCGTTCCTGCTGCTGGGGCAGACCCCCTCGGCGCTGCTCGTGTTCGCCGGCGCCTTCAACGGGCTGATCCTGCCGTTCGGGCTCGCGATCCTGCTCTGGATCGGCTGGCGGCGCCGTGACCTGCTGGCCGGGCTGCGCCAGCCGGTCTGGCTGCTCCTGATCGGGCTCGCCGCGTTCGTGTTCACCCTTGTCGCGAGCGTGCAGTCGCTCGCCAAGCTGCCCACCATCTTCGGGTGATGCACACCCGACCCTGCGGGGACACCGGCCTGCTCGTCGAGCTCGACTCGCTCGACGACGTCCTCGCCCTGCACGCGGACCTGGCCGCGGACCCGCCGTCGGGAACGGTGGACCTCGTGCCGGCGGCGCGCACGGTGCTGGTCCGCGTCCGCGCCGCGACCGACCTGGCGGCCGTGGCGGCCGACGTGCTGGCGCGGACGCCGGAGCCGGCGTCGACGCGGGGCGGCGACACGGTCGAGATCGCGGTGACCTACGACGGCGAGGACCTCGACGAGGTCGCCCGGCACACCGGGCTGGCCCCCGAGGAGGTGGTCGAGGCGCACACCGGGCAGACCTGGACGGTCGCCTTCGCCGGGTTCACCCCCGGGTTCGGCTACCTCGTCGGGGCCGACGACCGGCTCCACGTGCCGCGCCGGGAGTCCTCGCGCACCCGCGTCCCGGCCGGGGCGGTCGGCCTCGCGGGCGAGTTCAGCGGCGTCTACCCGCGGGAGTCGCCGGGCGGGTGGCAGCTGATCGGGCGCACCGACCACGTGCTGTGGGACCTCGACCGCGACCCGCCCGCCGTGCTGCGCCCCGGCACCCGCGTCCGTTTCTCGCGCGCATGATCACCGTCCTCGCCGCGGGCCCGCAGACCACCGTGCAGGACGTCCGCGGGCGGCCCGGCCGCGCCGACCTCGGCGTCGGGGTCTCCGGCGCCGCCGACCGCCGCGCCCTCGCGCTCGCGAACCGGCTCGTCGGCAACGACGCCTCGGCCGCCGGCCTCGAGATCACCCTCGGGGGCTTCGCCGCTGCGTTCCCGACAGAGCGGTCGAGCACGCCGATCGGGGGTGTGGTCGCCCTAACGGGCGCCCCCGCGCCGCTCACGATCGGCGGCCGCGCGGCGGACCCGTACCGACCCGTCGCCGTGCCGGCGGGCGCGGAGCTGCGGCTCGGGACCCCGCCGACCGGCCTGCGCAGCTACCTGGCCGTGCGCGGCGGGATCGCCGTGGAGCCGGTGCTGGGGAGCCGGGCGACCGACGTCGTCGCCGGGCTCGGACCCGCCGTCGTGACCGAGGGCGACGAGCTACCGGTCGGGCCGGCACCCGCGCGCCCCGTGCCGGCGGTCGACCTCGCGCCGCCACCGCGGGCGGACGGGACGCTGCGGGTGGTCCTGGGTCCCCGCGCGGACTGGTTCGCCGGCCCGGGCCTGCTGCTGCACCGCCCGTGGACCGTCACCGACGACCTCAACCGCGTCGGGTTCCGGCTCGACGGTCCGGAGCTGGCGCGGGCCGAGGGGTTCGCGGGCGTCGAGCTGCCGAGCGAGGGGGTGATCCGGGGGAGCGTGCAGGTGCCGCCGTCGGGCCGGCCCACGGTGTTCCTCGCCGACCACCCGGTCACCGGCGGGTACCCCGTGATCGCCGTCGTCCTCGACGCCGACACCGACGCGGCGGGGCAGCTGCGACCGGGCGAGCAGGTGCGGTTCCGGCTCTAGCGGTGGGCGAGTGCGCTCGCCGCCGTCGCGAGCTCCGCGACGTGGGCTGCGACCCGCTGCGGCGGGTGCAGCGGGAGCACGACGTGGCTGACCGTGAGCCGGGTGACGGTCTCCGCGACCGGGGTGAGGACCCGCGGGTCGAGGTCGGGGTGGTGGCCGCCCAGGGTCGCGACGAGCCGGTCGCGGGCCCGGATGATCACCGGGGCGCCGTCGCTCGTCAGCAGCGGCAGGAACTCGTCGCTGCTCGTGCCGACGAGCACCGCCGTGAGCAGGGGGTCGGAGGCCGCCGTCTCGAGCGTGTGGAGCACGGCCGCCTCCCACTGGTCCCGCAGCGTGTCCCGCGCGGCGATCGCGGCGTCGATCCCGGTGAGGAACCGGTCGAGCAGGCGGTGGACCAGCGCCTCGGCCACGCCGTGCTTGTCGCCGAAGGCGTTGTAGACGGTCTGACGGCTGACCCCGGCCCGCGTGGCCACGGTGCGGACCTGCAGGCCGTCCCAGCCGTGGGCGATGACCTCCTCGGCGGCGACGTCCAGCACCGCGTCGCGCAGCTGTTGCCGAGCCGTGTCGCGAGGAGCCACGGGACGGAGCCTACCTGGACACTCGTCCCTCTTGTGTTTGACACTTCGAGCCGATGTGTCCATAGTTCGGGTCGTCGCCGCCACAGGAGGTCACCGATGACCCAGCACACGACCAGCACCGCCAGCGGGAACCCGGACCGCCCCCACGACGTCGAGGACATCTCCTCGAAGGCGTTCTGGTCCGCCACCGGCGAGGAGCGCGAGCGGACGTTCGCGCGGCTGCGGGCCCGCGGGACCATCACGTGGCACCCGCCCATGGAGGACTCGCTGCTCGACGACCCGGAGGACTTCGGGTTCTGGGCGGTGACGACCTACGACGACCTGGTCGAGGTGACCCGCCGTCCGGACGACTTCCTCTCCGGGCCGGGCATCCTCATGGAGAGCGCGCCGCACGAGTTCGTCGAGGCCGCGCAGTCGATCATCGGGATGGACCCGCCCCGGCACACGAAGATGCGCCGGCTGGTCTCGGCAGCCTTCACGCCGAAGCAGATGCGGCGGATCGACGACCGGATCGCGGCGAACGCCCGCACGGTCGTCGACAACCTCCTCGAGCGGGCCGAGGCCGGCGGCGGCACCGCGGAGTTCGTCGCCGAGTGCGCCGAACTGCTCCCGATGCACAACATCAACGACATGATGGGCGTGCCGGACGGGGACCGGCAGGAGGCCAACCGCGAGATGAAGGTGCTCGTCGGGTGGCAGGACCCGGAGCTGGTCGGGACCACCCAGGAGGAGCGCCTGGGCCGGATGTTCCAGGCGATCGTCACCACCCACCAGCTCTGCACCCGGCTCGCCAACGAGCGTCGGGAGGAGCCGCAGGACGACCTCATCACCGCGCTCGTGGAGGCCGAGGTCGACGGCGAGAAGCTGACCGACGCCGACATCGCGGCCTTCTTCTGCCTCCTCACCATCGCGGGCACCGACACCACGCGGCAGTCGACGAGCCACGGGCTGCGGGCCCTCACCGACCACCCGGACCAGCGCGCGTGGCTGCTCGAGGACCTGGAGAACCGGGTCGCGCCCGCTGTCGAGGAGATCGTGCGCTGGGCGACGCCGATCATGACGTTCCGGCGGACCGCCGCCCGCGACCTCGAGTTCCGGGGACAGCAGGTCACCGCGGGGGACAAGGTCGTCATGTTCTACAGCTCGGCCAACCGGGACGAGACCCGCATCGAGCGCCCGCACGAGCTCGACCTGTCCCGGCACCCGAACCCGCACGTGAGCTTCGGCGGCGGCGGCATCCACCACTGCCTCGGCAACCAGCTGGCCCGGTTCCAGCTCCGTGCCCTGTTCACCGAGCTGCTCACCCGGGCCCCGCACATCGCCGCGGGCGAGCCGGAGCTCATGCCGGGCAACTTCTTCCACGTGGTCAAGCGGATGCCGGCGCACCTGTAGGCCGAACCGCTCGTGGGCGCCCGCCCGAACCGAGTCCCGTGACCGACGACGGCGGGCGGCCCCTGGACGGCCGGGAGCAGGTGGAGTTCGAGGCCATCCTCTCCGGCTACCGCCGCACCGCCCGCCGCCCCGGCGACGCGCCCGCCCCCGCGGCGGTGGCCGCGGTGCTCGCCGGCGCGCTGCTCGTCGCGGTGGCCACGGCGCTCCTCCCGGCCCCGCTCAACCTGTGGGCACCCGTCGTCGTGCTGGCCCTCGTGGCGGGGCTGGCGCTGCTGCGCGGAGTGTCGGAGGCCTCTCGACGTTAGGTCCGGAGTTCCCGGGGTAGCCCTTCCACCGAGGAACCTCGTCCGTCGTCCGGTGGCCACCGGCGTCGGCTCCCACGCACCCGACGCGGAGACGACCGTCTCCCCGCCATCACAGGAGCGGCTGACCCGTGACCTCTGCGATCTTCTTCGGCTCGATCTCGACGGTGGTCGACACCTCCGAGCTGCAGCGCAAGGCCTTCAACCGGGCCTTCGCGGAGCACGATCTCGACTGGGAGTGGAGCCGCGAGGACTACCTCGCGATGCTCGAGAGCAACGGTGGGGCCCAGCGGGTCGCGGACTTCGCGGCCCAGCACGGCCAGTCGGTCGACGCCGACGCGGTGCACGCGACGAAGTCGCGCATCTTCCAGGAGTCGCTCGCGACCGAGCAGACCGCTCCGCGGCCCGGCGTGCTCGACGTCGTGCGCGGGGCCAAGGAGTCCGGCCTGAAGCTGGGCCTCGTCACGACGACGAGCCGGGACAACGTGCGCGCGCTGCTCGACGCGCTCGAGCCCGACATCCGGTCCGCCGACTTCGACGTCATCGAGGACACCTCCCGGGTCCAGAACGTCAAGCCCGACCCCGAGGTGTACCGCACGGCGCTGCGCGAGACCGGCCTCGAGCCCGGCGACGTCGTCGCCATCGAGGACAACGTGGGCGGCGTCGCCGCCGCCAAGGGCGCCGGCATCACCACGGTCGCCTTCCCGAACGCCAACACCGCGGGCCACGACTTCTCCGCCGCCGACACGCAGGTGGACGAGCTGAACCTCGCCCAGCTGCGCGCGCTCGCGTAGCGGCCCCCGACCTCTCGTTCGACCGGCCCGGCGGTCCCGCCGGGCCGTGATTCGACCTGCCCGGAAGAACCCAGGAGCCCAAGCCATGGTCGCCCCTCAGCCCACGTTGACCAGTACCGAGACCGCGTTCCACGTCGAGGCCTACGAGAAGATCGACTACTCGCTGGTCTACGTCGACGGCGTGTTCGACCCCGCCAACACCCAGCTCGCCGACACCTACCGGCCCTACGGTCGCGCCCTGATGATCGTGGACCGCACCGTCCACGAGCTCTACGGCGAGCAGATGCGCGCCTACTTCGACCACCACGGCCTCGAGCTCACGACGTTCCCGATCCTCATCCGCGAGCCGGACAAGACGCTGGCGACCGTGGAGAAGATCGTCGACGCGTTCGGCGACTTCGGGCTGAACCGCACCGAGCCGGTGCTGGTGGTCGGCGGCGGCCTCATGACCGACGTGACCGGCACCGCGTGCTCGCTCTTCCGCCGCTCCACGCCCTACATCCGCATCCCCACCACGCTCATCGGGCTGATCGACGCCAGCGTGGCGATCAAGGTCGCGGTCAACCACGGCAAGAACAAGAACCGCCTCGGGTCGTTCCACGCCTCGCAGCAGGTCATCCTCGACTTCTCGTTCCTGAGGACGCTGCCGGTGGACCAGGTCCGCAACGGCATGGCCGAGCTGGTCAAGATCTCGACGGTCGGGAACTCCGGCATCTTCGAGCTGCTCGAGAAGTACGGCGAGGACCTGCTCCACACCCACTTCGGGCACGTCGACGGCACCCCCGAGCTGCGCGAGATCGCCCACCGGCTCACCTACGACGCGATCCGCACGATGCTCGAGCTCGAGGTGCCGAACCTCTGGGAACTCGACCTCGACCGCGTCATCGCCTTCGGGCACACGTGGAGCCCGACCATCGAGCTGACGCCGTTCCCGCCGTACTTCCACGGGCACGCGATCTCGATCGACATGGCGCTCTCGACGACGCTCGCCGAGCGCCGCGGGTACATCTCGGTCAGCGAGCGCGACCGCATCTTCTGGCTGATGAGCCGCATCGGGCTGACCCTGACGAGCCCGTACCTCACGCCGGACCTGCTGGCGAAGGCCACCGACTCGATCACCCAGACCCGCAACGGCCAGCTGCGCGCGGCGGTCCCGCGGCCGATCGGGGCCTGCTACTTCATCAACGACCTGACTCCCGAGGAGCTCGCCGAGACGGTCGGGACGCACAACGAGGTCGTCCGGTCCTACCCGCGCCAGGGCGAGGGCGAGGACATGTTCGTGGTGCCGGAGGAGGCGTGACGAAGACGGCGCCCGGCGCCGCCCGCCCGGTCACGCCCGCGTCGATCCTCGCCGCCCGCCTCGAGACCCTCCTCGAGCGGGCGGCCGGGAGCGGGCTGGAGGACGAGCTGCGCGCGGCGCGCGACCTCGCCGTCGGGCTGGACCCGTACGTCGAGTCGATGACCTCGCCGGAGTCGCCCGACCTCGCCGCCCTCGCCGAGGCGACGGCGGCGTACGACTGGCGCGACGCCGCCGGGTCGCTCGAGCAGGAGATGCTCTCCGGGCACGTCGAGGGGCGCTTCCTCGCGCTGCTCGCGCACGTCACGCGGGCCCGGCGGGTGCTCGAGGTCGGGATGTTCACCGGCTACTCGGCGCTCGCGCTCGCGGAGGCCCTTCCCGACGACGGGTCGGTGGTCGCCCTGGAGATCGATCCCGAGGTGGCCGCGTTCGCCCGCGAGCAGTTCGCCGGATCGGCGGCCGGGCGTCGCATCGACGTCCGGGTCGGTCCCGCGGGCGAGACGCTGGCCGCGCTCGCCGGCGAGTCGTTCGACCTCGTGTTCATCGACGCCGACAAGACCGGCTACGCCGACTACCTGGAGACGATCCTGACGACGGGTCTGCTCGCTCCCGGTGGCCTCGTCGCGGTGGACAACACCCTGATGCAGGGGCAGCCGTGGGCCGGGCCGGACACGGTGAACGGGCGGGCGATCGCCGAGTTCAACGCGGCGGTGGCGGCCGACCCTCGCGTCGAGCAGGTGGTCGTGCCGCTGCGCGACGGCATCACCCTCATCAGGGTGCTCTGATGAACCGCGTCCTGCGCAACGTCGGCATGCAGGCCCTGCTGGCGGCGGCGCTCCCCGCGAACCTCGCGGTGACCGGGGGCGCCCTGCTGTGGAGCGCGGTCGTCGGGAAGCCCGAGCGGGAGCGGCCCGACCGGCGCCGGACCGTGATGCTGAGCGGCGGGAAGATGACGAAGGCGCTCGCGCTCGCGCGGGCGTTCCACGCGGCGGGGCACCGGGTGGTGCTCGTCGAGGCGGCGCGGTACCGCTGGACCGGACACCGCTTCTCGACGGCGGTGGACGCGTTCCACGTCGTCCCGCCGCCGGACGACCCCGGCTACGCGCAGGCCCTGGTCGACGTGGTGCGCGCGGAGGGCGTCGACGTCTACGTCCCGGTGTGCAGCCCCGCGTCGAGCTGGTACGACGCGCTCGCGAAGCCGCTGCTCGAGCAGTACTGCGAGGTCGTGCACGGGGACGCCGACGACATCGGCACCGTCGACGACAAGGGGGCCTTCGCGGCGGCCGCGTCCGAGGTGGGGCTGCCGGTGCCGGACACGCACCGCGTCACGTCGGCGGACGAGGTGGCGGCGTTCGACTTCCCGCCCGGGGCGACGTACGTGCTCAAGTCGATCCCCTACGACTCGGTGAACCGGCTCGACCTGACGCCGCTCCCGCGCAGGTCGGCGGCGGAGACGCGCGCGTTCGCGGCGTCGAAGCCGATGTCGTCCGAGCGGCCGTGGATCCTGCAGGAGTTCGTGCGCGGCACGGAGTACTGCACGCACGGGACAGCGCGCGACGGGGTGCTGACGGTGTACTGCTGCTGCGAGTCCTCGGCGTTCCAGCTCAACTACGACCACGTCGACGTCCCCGCGATCGAGGACTGGGTGACGCGGTTCGTCGCCGACCGGAAGCTCACGGGGCAGTACTCGTTCGACTTCATCGTCGGCGAGGACGGTGCGGTGCGGGCGATCGAGTGCAACCCGAGGACGCACTCGGCGATCACGATGTTCTACGACCGGGAGCCGGCGCTGGCGCAGGCGTACCTGTCCGACGACGTCGCCGCGACGCTGCGCCCGACCCCGGAGAGCCGGCCCACCTACTGGCTCTACCAGGAGCTGTGGCGGCTGCTGTCCGACCCGGCCTCGGTGGGCGAGCGGTTGAGCACGCTGTGGGAGGGCACCGACGCGATCTTCTCGGTGCACGACCCGCTGCCGTTCCTGCTGGTCCACCACCTGCAGATCCCGTCCCTGCTGCTCGAGAACCTGCTGGCGGGGCGGGACTGGGTCAAGATCGACGTCAACATCGGCAAGCTGGTGGAGGTGGGCGGCGATTAGGGCTCTGCACCTGGTCGGGTCGCCGACCGACGAGTTCTTCGCCGACCTCTCCCGGCTCTACGCGCGGGGGGCGCTGTCGGCGGTGGGCGGCCCGGGCGACGCCGTCGCGCACGTCTCGCCCGACGGCCGCTGGCGCTTCCCGCGGGACCTGTCGCCGGAGGCCCTCGAGGCGGCCCCGCCGGTGGACCTGGCGGGGGCCGTGGGGCACCTGACCGCGCTCGCCCCCGACGTGATGGTCCCGCAGATGTTCTGCCCGGCCGGCATGACCGCCTACCGGGGTCTCTTCGACGTGCTCGGTGTGCCCTACGTCGGGAACCCGCCCGAGGTCATGGCGGCCTCCATGGTCAAGCCGCGGGCGAACGCGCTGGTGGCGGCGGCGGGCGTCGACGTGCCCGCCTCGGAGGTGCTGGCGGCGGGGGAGTCGCCGGGTCTCGAGCCACCCGTCGTCGTGAAGCCCGCGGACGCGGACAACTCGGTGGGGACGACGCTCGTGCGGGCGGCGGGGCAGTACCCGGACGCGCTCGCCGCGGCGTTCGAGCACTCGTCGTCGGCGCTCGTCCAGACGTTCGTGCCGGCGGGCCGGGAGGTGCGCTGCGGGGTGCTCGACCGCGGGCACGGGCTCGAGTGCCTGCCGCTCGAGGAGTACCCGGTGGGCGATCTCGCCCCGATCCGCGGGGAGGCCGACAAGCTGGCGCGGTCCGACTCGGGGCAGCTCGGGCTGGTGGCCAAGGGCGAGGGCCGGGCGTGGATCGTCGACGTCGCCGACCCGGTGGTCGACGCCGTGTGGGAGGCCTCGCGGCGCTGCTACACGGCCCTGGGCTGCCGGGACTACGGGTTGTTCGACTTCCGGATCGACCCGGACGGCCGCCCGTGGTTCCTGGAGGCGGGCCCGTACTGCTCGTTCAGTCCGTCGAGCGTGGTGGCGATGATGGCCGCGGCCGGCGGGATCGAGCTGCCGACGTTGTACGGCGACCTGCTGGCGCGCGCCGTCGCCCGGGGGTGACACTGCGGTCCGTGATCAGGCCGCTGGTGCTGGGCGTGGTGCGTCGGGGGGACGACCTCCTGGTGCTCGAGGGACACGACACCGTCACGGGCGAAACCTTCTACCGGCCGCTCGGTGGGGGCATCGAGTTCGGTGAGCTCTCCGAGCAGGCGCTGCACCGGGAGTTCCGCGAGGAGCTCGACGTGTCGCTGACGGGCGTCGCGCGTCTCGGGGTGCTCGAGAACGTCTTCGAGCACGAGGGCGTCCCGGGCCACGAGATCGTGGTGCTCTACACGGCCTCGATCACCGACCCGGCCTTCTCCCAGCGCGCCGACCCGGGGCCGATCCTGGACGAGGGCACTCCGGTGCGCTGGCTGCCGTTGCGCGACGTCGTCGCGGGGCGGGCCGTGCTGTACCCGACGGGTCTGCTCGAGCTCCTCACCGGTCAGTAGGGCGGGTCGTCGTCGTTCTCGGGGGTGGGGTGGCGACGCGTCGGATGGGGCGGCGGGCGAGGAGGTATTCGACGGTGGCGAGGGCGGCGGTGGTGATGCGGCCGTCGGGGGTGGGTCTCGGGGTGTAGTCCGTGGTGGTCGGTGCGGGCTGGTGGACCGGCGTGTGGTGGTGGGCGGGCAGCGGGTCGGGCAGGGGGCGGACGACGCGGCTTCGGGTGTGGTGGACGGTGCCGGTGGGGTCGGTGATCTCGAAGTGGCCGGGGGTGGGTTGGTGGTAGGTCCAGCCGCGGCGGTGCTTGGCGGCGTGGTGGGCGGGGCAGAGGTTGGCGAGGCCGTCGGCGCGGGTGCGGCCGCCGTGGTGCCAGTCGAGGGTGTGGTCGTGTTCGCAGCGGCGGGCGAGCGCGGTGCAGCCGGGGGCGACGCAGACGGGGTCGCGGGCGTCGATCCAGCGGGCGAGGGCGGCGCCGGGCAGGCGGCGGTCGGCGTCGCGGTCGGTGGTGGCGGGGTGGTCCTCGGGTGCGGCGGCGCGGGAGCGGCGGTGGGCGGTGAGCAGGTCGGCCAGCCACGGGTCGTGTGTGGCGGTGGTGTCGAGTTCGTCGAGCAGTGTCTCGGGGGCGGTGATCTCGACGGTGCGGCGGTGGTGGCGGGGGTCGTGGTGGGCCCCGGGTGGGGCACGGTGGACGAGCAGGTGGGTCAGTCGGCCCTGGTGGTCGTGGACGAGGACGTGCCAGCGGGCGGCGCCGAGGTCGTGGGCGCGGCGGCGGGCGATCTCGGGGAGGGTGCCGCCGAGGCCGGGGAGTTCGGCGGGTCGTTCGTCGTGTCCGAGCAGGGTCGACAGGCGCATCCGCAACGCGACCCCGGCCGGGTGCGGCACCACCACCGGCGCCGGGTCGGTCGCTGAAGTGGCACCGCCGCTGCCATCCGGGGCGCTGCCGTCCGGGGCGCTGCCGTCCGGGGCGCTGCCATCTGAGGCGCTGCCATCCGTGCCGCCGCCGAGGTCGTCGCTCCCCGGTCCGCTGTCGTCCGGCCCGCTGCTGTCCGGGTCGTCCGGCCGGTCCGGGTCGTCCGGGTCGTCGTCGGGGCCGTTGTCGTCGGGATCGTTGTCGTCGGGGTTGCTGTCCGGGTGGCCGGCGAACTCGGCCACCACGGCGTCGGTGACCGCGGAGTCGTCGAGCCCGGCCAGGGTGCCGTCGAGGAGCCGGGTGAAGATCCGGGCGCAGAGGAACCCGACCCCCAGATCGACCCCGAGGACCGCCAACCGGGCCTGCACCGCGACCGCCAGCGCGTCCAGATGCGACTTGGCGTCCTGGGCGAGGTCGGGGCGCAGGTCGTAGCCACACAGGTCGACCGCCCCCGACGGGGAGGTCCGCGCCGCCACCCGCGCCCGCGCGACCGCGGCCGCGAGCCGCCCCGCCGCCCACTCCGGGTCCAGCGCGCGGGCGACCTCGAGGATCCGTTCGCGCAGCGCCTGGTAGGCCAACCCGGGCGCCTCGGGCAGCACGATCCGGACCACCTCGGCGACCTGGTGGTCCTCCAGCCCCTCGGTCGCGGAGTCGAAGATGTCGGCCTTGCGTTCCTCCAGCAGCCCCGCGTACATCGCCTCGCCCAACGCCGGCTGGGCATCCAGCACGAAACACGCCAACCCGTATCGGGCCGACGCCGTGATCGGCGACCAGCCCAGGTTCGCCGCCGCGGCCTTCGGGGCGAACCCGTCGTCGAGGACGCGGCGGCAGTCGTCGGCGCGGGCCCGGCAGGTCTGACGCAGCGCGTCGAGGAACACCACGTCGTCGTGGTTGCGCTGCCGGAACGCCGCCCGCATCCACGCCGCGGCGTGCTGCCCGGTCAACTCGGCCGGCGACACCTGCGCCAGCGCGGCCGCGAGCCCCGGACCAGCAGGGATCCCCGCGAACGGGTCCCCACCCGGGGTCTCGACGCCCACCACCGCTGCCATGATTCGAACACTAGTACGAAGGTCCGACAGTCACGGCCCGTCACGACCTCAGCCCGACTCGGGGTCCTGCCCCTGCGCGGCCCGGCCGCCGTCCACGGGCAGCACCGCTCCGGAGACGAAGGACGCCGCGTCGGAGAGCAGGAACGCGACGACGTCGGCGACCTCCGCACCTCGGCCGAGGCGCCCCAGGGGATGCAGCGCCGCGATCTGTCGGTCGAACTCCGCCGGGTCGGAGAGGCCGTCGCGATGGGCGTGCGACCGCTCGGTCCCGATCGAGCCCAGGGCCACGGCGTTGACCCGGATGCCGTCCGGACCGTGGTCCACCGCGGCCGCGCGGACGAGGCCCTCGACCGCGGCCTTGGCCGTCGCGTACGGCAGCGCACCGCGGACGGCCCGCTGCGCCTGGTGGCTGGACACGGTCACGACGGAGCCGGCCCGACCCGCCGTCCGGAAATGGCCCACGGCGACCGAGGTCCCGACGACCGCGGGCGCGAGGTTGGCCAGGACCAGGTCGAGCACGGCGCCGGCGCCGGCGACGAGACCGGCGTCCCGGAAGACCGCCGCGTTGTTGACCCAGCCGACGAGGGGCGCGTGGTGCTCGGCGAGCTCCGCCGCGCCGACCATGGTCTCCTCGTCGGCGGCGTCCCCCACGAACGGGACCACGTCGTCGAACTGCGCGAGCGCGTCCGCGTCGAGGTCCACGGCGACGACCGTGTGCTCGCGAGCGAGCCGTTCGGCGATCGCGCGCCCGACCCCGCGGCCCGCACCGGTGACGACGACGGAGGTCATGGACCGACGATGTCAGACCCCTGGGGCATGGTGACGCCATGGTCGACCACCCGATCCTGCGCCAGACCGTCCTCGACGCCGTGGACGCCCGCGGCATCGCCGAGTTCTACCGGCAGCTCCTCGGGCTGCGGTACCGGATCGGCGACGACCCGCCCGCCGACGGCGGCCCCGACCGGCAGGCGCAGGAGTGGCTCGCCCTGCGCGACGAGCACGGGATGCCGGTGCTGGCCGTCCAGCCCGTCAGCGAGCTGCCGCCGGTCGACTGGCCTTCCGGGCACCAACGGGTGCACCTCGACCTGACGGTGCCCACCGTCGAGGACCTCGAACGGCAGCAGCGCCGTGCCCTCGACCTCGGCGCGACGCTGCTGCTCGACCGGTCCGACGACGAGCACGAACCGCTCTACGTCGACGCCGACCCGGCCGGGCACCCGTTCTGCCTCTTCGTCGCGCCCGGCACCCCGGACGACGGGCACTAGCCCGTCGCGCGCTCCGCGGCGGCCAGCCACTCCCGCCACGTCGAGGCCTGCTGCTCGGCCTCCTTGGCGCGGCGCTCGTCCCCGGCGGCTCGGGCCTTTGCGGCCTGGGCCTCGTAGGCTTCCACGCGCTCCCGGAACTGCCCGACGCGGGCCTCCTTCTCCGGGTCGGTGCGCGACCAGCGCCGGTCGACGGCCGCGCGCACGCGGTCCTCGACCTCCTTGAGCCGGTTCTGGAACTCGCGCACCCGCTCGCGGGGCACCTTGCCGATCTCGTCCCACCGCTCCTGCAGCGAGCGCAGGGCGGCACGGGCGGAATCGGTGTCAGACAGGTCGATGGCTGCGCCCTCCTTGAGGAGCGCCTCCTTGGCCGTCGCGTTCTGCGTGAACTCCGCGTCGCGGGCGTCGAACGTGGCCGACCGGCGGGAGAAGAAGTGGTCCTGCGCACCGCGGAAGCGGGCCCAGAGGGCGTCGTCGGTGTCCTTCGACGTCCGCCCGGCCGCCTTCCACTCCGTCATGAGCTCCTTGTAGCGCCCGGCGGTGGCGCCCCAGTCGTCCGAGTCCTGCAGCGACTCGGCCTCGACGACGAGCTCCTCCTTGCGGGCCTTCGCGGTCGCCCGCGCCCGGTCGAGCTCGGCGAAGTGGGCCCCACGACGACGGGTGAAGGTCTCACGGGCCTTGGCGAAGCGCTTCCACAGCGCGTCGTCGGTCTTGCGGTCGATCCCGCGGATCGTCTTCCACTCCTCGAGCATCGCCGAGAAGCGGTCGCCTGCGTGCTTCCACCGCGTGGTCTCCTCGGCGAGGGTCTCCGCCTCGCCGATGAGCGCCTCCTTGCGCGCGACCGCCTGGTCGCGGGCGCCGGCCTTGGCCGTCTTCTCGGCCTTCCCGGCCTGCTCGGCGGCGGTGATCACGGCGTCGAGCCGCACGACGAGGCCGGGGAGGTCCCCGACGACCGCCGCGACGTCGAGCCGCTCGCGCAGGACGGTCGCGCTGCGCAGCACGTTCGCCGCGTCGCCGCGGCCGGAGTGCAGGCGCCGGACGAGGAGGTCGGCCTCGGTGCGCAGGTCGTCGAAGCGTCGCGCGTAGTGGGCCAGGCCCTCGACGGCGTCGCCCGCCTGCCAGGAGCCGACGGCCCGCTCGCCCTCGGGTGCCACGGTGTAGACGGTGCCGTCGGTGTCGACGCGGCCCCACTGTGCGGGGTCGTCGGTCGCGGCCGGGACGGTCGGCAGTTCCGCGACCTCGGCGGCCGGAGCCGCCGGAGCCGCCGGCTGCGCCGGGCCGGCCGGAGCCGCGGCGGGGTCCTGGGGCTCCGCGTCGGGGGCGCCGGGCGGGGGACCGGGCGCCGGCACCGCGGGCGCCGACTCCGCGGGGGCCTGCGCCGCCTCGTCGGCCGCGGCGTCGTCGGCGGTCGCGTCGTCCGGCGCCACCGCGGCCGGGGACACCGACACCATCGCGTCCCCGGAGGTCGCGGGCACCGGCTCGTCGGGCGCCGTGGCCACCGGGGCCGTGCCCGGTGCCGCCTCCGGGACGGACTCCGGGTCCTCCGCGGCCACCGCAGCGGGGGAGACCTGCACCTGCTCCACCCCGTCGGGCTCGTTCGTCGTGGTCTCCTGCTCCGTCACGTCGTCCGTCGCCCCGCTCGTCCCCGGGACCGCGCCGGCCACCCCCGTGGCCTGCTCGTCGGCCATGCGCCGCACACCTCCCGCTCCGATCGTGCGGGCATTCAAACAGTAGACCCGGCGGTGCCGCACCCCCGACCTGCGACGACCCGCTCACGGGGGCACGACCCCGCCCGCCCCGGGACCCCGCCCGGCGCGGGATCATGGCCTCGATGACCAGGCCGATCGCCCTCGTCGGGCCCACCGCCACGGGCAAGTCCGACCTCGCGCTCGAGCTGGCCGAGCGCCTGGACGGCGAGGTCGTCAACACCGACGCCATGCAGCTCTACCGGGGCATGGACATCGGCACCGCGAAGCTCCCGGTCGCCGAGCGCCGCGGCGTCCCGCACCACCTCCTCGACGTCCTGGACGTGACCGAGACCGCCTCCGTCGCCGCCTACCAGCGGGACGCGCGGGCGGCGGTCGACGCCACCCGCCGTCGGGAACGGACCCCGATCGCCGTGGGCGGATCGGGCCTCTACGTCCAGGCGCTGCTCGACGACCTCGCGTTCCCGGGGACCGACCCGACGCTGCGCGCGCGGCTCGAGTCGGAGCTCGCCGAGGTCGGCCCGGGGGCGCTGCACGGTCGGCTCGCGGGCGTCGACCCCGACGCCGCCGCGACCATCCTGCCCAGCAACGGGCGGCGGATCGTGCGGGCGCTGGAGGTCGTCGAGCTCACCGGGCGACCCTTCGCGGCGAGCCTCCCGCGGCCGGGCCGGCCCCGTCACGACACGCTGCTCGTGGGCCTGGACCGCGACACCGCGGAGCTCGACGCCCGCATCGGGACGCGGGTCGACGTCATGTTCGACGCCGGGCTCGTCGACGAGGTCCGCGCGCTCGAGGCGCGCGGGCTGCGCGAGGGCGAGACCGCGTCCCGCGCGGTCGGCTACCGGGAGCTCCTCGAGGTCCTTCCCGACGACGGGTCGGAGCAGCTCGCCGAGGCCCGTCGCCGGATCGTCGTCGCCACCCGTCGACTCGTGCGCCGCCAGCGGTCCTGGTTCCGCCGGGACGACCGGGTGCGGTGGTTCGACGCGGCGTCGCCCACGCTCGTCGACGAGGTGCTCTCCCTGGTCCGGACGACTTCGTAGGCTGGGCGCCATGGAGTACGTCCTCGGCCACGGCACGGAGAACGACTTCGTCCTGCTGCCCGACCCCGACGGTCGCCTCGACCTCACCGCCGCCGCCGTCCGCGCCCTGTGCCACCGCCGGCGCGGCCTCGGCGCGGACGGGGTGCTGCGGGTGGCGCCGTCCGAGGACCCCGGCGCGACGTGGTTCATGGACTACCGCAACGGCGACGGCTCGCTCGCCGAGATGTGCGGCAACGGCGTCCGGGTCTTCGCCCGCTACCTCGTCGAGGCGGGCCTGGAGCCCGGACCCGAGTTCGACGTCGCCACCCGGGCCGGGCTGCGGCACGTCCGGGCCGGCGGGGACGAGGTGACCGTGGACATGGGCCCGGCGCGGGTGGGCGCGGAGTCGACGGCGGTCGTCGGGGCGGGGACCTCGTTCCCGGGCCTCGCGGTCGACGTCGGCAACCCGCACCTCGCCTGCGTGACGACGGCCGACCTCGATGCGATCGACCTCTCGGTCGCCCCCGGCCACGACCCGGCGCTCTTCCCGCACGGGGTGAACGTCGAGTTCCTCGCCCCGCTGACCGACGACCTCGCCACCCGGTTGCGGGTCCACGAGCGCGGCTCGGGCGAGACCCGGTCGTGCGGGACGGGCACGGTCGCCGGCGCGGTGGCCGGGCTGCGCGCGGCCGGGCGCACGGAGGGCACGGTCACGGTCACGACGCCGGGTGGGGTGCTGCGGGTGGGCGTCGAGCGTGCGACGACCACGCTGACCGGTCCGGCCGTGCTCGTCGCCCGGGGCGAGGTCGAGCTCGGCGGGTCGGCCGACGCGCCGTACGCGTTCACCCGCGTGGCCCAGGTGGCGCGCGCGTAGCAGCCGTCGATAAGACGTGGTGAGGCGCCCCGCGGCGTGGGACAGTGGAGTCAAGATGACTGAACCTGCACCCGCCCGTCCCGCCGCGTCCCCCGACCCTCGTCCCGTCGGGCGGCCGATCCGCCTCGACGACCAGGACGTCCCCGTCGAGCCCACCGACGTCACCACCGGGTCGATGGAGCTCGAGGAGCGGAGTTCGCTCCGCCGGGTCCCCGGCCTCACCGGGGCGTCCACCGAGCTCCAGGACGTCACCGAGGTCGAGTACCGGCAGCTGCGCCTCGAGCGCGTCGTGCTCGTCGGCGTCTGGACGAGCGGCACCGCCGCGGCCGCCGACGCCTCGATGGTCGAGCTCGCGCGGCTCGCCGAGACGGCCGGCTCCGAGGTCCTCGACGGCCTCGTCCAGCGGCGCTCCTCGCCCGACCCGGCGACCTTCGTGGGCTCCGGCAAGGTCGCCGAGCTGCGCGAGACCGTGCAGTCGACCGGCGCGGACACCGTGATCGCGGACGGCGAGCTCTCGCCCGGCCAGCTGCGGCAGCTGGAGGAGAAGCTGAAGGTCAAGGTCGTCGACCGGACGGCGCTGATCCTCGACATCTTCGCCCAGCACGCGCGGTCGCGGGAGGGCAAGGCCCAGGTCGAGCTCGCCCAGCTGCGCTACTTCCTGCCCCGCCTGCGCGGCTGGGGCGAGTCGATGTCGCGCCAGGGCGGTGGCGCGGGCGGCGGTGCCGGCGGCGGCGTCGGCACCCGTGGTCCCGGTGAGACCAAGCTGGAGACCGACCGTCGGCGCATCCACCAGCGGATCGCGAAGCTGCGCCGCGAGCTCGAGGGCATGAAGACCGTCCGCGACACCCAGCGCGACCGCCGTCGCCGTCGGGACGTCCCGGCCGTCGCGATCGCCGGCTACACCAACGCGGGCAAGTCCTCGCTGCTCAACGCCATCACCGACGCCGGCGTGCTGGTCGAGGACGCCCTGTTCGCGACCCTCGACCCGACCACCCGCCGGTGGGAGACCGCGGACGGCCGCGTCGCGACGCTGACCGACACCGTCGGCTTCGTGCGGCACCTGCCCCACCAGCTCGTCGAGGCGTTCCGGTCGACGCTGGAGGAGGTCGGGGACGCCGACCTGATCGTGCACGTCGTCGACGGCTCCGACCCGTCGGCGCTCGAGCAGATCGCCGCGGTCCGCGAGGTGATCGCCGAGATCGGGCACGACCCCGACGAGCCGCGCCCGCCGTCGCGCGGGGACGACCCGCAGCGGGCCCTCCCCACGCCGCCCGAGCTGCTCGTGGTGAACAAGGTCGACGACGCCGACCCGATGGCCCTCGCGCAGCTCCGCGCGACCCTGTCCGGCGCGGTGTTCGTCTCCGCCCGCACGGGGGAGGGCATCGACCTGCTCCGCCGGCGGATCGCCGAGGCGCTGCCGCGCCCGGAGGTCGAGGTGGAGGTCGTCCTGCCGTACACCGAGGGCGCGCTCGTGGCCCGGGTGCACACCGAGGGCGAGGTGCTGAGCGAGCGGCACGTCGCCGAGGGGACCGTGCTGCACGCCCGCGTGTCGTCCGAGCTGGCCGCCGCGGTCACCGAGGCGGCGGTCCCGGTCGCGGTCTCCTGATCCTCGACCTGGTCCTGACGGCGGCCCTGGTCGCCCTCCCCGGTGGCAGCAACGCGTCGTCGCCGTCGTCCGGTGGCAGTTCCGCCGCATCGTCGATCGACTGCGCGCTGACCGACCCGCGGCTGGCGGAGGTGTCGGGGCTGGCCGTCGGTCCGGCCGGACCCGTCGTCGTGAACGACAGCGGGAACGCGACCGTGGTGTACACGCTGCGCCCCGACTGTTCCGTGGCCTCGGCCCGCCCCGTGGGCGTGCGGGGGCGCGACGTGGAGGACCTGGCCCGGGGCGCGGACGGGACCCTGTGGCTCGCCGACGTCGGCGACAACGACCGTGAACGGTCGACCGTGGCGCTGATCCGGCTCCCGACGACGGGTCCCGGTACCGTGGTGCGGTTGTCCTACCCCGACGGGGCGCACGACGCGGAGGCGTTGCTGCTGGCCGCGGACCGGCGGCCGGTGGTCGTCACGAAGGAGGGCGGCGGGTTCGGCCGGGTCTACACGACCGACCGGCCCCTGCCCGACGAGTCGTCGGCGCCCGTGCCGCTGCGGGCCGCGGGCGAGGTGCGCCTGCCCCCGTCGACGACGGACGGCGGCCCGGCGAGCTTCCTCGGGCGCGGCCTGATCACGGGCGGGGCCGTGTCGGACGACGGCCGCACGGTGGCCCTGCGGACCTACACCGACGCGTGGCTCTTCCCGGTGGACGGTCCGACCGCGGACGACGTCGTCGCGGGTCTGCGGGCCGCGCCGACCCAGGTGCCGCTGCCGGGCGAGCCGCAGGGGGAGGCCGTCGCGTTCACCGCGGACGGGGGCCTGCTCTCGGCGGGGGAGTCCCCGTCGGGCGGTCCGGCGGCACGGCTGCGCGAGGTGGTGGTCCCGGCGCCCGCGTCCACCGTCCCGGCCCCGGTCGAGGGGCGGGCTCCGGCCGCGCCGGACACCGACCGTCGCGGGACGGTCGTCGCGGCCGCGGTGCTGGGGGTGCTCGTCGTCGCGTCGGGCGGGGTGCTGCTCGCGCGCCGGCGGCGCCGTTAGAGCCGGCGCAGGACCGCGGTGACCTTGCCCAGCACCGTCGCCTCGTCGCCGGGGATCGGCTCGTAGGCCTCGTTCGCCGGGAGCAGCCAGACGTGGCCGTCCTTGCGCTTGTAGGTCTTCACGGTGGCCTCGTTGTCGAGCATCGCGGCCACGATCTCGCCGTTCTCGGCGTTCGGCTGCTGGCGCACGACCACCCAGTCCCCGTCGGTGATCGCGGCGTCGACCATGGAGTCGCCCACGACCTTGAGCAGGAACAGCGAGCCCTCGCCGACGAGCTCCTTCGGGAGCGGGAAGACGTCCTCCACGGCCTGCTCGGCCAGGATCGGCCCACCGGCGGCGATGCGGCCCACGACGGGCACGTAGGACGGCGTCGGCCGGTCCGCGCGCACGCCCTCGGTCTCGGAGCCGCCGCCGAGCTCGGGGTCGAGCTCCTCGGGCATGAAGACCTCGAGCGCCCGGGGCCGGCTCGCGTTGCGGCGCAGGAACCCCTTCTTCTCGAGCACCTTCATCTGGTGCGCCACCGACGAGGTGGAGGTCAGCCCGGCCGCGTCGCCGATCTCCCGCACGCTCGGCGGGTAGCCCACCCGGTCCATGTAGTCGCGGATGACCTCGAGGACCTTGCGCTGGCGCGGGGTGAGCGCGGGCGTGCCGGAGGCCGAGGGCTCCGGTTCCCGGTCGGGGAAGGCGTGCACCTCGGCGGTGACGGCCGTGGCGATCCCGGCCGCCTCGCCGTCGGCGGCCGGCGGGTCGGGCGTGCCGTCGCGTCCGCGTCCGGTCATGGCGTCCTCCTCGGGTCGAAGCGTGAGCCCGGCGGCGTGCCGACCGCGGTCGGTCGGCGGTGACGCTGCGTGCTCCCGCCCGTGAAGGTAGCGCCGAGCGCGCGACGGATCAAACACGTGTTCGAAGGACACGCCGGTCGGTCCTTCGACGTTGTCGGGGGTCGGTGCTAGACATCGCACAGGCGTTCGATCGAACGTCTGTGCGAGGGAAGAAGGTGCCCGATGAGCTCTCCGACTCCGGTGCGGTCGCGGATCGCGGCCGCCGGGCCCGACGCGGCGTCCGAGCAGGTCACCCGGGGTGTCGACGCCGGGTGGGGCGGTCGTCCCGCCGCCCGGACGCGCCCCGCGGGGCGGGCCGTCACCGGCTCGCCGGCCCGCCCGGCGCCCCGGCGGGACACCACCCGGCCCGCCGGTCGGCCCGCGGCGCTGGTGGTCCCGCCGGCCCCGCCGCTGCCGTCCGTCGAGCGGGTGAATTGCAGCGATGTGATTCATGTCGCTCCGGCGATCGCCGTGGTGCGGCGGCGCCGGGCCGTCGCGGTGGTCGTGCTGGCCGTCGTGCTGGTGGGCCTGGTCGCCCTCGCGGTGCGCCTCGGCGGCGCGGCCGCCGGTCCGGCCGCACCGGCCGGTTCCGTGCCGGCGGGCACCGCGGTGACCGTCGTGGCCCCGGGGGAGACGCTGCTCGACGTGGCCGCCCGGGTGGCCCCGGGGGCCGAGCGCTCCGCGGTCGTCGACCGGATCCGCGCGGCGAACGACCTCTCCTCGTCCCTCGTCACTCCCGGTCGTCCCCTCGTGGTGCCCGCGGCGCCCTGAGCCGCCGTGGGGGTGGTGTCGCCGCGTCACCCACGCGTGCGCTCACCGGCACCACACGCGCCCGCCGGGCGCGCGAGGGTGCCGCTCGCCGAGGGCGTCGCCGGTCCAGGGGATCCGAGTTGCACCGCTTCCTCGGGTGTCGCTAGCGTCCCGCCCCAACATCTTGTGGTTACATCGATGTAGTTAGTCCACAGGTTGTGTGTGCAGGTGGAGCGTTGTCCACAGGGTCCCGCACAGGATCCGGTCGGCGCTCCACCGAGGTCGGTGGTTCGTCCACCGGCGGCGCACCCGGGTCCACACCCGGGAGCGTCCTGGTCCACAGCGGTGTCCCCAGGCGGTGTCCGGGGAGGCCGTTCATCCACAGGCCGAGCCGGCCGGCGAGGAAGGAGAACCGGGTGCGCTGCCCGTTCTGCCGCAACGACGACTCCCGGGTCGTCGACTCGCGCGAGGCCGACGAGGGCCAGGCGATCCGTCGCCGCCGCTCCTGCACCGCGTGCGGGAAGCGGTTCACCACCGTCGAGGAGGCCGTCCTCGCGGTGGTCAAGCGCAGTGGGGTCACCGAGCCGTTCAGCCGCGACAAGGTCGTGCGCGGGGTGGCCCGGGCCTGTCAGGGTCGTCCGGTCGATCCGGACGCGCTGGCGCTCCTGGCGCACAGGGTGGAGGAGACGGTGCGGGCGTCGGGCACGGCCGAGGTGCCGAGCCACGAGGTCGGGATGGCGATCCTGGGACCGCTGCGGGAGCTGGACGCCGTGGCCTACCTCCGGTTCGCCAGCGTCTACCGGAACTTCTCCTGCGTGGCCGACTTCGAGGCCGAGATCGCGGACCTCCGGGAACGGACGACGGAGCACGAGGCAGTCGACGCAGTCGACGAGGACGACGGCCGGTTGACCGGCGCCGGTCGTTGATGGTCGGGGAAACGATGCCGGGTCGTGGGGAAGCGTCCCCGGCACACGCGAGCACGAGGGGATTGAGCGGATGACGGAGACCGTCGGGTCCGACACGAGCACGAACGGTTCGGCGCCGGAGGGCGCGGCCGGTCGCGGCCTGTCGATCACGCGCGTGCACACCACCGAGGGGGTCCACCCGTACGACGGGGTGGAGTGGGAGCGCCGCGACGTCGTCATGACCAACTGGCGCGACGGCTCGGTGAACTTCGAGCAGCGCGGCGTCGAGTTCCCCTCGACGTGGTCGGTGAACGCGACGAACATCGTCACCAGCAAGTACTTCCGCGGTGCGGTCGGGACGCCGCAGCGGGAGTCGAGCCTGCGTCAGCTGATCGACCGCGTGGTGCGCAGCTACACCGAGGCCGGCCGCACGCACGGGTACTTCGCGACGCCCGCCGACGCGGAGATCTTCTCCGACGAGCTGACCTGGATGCTGCTGCACCAGTACTTCAGCTTCAACTCGCCGGTCTGGTTCAACGTCGGGACGGCGTCGCCGCAGCAGGTCAGCGCCTGCTTCATCCTCGCCGTGGACGACACCATGGAGTCGATCCTCAACTGGTACCGCGAGGAGGGGCTGATCTTCAAGGGCGGCTCCGGCGCCGGCCTGAACCTCTCGCGCATCCGCTCCTCGAAGGAGCTGCTCTCCTCCGGCGGCACGGCCTCCGGTCCGGTGTCGTTCATGCGCGGCGCCGACGCGTCCGCCGGCACGATCAAGTCCGGCGGGGCGACGCGGCGGGCCGCGAAGATGGTCGTCCTCGACGTCGACCACCCCGACATCGCCGAGTTCGTCGAGACCAAGCGGGCCGAGGAGAAGAAGATCCGCGTCCTGCGGGACGCGGGCTTCGACATGGACCTCGGCGGCGCCGACATCGCGTCCGTGCAGTACCAGAACGCCAACAACTCGGTGCGCGTCACCGACGAGTTCATGCGGGCCGTGCAGTCGGGCGGGCAGTTCGGCCTCCGGGCGCGGATGACCGGTGAGGTCATCGAGTCCGTCGACGCCAAGGGCCTGTTCCGGCAGATGGCCGAGGCGGCCTGGGAGTGCGCCGACCCGGGCCTGCAGTACGACGACACGATCAACGACTGGCACACCTCGCCGGAGTCCGGTCGCATCACCGCGTCGAACCCCTGCTCGGAGTACCTGCACCTGGACAACTCCAGCTGCAACCTCGCGTCGCTGAACCTCATGAAGTTCCTCGGCGACGACGGGCGCTTCGACGTCGACGGCTTCACGCGCTCGGTCGAGCTCGTCATCACCGCGATGGACATCTCGATCTGCTTCGCGGACTTCCCGACGCCGGAGATCGGCGACACCACGCGCGCCTTCCGGCAGCTGGGCATCGGCTACGCCAACCTGGGCGCGCTGCTGATGGCGACCGGCCACGCGTACGACTCCGCGGGGGGCCAGGCGCTCGCCGCCGCCATCACCTCGCTGATGACCGGCACCGCCTACCGCCGCTCCGCCGAGCTCGCCGGGGCCGTCGCGCCCTACGACGGCTACGCCCGCAACGCCGACGCGCACCGCCGCGTCATGCGCAAGCACGCCGCGGCGAACGACGCGATCCGCACGCTGCACCGCGAGGACGCCCGCGTCCGCGACGCGGCGACGAAGCAGTGGCAGGACGGCCTCGAGATCGGCGCCCGCAATGGGTGGCGCAACGCGCAGGCCAGCGTGCTCGCCCCCACGGGGACGATCGGCTTCATGATGGACTGCGACACCACCGGGGTGGAGCCGGACTTCTCGCTGGTCAAGTTCAAGAAGCTGGTCGGCGGCGGCTCGATGCAGATCGTCAACCAGACCGTGCCGCGCGCGCTCGCAGCCCTCGGCTACCAGGGCGAGCAGATCGAGGCGATCGTCGAGTTCATCGCCGAGCACGGCCACGTGGTCGACGCCCCGGGCCTGCGCCCGGAGCACTACGAGGTCTTCGACTGCGCCATGGGCGAGCGGGCCATCGCGCCGATGGGCCACGTGCGGATGATGGCGGCCGTCCAGCCGTTCATCTCCGGTGCCATCTCCAAGACGGTGAACATGCCCGAGCGGGCCACCGTCGAGGAGGTCGAGGAGATCTACTTCGAGTCCTGGAAGATGGGGCTCAAGGCGCTCGCGATCTACCGCGACAACTGCAAGGTCGGCCAGCCGCTGTCCACCGGCAAGTCGAGCGGGTCCACGGCGGAGTCGAGCACCGGCGCCGAGGTCGCGACCACCGACCACCGCCCCGTGCGCAAGCGGCTGCCGAAGAAGCGCCCGAGCGAAACCGTGTCGTTCGCGGTCGCGGGCGCCGAGGGCTACATGACCGCCGGCTCCTACCCGGATGACGGCCTCGGCGAGATCTTCGTCAAGATGTCGAAGCAGGGGTCGACCCTCGCCGGCGTCATGGACGCGTTCTCGATGGCGATCTCCATCGCGCTGCAGTACGGGGTGCCGCTGGAGACCTACGTGTCGAAGTTCGTGAACATGCGCTTCGAGCCCGCCGGCATGACCGACGACCCCGACGTGCGGATGGCGACGAGCATCGTCGACTACCTGTTCCGTCGCATCGCGCTCGACCACCTGCCGTACGAGAAGCGGGCCCAGCTCGGCATCTTCTCGGCGGACGAGCGGACCGCGCAGGTCGCGAACGACTACGGCCAGGCCCCCGCGGCCCCGGTCGAGGTCGTGGAGGAGCTCCGGACGACCGTCGACGCAGTGGAGGAGCCGGTCACCACGACCGGCACCCGCAAGGCCGACATCTCGGTCGGCAGCTCCACCGAGCTGCTCGAGCTGCAGCAGGGCAAGGCGGCCGACGCGCCGCTGTGCCTGACCTGCGGCACGAAGATGCGGCCCGCCGGCTCGTGCTACGTCTGCGAGGGCTGCGGCTCCACCAGCGGCTGCAGCTGAGTCCGCTCCCCGGGGTGGGAGGGCGAGCGCCCTCCCACCCCACGAGCGGGGCTCAGTCGGCCGGAGGGGCGTCGACGACCACGACGACGTTCCCGTCGGGGTCGCGCAGCATGAACATCAGCGGGGCGCCCGGGGTCTCCTCGGGTGCCGCGTCGAGGTCGACGCCGCCGAGGGCGGACAGGCGCCGGTGCTCGCCCAGCACGTCGGTGGTCTCGACCCCGATCGAGGAGCCGCCGGGCTCGTCGAACATCGGCGGGTTCAGGGCCAGGCGGGTCCGGGAGCCGGGCGGAGCGACCTCCACCCACCGGTGCTCGCCGTGCTCGCCGAACGACGTGTCGCCGCGGAGCTCCCAGCCGAGGGTGTCCCGGTAGAACGCGATCGCGGCGTCCTGGTCGGCGACGGTGAACATGACGACCCCGATGTTGGTGACGGTGGTCGAGGTGGGCGGCGCGGACACGGATCCTCCTGCGGGTCGGGTGCCTCGGTACGGTAGAGCTATGTCGTGGTTCTCTTCAAGGACCACCTAGGCTGGCGGTCGTGCTCCGCGTCGACGTGCTCGGCGACGTCCGCGCGACGATCGACGGCCGGACGCTCGACCTCGGCGGCCCGCGGCAACGGGCGGTCCTGGGCATGCTCGTCGCGGCGGACGGGCGGGTCGTCTCCACCGACCGGTTCCTGGAGGACCTGTGGGCGGGCAGCCCGCCGCCGAAGGCCCTCGGCGCCCTCCAGGCCTACGTCTCGCACCTGCGGCGCCGGCTCGAGCCCGACCGGGCGCCGCGGACCCCGGCGACCGTGCTGGTCAGCGTGGCGCCCGGGTACCGGCTCACGCTGCCGGACCAGCAGGTGGACGCCTGGGAGGTCGCCCGGCTCGTCGACGACGCGCGCACGGCTCCGCCCGCCGAGGCGATGACGCTCGCGTCCCGGGTCCTGGCCCGCTGGACCGGCGCCCCGTTCGCCGCCTACCGCGACGAGCCCTGGGCCGCGAGCGCGGCCGACCGCCTCGTCGAGCTGCACGCCGCCGCCGCGGAGATCGCGGGGGAGGCGGCGCTCGCGCTCGGTCGGCCCGCCGAGGTACTGGCGGCGCTGGGCGAGCTCGTCCGCGCCGAGCCGCTGCGCGAGAGCGCGGCGGCCCTGCTCGCCCGCACGCTCGTCGCGGTCGGTCGCCCGGGCGACGCGCTGGCGGTCCTGCGCGACGTCCGCGCCCGGCTCGCCGACGAGCTCGGACTGGACCCGGGCGAGGCCTGGCACGACGCGCAGCAGGCCGTCCTGGCCCCGGCCCCCGTGCCCACCCGCCGTCGGGAGGACCCGCCGGCGCCCGAGACCGACGACGGTTTCCTCGGACGCACCGAGGAGCTCACCCGTTTGCGCCGGGCGGGGGAGGAGACCGGCGCGCGGGCCGGGGTGGTGTGGGTCGCCGCCGGGGCCGGGACGGGGAAGTCGGCGCTCGTCGACCGGTTCGCGCAGGAGGTGACGGGGCGTCGCGTGCTCCGCGCCCGCTGCCCCGAGGCGGCCGGTGCGCCGCCGGGCTGGGCGTGGCGGGACCTCGTCACGCGCGCGACCGGGACGGCGCCGACCGCGACCGACCCGTTCGCGCTGGCCGCCGCCGTGGCGCCGGTGCTCGCCGGGCCGACGACCCTCGTGGTCGAGGACGTGCACGGCGCCGACGGGGAGACCCTGCAGGTGCTGCGCCACCTGGTCGCGAACGGTGGCGGCGCACTGCTCGTCGTGGCGACCTACCGCGACGACGAGGTCTCCGACGACCTGCGGGCCACCCTCGCGCTGCTGGCCGCGCAGACCCGTGACCGGGTCCGGCTCGGCGGGCTCGACGCCGCGTCGGCGCGCCGGCTGCTGCGCCGGCACGCCGGCCGCGAGCTC
Organism: Actinomycetospora soli; assembly: GCF_021026295.1. Taxonomy (GTDB): domain Bacteria; phylum Actinomycetota; class Actinomycetes; order Mycobacteriales; family Pseudonocardiaceae; genus Actinomycetospora; species Actinomycetospora soli. Next base: position 55,325 of record NZ_JAJNDA010000014.1, read on the forward strand.
GGCGAGCACACGTGGCGGGCCCTGCTCGACCGCGCCGCCGGCAACGCCCTCTTCCTGCGGGAGCTCGGCGACCTCGCCCGGACCGAGGGCGACGACGTGGCGACGCGGGACCTCCCCGCCGGGGTCGCCGACGTCCTCGACCGGCGGCTCGCCCGCCTGCCCGCCCGGGCCGTCGCGACCCTCACGCGGGCCGCGGTCCTCGGCCGCGAGGTCGACGTGGACCTGATGCTCGAGGTCGACGTCCTGCGCGGACCGCTCGACGAGGACGACCTGCTCGACGACCTCGACACCGGCGTCGTCGCCGGCCTGCTCGAGGGCGGGAGCACGCTGCGGTTCAGCCACGCCCTCGTCCGCGACGCCGTCGCCGCGCGCATGCCCCCGCTGCGGCGCGCGCGTCTGCACCGGGCGCTGCTCGACACGCTGGCGGTCCGACATCCCGAGCGGGTCCACGCCCTGGCCCACCACGCGGAGCTGGCCCTCGACGCCACGACCGCCGCCCGCGCCCTCCCGTCCCTCACCGCCGGTGCCGCCGCGGCGCAGGAGGCGGGTGCGGTCGGGGAGGCGGTCCGCTGGCGACGCGCCGCGGTGCGGGCGCACGACCTCGGTGCCGGCGACACCGCGAGCCGACTCCGTGCCCACCGGGACCTGGTCCGCGCGCTCGCCGCCGCCGGCGACCTGACCGCCGCGCTGGCCGAGCGGGAGCGCTCGGTCGCGCTGGCCCGGCGCCTCGGCGACGCCACCGACGAGGCGTGGGCCTGGAGCTGGGACGTCGTGACCCTCTGGGCCACGCGGCCCGCTCTCGACGACCAGGACGCCGCGATCGCGCGGGTGCAGGAGCTGCTCGGCGTCGTCGACCGGACCGACCGGCGCCTCCGGGCGGAACTGCTGTTGGCGCTCGCACACGAGTCGCAGCCGTGGCTCGTCGACCTCGGTCGCGCGGCGGGCGACGAGGCCCTGGGCCTCGCCCGCGAGCTGGACGACCCGCGCCTGCTCTGCCGGGCGCTCGGCGTCGCCCACCTGCACACCTTCGCGGTGGCCGACCCGGACCACCAGCGCCGCGTCGGCGAGGAGATGCTCGCCGTCGCCACCCGGGCCCACCTCGGCGACCACGTCGCCCTCGCACACCTCGTGCTCTCCGCGGCCGCGGTCGGGCGCGGCGACCTCGACGCGGCCCGCAGCCACCTCGACGGCGCCACCGCGACCGCCGGCGCGGGCCAGCTCCCGGTGCTGGCGCTGTGCGTCGCGGTCTTCGCCGCGACCCTCGACCTCGTCGCGGGCCGCATCGACGCCGCCCGCGCGGCGTTCGACGAGCTCTCCGCCCGGATCACCGCCTCCGGGGATCCGAACGGCGGCGCGATCCGGGCCTGGATCCTGACGACGGTGGCGGCGGTCGCCGGGGACACCTCGAGCGCGCTGGACGAGCTCGAGGCGATCGCGACGGCCGGTGGGTCCGACGTCGTCGCCGTGCTGCGGGTCCTCGCGCGGCTCGACGCCGGACGGGAGGACGAGGCCCGCGCGCTCTGGCCGCTCCCGCCGTACCCGCGGGAGGCCACCTGGCAGCTGGAGACCGCGTTCCAGTGCCTCGCCGCCTGCCGGCTCGCCGACGCCGAGGTCGTGCGCCGCACCCGCGACGACCTGCGGCCCTGGGCGGGCCAGCTCGTCCGGACCGGCAACGGACAGCTCGTCCTCGGCCCGGTCGACCTCGTCCTCGCCCACGCCGCCGTCGTGCTCGGCGAGGACCCCCGCCCGCACGCCGAGGCCGCCGCAGCACTCGCCCGCCGGCTCGGGGCGCCGCACTGGCTCGCGGCGGCGGAGGGCCTGCTCGGCTGAGCGCAAGTCGATCGCAAGTGGCGTCGGGCAGCGTGCGCGGCACCACCGATCGAGGAGTCACCATGACCGTCACCCACCGCCACCTGCTCGCCCTCGGCGGCGCCGCGCTCGCGCTGTCCGGGATCACCGGTCTCGTGGGCGGGATGCTGCACCCCGTCGTCGACGGGCAGTCCCATTCCGTCGCGTCGATCACCGCACCGGGCGGTCCACCGGCCTATCTGCTGCTCTACGGCGGCGCGATCCTGCTGATGCTGGGGCTGCCCGCCGTCACGGCGTGGCTCGCGCCGCGGGTCGGGGTGCTCGGCGTCGTCGGCCTCACGCTGTACTTCGTGGGCAACGCGCTCTCCGCGCAGTCGCACCTCGTCGTCGAGGGCTTCGTCGCCCGGGAGGTGCCGCAGGCCATTCCCGACGACGGGTCGATCGTCGCCTCGGGCTCGTTCGCGCTGCTGCAGGTGGTCGGCGGGCTCGTCTTCGTCGCCGGGGTGCTGCTGACCGGGATCGCGCTGCTCCGCCGCGGGTCCGGCGTCCCGTGGTGGATCGGCGCCGCCTTCGTGCTCTCCGCGCTCGGCGTGCTGGTGCCGCTGCCCGAGGCACCGGTGCTGACCGGACTGCAGGTCGAGCTGTTCGAGGCGGTCGGGACCGTCGGGCTCGGTCTGCTCGCGGTCCGGGCGGCGCGCAGCGCTCAGCCGGCGCCCGCCGGGTCGCCGTACCGGGCGGCCGCGTGGACGGCCTCGACGGAGAAGGTCACGTGACCGACGGCCACCGCGGGCCACGTCCGCGGCGGCCACCCGGGCCACGTCCGCGGCACGGCACCGACCGTGCGACCCGGAGCGCGGTCGAGGTCAAGCCAGGCAGGTCAACGGGCGCCCGCCGTTCCACGTGACCATGTCGCCGAGGGCCGCCATCACGTCGATCGCCCCGCCGCGCGGCGTCCCGTCGAGCTCCGCGTAGGCGCGGTGCAGGTTCCCGACGATGCGCTCGGCGTCCGGCCAGTCGGCGAACCGGCCGAGATCGGTGTCCTGCGCGGCGGCCAGCGGGGACAGCCCCGCCGCCCGTCCCCGCTCGGCGACGTCGAGCACGAACCGCAGGTAGTCCAGCGTGGCGTCGAGCGGGGCCCGGTCGTGGAACACGGGGCCGTGCCCGGGCACCGTCGTCGTCGCGCCCAGCGGGGCGACGACCTGCTCGAGGACGTCGATCGCGCCGGTCACCGAGCCCATCAGCAGGAACGGCGTCCCGCCGTTGAACACGAGGTCGCCGCAGAACAGCGTCGACCGCTCCGGGAACCACACCAGGGAGTCGTTGGTGGTGTGGGCGGGCGTGCCCACGTGCAGGACCTCGGCCCGCAGATCCCCGACGTGGAGCGCGACGCGGTCGGTGAACGTGAGGAACGGCGGGTCCAGGGGCAGCGTGCCCCACTCCGGGTTCTCCCAGAACGGCAGCTCCCGCGGCGGCCCGAACGCGATCATCTCCTCGCGGGCGCGCTCGTGGGCCACGATCGTCGCGGTGCAGAAGAGCGCGTTGCCCCAGGTGTGGTCGCCGTGGTGGTGGGTGTTGACCAGGGTCCGGACCGGGGCGGACGTGACCGAGGCGATGGCGTCGACGAAGGCGCGGGTGCGGCGTTCGGTCGAGCAGGAATCGACGGCGACGACGCCCTGCGGTCCGACCGCGAAGCCGGTGTTGTTGATCCACCACGTGCCGTCGGGCTGGACGTAGGCGTGGATCCCGTCGGAGACCTCCTCCAGCCGCGGCGGGCCGGGGACGGTGATGTCGTGGGTGTGGGCACTCACCGGGTGTTCTCCTCGCGCAGGGGACGGACGGGGGCGCCCGCGACGATCGGCGCGTCGACGGCGCCGAGGCCGTCGACCTCGAGCCGGACCCGGTCGCCGGGGCCGAGATAGGTGTAGGCGTCCGCGCCGTGCACCCGCGAGAGCTCGAGGATGCAGCCGGTGCCCACCGTGCCGCTGCCGATCAGGTCGCCGGGGACCACCCGCGTGCCACGCGAGGCGTAGGCGATCATCTCGCCGAACGACCAGTACAGGGCGTCGAGGCGGCCCGCGCTGTAGGGCGTCCCGTTGACCGCGGCGCGCATGGCGGCGGCGGCCGGCAGCTCGTCGGGCGTGAGCATCCAGGGCCCGCAGCTCGACGCCGAGTCCTTGCCCTTGGCGGGGCCGAGGTTCAGCTTCATCTCCTCGCCCTGCAGGTCGCGGGCGCTCCAGTCGCAGAACAGCACGTAGCCGGCGACGTGGTCGACGGCCTCGTCGGGATCGAGGTCGGAACCCTCCCGGCCGATCACCGCCGCGACCTCGAGCTCGTAGTCGAACGCGGCGCTGCCGGGGGAGACCGGGACGGGCTCGTGGGGCCCGCGCAGCGACGCCGGGTTGGTGAAGTAGAAGACCGGCTGCTGATACCAGAGCGGGTCGACCGTCAGGCCGATCGCGGCGCTCGCGGTGACCACGTGCTCCTCGAAGGCCATGAAGTCCCGGATCGACGGGGGCCGGGGCACCGGGGGCAGCAGGGTCACCGTGCCGGGGTCGACCTCGGGTGCCGCCAGCGCGGCGTCGGCCGCCGTGCGCAGCCGCGTGCCGTCGTCACCGAGCAGGTCCACCAGCGCGGTGGCGCCCGGCACCGGGTGCAGGACCTCGTCCCGCCAGACCGCGGTCCGGACGGTCCCATCGGCCTCGGAGTAACTGCTCCAGCGCATCCACGCTCCCCTCGTCGGCGGCCAGTCTGCGGCGGGCGCCGTGGTAGATCATGGACCGATCCGGTTGCGGTCGAGGCCCGCCACGGCGCGCGCCGCGGCCCGGACGACGGCCACGGGGTCGCGGTGGTCGCCGGGGCGGCTCGCGACGGCGACGGTGGCCGGGGGTCCGTCGACCGGCACGTAGCGCACCCCGGGGTGCGGGAAGAACCGTCGGGCGGGTTCCGCGTGCAGCCCGAGCCGCCCGCTCGTCGCCACCGCCGTCGCGACCCCGGCGGGGGAGCGCACCGTCACCCGGCCCCGACCGCCGGCGCCCTCGCCCCACTCCGCGAGCCCCGCGGAGGCGCCGACCGGGGAGACCAGCCGCTGCCCGGCGACGTCGGCGCGGGTGAGCCGGTCGGCCCGGGCGAACTCGGAGCGGACCGGGACGACCGCGACGCGCTCGGACGTCAGCACCCGGTCCAGCGTGGGGTCGTCCGCGCCGCCCACGTCGTGGACCAGCGCGAGGTCGACCTCCCCGGAGCGGACGGCGTCGTACTGGTCGGCCCAGGTCAGCTCGACGGTGTCCACCGCGAGGTCCGGGTACCGGGCCGCGACCAGGTCCCACACGTCGGGCCAGAGGTCGGCCAGCCCGAAGCCGAGCACGCCGATGCGCAGCACGCCGGGCACGTCGCGACGGGCGTCGACCTGGTCGACCAGCGCGTCCAGCCCCGCCAGCGCCTGCCGGGCGCGGGGGACGAAGCGTTCGCCGGCGGGGGTGAGGGCGACCCGGCGGCTGGTGCGGGCGAACAGCCGGGTGCCGAGCTCGCGCTCGAGTGCCTGGATCCGGCGACCGAAGGGTTGCGCGGCGATGAAGTGGGCCTGCGCCGCGCGGCCGAAGTGCAGGGTGTCCGCGAGCGTCACGGCGTACCGCAGGGCCCGGACGTCCATGTCCCACCACCTCGCCGTGCACCGGGGCGCCGTCGGGCGATGCTACGGCGCGCGGACCCGTCGTCGGGATGGTCGATCGGAACCGGAACGGGACATGTTCCGCGGCGCGCGCGCTCCGATGCTGGCCCGGAACCCAGCCACGAGGAGGCACCATGGCACGCACCCTGATCCGGGGCGGTCACGTCCTGACGATGGACCCCGCGCTCGGCGACCTGCCGACCGGCGACGTCCTCGTCGACGACGGGGTGATCACGGCGGTCGCCCCGTCGCTGCCCGACACCGACGCCGAGGTGCTCGACGCCCGGGGGCACCTGGTCCTGCCCGGGCTGATCGACACCCACCGGCACACGTGGCAGTCGCTCGCCCGCGGCATCTGCGGCGACTGGACGCTCGGCGACTAATACTTCGGCATCCGGCTCGCGATCTCACCCGCGTTCACCGCCGACGACGTGGCGCTGGGACAGCGGCTCGGCGCCCTGGACGCGCTGAACGCGGGCGTGACGACCCTGCTCGACTTCTCGCACTGCAACAACACCCCCGACCACAGCGACGCGGCCGTGCTCGGGCTGCGCGACGCCGGGATCCGGGCGGCGTTCTGCTACGGCTTCTTCGAGAGCTCGCCGGAGGCGTCGCGCTTCGGGGACCACGACGCGCGGCTCGCCGACTTCCACCGTGTCGCCGACACCCACTTCGCCGGCGGCGACGACCTGCTCACCCTCGGCGTCTCGCTCTCCGAGCTGTTCGGCCTGCCCTTCGACCGGTCCGTCGCCGAGCTGGCGGCCGCCCGCGAGCGGCGCGCCCTGGTCGTCAACCACACGGGCTGCGTCTGGGGCAGCGTGCTGACCGGCGGGATCCCCGAGCTGGACGCCCTCGGGCTGCTCGGCCCGGACATGGTCCACGTGCACGGCAACACCCTCGGCGACGCGGAGTGGGAGGCCGTGGCCCGCAGCGGCGGCAAGATCTCGATCTCCGTCGAGACCGAGCTGAACATGGGGATGGGCCGCCCGGTGTTCGAGCGGTGCCGCCGCCACGGCCTGGCGCCGACCCTGTCCGCCGACGTCATCTCGCTCAACTCCGGCGACCTCTGGCACGAGATGCGTTTCGGGCTCGGGTTCACGCGGTGGGAGGCGACCGAGGCGGTCAACCGCGCGGGCGCGATGCCGGAGCGGGTGACCACCCTCGCGCAGGAGGCGCTCACCTGGACCACGGTGAACGCCGCCGACGCGCTCGGCCTCGGGGACCGGGTCGGCTCGCTGACCCCGGGCGAGCGCGCCGACCTGCAGCTCGTGGGTGGCGGCGCGCTCGAGCAGCACCCGCGGATCGACCCCTACGCGACGCTGGTCTTCCAGACGACCGCCGCCGACGTCGCGACCGTGCTCGTGGACGGCCGCGTCGTGAAGCGCGACGGCGTGCTCACCGGGGTGGACCTGCCGCGGCTGACGGCCGAGGCCGACCGCGCCGCCGACGCGATCCTGGGCCGAATCCGCGACGCCGGGCGGGCGCTGCCGGGCACCCCGCCCGGCGCCTTCGAGGCCCTCGAGCCCGTGGCCCGCGGCTTCCACGCCGAGGCGGTGCGGGCCGCGGCGGGAGCTCAGCCGTCCCGACGTGCCATGCGCCAGGACGTCACGCCCACGCCGAGCACGACGTAGACCAGCGCCCGCAGCGTGGACGACGCCAGGCCGTCGAGCGGCAGCGGATCCCGGAGCACGTCCGTGCCGGCCCCGAAGCCGCTCGTGAGCAGCAGCGGCTGCAGCCAGTCGAGCGCGGGGATCGCCCCGAGCACGCCGAACACGATCAGGCCGCCGAGCACGCACGCCAGGACGACGAGCGGGTGCTCGGTGAACGTCGAGATCGCGAGCGCCACGGCCCCGACGGCGAGCAGCTGCCCGACCGTCCACGCCGCCACCAGTGCGATCCGACCGAGGGCCTCGCCGACGCCGAGGGTGGTCCCGGAGAGCGTGATCAGCGAGCCCGGCCCGCCGACCACCAGGGCGCCCGCGATCATCCCGACGACCGCGATGATCGCGACGGCGAGCACCGCCACCGTGATCACCCCGGCCGCCTTCATGACGACGAAGCGGGCCCGGCCGACCGGCGCGACCAGCAACCCGCGCAGCGTGCCGGACCCCGCCTCGCCGGCCACCGCGTCCGCGGCGGCCGACGCCACCGCGAGCGGCAGCAGCAGGGTGAGGGCCAGCCCGAGGGCCGCCACGGGCAGGACGAACCCGTTGCCCGCGACCTGGGCGATCAGCCCGCGGCCGCCCCGCCCGGCCACCGCGATGCCGATCGCCACGGCCACCGGGATCAGGGCCAGCAGGCCGAGCACCACGAGGGTGCGCGGGCGCCGGAGCACCCACCGGATCTCGGCGCCGACCACGCGGCCGAGGGAGGCGTGGGTCCTCTCGAGTACGGCGGTCACGCGTCCTCCTCGGTCAGCCGTGCGAAGAGCTCCTCGAGGTGCGCCCGGCGTCGGGACACCTCCCAGACCCCGACCCCCGCGTGCACCAGCGCGGCCACGACCGCCGGCGGGTCGACCTCGGTCACCGCCAGGGCATCGTCGCGCCGGTAGGCCTGGAAGCCGGCGGCCCGCAGGGCCGCGAGCCCGCGGTCCGCGTCGTCGACGGTGAGGGCGAGCTCGCCGTCGGAGGCCAGCAGCGTCGCGAGCTCGCCCGACACCAGCAGCGACCCCTTCGCGAGCACCGCCACGTGGGTGCACACGGCCTCGACCTCCGCGAGCAGGTGCGAGGACAGCAGCACCGTGGTGCCCGCCTCGTGCAGCTCGGCGATCACGCGTCGGACGTCCCGCGTGCCGGCCGGGTCGAGCCCGTTCGTCGGCTCGTCGAGCACGACCAGCCGTCGCGGCACGAGCAGCGCCGCGGCCAGCCCGAGGCGCTGCTTCATGCCCAATGAGTAGCCCCGGTAGCGACGCCGGGCGGCGTCGGTGAGCCCGACCCGCTCCAGCGCCGCGTCGACCGGGACCCGGAGGTCGCCGTCCAGCCGCGGCTCGCACGCCGCGGCGCGGAGCAGGTTGTCCCGCCCCGACAGGAACGGGTGGAAGCCCGGGCCCTCGACGAGCGCCCCGACGTCGGGCAGGGCCCGCTCGAGCTGCGTGCCGTCGTGCCCGAGCAGCTCGACCCGGCCCGCCGTCGGCGGGGTCAGGCCGAGCAGCATCCGGATCAGCGTCGTCTTGCCCGAGCCGTTCGGGCCGAGGAGTCCGACGACCGCGCCCGCCGGCAGGTCGAGGTCGACGCCGTCGACCGCGGTGACCGACCCGTAGGTCTTGCGGAGGTCCCGCAGCCGGGCGGCGGGCTCGCTGCCCGTTCCCGACGACGGGTCGGTGCGGGTCTGCAGGGCCTCCTCGGTCACGCTCATGTCCCTACTCCCCGTCGCTCCGCTCGCCTCACCGGGTACCCAGGGCCTCGGCCACGACCGGCTCCGGCACCGCGCCGACGGCCACGCGCCCGTCGTCGGTGACGATGGCCGTCCCGACCGCGGTCGTGATCGCCCGGCCGTTGCCCCACGGCCCGCTGACCGGGGTGCCGAGCGCGTTCAGGTCGGGCGCACCCTCGGGACGCTGCTGGTCACCCTGCTGCTGGTCACCCTGCTGCTGGGCCGGTCGCTGCAGCACGAGGACGCGGTCCCAGCCGTCGCCGACCGTGCGGGTGCCCTCCGGGGGGCCCTGGCGCTGCGGGCCGTCCTGGCCGCGGGCCGGGGCGTCCTTCACGGTCGTGCCGGGCGGCGGGGTGAAGGTGAACAACGACGGGTCCTGCGGGCCGAAGGTGACGTCGTCGAACCCGATCTGCAGCGCCGGCGTCGCCGAGCCGGTCGCGAGGACCGTGAGCTGCAGCGGGATGCGCTTCTCGGCGTCGACCGCGACGCGGACCTCGCGCAGCATCGTGCGCTCGGTGGGCTGCGGGGTGAGGACCAGCGTGTAGGCGGGCCGTCCGGCGACCTCGGCGGTGCCGTCGACGGCGACCTGACTCGTCTTCCGCAGCTCGCCGATGATCTGCGCGGACGCGCCGGCCGGGTCGGTCTGCGGGTCCTTCTGCTCCGGCGCGCCGCCCGTCGAGCGGGTCGCGGTGCGGTCGGTCGCGTCGTAGGCCCAGCGCGTGGTGCCGTCGGAGACCAGCGTCTTCTCGCCGTCACCGGAGGGCAGGGCGACCCGGCCCCTCCCGTCACCGCCGGACCACACGCGGGCGGACTGCTCGCCGTTGCCGAGCTGCGGCGCGCCCGGCAGCGCCGGCAGGCCGAGCTCGTTGTCGATCCCGACGGTGCCGTTGAACGGCCCCGGCTGCGCGGTCATCACCGACGCGACCAGGTCCTCGGGACTGACCGGCGGGAGCTGCGGCTGGGCCGCCGCCGTCCCGCCGATCCCGATCACCCCGGCGACGACGGCGCCGGCCGCCACCACCGCTCCTGCTGCCCCGAACCATCTGCGCCTCATGGGAACCATCCTGCGGTCGTGGTCCTGAGACGGTCACAGCTCGGGCGGTGGCGGATGATCACGTCGTGACCCTGATCGACCTCAGCCACCCCATCGAGCACGACATGGTGACCTACCCCGGCCTGCCGGGACCGCGGATCAGCGACCACATGAGCTTCGAGGACTCGCACGGCCGCTACGCCGAGGGCACCGAGTTCGCGATCGGCGCCGTGTCGATGGTCGCCAACACCGGGACCTACCTCGACACCCCGGCGCACCGGTACCGGGACGGCCACGACCTCGCCGCGCTGCCGTTGGAGCGGTGCGCCGACCTGCCGACCGTGGTCGTGGAGGCGACCGGGGGCATCGGACCCGACCAGCTCCCGGACGAGGACCTCACCGGCCACGCCGTCCTGCTCCGTACCGGCTGGGACCGGCACTGGCGCACCGAGCACTACGGCGACCCGTCGCACCCCTTCCTGACGGCGGACGGCGCGCGCCACCTGGTCGGGCGCGGCGCGGTGCTCGTCGGCATCGACACCGTGAACATCGACGACACGAGCGGGGACGAGCGGCCCGCCCACACGCTCCTGCTGGGCGGTGAGGTGCTCGTGCTCGAACACCTCACCGGGCTCGACCGGCTGCCGGAGCGCGGGGCGCGACTGACGGCGGCACCACCCGCCGTCGTCGGAATGGCGACGTTCCCGGTTCGGGCCTTCGCGCGGATCTGAGACCGCCACAGCTCCGCGGCGCTACGGTCGCGCACGTGCCCCGCGTGCTGGTCGTCGACGACGAGCCGGGGGTGCGCGCGGCGCTGGTCCGCGGGCTCGGCGCCGAGGGCATGGACGTCGTCGCCGTCGGGGACGGGCCGGCGGGGCTCGCGGAGGCGTCGACGGGCACGTTCGACGCGGTGGTCCTCGACATCATCCTGCCCGGGCTCTCCGGCTACCGGGTCCTCGAGCAGCTGCGGGCCGACGGGGTCGAGACCCCGGTGCTGCTGCTCTCCGCGAAGGACGGCGAGGTCGACCAGGCCGACGGGCTCGACCTCGGCGCCGACGGCTACGTGGTGAAGCCGTTCTCGTTCGTCGTGCTGGTCGCGCAGCTCCGGGCCCTGCTGCGGCGTCGCGCACCGTCGGTGCCGCGGGTCGTCGTCGGGGGGCTCACCGTCGAGGCCGACGCGGCGAACTGGGCGGGTGCCGAGATCGGGTTGTCCGCCCGGGAGCTCGCGGTGCTGCGGCACCTCGCGCAGCGGCCGGGCGTCACGGTGACGAAGGACGAGCTGCTCGCCGCGGTGTGGGGCGACGGGGCCGCCGCCCGCAACGTCGTCGAGGTGTACGTCGGCTACCTGCGCCGCAAGCTCGCTGCGGTCGGCGCGGACGGGCTCGTCGTCACCGAGCGCGGACGCGGGTACCGGCTCGACCCGCCGTCGTGAACGCCCGTCCGGCTTCGAGCGAAGGGCACCCTCGGTCGAACAGACCGGGCTTTGGCGCCCTTCGCTCAGCGGCGGACGCGCCCGGTCCGGCTGGCGAGGGGCGCCCGACGACGGGTAGACCGACCGAAGGTGCCCATCGCTCAGGTCGCGGCCCCGGCGCCTGGTGGGCCCGCCGCACGCTGCGGACCCGGATCGCGCTGGTGGTCGGGGTGGTCGCGCTCGTGGTGCTCGGCGGCCTCGCGCGGCTGGGCGCGGGCCTGCTCCTGTCGGCGGTGGTCGAGGCGGGCGACGGGGAGCTGAGGGAGCGCGCGGTGGCCGCCGCGCCCGCCGTCCGGGACGGCGAGCCGCTCGCGCCGCCGCTGCGGGTGACCGACGTGGCGGGCGCACCCGTCGACGGGCGCGGGCCGCTGCCCCTGGCGGAGCCGGTGCTGCGGGCGCTGGCGAGCGGGGAGCCGGTGACGGTCGCGGGGCCGGGGACCGAGCCGCGCCGGTGGGTGGCCGTCCCGGTGACCCTGCCGGACGGGACGCCGCGCCTCGTTCTCGCCTCGCGCGACCTGCTCGGTGCGGCGTCCCTGCTCGGCGACGCGGCGTCGTGGTTCGTGCCCGGGGTCGTCGTCGCCGCGGTCGCGCTCGCGGGGGCGGCCTGGTTCGCGGCCGGCGCGGCGCTACGGCCGGTGACCCGCCTGCGCACGGCCGCGTCGGGCCTCGGCGAGGGGGAGCGGCTGCCCGTGCCGCCGTCGCACGACGAGGTCGCCGCGCTCGCCGAGGAACTCAACGCGCTGCTCGCCCGGCGCGACGACGCGGTGTCGACCGTCCGCCGCTTCGCCGACGACGCGGCGCACGAGCTGCGCTCGCCGATCGCGTCGGTGCGGGCGCAGGCCGACGTGGCGGTGGCGCACCCGCGGCCGGGGGAGGACACCGAGGCGTGGGCCGCGGTCGCGAAGGACGCCGAGCGACTGTCGTCACTGGTCACCGACCTGCTCGCGCTCGCCCGCGCGGACGGTGGGCGGCTGCCGACGGCGGAGCCGGTCGACCTGGGCGAGGCGGTGGCGGAGGCGGTCGCACGGCAACCCGACGGGCCGGTGATCACGGTGTGGGCGCCCGTCGCGGCGACGGCGTCGGCGACGCCTGCCGAGGTCGGGCTGGTGCTCGACAACCTCCTCGGTAACGCCCGCCGCCACGCGCGGACGGTGGTGACGGTGTCGGTGGTGCCGGCCGGGGCGTGGGCCCGGCTGCTCGTCGACGACGACGGGCCGGGCATCCCGGAGGACGAGCGGACACGCGTGTTCGACCGGTTCACCCGCCTCGACGCCACGGGGGGCACGCCCGGCTCGGGGTTGGGGCTCGCTCTCGTCGCGCGGCTCATCGAGAGCCGGGGAGGCACCGTCCGGGCGGCCCGCTCACCCGAGGGCGGGGCGCGGATCGAGGTGCGCTGGCCGACGGGACCTTGAGGTCGTCCACCCCTCAGACGTCACCGTCGTGTCGTCCTTCCGCGGAAAGGCTGCAGCGTTCTCGGCCGCCGCAGGGACGGGTTCGTAACCGGACGGTTGACCTCGTGGACTCCGCAGTCTGGATGATCACCGACCGGGCCGACAGCGTCTTCGGTCCTAGGCGGTTGATCATGCCGAGCGCGACAGGGGAGATGTCGCGCTCGGCATGATCAACCGTCTAGCTGCTCCGGCCCGTCGACCTCGCCCTACCCTCGACCCGATGAGCGCGCGGATGGACCCGGTCGGAGCGGTCCGTCGACTCGTGCCGCCCGAGCGCCTGACGAGCCGGGTCACGGCACTCGAGGACGCCTTCGTCATCGCGCACTTCGGCCTCGCGGCGCCCGAGCCGCGCCGACCCGTCGTCGTGAACGGGCTCGTCGACCGCGCGGTCGTGCTCACGCCGGACGACATCCGCGCGCTGCCGCAACGCCGGATCGAGTCGGTGCACGAGTGCTTCGGCAACCCGCTCGCGCCGGGGGAGTGGGTGCGCCGCGCGGCGAACCTGGTGTGGACCGGCGCGCGCCTGCGCGACGTGCTCGACGTGGCCGGGATCGGCGACGACGCGACGAGCCTGTGGGCCCGCGGCGCCGACCACGGCGAGTTCGGCGGCAGTTCGGCCCCGGACTACCTCAAGGACCTGCCGCTCGACGACGTCCTCGACCGCGCCCTCGTCGCGTACCGCTGCAACGACGAGCTGCTGCGCGCCGACCGCGGCGGTCCGCTGCGCCTGGTGGTGCCGGGGTACTTCGGCACGAACTCGGTGAAGTGGCTGACCGAGCTGACGCTCGCCGACCACCGCCCCGAGCACCTGTTCACCACGCGGCTCTACCTGCGCCCCGTTCCCGACGGCAGGTCGGTGCCGGTCCGGGAGCTCGACGTCACCTCGGTGCTCACGCACGTCGAGGACGGCGTGGTCCACGGGTGGGCGTGGAGCTCGGTACCGGTGACGCGCGTGGTCGTGACGGTGGACGGCCGACCGGTCCGGGTGGAGCTCGAACCGGCCCGGGGCCGGGCCTGGCAGGGGTTCCGGGCCGTCGTCGGGACCGGCCGGACGATCACGGCGCGGGCCACGGACGCCGTCGGTCGCACACAACCGACCTCCGGGGCGCGCAACGCGGTGCACGAGCTGCACCTGTGACCCACGTCGCCGTAGGCTCCGGCGCGGAAGATCGACTCAGCGCGGAGGTCACGGATGACCGGCACCGACCGGCAGGGCTACTACTCGCACGCCCAGCAGGGTGAGCACGAGTACTTCGACCTCGGCGGGTTCGTCCTGCGGTCGGGCTACACGCTGCCCGGGGCGCAGCTGGCCTACCGCACGCACGGCACGTTGAACGCGAACAAGGACAACCTCGTCCTCTTCCCGCACATGTACTCCGGCACGCCGTCGTCGCTCGACGACTACATCGGGCCGGGCAGGCCGGTCGACACCGAGAAGTACTTCGTCGTGTGCCCGGGGCAGCTCGGGGGTGGGATGTCGAGCTCGCCGTCGAACACCCCGCCGCCGTTCGACCGCGGGCAGTTCCCGTTCGTCTCGATCGCCGACGACGTCCTCGCGCAGTACAAGCTCGTCACCGAGCAGTTCGGCGTCGAGCAGCTGCACGCGGTGCTCGGTTGGTCGATGGGCGCGCAGCAGACCTACGAGTGGGCGGTGCGCTTCCCCGACATGGTGCCGCGCGCGGCCGCGTTCGCGGGCACCGCGAGGACGCCGGTGCACAACCAGGTCTTCATCGACCTGCACATGGAACTGCTGAAGTCCGACCCCGCGTTCGCCGACGGCTTCTACACCGACGCCGCCGACGTGCGTCTCGGCCTCACCCGGCACGCGATCGCCTTCTCGCTCGAGGGCTTCACGCACGAGTGGTACCGCGGCGAGCACTGGCGCGGCCTCGGGTTCGCGTCGTCGAACGACTTCCGGCAGAGCTTCATCCGCGGCTACTTCGCGCCGATGGACCCGAACAACCTCGTCACGCAGGCGAACAAGTGGTGGGCCGGCGACATCTCGCCGCACGGGGGCGGCTCGCTGGAGGCCGCGCTCGGCAAGATCACCGCGCACTTCTTCGTGGTGCCGTTCGGCGGCGACAACTTCTTCCCCGTCGAGGACTGCGAGAACGAGGCCGGCCACCTGCCGCACGGCGAACTGCGGGTGGTCGACACCCCGGCCGGCCACTTCGCGATGTTCGGCCTGCGCCCGCAGGACGTGGAGCGGATCAGCAGCGTGATCGGGGAGATGCTCTCCAGCCCCGGCTACACGGTCTAGGGCTCGATCAGGGCCGCGAGCCCGTCGAGCACGCGCGCCGTCCCGAACGCCCACGCGGCGTCGGGGTGGCGCGCGCTGCGCTGCGCCTCGCCGGCCGCGGCGCCCACCCGCGTGGCCAGCGGGTACGACGACGGGTCCAGCACCTCGGCGAGGGCCGGCCCGGCCGCCGCCCACCACGCCTCGTCCCCGGCCGGATCGGAGCGCGACTCGGTGCGCGCGGCCGCCGCCACGAAGTCCAGCACGAACGTCAGCGCCGCGTCGCGGTCGACGTCCGACAGACCGCACCCGTCGAAGGCGGCGAGCTCGTGCTCGTACTTCGCCGTCGTGCCCGGTCCCGGCACCGGTCGACCCGGGTCGACCGCGCCGACCCACGGGTGCGCCCGGAACACCGCGCGGTTGGTGTCCATCACCGCGCGCACCCGGTCCCGCCAGCCCTCCGCGCCGAACTCGCGCCGCTCCATCGTCCGGAACGCGTGGTCGACGAGCAGGTCGACGAGTTCGGCCTTCCCCGGGACGTAGGTGTAGAGCGTCATCGGGGCGACGCCGAGATCGGCGGCGAGCGCGCGCATCGTCAGGGGCTCCAGCCCGTACGCGTCCGCGAGGCGGGTGGCCGCCCCGACGACGGCGTCCAGCGTCAGGCCGCGCGCCGGACCGCGGCGCGACGGGGCCGCCGTCCGCCAGAGCAGCGGGATCAGGCGCGCAGGATCGACCACGTAGTACACCGTACTGTGTACGCTGTACGGGGTGAACGTCACCGCCACCGCCGTCAGCCTCACCGTCGCCGACCCCGCTGCCTCGGCCCGCTTCCTCGTCGACCACTACGGGTTCACCGAGGTGATGAGCGTGCCCGGCAGCGTCCACTCGCTGACGCGGGAGGACGCCGGCGTCAACGTCGTCTACCTCGCGACCGGGCTGCCGACGATGCCGCCCGAGCAGCGCGACGTGACCGCGCAGGGCCTGATCCTCGCGTTCGTCGTCGACGACCTGGAGGGCGAGCTGGCCCGGCTGCAGGGCGAGGGCGTCGAGATCACGATGCCGCTGACGGTCGAGGAGTGGGGCGAGCGCGCGTTCCAGACCCGCGACCCCAACGGCGTGGTGGTCCAGCTCGTCGACTGGAACGGGGTGGGCGCGACAATGGACGCATGACCGTCCCGACGATCACGCTCCACGACGCCCGTCCCGACACCGAGCCCGGCCTCGGGGCGCTGCGCGGCTACGTCGGCGACGTGATCGGTCGGATGAACGGGCGCCCGGCGACGGACGAGGAGATCGACGCCTTCGTCGCCGAGAGCCCGCACGGCGGCCTGGTGCCGCCCGAGGGCGTGTTCGTGCTGGCCCTCGGTGGCGAGGACACGGTGCTCGGCTGCGCCGGGCTGCGGTTCGCCGGTCCCGGCGTGCCCGACGACGCCGCGGAGATCAAGCGGATGTGGACCGACCCGACCGCGCGCGGGCTCGGCGTCGGGAAGACCCTCCTGGCCGACCTGCTGGCGCGGGCCCGGGAGGCCGGCCGTGCGCGGGTCGTCCTCGACACCCGTGCCGACCTCGTGGAGGCGCGCACGCTCTACGAGCGGCACGGGTTCGTCGAGGTGGCGCCGTACAACGACAACCCGTACGCCCAGGTCTGGTACGCCCTGGACCTGCGGTGAGGCGGGTCGTCGCGACCCGCTACGTGACGCCGCTGCGCGAGGGCGGGTCGCTGCCCGGGTTGGTCGAGGCGGACGACCTCGGCACCTACGTCGTCAAGTTCACCGGCGCGGGGCAGGGCGTGAAGGCGCTGGTCGCGGAGGTCGTCGCGGGCGGGATCGGCCGTGCGCTCGGACTGCGGGTGCCCGAGCTCGTCGTCGTGGAACTGGACCCCGTGGTGGCGCAGTCGGAACCGGACTGGGAGGTCCAGGAGCTGCTCGCGCGCTCCGGCGGCGACAACCTCGGCATGGACTTCCTGCCGGGCGCGCTGGGGTTCGACCCGGTGGCGCACGCGGTCTCCGCAGAGGAGGCGGCGCGGATCCTGTGGTTCGACGCCTTCGTCGAGAACGTCGACCGCTCCTGGCGCAACCCCAACCTGCTGCGCTGGCACCGCGACCTCTGGTGCATCGACCACGGCGCCTGCCTGTACTTCCACCACTCCTGGGCGCGCGCGGCCGCCGTCGTCGCGCGGCCGTACGACGCGTCCGACCACGTGCTCCGGCCCTTCACGACGGCGGGTGCGCGGGCTGCGGCGGACGCGTCGTCGTCGGCCCTGGTGACCCCCGACCTGCTCGCCGGCGTGGTCGCCGAGGTGCCCGACGACTGGCTCGTCGGAGGCTTCGACGCCGACTTCCCGACGGCGGGTGACGCGCGGTCGGCGTACGTCGAGCACCTGCTGGCGCGCGTGGCGGAGCGGTCGTGGGCACCGTGAACACGTACGAGTGGGCGCCGTTGCGCGTCGTGCCGCGCGTCGACCGGGGCGAGTGCGTCAACGTCGGCGTGCTGCTCTACTGCCGGCATGCGGTGGTGCTGACGATGCGGCTGGCCCTGGACGTCGAGCGGTTGGCGGCCCTCTTCCCGTCGCTCGACGTGGACGAGGTGGCGCTCGCCGTGGGGGCGTGGCCGCGGGTCGTGGCGGGGGAGGGCCCGGCGGGGGTGCTCTCGCCGGGCGAGCGATTCCGGTGGCTGACCGCGCCCCGGTCGACCGTCGTCCAGGCCGGGCCGGTGCACACCGGGCTGACGTCGGATCCGGAGGCCGAGGCGGACCGTCTCGTCTCGCGCCTGGTCTAGCTCCCCTCGCGTGGCCGGACCACGTGGCAGCAAAGCGTCGTTACTGGCGTCCAGTGGCAGTTCCTCCACATCGACGGGCCGGGCTCAGGCGCTCGGCAGCAGCTCGAGTCCCTCGTGATCGGCGAAGTCCGCGAAGTCGCGGAGGTTGAACGTCGCGAGCGGGACGTCCCGGGCCAGGCAGCAGGCAGCGATCCACGTGTCGTTCGCCGGCCGCGGACGTCCGCGCAGCTGCGCGTAGGCCTGGAGTTCGCCCCAGCGGAGCGCGACGTCCCACTCGTAGGGCAGCACGATCAGGTACGCCAGGAAAGCGCTCATCTCGGCGCGTCGCCGTGAGCCCCATCGTCGCGCCAGGGTCCACTTCGTGAGTTCCCCGAGCGTCACGAAGGTGATGGCCGGGCGACGGACCTCCAGGACTGTCCGGAGAGCCGCGGCCGGTCGCCGGCGGAACAGGGTCGACGCCGCGTCCGTGTCGAGGACGACGAGGCTCACGACCGGCGGCGCGACTCATGGAGATCTGCGAGGAACTCGGCGTACTCCTCGTCCGAGGAGAACGGGTCCTCCCACGGGAGGTCGTCGAGTGGAGGGAGCGGCTTCACCCCCTGCCGGCGAATCAGCTCCTCGGTCGGAACGTGGTCGTCGCGGTGCTCCGGCCTCGACGTGGTGGACATGGCGATCACCTCCTCGGCCACGAGGATGGCACGCGCGTCTTCGGTCCGGTGCCCGTTTCCGAGCCCTCGCCACAGTGGCAGAAAGCGTCGTTGCTGCCACTGGACGCCAGCAACGACGCTTTCCTGCCACGAGGGGGTGTGGTCAGCCCACCACGCGCCGGCAGAACTCGAGGACCAGCGCCCACTGGAAGGCCCGCTGCGCGTTGTCGGCCGCGCCGCCGTGGCCGCCCTCGACGTTCTCGTAGTACTCCACGGGGTGCCCGTACTCCCGCAGGCGCGCGACGAACTTGCGGGCGTGGCCGGGGTGGACGCGGTCGTCGCGGGTCGAGGTCGTGACCAGGATCGACGGGTACGTCGCGTCCTTCGACAGGTGCTGGTACGGCGAGTACTGCGAGATGAACGCCCAGTCGTCGGGGTCGTCCGGCTCCCCGTACTCGGCCTGCCACGACGCGCCCGCGAGCAGCAGGTGGAAGCGCCGCATGTCCAGCAGCGGCACCATCACCACGACCGCCCCGAACAGCTCCGGGTACCGCGTGATCATCACGCCCATGAGCAGACCGCCGTTGGACCCGCCGTGGATGGCGAGCCGATCCGGCGTCGTGATCCCGCGGTCGACGAGGTCGCGCGCGACCGCCGCGAAGTCCTCGTACGCCCGGTGTCGGTGCTCGCGCAGCGCCGAGGTGTGCCACTCCGGCCCGTACTCGCCGCCGCCGCGGATGTTCGCGACGACGTACGTCCCGCCCTGCGAGATCCACCCCCGCCCCATCACGCCGGAGTACGACGGGGTCAGCGAGATCTCGAAGCCGCCGTACCCGGTCATGAGGACGGGCCCCGAGTCGGCGGACTCCTTGCCGACGACGAAGTAGGGCACCCTCGTGCCGTCGTCGCTCGTCGCGAAGAACTGCTGGACGGTGACGCCGGTGGTGTCCCAGAACGACGGTGCCGACCGCAGCGTCTCGAGCGGCGCGTCCTCCTCCGCCGACGCCCCGAGCACCGTCCGCGCGAACGTCGAGGGCCGGGTGAAGCCGTCGGTGTCGAGGAAGATCTCGTCGGACTCGTCGGGGTCGGTCCCGACGACCGCGACCTCGGCGAACGCCTCGCCGGTCGGCAGCTCGCGACGGGACCAGTCGCCCGCGGCCCACTGCTCGGGGCCGGCCGGTGGGGTGAGCACCTCGAGGCGGGTCGCGACGTCCTCGAGCACGGTGAGGATCAGGTAGCTCTTCGTCCACGACCAGCCCGACAGCGACCGCGACGCCGTCGGCGAGAACAGCACTGTGTGCTCGCGGGACCCGGTCAGGAACGCCTCGGCGTCGAACGCGAGCAGCGTGCCGGCGCCGTACTCGGTGCCCTCGACCGTCCACGGCGACCGCGTCCGCACGAGCAGCCAGGCCCGGTCGATGTCGGTGTCCGCGTCGGCCGGCGCCTCGATCAACACCAGCGACCCGTCGTCGCGGACCACGAACTCCTCGACGGTGTGGAAGTCGGGGCTGCGGCCGACCATCTCGCGCTCGAACCCGCGCGTGCGGTCCTTGCCGGCGAACGCCGACACGTCGGTCTCCTGCGCCTCGAAGACGACGGGCGCCTCGGTCACCGCGGTGCCGCGCGACCAGCGCCGCATCACCCGCGGGTAGCCCGACGTCGTCATCGAGCCGGGACCGAGGTCGGTCCCGACGAACACGGTGTCGTCGTCGATCCACGACACGCGGCTCTTGGCCTCGGGCAGCGTGAAGCCGCCCTCGTCCGCCGTCAGGAAGCGCTTCGCCTCGAGGTCGAACTCGCGGACCACCGTCGCGTCGGCGCCGCCGCGCGAGAGCTGGACGAGGGCGCGCGTGTAGTCCGGCCAGCGCGCGGCGGCGCCGGCCCAGACCCAGTTCTCGTCCTCGTCACGGGCGAGGGCGTCGACGTCGAGGAGCAGCTCCCACGTCGGGTCGCCGGTGCGGTAGTCGTCGAGGGTGGTGCGGCGCCAGAGCCCGCGGGGGTGCTCGGCGTCCTGCCAGAAGTTGTAGAGGCGCTCCCCCCGACGACGGGTGTAGGGGATGCGGTCGTCGGAGTCGAGGACCGCGCGCAGCCCGTCCCGCAGCTCGGTGAACCGCTCGGTGTCGGTCAGCCGGCCCAGGCTCTCGCCGTTGCGCTCGCGGACCCAGCTCAGGGCCTCGTCCCCGGTGACGTCCTCGAGCCAGAGGTACGGGTCGTCGGTCTCGGGGGCGCGCGCGTCGGAGGAGGTCACGGTCCCAGTCTGCCGATCGGGAGCGGATCATGCTTCCGGCGCACCGACGCACGCACGCCTCTCGCGGGAATCCGCCCCTCGTCCTGTCGTCGTGCATCACCGCGACAGGAGCGGCGGCTGCGGACGGCAGACCGCGACGACAGGGGTCAGACGGCCGGACCCCGCACCGATCCGGCGTCGGGACGGGCTCCCGTGCGCAGCAGCGAGCGCCACTCCGAGGGGCTCCACGCGGCGGGCTCGGTCGAGGCGAGGAACTCCCGCAGCACCGCGACGAACCGGCGCGGGTCTGTGTGGAACGGGAAGTGCCCGGCCCGCTGGAACACCTCGAGCCGGCTGCCCGGCATCGCCTCGTGCGCGGTGCGCCCGTGTTCGACCGGGACCACCATGTCGTCCGCGCCCCACACGAGCAGCGTCGGCATGCCCGCCGTCAGGTAGCAGCGGTCGAGCATAGTGACCACCTGCCCGCGCCAGTCGACGACCGCGCGCAGCGTGCGCAGGAAGGCCGAGCGGCTGGTGGCGTCGGGCAGGGCGTCGACGAGGCGCACGAGGTCCTCGGCGTCGCGGCCGAGGCCGGTGTCGAGCTGCTGGAGGAAGCGCAGCACCACCTCCGTCTGGAACCGGACCCCGGGCCAGCCCAGCACGGGCAGCAGGAGGTCGGCGAACGGCAGGGAGGCGGCGCGCAGGGCGGGGGTGACCGCGCGGGCCACGCCACCGGCGCCGACGAGCACGAGCCGCTCGGTGCGCTCGGGGTACTGGTAGGCGAACTGCATCGCGACCCCGCCGCCGAGCGAGTGGCCGACCAGCGTGGCGCGGTCGACGTCGAGGACCGACAGCAGATCCCGCATCCCGTTGGCGTAGGCGCCGATCGAGTAGTCACCGCGGGGCTTGTCGGAGCCGCCGTGGCCGAGCAGGTCGGGGGCGATCACGGTGTGGTCGCGCGCGAGGTCGTCGAGGACGGGGCCCCAGGTCGAGGAGTCGTCGCCGATCCCGTGGATCAGCAGCAGGACCGGACCGGAGCCCGCCGTCCGGAAGGCCCGGCGGTAGCCGTGGACCACGCGGTACTGCAGGGCCCACCGCTCCCCGGCGACCCGGCGTGCGACCGGACCGGGGGACGGTGGGGCGCTCCCGCCCGCGAACAGGCCCAGCACGCGCTCCTCCTCGTCGTCATCGGGGACGATCGAGGGTAGGAGCGCCGTGTGACGATCACGTTGCGGTCTCGTCGGCCGCGTCGGAGGGCTCGTCGTCATTCGCGGGGGAGACCTCGGCCAGCAGCAGGTAGAGCCGCCGCCGGGCCTCGTCGAGGACCTTCGTCGCCTCGGTCACCTGCTCGGGCGTCCCGACCGAGGCGACCTGGGCGACCGCTCCGGCCAACCCGCGACCCGCGGTGCGCAGGTCGCCGAACCCGTCCTGGGCGCCGGCCTCGACCTGGGACCACACCGCGTCCAGCTCCTCGGCGTGCTCGGAGACGTACGTGCGGCCGGCGTCGGTGAGGTGCACGAGCGTGCGTCCCTCCGACTTCTCGGTGTGCACCAGGCCCTCGTCGGCCAGCTGCGAGACGGTCGGGTAGACCGAGCCCGGGCTGGGCTTCCACGAGCCGCCCGAACGCTCGGCGATCTCCTGGATGATCTGGTAGCCGTGGCGCGACTCCTCGCGCAGCAGGGCGAGGATCGCGAGGCGGACGTCGCCACGCGAGCGCCGACCGCGTCCGTGCGGGCCGCCGTGCCCGTGCCGGCCGTGCTCGGCGCCGTCGGGGCGCTCGAACGGTCCGCCGCGGCCGCGACCGCCGCGTCCCCGCGGGCCGCCGGGGCCGAAGGGCGGCCCGAAGTCCATGCCGAAGGGGCCTCCACCCCGACGACGGGCGAACCCGCGCGGCTCGCCGTGTCCGGGGCCGCGGTGGCCCCGCTTCTGCGCCCACTCCGGGCGCTCGTTGATGTCGAACATGTCGTCCGGTCCTCTCGTCATGTATCGCCGACTGTCGACGATGGCTCAACGATATATCGGTACGGGCCGCGTGCGCAAGCGCAGGGTGAGCACTCATGGTCGCTGTAGACCGTGAGTGCTCACCCGCGAAGCACCTAGTGGTGCGCAGCCCGCTCCACGGTGACCTCGAGCGCTGCGAGCAGGTCGCGGGCCGACTCGAGCGAGAGCTCCACCGCGACCCGCGAACCCGGCTCGCGGCCCAGGAAGTCGATGTTCACCGTGTGGGCGTCCGGGGCGTGGACGGGGTGGTCGTAGTAGACCGTCGCCTCGTTCATCGGCTGCCAGCCGTCACGGGTCTTGCCGCTCGACCGCGCGAGCGCGACCTTCTCCGTCGAGTAGGTGCACACGGTCAGCTCCCCAGGTGCCGCGCGAGGAAGGCGGTGATCCGCTGCCAGCCGTCGACGGCGGCCTCGGGGCGGTACGACGGCCGGTCCACGGAGAAGAACGCGTGCCCCGCGCCGTCGTAGCGGTGGAACTCGTAGGTCTTGCCCGCCTCCTGCAGGAGCCGCTCCAGCTCGTCGACGTGGTCCGGCGCCGGGTGCGCGTCGTCGTTGCCGAACAGGCCGAGCAGCGGGGCGTCGACCTGTGCGATGCGCTCCGGGAACGGGTTCACCTGCAGTGGGAAACCCTCGGGGGCGGGCTCGATGACCAGCGCGCCGTAGCAGTCGATCGCGGCCTGGACGCCGACGTCGATCGCGGAGATCACCGCCTGCCGTCCACCCGAGCAGAAGCCGATCGTCCCGACCTTCCCGGTCGCGGTCGGCAGGCTCCGCAGCCACGCGGCCGCGCCGCGGGCGTCCCCGACGAAGCGCTCGTCCGGCACCCCACCCTGGGCGCGGGCCGTCGCGGCGGCGTCGTCGGGCTCGGCGTCGGGGGCCTCGCGGGTGTAGAGGTTCGGGCAGATCGCCGAGTACCCCATGGTCGCGAAGCGGCGGGTGATCTCCTTGGACTCCCGGTCGTAGCCGGGCATGTGGTGGACGACGATCATGCCGGGGTGCGGGCCGGGGTCCATCGGACGGGCGGTGTAGGCCTCGATGAGGTCGTCACCGTGACCGCGGATGCCGATCGTCTCCGCGAGGGTCGCGTCGTAGCGCATGCGCAGCATCCGAGCACGTCCCGACGGCGGGTGCACTCCCGCTGCCGGGAACGTCCCGCTATCGCCGGTAGCGCGCGGGCCCGTCGTCGTACAGGTCCCCACCGTGCAGGTCGTTGACGACGAGGGCCGGGAAGTTCTCGATCGTCAGCTTCCGCACCGCCTCGGCGCCCAGGTCCTCGTAGGCGACGATCTCGGCCGAGGTGATGCACTGCGAGAGCAGCGCCGCCGTGCCCTCGATGGCGCCGAAGTAGACGCAGCCGTGCTCGAGCATCGACGTCTTCACCTCGGCGTTGCGCCGTCCCTTGCCGATCATCGCGGCGAGCCCCCGCTCGACCAGCGCGGGGGAGTAGGCGTCGCACCGGCTCGCCGTCGTCGGGCCCGCGCTGCCGATGACGTGCCCGGGGCGGGCCGGGGTGGGGCCGACGAAGTAGATCGTGGCGCCGGAGACGTCGAACGGCAGCTCCTCGCCGGCGTCGATCGCCTCGAGGAACCGCGCGTGCGCGGCGTCGCGGGCGGTGTAGACGGTGCCGTTCAGGGTGACCGAGTCGCCGGCGTGCAGCGCGGCCGCGTCGGTCAGGGGCAGCTGCAGGTCCGTCACAGGGTCACGCTCCGCACCCGGTGGGAGTGGCAGTCCAGGTTGATCGCGACCGGGAACGCCGCGATGTGCGTCGGGTAGGCCTCGACGTGCACCGCCACCGTGGTGACGGTGCCGCCGAACCCGGCCGGCCCGATGCCGGTCGCGTTGATCGCGTCGACCAGCTCGGCCTCGAGGTCGGCGAGCTTCGGGTCGGGCGAGCGCGAGCCGGTCGGGTTGCGGGTGAGCGCCCGCTTGGCGAGCACCGCGGCCCGGTCGAACGTGCCGCCCATCCCGATCCCGACCGTCACCGGCGGGCTCGCGCTCGGGCCCGCCTTCTCGATCGTCTCGACGACGAAGCGCTTCATCCCCTCGACGCCCGCCGCGGGGGTGAGCATCGTCAGCGCGCTCATGTTGTCGCAGCCCGCGCCCTTGACCAGCAGCGTCAGCTCGATTCCCGACCCGGGCACGAGGTCGTAGTGCACCATCGCCGGGGTGTTGTCGCCGGTGTTCACGCGGTCGACGGGGGAGCGCACGAGCGACGCGCGCAGGTAGCCGTCGGAGTACCCCTCGGCCACCCCGCGGTCGATCGCCTCGGCGAGCGAGCCGCCGGTGAAGTGGACGTCCTGCCCGATCGTCAGGAACACCACCGCGTAGCCCGTGTCCTGGCAGAAGGCGATCTGCTCGGCGGCCGACACCCGCGCGTTCTCCAGCAGCCGGTCGAACACCTCGCGTCCGATCGGCGACTCCTCGGCGTCCCGCCCGCGCTCGAGCGCGGCGACGTGGTCCTCGCGCAGCTCGTGGTTGGCCTCGACGCACAGCTTCCGGACGACGGCCTCGACCTCGGCGACGTCGACCGTGCGCAACTCGCTCACGCGGACGACCTCACCACAGCGGTCCCCCGCCCGCACCATGTCGACCATGATCACGGCGGCGGGACGGCCATGGCTGCCGCGGAGATCGACATCAGCCACGACGGCCCCACCGACGTGATCATGACGGCGAGGCGAAGGTCGCGACCTGGGCCGCGAAGGCGTCCAGCACCGTCCGGGCCGCGTCCGAGTCCCGGTCGACGAGCCAGGCGATCGTCACCCCGTCGGTCACGACGACGAGCATCCGCGCGAGCTGCGCCACCGGCACCGACCACGTCACCCCGCACGCGTCGGCGAGCGACGACAGCGTCGCCGCCGCCGTCCGGTGGTACGCCTCGTACTGCCGCTGCGCGACCCCGGCCAGCGACGGCTCGTGCAGCGCGTGGTGGGTCAGCCCGGTGAGCACGACCTCCCGCTCCGGCGCCGCCTCGACCGTCGCCCACCACTGGCGCAGCGTCTCCCGCAGCGACGGTCCGAGACCCCCGACGATGTGCACGCCGTCGGCCTGGGCGTCGCGCAGCGCGGACACCGTGACCTCGGTGAGCTCGACGAACAGCTCCTCCTTGGACGCGAAGCAGTAGTGGAACGCCGCCACCGGGGCGCCCGCCTCGGCGCAGATCCGGCGGGTGGTCGCGGCCGCGAAGCCCTCGGCGCCGATCACCCGGAACGCCGCCTCGACCAGCTGGCGTCGTCGGTCGGACGCCGACACCCGTGCCACGCGGAACCCCCCGAACTTGGACAACTGTCCCAGACGCTTGACTCAGTATGACCCACGTCGCACGCTGAGTCCCGTGGAGGCCGGATACGCGAGTGCGTTCCCGCGGGTGCTGCGACGGTTCGCGCTGTTCGCGATCGCGTTCTCCGTCGTCTCGATCACCACCGGGATCTTCGTCAACTACGCCTACGGGCTCACCACGCTCGGCCCGGCCGCGGTGTGGCTGTGGCCGGTGGCGGCCGCCGGGCAGCTCCTCGTGGTCCTGGTGCTCGCGGAGCTCGCCGCACACATGCCGCTGGCGGGGGCGAACTACCAGTGGTCGGCGCGGCTGGTGAACACCGGCTTCGGCTACACGGTGGGCGCGCTGGGCCTGCTCTACTCCGCGGTCGGACTGCCCGGGATCGCGCTCGTGGGGCTCGCCCCGCTGGCCGCGACCGTGCTCGGGCTCGACGCCGCCGACCCGCTGACGCTGCTGGTGATCGCCGTCGTGGCGCTGCTCCTCGCGTACGCGGTGAACATCGTGCGCGTCCAGCTCGCGGCCCGCGTGAACAACCTGGCGGTGTTCGCCGAGATCGCCGGCACTGTCGTGCTCTCGGTCCTGCTGCTGGTCCTCTGGGCCACCCACCGCGGCACCACGCCCGACGGCGGGCACGGGCTCGCCTTCCTCGCCGTCACGAACCCGGGGACCCCGCTCGCCGACGGCATCGTCGGCGGCGCGCTCATCGGCATCTTCACGCTCGTCGGGTTCGAGGCTGCGGCGGACATGGCCGAGGAGGCCGTCGACGCCCGACGCACCGTGCCGCGGGCGATGATCGTCGCCGCGCTCGTCTCCGGGGTGCTCGGGTGGGTCGCGCTGATCGGCTTCACGGTCGCGATCCCCGACCTCGGCGCCGTCGAGGCATCGCCGGTCCCGCTCGCGGCGATCGCGACGTACTGGCTCGGCCCGGTGCTCACCGACGTGTTCCTGGTGGTCGTCGTGTTCTCGATGTTCGCCCTGCTCGTGGTGGCCGCGGCGTCGAACTCCCGGCTGATCTTCGCGATGGCCCGCGACGGGCTGCTCCCGGCCTCCCGTGCCCTGAGCCGGGTGAACGCGGCGACGGCGACGCCGGTGTTCGCGCTGGTCGTGAGTCTCGTGCTCTGCCTGGCGCTGCTGGGCTACGGGACGCTCGACGGCGCGGCCTTCACCATCCTGGTCGGGGCCACGGCGCTCGTGCCGTACCTCATCTACCTGCTCACCCTCGGCGGTTACCTCGCGCGGCGGAAGCGTCTTCGTGGCATCGACGGAGCCGGGCGGGCTCCGTTCACCTTGGGTCGCGCGGCGCTGCCGGTGGCCGGGCTCGCGATGCTGTGGCTCGTCGTCGTGGTGGCGGCGCTGACCCTGCCCGAGGCCTTCCGGGCCGCCGACCACGTGGTGCTGGGCGGGCTCGCCCTCACCGGGCTCTGGTACGTGGCGGTGCTGCGGCGCCGCCTGCGCGACGGGACCGCGGGGCTGCCCGGCCCCGACCCGTCGTCGGGAAAGGAGAGGTCCCTTGACCTGGCGTAACTGGGCCGGGAACCAGCGCACGACCCCCACGCGACGCGTGGTCGCGCGCACCACCCAGGACGTGGTGACGGCGGTGAAGGAGGCCGCGCGCGACGGGGTCCGCGTGAAGGCGACGGGCTCCGGCCACTCGTTCACCGGGATCGGCGCGCCGGACGGCATCGCGCTCG
The DNA here is from genome assembly GCF_021026295.1 of Actinomycetospora soli. GTDB lineage: Bacteria > Actinomycetota > Actinomycetes > Mycobacteriales > Pseudonocardiaceae > Actinomycetospora > Actinomycetospora soli. The sequence continues at coordinate 82,984 of NZ_JAJNDA010000014.1, forward strand.
CGGTTCCGTCGCAGGGGGTCCCGGAGGTGCACGGGATGCTCGCGACGGTGCCCGCGGGGATGACGATCCGGGCGGTGAACGCGGCGCTGTGGGAGCAGGGCCTCGCGCTGCCGAACCTGGGCGACATCGACGCGCAGACGATCGCGGGTGCGGTCGCCACCGGGACGCACGGCACCGGCGCGGGCCACACCGGGATCGCGGCCCGCATCCGCGCGCTGGCGCTGGTGCTCGCGGACGGGACGGTCCTGTCCTGCTCCGCCACGGAGCACCCGGAGATCTTCCACCACGCGCGGGTGGGGCTCGGCGCGCTGGGGATCGTCACCGCGGTGACGCTCGAGTGCGTCCCGGCGTTCACGCTGCACGCCACGGAGGCGGCGCGACCGCTGGCCGAGGTGCTGGAGGGGTTCGACGAGCTCGCGGCGCAGCACGACCACGTCGAGTTCTACTGGTTCCCGCACACCGAGGTCGCCGCCACGAAGATCAACGACCGGACGACGGCCACCGGGCCGACCCGGTCGCGGGTCGGCGCCTGGGTGGGCGACGAGCTGCGCGGCAACGGCGCGTTCGAGCTGGTGTGCCGGGCCGGCGCGGCCGTGCCGTCCGCGGTGCCGGCGCTGAACCGCGTCATGGCCGGGCAGATGGCCAACGCCGAGTACGTCGACCGCTCCTACCGCGTGTTCACGAGCCCGCGACGGGTGCGGTTCCTGGAGATGGAGTACGCGGTGCCGCGGGCGGCCCTCGGTGAGGCCTTCGCCGGGCTCCGCGCGGCGGCGGAGCGGCACGGGGCCGACGTGACGTTCCCGGTCGAGGTGCGGGTGGCGGCGGCGGACGACGTCCCGCTGTCCACGGCGTCGGGCCGGGACTCCGCCTATCTCGCGGTCCACGTGCACCACACCCGACCGCACGAGGCGTACTTCGGCGCGGTGGAGTCGGTGATGACGGCCCTCGACGGCCGCCCGCACTGGGGGAAGCTGCACACCCGGGCCGCGGCGCAGCTCGCCGCGTCGTACCCGGAGTTCGGCGACTTCGTGGCCCTGCGCGACCGCCTCGACCCGGAGCGCCGCTTCGGCAACGCCCACCTGGAGAGGATCCTCGGTGCAGCTGGCTGACCTCACGACCCCGGCGCTCGTCGTCGACGCAGCGGCCCTCGAGTCCAACCTCGCCGCGATGGCCGCGCGGTGGCCGGGGGAGACGCTGCGCCCGCACGTGAAGGCGCACAAGACGACCGCGCTGGCCGCCCGTCAGGCCGCCCACGGCGCCGTCGGGTTCACCTGCGCGACGATCCGCGAGGTCGAGGGCATGGCCGCGGCCGGTCTCGGCCAGGACCTGCTGCTCGCCAACGAGGTCCTCGACACCCGTCGCCTCGGCCGGCTCGATGCGCGGGTGACGGTCGCGGTCGACTCCCCGGAGACGGTGGACGCGGCCGCGGCGGGCGGGGTGCGCGAGGTTCTGGTCGACGTCAACGTCGGGATGCCGCGCTGCGGGTGCCGTCCCGAGGAGGCCGGGGCGCTGGCCGACCGGGCGCGGGCCGCCGGGCTGACCGTCCGCGGGGTGATGGGCTACGAGGGGCACCTGCAGGCCTGGCCGGACGCCGACGAGCGGGCGAGGCTCACGACGACCGCGATGGAGCTCCTGCTCGCCGCGCACCGCGACGTCGGCGGCGACGTGATCTCCGGCGGGGGCACGGGTACCGCCGCGTGCAACCCGTACGTGACGGAGATGCAGGCCGGCTCGTACGCGCTCATGGACTCCGCCTACGCCGCGGCCGGCGTCGGTCACGCCCAGGCGCTGCACGTGCTCGGGACGGTGGTGCACGTGTCGGTCGCGCGTCCGGACATGCCCGCGTACGCCGTCGCCGACGTCGGGCTCAAGGCGCTGGGCATGGACCACGGCAACCCGACGATCCCCGGCGCGCAGGTCTGGTTCTGCTCCGACGAGCACGTGACGTTCGCCGCCGACGACCCCGTGCGGGTGGGTGACCGCGTCCTCGTGATCCCCGCGCACGTCGACCCGACGGTGGCCTACCACGAGCGGATGCACGTCGTCCGCGACGAGGAGGTCCTCGAGACCTGGTCGGTGGATCTGCGGGGCTGGTAGGGGTTAGTCCTCCCCCCGTCATCGGGTACGGCAGGCCGGCAAGCAGCTGAGTCGGCCGTCCGCACCCGTGGCGGCCAGGAGGAGGAACGACCTGATGGACCTGTCGCGCACGCGGGAACTCTTCGAGCGGCCGGGGCCGTTCGCGACGGTCTACCTGGAGGCGACGAACCCCGGCGAGAACGCGGCCAAGCAGACCGAGCTGCGCTGGCGTGGACTGGCGGACTCGCTCACCGAGCAGGGCGCCGACGACAAGACGGTCGCCGCGCTGGGCGAGGTCTTCGGCGAGAACCGGGGCGGCGAGCTCGACGCCTACGGCCGCGTCGTCGTGGCAGCTGGCGGCGAGGTGCTCCTCGACGAGGCCGTCGAGGGCGTCGACCGCTCCGGGGACGTGGCGACCTGGTCCCCGCTGCCCGAGCTGGGCTCGTACTTCCGGTCGCAGTCCGGCAGCGTCCGCGTGGTGCTCGCGGTGGTCGACCAGACCGGGGGCGACGTCTACCAGGTGGTCGCGTCGAATGTCGAGGGCGCCCGGGAGGTGTCCGAGGAGACGATCCGCGGGTCCGCCGTCGAGTCCGTGCACAAGCCGCGCGAGGGCGGGAACGCCCACAAGCAGCGCCAGCGCCGCCACGCCGAGGCGAGCTACCAGAACGGCGCCGACGTGGTGAAGGGCATCCAGTCGGCCGTGAAGTCGTTCCGGCCGGAGATCATCGTGCTGGCGGGCGAGGTCAGCGGCCGCGAGGTCGTGCGCAGCGAGATGCCCAAGGACCTCGTCGAGCTCACCCGTGAGATCGACGCGGGCAGCCGGGCGGCGGGCGCGAGCGAGGACGCCCTCGAGGACGCCCTGCTCACCCAGGCGGGCCTCGCGGCCACCGAGAAGGAGACCGCCGTCCGCGAGCGGTTCCACGAGGCCAAGGGGCACAACAACGCCGCCGAGGGCCTCGAGGCCGTGCTCGAGGCCGCCCGCAACGGTGCGGTGGACACGCTGCTGCTCGTCGACGGCACCCACGTCGAGGGCGACCTGTGGACCGGGTCCACCCCGGAGGCCATCTCCACCGAGCGCGACCGCGCCGCGTCGCTCACCGACGGCGAGGTCGTGCAGCGGCCGGCCGAGCAGGTGCTGCTGCGCACCACCGGCGCGCTCGGCGGCTCGGTCGCCGTGCTCGGGGCCGGCACCGAGCTGGTGGACAACGTCGGCGCCCTGCTGCGCTTCCCGGTCGGCGGCTGACCGCGAGCCGGTCCGCCCCGGCCCGAGCACTCGGCACCTTGGCGGAGCGGCGCTTCAGCCAGCCCGTGCCGTTCCGACCTTGTCGCGGGCTTCTGTCGCCGTCGCCTGGCCTTGTCGCGGTGATTCGCCACGACAAGGTGGCGGGTTGGCGTCGGTTCGCCGCGACAAGGTTGCGAGCGGGGGGCGGGCTCGGCATTCAGGGCCCGCGCCCTTCTCGCCCCGGCCCGCTTCGGCTCCGGGTTCGTACCCGTCGCCCCCGCCGGACCTTGTCGCGGGCTCCTGTCGCCCCCGCCTGGCCTTGTCGCGGCGAGTCACCACGACAAGGTGGCCGGCCGGCGTCGGTTCCCCGCGACAAGGCCGCGAAGAGGGGGCTCAGCCGAACGCCTGCAGCGCGCGAATCTTGTTCGTCGCGTCGAGGGCAGCGACCTTGTAGGCCTCGGAGAGCGTCGGGTAGTTCAGGACCGCGTCGACCAGGTAGTCCACGGTGCCGCCGCAGCCCATGATCGCCTGGCCGACGTGCACGAGCTCCGTGGCGGACGTGCCGAACACGTGCACGCCGAGCAGCGCGTGGCTCTCGGGGTGGACGAGCAGCTTGAGCATCCCGTAGTCGTCGCCGACGATCTGCCCGCGGGCGAGCTCCCGGTACCGGGCGATGCCGACCTCGTAGGGGACCGACCGCTCCGTCAGCTCCGCCTCGGTGGCGCCGCAGTACGACACCTCGGGGATCGTGTAGATCCCGTACGGCGCCAGGGCGGCGTCCGCGTGGCCCGTCGGCTCGTCGAACGCGTGGTAGGCCGCGAGGCGGCCCTGCTCCATCGAGGTCGCGGCGAGCGCGGGGAACCCGATGACGTCGCCGACGGCGTAGATGTGCGGCACCGACGTCCGGTAGTGCTCGTCGACGGTGAGCCGCCCCCGCGCGTCCGCCGCGAGCCCGGCCTTCTCGACGGCGAGCTCGTCGGTCACCCCCTGCCGGCCGGCGGAGTACATGACGGTCTCGGCCGCGATCTTCTTGCCGCTGACGAGCGTGGTGACGGTGCCCCGCTCGGACACGCTCACGCCCGACACCTCCTCGCCGAACCGGAAGGTGACGGCGAGGTCGCGCAGGTGGAACTTCAGCGACTCGACGACCTCGGCGTCGCAGAACTCGAGCATCGCGGGGCGGCGCTCGACGACGGTGACGCGCGTGCCGAGCGCGGCGAACATCGAGGCGTACTCGATGCCGATCACCCCGGCGCCGACGACGACCATGCTCGCCGGGATCGCCTCCATCGCGAGGATGCCGTCGGAGTCGACCACCCGCCGGTCGTCGAACTCGACCGTCGACGGGCGCGCCGGCCTCGTGCCGGTCGCGACCACGATCTTGTCGGCGGTGACCGTCTGGTGCTCGCCGCGGCGCTCGCCGAGCACCTCGACGGCGTGCTCGTCGAGGAAGCGGGCGGCGCCGGGGAGCAGGTCGACCCGGTTGCGCTGCAGCTGCGCCCGGATCACCTCGACCTCGCGGCCGATCACGTAGTGGGTGCGGGCGAGGAGGTCCTGGACGGTGATGTCCTGCTTGACCCGGTAGCTCTCGCCGTAGAGTCCGCGCATGGCGTAGCCGGTCAGGTAGAGCACGGCCTCGCGCAGCGTCTTGGACGGGATGGTCCCGGTCTGGGTGCAGACGCCGCCGACCATGCCGCGCCGTTCCACCGCCGCGACCCGCTTCCCGAGCTTCGCCGCGGCGATGGCCGCCTTCTGCCCGCCCGGGCCGGAGCCGATGACCAGCAGGTCGTAGTCGTGGGTCGCCACGTCGCGACTGTGACCGGTGGCCCGGGCGGGGGCAAGCGCCTGCGCGTGACGGGTCGGTGAACCGGCATCGGCTGCTCCGATCGGGTGGAGCGTGGATCCGGCGGGACCCGGCGCGGGTCAGTGCCCGTGTGAGCACCCGGAAGAAGTCCCGCAACCGTCGACCCGTCCGATCCCGCCGTCCGCGGCGCGCTCCCGACGAGCGCGTGGTGGTGTCGATCTCCGACCCGGCGGACCTCGTCGCCTCCGTCCCACCGCTGTTCGGGTTCACCCCCGAGGAGTCCCTGGTCGTCCTCGGCCTGCACGGCCCGGAGCGCAGCCGCCGCCTCGGGGCCTCGCTGCGCATCGACCTCGGCCACGCGCCGGAGGACGACGCCGTCCTCGCCGACGCGGCGCGCGAGCGCCTGGCACCGACCGGCCCGGACGCGGTCGTCGTCCTGGTCGTGTCGGCCGCCCCACCCGGATCCGACGGGCGCCCGCCCGGCGCCGGACTCGTCGACGCGGTCACCGACGCGTTCGCCGGGGTCCGGGTGCCGGTCATCGGCGCCACGTGGACCGAGCGGATCGCCGCCGGCGCGCCCTGGCGCTGCTTCGAACGCTGCGACTGCTCCGGCACGCTGCCCGACCCGGCCGGCACCCGCACGGCCGCCGAGACCACCGCGCTCGGCCGCATCACCTACGGCTCGCGTGACGAGATGGCGGCCTCGCTCGCGCCCGACCGGGGTGCCGGCTCCCGACGTCGTCGGGACCTCGTCGACGACGCGCACGAGGCCGCGCTGCTCGACCGCGAGCTCGCCGGGTCGGCCGCCGCCCGGCGCGACCTGGACGCGGTGCGCCGGGCGGTCGCGGAGGTCGGGGCCGGGACCGCGCCGACGGAGGAGGAGATCGCCCGCCTCGCGGTGGCGCTGTGCGACCCGCGCGTGCGCGACATCTGCCTCGGGTTCGCCGCGGGCTGCGACGACACCGTCGACCCGGCGGCGGCCGAGGAGCTGTGGCGGATCCTGGTCCGGGCGGTGCCCGAGCCGGAGGTCGCCGAGCCCGCGACGCTGCTCGCGTTCGCCTCGCTCGACCACGGCGGCGGGGCCACCCTCACGACGGCGCTGGAGCGGGCGCACCGCGCCGACCCCGGACACCGGCTGAGCGGGCTCCTCACGACGATGCTCGCCGCCGGCCAGACCCCGGAGACGGCCCGGCGGATGGTGGAGCGGGCCGTGGCGGAGACGAGCCGGCAGCTGGCCGGGTGAGCCGGCCGAGCCGGTCGAGCCGGGGGACTCAGCGCAGCGCGTCGAGGGCGGCCGGGACGTCGGCCGGCGCGTCGACGACGGCGGCCGCCCCCGCGCCGAGCAGCTCCGCGCGCCCGCCGAAGCCCCAGCTCACGCCGACGCAGGGCAGGCCGTGGGCACGGGCGCCGTCGACGTCGTGGTGGCGGTCGCCGACCAGCGCGACCACCGGCCCGTCGTGCGCGGCGAGGGCGAGCCCGACGACGGCCGCCTTGCCCTCGACGCTGCCGTCGAACTCGGCGCCGAACACCCCGCCGGCGAGGTACTTCTCCAGCCCGACGTGGCTGATCACCTCGTGCGCGAAGGGGCGGGGCTTGCTCGTGGTCACGGCGAGGCGGTCACCGCGGGCCACGAGGTCGGCGAGCAGGTCGGGGACGCCGTCGTACACGGTGACCTCACGCATCAGCCCGCCGCCGTAGACCTCGCGGTAGATCGCCATCATCGCGTCGGCCGTGGCGGCGTCGACGCCGAGGACGTCGCGGAACGCCTGCGGGAACGGCGGGCCGATGAGGGCGCGCAGCTGCTCGTCGTCGGGCTCGGCGATCCCGACGCCCGCGGCCGCGCGCCGCACCGACGCGCGGATGCCGGGACCGGAGTCGACGAGGGTGCCGTCGAGGTCGAAGCAGATCAGGGGCGAGCGCAGCGACGGGGAGTGGCCCAGGGGTGTGCTCATGCGGTCACCCGGCTCCGCGCGAAGGCCCAGGCGTCGGCGACGATGCCGTCGAGATCGCCGCGGGTGGGGGTCCAGCCCAGGCGCTCGTGGGCGCGGGCGGCGGAGGCGACGAGGACGGCGGGGTCGCCCGCGCGGCGCGGGGCCACCGCGGCGGGGATCGGGTGCCCGGTCACCCGGCGGCACGCCTCGATCACCTCGAGCACCGAGAACCCGGTGCCGTTGCCGAGGTTGCAGACCAGGTGCTCGCCGGGCGGGGCGGCGTCGAGGGCGCGCAGGTGGGCGTCGGCGAGGTCGTCGACGTGGATGTAGTCGCGCACGCAGGTGCCGTCGGGCGTGGGCCAGTCGTCGCCGTAGATCGCCACCTGCTCGCGCGTGCCGGCCGCGACCTGCAGCACGAGCGGGATGAGGTGGGTCTCGGTGGTGTGCCGCTCGCCCTGCGCCCCGTGGGCGCCCGCGACGTTGAAGTACCGCAGCGACACCGCGCCCAGCTCCCGGCCGGACGCGGCCGCGTAGGAGGCGATGGCGTGGTCGATCGCGAGCTTGGTGGCGCCGTACGGGTTGGTCGGCCGGGTGGGGGAGTCCTCGGTGATCGGCGTGGTCTCCGGCTCGCCGTAGGTGGCGGCGGTGGAGGAGAACACGAGGCGCGGCACCCGGTGCGCGCGGATCGCGTCGAGCAGGGCGACGGAGGTGACGACGTTGCCGTGCCAGTACTTCGCCGGGTCCGCCACCGACTCGCCGACCAGCGAGCGGGCGGCGAAGTGCAGGACGCCGTCGAAGCCGCCGGCGAGGACGTCGGCGGCCGCCGCGGCCACGTCGCCCTCCACGAACGCGGCACCTGCGGGGACGGCGTCGCGGTGCCCGGTGGAGAGGTCGTCCAGGACGGTGACGTCGTGGCCCGCGTCGAGCAGGTGCGCGGTGCACACGCTCCCGACGTACCCGGCGCCCCCGGTGACGAGCAGCTTCATGGTCCCCGAGTCTGACCTACGGTCCTGTGCCCCCGATGAGGGGCGGGCCTCAGACCGCGCGGACCAGCACCGCGTGCGCGACCAGCGGGTCGACCTCGGACTGCCGCCCCCCGGAGCCGACGTTCACGGCGTCGCCGAAGCGCGGGATGCCGACGACGTCGACGTCGCTGCCCGGCAGGACGCCCGCGGCCTTGAGCCCGGCCATCAGCGGCTCGTTGAGCTGGACGTGCTCGGCGATCCGGCGGATGACGACCTTGCCGCCGCCCGCCCGGGCGAACTCGTCGAGGCGGACCAGGCCGGCCTCGTCGGGCGTGGGCGTGCGGGTGGGCAGCTCGGTGCCGTCGCCGCGCAGCTCCTCGAGGCCGGGGATCGGGTTGCCGTAGGGCGACACGGCGGGCTCGCCGAGCAGCGCGAACACCTTGCGCTCCACGGCCTCGCTCATCACGTGCTCCCAGCGGCAGGCCTCGGTGTGGACGTGCTCCCACTCCAGCCCGATGACGTTGACCAGCAGGAGCTCCGCGAGCCGGTGCTTGCGCATCACGGAGACGGCCTTGCCGCGGCCCTCGGGGGTCAGCTCGAGATGGCGATCCCCGGCGACGTGCACGAGACCGTCGCGCTCCATCCGGGCGACCGTCTGACTGACGGTGGGCCCGCTCTGCTCGAGGCGTTCGGCGATGCGCGCGCGCAGCGGCACCACACCCTCCTCCTCGAGCTCGTAGATGGTGCGCAGGTACATCTCCGTGGTGTCGATGAGGTCGTTCATCCCCACCCCTTCCGTCCTGATCACGATCCTACCGAGAAGGACACGGCACGATGGACCCGTGCCGAACCAGCAGGGGCCGCTCGTCAGTGCCGCCGACCTCCTCGCCGAGCTGGCCGGGGGCCCGGCCGGGACCGACGGCCGCCCGATCGTGCTCGACGTCCGCTGGCGCCTGACGCCGCCGCCGAAGAAGCGCACGCGTCGCCGCCCCGACCCGGTCGGCGAGCCGGACTTCGACGCGGGCCACGTGCCCGGCGCGGTGTTCGTCGACGTCGACTCCGAGCTCGCCGGCCCGCCCGGGCCCGCGGGCCGGCACCCCCTGCCCGATCCGGACGACCTGCAGACCACGCTGCGCCGCGCGAGCATCGCCGCCACGAGCTCGGTGGTCGTCTACGACGCCGTCGGCGCGGGCGACGGGATGGCCGCCGCGCGGGCCTGGTGGGTGCTGCGCTGGGCGGGGCTCGCGCCGGGGCGGGTGCGGGTCCTCGACGGCGGGTTCGGGGCGTGGACCGCGGCGGGCGGCGAGTCCTCGACCGTGTCCGGCGGGGTGCGCAGGCAGGGCGACGTCGACGTCGCCGGCGGCGCCATGCCGGTGCTCACCGCCGAGTCCGCGGGCGCGCTCGCGCAGGACGGCGTCCTGCTCGACGCCCGCGCCGCCGAGCGGTACCGCGGCGAGACCGAGCCGATCGACCCGGTCGCCGGGCACATCCCGGGCGCGGTCAACCTGCCGGTCGGGCAGGTGCTGGCCGAGGACGGGCGCTGGCGGCCGGCGGCCGAGCTCGCGGAGCTGCTCGGGCGGGCCGGGCTCGGGGACGGCGCCGGGGCGGGGTCCGGGGCGTACTGCGGGTCCGGGGTGAGCGCGGCGATGCTCGTCCTGGCGGCCGAGATCGCGGGGGTCCGCCCGCCGGAGGACCCGGTGGCGCTCTACGTCGGCTCGTGGTCGAACTGGGTCGCGGGCAAGCGGCCGGTGGAGACGGGCTGAGGCCGTCCCGGACGGTCGAACTCCGCTCCGCTGCGTCTCCCTCGGTAGCGTGCGCGCCATGCGCGCCACGGTGGTCTGGGACGAGGCCCTCCTCGCCTACAAGCTGTCGAACGACCATCCGCTGCACCCGGTCCGACTGGACCTGACGATGCGGCTGGCCCGCAGCCTGGGGGTGCTCGAGGGCGTCGAGCCGCTGATCCCGACCCCGGCGCCCGACGCGGAGCTGGAGCGGGTCCACGTCGCCTCCTACCTGGACGCGGTGCGGCGCGCGCCGAGCACCGGCGACGACCCGGCACACCAGCTCGGCACCACCGACAACCCGATCTTCGAGGGGATGCACGACGCGTCGGCGCTGGTGGCGGGCGGCTCGATCGCCGCCGCCCGGGCGATCGCCGAGGGACGCGCGGACCGGGCGGTGAACCTCTCCGGTGGCCTGCACCACGCGATGCGCGACCACGCGTGGGGGTTCTGCGTCTACAACGACTGCGCGATCGCGATCAGCTGGCTGCTCGACCACGGCTACACCCGCATCGCCTACCTCGACACCGACGTGCACCACGGCGACGGGGTGCAGGCCGCGTTCCTCGACGACCCGCGGGTGATGACGATCTCGGTGCACCAGCACCCCCGCACGCTGTGGCCGGGCACCGGCTTCGCCTCGGAGCTCGGCGAGGGCGCCGCCGCGGGCACCGCGATCAACCTGCCGCTCCCGCCGGGGACGCGGGACCAGGCGTGGCTGCGGGCCTTCCACGCCGTCGTGCCCGGCCTGCTGCGGGCCTTCGAGCCGCAGATCCTCGTCACGCAGTGCGGCGCGGACACCCACCACGAGGACCCGTTGGCCGAGCTGTCGCTCACCGTCGACGGGCACCGCGCGATCTACCGGGCCTGCCGCGACCTCGCCGCCGAGTACGCCGGCGGCAAGTGGCTCGCCCTCGGCGGCGGGGGCTACAACCTCTTCCGCGGCGTCCCGCGGTCCTGGACCCACCTGCTCGCGACGGTGCTCGACCGCGACGTCGACCCGGACCGCACCATCCCGGCGGAATGGACGTCACACGCCGCCACGCTGACGAACCGGCCGTTGCCCACCACGATGACGGAGGAGGCCCCGACGGACTGGACGCCGTGGGGCGGCTACACCGAGATCGACGTCGATCGCTTCGTCCTGGAGACCCGCCGCGCGGTGTTCCCGCTGCACGGACTCGAACCGCAGAACGTCCTGGACTGAACCCATGAGCTCATCCCCGGCCTGGTCGACCACCGAGGTCTCGAGCCTCGACGCGGCGACCACCCCGGTCGCGGCCGTCCCCGACGCGCCCTACCCCCGGCAGTGGGAGGCCGACGTGGTGGCCGCCGACGGCGCCACCGCACACCTGCGGCCCATCACACCCGACGACGCCGACGCCGTGGTCGCCTTCCACGCCCGGCTCTCCGAGCGGACCCGCTACTACCGCTACTTCAGCCCCTACCCCACGATCCCGCCGCGCGACCTCAAGCGCTTCGTCGAGGTCGACCACCACGACTCGGTGGCCCTCGTGCTGTGGCTCGGTGATGAGATCATCGCCATCGGGCGCTACGTGCGCCTCGGGGCGGACGACCCGTCGGCCGAGGTCGCGTTCGTGGTCCGCGACGACCACCAGGGCCGTGGGCTCGGCTCGATCCTGCTGGAGCACCTGGCGGCCGCGGCGGAGGAGGTGGGCATCAGCCGGTTCGTCGCCGAGGTGCTCTCCGAGAACCGCGCGATGGTGCACACCTTCCGCCAGGCCGGCTACGACGTGACCCGCTCGCTGGACGGCTCGACGCTGCACCTCGAGTTCGACGTGGCCGCGACCGACCGCTCCACCGAGGTGCGGCGCTCCCGCGAGCAGGCCGCCGAGGCCCGGTCGGTGGCGAACGTGCTCACGCCGCGCTCGGTCGCCGTGGTCGGCGCGTCCGCCGACGAGCGCAAGCTCGGCCACGTCGTGCTGCGCAACCTGCTGCTCGGCGGGTTCACCGGCCCCGTCTACCCGGTCAACCCGGAGGCGCGCTCGGTGCGCGGCGTCCGGGCCTACCCGACCGTCACCGACATCCCCGACGACGTCGACCTCGCGGTCCTCGCCGTGCCTCCGGAGGAGGTCCCGGGAGTGGTCGACGGCTGCCTCGAGAAGGGGGTCCGGGCCCTCGTCGTCGTGACGTCGGGCTTCGGCGAGGCGGGGGAGGAGGGCATCGCCCGGCAGCGCGAGCTGGTGACCGACGCCCGCTCGCGCGGCATGCGCGTCGTCGGGCCGAGCGCGCTCGGCGTGGTGAACCTCGACCCCGCCGTGCGGCTCAACGCCTCGCTCGCCCCGACCCTGCCCCCGCCGGGACGGGTCGGGTTCTTCTGCCAGTCCGGGGCCCTCGGCATCCAGATCCTCGCGGCCGCCGCGCAGCGCAGGCTCGGGCTCTCGACGTTCGTCTCGGCGGGCAACCGCGCCGACCTGTCGGGCAACGACCTCATGCAGTACTGGGACACCGACCCGACGACCGACGTCGTCCTGCTCTACCTCGAGAGCTTCGGCAACCCGCGCAAGTTCGCCCGCGTCGCCCGCCGGCTGGCCCGCCGCAAGCCCGTCGTGGCGGTCGCCTCCGGGCGGCACGCGACGCCCGGTCTCGCGGCCAGCACGTCGCCGCTGGAGGAGGCGTCGGTCGCGGCCGTGTTCGACCAGTCCGGCGTCATCCGCGTCAGCTCGGTCGACGAGCTGTTCGACGTGGCCCTGCTGGTGGCCAACCAGCCGCTGCCGCGGGGCCCGCGCATCGGCGTCGTCGGGAACTCGAGCGCCCTCGGGGTGCTGGCCTCCGACGTCGCGCTCGCCCACGGCATGTACCTGGCCTTCCCGCCCGTGGACGTCGGGTCGATGGCCGACCCCGCCGAGCTCGCCGACGCCGCCCTGCAGGCCCTCGAGGACGACCGGTGCGACGCGCTGGTGATCGTGTTCTCGCCGCCGGTGGCCACCGACGGCGCCGAGCACGCCGACGCCCTGGCCGAGGTGGTCACGAGCGCCGACAAGCCGGTGACGACGACCTTCCTGGCCTCGTCCGGGGTCCCCGAGCACCTGGTGGTGCCCTCCGAGCTCGGGGGCTCCGCGGTGCCCGCCCGCGGCAGCGTCCCCTCCTACCCGTCCCCGGAGCGCGCGGTGATCGCGCTGGCCCGGGTGGTGCGCTACACGCAGTGGCTGGAGCGTCCGGTCGGCGACTTCGTGGTCCCGCCCGGGTGCGACCTCACCGCCGCCCGCGCCTTCGTCGACGACCTCGGGCCGATCTCGACCGCGCTCGTGCTCGACGACGACCAGACCGCGGAGCTGCTGCGCCGGGTGGGCATCCACATCGCCCCGTTCCGGCGCGCGCGCACACGCGACGAGGCGGTCGAGGCCGCCGCGGCGCTGCGGGAGCAGGGCGGCGGGGAGGTCGTGGTCAAGACGGTGGTCCGCACCTGGCGGCACCGCTCCGACCTCGCCGGTGTGCGCACGGGGCTGTCCGACGACGAGTCGGTCGCGTACGCCTACCAGCAGCTGACCGACCTGTCCGGGTCGCCCGAGGTCGACGTGCAGGTCCAGGTGCCGCCGGGGATGCCGGTGGTGGTGGAACTGCGCGACGACCCGTCGTTCGGCTCGCTGGTGTCCTTCGGGCTCGCCGGGGTGGTCACCGAGCTGCTCGGCGACCGCGCCTACCGCGCCACGCCGCTCTCCACGATGGACGCCCACACGCTGGTCCGCGCCCCGCGGGCGGCCCCGATGCTCGACGGCTACCGCGGGGCACGGCCGATGGACCTCGCCGCGCTCGAGGACCTGCTGCTGCGCGTCGGCCAGCTCGCCGACCACGTGCCGGAGCTGCGCTCGCTGGTGCTCGACCCCGTCCTGGTGGCCGAACGGGGAGTGCACCCGACGTCCATGCGTGCCGTGCTCGGGCCGCCACCCGGGCCCCGGGACGACGGGCCGCGCCGACTCGGCGCGTGACCCGTGCGGGTGAGGCACCCGGTGCCCGGGAGGCGCGTGGGGGACGATCGCCGGCGATGCGCGCCCTGCCGATGATCGTGTTGCTCGCCGTGACGTTGGTGCTCACCGCCGGGTGCGGCGGCGGCTCCGCGCCGTCCGGGGACCCGTCGCCGGCCACGGTGCCCACCGGCGCCCCGCCGGGCGGGACGTCGACCCCGCCGGTGCCGGTCGACCCGCTCGTGGCCGCACCGCCACCGGGCGGCACCGCGCTCGACCCCGCGCGGGTCACGACGACGGGGCTGCCCGCCGGCTTCCCCACGCTGGTCTGGACCACCGGGCCGCGCACCCTCGGGGTCTACGGCCGGGCGGGAGGGTGCACCGAGGCGACGGCGGCGATCGCCGCGCAGACGGCCGAGGAGGTGACGGTGCGGATCACGCAGACGTCGACCTCGACCGGGCCGTGCACCCGGGAGCTGCGCTACCCCGCGTTCGACCTGCCGCTGGACGCGGACCTCGGTCAGCGCCGGGTCGTGCTCACCGGCGAGACACGCTGAGGGAGCCGAGGAACCGGGACGGCCCCCGGCCGTCCCGGCCCCTCGTCGCGGGTGACCGGGCTGCGGTCACCGTGTCGGTGGCCGGGAGCGGTACCGCCGTCCCGGCGTGCATCGCGTCACACGCGCTGCGTCCAGAGGAGCATGCGCCCGCCCGCTCGGAGGGGTCAAGCGGCCGAGAGAGCGGGTCGTCCGGGCCGGGACGACTCGATTCCGGAGCAGCGCGTCACCACGAGAGCGGTTGCGCGACGACGAACGGCCGGGCCGGACCCCGTCGGGGGTCCGGCACCGGCCGTCGGTGTCGCGCTGGGTGTCAGCTCGCGGCGTAGGCCTTGAGCCGCCGGGCCCGGTCGCCCTCGCGCAGCTTGGACATGACCTCGCGCTCGATCTGGCGGACGCGCTCCCGGGAGAGCCCGAAGCGCTTGCCGATCTGGTCGAGCGTGCGGGGCTGGCCGTCGTCGAGGCCGTAGCGCAGCCGGATCACGTTCTGCTCGCGCTCGTCGAGCGTGGCGATGACCCGCCGCATGTCGTCGTGCAGGAGGCCGGAGATCACCGTGGACTCGGCGTCGGTGGCCTCGGCGTCCTCGATGAAGTCCCCGAGCGGAGCCTCCTCCTCGGAGCCGACCGGCATGTCGAGGCTCACCGGGTCGCGGCTGTGGTCGAGCAGGTCGGCGACCTTCTCGACGGCCAGCCCGGACTCCTCGGCCAGCTCCTCGTTCGTGGCCTCACGCCCGAGGGTCTGGTGCAGGTCGCGCTTGATGCGGGCCAGCTTGTTGACCTGCTCGACCAGGTGGACGGGCAGGCGGATCGTGCGGGCCTGATCGGCCATGCCGCGGGTGATGGCCTGGCGGATCCACCACGTCGCGTAGGTCGAGAACTTGAAGCCCTTGGCGTAGTCGAACTTCTCCACGGCCCGGATCAGGCCGAGGTTGCCCTCCTGGATGAGGTCGAGGAGCGGCATCCCGCGGCCGGTGTAGCGCTTGGCCAGCGAGACCACGAGCCGCAGGTTCGCCTCGAGCAGGTGCGCGCGGGCCCGACGACCGTCGCGCGCGACCATCCGCAGGTCCTTGGCCCGCTCCGCGTCGATCTCGGCGCCCGCGACCTCGAGCAGGTGCGCGGCGAAGACGCCGGCCTCGATGCGCTTGGCCAGCTCCACCTCGTCGGCGGCCGTCAGCAGGGCGGTCTTTCCGATACCGTTGAGGTAGACACGGACGAGATCGGCGGCCGGGCTCTGGGCGTCCAGGTCGCTCTGGATCTCGGCCTCGGTCTGCAACGCGGTGGTCTCGGTGCTCTCGGAGGTCTCGGCGCCGTCGGGGGTCGACTCGGGCAGGACGGCCTCAGCAGGTACGTCGCTGCGAGACGTCCGCGGGGCGAGTGTCGCCGTCATGGAATCCTCCCTGCGCGGCGTGGGTCTGGCGCGCCGCGTCACATGGTCGAACGCGCGGTGGCGCGCGATCGTTCCCGCGCACCCGGCTCGCGTCGGGATAGCCGCTTGTGACGGTGCTGACGCGTGCTTCCGGTCATTCCGGGACAACCGGTCGGGCGGGATCGGTCAGACCTCGACCAGCACGGTGAAAGGTCCGTCGTTGACGGATGCCACCGCCATGTCCGCGCCGAACCTCCCGGTGGCCACCGTCGCGCCCCGCGCCCGCAGCGCGTCGACCACGGCCCCGACGACCCGCTCCGCCTCCTCGCCCGGCGCGGCCGCCGACCACGAGGGTCGCCGACCCCGGCGCGTCTCGCCGTAGAGCGTGAACTGACTCACCACGAGCAGTCCGGCGCCGGTGTCCGCGCAGCTCTGCTCGCCGTCGAGGATCCGCAGCTCGTGCAGCTTCCGGGCCATCGTCGTCACCGGCTCGTCCCCGCGGGCGGGGTCGTCGCGGTGCACCCCGAGCAGCACGAGCAGCCCGGGCCCGTCGAGGGCGCCGACCACCTCGCCGGCCACGGTGACCGAGGCCTCGGTCACCCGGGCGACGACGGCCCTCACACCCCGTCCCGCGGCACCAGCAGGCCGTGCAGGAACAGGTCCCGGACGACGGGCAGGGCGGCCGCGGTGAGCTCCTCGGCGTCCCGGCCGTGGGCGACGGCGAGCAGCCCGAGCAGGTCGGCCAGGGGCAGGTGGCCCCGGCAGCCGGCGAGCAGGGACTCACCGAGCTCGTCGAGGTCGTGGCGCCACTGCGGGCCGTCGAGCCGCACGAGCGTGCCCCCGATCCGTCGCCAGCCCTCGTCGGACCCGGTGTAGCCGCGCTCCAGGGCCGTCGTGGGCGGGGCGACGAGCGGCTCGTCGCGCAGGTCGTGCGTGCGCAGCCACGCCACCCGGTCCAGCCACGCCTCGATCTCCGGCCCGAGCGGGTCGCCGATCGCCTGGCGCATGTCCTCGAACACCACCGTGCCCGGGACGTCGGGGCCGTCGGTCCGACGCACCGTGACGAACCCGAAGCCGATCCCCACCACGTCGTGCGCGGCGAAGAAGTCCAGCCACTCCGCGCTGCGCGCCCGGCCGGCGGGGGAGGCCGGGTCGACGCCGGCGTCGCGCAGCCACGTGCCGACGTGCAGCGCCGGGTCGGCCACGTCGCGCTGCACCACCCAGGCGTCCAGCCCGCCCGGCGCGGCCGCCGCGGTCGCGTCCTCGATCCAGCGCCGTGGCCGGGTCGTCCAGCCGGTGCCGGGCTCCGCGGCCTCCAGGTCGGCGCCGGTGATCAGCCAGGACGCGAGCAGCTGGCCGACCCCACCCGGCGTCAGGAAGCCCGGGAGCGTGGACACCAGGAGGGCGGAGGCGCCGTCGCCGCCGAGCCCGGAGTCGCGGTAGACGTGCTCGACCGCGGGCGGGCCGGGCACGAACGGCGGGTTGCAGACGACCTGGTCGAACCGGCGGCCCTCGACCGGCTCCCACCAGGGGCCGGTGCGCACCTCGACGTCGACGCCGGAGATCGCGAACGTCGCGCGGGCGAGGGTGTTCGCGCGGTCGGAGACGTCGGTCGCGGTCAGGGAGCCCGCGTGGCCCGACGCGTGCAGGGTCTGCACGCCGCAGCCGGCGCCGAGGTCGAGCAGGGTGGCCACCGGCCGCCGCACGGTCGCCCGGGCGAGCGACAGGGAGGCCGCCCCGGCGCCGAGCACGTGCTCGGTCGCCTTGCCGTCGCCGACGTCGAGGTCCGAGATCACCCACCAGGAGCCGTGCTCGTCGGCGTGGGGGCGCAGATCCAGCCCGGCGGCGACCCCGTCCGGCGTCCGGCGGAGCAGCTCGGTGTCGACCAGCTCGTCCACGGCGACCGGGGCGACGGCCGCGGCGGCCTCGTCGTCCGTGACCGGCTCGCCGAGCAGGAACAGGCGCACCAGGGTACGGAAGGACCCGGCGTCGGGAAGGGAGCGGCGGGCGGGCTCCGGCTCGCCGCGGTCGAGGGCGGCCCCGGCCTCGGCGCCGAGCGCCTCCGCCACGCCCTCGACGGTGAAGCCGGCCGCGCGGAACACCGGGGCGAGCCGCGCGGCGACGGCGGGCAGTCGATCGATCACGGCGGACAGTCTGGCGTCCGGATCGGTACACCGGCCGCGGCGTCACTGTGACGGGTTGCACTCCGGCTCGACGGGGAACACGCCGTCCGGACGAAGGGGACCTTGGCACGTCGATCGTGGCAGGGTTGCCCCACCGGGTCGGCGTCGTGACGCTGCGCACAGGGTCATGCCCGCCCGGCCAGTGGATAGAGCGAGGAACCGGAGGCCAGCGGATGTCGGAGCAGGGCTCGAGTCAGGGAAACACGTACCCGCCGGACCCCGAGCTGTCGAAGACCGCCAACGTGCGTCCCGAGATGAAGGAGATGGACCTCGAGGAGTTCTGGGACTCCCAGGCGAAGGAACGCATCAGCTGGTTCGAGCCGTACGACACGGTGCTCGACTGGCAGCTGCCCTACGCCAAGTGGTTCGTCGGGGGCAAGCTCAACGCCTGTTACAACGCGGTCGACCGGCACGTCGAGAACGGGCAGGGCGACAAGGTCGCGCTGCACGTCGTCCCCGACGACGGGCCCGACTTCGCGGACGCGCACGACATCACGTTCGCGCAGCTCCAGGAGCAGGTCGTCCGCTTCGCCAACGGGCTGAAGAAGCTCGGGGTGGGCAAGGGCGTCCCCGTCGGCATCTACATGCAGATGATCCCCGAGGCCGTCGTCGCGATGCTCGCGTGCGCCCGGCTCGGCGCCCCGCACACCGTCGTGTTCGGCGGGTTCTCGGGCAAGGCCGTGGCCGAGCGGTGCAACGACCTCGAGTGCAAGGTCCTCATCACCCAGGACGAGGCGCTGCGCGGCGGCAAGACCGCCGCCCAGAAGACCAACGCCGACGAGGGCCTCGACGGGGCGGGCAGCACGACGGTCGAGAAGATCGTCGTCGTCAAGCGCACCGGCAACGACATCCCGATGAACGACCGGGACGTCTACCTCGATGACCTGATCGACGGGGAGTCCTCCGACGCGGAGAGCTGCCCCTGCGAGCCCATGGAGTCCGAGGACCTGCTGTTCCTCCTCTACACCTCCGGCTCCACCGGCAAGCCCAAGGGCGTCGTGCACACCACCGCCGGCTACCTGGTCGGTGTCTCCACGACCCACAACCTCGTCTTCGACGTCAAGGACGACTCCGTCTACTGGTGCGCCGCCGACATCGGCTGGATCACCGGGCACAGCTACATCACCTACGGACCGCTGGTCAACGGCGTCACCTCCGTCCTCTACGAGGGCGTGCCGGGCTACCCGGACAAGGAGGTGTGGTGGAACATCATCGAGAAGTACGGGGTGACGATCCTCTACACCTCGCCCACCGCGATCCGCTCCCACATGAAGTGGGGCGAGCAGCACGCGCAGGCGCACGACCTGTCGTCGATCAAGATCCTGGGCAGCGTCGGTGAGCCGATCAACCCCGAGGTCTGGGAGTG
This sequence comes from Actinomycetospora soli, assembly GCF_021026295.1. Lineage (GTDB taxonomy): Bacteria > Actinomycetota > Actinomycetes > Mycobacteriales > Pseudonocardiaceae > Actinomycetospora > Actinomycetospora soli. The sequence continues at coordinate 102,158 of NZ_JAJNDA010000014.1, forward strand.
GTACCGCAAGCACGTCGGCGGCGACAAGGCGCCGATCATGGACACCTGGTGGCAGACCGAGACCGGGCACATCCTGATCACCCCGCTGCCCGGCATCACGACGATGAAGCCGGGCTCGGCCCAGCAGCCCTTCCCGGGCGTGCGGCCGGAGATCCGGGACGACGAGGGCAACGTGCTCGGGGTCGAGCAGACCGGCAACCTCGTGCTCACGGCCCCGTGGCCCGGGATGATGCGCGGGCTCTACAAGGACGACGAGCGCTTCCGCGAGACCTACTGGTCGAAGTACTCGGACGCCTACTTCGCGGGTGACGGCGCGAAGTACGACGAGGACGGCGACATCATGCTGATGGGCCGCCTGGACGACGTCGTCAACGTGTCGGGCCACCGGCTCTCGACCTTCGAGATCGAGAGCGCGTTGGTCGAGCACGGCGACGTGGCCGAGGCCGCGGTCGCCGCGCGCAAGGACCCCGACACCGGCCAGGCCATCGTCGCCTTCGTGTCGCTCACCGGGGACAAGACGGGCACCGAGGAGCTGGAGCAGGCCCTGCGCGAGCAGGTGGCGCAGTCGATCGGCAAGCTGGCCCGCCCGGCCACGGTGATCTTCGCGAACGACCTGCCGAAGACCCGGTCGGGCAAGATCATGCGTCGCCTGCTCAAGAACCTCGCCGAGGGCGAGGAGCTGGGCGACACCTCCACGCTGGTCGACCCGTCGGTGGTCGAGGAGATGAAGAAGCAGATCAGCGGCTAGGTCTCCGCCGACAGGGGCCCGGTGCGACGTCCGCACCGGGCCCCTGTCGTCGTTCAGGAGGTGGGAGGCGCCTCGCCCCGCAGGGTCGCCAACTCCTCCGTGACCCGGGACATGATCCGGTCGGTCGCCTCGCGCAGGGCGCTGCCGCGCTTCTGCTTCCCGACGAGGTCGGCGAGGTCCACCGGCTCGCCGGCGAGGACGCGCAGGGTGGCGCGGGGGACGAGGGTCCCGGCCTTCGCCTGCGGCGGCAGCAGGTGGTTCGACCCCCACTGGCCGACCGGGACCACCGGGGCGCCGGTCTCCAGCGCCATGCGCGCGATCCCGGTGTGGGCCTTCTGCGGCCAGCCGTCGGACTCGTCGGGGAAGCCGCCCTCCGGGTAGACCACGACGCACTCGCCGCGGTTCACGGCGTCGACCGCCGCCCGGTAGGCCTCGATGCCCGAGGCCTTCCGGTCCACCGGGATGTGCCTGCCGCCGCGCAGCGGTGCGCCCACGACCCGCATGCCCCACAGCTCCTTCATCGCGAGGAAGCGCGGGATGCGGCCCTGCGCCATGCAGTAGGCGACGAGCACGATCGGGTCCACGTGCGAGAGGTGGTTGACCGCGAGCAGCACGCCGCCCTGCGGCGGCACGTGGCGCCCGCCCCGGAAGTCCCACCGCGCGACGGCCATGAGCACCGGCCACAGCAGGTCGATCGCGAAGCCGTACCAGAACCCGCGGTCGCGCCGCGCGTAGAGCACCCAGATCGCGAGCTTGCGCCACAGCCGCATCGGGCGTCCCGGCGGTCGCCGGTCGTGGCCCTGCGCGATGCGCCGCACCGTCGGGTGCGGGCGGGGCTGCTCGGCGTGCTGCGGGGCCTCCGGGGCGTTCCCGACGGCAGGTGCGGCCGCCGGTTCCGGCGGCGGGGCGGCCAGCGGGGACGGGCCCTCGTCGGGCAGGGGAGGCTGCGGCGCCTGGGAGGACATGCCCCGGATCATGGCCTGTCCTCCGCCGTACCCGCATGAGTAGTTCTCCGCGCCGCCCGAACCGGGCGGGCGTCCGGCGCGATGATCCTGCCGAGGTCGGACGAACGGTGTGGGAGGACGGATGGCAGGCGCAGCAGCACGGGTGGTCCGCGCGGCGAGCAGGTTCGTGGACGGGGCGCTCCCCGTGCGCATCCGCGCGTGGGACGGCAGCGAGGCGGGGGCGAGCCGCGCGTCCGGTGCCCCCGTCGTCGTCCTGGCGCACCGCCGGGCCCTGCGGCGCCTGCTGTGGCAGCCGGGCGAGATGGGCCTGGCCCACGCGTACGTCTCGGGCGACCTCGACGTCGAGGGCGACCTGCAGGAGGGCCTCACCGCGATCTGGGGCCTCGTCCGCGACGGCGCGGTGCGGCCCCGCCGGCCCGGCGTCACCGAGCTCCCCGCCGTCCTCGCGGGGGCGGCGACGCTCGGGCTGCTCGGTCCGCGGCCCGCGGCGCCGCCCGAGGCGATCCGGCTCCCGCGGTTCGCGAAGCTGCACTCCCAGCTGCGCGACCGGGCGGTGATCCACCACCACTACGACGCCGGCAACGACTTCTACGAGCTCATCCTCGACCGGAACATGGCGTACTCGTCGGGGTACTGGACCGACCTCGCCGCGCCGCTCACCGCGGAGAACCTCGTCGCCGCGCAGGACGCCAAGCTCGACATGATCTGCCGCAAGCTCGGGCTCGGTCCGGGCTCCACCCTGCTCGACGTGGGCTGCGGCTGGGGCTCCCTGCCCATCCACGCCGCGAAGCACTTCGGCGCCCACGTGCGGGGCGTGACCATCGCGACCGAGCAGCGCGACCACATCAACCAGCGGATCCGGGCCGAGGGCCTGGCCGACAAGGTGCAGGTCGACCTGATCGACTACCGCGACGTGCCCACCCAGATCGAGGAGTACGGCGCGTTCGACGCGGTCTCGAGCATCGAGATGGGCGAGCACGTCGGCGACGGGAACTACCCGACGTTCGCCTCGATCCTGTTCGGCGCGGTGCGCCCCGGTGGGCGCGCGCTCGTGCAGCAGATGTCCCGCCGTCCCGGCGACCACCCCGGCGGCGGGCCGTTCATCGAGACCTACGTGACCCCGGACATGGTGATGCGCCCCGTCGGGGACACGCTCACGCTGCTCCAGCGGGCCGGCCTCGAGGTGCGCGACGTCCACGTCATGCGGGAGCACTACGTGCCGACCTGCCGCGCCTGGATCGCCACGCTCGAGGCGAACTGGGACCGCGCGGTGGAGCTGGCGGGGGAGCGGGGCGCCCGGATGTGGCGGCTCTACCTCGTGGGCGCCGCGCTCGCGTTCGAGGAGAACCGGATGGGCGTCGACCAGATCCTGCTGGCCCGCCCGACGGCGACCGGACGCTCGGGGATGCCCGCGACGCGCGCCACGTTCGAACCGTCGGCGCAGAACGTGGGTACTCCCGCGTCATGAGCTTCGACTGGGCGGCCGCCGGCATCCTGCTGGCGGTCGCGGTCGGCGTCGTCGTCGTGACCTTCGCGGTGACGCTGCTGGTGGCACGCGCGGTGGGGAAGCACTCGGTCGTCGACGTGACGTGGGGGCTGGGGTTCGCCCTCGTCGCCGTGTCCGCGTACGTGACGTCGGGCCTGCTCGGGGTCGGGAACGACACGGTGCGGCTCGTGGCCCTGCTGCTGCCGGTGATCTGGGGCCTGCGGCTCGCGATCTACATCGGGTGGCGCAACCACGGGAAGGGCGAGGACCCGCGCTACACGGAGATGCTCGGGGAGGGGCACGCGCCGGGCGCGACGACGTGGACCGTCGTCCGCAAGGTCTACCTCACCCAGGCCTGCGTGCAGCTCGTGGTCGTGCTGCCCGTGCTCGCGGCGATGGTGCGCGCCTCGACGGTCCCCGTGCTGCTGGTCCTCGGCGCGCTCGTCTGGCTCGTCGGGTTCTTCTTCGAGTCGGTCGGCGACGCCCAGCTCGCGCGGTTCAAGGCGAACCCGGAGAACCGGGGCCGCATCCTCGACTCGGGACTCTGGCGCTACACGCGGCACCCGAACTACTTCGGCGACTTCTGCGTCTGGTGGGGCATCTTCCTGGTGGCGGTCGGACACCCGGCGGGGCTCGTCACCGTCGTCGGGCCGCTGCTGATGAGCTATCTGCTCGTCAACGTGACCGGCAAGGAGCTGACGGAGAAGGGGATGTCCGACCGGCCCGGATACGCCGAGTACGTCGAGCGCACCAGCGGGTTCTTCCCGCTGCCGCCCGGTTCCGCCCCCGCCCGCGCGACCTGAGGAGTCACCCGTGACCTTGCTCCCCGACGCCCTCGTCGAGCTGCTGCGCCGCCCGGCGCCGTGCTCCATCGCCACGCTCATGACCGACGGTTCGCCGCAGACTCGCAGCGCTACCTCGGCCGGCCCTACCCGGTCTTCTCCGGCAACCCCGACGAGACGCGGGTGATCCTGCGGATCGCCGCGGACTCGATCCACGCGCCGATGGGCTGAACCCGGCCCCGGAACGAGCGAAGGGCACCTCCGGTCGATCTACGTGACCGGAGGTGCCCTTCGCTCGGAACGACGGCTCAGTTCTCGCGGCGCTTGCGCAGCACGGCGAGCGCGGAGTCGGCGTGCTCGTCGAACTTCATCTCGCCGGTGATCACCTCGAGCACGGTGCGGTCGGTGTCGATCACGAAGGTCCTGCGCTTGATCGGCAGCACCGGCAGCCACGAGCGCTTCGCGTCGAACTGCTTCGCGACCTCGCCCTTCGGGTCCGAGAGCAGCGGGTAGTCGAACGAGTTCGCCTGCGAGAACGTGTGCTGCTTCTCCACCGAGTCGGCGCTGATCCCGACGCGCTGCGCCCCGACCTCGGCGAACTCCTGCGCGAGGTCCCGGAAGTGGCAGCTCTCCTGCGTGCAGCCGCCGGAGCTCGCGAGCGGGTAGAAGAACAGGACCACGGGCCCGTTCGTCAGCAGCTCCGACAGGGTGCGGGTGGCCCCGCTGTCGTCGGCGAGCGAGAAGTCGGGCGCGGTGTCTCCGGCCTTCATGGGGGAGTGTCCTTTCGCGGACGGCAGGTGTCGGTCCGATCTTCGCGTGGGCGCCCGGCTCGGTTCGGCACGACGCACCTGTTGATAGTCGATAGATAGAGCGCGATACTCGACCGATGTCGCTCGATCGTCGTGTGGTGGCCCTGCTCCGGGCGATGCTCGTCGCCCTGTTCGCGCTCCTGCTCGTGCTCCAGACGTTCTCGCTCCCGGGCGAGTTCGCCCATCTCGCGGCCGAGGAGCCGTCCGCGGCGCCGTGGCGGTGGCCCCTCACGGCGCTGGCGGTGTTCTGGGTGCTGTGCCTGCAGGTCGTCGTCGTGAGCACCTGGCGCCTGCTCGGGCTCGTCCGCGACGACCGGATCTTCCGCCCGGCCTCGCTCCCGTGGGTCGACGCGATGATCGTCGCGGTCGCCGCCGGGTGGGTGGTGCTGCTCGGGGTGGGCGGCGTGGCGGTGTGGCGCGGCGACGACCCGGGCGACGCGCTCGCGTTCCTCGTGGTCCTGCTCCTCGGCGCGGTCGTCGGGCTGCTGCTGGTCGTCATGCGCGGGCTGCTGCGCGACGCGACCGTCCTGCGGGCCGACCTCGAGGCGGTCATCTGATGGCGATCGTCGTGCGCATCGACGTGGAACTGGCCCGGCGCAAGATGAGCGTCGGGGAGTTCGCCGAGCGGGTCGGGCTCACGCCGGCGAACGTCGCGGTGCTCAAGAACGGCCGGGCGAAGGCGGTGCGGTTCTCGACGCTGGAGGCGATGTGCCGCGTCCTGGAGTGCCAGCCCGGCGACCTGCTGGAGTTCGTCGACGAGGAGTCGATCGCCGATCAGCCCGCGCGGCGGTAGAGCCGCGCCGGCTTCCCGACGGTGCCCGTGCGGACCCCGCCGGTCGGTTCCAGGTCGGCGAGCACGTGGCGGCGGAAGGTGTCCTTCGGCAGCGGGGCGCCCAGCACGGCCTCGTGCAGCCCCTGCAGCTCGGCGAGCGTGAACGCGGCGCCGAGCAGCCCGGCCGGGTCGGGGTCGCGCCGGTACCGCGCCCGCACGTGCTCCGCCGCCGCGGCGACCATCGCGTCGTGGTCGAACGTCAGGCGCGGCCGGCGGTCGACGGCGACCAGGCCGACGTCGTCGTCGAGCACGTCGCGCGGCACCAGGTCGACGTGGGCGATCGCGAGGACGCGCCCGCGGTCGTCCCGGTCGGGATCGTCGAACACGCGCAGCTGCTCGGGGGACCGGCCGGTGACGCCGATGTGCTCCCGCAGCGCCCGCAGGGCGGCCGCGGCCAGGGTCTCGTCGATCCGGACGAACGTGCCGGGCAAGGCGAGCTCGCCCGCGGCGTGGCCCGCGCGGCGGTGCACGGCGACCTGCAGGGCCCCGTCGACGACGGTCAGCAGGGCCACGTCCACGGCGACCGACGGGTGCGGGTAGTCCGCGAGGCTTCGTCCGGTCTCGTCGCGCCACACGCCGCCCAGGTTAGCGCAATTCTGCGCTATGGTTGGCGCAGAAGTGAGCTAATAGGGAGGCGACATGTCGCTGGAGCAGCACGTGGACCGGGTGATCGGCACGCTGCAGGGCGGGGCGATCGGCGACGCGCTCGGCGTGCCGTACGAGTACGGCTCGCGCCGCCTCGACGGCGAGCCGGCGATGGTGGGCGGCGGGCTCGGGCACTACGCGCCCGGGCAGTGGAGCGACGACACCGAGATGGCGGCGGTCATCGCACGGGTCGCCGCGACCAGGGCCGACCTGCGCACCGAGGAGGCCCTCGACGCGATCGCCGACGGCTTCGTCGACTGGTACCGCGGCGGGCCCGCCGACGTGGGCTCCCAGACGGCGACCGTGCTGAGCGCGCAGGAGCCGGGTCCCGGCTCGGCGGCGCGGCTGCGGGCGGCGGCGACGGCGGTGCACCGGCGGACGGGCCGCAGCGGGGGCAACGGGTCGCTGATGCGGACGGGGCCGGTCGCCCTCGCCCACCTCGGGGACCGCGACGCGATCACGACCGCGGCGCGCGCGGTCAGCGAGCTCACCCACCACGACCCGCAGGCCGGCGACGCCTGCGTCCTCTGGTGCCTCGCGATCGACCACGCGATCGCCACCGGCCGCGCCGACGCGCGGGTCGGCCTCTCCCACCTGCCCGACGACGAGGCGCGGCGCTGGGACGCGCTGCTCGACGCGGCCGAGGCGTCCGGGCCGGGCGCCTTCGCGGGCACCAACGGCTGGGTGGTCGCGGCGCTGCAGGGGGCGTGGGCGGCGGTGGCCGGCGCGGCCGACGCCGAGGCCGGTCTGGTCGCGGCGGTGCGCGGCGGCGGGGACACGGACACGGTCGCGGCGATCGCCGGGGCCCTGCTCGGGGCCGCGTCCGGGGCCTCCGCGTTCCGCGCGGAGTGGCGCGACCGGGTGCACGGCTGGCCCGGCCTGCGCGCCTCCGACCTCGCCGACCTGGCCACGGCGGCCACCCGGCCGTGACCAGGACCTCCCGACCGGCACCGACCTGACGTCGGGAACGCACCGAAGATGGGGACGTGACCCTTCCTCGCCTCGAAGCCGCGTCCCCGCCCGGGGACGGCAGCGCCGGTGTCGTCCTCGTGCTGCACGGCGGACGTCCCGACGGGCACCAGGGCGCCGGCGGGTTCCTGCTCTCGCACGTGCGGATGGTGCCGTTCGGGCAGGCCGTCGCGAAGGCCGGCGCCCGACGCGGGGTGGCGACCGATCTGCTGCGGTACCGGGTGCGGGGCTGGAACGCGCCCGATCTCGACCCGGTGGTCGACGCCCGCTGGGCCCTCGACGAGCTCCGGCGTCGGCACTCCGACGACGTGCGGGTCGTGCTGGTCGGGCACTCGATGGGCGCCCGGGCGGCGCTGCGGGTGGGGGACGACCCGAACGTCGTCGGGATCGCGGCCCTGGCGCCGTGGATCGAGCGGAACGAGCCGTGGGAGCACCTGCGCGGACGGACGCTGCTCGTGGCGCACGGCGACCGGGAGCGGATGACCGACCCGCGTGCGTCGCTGTGGTTCGCCCGGCAGGTGTCGACGATCTCCGACCGGGTGGCCCGGTTCGACGTGCACGGCGACGGCCACGCCATGCTGCGCCGCGCGGGGGAGTGGCACCGGCTGACCGCCCGCTTCGCACTCGCGGCGCTTGGGCTCGAACCGTTCGAACCCGCCGTCGCGAACGCGATGGCGGTCGGTGCCCCCGAGGGGCTGTCCGTCCCGCTGACCGCCGGAGCCTGAGGAGTCGCCCGTGTCCCGTGACCGTGTCGCCGTGATCGGGGCCGGGGTGTCCGGCCTGACGGCCGCCTACGTCCTGCAGCGGGCCCACGACGTCACGCTCTTCGAGGCCGAGTCCCGGCTCGGCGGGCACGCGCACACCCACGACCTGCCGACCGTCAGCGTCGACTCGGGCTTCATCGTCCACAACCACGCGACCTACCCGAACCTCATCCGGCTGTTCGGCGAGCTCGGCGTCGCCACGCAGGACTCCGAGATGTCGATGAGCGTGCGCGACGAGTCGACCGGGCTCGAGTACGCCGGGGCCCGCGGGGCGGCCGGACTGTTCGCCCAGAGGCGGAACCTCGCGAACCCGCGCCACCTCGCGATGCTCGCCGAGGTGCTGCGCTTCCATCGCGCCGCCCGCCGGGTGCTCGCGGGGCACACCGACCTGGACGACGAGGTCACGCTCGGCGAGTTCCTGCGCCGGCACCGCTTCTCGCGCTACTTCGTGGACACGTTCGCGGTGCCGGTGGTGTCGGCGGTGTGGTCCTCGGGCGCGGAGCTGTCGATGCAGTACCCGGCGCGCTACCTGTTCGCCTTCCTGGCGAACCACGGGCTGCTCTCCGTGGGCGGCTCGCACCAATGGAAGACCGTGGTCGGCGGGTCGGCGCGCTACGTGGAGAAGGCCGCGAAGGGGCTGTCGGCGGTCGAGGTGTCGACGCCGGTGCGTGCCGTGGCGCGGGTCGGGGAGGGCTTCGAGGTCCGTGACGACGCGGACGTGGCCCACGCGTTCGACCGGGTCGTGATCGCCACGCACGCGCCGACCGCCCTGTCGATGCTGGCCGCGCCGACCGCGGACGAGACCGCCGTGCTGGGTGCCTTCGAGTACTCGGCCAACGAGACGTGGCTGCACACCGACACCTCGATCCTCCCGACCGCCCCGGATGCGCGGGCGTCGTGGAACCTGCTGCGGGTGCCCGGCGACGACCGCGTGCTGGTCAGCTACGACATGACGCGCCTGATGCGGCTCGACACCCCCGAGACCTACGTCGTCACCCTCAACGCGACCGACCGGGTCGACCCGTCGACGGTGATCGCGCGGATGGACTACGAGCACCCCGCCTACACGCCCGCGTCGGTGGCGGCGCAGAAGCGGCTGCCCGGGCTGAACGACGGCCGGATCGCCTTCGCCGGGGCCTACCACGGCTGGGGCTTCCACGAGGACGGCTGTGCCTCGGGGGTGCGGGCCGCCGCCTCGCTCGGGGTGACGTGGTGACGTCCCTCTACGACGTCCTGGTGGAGCACCGGCGGTCGCAGACGCTGCAGGACGCCTTCACCCACCGCATGTACCTGTGGCTGGTCGACCTGGACGATCTGCCGTCGTACCCGGGCGTGTCCTTCCGAGGCGCCGACCACCTCGGCGACCCCGACCGCTCCATCCGCGAGAACCTCGACGCGTTCCTCGCCGCGCAGGGCCGCGAGCGCCCGGCGCGGGTGCTGATGCTCGCCCACCCGCGGACGTTCGGGTACGTGTTCAACCCGATCTCGTTGTACTGGGCGTACGCGGCGACGGGGGAGCTGTCCGCGGTCGTCGCCGAGGTCCACAACACCTACGGCGGCCGGCACCACTACCTGCTCGACGTGGACGGGGCCGGCCGCGCGCGGGTGGACAAGGACTTCTACGTCTCGCCGTTCTTCCCGGTCGACGGGGAGTACCGGATGAAGGTGCCGGAGCCGGGCGGGACGCTGGCGGCCACCGTGGTGCTGCGGCGGTCGGCGCCCGAGGGCGGGCTCGCGACGGCGTTCGTCGCGACGATGCGGGGGACCCGCCGTCCGGCCACCCGCCGGGCGGTGCTCCGCGCCGTGCTGCGGCACCCGTTCGTCACGCACCGGGTCTCGCTCGCCATCCGTCGTCGCGGGATCGCGCTGTACCTGCGCGGGCTGCCCGTCGTGACCCGCACGGCCGCGGACGTCGACCGCGGGCTGGGTCAGCTCGAGCGGGTCTGAACCCTTCCCGACGGCGGGTGGTGCGCGTCGCGCACACAGTCGTGCCGGTGGCCACGCTGGTCCCGGGGAGACTTGGGCGTCGCGCACACACACCGGGATGCGGGGCGGCGTGCCGACGATCGATCGTGGTGCGGGACGTGGCGGCGGCGATGTCAGCCGTGTGCCACCGCTGACGTCGGACGTCAGCAGGTCGCCACACCGCTGGCTCCCGCCGACCGCGCGTGGCCGCCCCCGCTCCCGGCGGCGCGGGGACCACGGGCCCCGCCCGGCACGACCCGACGGTGTCCGCGACCCGACGGCGGGCGCACACTGCGGGACGTGACCAGTGCCCCGCTCACGATCCGTCCCGCCGTCGCCGAGGACGTCGACGCCCTGCTCGACCTCGTCCACGCCGCCTACCGGGGGGTGGGCGGACAGGTCGGCTGGACCACCGAGGCCGAGCTGATCGACGGCCCGCGCACCACCCGCGACCTGCTCGCCGCCGACGTCGCCGACCCGTCGATCCACCTCATGATCGCCGGGGACCACGACGGGTGCTGCGCCGTGACCCACCGTGCCGGCGAGGAGACCGCCGTGTTCGGGATGTTCGCGGTGCGCCCGGGGATGCAGGGGAGCGGGCTGGGCAAGGCCCTGCAGGCGGCGGCCGAGCAGTACGCGCGCACCGCGGGGGCCACGACGATGGAGCTGCACGTCATCGACCGGCGCTCCGACCTCATCGCCTGGTACGAGCGGCGCGGGTACGTGCGCACGGAGGAGACCAAGCCGTTCCCGTACGGCGAGCCCGGCGTCGGCTTCCCGCGCGGCGACGACTTCCGGTTCGCCGTGCTGCGCAAGCCCCTAGGCTGAGCGCCGTGGCACCGCAGCTGACCCTCGCCCAGGACCCGGAGGCCGACGAGGTCCTCTCGCAGAACCCGCTCGCGCTGCTCATCGGGATGGTGCTCGACCAGCAGTTCCCGATGGAACGCGCGTTCGCCGGACCGGCGCTGCTGACCGACCGGATCGGCGAGATCACCGCCGAGAAGATCGCGGACTACGACCACGACGCGCTCGTCGCGGCGTTCACCGGCCCGCCCGCGCTGCACCGGTACCCGAGGTCGATGGCCGAGCGGGTCCAGGCGGTGTGCCGGGCCATCGTCGAGGACTACGGCGGCGACGTCACCCGGATCTGGACCGAGGCCGCCGACGGGCGCGACGTCTTCCGACGCCTCAACGCCCTCCCCGGCTGGGGGAAGATGAAGGCGCAGATCTTCACGGCGCTGCTCGGCAAGCAGCTCGGGCTCGACGCCGAGGGCTGGCGCGAGGCGGCCGGGAGCTACGGCGACGAGGGCTCGCGGCGCTCGATCGCCGACGTCGTCGACCAGACCACGCTCGCCGAGGTGCGCGACTTCAAGCAGGCCCAGAAGAAGGCCGCCAAGGAGAAGGCCGCCGCGCAGGACTGAGCACAAGTTGACACCAAGTCGTGTCAACTACGAGCATGCCCGTCGTGGCGTGCTGCGTGGCTCTGGGTCTGGTGGTCGCGGTCGTCCGTGACGTCCTGCATCGGCTGGTCCCGGGCACGGCGCCCGTGCAGGTCGGCTTCGCCCCGCCGGCCCGGCGTCCGGCGCCGTCCGAGGGGGCCCGATGAGCACCGCGACCGGCCGCACCACGACGGTCCTGCTGCCCGAGGTCCCCGCGTTCGCGCCCGTCACCGCCCGCCGGATGCGCCGCGCGCTCGCCGTGTACGGCGTGGTCTGGCTCGTCGGGTCTCTGCCGGGCTGGGTCGGCGCCGGGCCGGTCGTGACGACGCTCGGGCTGGGGCTCGTCGTGCCCGGTGGCGGGTTCGTGGCGACCGGCTCGCCGGTGCTCGCCGCGGTCGCGGCGGCGGCGTTCGTGGTGTCGCTGCTGGTCTGGTGGTACGCGGGCCCGGTCGTCCTGCCGCCGCTGGTCTGGCTCCTGGCGGCGGGTGTCGCGCCGCTCGCGTCCGCGGGCGGCGTCGAGCCGTGGGCGCCGGTCGCGGTCCCGGCGGCGGTCGTCGTCGCGCCGGCGCTCGCCTTCGTCGTCCACCGGGTGCGGCACGCCGGGCAGCGCCGCCGTGGGCGGGCGATCAACGCCGAGCTCGCGCGCGTCCGGTTCGCGGTCGGGGGCCCTCCGGACCTCACGAGCGCGCTCCCCGTCGCCGAGAGCTCCCCGGAGGACCTCGCGCACCTGCGGTACTCCCTCGACGTCGCCCTCCAGCCGGTCGACGGCTTCGACGGGCTCGTGGTGCTCGAGCAGTACCGCGAGGGCGCGCTGCGCTACCAGCTGACGGCGCTCGGCGACGGCATCGCGATGTCGCAGTACACCCGCACCCCGGCGTTCTCCGGCTACGTCGCCGAGGCCCAGCGCAACGCGATCGAGAAGATGCTGCTGCGCAGGGTCTGGGGCTACTGGCGCACCGAGAACCTGTGGGGCAACCTCTCGACGAACCGCGACCCGTTCGACACCGACGAGAACATCATGCTCACCGGGTGGCACGGGACGATGGTGGGCCTCTACGAGCTGCTCAACGACGACCGCTACTCGCGGCCGGGCGCCCTGACCTACCGCTGGTCCGACGACGAGGCCTACGCGCACGACTTCCCCGCGCTCGCCCGTCAGCTGCACGGCGGGATGTCCCGCTCGGACTACGCCCTGATCCCGTGCGAGCCGAACTGGATCTACACGGTCTGCAACGCCTTCGGGATCACCGCGCTGCTCGCGCACGACCGGGCGCGCGGCACGGCGTTGTTCGAGGACGTCCGGGACCGGCTGCACCACGCCTACGAGCACGAGTTCCTGCGCCCGGACGGGCGGATCGTCGGCGTCCGGGCCCGGCACCTCGGCCTGTCGTGGAACTTCTGGGCGGGCGCGGCCGTCGCGCTCAACACCACCTACTGGCTCCACCCCGCGTTCCCCGACCTGGCCCAGCGCACCTGGTGGCTGCTGCGCCGCACCGGGCTCGCGCTGCGGGACGGACGACCGCAGCTGCCGCCCCGCCTGGTCAACCGCCTCGACCCGGGCTACTACACGCTGGGCCGGGACACGTTCGGCCAGGTCGCGATCACGATGGCCGCGCGGGAGATCGGTGACGAGGAGATGGCGGACGCGGCCGCGACGCTGCTCGCCGAGCGGGAGGGCGTCGAGGAGAGCCACGGCGCCCGGCGGATCGCGGGCGTCTCCCCGATGGTGAACTTCTACGCCGTCCTCGGACGCTTCGGGCGTCCGCACGGGCTGCGGGACCTGGTCGGCCACGGCGCGGTCCCGGCGGCCTGGCGGACCGGACCACGCCTGGCCGGGGCGGCGTATCCCGAGGTCCTCGTGGCCCGGGCGCTCACCGACGGCGACGCGCTCGACCTGGTGCTGCGGCCGGGCGCCGGACCCGTGCGCACCACGCTCGCCGTCGACCGGCTCGTGCCCGGCCGGTGCTACGCCGTCTCCGGGGCGGCCGCGGGGGAGGTCGTCGCGGACGACGCGGGCCGCGCACACGTCGAGGTCGATCTCGGTGACCGGCGCGAGGTGCGCCTCCACCCGCGGGCGTGAGGTCCGGTCAGCGTCGCGGACGCAGCGGCGCGCAGGCCGCGATGCCGACGGCCGCGAGGTGGGACACGAGGGCCTCGTCGGCGATCGGCAGGTCGTGCAGCGCCCGCCGGTCGACCACCTCGGTCACCCCGGCCACGAGCGTCAGCAGGGTGACGGCGGGGTCCTGCCCGCTGGCCGGATCGGCCGCGAGCTCGCCGGACAGGGCGGCCACGAACTCGTCGATCACCCCGTGCCGCCGCGACCGCAGCGTCGCGTGGGCGGGCGCCTCGGCCCACAGACGCGCCCAGCCGCGGTCCGCCGCGAGGGCGGTGAGCACGGACCGCACGACGACGCGGATGCGGTCCTCGAGCTCCGGCGGCGCGTCGGCGAGGGCGGTCCGCAGTGCGGTGCGCAGTGCGGCCGTGGCGTCGTCGAACACCGCGACGAGCAGGGCGTCGAGCCCGGAGAAGCTCTCGTAGAAGTAGCGCTTGGTCAGCTCCGCCCGGGTGCACACGCCGTCGACCGACAGGCCCGTCGAGCCCTGCTCGGCGATCAGCCCCCGCGTCGCGTCCAGGAGCCGCGTCCGGCGCGCGGCCGTGCGTTCGGCCGCGCTCACCCCGCGATGCGGTCGTGTCACACCCGGTGCCATCGGGAGCCATCTTGACACGGCTCCGTGTCCGGAGCAGGGTGCAAAGCTGACACGAAACCGTTCCTACTTTGTGCGGAGGCGGCATGCGTTGGGTCCTGGGCGCGACGGAGCGCCACCGGCTCACCACGCTCGACCCGGAGCGCGACCACACCGAGATCGCGCGGACGAGCCTGGAGACCCTGCACGGACACCGGGCGCTCGTGCTGGCGATGTTCACGGTGTCGTTCATGAAGCAGGTCGCCGTCCCGACCATGGGCCGCATCCTGTGGCGGCGGGGCACCGGCGACATCATCACGGACACCGCGGGTCGCAACGACGACACCATCGTCTTCTTCGGCCGCTTCCTCGAGCACGGCCCGGACTCCCCGGAGGGCATCCGGTGGATCGAGCGGCTCAACGCGATCCACGCGCACTTCCCGATCCGGGACGAGGACTCGCTCTACACCCTCGGCACGCTCGCCCTCGACCCCGAGCAGATCGCGGCCGGCCTCGGGGCCCGCCCCTTCACCCGGGTCGAGCTCGAGGGACAGTGGCGGTTCTGGCGGGCGGTGGCCGTCCGGCAGCACCTGCGGGACATCCCGGGCAGCCGGGAGGAGCTCCGCACGTGGATGCACCGGTACGAGGAGCAGGAGTTCGCGCCGAGCGAGGCCGGACGGGCGGTGGCGGACGCGCTCGTGGAGGACTTCTCGCGCCGGGTCCTGCCGGCGCCGCTGCGTCCCTTCGGGCCGGAGGTCCTGGCGGCGATCTCCCCGGAGAACCTCCGGGTCACGCACGGGCTGCCCCGACCCCGGCCGGCCGTCACCGCCGCCGTGCGGGCGGTCGGGCGGGCCTACCTCGACGGGGTCGCCGTGCGGCCGGTCCCGCGCGACCGCTCACTGGTCACCCTGTTCGACCGCCGCGGCGGCGCCTCCGGCCCCGACCGGCTCGGGTACCGCAGCGTCTGACCCGGGTCCGGGGCGGCCCGTCGTCGTGCGGTGGGATGGCGGGCATGCGCACCGTCCTCGTCGTCGGCATCGGAGCCGGCTCGCCCGGCCACCTCACGCTCGACGCCGTCGAGGCGCTCGCGTCGGTGGACGTCGTCCTGCTGCTGCACAAGCGCGGCGCCGCGGACGAGCTGACCGACGCGCGCACCGCGCTCGCCGAGCGCTTCGCCCCGCAGGCGCGGATCGTCCGTCGGCAGGACGCGCACCGCGAGCGCGGCACGACCGAGGAGGGCCGCTACCTGCAGACGACGCAGGAGTGGCGCGACGAGCGCCTCGCGCTCTACGAGGAGCTGATCGCCGGCGAGGTCCCCGACGGCGGGTCGGTCGCCCTGCTGGCCTGGGGGGACCCGGGCATCTACGACGGGACCGTCGACACCGTGGAGCGGATCGTCGAGCGCGGGAACGTCGACGTCGCGTGGACGGTGATCCCGGGGATCAGTGCCCCGGCGGCCCTGACCGCGGCGCACCGGGTGACGATGACCCGGACGGGACGACCCGCCGTCGTGACCCCCGCCCGGCAGGTCATCGCCGGCACCCCGGCCGAGCGTGCCGACCTCGTCGTCATGCTCGACGGGGCCGACCAGCACGGGGTCGACGCCCTGCCCGACGAGGCGACCGTCTACTGGGGCGCCTACCTGGGCACGCCCGACGAGACGCTGATCGGCGGGCGCCTCGGCGACGTGCGGGACGAGATCCTGTCGACCCGGGCCGAGCTGCGGGAGCGCAAGGGCTGGATCATGGACACCTACCTGGTCCGACGGGACTGAGACACTCCCCGTCGCCGCCGCTCGCCCCGCTCGCAGGCCCTGCTCCCAGCGCTCCTCCACCCGGCCGAACCGCCAGGTGGCGAGGGCGGCCGCCCAGGCGAGGACGAAGAGCCCGACGATCCAGAACCCGACGTCGTCGAGGGGCAGGGCAGCGAGCCGGGCGAGCGGTCCGTCGGTGATGCCGAGCTGGTCGACGACGATCGAGTTCAGCTCGATCAGGCCGACGACCAGCGCGACCACGACCGACAGCGACGTGATCGTGATGTTGTAGAAGACCTTGCGCACCGGGCGCATGAAGGCCCAGCCGTAGGCGAAGCACATGAACGCGCCGTCGAGCGCGTCGAAGAGGCTCATGCCCGCGGCGAAGAGGACCGGCAGGACGAGCACGGCCCACCAGGGCAGGGTCGCGGCCGCGGCGCCGCCCGCGAGGACGAGCAGCGAGACCTCGGTGGCGGTGTCGAAACCGAGCCCGAAGAGCACGCCCACCGGGTACATGTGGCCGGGCCGGCGCACCGCCCGCGTCACGCGGCCGAGGACGCGGTTCATGAAGCCGCGCTCGTCGAGGTGGCGCTCGAGCTCGGCCTCGTCGTAGTCGCCGTGGCGCATCCGCCGGAAGATCCGCACGATCCCGACCAGGACCACGAGGTTGATCACGCCGATCAGGATCAGGAAGACGCCGCTCACGGCGGTGCCGACCAGGCCGCCGACGACCTTCAGCGGGGAGTCGTCGTCGCCGATCTGGCCGGCGACGGCGCGCACGCCGAGTCCGAGCAGCAGGACGAGGACGAACACGATCGTCGAGTGGCCGAGGGAGAACCAGAACCCGACCGTCAAGGGCCGGGGCCGGCTCCCGTCCTCGCCCCGATCGGCCAGCAGCGCGCGGGTCGTGTTGTCGATCGCCGCGATGTGGTCGGCGTCGAAGGCGTGCCGCACGCCGAGGAGGTAGGCGGTCAGGCCCACCCCGAGGCCGAACACGCCCGCGTCGCCGAGGGCGTACCGGTTCGGCGCGATCACGATGGCGAGGACGCCCCAGCCGACGACGTGGAGCAGCAGCACGAACCCGGTCATCCCGGCGACGGAACGCTTCTCCGGCCACGACATCGCGAAGCGACGGGCGTGGGCGGGCGCGGTGGCGGTCACGGGACGGGAGGGTCGCCCGGTCGGGTCGCAGATGCAAGACGACTGCAGGTGGGCATGTCCGGCAATGACGCCCGGTGGGCGTCGGTGTCCGGAAATCCGCGGCCGCATCACCCGGTCGGCCCCTGCCCGACGGGCCAGTGACGTCAGCTGCCGAGATCGCGGGCCGAGCGTGCGCCCTGCGCCCGCAACCAGGCGACGAGGTCGTCGGCGCCCTCCTCCCGGGCGGCGTCGAGGGGCGTGCCGTCGGACCACGGCGGCACGTGGTCGGGGTCGGCGCCGGCGGCGAGGAGCAGTTCCGCGGTACTGCGGCGTCCGCCGTGGCAGGCGCCCCAGAGCGCGGCGCCGATCTCGTCGCCCGTCGCGCCGGCCGCGAGGGCGGCGTGGACCCGGTCGTCGAGGCCGAGCGTGGCGGCGTCGATCAGCGTCGTCGTCGCGCCGCGCTCGAGGAGGCGTCGGGCGGCCGCCCACTGCGCGAACCCCCGCGCGTCCGCGATCGGGGAGCCGCCGCCCAGGACGGCGCCGGGCGCCTCGATGTCCGCTCCCGCGTCGAGCAGCGCGTCGAGGGCCTCGACGTCGTCGCAGCTCGCGGCCCAGTGCAGCGGGGTCTCCTCGTGCGGGCCGGCGAAGCGGGCGTCGACGTCGGCACCGTGCTCGACGAGCAGCGCGATCGTCGCGGCGACCCGGGGGTGGTGTCCGGGCCAGTCGGTGGCCACGTGCAGGAGGGTGCGCGACGTCGGCTGCGGCGTCGACGCCTCGATCCGGTCCGCGGCGAGCCCGGGGTGCTCCTCCAGCAGCCGCCGGAGCGCGGTCAGGTCGCCGCGCCGCACGGCCTCGGTCGCCGCGACCGCGACCGGGTCGCCGGCGGGGATCGTCGTCACGCGGGCAGCGTCCCACGGGCGGGGGCGGGCCGATCACCAATACTTCACCACCTGCTGAGATGATCCTCGATCGTGAGAGCCCTCGCGCCGGTCGTCGTCGTCCTCGCCCTCCTGCTGTCCGCCTGCGGCGGGTCGCC
This sequence comes from Actinomycetospora soli, assembly GCF_021026295.1. Lineage (GTDB taxonomy): Bacteria > Actinomycetota > Actinomycetes > Mycobacteriales > Pseudonocardiaceae > Actinomycetospora > Actinomycetospora soli. The sequence continues at coordinate 120,175 of NZ_JAJNDA010000014.1, forward strand.
CGCCGGGGAGGGCGGGACGGCCGTCGCCCTGCAGTTCCCGCCGCGCGCGGGCTACGCCTTCGACGCCGACGACGGCGGGTTGCTGACGAAGCTCGGGGTCGCCGAGCCGCTCGTGGCGCTCGACCCGCGCGGGAACCCGGTGCCGGGCCTCGCGACCTCCTGGGCCCAGGACGGCACCACGTGGCGGTTCGCGCTGCGCGAGGGCGTGCGGTTCCACGACGGTGCCGCACTCGACGCGAACGCCGTGGTCACGGCCCTGACCTACGTGCTCGGCCGCCCCGCCCCGCCGCGGGCGATCACCGACATCGGCCTGCAGGTCGCGGCCGACGGACCGATGACCGTCCGCGCCACCACGACCGCGCCCGACCCGGTCCTGCCCCTGCGGCTGAGCTCGGGGTCCACCTCGATCCTCTCGCCGGCGGCCTACCGGGGCGGCGGGCAGCCGTCGCCGGTGAACACGGCGACCGGGCCGCTGCGCATGACCGAGGCCCGCGGCACCGAGGGCGCGACGCTGGAGCGGTTCGACGGCTACTGGGGCGAGCGGGCGCGCTCCGCGCGCGTCGACGTCCGGTACGTGGGCGATCCGCAGACCCGCGAGCTGGCCCTGCGCTCGGGCGACGTCGGGTACACCGAGGGCCTGCCGGAGACCTCCCGGGCCGGGCTCCGGGCCGACCCGTCGGTGACCTTCAGCGAGTTCCCGTCGGCGCGCACGATCCTGCTGCAGCTCAACCAGTCCGCGGCGCCCTTCGCCGACGTGCGCGTGCGGCGCGCGGTGACCGCCGCGCTCGACCGGAACGTCCTCGCGCAGGCCCTCGGCGGGGCCGCCGCGCCGGCGTCCGACCTGTTCGGGCCCGCCGTGCCCTACGGGTCGACGCAGGCCCCGCCGCCCGCCGACGTGCCGGCGGCCCGCGCCCTGCTCGCCGAGGCCGGGCACGGCCCGCAGAACCCGCTGCGCGTGCGCCTCTGGACCTTCCCCAATCGCCCGGAGCTGCCGGTCCTCGCCCAGGCGATCGCCGCGCAGTTGCAGGCTGCGGGCATCACCACCGACATCACGGTGGGGGAGTACGACGCGCAGGAGCCCGAGGTCCTCGCGGGTCGCTATGACATGTTCCTGAACTCGCGCAGCTACCTGTCCGACTACCCGGACGCCGCGAGCACGCTGACCTCGGACTACACCTCCGGCGGCGCCTACGCGATCGACCGGTACCGCTCGCCCGCCTTCGACGCCCTGATGGCGCAGCTGGGCGCCGTGACCGACACGGACGCGCGGGCGCGCATCTACCGACAGGCGGCGGCGATGCTGGTCACCGACGCCGTGGGCGTGCCGATCGTCCACCCGCGCAACACCGCCGTGGAGAAGGGCGTGACCGGCTTCGTCGCCGACCCGCTGGACCTCCGGCCCGTGCTCCCGGCCCTCGCCCCGGCCGGGTGACCGGACTCCTCCCGGTGGCTCACCCCGTCGCGGCGCTCGCCCTGAGGCGCCTGGCGCTCGTCCCGCCGGTCCTGCTCGTCGCGTCGGCGGTCGTGTTCTGCCTGCCGCGGCTGCTCGGCGGGAACGTCACGCGCTCGGTGATCCGGTCGCGCAGTCTCGCCTCGGCGCCCGACCCGGCCGCCGAGGCGCGGCTGGCCGCCGAGCTCGGCCTGGACCGGCCGCTGCGCGAGCAGTACCTCGCCTGGCTCGCCGGGGCGCTGCGCGGCGACCTCGGGCGGTCCTTCACGACGAGGGCGCCGGTCGCGCCGGACGTCCTCGGCGCGACCGGGGTCTCGGGGGTGCTCGCGCTGCTCGCGCTGGCGGTGGCCCTGGCCGTCGGTCTCCCGGCCGGGGTGCTGGCGGCCGACCGGCCGGGGCGGGTCGTCGACCGGGCCGTCGACCGGGTCGGCGCGGTCGCGCTCGCGGTCCCCGAGTTCGTGGTGGGGCCGGCCCTCGTGCTGGTGGTCGCGGTGTGGGCCGGGTGGTTGCCCGCGCTCGGCTGGGGCACGGCGGACCGCGCGGTGCTGCCCGTGCTGACGCTCGCGCTCTTCCCGGCCGCGCTCGCCGCCCGCCTGGTCCGCGCCGAGACGCGGGTCGCCCTGGCGCACCCGTCGACCGCGACCGCGGTGGCCAAGGGACTGTCCCGACGACGGGTGCTCGGGGTCCACGTGCTCCCGCGCTCGCTGACCGCGGTGCTGGCCGAGGCCGGGCCGTTCCTGACCGGCACGCTCGGCGGGGCCGTGGTGGTCGAGGTCGTGTTCGACGTCCCCGGGCTCGGCCGGACGCTCGCGGAGGCCATCGGCTCGCGGGACCTGCCGACGATCCAGGCGGGGCTCGTCGTCGTGCTCGCCGTGGCGATGCTCCTGACCCTCGCGACCGAGCTCGCGGGCCGGGCGCTGGACCCGAGGTCGCGGTGAGGGTCCTGCTCGTCGTCGTGGTCGCGGCGCTCGGTGTGGTCGAGTGGCCCACGGACGCGACGGACGTCGCGAACCGGCTCGACCCGCCGTCGGGACGGCACCTGCTGGGGACCGACCAGCTGGGCCGGGACGTGCTGGCGCGGGTGCTGGGCGGCATCCGGTGGACGGTCGGGCTCGGGTTCGGCGCGGCCGTCGTCAGCCTCGTGATCGGGGTCGGGGTCGGGCTGCTGACGGGGTGGCTGGACGGGACGCGGGCGCGGATCGTGGGGACGCTCGTGCAGTCGGTGGTCGACCTCGTCGTCGCCGTGCCGACGCTGCTGGTGGGGCTGGTCGTGGCGGCGCTCCTCGGGCCGGGGCTGACGCCCGCGGTGCTCGCGCTCGTGGTCCTGGGGTGGGCGCCGTTCGCGCGGCTGGCGCACCGGCTCACCGTCGCGGCGCGGGCCGAGGGCTGGGTGCTGGCGGCACGCTCGCTCGGGGCCGGACCGACGTGGATCCTGCGGGTGCACGTGCTGCCCGCGATCGCCGAGCCGCTCCGCGCGGCGTTCACCGCCCGCTTCGTGGGCGCGATGCTGACGCTCGCGGGCCTGTCGTTCCTGGGGCTGGGGGTGCAGCCGCCGACCCCGGAGTGGGGCGCCATGCTCGCCGAGGGGCGGACGGCCGTGTTCTCGGCGCCGTGGCTCGTGGTGGCGCCGGCCGGGGCGTTGGTGCTGGTGGCCGGACTGGTCAGCCGACCTCGCCGCGTCGTCGGGCCCGGATCAGCCGGGCGATGAGCAGCGGCGCCCCGGAGACCGCCGTGACCACCCCGACCGGCCACACCGGCACCGGCCGAGCCGGGCCGTGACCGGCCGGACGAAACACGGCGTCATCCGGACGCAGCCATCGGGAAACACGCGCTTGCCAGGGTCGACGCGTGCCCGAACTCCCCGTCGCCGACGCCCACCGCCATCTCGGCGTGCTGCCCTCCTACCCGTTCTACGGCGGCCCGCCCGTCAATCCGGACATCGGCGCGCGGGAGACGATCGACCAGCTGCGCGAGGACCTCGACGCGGAGGGGACCGAGCTCGCCGTCGTCATCCCGAACTACGGCGTGCCCGACCCCGGTCCGTCGTTCGCGCTGAACGAGCTCGTGCTCGAGGCGGCGGCCAAGGACGACCGCCTCCGGGCCGGTATCTGGGCCTCGCCCCGCCCGCAGGACGCGGCCGAGACCGCGAAGGCGCTCGAGCTGGCCGCCGAGGACCCGGTCCGTGTCATCAAGATCAGTTTCCTGCTCGGCGGGTCCGCGACGGACCCGGCGTGCAGTCCGCAGCTCGACGCGATCTTCGAGACCGCCCGGCGCCACGACCGCGTGGTCCACGTCCACACCTCGCCCGGTGCGGCCTCCGACATCGACCAGGTCGGCGAGCTGGTCGAGCGCTACGCCGACGACGTGAAGCTGCACCTGGTGCACCTCGGCGGCGGGATGAGTGGCCACATCAAGCTGGTCGGCGGCCGGTTCTTCGAGTGGATCGCGGCCGGCAAGCAGGTCTACACCGACACCAGCTGGGCCATCGGGTTCGCCCCGCGGTGGCTCGCCGCCGAGATCGAGCGCCGGGGGACCGGGCACGACCGCGTGCTGTTCGCGAGCGACGAGCCCTGGGGCGACCGGATCGGCGAGCTGGTGCGCCTGCAGGCCGCCATGGGCGACGGCGAGCTGGGCCGGCTCACGCTCGCGGAGAACGCGCGGGCGCTCTACGCGTGACGGGGAGAGGCCGTCAGGCCGCGTCCTGCCGGCGGGCGTCCTCGGGGAGACGCTCCCGGCCGTCGGGGGCGCGCGACGGCGGCCGGTCCGCCGCCGGACGCGGAGCGGGAGCGGGCCGGCGGCCCAGGTGGAGCGCCAGCACGAACCCCACGACGACGAGGCCGTGCGCGAGGATGCGGGCGGGCTCGACCCGGCCGGCGAGCAGGTCGACGGCGCTGAGCGTGCCGAGCACGAGGATGAACGCCCCGAGCACCGGCAGCAGCCCCGCGACGTGCCGGACCCACCGCGCGCCCGCGAGGAAGGCGACCCCGAGGGCGAGGTTCCACGCCGCGGACTCGTGGCCCATGTGCGCCACGTCCGCACCGAGCATGGCGGCGTCCCCGTGTCCGGTGGTGCCGGTCAGCGCGAGGACCCCGAGGACCAGCTGCGCGACCCCGACCGCCGCGAGACCGACCCGGGCCGCCCACGGGCCGACGCGGCGGCGGGGTGCGGCCGGGAGCACGAGCGCGACGAGGTCGGGTCCCGGGTCGGCGGGGGCGGTACGTGCCGAGCGCGTGACCACGACGGCGCCCTCCCGCCAGGCCCGGCACCCGGGGCAGGTCCCGAGGTGGGCCTCGACGGCGGCGCGGCCGTCGGCGTCGCTCTCGCCGTCGAGGTCGGCCGAGATCTCCTCGCGGCAGTCCTCGCAGGTCATCCCCGGGTCTCCCGCACGGCGGCGCCCGGCGCCGCGCCGAGCGCCTCGACGAGATCCGCCCGGGCCCGGGCGACGCGTGAGCGGATCGTGCCGATCGGGCAGTCGCACACCGCTGCGGCCTCCGCGTACCCGAGGCCCACGACCTGGGTGAGGACGAAGGCCTCGCGGCGGTCGGGGTCGAGGGCGTCCACCGCGGCGCGCAGCACCACGCCCTCGGCGACGTCGCCGTGGCGCGGCCGCCCGAGCGGTTCGTCGGCGTCGTGCAGCTCCATGGGCGTGGCGGGTCGGCGGGCGGTGCGCCGGAGGTGGTCGGCGGCGACCCGTCGGGCGATCGAGAGCAGCCAGGTCCGGGCCGGTGCCTCGCCGCGGAAGGAGGGCAGCGAGCGGAAGGCCCGCTCGTAGGTCTCCTGCGCGAGGTCCTGGGCGACGCCGCGGTCCGAGAGATGGGTCAGCAGCCGCCAGACCTGCTGCTGGGTGAGCTCGACGAAGCGCGCGGCCGCGGCCCGGTCGCCGTCCCGGGCGAGCTCGGCGGCCCGGGTCACGGCGGCGTCGTCCACGCCCCGCACGGTAGCCCCGTGCTCCCGGGCGACGCCGTGAGCACCCTCGCACGGTCGCCCGGGAACTCCCGGGCCGTCCCCGGCGACCCCGTCACATCACGAGGAGCATGACCGCCATGCCCGCGCTCATCACGAGGTGACAGCCGGCGTCCAGGCGCGGTCCGACCGCCGCACGCACGGTCGCGACCGACGGTCGGGTCGCCAGCGCGACCCGGCCCGGCCCGTCGTCGGGGACCGCCGGCGCGGGGCCGCAGCCCCCGCCGGGGACCCGCCGCACGACCCGGACCAGCCAGAACGCCAGGGCCGCCAGCGAGACGACGGCGAGGATCTCGGTCACCCCGGTGACCCAGCCGGGCGGGCCGCCCACCGCCGCCCCACCGCCGTGGTGGTGGCCCCCGGAGGCGCCGTCCGGGGCGCCCATCAGTGCGGGCATCGCCGCGACCATCCACGCCATCGCCGCGCACATCGCCGCGTGGTAGCCCTCGACGTGGCGCTCGTGCCCCGCCGGCGGCCACACGATCCGTCGCACGAACCACACCGTCAGCACCGCGAAGACGACGATCTGGAGGGCCCCGCCCGGGCTGGACGGGGCGCCGGTGAGACCCCACGTCATGGCGAGCATCGCGAGGCTCATCAGCAGGTGCGCCAGCTCCCCGACCCGGCTGCCGCCGCGGTCGCCGGTGGCGAGCAGTGCGACCAGGCGCACGAGCGAGTAGCCCGCGGTGGCGAGGAAGGCGACCGTGAACAGCAGGGTCAGGGCGGGGGAGAACACGTGAGCACAGTCGTCGCGCGGCTCCCGCGGGTTCCCGGGAACTCCGGCGGCGCCGGCGACGACCTGACCGTCGTGGACTGCGAGCGATGTCGTGAGGCGATCTCCGCCGGTCTCGACGGCGAGGCGGGGGTGCGGGAGACCGCGCGGGCCGAGGCGCACCTCGCCGGGTGCGCGGCCTGCCGGACGTGGGCGCAGCTGGCCGCCGTCGTCACGCGACGGGTGCGGACCCGACCGGCCGACCCCGCGCCCGACCTCGTCTCCGTGCTCTTCGGCCCCGACCCGACCGGGCACCTGCGGCCGGCCTGCGGGTGCGCCGCGAGCTGCGGCTGCGGCTGCCAGCAGGGCCTCGCCTGCCGGTGCGCCCCACGGGTGGCCTGACCGACTCAGCGCAGCCCCGGCACCCGGCGCAGCGCGGCGGCGATCCCGGCGACCGTGCGCCGGTGCGCCTCGAACGGCGCCCGGGCCGGCTGGGTCTGCACGACGAGCATCGTCGCCCACGCGCGGGCGGGGTCGGTGTCCCAGCGCGCGAGGGCGTCCGCCGGGTCCTCGTCGACGCCCACGGTCCGCGACACCGCCACGCGCGGGGCGTCCATCCGGGAGCGGGTCCAGTACCGGCCGAGCTCGCCCTCCATGCCGGGCCGACCCGAGATCAGCCCGATCCCGCGGGCGGCCGCGGCGTCGACGCCGGCGCGCGACGACGTCGCCCACCAGAGCCGACGTCGCAGCGACGCCGCCGCCGGGACCAGCGCGTCGCCGCCGAGCAGGTCGCACAGCGCGTCCGCCACCGCGCCGCAGTCGTCGTGCCGCCACCCGTGGTCGCGCCCGAACGCCGCGGCCGCCCGGGCGTCGGCGCCCGCCCCGATCCCGAGCTCCAGCCGACCACCGGAGAGGACGTCGAGCGTGGCCGCGTCCTCGGCGAGCCGCCGCGGGTCCTCCAGCGGCGCGGCGACGACCGCGGTGCCCAGCCGCAGGGTCGTCGTCCGCGCGGCGACGGCCGCGAGCAGCACGAGCGGGGAGGGCAGCAGCCCCTCGAGCGCCCCGCCGTGGTGCTGGGCCACCCAGAACGTGTCGACGCCGTGCGCCTCCGCCGTCACCGCCAGCTCCACGGTCTCGCGGAACACCTCGCGGACCGGCCGGTCGCCCGCCACGTGCGTCAGGTAGCCGAGCTCCACGTGGCAGAACGTAGCCAGGCGGTCGCGTGGCGTGATGGTCGGGGCTGCGGCGACATCCCACGTGTCGGTCGGGCGCAGGGTCGGGTACGACCGCGCACGGGTCGGGATGTCGGCCCGCCGGAGCCTTCTGTTTCGGTTCACCGAAACCAGGGTGCCCAACGATCGAAATCCCTGTTTAGGATGGCCCCCGACCACTTCCGACGGACGGAGTCCACGGTGACCGAGCGCCTCACGCGGGGAGCCCACCCCGGCGCGGAGTCGGGGACCTGTCTCATGGAGCAGGTCGCCCTGACGGCGGGCGAGCCGTTCTCCGACCGTCCCCGCTGCACCGCGCCGGCGCTCGCGGCGCTGGCCCAGCAGGTCAACGACCGCGTCTCGGACGCCGCGCGGGACCGGCTCCTGCCGCTGGTCCCCGCCCTGGCTGCGGCGGGCAGCTGCGATCCGCGCGCCGCGTGGGAGCTCGTCGCCGTGTGCGCCCGGGCCGCCCTCGCCGTGCAGCCCGACGACGCGCTCGCCGGCCGGCTGCTGGCCCGGGCCGCGCGGGCGCAGCGCCGCTGGAGCCGGGTGCGGCTCGACGGCACCGCCGGGTACGTCGTCGGCCTCCGGGTCCTGCCGCACCTCACGGCCGCGTTCCACCGCGCCGCGGTGCTCGCGGGACCGGTGGGCTCGCCGGAGCGCGACGACCGGCTGGTCGCCCTGCTCCACGACGCCGTCGGCGTCCCCGCGCCCGAGGTCGCCGCGCTCGCCTGATCAGGGGTCGGTCCGACCCGACGTCAGGTGCTCGACGTGGAAGACGGCCTCGTCGAGCAACTGGGCCACGTGGTCGTCGTGCAGCCGGTAGCGGATCTGGCGTCCGACCCGCTCGCCGACCACGAGCCCGAGGTGGCGCAGCACCCGCAGCTGGTGCGACACCGCCGACTGCTCCATGCCGACGTCGGAGACCAGCTCGCCCACCGTGCGCGGCTCGTCGCGCAGGCGCAGCAACAGGTGGACCCGGCTCGGCGTCGACAACGCGTGCATGGTGCGGGCGACGGCGTCGACGGCGTCGTTCGACAGCGTCGGGGTGCTGCCGTCGGTCCCGTGCCCCATGGCCCGGGAGCCTACTCACCTCAGCGGTTGGTCAGGCATGAAAGTATGAACCAGCGTTCATCTGTGTGTACCGTGTCGGCGTGACCGCTCTCGACGCCCGTCCCGTCACGACCCCGGACCGCGCCCCCCGGCGTGCGCTCCTGCTGCGCCTGCCCGAGGCGCGGTGGGCCGGCCTCGCCCTCGCCGCGTTCGCCGTCGGTGGGCTGCTGGTGCTCGTCGGCGCCCCGGCCTGGACCTGGGGCCCGGTCCTCGCGCTCTGCTACGCGGCCGGCGGGTGGGAGCCCGCCCTCGAGGGACTGCGCGCCCTGCGCGAGCGGCGGCTCGACGTCGACCTGCTGATGGTCGTCGCGGCGCTCGGCGCGGCCGCGATCGGCCAGGTGGTCGACGGCGCGCTGCTCATCGTCATCTTCGCGACGTCGGGTGCCCTCGAGGCCTGGGCCACGGCCCGGACCGAGGAGTCGGTGGGCGGGCTGCTCGACCTCGCGCCGACCCGCGCGACGCGACTCGTCGACGGCGGGGCCGGTGCCGAGGAGGAGGTCCGCGCCGAGGACCTGGAGGTCGACGACGTCGTCCTGGTCCGGCCCGGCGACGGGATCCCCGCCGACGGCGTCGTCGTCGACGGGGCGGCGGAGGTCGACCGGTCGAGCATCACGGGGGAGCCGCTGCCCGTCCCCGCCCGCACCGGGAGCGAGGTCTACGCGGGGACGGTCGCGGCCGGCGGCGCGCTGCGGGTGCGCGTGACCCGCCCCGCCGCCGAGTCGGTCGTGGCCCGGATCGCGGAGCTCGTCGAGGAGGCGTCGCGGACGAAGGCGCGCACCCAGCTGTTCATCGAGAAGGTCGAGCAGCGCTACTCGATCGGCCTCGTCGTCGCCACCCTCGCGATCTTCGCGGTCCCGCTCGCCCTCGGTACGACCCTCGACGACGCCCTGCTCCGGGCCATGACGTTCATGATCGTCGCCTCGCCGTGCGCCCTCGTGCTCGCGACGATGCCGCCCCTGCTCGCCGCGGTGGCCAACGCCGGGCGGCGCGGCCTGCTGGTGCGGTCGGCGCAGGTGATGGAACGCCTCGGGGCGGTCGACGCGGTCGTGCTGGACAAGACCGGGACCGTCACGGTGGGCGCCCCCCGCGTCGTCGGGGAGCCCGCCGCCGAGGTGCTCGCCCTCGCGGCCGCCGTCGAGGTTCGCAGCGAGCACCCGCTCGGGCGGGCCGTCGTCGCGGCGGCACGGGGCCGTGGGCTCGCCGTCGCGGAGGTCGTCGACTTCGTCGCCGAGCCCGGTGTGGGCGTGCGCGGCACGGTGGGCGGCCGGCGGATCGGGGTGGGGCGGGCCGCCTCCCCGTCGCGCGAGGGGAACATCCGCCCTCCCCGGCCGCACGAGGGGTCCCCTCACGAGGGTGGGGCGGGCGAATCCTCCCCTCACGAGCACGCCGACGACGCCGCGATCACGTGGGTGGACGTGACCGACCTCGACACCGGCCGCGTGCTGGGCACCCTCGGGATCGCCGACGCCCTCCGGGATGACGCCGCCGCGACCGTCGCCGACCTGACCGCCCGCACCGCCGTCCCGCCGGTCCTCGCCACCGGTGACCGGGCGCGCGCCGCCGGGGTCGTGGCCGGGCGGCTCGGGGTGACCGACGTCCGGGCCGACCTGCTGCCCGAGGACAAGGTGACCGTCGTGGAGGAGCTGCGGGCCGACGGGCGCACCGTCGCGGTGGTCGGGGACGGCGTCAACGACGCCCCGGCGCTCGCCCGCGCCGACGTCGGGGTGGCGATGGGGAGCCGCGAACTGACGGTGCGGGCCGCCGACGTCGTGGTGCTCGGCGACGACCTGCGACGCCTGCCCTGGCTGCTCGACCTGGGCCGGCGCGCCCGACGCACCGTGGTCGCGAACCTGGTCGTCGCGGGGACGATCATCGTGGGCCTGGTGACGTGGGACCTCGTCGGGCACCTGCCGCTGGCCCTCGGGGTGGCCGGCCACGAGGGGTCGACGATGCTCGTGGCGCTCAACGGGCTGCGGCTGCTCCGGGGGCCGCGTCGTCCCTGACGTTCTTCATGAGCGGGACGCGCCGTGTCGCGTCTGTAGTCTGTGATACAGATCCCTGCCCGATTCCTCCCGATACTGCGCGTGACAGCACGCTTGACCGGGAGGGACCCGTTGACCACTTCGGACCACACGTCATTACCGAGCGCGCCGCCGATGCGCCGCATCGCGCTCGCGAGCATGACGGGCACCGTCATCGAGTTCTACGACTTCTTCATCTACGGCACGGCCGCCGCGCTCGTCTTCAACAAGGTGTTCTTCCCGGAGCTCGGAGCGGCCGCCGGGACCGCGCTGGCGCTCGCGACCTTCGGCGTCGCGTTCGTCGCGCGGCCCTTCGGCTCGGTCCTGTTCGGTCACTACGGTGACAAGCTCGGCCGCAAGCGCACGCTGGTCACCACGCTGCTGCTCATGGGTCTGTCGACCCTCGCGATCGGCCTGCTGCCCTCGACGGGCGTCATCGGCTGGGTGGCCCCCGCGCTGCTCGTGCTGCTGCGCATCCTGCAGGGCCTCGCGGTCGGCGGCGAGTGGGCCGGCGCCACGCTGCTCACCGCCGAGAACGCCCCGGCGAAGGTCCGCGGCAAGTACGCGCTCTACCCGCAGCTCGGCCCGTCGGTCGCGTTCGCCCTCGCCAGCGCCACCTTCCTGACGACCGCGCTGACGATGTCGAACGAGGCCTTCCTCGCCTGGGGCTGGCGCATCCCGTTCATCGGCAGCGTCGTCCTCGTCGCCCTCGGCCTCTACGTGCGCCTGGCGATCACCGAGACCGCCGCGTTCGCGAAGCGCAACGAGGCCCAGGTCGCGAAGAAGCTGCCGGTGGCCGACGTGCTCACCCGCCAGCCGAAGGAGGTCCTCCTCGGGGCCGGCTCGACGATGGCCGTGTTCGCCTTCTTCTACATCGGCGTCACCTACCTGACGAGCTACGGCACCCAGCAGCTCGGCCTGCCCCGCCCGACCGTCCTGGCCATGGGCATCGTCGGCGGCCTCGTGTTCGCCGGGACCACGATCGCCGGCGCGATCCTGTCCGACCGGGTCGGCCGCCGGAAGATGGTGATCATCGGCAACGCCGTGTCGGTGGTCGGCGGTCTCATCGCGTTCCCGATCATCGACCTGGGCACCGCGGCCTCGTTCGGCCTCGGCCTCGCCATCGTGCTCGGCGTCGTCGGCATCGCCTACGGCCCGATCGGCGCCCAGCTGCCGGAGCTCTTCCCGACCCGCTACCGCTACACCGGCGCCGGGATGGCCTACAACCTGGCCGGCGTCCTGGGCGGCGGCGTCGTCCCGCTGATCGCCACCGCCCTCGTCGCGACCTACGCGTCGAGCATGGCGATCGGGTTCCTGCTCGCCGGTCTCTCGGTGATCAGCCTGGCGTGCACGCTGCTGCTGCCCGACTCGGCCGACGAGACCATCAGCGCCGAGGCCCCCGCCCCGGTCGCGGCGGCCTGAACCTGGAAAGCGGTGGTCGTGCACGACTAATCTCCGTCCCGACCCGGGATCTCCGGGTCGGGACGGAGGTGCTCGTGGCGCAGTCGCTCGCCCGCGCGGTGCCCCGGGAGACCCCCGAGCTCGCCGTGTCCCCGTTCCTGCTCGCCGAGACCGGGCCCGTCGCGGTTCGGCTCGCCGCCCTCGGCGTGCCCCGGCGCCTGCGCGCCGGCGACCTCGTCATGCGACAGGGCGAGATCTCCGGCTCGCTCTACATCGTGGCGTCGGGCCGGCTGCGGCTCTCGCTGCTGCGTCCCGATGGCGGGGAGCGCGTCCTCGGGTACGCCGAGCCCGGCGCGAGCGTGGGGGAGACCGCCTGCGTCGACCGGGCCGCCCGGGCCGCGACGGCCGTCGCCGTGATCGACTCCGAGGTGCTCGCCGTCTCCCGCGAGGTCCTCCTCGCCGCCGCGCGCACCGACCCGGAGCTGCTCCTCGAGGTCGCGCGCCGCGTCGCGCACAAGCAGCACGTGCTGCACCTGCACCTCGCCCTGGACGCGTTGTCCGCCCGCGAGCGCATGGTCCTGCTGCTCACCCACCTCGCCGACGCCCACGGCGAGCCCGGCCCCGACGGCCTCGTCCGCCTGCGTCTGCAGCTCGGCGTCGACGACCTCGCGGCCATCGTCGGGCTCACCCGCGTCACCGCGTCGCGCGAGCTCTCCCGCCTGGTCGCCGAGGGCGTGCTGCTCAAGCAGCGGCGCTCGTTCGTCGTGCGCGACCGCCCGGCGCTGCGGCGGCTCACCGCCGCCGTCGCCGTGTAGGGGCGCTCTCGCTCCCCATCCGCCCGCGAGGTCCACGTGGGACAGGTTCGGCGGCCGGTCGGCCTGCCTGACGTGCACCTCGCGAGGCGGTCGTTTGCCGACCGCGGCCGGCCGGGCTCCCCACCGCACGATCGCGCCCCCGGGACCGGAGCCGTCCCCGCCGGCGTCGGTGAGGTTTCGACGCCACCGGTTCGGGGTTGCCTGCATCTGTCAGCTGCAGCAAGATCGCAACAAGACTCGATCACCGAGGAGACGTGCGAGCGATGGCGGAGTACTCCCTGCCCGACCTGCCCTACGACTACGGCGCTCTCGAGCCCCACATCTCGGGCAAGATCATGGAGCTGCACCACGACAAGCACCACAACACCTACGTCACCGGTCTGAACACCGCGATCGACGCCCTCGCCGAGGCCCGCGAGAAGGACACGATCGGGACGACGGCGCTGCTGTGGGAGAAGAACCTCGCCTTCAACTACGGCGGGCACATCAACCACACCGTGTTCTGGCAGAACCTCTCCCCGGACGGCGGCGACAAGCCCACCGGTGAGCTCGCGTCGGCGATCGACCGCGACTTCGGCTCCTTCGAGCTGTTCCAGAAGCACTTCACGTCGGTCGCGACGACGATCCAGGGCTCCGGCTGGTCGATCCTCGGGTTCGACACCCTCGCCCAGAAGCTGCGCATCTTCCAGCTCTACGACCAGCAGGCGAACGTGCCGCTCGGGATCATCCCCGTGGTCATGCTCGACATGTGGGAGCACGCCTTCTACCTGGACTACCTCAACGTGAAGCCGGACTACGTGAAGGCCTGGTGGAACGTCGTGAACTGGGCCGACGCCGCCAAGCGCTTCGAGTCGGCGCAGGGCACCCAGCTCGTCTGACCCCCCGACCCGCGGTGGTCGTTCCGACCAATTCGATCCACCGCGCCGGCGACGGCCCCCGTGGGACTCCCGCGGGGGCCGTCGTGCGTCTAGCGCAGCACGCATGCAGAAGCTAGATCTTGTTCCTGCCACGAAGTGGTGATTACTGTCCCGCCCCGTGATCGCCGCCCGTTTCGTCCCGGTCGTCCTCGCGGCCGCGCTGGCCCTGCTGGTCGGCGCCTGCGCCGCGCCGACGTCCGGCCCCGCCGCCGATCCCACCAGCATGGTGCTGGCCGACGGCTACGAGCCCGACGACCTCAACCCGCTGATGGGCTACGGCGAGGAGGGCGCGTCGAAGATCTACGACGGGCTGACCGCGCTGGACGCGCAGCGGCAGCCGCAGCCCGCGCTGGCCGCGGGCGCGCCCGTCGCCGCCCCCGACGGCCTGTCGTGGACCGTGCCGCTGCGCCAGGGCGTGACGTTCCACGACGGCACCGCGTTCGACGCCGCCGACGTCGTGGCCACGTACCGGGCCGTGCTCGACCCGGCCAAGGCCGCCACCGTCGCCTCCGGTCTCTCGATGGTGCGCGACGTGGTCGCCGTCGACCCCGGCACCGTCCGGTTCGACCTCGTCCGGCCGTTCCTGCTCTTCCCGGGACGGCTCACGCTGCCGATCGTCCCGTCGGAGGCGGTGGCCGCCCCCGGCCCGGCGTCGGACATGCCGCTGGGCACGAAGCCGGTCGGCACCGGGCCGTACCGGCTGGTCGAGTGGCGCCAGGGGTCGTCGATGGTCCTCGAGGCGAACCCGACCCACCACGGCGGCACACCCGCCGTCCGGCGGATCACCATCGTCTTCGCGACCGACGACAACACCCGCGCGCAGCGGGTCGCGGCCGGCGAGTTCGACGGCACCGTGCTCCCCCCCGCGCTCGCGCGCGGCATCGCCGGCCAGGCGCAGGGCATGGTGCTGCGCGAGCACAGCAGTGCGGACTACCGCACGATCACGATGCCGTTCGCGAACCCGGTGACGGCCGACCCGGCGATCCGCCAGGCGCTCAACCGCGCCGTGAACCGCCAGGGGATGATCGACGCGCTCCTGGCCGGGCAGGGCACGCCCGCGAGCACGCCGATCCCGCCGGTGCTGCCGGAGGAGGTCGAGCCGGCGGCCCAGTTCCCGTTCGATCCCGCGGCCGCGAACGCGGTGCTCGACGCGGCCGGGTGGGTGCGCGGAGCCGACGGCGTCCGGGTCCGTGGTGCGCAGCCGGCCCGCTTCACGCTCATGTACAACCCGGCCGACACGGTCCGGCGTGACCTCGCGCAGGCGTTCGCCTCCGACGCGCGGGCGATCGGCGTCGACGTCCGGCTGGAGGGGCTGGGCTGGGACGCGATCGAGCCGCGGATGGGCACCGACGCCGTCGTCCTCGGCGGGGGCAACCCGTTCGACACGGCCTTCAAGTCCTGGCAGCTCCTCGCCTCCGCGAACGCCGCCGACGGCTTCAACAACCCGGGGTCGTACCGCAACGCCGCGGTCGACCAGGCGCTCGGCGCCGCGCTCGCCGCGCCCGACCGGGCGACGCGCGCCGCGGAGCTGCGCCGCTTCCAGCTCGCCTACGCGGCCGACCCGGGAATGGTGTTCCTGACCTTCCTCGGCCACAGCTACCTGACCCGGGACCGCTTCGACGGCTACCGGCCCGTCGTCGAGCCGCACACCCACGGCACGACGTGGGGCCCGTGGTGGAACGTCGAGCGCTGGACCCCGCGCACGTGACCACCCTGACGACGCCTGCCCGCCGCCGGGGTCGCGAGATCGGCATCCTGGTGGCCTGGCGGCTCGGGGTGGCGGTGCCCGTGGTGGCCGTGGTGGCCACCGGGGTGTTCCTGCTCGCCGCCTGGTCGCCCTTCGACCCGATCTACCAGTACTTCGGCGCGGGCGTGTTCTCCGCGAGCGACGCCACGATCGCGAACGCCCGCGAGCAGCTCGGGCTGGACGACTCGGTGTGGAGCCAGCTGGGCCGGTGGTCGGGCGGCGTGTTCTCCGGCGAGCTCGGGCAGAGCCTGTCGTTCCGCCAGCCGGTGTCGACGGTGATCGCCCAACGGCTGCCGTGGACGCTGCTGCTGGTGACGCTGGGCCTCGTCGTGGCCGTCGTGCTCTCCCTGGTCGCCGGGGTGATCGCAGCGTGGCGCCAGGGCGGCTGGGTCGACCGGCTGGTCACCGCGGTCGGCCACACCCTGGAGGGGCTGCCGCCGTTCGTGCTCGCACTGGGGGCGATCGCGGTGTTCGCCGTCGCGTGGCCGGTGCTGCCGGTCGCGGGGCTCACCGACGCGGGGGCGGCCCCGACAGTCGACCAGGTGACCCGTCACCTGGTGCTGCCGGCCGTCGTCCTCGGTGTCTCGCAGACCCCCTGGCTCGTGCTGCACGTGCGGTCGTCGCTGCTCGGCGCGCTCGACGAGGACCACGTCACCGGGGCCCGGTCCCGTGGGCTGCCCGAGCGGGTCGTGGTGCTGCGCCACGCGCTGCCGACCGCGCTGCTGCCGTTCGTGACGGTGCTGGGCAACCGGCTCCCCGAACTGGTCACCGGCGCGGTGCTCGTCGAGACGGTCTTCTCCTGGCCCGGGATCGCGGCGGCCGTGGTGACCGCCGCGCTCTCGGTCGACTTCCCGCTGCTCGCGGCCCTGACCCTGTTGACGACGGCCGCCGTGCTCGCGGGTGCGCTGCTGGCCGACGTCGCCGTGCTCCTGCTGGACCCGCGGGTGAGCGCCGATGGCTGAGCTCGATCTCCGTCGACCCGCCGTCCGGCCCGGAGAGCCGTGGCGACCGGCCGGACGCCGACGCCCCGGGACGCTGCGGGCCCGGCGGACCTGGGCCGGGCGCGGCCGGCTGACGGCCGGGCTCGTCGGGCTCGGCCTGCTCGTCGCGGGGGCCGTCCTCATCCCGTGGCTCGGCGGGCTCGACCAGGGCGCGGTGGACTACACGGCGGTCCGGCAGCCGCCGTCGCTCGCGCACCCGTTCGGCACCGACGCCGTCGGTCGCGACCTGTTCCTGCGCTCCTTCGCGGGGCTCGGGGTCTCGCTGACCGTCGCGGCGTCCTGCGCGGTGATCTCGACCGTGATCGGCACGCTCTACGGGGCGCTGTCCGGTCTGCTCGGCGGCTGGCCGGATCGCATCCTCATGCGCGCCGTCGACGGGGTGAACGCCGTGCCGCACCTGCTGCTCGGCATCGTCATCGTGGCGCTCTACCGCGGCAGCGTGCTCGCGGTGATCGCGTCGATCGGGCTGACCCACTGGACCACGGTCGCGCGGGTGGTGCGCTCCGAGGTCCTCTCGCTGCGCGGTCGGCCCTTCGTCGACGCCGCGATCAGCGGTGGGGCGACCCGTCGGCGGGTCCTCGGTCGCCACCTGCTCCCGGCGGTGGTCCCGCCCGCCGTGCTCTCCAGCGTGCTGATCCTGCCGCACGCGGTGTGGCACGAGACGGCGCTCTCGTTCCTCGGCCTGGGGCTCCCGCCGCACCTGGCGAGCCTGGGCAACATCCTCGCGGAAGGACGGCAGGCGGTGCTGCTCGGCAGCTGGTGGATCGTCGTGTTCCCGTCGGCGCTCCTGGCGGCGACGACGCTCGCGGTCGCGGGGATCGCGGCCTGGTGGCGGGACCGCGCCCGGCCGCGACGACGCTCGGAGCTGGCGCTGTGAGCGCCGCCCTGGAGGTCACGGGGCTCGACGTCCGCTTCCGGCTGCGGGGCGGTCGGACGGTGCGGGCCGCGAGCGAGGTCGACCTCACCCTGGCCCGTGGCCGGCTGCTCGCGCTGGTGGGGGAGTCGGGGTGCGGCAAGTCGGTGCTCACCGAGGCGCTGACCGGCCTCCTGCCGGGCAACGCCGAGACCCGGGGCCGCGCGGTCCTGCACCCGGGGCCCGACCTGCTCACCGCGCCCGAGGCGGTGCTGCGGGACGAGGTGCGGGGCCGGCGGATCGGCCTGGTGGGCCAGTCGGCGGGCACCTTCCTCACCCCGACCCGCACCGTCGGCGCCCAGCTGCGCGAGGCGGTACGCCACCTGGGCGGCACCGCGTCGGTCGCCGAGCTCGCCGACCGGGCGGGCCTGCCCGGCGCCGCACTCGAGCTCTACCCGCACGAGCTCTCCGGCGGCACCGCACAGCGGGCGGGCCTGGCCGGGGCGCTCGCCGGCGACCCCGACGTGCTCCTCGCCGACGAGCCCACGGCGGGGCTCGACCGGCCGCTCGTGGAGCACACGACCGACCTGCTCGTCGCCCTCGCCCGGTCCGGCGTGGCGGTCCTGCTCATCACCCACGACCTCCGGGCCGTCCAGCGGCTCGCCGACGAGGGACCGGTCGACCTCGCCGTGATGTACGCGAGCCGGATCGTCGAGACCGGGCCCGCCGCCGCGGTGTTCGCGCGGCCGTGGCACCCGTACACCGCCGGGCTGGTCGACGCGCTGCCCGGCGAGCGCTTCGCGCCGATCCCGGGGCACCCGCCGGAGCTGACCGACCTGCCGTCGGGGTGTCCGTTCCGGCCCCGGTGCGGCCGTGCCGACTGCTCCGACGACCCGGACCTGGTCGCCCACGGCGACCGCGCCGTCGCCTGTGCCCCGGCGGAGGCGTCGTGAGCCTCGTCGGGGAGGGCCTGGTCGGCGGGTGGCGGCGGGGACACGCCGTGGTCGACGGGCTGACCGTGCGCGTCGAACCCGGGCGGGTGCTCGGCGTGGCCGGGCCGAGCGGGTGCGGGAAGTCGACGCTGGTGCGGATGCTCGCGCTGCTGCACGACCCGTGGCGCGGGGTCGTGTCGGTCGACGGCACCGCGGTGCCGCGGACCCGCTACCGGGCGCCCGCCGCGCTGCGCCGCCGGATCGGCGTGGTCTTCCAGGCGCCGCGGGCCGCGGCCGACCCGCGGCTGACCCTCGAGCAGGTGCTCACCGAGCCGCTGCGCGCGGGCGGCGAGCGGGACCGGACGGTGCTCGCCGCCCGGGCGGAGGAGCTGTGCGACCGGGTCGGGCTGACGCGCGACCTGCGCTCGCGGCGCCCGCACGAGGTCTCCGACGGCCAGCTCCAGCGGGCCTGCCTGGCCCGCGCCCTCGCCGGCGGACCCGACTACCTGCTCTGCGACGAGATGACCGCGATGCTCGACGCGTCGACCACCGCCGCCCTCGTGGCGGTGCTCGGCGCGGAGGTGGGACGGGGCCTCGGTGTGCTCACGGTCTCGCACGACGAACCGCTGCTCGCGGCCTGGGCGGACGAGGTCCTGCGCCCCTGGTGAGCCCGGATGATTGCCCGCCATGCCACGGGGGACCCGGGATGGGACAGTGGACATGGAGGTGGTGGCGTGAAGCGGCGTCACGACGACGAGCCGGTGCTGATCACCGAGGCCGCCGTCTCGTTCGAGGACGAGTTCGCAGCGCGCAAGAAGCGGTACTCGCTGATCATGGCGTTCCGCATCCCGTGCCTCGTGCTCGCCGGCATCTTCGGCATCGGGTTCAACTGGCCCTGGGTGGCGGTCGCCTTCATCGTGCTGTCGGTGCCCCTGCCGTGGGTCGCCGTGCTGATCGCGAACGACCGTCCGCCGAAGAAGTCGCAGAAGGTCAACCGCTACCGGTCCGACCGGACGGCGCTGCCGAAGGTCAGCGAGGCCCGGATCATCGAGGCCGCCGAGGCGCTCGACGCGCGGGCCCACCGCACCGACGGTCCGCGCCAGGCGCAGCAGGACGGCCCCGACCACGCCCCACCGCGGACCGGGACCGACGGCTGACGGGTCCCGGCCCCTGGGTCACAATGGAGCCATGAGCCAGACCGCGGTCCTCCCCGACGTCCGCCCGGACGCCACGGATCGGACGAACGACGACGATCCGAAGATGTTCCACTACGTCCGCAAGGACAAGGTGGCCGAGAGCGCCGTCATGGGGAACATGGTCGTGGCGCTGTGCGGGGAGACCTTCCCGGTCACGCGCTCGCCGAAGCCCGGCTCGCCGGTCTGCCCGGCGTGCAAGGAGATCTTCAACAAGCTGCCGCGTGGCGGCGGGGACGACGAGTAGGTCACCGTCCCCCGAGGGCCTCCCACCGACGGAGGCCGGTGCCGTCCTGCCCACCAGCTCCCCGGAGGGTCCTTGACCACGCGCGCGCCCGGACGTCCCGGCTCGACGACCGCCACGGACACGCCCTCGGCCCCGCCCCTGCGGCAGTGGCAGCGACGGGCCCTGACCCGCTACCTCGCGGAGCGCCCGAAGGACTTCCTCGCGGTCGCGACGCCGGGCGCGGGGAAGACGACGTTCGCGCTGCGGGTCGCGGCCGAGCTCCTGGGCGACCGCACGGTCGACACGGTGACGATCGTCTGCCCGACCGAGCACCTCAAGCACCAGTGGGCGGGCGCCGCGACGCGCGCCGGGATCGCGATCGACCCGGAGTACTCGAACTCGGTCGGGAAGCTCTCGGCGGACTTCCACGGCGTCGCCGTCACGTACGCGCAGGTCGCGGCGCACCCGATGCTGCACATGAACCGCACCGAGTCGCGGCGCACGCTGGTGATCTTCGACGAGATCCACCACGCCGGGGACGCGAAGTCCTGGGGCGAGGCCACCCGGGAGGCCTTCGGCGGTGCGACGCGCCGGCTCGCCCTCACCGGGACGCCGTTCCGCTCCGACGACAGCCCGATCCCGTTCATCACCTACGAGCCCGACTCCGCCGGCGCCCTGCGCTCGAAGGCCGACCACTCCTACGGCTACTCCGACGCGCTCGCCGACGGCGTCGTGCGGCCCGTGGTGTTCCTGGCCTACTCCGGGCAGGCCTCGTGGCGCACGAGCGCCGGGGAGGAGATGACGGCCCGGCTCGGGGAACCGCTCACCGCCGAGCAGACGTCGCGGGCCTGGAAGACGGCGCTCGACCCCAAGGGCGACTGGATGCCCGCGGTGCTCCAGGCCGCCGACACCCGCCTCACGCAGCTCCGGCAGGGCGGCATGCCCGACGCCGGGGGCCTCGTCATCGCGACCGACCACACCACCGCCAAGGCCTACGCGAAGATCCTCGGCCGGCTCTCCGGCGAGGAGCCCGTCGTCGTGCTCTCCGACGACCCCAAGGCCTCCGGGCGGATCGCGACCTTCTCCGCGTCGAACGACCGCTGGCTCGTGGCCGTCCGCATGGTCAGCGAGGGCGTCGACGTCCCGCGCCTCGCCGTCGGGGTCTACGCCACGAGCGCCTCGACGCCGCTGTTCTTCGCCCAGGCGGTCGGCCGCTTCGTGCGGTCGCGGCGCTCGGGGGAGACGGCGTCGGTCTTCCTGCCCAGCGTGCCGACCCTGCTGGGGCTGGCGAGCGAGCTCGAACTGCAGCGCGACCACGTGCTCGGCGAGCCGCACCGGCCGAAGGAGGGGCTCGACGACGAGCTCCTCGAGCAGGCGAACCGCACCGAGGACGAGCCGGGCGAGCAGGAGAAGAGCTTCGAGGCGCTCTCGGCCGAGGCGGAGCTCGACCAGCTGATCTACGACGGGGCCTCGTTCGGGACGGCGGCGGGCGCCGGCAGCGACGAGGAGCAGGACTACCTTGGGCTGCCGGGCCTGCTCGACCCCGACCAGGTGCGGGCGCTGCTGCGCAAGCGGCAGAGCGACCAGCTCGACGAGGAGGCGCGGCGGACCCGGGAGGCCCCACCGGAGCCGGCCGCCCCGCCGCCCGCGCGACTGAAGCCGTCCGCGGCGGAGAAGCTCAAGGAGCTGCGCCGCGAGCTCAACACGCTCGTCGCCGCGCACCACCACCGCACCGGGCAGCCGCACGGCGTGATCCACGGCGACCTGCGCAAGGCGTGCGGTGGACCGGCGACCCCGGTCGCGACGGCGGAGCAGATCGAGGAGCGCATCACGACCCTGCGGTCGTGGCGGTCGCAGCCGGGGCGCTGACCGTCGGTCAGTGCTGTGTCCGACATCACACTGTCGAGTGACGTGTGCCGACCGTGGCGATCACGTCGCGAAACGTGGCCGTCATGGGCGACACGTGCTCGTCACGCACCGTCGCGACGGCCCCGCCCGGCCGACGACCGCCCCCGGACCCCGGGTCACGCCACGGGGTGAGGGCGCGAACCACCCGTCCGTGCGCGTCATCGCGCGCGCCCGCGCGTGTCGCCGCGGGCCGGCGGACACGGCCCGACAGCGACCCGCCGTCGGGACGGGCGGACGGGCCCGGACACGACGACGGCGGGCGGGGACCGTCCTGGTCCCCGCCCGCCGTGGTCTCGAGCCTTCTGGCGGCGATCGGCGTCGCCGCAGGTCAGCGGGCCGTCAGGCCGACTCCCCGGCCTGCACGTCGATGGAGAGCTCCTTCATCTTCGCCTCGTGCGTGCGGGCGTGGTGCCCGCAGAAGAGGAGTTCCCCGCCGGAGGGCAGGATGGCGCGGACCTTCGCCGCTGCACCGCAGCGGTCGCAACGGTCCGAGGCGGTGAGTTCTGGCCGGGTCAGGGTTCCGGGCATCGTCATCTCCCTCCGTTCGGAGACCGGTGTGGGAACCGGTCCCGCAGGCTCCGGCCGAGTGACCGTCGCCCCTCCACTGTGTCAGACCGGAGCGACGACCGCTCGTGTTCACACGCTGCTTTGTCCTCGGTCACGTACCGCTCATCGACGGATTGCGACCGTTGTTATCCGGGAAGGGGTCGGACCACACGATGGTGAGTCGATCTTCGACGACGAGCGGTCCCCCCGCGCCGTTACTCTTCGTGCTCGGCGGCGCGTCGATGTACGTGGGCGCGGCGCTCGCCGTCGGCCTGTTCGAGCGGGTGTCGCCCGCCGGGGTCGCGTGGCTGCGCCTCGCCGGCGCGGCGGTCGTGCTCGCGGTGTGGCGCCTCGCGGCCCGGCGCTGGTCCCGGGCCGCCCGGGGCGGGCGGGTGCGCTGGTCCCGACGCCGGGTCGCGCTGGCCGGGGCCTTCGGGCTCGTGACGGCGGGCATGAACATCGTCTTCTACGAGGCGATCGCACGGTTGCCGCTGGGCACCGCGGTCGCCGTCGAGTTCGCCGGCCCGGTCCTCGTCGCGGCCCTCGGGTCCCGGAGCCGGCGCGACTGGTCGGCGCTGGCGCTCGTCGTCGTCGGGGTCGCCCTGATCGCGGACGTGCGCCTCGAGGGCTCGCCCGCGGGCGTCGTGTTCGCGCTGCTCGCCGCGCTCCTGTGGGCCGGCTACATCGTGCTCGGCGCGCGCGTGTCGAGCGGCTCGGGGTCGACGGGGGAGGGGATCGACGGGCTCGCGATCGGCTTCGTCGTCGCCGCCGTCGTGCTCTCGCCGCTGGCCCTGACGGCGGGCCCGATCGCCGGGGAACCGCTGCTGCTCGGCTCCGCGCTGGCGCTGGGCGTGCTGTCGTCGGTCGTGCCCTACGTGCTCGACCAGGTCGTGCTGCGCCGCGTCGGCCGCGCCCGCTTCGCGCTGCTCCTCGCCCTGCTGCCCCTGACCGCCACGGTGGTGGGCCTCGTCGGGCTCGCCCAGATCCCGGCACCGCTCGAGGCGGTCGGGATCGCGGCCGTCGTCGTCGGGGTGGCACTGCGGCGGGAGCCGGCCGCCGATCCACCGGCCGGCGACCCACCCGCGTGAGGGGAACCCTCGTGCCACGAGAGCGCTCGAATCCTCCCCTCACGAGGGGGCGCCGCCGACGGTGGGCGCCCACGGTCGACGAGATCGACCGAAGGTGCCCGTCGCTCCATCCGGGGGTGCGGTGCTGACTAGCCTGACCTGCGCTGTCGTCGACGAGGGGTGGGGAACGTGACCGAGGAGCTGCGCGAGCGCGGCCGGGAGCTGGCGGCCGCGCTGGCCGCCGACGGGGTGGCCGGGCTGATGGTCGTCTGGGCCGACAACAACGGCATCCCGCGCTCGCGGACGGTCCCGGTGTCGGCGCTGCCCCAGGTGGCGGTGAGCGGGGTCGGGGTCACCCACCTGTTCGCCGTCTTCGACACGAACGACGCCATCGCGTTCGGCTCGCCCGGCATGGAGAACGCCTCCGGCGACGTCCGGCTCGTCCCGCAGCTCGACCGGATCACCCGCCTCGCCGGTCAGCCCGCCTTCGCCTGGGCGCCCGGGAAGCAGCTCGCCGCCGACGGCGGGCCGTGGGCGTTCGACCAGCGGTCGGTGCTCGAGCGGGTCGTCGAGGGCCTCGCCGCCGACGGCTGCTCCGCCCTGGTCGGCTACGAGATGGAGTTCGGCGTCTTCGAGCCGGAGACCGACCCGGACGACTCCGAGCTGCTCCCCGCCCACCACGGTCCCGCCTACAGCCCGCACGCCCTGCTGCCCATCGACGGCTTCGTCGCCTCGGTGATGCGCGACGCCGAGGCCAACGGCCTGCGGCTGGGGCAGATCCACGCCGAGTACGGGCCGGCCCAGGTGGAGCTCTCGCTCGCCGCGGCCGACCCGCTGACCGCCGCCGACCAGCAGCTCCTGGCCCGCCAGACGGTGCTGGCGGCCGCCGAGGCGCACGGCCTGCGGGTGTCCTTCGCGCCGCTGCCCACGCTCAGCGGGGCCGGCAACGGCTGGCACGTGCACACGTCGCTGTGGCGCGGCGGCGAGAACCTCCTCGCGGGCGGTCCGGAGGGCCCACGCGGTACCGCCGGCGCGGGCTACGTCGCCGGGCTCCTGCGCGACCTGCCCGCGCTCGCCGCGGTCACCGCCCCCTCGCAGGGCTCGCTCGCCCGGCTGCGCCCCGGCTTCTTCGCGGGCGCGTTCTCCGGCTTCTGGGGCGTGGAGAACCGCGAGGCGCCGCTGCGCTACGTGCCCGGCTCGGCCCTGCTCGGCGAGGACCACGCCAACGTCGAGCTCAAGACCTCCGACGCCTCCGCCAACCCCTACCTCGCCCTGGCGGCCATCCTGACGGCGGGTGCGGCCGGGGTCGAGGAGAACCTCGTCCCGCCGCCCCCGACCGCCGCGGACCCGGGCACCTGGAAGAAGAAGGAGCGCGCCGCCGCGGGGATCGAGAAGCTGCCGACCACCCAGGCCGAGCAGGAGGAGGCGCTGCGCGCGAACCCGCGGATCGCGGGCGTGCTCGGCGACGAGCTCCTCGAGGCGTTCCTCGCCGTCCGCCGCGCCGACGCGGCGTGGGCCGCGGAGAAGGACACCGAGGAGGTCCTCGCGGCCTGGCGCTGGCGGTACTGAGCGGCCTCGCAGCGATCCGACGGCAGCGGGGCGATCATCGTGGGCGTGGGACGTCCCGGGTACCGCAGCGCGGCGAGCGCACTCCTGACCGCGGCCGTCCTGCTGCCCGAGGTCATCGGGGTCGACCGGACGGCGCCGTGGCCGATCGTCACCGCGTTCCGCCGCCGGCTCGCGCTCGGGGCCGCCGGGGTCGCCGGGATCGCGGCGGCCCGGCCGGGAGCGCGACGCGACGTCGGGCTGGGCGTCGGTGCGGTCGCCGCGGCGGCCCTCGCCGTCTCGACCGTGCGGCACCGTCGCCGCCCGGGCGGCACCCGGGTCGGGGAGCCGCTCGCCGTGCTCGGCGCCAACGTGTGGATCGGGCGGGCGGACCCGGTCGCGCTCGCCGCGACGATCCGCCGGGGACGCCCCGACGTCGTCGTGCTGCTCGAGGCCGGCGACCGCTTCCGGCACGCGCTCGCCGTCGAGATCGACGACCTGGGCTACCGCGGCTGGTCGTGCGCCCCCGGGCGGGCCGAGGTGGAGGCGGCCGGCGCCGGGGACCACGCGTGCACGTCGGTGCTCGCCGCCCCCGCGCTCGGCGCCGTCACGGTGCGGGCGGTCACCCGGGACACCGCGTCCGGCTGGATCGAGCTCACCGGCGGGGCGCTCGGCGACACGCGGGTCCTGGCCGTGCACCCCGCGGTGCTGCTGCCGAGCCGCACCCACGAGTGGCGCCGCGAGCTGGACCGCCTCGCGGGACTCGTCGCCGACGACCCGCGGCCGACGGTGGTCGTCGGCGACCTCAACGCGACGCTGGAGCACCGGGCCCTGCAGCGCGTGCTGCGGGGGATGCGCTCGGCGGCCGCCGAGGTGGGCCGGGCCCGCGAGGGGACCTGGCCCGCGCAGCGCCCGCGCCGGCTCGGCGTCGCGATCGACCACGTCCTCGTGTCGGACGCGGTGGGCGTCGGGTCCGTCGAGGTCCTCGACGTGCCCGGCAGCGACCACCGCGCCCTGCTCGCCCGCCTCAGGCGGCCGAGAGCCGCCGCAGCTCGTCGTCGCTGAGCCGCAGCGAGACCGCGGGCAGGATCTCGCCCAGCTGCGCCAGGGTGCGCCCCGAGGCGATCGGCGCGCCCACCGTCGGCTGTGCGGCGAGCCAGGCCAGCGACACCGCGGCCACGGGCACGTCGTGGGCCGCCGCGATCTCGTCGAGCACGCCGAGGACGGCGACGCCGTGGTCGTCGAGGTAGGCGCGGGCGCCCTCGGCGCGGGCGCTCGCCATGGCCCCGGATGAGGCCCCGGAGTCGACCTGGTCCGATCCCGGCCGGTACTTCCCGGTCAGGAAGCCCTTCGCGAGCCCGAAGTACGGGTAGCAGACGAGGCCCTCGCGCTCGACCAGCGGCGCCAGGTCCCGCTCGTAGTCCCGCTCGACGAGGTTGTAGTGCGGCTGCACCGCGCTGAACCGGGTCAGGTCGTGCTTGTCGGCGAGCTCCAGCGCGCACGCGAGCCGGTCGGCGTCGAAGTTGGACGCCCCGACCGCCCGGACCTTCCCGGCGCGGACGAGCTCGTCGAACGCGCCGACGTAGTCCTCCTGCGGGGTGTCGGGGTCGTCGCGGTGGGCGTAGTAGAGGTCGATGTGGTCGGTCTGCAGGCGACGCAGCGAGTCGTCGCACGCGGCACGGATGTTCTCCGGGCGCAGGCCCTTGCGCTGCTCCCAGGAGCCGACCTTCGTCGCGATGACCACGTCGTCGCGGCGCCCGGTGCGCGCCAGCCAGTTCCCGATCACGGTCTCGGACTCGCCGCCGGAGTTGCCCTCGGCGCGCGCCATGTAGGAGTCGGCGGTGTCGATCATGCGGCCGCCGGCGTCGACGAAGGCGTCGAGCAGCGCGTGGGAGGTCGGCTCGTCGGCGGTCCAGCCGAAGACGTTCCCACCCAGGCACAACCCGTCGTCAGGAAGAGCAGTCATGCCCCCGGTCTACCCCGCCCGACGGGGGCAGACCCTGCACGCGTCGCGCGGATCTTGGTCGGGTGATCGGCGTGGTGGCAGGGTCGGCGACCGTGGAGGAACTGCTCGGTGAGGTGGCCGCCCTCGGGGACGCGCCGACCCTGCTCGTGGCCTGCGGCTTCGACGGCGCGCTCGCCCCGCTCGGGGACGACCGGGCGCTGCAGCAGTCGTCCGAGGCGCTGAACGTGCTGCTCGCCCTGCCCGGGACCACCGTGGCGGTCGTCTCCCGACGGCCCGCCGACGAGATCGCCGAGCTGATGTTCCTCTCCGGGGCCAAGGGCGGGCTGCGGATGCTCGACCCCGACGCGGTGGAGCCGCTGCGCCGGGAGCTCGGCGCGGTGGCCCTCGTCGTCGACACCGACCCCGCCACCCTCGCCGGGCTGGGCGCGGGCGACCTCGGCGTCCTCGTGGACGCCGACGCCGATCCCGACGCCGACCCCGAGCACGGCGTCTACCGCGTCGCGGAGGCCGAGGACGTCGTCGACGTGCTCGAGGAGCTGGTCGGCGCCCGGCGTCACTGACCCGCGAGCGCCGCCAGCACCGCCGCGTGGACGGTCGGCCGGGCGATGAGCAGGTCGGGGGAGTACGGGTCGTCCTGCCCGTAGGGCACGGGCGAGCCGTCGACACGCGTGGCGAGCAGACCCGCGGCCATCGCGACCGCCATCGGCGCGGCGTTGTCCCACTCGTACTGCCCGCCGGAGTGCAGGTAGACGTCGGCCTCGCCGTCGAGCACCGCCAGCGTCTTCACCCCGGCCGCGGAGCGCTTGACCAGCCGCACCGCGAACGCGCGCTCGACCGCGCGGAGCTCGTGCGGGGGGCGCGAGCGGCTCACCGTGACCGCCAGCTCGTCGCCGATCGGGTCGTCGGGGACGGGCGCGACGGTGCCGGAGTCGACGAGGGCGTCGCGCCCCGGGATCGCGACCGCGCCCGCGGCCAGCTGCCCGTCGACCACGAGGGCCACGTGCACGCCCCACTCGTCGGTGCCGCGGCCGAACCCGGAGGAACCGTCCAGCGGGTCGACGATCCACAGCCGGTGGGCGCCCCGGCGCCCGCGCGGGTCGAGCGAGCCCTCCTCGGAGAGCACCGCGTCGTCGGGCCGGCGCCGGGCGAGCTCGGCGGTGAGGTACTCGTGCGCCCGCTCGTCGCCGGCGTATTCGCGGTCGCGGCCGGGCGACGTCGCGTCGCGCAGGTCGAGCAGCAGACGTCCGGTGGCATCGGCCAGCTCCCGGGCCAGCGCGGCGTCCTCCGCGTAGGCGGGGCTGCCGGGTATGACGGTGTCGGGGGAGCTCACCCCCCGATCTTCGCCCACGACGCCGGGTGGGTGCGCGGTGGCAGGGTGGTGACGTGCTCGGTGTGGTGACCGCGGTGGCGTGGGTGTGGCTCGGGATGGTGCTGGCGATCTCGTTCCTGGAGGCGCCGCTGAAGTTCCGCGCCCCCGGCGTCACCCTCCCGGTCGGCCTCGGCATCGGCCGGGTCGTCTTCCGCGCCCTCAACGCCGTCGAGGTGGTGTTCGCGGTCGTCGTGGTGGTCGGCCTGGTCCTCGGTCCCGTCCGGACGGCGGGGGTGGTCGCCGTGGGGCTGCTGGCGGTCCAGCTCGTGGCGGTGCGCCCCGTGCTGACGCGCCGGTCCGACCGCGTCCTCGCGGGCGGGGACACCGGCCGGCGCAGCCACGCGCACCTGGTCTACGTCGCGCTCGAGGTGGCGAAGGTGGCTGCGCTGGTGTGGCTCGGGGTGGCCGCCACGGCCGCGCCGTGAGGTCGGGCGTCGCGCCGGACCCGTCCGGTCCTAGGTGTACTGACCGGACACGTTGGTTGAACCGGTGTGACGACACGGTCTGAATGATCTTGAGGGGAGGACCTCTCGGGAGTGCTGTGGAGCTGTCTGACGGCACCCACTCACGACCGGGAGGTCCTCCGTGGCCCACGCTAACGCGGCGCTGACCCCGCGCGGCCGATTGAAGCTCGCGCGTCTGATCGTCGAGCAGAACTGGCCGATCGCGCAGGCCGCGATCCGCTTCCAGGTCTCGTGGCCGACCGCCAAGCGCTGGTCGCAGCGCTACCGCGAACTCGGCGAGGCCGGCATGGTCGACCGGTCCTCACGCCCGCACCGCATGCCGCGCACGACCCCGCGGCCGGTGATCCGCAAGATGGTGCACCTGCGCTGGAAGCAGCGCCTGGGCCAGCTCGAGATCGCCGCCCGGCTCGGGGTGGCGGCCTCCACGGTGCACCTGTGGCTACGCCGCTGCGGCATCAGCCGACTCGGTCACCTCGACCGGGCCACCGGGGAACCCGTGCGCCGCTACGAACACCCCCACCCCGGAGCGATGATCCACGTCGACGTGAAGAAGCTCGGGAACATCCCCGACCAGGGCGGATGGCGCTACGTCGGCCGCGCCCAGGGCAAGCGCAACCGGGCCGCCACCGCGCACCGTGGCCGCAGCGCCCGACGCGCCCCGCTGATCGGGACCGCCTATGTCCATACCGTCATCGACGACCACTCCCGCGTCGCCTACGCCGAGATCCACGACGACGAGAAAGCCGTCACCGCCATCGGGGTCCTGGTGCGCGCCGTGGCCTGGTTCGCCGCCCGCAACGTGACCGTCGAGCGGGTGCTCTCCGACAACGGGTCGGCCTACAAGTCCCACGCCTGGCGCGAGGCCTGCGCCGAGCTCGGCGTCGTGCACAAGCGGACCCGGCCCTACCGGCCCCAGACCAACGGCAAGATCGAACGGTTCCACCGCACCATGACCGCCGGGTGGGCCTTCCGACGGCTCTATCTGAGCGAATCCCAGCGCCGCAAAGCGCTCCCGGGGTGGCTGCACGAGTACAACCACCACCGGCCCCACAGCGCCATCGGCAGACAGGCCCCGATCACCCGCTTGACCAACCTGTCCGGTCAGTACACCTAGGGCGTCTCCGCGGCGATCAGGACGCGGGCGAGCTCGTCGAGCACCGCGCCCCGGGCCTCGTCGCGTTCCGGGGCGGTCTGCGGGTTCTGGTCGAGCAGCAGACGCGCGAGGCTCGCGAGGCTGACCACCTGGGCGCCGAACTCCTCGGGCCCGCCGAGCTCGCCGAGCAGCTCGCCGACGGCGCGCAGGTCCCCGGCGTCCATGGCCCGGATGACGGCCACGCTGCGCTGGTGGACGTCGGCCGGGTCGGGGCCCGGGAGGTCGTCGGCCTCGGGGTGCTGGGTCATGGCACGGAGCATCACAGACCCGGTGCGGGCGGGCTCAGCGGAGGGCGATCACGGACTTGGTGATCTGGCTGCGCGCCACGAGCCGGTCGCCGACGGTCGCGGTGGCGCTCACGAACCCCAGACGCCGGGTGCGGCGTTCCAGGACCGCCGTCACCAGCACCTCCTCGTCGCGCTGCCCGGGGCTGAGCAGCTGCGTCGAGATGTGGTGGGTGACGGCGTGCTCGTCGTCGGCGAGTTCCGGGAGCAGCGTGAGGAAGCCCTGCAGCTCGAGGATCGCGCCGAGCGCCCCGGCGTGCAGGGTCCCGCCGGGGTTGAGGGCCAGGTCGCGCACCGGGAACACCAGCCCGCCGGTAGGCGCCGCCGGTTCCGCGGGGCGGGCCCCCAACGCCTCCTGCAGCGGGATGGCCAGGGCGGCCGCGGCCCTGGCCCCGAGCGACGCCGCGTTCAGCGGATGCCCTCGCGGCGCAGCACCGAGAGCGCCCAGGCGGCGAGACCGCCGAGCACGATGCACACGGCGAGCAGGGCGGCGAACCACCAGACGCCGGTGACGATCAGCCCGACCAGCCACACCAGGCCGAACACCACGTTGAAGCCCAGCAGGAACACGTAACGGCGGCGTTCGTCGGGGCGGACCCGCTCCTCCATCGGCACGGGTCCACGCTAGCGCCTCAGAAGCGGAGCACCGGCTTGATGGTCCGCCCCTGCGCGGAGTCGGTGAACGCCTGCTCGATGTCCGCGAAGTCGTAGTGGCGGACGAGCTTGTCGAACGGGAAGCGCCCGGCGCGCCAGAGCTCGATCAGACGCGGGATGAACAGGCGCGGCACCGCGTCGCCCTCGATGATCGTCGTGAGGGTCCAGCCCTTGAGCAGCGAGGCCGCCGTCTCCAGCGGGACCTCCGTGCCGATCGGCGCCTGGCCGAGCAGGCCCGCCACGCCGCGGACGGCGAGCGAGTCCACGCACTGGCGCAGCACCGACCCGACGCCGGTGGTCTCGAGCGCGTAGTCGACGCCGCGGCCGCCGGTGATCTCCAGGATGCGCGCCACCGGGTCCTCGCGGGACGCGTCGACGCCGTGGGTGGCGCCCAGCTCGTCGCGGGCGAAGGCGATGCGGTCGGCGACCGTGTCCACCGCGATGATCGTCGAGCAGCCCGCCACGACCGCGGCGAGGATCGCGGCGTCGCCCACCGCACCCGCGCCGTAGACCGCGATGGTGGAGCCGGCCTCCGGGTCGAGGCTGTTCAGCACCGCGCCCGCACCGGTCTGGATGCCGCAGCCCAGCGGGCCCAGCATGTCCAGCGGCAGGTCCCGGTCGACCACCACGAGGCTGCGCGCCGAGACCACCGAGTGGGCGGCGAACGACGACTGCCCGAAGAAGTGCGAGGACACCGACGTCGAGCCGTCGCGGAAGGCGGTGCTGCCGTCCGGGCGGGTGCCGCCGATGTTGCGGGCGGCGAACTCGGCGCAGTAGCCCGGCGCCCCGGAGTCGCACTGGGCGCAGTGCCCGCAGGAGTTGAACGAGAGCACCACGTGGTCACCGACCTCGACGGTGGTCACGCCCGGGCCGACCGCCTCGACGACCCCCGCGCCCTCGTGGCCCAGGACCGCGGGCAGCGGGATCGGGACGAGCTGCTCGCGCAGCACCTGGTCGGTGTGGCAGACCCCGCTGGCCACCATCCGCACCACGACCTCGTCGGGCCCGGGGTCGTCGAGTTCCAGCTCGCGCATCTCGAACGGGGCGTTGGTGCTCGGTACGACGGCGGCCGTGGTCCTCATGGATGCATCGAACCAGAACGGGTGACCGGTGACACGTCATCGCGACGGCGGCGGAGGCGGGGCCACGCGCCCAGCCCGACGAACATCCCGACCAGGGCGACGAGGAGCCCGACCACGGCCCGCCCGGTCAGCGGCTCGGCGAGCAGCGGCACCGCGAGGAGAGCGGTCGTCGCGGGGGAGAGGTTCATCAGCGCGGACACGTGCACCGTCGAGCGCCGCCGCAGGAGCACGAACATCACCGCGAAGGTCCCGGCGGAGTTGATCACGCCCAACCAGGCCACCGCGACCCACCCACCGGCCCCGGTGGGGAGCCACTGCGGGGCGAGGAATGGCATGGCCACGAGCAGGACCAGCATCGACGTCACCATCTGCACCGCGACGCCGGACGCGACGGGCGTGTCGTCGTTGAAGCGCTTCTGGTAGAGCGTGCCCGCCGTCAGGAACGCCATCCCGAGCACGGGCAGCAGCACCGGGCCGACCGGTCCGCCGGCGGAGAGGCCGCCGGAGGCCACGATGTACACCCCACCCGCCCCGATGATCAGCCCGATCGCCGGGGCGGCGCCGAGCCGGGTGGAGAGCACCAGCGGGGTGAGCAGCCCGACCAGCAGCGGGGCCAGCCCGACGACGAGGCTGGTCAGCCCGGCGGGCACGCCGCGGGCGAGACCCGTGAACACCGCCGAGAACACACCGACCTGCAGCAGCAGCGCGGTGACGACGAGATGCACGAGCGACCGACCCCGCGGCATCGCCGGCCGCAGCCAGGCCGCTGCCACGCCCGTGGCCGCCGCCGCGATGACGAACCGCCAGAACAGCACCGTCGGGACGTC
The DNA here is from genome assembly GCF_021026295.1 of Actinomycetospora soli. Lineage (GTDB taxonomy): Bacteria > Actinomycetota > Actinomycetes > Mycobacteriales > Pseudonocardiaceae > Actinomycetospora > Actinomycetospora soli. The sequence goes on from NZ_JAJNDA010000014.1 coordinate 152,595, forward strand.
GGTGGTGCGGGTGGCGAGCTTCGCCGCGATGAACCCCGACGCCCACAGCAGCACGAACAGCACGCTGAGCAGCGGGACGGTCCACCGCGACGACGTCACGGGAGCAGAGCCAACGCGAGATCGATGTCCCACGCAAACGACGACGGCCCCCGGGCCGGAGCTCGGGGGCCGTCGTCGGTGGAGACCTAGTCCAGGTAGTCGCGCAGCACCTGGGAGCGCGACGGGTGGCGCAGCTTCGACATCGTCTTCGACTCGATCTGGCGGATGCGCTCGCGCGTCACGCCGTAGACCTGGCCGATCTCGTCGAGGGTGCGCGGCTGGCCGTCGGTGAGCCCGAAGCGCAGCCGGACCACGCCGGCCTCGCGCTCGGAGAGCGTCGCGAGGACCGACTGCAGCTGGTCCTGCAGCAGCGTGAAGGACACCGCGTCGACCGCGACGACCGCCTCGGAGTCCTCGATGAAGTCACCGAGCTGCGAGTCGCCCTCGTCGCCGATGGTCTGGTCCAGCGAGATGGGCTCCCGGGCGTACTGCTGGATCTCCAGCACCTTGTCCGGGGTGATGTCCATCTCCTTGGCGAGCTCCTCCGGGGTGGGCTCACGGCCCAGGTCCTGGAGCAGCTCGCGCTGGATGCGGCCGAGCTTGTTGATGACCTCGACCATGTGCACCGGGATGCGGATGGTGCGCGCCTGGTCGGCCATCGCGCGGGTGATGGCCTGGCGGATCCACCACGTCGCGTAGGTCGAGAACTTGTAGCCCTTGGTGTAGTCGAACTTCTCGACCGCACGGATCAGACCGAGGTTGCCCTCCTGGATCAGGTCCAGGAACGCCATGCCGCGGCCGGTGTAGCGCTTGGCCAGCGAGACGACGAGGCGGAGGTTCGCCTCGAGCAGGTGGGACTTGGCGCGCTCGCCGTCGCGGACGATCCAGCGCAGGTCGCGACGCATCTGCGTCTGCAGCTCCTGCTGGGTCTCCGCGACCTTGCGCAGCCGCTCCGCCGCGTAGAGGCCGGCCTCGATCCGCTTGGCGAGCTCGACCTCCTCCTCGGCGTTGAGCAGCGCCACCTTGCCGATCTGCTTGAGGTAGGCGCGGACCGAGTCGGCGGAGGCGGTGAGCTCGGCGTCCTTGCGCGCCTGGCGCAGCGCCTCGGACTCCTCCTCGTCCCAGACGAAGTCGCCGGACTTCTTGTCCTCCTCGGTGGGCTCCTCGGTCTCGACCTCCTCGACGACGACCTCGGCCCCGAGGGCCTCGACCTCCTCGGTGAGGTCGGCGTCGCCGGGGGCGTCCTCGAGCTCGCCCTCCGGCGCCTCGCCGTCGGCGCCCTCGCCGCCCTCGGTCTTCGCGCCCTTCTTGGCGGGCGCGGCCTTCTTCGCGGGGGCCTTCTTGGCCGGCGCCTTCGTCGCGGCGGCGCCCTTGGGGCCGGCCTTCGTGGCGGTCCGCGCCCGGGTCGTCTTCGGGGCCGCGGCGGGCGCGGCGGCGTCGGCGTCCTCGGTGACCACCCCGAGCGGGCCCGAGGGCTGCTCCGCCGTGGCGGTGGTGGCGCGACGGCGGGCGGAATCTGCGGCTGCCACAAACGACCTTTCGCGACGATCTACTGCAGGGGCGAGGAGGCGGACACCGGATCGACGGACCCGGGGCCGGGGCGATCTCGACGCGGAGTGGTCGGGAAGGTTTGGGCTCCGGCTCCGGCGGTGAACCGCCGCAAGCTGACAGCCATTGTAACGACGCCGGGTGACCGGCGCCCGTACCTCACAGGCAGGCGGCGCGTGGCGACCCGTCGTCGGGAAGGAACCGCAGGTCAGGGGCTCGTGTCCTCGGCCGCGGCCATCGCCGCCCCGACGATCCCGGCCTGGTTCTGCAGCTGGGCGACCACGATCTCGGTCCGCGCCTCCAGCAGCGGCAGCCACTTGTCCGGCTTCTTGCTCACCCCGCCACCGAGGATGAACAGGTCGGGCCAGATCAGGTCCTCGAGCACCTGCAGGTAGCGGGAGAACCGCTTGGCCCACTTGCCCCACGACAGCTCCTCGCGCTCGCGGGCGGAGGCCGAGGCGCGGGTCTCGGCGTCGTGGCCGTCGACCTGGAGGTGCCCGAACTCGGTGGAGGGCAGCAGACGCCCGTCGAGGAAGAGCGCCGAGCCGATCCCGGTGCCGATGGTGAGCATGCACACCACGCCGCGGCGGCCGGCGCCCGCGCCGAAGCGCACCTCGGCGAGCCCGGCCGCGTCGGCGTCGTTCAGGACGAACACCGGACGACGTCCCAGGCGCTCGCCGAAGAGGGTCACCGCGTCGGTGCCGGGCCAGGCCGGGTCGATGTTGGCCGCGGTGTGCGCGATGCCGGTCTTGACCACCGAGGGCAGCGTGATGCCCACCGGGCCGTCGTAGGCGTGCGCCTCGACCACGGCCGCGACGGTGTCGGCGACGGCCTCCGGCGTGGCCGGGTGCGGGGTCTCGATCCGGACCCGGTCGGCCAGCAGCTCCCCGGTCCCGGTGTCGACCACGTTGCCCTTCACGCCGGTGCCGCCGACGTCGATTCCCAGCCGTCGCATCCCGTTCACACCCCGTCCCCTCGTGCGATATCGGGCGAGCCTAGCCAGATGTGGTCGGATGGGGACGTGGACGACCGGGACCGCTCCGAACTCGCCGTCGGCCTGGAGAAGATCGCCGTGGAGGTGGCGCGGGAGACCGCCGAGCTGGCCCTCGCGGTGCGCGACCGGGTGGTCGGCGACCGCTCCGTCGCGGACATGACCACCAAGAGCTCCGCCACCGACGTCGTCACCGCGGGCGACCGCGAGTGCGAGGCGCTCGTGCGCGAGCGCCTCGCCGTGCTGCGCCCCGACGACGCGGTGCTCGGCGAGGAGGAGGGCGGCGCCACCTCGCCGCGCCCCGGGCAGGTCCGCTGGGTGGTCGACCCGATCGACGGCACCGTGAACTACACGCACGGCCTGCCCTGGTTCTCGGTGTCGCTGGGCGCCGAGGTGGACGGGCGGGCCGTCGCCGGCGCGGTGGTCGAGCCCGTGTCGCGCCGGGTGTGGAGCGCCGCCGTGGGACAGGGTGCGCGCCTGGACGGCCGTCTCCTGCGCGCGTCGTCCCTCGCGCGGGTCGAGCTCGCCGTCGTCGGGACCGGTCTCGCCTACGACCCCGACCGGCGCGCCCGCCAGGCCGCCCTGCTCGGCCGGGTCGCGGGCTCGATCGGCGACGTCCGGCGGCAGGGCTGCGCCTCGCTGGACCTCTGCTCGGTGGCGGCGGGCTGGATCGACGGCTTCTACGAGCACGGCCTCAAGCCGTGGGACTGGTGCGCGGGCGCCCTGATCGCCGAGGAGGCGGGGGCGGTGGTGCGCCGACCGTCGTCCGGGGCCGGTCCCGACGACGGGTGGGGCCCGGAGGCGACGTTCGCCGCCGGTCCCGCGCTGGCGGGACCGCTGGCCGACCTGCTGCGCGCGGCCGGGGCGGCGCAGCTGTAGCTACTGCGAGCAGTCCACGTCGCGGAGCGTGGACAGCGAGGTGGGGTCGGTGCCGGGCACCGGCGCGCCGGACTCGGAGCCGCGGGCGAGCGCCTTGAGGGCGTCGTTCACGCCCGCCCCCGGGGTGATGTCCCGGAAGTCGCTGCCCAGGGCGAGGTCGACCGCCGACCCCTGCCGCCCGTCGTCGACCAGCTCCGCGCACGGCACCACGAGCGAGAGGGTGCGGGCGGCGGAGGCGCCGTCCGCCCCGTAGCGGATCTGCCCGACGCAGCTGAGGTCCTGCGCGGGGTAGAGCGGGTCGTTGTCGGGCTGCGCGGCCTCGGGCATGCCGAGCTCGCCGAGCTCCACGGCCGCGAGCTGGGCCTGGCCGCGCTGGCCGGCACCGTTGAGCACCCGCACGGCGACCGCGGACGGCGCGGCCGCGGCCGTCTGGTCCAGGGCGGTGCGGGCCTGCACGGTGCCGCCGCCCGAGGGCGGGGTGTTGCAGGAGGTGACCGACTGGGCCGTCGAGTTCACGAACACCACGATCCAGGTGAGGAGGCTCGCGACGGCCAGGACGATCACCAGCAGGGCCATCGGCAGCAGGTGTCGCCGCCGGTACCCGCCGGCGCGCGGGAGGGAGGACGAGGCGGCCACGGCGGCGAGCGTAGACGCCCCGCCGTGGCGTCGGCGTGTCCGCCGCACCGACGTCCCGTCCACGTCCGGTCGTGCGCGATCGGATTGTCGGGCGGACCACACGGATGGACGAGCCGACCCGTGGGCATCCGTCTGCGCGGTCGGCTACCCTTCCGCCGCTCCACGGCACGGTCGAGCAGGTGCGGGCCCCTCCGGGCCGGTCTCCGACACCCGTGCCGGTGAGATCCGGGTCACTCCGGCGACCGGCACAAACCGTGGACGTCCCGCGTTGTGCGGGCGCACGACCGAGAACTCCGCATGACGAGGGTGGGACACACCATATGGCGACCGACTACGACGCCCCGCGCCGCAACGAGTCCGACGAACTCGGGGAGGACTCGCTCGAGGAACTGAAGGCCCGGCGGAACGAGGCGCAGTCCGCGGCCGTCGACGTCGACGAGACCGACACGGCCGAGAGCTTCGAGCTCCCGGGCGCCGACCTCTCCGGGGAGGAGCTGACGGTCCGGGTGCTGCCGAAGCAGGCGGACGAGTTCACCTGCGGCAGCTGCTTCCTGGTCCATCACCGCAGCCGCCTCGCCGAGACCCGCGGCAACGCGTTCATCTGCCGCGACTGCGCGGCCTGACACACCGTTTCCTCCGCCCGGTCCGGGACTCCCCGGGCCGGGCTTCTCCGTCCGGCGTCACTCCCCGCGGATCTGGGCGAGCAGACGCTCGGGGTGCCGGGTGGAGACGACCCAGTAGGGCGTGGGGTCGTCGGGGTCGACGACCTCGAGCCGCACCGCGCTCGGGACCCACGGCCGGTGCAGGACGAAGGCCGCCGGGTCGAGCTGCGGGCCGAGGGCCCGCTGCTTGCTCTCCCCGCGCACCACGTCGGCGCGCCCCACGAAGCGGGTCGGCAGGTGGGCCGGGCCGGCCCACACCTCGCGCTCGCCGTCGGCACCCGGGGCCACCCCGACCCGCGTGCGGCCGACCCGCGCCAGGATCAGCACCGCGAGCGGCAGCAGCACCACGTAGGGCAGCCAGGAGCGCACCCCGGGGAACCCCATGTGGACCTCCGCGGCGAGCAGCCCGGCCATCAGCAGCGACGGCGGCCACGCCCACCAGGGCAGACGGAGGCGCTCGAGGCCGGCCGGGGACGCGCTCGGGGCGGGTGCTCGGGTCACGACCCCAGGGTAGGACGAGCGGCGCAGGCGCCGGGGAGGGCTGCGGCCGGCCGGTGCCCCGCGGCTACCCTCGTGCGTCGTGTCCGAGCTCGATCTGGTCCGTCTCGACCCGGGGCTGCCGCCGCCCGAGCGCGCGCACCCGGACGACGCGGGCCTCGACCTGCGGACCACCGTCGACGTCCGGATCGACCCGGGGGAGCGGGTGCTCGTGGGCACCGGGGTGGCGATCGCGCTGCCGCCGGGACACGTCGGCCTCGTCTGCGCCCGCTCCGGGCTCGCGGCCCGGCACGGGATCGGGCTGGTCAACGCCCCCGGGGTGGTCGACGCCGGGTACCGCGGCGAGATCCGGGTCTGCCTGGTCAACCACGACCGGCACGCGCCGGTCGAGCTGCACCGCGGCGACCGGGTGGCCCAGCTGCTCGTGCAACGGGTGGAGCTGCCGACGGTCCGGGTGGTGGACGCCCTGCCTGGGTCCACCCGGGGTGCGGGTGGCTTCGGGTCGACCGGGTCGGGTGACAACCTGCGTGACCCTCGCCCGTTTACATCACGAGAAGGTCACGGGCAGGGTATTGAGTACACGGCGGGTTCCGCCGATGGACAGATCGACGCATGACCGGGACGGCCACGACGCGTGGCCGGTGACGAGGGAGCTCTGAAGGCAGTGGTCGCGACCGAGCCGGCGCGCGGGCGCCACCGCAAGGGCCGTATCGCCCAGGTGCCCGGGCACGGTGAGCCCGCGGGCCGCCGGCACCACCAGCACCACGGGCCGTGGGACGCCGAGAACGCCCCGCGGGACGGTCGCCTGCGCCTCGACCTCGGGTCGGTGCAGCTCCCCGTGCCGCCCGGCGCCACCCTGGTCGCGGAGCCGGACCCGTCGGGCCCGCTGCGCGCGGTGCACGTCATGGTCCCCGAGGGCCGGCTGACGGTGAGCGCCTTCGCGGCGCCCCGGACGGGCGGGCTGTGGACCGAGCTGGTCGAGGAGCTGGCCGCCCAGCTGCACAACGAGGGCGCCACCATCCGGCGCGACCGCGGCGAGTGGGGCCGCGAGCTCGTCGCGCGCAACGGGGACGTCGTCGCCCGCGTCGTCGCCGTCGAGGGGCCCCGCTGGCTGCTGCGCGGCGTCGGCACCGGGCCCGCCCAGCACGCCCTGACGCTGCACGGGATGCTGCGCGACATGGTCCGCGGCACCGTGATCGTCCGGTCGCCCGACCCGCTGCCGGTGCGCTCGCTGCTGCCCCTCGAGGTGCCCGACGACGTGCCGGAGCCGTTCCGCGACACGCTCTACCAGACCCTGCCGACGCGCCCCCGCCAGATCGCGGGCCAGGACGGGCCCGTGATCCCCATGATGCTGCCGCAGAAGGCGGATTCCGGGACGTCCCCCGGGCGTTCCTGATGGCGTTATCCTGACGACGGGTCCGCCGAAGGGCCGAGTGGCAGCCGGGTGCCCGGCTGCCTGCAGCGAGGAGCAGCCGGATGGGCAAGAGCCCCGGGTTCATGTCGCGGATGGTCAAGAAGCTCACCTCCGACGTGTCCGACCTGGACGCGGAGGACCTCTCCGCCGAGGTCGAGCGCTCCGGGTGCCAGAAGGCCAGCGAGTGCTCGGGCACGGGTGAGGCGATCACCGTGAAGGGCCGTCTGCGGTCGGTGGAGATCTGTCCGCGGGACTCGGTGGCCACGTTGGAGGCCGAGCTCTTCGACGGGACCGACGGTGTCACCCTGGTGTGGATGGGCCGTCGCCGGATCCCCGGCATCGAGCCGGGCCGCACGCTGCGCGCGAGCGGGCGGGTGGCGGTCCGCGACGGCCGCAAGGTCATCTACAACCCGTACTACGAGCTGCAGCGAGCCCCCTGACGGGGCTGACAGGAGCGCGTCATCACCCCCCGACACTCCGCCGGCCGTCCGACCGACCAGCCGGGTCCCGCCGAGCCCCCCACCGTCGCCTTCGCCCCGGTGCGGCCGGACGCCCCGACCGCACCGGTCGCCGGGCCGGCGGGGGTGGAGCCGGCGGCGGATCCGTCGGACGGGGCGGAGGAGCGTGCGGAGCGGGCACCCACGCTGCTCGAGCAGATGGGCGGGGTGGCCGGGGTGGTGACCTCGGCGGTCCCCGTCGTCGTGTTCGTGCTCGTCCAGGCGGTGTTCTCGAACCTCGTCGCCTCGATCGTCGCGGCCGTCGCCTCCGCCGTGGCGGTCGCGGTCTGGCGGCTGGTGCGCGGTGAGAAGGTGCAGCCGGCCCTGTCGGGGCTGTTCGGCGTCGCCGTCTGCGCCCTGATCGCCTGGCGCACCGGCGAGGCCAAGGGCTTCTTCCTGCTCGGCATCTGGACGAGCCTGGTCTACGGCGGCGTGTTCCTCGTGTCGGTGCTGGTCCGCCGGCCGCTGGTCGGGGTGTTGTGGCACCTGGTCAACGGCGACGGGCAGGGCTGGCGCTCCTCCCCGGCACTCCTGCGGGCCTACGACCTCGCCACCCTGGCCTGGGTCGTCGTGTTCGGCGCCCGGTTCGTGGTGCAGCGCTGGCTATACGACTCGGCGTACGCCGAGACCTGGCTGGGCTGGGTGCGGCTCGCCATGGGCGTCCCGCTCGCCCTGCTCGCCGCCGCCGTGACCGTGTGGGCGATCCGGCGGGCCACCGAGGCCGCGAAGGAGCAGGCCGAGCAGGCCGAGCACGCGGAGCAGTCCGGGGGTCCGGCCCCGGCCTGAGCTCACTGCTAAACCCTGGTACTGCAGGGAGGTGGTGACACCTTGCTGCGGCACCCCGGTGCCGTTGGTGCATCGCCAAGCTGAGCGAGCTCGTTGAGGGCCTGCCTGAGAGTTCGCGAGCCCGACGGCCCGGGGCGTG
>NZ_JAJNDA010000015.1 GCF_021026295.1 Actinomycetospora soli
GACATCCCGCCGCCCCCGTAACCGCCGGAGGACGACGAGGTGACCGAGGAGGACATGTACGCCGAGGCGCACGCCGACCCCGGCGGCGGCGAGCGCGTCGCGGCGCGCAATCCCGACGACGCCGCGATGGAGCTGCTCACCCAGCACCTCGGCGCCCGCCGGGTCGACGGGCGCTGAGGCGCCCGCCGCGCCGCGAGGTGCACGTCAGGCACATCCGGTCGCCCGGGACGCTGCCTGACGGCACCTTCGCGGCACGCGTGACTCAGCCCAGGACGCGCCCCAGGAAGTCGATGGCCCGCGGGTACGCGTCGAGCCGGTTGGCGCGCTTGGCCAGCCCGTGGCCCTCGTCGTCGTAGACCACCAGCTCCACCTCGACGCCGTTCCCACGCACGGCGGCCGCGACCTGCTCGGCCTCCGAGAGCGGCACCCGCGGGTCGTTGGCGCCGTGGATGACGAACAGCGGGGCGCGGACGTCGGTGATCCGGTTGAGCGGGGAGGCCGACTCCAGGAACTCCCGGTCGCGCTCGAGCGAGCCGTACTCCCGCTCGCGGTGCGCGCGGCGGTACGGCGAGGTGTTCTCCAGGAACGTCACCAGCGACGAGATGCCGACGATGTCGACGCCGGCCGCCCACCGCTCGGGCTGGAACGCGACGCCCGCGAGCACCATGTAGCCGCCGTACGAGCCGCCCCACAGCGCCGAGCGCGCCGGGTCCAACCCGAGCTGCGGCAGGAACTCGTGGATCGCGGCGAGGTCGGCGACCGAGTCGAGCCGACGCTCCACGTCGTCGAGCGAGTACCAGCGCTTGCCGTAGCCGACCGACCCGCGCACGTTCGGGACCAGCACGGTGTGTCCCTGCGCGACCAGCGCCTGTGTGATCGGCGAGAACGAGCGGACCGACTGCCCCTCCGGCCCGCCGTGGATGATCAGCACGCTCGACCCGGTGGGCGCGGCGGGGGCGTAGACGAAGCAGGGGACGGTCTCGCCGTCGGGCGTGGGGATCCCGACGCTGGTCGGGGTGACGAGGTCCAGACCGTCGAGGTCCTCGGACCACGACGCGACGGTGCCCGTGCGCCCGGTCGCGGCGTCCACGAGCACGACGTCCGCCGCGACGGTCGGCGACGTCCACGTCAGCGCGAGGCCCTGCGAGTCGGCCGACCATCGCGGCAGCGTGAGGAAGTCCCCCACCCCGACGCCGGGTGTGACCACGTCGCGCAGGTGCGCGCCGCTCTCCGCGTCGTGGATCGCGAACCGCGAGGACCCGTCGTCGTCGGTGACGACCAGCAGCAGCCGACCGTCGGGGGAGAGCCGCCCGGAGACGTCGTGCGCGTCGTCCGTCACCAGGTAGGAGACGTTTCCCGGGAACGACGCGGTCGGGTCCAGCCGGGCGATGCCCGTCCGGTCGCGCCCGGCGTTCGTGGTGACGAGCGCGGCCGAGGAGTCCGGCAGCCACTGCAGGCCCCCGAAGATGGCCGGCTCGTCGGCGGAGGTCACCTCGGTGGTCCCGCTGCCCGAGAGCAGCAGCACCTGGGAGCTCAGCGCCGACGTGCCCGGCCGCGTCATCAACGCCGCCGACCCGTCCGGCGCCACCGCTGCACCCCCGACCATGCCGCCGCCGTCGTAGAGCACCGTCTCCTCGCCGCTCGCCACCTGGCGGAGCACGAGGTCGAAGTCGACGCCGTTGCGGCGGTTCGTGGCGTAGACGACGCGCCCGTCGTCGAGGATCTCGGCGAGGGAGTGGATGTAGCGGGGGTCGCGGACGAGCGGCTCGAGGTCGTCGGTGCCGAGGGGAGCCTCGACGTCCTCGGGGCGCAGCAGGGAGAGCTGGGCGCGCTCGTCGCCGTCGGTGTCGTGCGAGACGACGATCGTGCGGGGCTCGACGCCCTTGAGGTAGCGCCCGGAGCACGCCCCCGGCAGCGCGGTCAGCGGGCGGCGGCTGCCGTCGGGCGCCAGCTCGACCAGCTGCACCGTGCCGGAGGTGTCGTCGCCGGCGAGGACCCGGCCGTCGGCCGCCACGTCGAAGGCCCGCCACGTGCGGGCGGACAGCAGGCGGGTCACGAGTTCGGCGGTGTCGCTCACGGCCCCACCCTGCCAGCCGGAACCCGCGGCCGTCGTCGGGAACGGGAGACGCCCTACCCTGGGGGTGTGCAGCCAGGACAGCCGGACATGCCCGACATGGGTGCCCTCCTCCAGCAGGCCCAGGCCATGCAGGAGCAGCTCATGAACGCCCAGGCCGAACTGGCGGAGACCGAGGTGACCGGCCAGGCCGGCAACGGCCTCGTCACCGTCACCCAGACCGCCGCCGGGGAGATCCGCGGGATCACGATCGACCCGAAGGTGGTGGACCCGAGCGACGTCGAGACCCTGCAGGACCTCGTGCTCGGCGCGCTCGCCGACGCCGCCGACGCCGCGCAGCAGCTCCAGGCCGAGAAGATGGGCCCGCTCGCCGGTGGGCTGGACATGGGCGGCGGCCCGCAGTTGGGGATGTAGCGAGCGTGTTCGAAGGCCCGGTCCAGGACCTGATCGACGAGCTCGGCCGGCTCCCCGGGATCGGGCCGAAGAGCGCCCAGCGCCTGGCGTTCCACCTCCTCGGTGCCGAGGAGGCCGACATCACGCGCCTGCAGGACGCGCTCGGCAAGGTGAAGGCCGGCGTCGTGTTCTGCGAGGTCTGCGGCAACGTCAGCGAGAAGCAGCGCTGCCGCATCTGCGCGGACGCCCGACGGGACGCGACGCTCGTCTGCGTCGTCGAGGAGCCCAAGGACGTCATGGCCGTGGAGCGCACCCGCGAGTTCCGCGGGCGCTACCACGTGCTGGGCGGCGCGCTCGACCCGATGGGCGGCATCGGGCCCGACCAGCTCCGCGTCCGCGAGCTCCTGCGCCGCATCGGCGGCCAGCCCACCGAGGGCGGGGAGCAGGAGCCCGAGATCAGCGAGGTCATCCTCGCGATGGACCCCAACACCGAGGGCGAGGCGACCGCGACCTACCTCGTCCGGCTGCTCCGGGACTTCCCGGGCCTCACGGTGACGAAGCTGGCCAGCGGCCTGCCGATGGGCGGCGACCTCGAGTTCGCCGACGAGCTGACCCTGGGGCGGGCGCTCGCGGGGAGGAGGCCTACGGCCTTGTGAGTACTTGTGACGGTCATACCCGTCACAAGTACTCACGGGTGTTCACCTCGTGGCCCGCGCGTACCGGGCCGCGAGGGTGCGGACGTGCTCGGCGAGGGCCGGCGGCTCGAGGACCCGGAAGTCCAGGTCGAGGAGCCCGACGAACACCGCGATCATCTCGAGGCTGTCCGCCCCGGTCACGAGGATCGACCGCTCGTCGTCGAGGGCCTCCACGGCCCCGACGGCGGGGTTGATGCGGGCGATCACCTCGTCCGCGGGCGCAGCGACCTCGATCCGGGCGTGCACCGCCCACCCGCTGCTGGCCACCTGCCGGACCACGAACGCGGCGTAGTCGTCGGCGGCGTGCACCCCCGGCTGCGCCGGCAGCGTCCGCGGGACGAAGCGCGCCCCGTGCGGGGGCCGCAGCCGGACCCGGTCGAGCCGGAGCGGACGCCACGACCCGTCCGCGACCTCGACGGCGACGAGGTACCAGCGCTGCTGCCAGCGCACGACGCGGTACGGCTCCACGGTCAGCGGCGGGGTCGGGGCGAGCTCGGTGCTCGCCGGGTCGACCCCGTCGTCGAGCCGGAGGCAGCGGCGGTCGCGGACCGCGGCCGACACCACCCGCAGGACGTCCGCCCCGACCTCGGGCTCCGGGTCGGTGCTCGCCGTCGTCCGGGGTCCCTCGACGGTCGAGTCGTGCAGGGCCGTCAGCTCGCGGCGCAGCCGGTCGGGCATCACCTGCTCGAGCTTGCGGAGGGCGCTCGCGCTGCTCCGGTCCACGCCCGCGACCCCCGCCGCCGCGCGGAGCCCCACCGCCACCGCGACCGCCTCGTCGTCGTCCAGGAGCAGGGGCGGGAGCGACCCGCCGGCGCCGAGCCGGTAGCTCCCCGTGCGGCCCGTCGTGGACTCCACGGGATAGCCGAGCGCCCGGAGACGGGCGACGTCGTTCCGGACGGTGCGGACCCCGACCCCCGTCCGGTCCGCCAGCTCCGGGCCGGTCCAGGACGGCCGGGTGGTCAGCAGCGCGAGGAGCGCCAGGAGCCGGGTCGAGGTCGTCGTCATCGTCGACGAGGATGGTTGGTTAACGAGGAACGATCCATACCTGGTTGCTTCCTACCGTTCTCCCATGAGCACAGCACCGGCCACCATCCGCCCCTTCACCGTCGCCGTCGGGCAGGCCGACCTCGACGACCTGCAGGACCGCCTCGCCCGCACCCGCTTCCCGGCGCCCGCGCCGGGCGACGACTGGACCTACGGGACCCCGACCGCCTACCTGCGCGAGATGGTCGAGGCCTGGCGGTCCTTCGACTGGCGGGCGGTGGAGGAGCGGATCAACCGCTTCGAGCACGTCCTGGTGGAGGTCGACGGCCGGACGGTCCACGCGATCCACGCCCGGTCCGCGGAGCCGACGGCCACCCCGCTGCTGCTCGCGCACAGCTACCCGGGGTCGTTCCTGGACTTCGTCGACATGATCGAGCCCCTCGTCGACCCGGTCGCGCACGGCGGCCGGCCGGAGGACGCCTTCCACGTCGTGGTGCCCTCGATGCCCGGCACCGGGTTCAGCCCGGCCGTCGACGAGCCCGGCTGGACGACGCGGCGGACCGCCGAGCTCTACGACCGGGTGATGCGCGGTCTCGGCTACGAGTCGTACGCCGTCCACGGCAGCGACGTGGGTGCGACCGTGGCCCGTGAACTCGGCCTGCTGGCCCCGGCCGGGCTGCTCGGGATCCACGTCCTGCAACTGTTCTCGTTCCCGTCCGGCGACCCGGCGGAGTTCGAGGGGTTCGGCCCCGAGGAGTACGCCGCCCTGGAGCACATGCAGTGGTTCCAGGCGGTGGGTGGCTACAACCAGATGAACGCGTCCCGGCCGCAGACGGTGGGCGCCCTGCTCGCGGACTCGCCGGTCGCGCAGCTGGCCTACGGCGAGCTGTTCGCGTCGTTCGGCAACGGGACGAGCCTGTTGACCCGCGACCAGGTGCTCGCCCAGGTCACGCTCGCGTGGCTGACCGACAGCGGCGCCGCCGCGGCCCGGTACTACCTCGAGGACGCCCGCGCCGCGGCCGAGCCGGCCGTCAACCACACGCCGACCGCCGTGCTCGTCTTCCCGGACGACTTCCGGACGATCCGGTCGCTCGCCGAGCGGGACAACTCCGCCGTCGTGCGCTTCACCCGGGCGACCCGGGGCGGGCACTACGCGTCGATGGAGAACCCGGCCGAGATCGTGGCGGACCTGCGGACTATGAGGTGGCCGGAGGCCTCGTGAGTACTTGTGACGGTCATACCCGTCACAAGTACTCACGGGACGAAGTCACCTCAGCGCCCGGTTCACCGCCGACACCACGGCCTTGAGCGAGGCGGTGAGGATCGAGCCGTCGATGCCGATGCCCCACACCTCGACGTCGGCGCCGGCCCCGTCGCCGACCGCGGCCTCGACGTAGGCCGCGGCCCGGGCGTCGTCGCCGGCGGCCATGGCGTGCTCGGCGTAGTCGAGGACCCGGACGTCGTAGCCGACGGAGGCCAGGGCGTCGACGAAGGCCGCGATCGGGCCGTTGCCGACGCCGGTCACCTCGTGGATCTCGCCCTCGACCTTCAGGGTCGCAGTCAGCTCGGCCTTGCCGTCGTCGTGCGTCGCGACCCGGGAGCTGACGAGCTCCAGCGGGCTGCGCCGCATCAGGTACTCCTCGGCGAAGATGTCGTACATCTCCTTGGCCGAGACCTCGCCGCCCTCGGTGTCGGTGACCTCCTGGACGCGGCGCGAGAACTCGATCTGCAGCCGCCGCGGCAGCTCCATCTGGTGCTCGGTCTTCATCAGGTAGGCGACGCCGCCCTTGCCCGACTGCGAGTTGACCCGGATGACGGCCTCGTAGGTGCGGCCGACGTCCTTCGGGTCGATGGGCAGGTAGGGGACCTCCCAGGGGTGGTCGGCCACGTCGTGGCCGGCCGCCGAGGCCTCGACCCGCATCGCCTCGAGGCCCTTGTTGATCGCGTCCTGGTGGGACCCGGAGAAGGCGGTGAAGACGAGGTCGCCGCCCCAGGGGTGGCGCTCGCCGACGGGCAGCTGGTTGCAGAACTCGACGGTGCGCCGGACCTCGTCGATGTCGGAGAAGTCGATCTGCGGGTCGACGCCCTGGCTGAACAGGTTCATGCCGAGGGTCACCAGGCAGACGTTGCCGGTGCGCTCGCCGTTGCCGAACAGGCAGCCCTCGACGCGGTCGGCCCCGGCCTGCACGCCGAGCTCGGCGGCGGCCACGCCGGTGCCGCGGTCGTTGTGCGGGTGCAGCGACAGGATGATCGAGTCGCGGCGCGCCAGGTTGCGGTGCATCCACTCGATCGAGTCGGCGTAGACGTTCGGGGTCGCCATCTCCACCGTCGCCGGCAGGTTGACGATCATCGGGCGCTCGGGGGTGGGCTCCCAGACGTCGCCGACCGCGTCGACGATCTCCTTGGCGTAGGAGAGCTCGGTGCCGGTGTAGGACTCGGGCGAGTACTGGAAGCGCCAGTCGGTGCCCGGACGCTTCTCGGCCTCGGCGCGGACCAGCTTCGCGCCGTCGGTGGCGATCTTCGTGATGCCGTCGCGGTCGGAGCGGAACACGACGCGGCGCTGCAGGATCGACGTCGAGTTGTACAGGTGCACGACCGCGGAGTGCGCGCCCTCGAGCGACTCGAAGGTCCGCGTGATCAGTTCCGGGCGGGCCTGGGTCAGCACCTGGATGCGGACGTCGGACGGCACCGCGTCCTGGGTGATGATCTCGCGGACGAAGTCGAAGTCGGTCTGCGACGCGGCGGGGAAGCCGACCTCGATCTCCTTGTAGCCCATGCGCACCAGCAGGTCGAACATGCGGCGCTTGCGGGCGGGGGACATCGGGTCGATCAGGGCCTGGTTGCCGTCGCGCAGGTCGACGGCGCCCCAGAGCGGCGCCTTGGTGATGACCGTGTCCGGCCAGGTGCGGTCCGGTACCGACACACGCTCGACCAGGTCGGCGAACGGGCGGTAGCGGTGCACCGGCATGCGACTGGGCCGCTGGGTGTTCCAGAACGGCTGGTCGGCCGGGATCTCGCCGTCGGGGTGGACGACGGTCTCGCGGATGCCGGCGGCCGGCATGTCAGGGGTGATGCTCATCAGGGTCTCCGTGCGGCGGTGCAGGAATCCCGGAGGTGTGTGGTCCGGGCCGACCGGCGAGCGCGCATCACCCGCGGCAGGGGGCCGGTCTCGGTCAGACCCCGCCGCGGCTGGGAAGGAGCAGCACGCTGAACATCGCCCGTCACGGTAGACCCAACCACCCCGGGTCGGGCAAGCGGGCGCACCCCGTGACGCGGACCACCGCTCGGCGACCACCCGGATGCGCGGTACCGGTTCGGCTTACCAGTCGGTAGTGATGCGTGCCATCATCTGCGCCATGACCCAGGACGCCGACACCGGCTCCCAGCGCAAGGCGAACACCTCGGCCGACCTGCGTGCGCTCGCGAGCAAGTCGCTCACCCTCGCCGCGTCGGTCATCAAGATCCTCTGCACGATCTTCGCCGCGATCCTCGTCATCCACATCGTGCTGACGGTGGCCTCGGCGAACCCGCAGAACGGGATCACGACGTTCTTCGCGGACGCCGCGAACAGCCTCACGCTCGGCATCGGGGACCTGTTCCTGCCGGCCAGCGAGTCGCTCAAGGTGATCCTGAACTACGGCCTCGCGGCCGTGGTCTGGCTGGTCATCGGGGCGGTCGTCGCGCGCATCCTCAACGCGCTGGCGCCCTGATCACAGGCCCGGCCCGGGCGATCTGACCTCGGCTAGGGTGGACGCGCACACGTCCACCAGAGGAGCCGGAGGTCGGTCGCCGTGGCGCTCGTCGTCCAGAAGTACGGCGGGTCGTCCGTCCAGTCCGCGGAGCGCATCAAGCGCGTGGCGGAACGGATCATGCGCACCCGCAAGGACGGCAACGACGTGGTGGTGGTCGCCTCCGCGATGGGTGACACCACCGACGAGCTGACCGATCTGGCGCTCGCGGTGCACCCGGCGCCGCCGCCGCGGGAGCTGGACATGCTCCTGACGTCGGGCGAGCGCATCTCCAACGCGTTGCTCGCCATGGCGATCAACGCCCTGGGCGGTCGCGCCCGGAGCTTCACCGGCTCGCAGGCGGGCATGATCACCACCGGCAAGCACGGCGACGCCCGGATCATCGAGGTGACGCCGGGGCGCATCTTCTCCGCGCTGGCCGAGGACGGGGTCGCGCTGGTCGCGGGCTTCCAGGGCGTGAGCGCGGACTCCAAGGAGATCACCACGCTCGGCCGGGGCGGCTCGGACACCACCGCTGTGGCGATGGCGGCCGCGATGCAGGCCGACGTCTGCGAGATCTACACCGACGTGGACGGCGTCTACTCCGCCGACCCGCGCATCGTCCCGAACGCGAAGCTGCTCGAGACCATCACCTACGAGGAGATGCTCGAGATGGCCGCGTGCGGGGCGAAGGTGCTGCACCTGCGCGCGGTGGAGTACGCGCGCCGCGAGGGCGTGCCGCTGCGGGTGCGGTCCTCGTACACCGACCAGCCCGGCACGACGATCGTCGGGTCCATCGAGGAGCTCAGCGTGGAACAGGCCGTCCTCACCGGGGTCGCGCACGACCGGTCCGAGGCCAAGGTGACCGTCGTCGGGGTGCCCGACCAGCCGGGCTTCGCCGCCCGCATCTTCCGGGCCGTCGCCGACGTCGACATCAACATCGACATGGTGCTGCAGAACATCTCGCACCTGAAGACGGGCAAGACCGACGTGACGTTCACGCTGCCGGTCAAGGACGGGCCCCGCGCGGTCGAGGCGCTCTCCGCCGTGCAGGCCGAGGTGGGCCACGAGGAGGTCATCTACGACGAGCACGTCGGCAAGGTGACCCTCGTCGGCGCCGGCATGCGCAGCCACCCCGGCGTCACGGCGACGTTCTGCGAGTCGCTCGCCGAGGCCGGCGTGAACATCGAGATGATGAACACCTCGGAGATCCGCATCTCCGCCCTGATCCGCGACACCCAGCTCGACGACGCCGTGCGCGCCCTGCACGAGGCCTTCGACCTCGGCGGCGACACCGAGGCCGTCGTCCACGCCGGCACCGGTCGCTAGGAGACCCGCATGACCACCCTCGCCATCGTCGGCGCCACCGGCGCGGTCGGCTCCGTCATGATCGACATCATCGACGCGCGCGAGACCGTGCCGTGGTCGGAGATCCGGCTCATCGCCTCGCCCCGCTCCGCGGGCAAGCGCCTCACCGTCCGCGGGCAGGAGATCGAGGTGATCGCGCTGTCCGAGGAGGCCTTCGACGGCGTCGATATCGCGATGTTCGACGTGCCCGACGAGGTCAGCGCCACCTGGGCGCCGGTGGCCGCCGCCCGCGGTGCGATCGCGGTCGACAACTCCGGCGCGTTCCGCATGGACCCCGACGTCCCGCTGGTCGTCCCCGAGGTCAACGCCGAGGCCGCGCGCACCCGCCCCAAGGGCATCGTCTCGAACCCGAACTGCACGACGCTGTCGATGATGGCGGCGATCGGGGCCCTGCACCGCGCCTTCACCCTCACCGAGCTGGTCGTCGCGAGCTACCAGGCCGCGTCCGGCGCGGGCCAGGAGGGCATCGACCGCCTGCAGGCCGAGGTGTCCGCCGTGGCGGGCAAGGACGTCGGCCACCGTGCCGGCGACGTGCGCGAGGCGCTCTCGGCCGCGGGCCTGTCCGCCGAGTCACCGTTCCCGGCGCCGCTCGCGCTCAACGTCGTGCCGTGGGCGGGGTCCTACAAGGACGGCGGGTGGAGCTCCGAGGAGCTCAAGGTCCGCAACGAGTCCCGCAAGATCCTCGGGATCGACGACCTCAAGGTGTCGGCCACCTGCGTGCGCGTCCCCGTCGTCACCACCCACGCCTTGGCGGTGCACGCGACGTTCGCCTCGCCGGTGGAGGTCGAGACCGCCCGCCAGGTGTTCGCGGCGCAGCCGTCGATCGTGGTCGTCGACGAGCCGCGCGAGGGCCGGTTCCCGACGCCGGCCGACGTCGTCGGCGAGGACCCCACCTACGTGGGCCGCGTCCGGCAGGCGCTGGACTTCCCGAACACGCTCGACTTCTTCGTGTGCGGCGACAACCTGCGCAAGGGCGCGGCGCTGAACACCTACGAGATCGCCGAGGAGCTCGTGCGTTCCTGACGGCGGGTGCCGACGGCGGGTGTCGCGGGGTCGGTGGATCGGGTAGCTCCGCCGGATCGCACTTCACCGGACGAGAGGTGACCCCGTGACCGCCGACGACCTGACCACGAACGTCGCCACCGACGACGCCGGCATCCCGGTGCAGAGTCAGGAGTTCTCCATGACGGTCGGGCCCGGTGGCCCGATCCTGCTCCAGGACCACTACCTGATCGAGCAGATGGCGAACTTCAACCGGGAGCGCATCCCGGAACGCCAGCCGCACGCCAAGGGCTCCGGGGCGTTCGGCACCTTCGAGGTGACGCAGGACGTCTCGGCGTTCACGAAGGCCGCGGTGTTCCAGCCCGGGGAGGTCACCGAGGGGATCATCCGGTTCTCGACCGTCGCCGGGGAGCGCGGCAGCCCCGACACCTGGCGCGACCCGCGCGGGTGGTCGCTGAAGCTGTACACCCGCGAGGGCAACTGGGACATGGTCGGCAACAACACGCCGGTGTTCTTCGTCCGCGACCCCATGAAGTTCCAGAACTTCATCCGCAGCCAGAAGCGCCGCGCCGACAACGGGCTGCGCGACCACGACATGCAGTGGGACTTCTGGACGCTCTCGCCGGAGTCGAAGCACCAGGTCACCTGGCTGATGGGCGACCGCGGCGTGCCGGAGACCTGGCGGCACATGAACGGCTACTCCAGCCACACCTACATGTGGATCAACGCCGCGGGCGAGGAGTTCTGGGTCAAGTACCACTTCATCTCGGACCAGGGCGTCGAGTGCATGACGCAGGACCGTGCGGACGAGATGTGCGGGATCGACAACGATCACCACCGCCGCGACCTGTTCGAGGCCATCGAGCGTGGCGAGTTCCCGTCGTGGACGCTGAAGGTGCAGATCATGCCCTTCGAGGACGCGAAGACCTACCGGTTCAACCCGTTCGACCTCACGAAGGTGTGGCCGCACGGCGACTACCCGCTGCAGGAGGTCGGGCGGCTCACGCTGAACCGCAACCCGGTCGACTTCCACACCGAGATCGAGCAGGTGGCGTTCGAGCCGAACAACCAGCCGCCCGGGCTCGGCCTCTCGCCCGACCGGATGCTGCTGGCCCGCGGGTTCTCCTACGCCGACGCCCACCGGGCCCGGCTCGGCGTCAACTACAAGCAGATCCCGGTCAACGCGCCGAAGAACCCGACGAACGCCCAGACCCATGCAGGCGCGATGCGCGTGGTGAACAGCGTCGACCCGGTGTACGTGCCCAACTCGAAGGGCAGCCCGCAGGTCCCGCAGGGCCAGGTGAACCAGGTGCCCTCCTGGTACGCCGACGGGGACATCCAGCGGGCCGCCTACGTGCAGCACCCGGAGGACTCCGACGAGGGCCAGGCGCGGACGCTGATGATGGAGGTCTGGGACGACGACGCCCGCGACCGCTTCGTCACGAACGTCTCCGGTCACCTCGCGGGCGGCGTCGGCGAGGACGTCCTCGAGCGGGCGTTCGACTACTGGCGCTCCATCGACCAGGGCATGGGCGACCGCGTCGAGCAGGCCACGCGGGAGCTCCTCGGCCAGGAGTCCCGGCAGCTCGCCCAGAGCTGACCCGCCGTCCGCCCAGGCTCGCCTCACCTATCGTGGGGCGGGTAACGGCATGGCCGGGCAGATTCCGGGCGAACCTCGTGTTGAACATTCCGTGAGCGGCCGACGCGACCGGCCGCGGGAGGAGAGAGACACATGACCACCGCGCCCATCACGAGCCCCCTGGCCGCCGAGGCGCAGGACGTCGTCGGCCGGGTGCTGCAGGAAGCCGTCGCCGACCTCACCGACCTGTCCCTGATCGGGAAGCAGGCGCACTGGAACGTCCTGGGCCGCACCTTCCGGGACGCCCACCTCCACCTCGACGAGCTCGTCGACCTGGCGCGCACGCAGACCGACGAGGTCGCCGAGCGCGCCGCGGCGCTGGGCATCTCGCCCGACGGCCGCGCCGAGACCGTGGGCAAGGAGAGCGGACTGCCGACCTTCGACGAGGGCTGGCACTCCGTCGAGGACGTCACCGCGAGGATCGTCGAGATCCTGGCCGTGCTGGTCCAGCGCCACCGCGCGCGCATCGCCGAGACCTCAGAGCCGGACCCGGTCACCGAGGACCTGCTGATCGGGCAGACGGCGAAGCTCGAGGAGGCCCACTGGATGTGGCAGGCCAAGCAGGCCGCCTGATCGCGGTGCACGACCTGGAGTGAACGAAGGGCCCCTTCCGTCGGGTAGACCGACGGGAGGGGCCCTTCGCTCGTCGCGGATCAGTACTTTGAGCCCTTCCTCGGGTCGAAGTAGTGCCCCTTCTCCAGGTCCTCGAGCAGACCCGGGCCGGTCGGCACCCAGCCGGTCAGCTCACGGGTGATCGCGTTCGTGGCCGGGCTGTCGAGGCCGAGGAAGCCACCGAGGAACCCGAAGTGCTCGTCGACCCGCTCGCGGGGGACCGACTCGACCGGCACGTCCAGGTGCCGGCCGATGACCTCGGCGATCTCGCGGAGCGGGATCCCCTCGTCGGCGACCCCGTGCAGGACCGAGCCCGCCGGAGCGACCTCGATCGCGAGGCGGAACAGACGCGCCGCGTCCTCCCGGGCGACCGCCGTCCACCGGGCCGACCCGTCGCCCGGGTAGCCGGAGACCCCCCGACGGCGGGCGATGTCGACGAGGGTCGGGACGAAGCCCGCGTCCCCGTCGCCGTGGACGGTCGGGGAGAGCCGCACGACCGAGGTGCGCAGGCGCGGGGCGAGCGCGAGGACGGCGGTCGCGGAGGCCTGCCGGCCCGCCGCCATCGACGTCGCCGCGGGCACGTCGCATTCGGTCGCGGGCCCGCCCGACGCCAGGCCGAGGATGCCGCCGGCGATGGTGAGCGCGCCGCCGTCGGGGAGGCCCTCGCCCAGGGCGGTGATCGCGGCTTGGTCCGAGGCGACGGCGTCGGCGAACCCGCCGCTGAAGGCGATGTCGTGGCGGAAGGCGAGGTGGACGACGGCGTCGGACGCGGCCGCGGCGGACCGGAGGACGTCGAGGTCGGTGACGTCGCCGCGGACGGTCGTGGCACCGGCGGCCTCGACGGCGGCGGCCGAGGCGTCGGAGCGGGCGAGCCCGGCGACGGTGTGGCCGACGGCCAGCAGTTCCGGGACGACGGCGGAGCCGATCCAGCCGGACGCACCGGAGACGAACACGCGCATGGGGATGACCTCCGAGGGGACCGAGGTCGCCGATGTCAGCGACTGACATCGACGCTACACCCTCATGTCAGAGTCTGACATCCCTAGGATCGGGCGCATGGGTCGATGGCAGCCGGGTGCGCAGGGGCGACTGCAGCAGGCGGCGATGGAGCTCATCGGCGAGCGCGGCTACGACCGGGTGACCGTCGCCGAGATCGCGGACCGGGCGGGCCTCGCCGAGCGCACGTTCTTCCGGTACTTCGCCGACAAGCGCGAGGTGCTCTTCGCGGGCCAGGACGACTTCCACGCGGTGATCCTCGAGGCGCTCGCCGGGGCGCCGGCCGGGACGGACGCACTGCCGGCCGTCGTCCTCGGCCTCGAGGCCACCGGCCGCTGGCTGGACGACGAGCGCCGGCCCGGCTCCCGGGCCCGGCAGGCGGTCATCGACGCCCATCCCGAGCTGCAGGAACGGGAACTGATCAAGCTCGCACGGGTCAGCACGGCGATGGCGGAGGTGCTGCGGGGGCGCGGGGTCCCCGACGGCGAGGCGGTGCTGGCCGCCGACGTCGGGGTCGCCGCCTTCCGGCTCGCGTTCGCGCGCTGGGTGGTCGACGACGCGCACGACCTGCCCTGGCACCTCCGCGCCGCGGTCGAGGTGCTGCGCGCGGTCGTGGCCTGAGCTATCCCTGCGCGTCGCCCAGGTGGCTGCGCGCCGCCTCCTCGAGGTGGGTGAGGTCGCTCGCGATGCTGCACCAGGTGAAGCCCTCGGCGAAGCGCCGGGACGCGACGGCGCCGCTCGGGGTGTGGATGCCGGCGATGATGCCCGCCGCCGCGCACGCGGCCCGGACGCGCTCGAGGGCCCGGTCGAAGACCTCGTCGTAGGCGGGGTCGTCCGGCGCGGCGCCGCCGAGGCCGAGGCGCAGGTCGGACGGGCCGATGTAGAGGCCGTCGACGCCGGGCACCGCGGCGATCTCCTCGACCGCCTCCAGCCCCTCGGCCGTCTCGATCATGGGCAGGCAGAGGACCCGGGCGTCGGCCTCGGCGGGCCTCGTCGGGAACCGCAGTTCCGCGCGGACCGGGCCCATCGAGCGTCGTCCCGTCGGCGGGTAGCGGCACGCGGCGACCGCGGCGCGGGCGTCGTCGGCCGAGTTCACCATCGGGATGATCACCCCGGCGGCGCCGGCGTCGAGGGCCTGGCCGATCCAGAACTGCTGGTTGTCCTGCACCCGCACGAGCCCGGCGCAGCCGCGGGCGTCGAGGGCGGTCAGCCCGTCCAGCAGGGCGCGGTAGTCGAGCAGCCCGTGCTGGGCGTCGAAGCAGACGTAGTCGTACCCGACGCCCGCCACCCGCTCCACCGCCTGCGGGTTGTCCGACAGCACCCAGTAGCCGATCGTCCGCGCGCCGCTGCGCAGCTTCTCCGCGAGAGTCACACCGGACCTCCTACCCTGGGATCGGGACCGACATGCCGAGCGCCCGGCGGACGAAGGCGATCTCGGCCGCGGTGTGGTTCAGCGTCTCGGACACCACGAGCGACCCGTGCCCGGCGTCGTAGCGCACCATCGCGTAGGGCTTCCCGCGCTCGGCGAGCGCGTCGAGGTAGTTGTCGATCTGCCGGATCGGGCAGCGCGGGTCGTTCTCGCCGGCCAGCACGAGCACGGGGGCGGCGACCTCGCCGACGTAGGTCAGCGGCGACGCGGTGCGGTACCGCTCGGGGACGTCGGTGGGCGACCCGCCGAAGAGCGACCGGTCGAAGGCCCGCAGCGGCTCCATCTCGTCCTCGTAGGCCGCGACGTAGTCCGCCACCGGCACGCCGGCGGCCCCGACGGCCCAGCGTCCCGGCTGGACGCCGAGCCCGAGCAGCGTCAGGTAGCCGCCCCAGGACCAGCCCTCGAGCACGCACGCCGCCGGGTCGGCGAGGCCGGAATCGACGGCCCAGGACTGCACGGTGGCGATGTCCTCCAGCTCGGTGGTGCCGGGCCGCCCCTCGATGGCGTCGCGCCACGCCGAGCCGTAGCCCGACGAGCCGCGGTAGTTCACGTGCACCACGGCGAAGCCCGCGTCCAGCCACACCGCGCGCACCGCCGAGTAGCGGTCCTCGTCGGCCGCCTGCGGCCCGCCGTGGATCATGAACAGGGTCGGGACCGGGCCGCTCGACCCGGCGGGCCGCGAGTACAGCGCGTGCACGTCGCCGCCGGGTCCGGGGACCCACGCGTCGTCGAGCACCACCGAGGGCACCGGCCGGTCGCCGGGCGGGGTCAGCAGCACCTCGTCGGTGCCGTCCGGGCGCAGCACGCGCACGCTGGACGGCTGCTCCGCCGAGGACCAGCCGTACTCCACCGACCCGTCCGGGCGGACGTCGGCGCCGCCGACCGAGCCGCGCGCCGTGGGCAGGTCGGTGAGCTCGCCGGTCGTCAGGTCGTAGCGGTGCAGCGTCGTGCGGCCGGCGCGGGTGTGGGCGACGATCAGCGCCGAGGCGTCGGGGTGGAAGCCCGCCGAGAGATCCCCCGGCAGGTCGATGGCGAGTTCGGTCTCGGTCCCCGTCAGCGGGTTCCAGATCAGCAGCTCGTCGCGGCCCCGGCGCTCGTGCTGCACCAGCAGCCGCGGGTCGCCGGCCACGGGCGCGAACTCGACCGGCTCGAGGCCCCGGCCCTCGCCGTCGTGCAGATCCGCCACCGCCTCGGCCCCGGGCAGACGCAGCACCCGGATCGCCGGGTGGCGCGAGTCGCCGTGCTCGGAGTGCGAGATCGCGAGCAGCGTCTCGTCGCGGGAGAGCGCGCCGATCCCGGCGTCCTCGGTGTGCGTGTAGACGGTGCGCAGCGCGGCGTCACCGACCTGCACGGCCAGCGTCGACCCGTCGTCGGTCGACCAACCGATCGCCGTGGTGGTCGCGCCGAGGTCGAGGCCCGCGGGATAGCCGCGCCCGGCGCCGGGAACCGCGGGCGCGACGGGCTCGTCGGACGGGGCGAACGGCTCACGCACCCACGTGCCGAACTCGTCGCCGTCGGTGTCGTCGAACCACCAGATCCAGTCGCCGTCGGTCGAGACCGTGGCGCCGCGGGTGCCGTTGGGGCGGTCGGTCACCTGCCGGTGGGCGCCGGTGGCGCGGTCCCAGGCGTAGACCTCCCAGGTCCCGCTGGCGTTGGAGGAGTAGACGCTGCGCTCCGGGGCGTCGCGGGCCCAGTCCGGCACCGAGATACGGGCCGCGGTGAAGCGGCCGCGCCACCGGGCCTCGGCCTCCGGGTCGGCGAACAGGGCCTCGGGGACGTCCACGGCGGGATCGCGTCGGGTCTCCACCCCCGAGATCATGCCCCTCCCGGTCGACCGCCGGCCGACGCCGGACCCCCGGTAGCGCGTACCGGGGGATCCGTGTGCGCAGTTCCGCACCGCCACGGACTGGCGAGTACGCCCCGGAAACGGCAAGTTTCACGCCATGGCGTCCGACGAAGGCCCCACGCCCTCCGCCGTGCGGCGGATCGCGATCGTCAATCGCGGCGAGGCGGCGGTCCGGCTCATCCACGCGGTGCGCGACATCAACGCCGAGCGCCGCGGTGCGGACCACGAGCCGATCCGCACCATCGCCCTGGCCACGGACGCGGAGCCCGCGGCGATGTTCGTGCGCGAGGCCGACGAGGTGTTCCCGCTCGGTGCGGCGGCGGACCGGCCCTACCTCGACCACGACCGGCTCCTCGAGGCCCTGGGCGCCGCCCGCGCCGACGCGGTGTGGGTGGGCTGGGGCTTCGTCGCGGAGGACCCGGGCTTCGCCCAGCGGTGCGCGGACGCGGGCATCACCTTCATCGGGCCGAGCGCGGAGGCGATGCGCCGACTCGGGGACAAGATCGGCGCGAAGCTGCTGGCCGAGGAGTCCGGGGTCCCCGTCGCCCCGTGGAGCGGCGGCGCGGTCGAGTCGCTCGACGCGGCGCTGGCGGCGGCGGAGACGATCGGCTACCCGCTCATGCTCAAGGCCGCCGCGGGCGGCGGCGGGCGCGGCATCCGGACGATCCGCGGGGCCGACGACCTGCGGGCGGCGTTCCAGAACACCCGCGACGAGGCACGCCGCGCGTTCGGCAGCGACGTCGTGTTCCTCGAGCGCCTGGTCACCGGCGCGCGGCACGTCGAGGTGCAGGTGATCGCCGACGCCCACGGCACGGCCTGGGCCCTCGGCGTGCGCGACTGCTCCGTGCAGCGTCGCAACCAGAAGATCATCGAGGAGTCCGCGTCGCCCCTGCTCACCGTCGAGCAGACCGACGACCTCAAGGCCTCGGCGGAGCGGCTCGCGCAGCGCGTGGGCTACTGCGGCGCCGGGACCGTCGAGTTCCTCTACCACCCCGGCGACAAGACGTTCTCCTTCCTCGAGGTGAACACGCGCCTGCAGGTCGAGCACCCGATCACCGAGGTCACCACCGGCACCGACCTCGTCCGGCTGCAGATCCACGTCGCGGGCGGCGGTCGGCTCACCGGGTCGAAGCCGCCCGAGGTCGGGCACGCGGTCGAGGCGCGGCTCAACGCCGAGGACCCGGACCGCGACTTCACACCCTCGCCGGGCCGGATCGAGCTGCTGGAGCTGCCCAGCGGGCCGGGCATCCGGGTCGACACGGGCGTGAGCCGCGGCGACGTCATCCCGCCGGACTTCGACTCCATGATCGCCAAGATCATCGCCTCCGGCCGCACCCGCGACGAGGCGCTGGCCCGGCTGCGACGGGCCGTCTCCGAGACCGCCGTGGTGGTCGAGGGCGGCGTGACCAACAAGAGCTTCGTGCTGGACCTGCTCGACCGCCCCGAGGTGATCGACGGCTCCGCCGACACCGGCTGGATCGACCGGGTCCGCGCCGAGGGCGGCCTCGTCGAGGACCGGCACTCGGGCATCGCGCTCGTCAGCGCGGCCATCGAGGCCTACGAGAGCGAGGAGCGCGTCGAGGTCACGCGGCTGCTCGAGACCGCCCGCGGCGGCCGCCCGCAGGTCGGGCACCTCTCCGCCCGCCCGTTCGACCTCAGCCTGCGCGGCCGCAGCCACCGCCTCGAGGTCTCGCGCATCGGCGCCCAGCGCTTCCGCGTCACCGTGGTCGGCTCCGACGGCGCCGAGGACCGCGTCGTGCACGCGACGGTGCACCCGCTCGACAGCCACCACCGCCGCGTGGTCGTCGGCGGCCGTGGCCACCGCGTGCTCTCCGCGACCCACGGCCCGGTCCACTTCGTCGAGGTCGACGGCGTCGCCCACCGCGTCAGCCGCGACGAGGGCGGCGTCGTCCGCGCCCCCGCGCCCGCGCTCGTCGTGGCCGCCCCGGTGTCCGTCGGCGACGAGGTCGCGGCCGGCGCCCCGGTGCTCGTGCTCGAGTCGATGAAGATGGAGACCCAGCTCCACGCCCCGTTCGCGGGCGTCCTGCGCGAGCTGCACGTCTCGACCGGCAGCCAGGTGGAGACGGGCACGCCGCTGGCCCGCCTCGAGCCGCTCGAGGACCCCGACGAGGCCGCCGCGCCGGACGACGAGGCCGCGGCCGAGCTCGATCTGCCCGACGCCGACGACGACGCCGGCGGCGCGCTCGACGAGCTGGTGGCGGTGCTGCTCGGCTACGACGTCGGGCCGGGCTCCGACGACGGCCGGGGCGGCCGGGGCACCGAGGCGGCCCTCGCCCGCTACCTCCCGGACCGCGACGCGCGCGCCGCGGCCGGCGAGGACGTCCGCGACGCCGAGATCGACCTGCTCGCGGTGTTCGCCGACTTCGCCGAGCTCTCCCGCAACCGGCCCGCCGACGAGGAGGCCCGCGCCGAACTGCGGGTGCACAGCCCCCGCGAGTACTTCCACACCTACCTGCAGAGCCTCGACGTCGAGCGCGCCGGCCTGCCGGACATGTTCACGACGAAGCTGCGCAGCGTCCTCGCGCACTACGGCATCGACGACCTCACCCGCACCCCCGAGCTGGAGCGGGTCGTCTTCCGCGTCTTCCTCGCCCAGGGCCGTTCCGCGCCCGACGTCGCGATCGTCACCGCGATCCTGCAGCGGTGGCTGGTGGAGCCCGCGATCGACGACGACCGCGCCGTCGGGGTCCGGGAGCTGCTCGACCGGCTGGTCCGCGCCATGCAGCGGCGCTTCCCCGCGGTCGGTGACCTCGCCCGCAGCGTCCGCTACCGCTGGTTCGACGAGCCCGTGGTCGCGAGCGAGCGGGCCGGCGCGCTGGAGGGCGTCGCCGCCGAGCTCGCCTACCTCGACGACCACCCCGACGCCCCCGACCGCGCGGAGCGGATCGAGGCGCTCGCCGCCACCCCGGAACGGGTCGTCGGCCTGCTCGCCGACCGGCTGCTGGCGGGCGTCCCGGTCCGGGAACCGCTGCTCGACGTCCTGACCCGCCGGCACTACCGCGGGTACGAGCTGGCCGGGATGACCACGCCCACCGTGGCCGACCGCCCGGGCATCGAGGCGGACTACGTCCTCGACGAGCGACCGACCCGGCTGGTGTCCACGGTCGGCCGGGTCGACGAGCTGACGCCCGACAGCGCGCTGGTCACGGCCCTCGGCGAGCGGGTCGCGGCCCACGACCCGGGACAGGCCGCCGTGGTCGACCTCTACCTCGCCTGGCCGGACGCGCCGGACGACCCCGAGGCCTGCTGCGCGGCGCTGCGCGAGCGGCTCGGCGCGACGGCGTTCGCGCACGCCGTGCGGCGCGTCGCGGTCGCCGTCTGCACGCCGGGCCGGCCGGTCGGCTACTTCACGATGCGGCCGGGCGAGGACGGCGGGCTCGTCGAGGACGACCTGGTCCGCGGCGTGCACCCGATGGTCGGGCGCCGCCTCGACCTCTGGCGGCTGCGCGACTTCGACATCACCCGCGTCGACGCCCCGGACGACGTGCTGCTCTACCACGCCGTCGCGAAGGACAACCCCGCCGACCAGCGCCTCGTCGCCCTCACCCAGGTCCGCGAGCTCGCCGTCGTGCGGGACGCGGACGGACGGGTCGCCTCGCTGCCGCAGGTCGAGCGGGCCATCGCGGACTGCGTGGAGGGCATCCGGCGGGCCCGGGCGGCGCGGTCGTCACGGTCGGTGCCGCTGGACATGAACCACGTCTGGATCCACATCTGGCCGCCGATCGAGGCGGAGCTGGAGCAGGTCACGGCGGTCCGGGCGAGCATCGCGCCGATCACGTCCGGGGCCGGGATCGACGAGGTCCTCGCGTCCGGCCGGATCGCCACGCCCGAGGGCACCTATCCGATCACCGGCCGGTTCTACTCCCAGCCCGGCGCCGGCGTGCAGTACTCCGTGGGACCGCCCCCCACCGAGCGGCTCGCGCCGATGGACGACTACGGCCAGAAGGTCATGCGCGCCCGCCGCCGCGGCACGGTGCACCCGCACGAGGTGCTGAACGTCGTGGCCGGGGACCAGGGCACGGTCGTGGAGCACGACCTCGACGACGCCGGCGCGCTGGTGCCGGTGGAGCGCGCGCCCGGCGGGAACACCGCGGGCATCGTCGTCGCCGTCGTCACCACCTCCACCGACGCCTACCTGGAGGGCGTCACGCGCGTGGTGCTCGCCGGCGACCCGACGAAGGCGCTGGGCGCGGTCTCCGAGCCGGAGTGCTCGCGGATCATCGCCGCGCTCGACCTCGCGGAGCGGATGCGGGTCCCGGTGGAGTGGTACGCGCTCTCGGCCGGGGCGCGGATCGCGATGCAGTCCGGCACCGAGAACATGGACTGGGTGGCGCGCGGCCTCAAGCGCATCATCGAGTTCACCCAGGCCGGCGGCGAGATCGACATCGTGGTCGCGGGGATCAACGTCGGCGCCCAGCCGTACTGGAACGCCGAGGCGACGATGCTCATGCACACCAAGGGCATCCTGGTGATGACGCCGGAGTCGGCGATGGTGCTCACCGGCAAGCAGTCGCTGGACTTCTCCGGCGGGGTCTCGGCCGAGGACAACTTCGGCATCGGCGGCTACGACCGCGTGATGGGCCCGAACGGCCAGGCGCAGTACTGGGCGCCGGACCTGGGCAGCGCCCGCGACATCGTGCTCGCCCACCACGAGCACACCTACGTCGTCCCCGGGGAGCCCGGGCCACGCCGCCTGCCGACCACCGACCCGGTCGACCGCGACATCACCACGGCGCCGCACGACTCGCCGGACTCGACCTTCACCACGATCGGCGAGATCTTCTCGTCGACCACCAACCCGGACCGCAAGAAGGCGTTCGACATCCGCACCGTGATGCGGGCGCTCGCCGACGCCGACCACCCGACGCTGGAGCGCTGGGCGGGCATGGCGGACGCGGACACGGCGGTGGTGTTCGACGCGCACCTCGGCGGCCACCCGGTCTGCCTGCTCGGCATCGAGTCGCGCTCCGTGCCCCGCCGCGGCTTCCCGCCGACCGACGGACCGGACACCTACACCGCGGGCACGCTGTTCCCGAAGTCGTCGAAGAAGGCGGCGCGGGCGATCAACGCCGCCAGCGGGAACCGGCCCGTCGTCGTGCTGGCGAACCTCTCCGGCTTCGACGGTTCCCCGGACTCGATGCGCAACATCCAGCTCGAGTACGGCGCCGAGATCGGCCGCGCGGTGGTCAACTTCGACGGGCCGATCGTCTTCTGCGTGATCTCGCGGTACCACGGCGGGGCGTTCGTCGTGTTCTCGAAGGCGCTCAACCCGCGCATGACGGTGCTTGCCGTCGAGGGCTCGTTCGCGTCGGTGATCGGCGGGGCGCCCGCCGCCGCGGTGGTGTTCGCCGCCGAGGTCGACAAGCGCACCGAGGCCGACCCGCGCGTCACCGAGCTCACCGAGGCGGTCCGCGGGGCCGACGAGGTGGACCGGGCGCCGATCGCCGCTCGGCTGCGGGAGGTCCGCACGGCGGTGCGCTCGGAGAAGCTCGGCGAGGTCGCGGCCGAGTTCGACCGGGTGCACAGCATCCACCGGGCCGTCGAGGTCGGGTCGGTGGACGCGGTGATCTCGGCGGACCAGATGCGCCCACGGATCATCGCGGCCCTGGGCTGATCGTCCCGACGATCCCCCGCCAGTCCCGCTCCGGCGGGAGCTGGTGGCCCATGCCCTCGACGATGACGAGCTCCGCCCCGGGGATCGCCGCCGCGAGGGCGCGGCCGTGGGGGAGCGGGAACACCGGGTCGGCGCTGCCGTGCACGACGGTGACCGGGAGCCCGGCGAGCGCGCCGAGGTCGTCGGGCCCGGGGGTCGGGTCCCCGGCGACCAGGAAGTGGTTGGTCGCGGACGCCGGGTCCTGCGTGCGGGCGACGACGTTCCGCGCGATGGCCCGGACCCGGTCCTCCTCGAACCTCCCGGGGCCGGCGCACGGCCGTTCGCCCTCGACGATCGCCTCCACCGGGTCGTCGGGTTCCCGGCCGGGCGCGAGGGACGGGTCGGGGCCCGGGAGACCGGTGATTCGGGGGTCGACGGGGGTGGTGGCGATCAGGGTCAGGCCGGTGACCCGCTCGCGATGGTGCAGGGCGAGCTCCTGCGCGATGCCGCCGCCCATCGAGAGCCCGACGAGGTGTGCCGCGCGGATCCCCAGGTGGTCGAGCACGCCGAGCGCGTCGGTCGTCAGGTCCGCCCCGGTGTAGCCGGGCGCGCCCGGAGGCCAGTACTCGGCCTCGCCGGTGTCGCGGTGGTCGTAGCGGACCACCCGGAGGCCCCGCTCCACGAGGGGCGCCGTGGCGATCTCGTCCCACCAGTCGCGGGACCAGGTCGCGCCCCCGATCAGCAGGACGGGCGACCCGTCGTCGGGACCGAGGGACTCGGCTGGTGGCAACATGCAACCAGTTCTAGCGGCAAGCGGTGGTAAAGTGCAAGCACCATGGAGACCCGGTCCGGCTGTCCGATCAACCAGGCGGTGGAGGCCTTCGGCGACCGCTGGAGCCTGCTCGTGCTCCGCGACATCACCTTCGGTGGGCGGCGGCACTTCCGGGAGTTGCTCGCCGGCTCGCAGGA
Organism: Actinomycetospora soli; assembly: GCF_021026295.1. Lineage (GTDB taxonomy): Bacteria > Actinomycetota > Actinomycetes > Mycobacteriales > Pseudonocardiaceae > Actinomycetospora > Actinomycetospora soli. The sequence goes on from NZ_JAJNDA010000015.1 coordinate 23,350, forward strand.
GGGGATCGCGTCGAACATCCTCGCCGACCGGCTGAAGCGGCTCGTCGAGAGCGGGCTGCTCACGCGGGACGACCCGGGCCGCGGCCGACGGGCGACCTACAGCCTCACCGAGGCCGCGATCCAGCTCGTCCCGGTGTACGCGGCCCTCGGCTCGTGGGGGCTGCGGCACCGCGGGACCTCCACGCCGCTGCGGGTGCGGGCCGAGCTGCTCGAGGCGGGCGGCCCGGAGCTGTGGGCGGAGTTCATGGCCGAGCTGCGCGCGGTGCACCTCGGCGCGCCGGCCCCGGACGGCCCGTCGGCGACGGAGAGACTGGCGGCGGCGTACGCGGCGGCCGCGGATTCCTGACGGCGGGTGTCAGCCGTGTGCCGCCGCTGACGTCGGGTGTCAGCCGTGGGCCACCGCTGACACGATGGCGCCGTGATCGAGACGCACGCCCACGACGCGGTGACCGAGCTGCGGATCGCCCGCCCGGAGCGCCGCAACGCCCTGGACACCGCGCACTGCCGCGACCTGCACGCCGCGCTGGACACGGCGGTCGCCGGGGGCACCCGGGCCGTGGTGCTGACCGGTGAGGGCACGGCGTTCTGCTCGGGCGCCGACCTGCACACGGTGGGCGACGCCGGGTTCCTCGACGCCCTCTACGCGGTGCTGCAGCGGGTGGTCGGGGTCGAGGTCCCGGTGATCGCGGCGGTGCAGGGCCCGGCGATCGGCGCTGGCACCCAGCTCGCGCTCGCGGCCGACCTGCGGGTCTGCTCCGACCGGGCGGTGTTCGGGCTGCCGACGGCCGCGCTGGGGCTCGCCGTCGACCCGTGGACCGTGCGGCGCCTCGCCCTGCTGGCCGGGGGCGGTCCGGCGCGCCGGATGCTGCTGACCTGCGAGCGGCTCGACGTCACCGCGGCCGCGGGCCTCGTCGACCGACTCGCCGACGATCCCCGCGCGGCCGCCCTGAGCTGGGCGGCCGAGGTCGCGGAGCTCGCCCCCCTCACGCTCGCCTACAACAAGCTCGCGGTGAACCGGCTGCTGGAGGACCCGACCGATCCGGAGACCCTCGACGCCGTCGCGGCCGGGTTCAGCGCGTGCTGGGCCAGCGAGGACCTCGCCGAGGGCCGCCGCGCCCGCGAGGAGAAGCGGGCACCCCGGTTCGTCGGGCACTGAGCGTGTCGACCTGCTGACGCCGGACGTCAGCGGTGGGCCACGGCTGCCGCCGGGTCAGTCCTCGCCCGGCCAGTTCGCCAGCGTGTCCAGGTACTGCTGCCGCACGCCCTCCACGTTCTCGTCCAGGTCCTTCGGGTCCCACGACGAGACGTCGATCGGCGGCAGCACCGCGACCTGCACGGTGCCGGGGTGGATGACCATGGCGTTGCGGCTCATCAGCGCCCCGGTGTTCCGGAACACCAGCGGGATCACCGGCACGCCCGCCTGCATCGCGAGGTGGAACGCGCCCTTCTTGAACCGGCCCGGGCTCGGCGTCGCCGACCGCGTGCCCTCGGGGGCGATGACCACCGAGACGCCCGAGCGCAGACGCTCGACGGCGGGTTCGAGGGCCTTGCGGGCCTGCGCGTTGTCGGCGCGGTCGATGAACGCCGTCTCCAGCAACCGCATGAGCGGGCCGAACAGCGGGTTGTTGGCCAGCTCCATCTTCGCCACCGGGGCGAAGTTGCCGCGCAGCAGGCCGCCGAGCACCAGCACGTCGAGCTGGCTCTGGTGGTTGAACAGGAAGACCGCGGGCTGGTTCTCCCAGATGTGGTGCCCGCCGACGACGTCGAGGGTGACCCCCGAGGCCAGCAGCGACAGGTCCCCGCCCAGGCCGATGCCCAGGTTGAGCCCCGCTCGGCGGGACCCGCCGAGCAGGCCCAGCCCCAGTCCCGTCACGAACCCGCCCATCATCCCGGCGTAGGTGCCGACGGTCCGGGCGACCTCGACGGGCCCGGTCCAGGGCCGGCCCGGGAAGTCGATGGTCGGCCAGCCGCGCTCGGCCGCGGCGCGACGCAGGCCCGACGACGGGTTCACCGCGGTCGGGCGCCCGACGGTCGCGAGGAAGGGCACGTCCTCGTTGCCGTTGGAGTAGGCGAAGCTCGCCTCGAGATCGATCTGGTGGGCGGCGGCGAAGTCCTTGACCGCCGCGGCCTTGCCCTCGCCGTAGGGGCTGCGGCCGTCGGGGCGGCCGGTGATCCGGCCGTCCTCGCCGACCTCCAGGGCCGTGTAGATGGTGTGGTCGACGCCGAGGGCCTCGGCGGCGGGCCCGACCTGGAACCGCGTGGCCGACGACGCCAGCACCACGGTGTGGCCCCGCTCGAGGTGGGCGCGCACCAGGCGCCACGCCTCCGGGTACACCGACGGTCCGATCTCGTCGCGGAACAGCTGCCGCCCGAGGGACTCCAGCTCCTCGGGCGTCCGGCCGGCCCAGCTGCGCAGGGTGATGCCGAGGAACTTGGTGAAGTCCTCCTCGGTCTCCAGCGACTGGCTGCCCGCCGCCGCGAGCGTGCGGACCGTCGTCGGCACGTCGATGTCGAGGTGGGTGATGTGGTGACGCATGAACGAGACCACCGAGTACCCGGCGATCACGGTGCCGTCGAAGTCGAAGAACGCCCCGACCGACGGTCCCTCGGGGGCCTCGCGGACGTCGGCGAGCAGGGACTCGGGGCTGGGGCTCGACACGCTAGGGCCTGACACCGGTGCTCTCCTGTCGGTTGCGGGCATCGGTCTCGTCGATGCGCACGACCCGGCCGACCACGGCGCGGATCTCCTCGGCGAATTCCCGACGACGGGTCGCGAGGCCCACGAGGGCCTCGGGCGTCGCGTCCTCGGGCAACTGCACGAGTCCCCTGTTCCCCGCCAGACGCAGTGCCGATGCGAACAACTCGCGGGACAACGCCTCCGGGCCGTGCAGCCGCCCCTGCAGGAGGAGCTGGCGGCCGACCGCGAGGCAGTCGTCGAAGAGCTCGTCGTCGACGACCGGCGTCGCCACGTCCCACGCGGCGAGGCGCTGCGCGAGCAGCCACTGGGCGTCGACGAAGGAGCGCAGCACGCGGTGGGCGCAGAGGAACTTGCTCGCGAGCAGCACCTCCTTCGTGCGCGCCACGGGCCGTCCGACCTCGGTCCAGTCCGGGTCGATCAGCGTCAGCTCGTCGGCCAGCTCGGCGCGGAAGGTCTCCTTGTCGGGGAAGAAGAACTCGTACTTGAGCAGGTCGCGCAGCGCGAGGGCGTGGGTGAAGCCCGCCGCGAGCGCCTCCCGCCCGTCGTCGGCGTCGTCGACCTCGAGCACGGACAGTTCGACGATCGCGCGGTTGACGAAGTGGTGGATCGCGGAGTTGCGGTAGAACGCGGCGACGATGTGGTGGCCCGGCTCGATCGAGAACACCGGCTCGGTGCCCTCGGTGTAGGCGGTGACCACCTTCTCCTGCCGCAGCGCCAGCAGCGCCTCGGCGACGCCGCCGTTGGTACGCAGCGACCCGATCCCGGTGTGCGGGAGCTTGCGGGCCTCGACGTAGTCGAGCACCGGCTCCACGACGCGGCGGACCTGGGACAGGGTCAGCGCCCGGTCGCGGACCCCGAGCAGCGCGAGCGCGGCCATCGCGATCGGCGTCACCGGGGTGACCCGGTTGATCCGCACGAAGACCTCGAACGCGGTCTTCTGCAGCGCGAGCCGGCGGGCCGCGGAGTCGGTGGCGTCGCCGTCGATGAGGTCGGGGTCGCGCTCGAGCGCCGGGTCGCCCGCCGTCGAGAGCGCCTGCCGCAGCGAGAGCGGCTCGCCGAAGGCGACGTGCAGCGACCCGACCCGGCGCCGCTGGGCCCGCGCGTACCCGGCGAGCCACCGCAGGCCCTCGGGGGTCTTCGTCCCGCCCGTCTGCTCGACGGCCATCTGGTGCACTTCCTGGAGCTGGTCGTGCGTGATCGACACCGGCACCAGGAACACGTCGGAGGTGCGGCGGGTCTCCACCGCGTGCGCGACGTCGGAGAGCAGGCCGTACTTCGGGGGCCGCAGCTTGCCCGTACGGGTGCGCCCGCCCTCCATGTACCACTCGAGGTTGAAGCGCTTGGCCGCGAGCCACGAGAAGTACTCGCGGACCATCGCCTTGTAGACCGAGTCCTTGCCGAAGCTGCGGCGGATGAAGATGATCCCGCTGCGCCGGGCCAGCGACTCCAGGCCCCAGATCCGCAGGTTGTTGCCGCCGAGGACGTGGTTGCGCGGGAAGTCGTTCTCCCGCAGCACCTCGGCCAGCACGAACGGGTCGGTGTAGGACCGGTGCGAGGGCAGGAACACGAGGGCGTGCTGGGCGTTCAGCGCGCGCAGCGGCTCGAGGCCGCTGGTGTCGGCGTGGACCTCCCAGGCCCGCTCGTGCATGGGGCGCAGCACGCCGGAGAACATGTCGACCGCGGTCGGGTCCATCGCGGCGACGAGCCCCTGCAGCTGCTTCTCCGCCTCGGCCGCGACCTGCTCCTCGGGCTCGCCGGTCTCCTGCGCGAGCCGTCGGACCTCGCGGGCGAAGTGGGCCCCGCCGACGATCTGGTCGGCCACCTCCCGCGGCACCTTCGAGCGGTTGCCGAGCACGCTGCGCTCGGCCCGGTCGAGGGCGAGCGCGGCCTGCTGGGTGACGAACCGGACGAAGTCCGCGGTCTCGGTCGACATCCGTTCGCGGCGGTGGCGCACGAGCAGCTCGCGCACGGTGGCCGGGCGGCCCACCACGACCCGGTGGCGCTGCCGGTCGGTGCGTTCCTGCTGGGCCCGGGCGGCGCGGGCCCGGTCGCGCAGCTTGGATCGGCGGGTGACGGCGTCGAGGACGCGCAGCAACGGCTTCGTCGGCACGGCCTCGCCGCCCGGCTCCCAGACCAGGCGCACGGGGACGAGCAGCGGGTTGTCGCCGCGGGTGAGGCGGGCGGCGAGCTCGCCGCCCTCGGCGGGCACGGTCTCCACCGCGCGGCCGTTGAGCGTGGCGTTCGCGGCGAGCCACCGGTCGATGAGGCGCCGCTCGAGCACGCTCGGCGCGTCGACGAGGACCACCAGCTGGCGGTCGCCGGAGTCCGGGAGGGCGCCGCCCACGGGGCGCGGCACGACCCTGCCCAGCGGACCCGACCTGTCGTCGGGAACGGGGTGGGCGGAGACCGGATCAGCTCCCACGGTGTGCACCTCCCGCGCCGGACCCCACGGCCTCGAGACGGCGGCGACGGGGGTGGGACCACCCTACCCGGCGGACCGGTCCCGGCTGATCGTCACGCGTCGTGGTTCCGATGCAGGGGTACGCATCGGTTCGACGAGGTCCCACGACGATGGAGTGACGACGTGCGTGCAGTGCAGGTGCCCCAGGCCGGCGGCGAGTTCGAGCTGGTGGAGCGCGATCTGCCCGAACCCGGCGAGGGCGAGGTGCGGGTGACGGTGCAGGCCTGCGGGGTGTGCCATTCGGACATGTTCGCCAAGGAGGGCGTGATGGGGGACGCGACGCCGTTCCCGATCGTCCCCGGCCACGAGATCGTCGGGCTGGTCGACGCCGTGGGCGAGCACGTGCGCGGGGACTGGACGCCCGGCGACCGCGTGGGCGTCGGCTGGTTCGGCGGCGCCTGCTACCACTGCGAGTCCTGTCGGCGCGGCGACTTCATCACCTGCGCCAACGGCCGCATCCCCGGCGTGACCTTCGACGGCGGCTACGCCGACGCCGTCGTCGTCCCGGCCGACGCCCTGGCCCGGGTGCCCGACGAGCTGTCCTCCGAGGAGGCCGCGCCGCTGCTGTGCGCCGGCGTCACGACCTACCACGCGCTGCGCTCGAGCGTCGTCCGTCCCGGCGACCGCGTCGCCGTGCAGGGCATCGGCGGCCTCGGGCACCTGGCGATCCAGTTCGCGGCCCGGATGGGCTGCGAGGTCGTCGCGATCTCGCGGGGCACGGCGAAGGCGGACCTGGCCAAGCAGCTCGGGGCGCACCAGCACGTCGACTCGGAGGCGACCGACCCCGGCGAGGCGCTCGCGGCGATGGGCGGGGCCACCGTGATCGTCGCGACGGCGACCGACGGCGGCGCGATCTCCGCGCTGGTGCCGGGGCTCGCGCCGCGCGGCCAGCTGATCGTCGTCGGCGCCGCGGAGACGCCGCTGACGATCGAGGCGATGTCGCTGATCGGGCCGGCCGCCCAGGTCGTGGGCCACCCGTCGGGCACGTCCAAGGACTCCGAGGACACCCTGAACTTCTCCCGCATCACCGGTGTGCGACCGATGATCGAGACGATGCCGTTGGAGCGGGCGGCCGAGGCCTACGCGACGATGATGGCGAACGACGCCCGCTTCCGGATGGTCCTGACGACGGGGAACTAGAACCGCTGCAGGGCCCGGGTGAAGGCCCAGGGCTCCTGGGCGATCCCGCTGCAGTCGTCGGCCTCGGTCGCGGTGCCGGGACAGCCCCCGTTGTCCCGCATCAGCGACCAGGCCCCGACGTAGCCGTAGCCCCGGGCGCGGGCGCCGTCGACCACGGCGGCCGCGTCGGCGACGGTGGTGGTCTCCGCGGTGTCGTTGCGGCCGATCATCGGCGTCAGCCCGATCCGCCGGGCGACGTCGGCGGGGTCGCTGCCCGGCCAGAGCCGCTGCAGCGCGGCGAGCGAGAGGTCGGCCGCGTCGAGCATCGACTCGGCCCAGGCGCCGCGCTGCTCGAAGTTCATGACCATGAGGTTGACGCGGGCGGCGACGCCCCGCGCGGACACGGTCTCGACGAGTTCCCGCGCGTCGTCGGTCATACCGGCGTCCGCGCCCTCGACCTGGACGGTCAGCGTGATCCGTGCGCCCCGCCGCTCCTGCAGCAGCGCCAGGGCGTCGGCGACGCGGTCCGTCGACACGGCGCGGCCCTTGTCGGTCTCGATGTCGACGTCGAGGTGGTCGGTCCCGACGACGTCGAGCGCCTGCCCGTAGGCCCGCGCCAGCGCCTCCGCGTCCGGGCACCGGGTCTCGAGGTAGTCACCGACCGCGCCGCCGGAGGACACCGTCACCGTGCCGCCGCGGCTCCTGAGCCCGGCGATCGAGGCCTGCACGGCGGGGTCGGTCAGCGGCGTGGTGCCGCCCCAGGTGGGGACGCAGCCCGCGCCGGCGAGGACGAACGCGAGCACCACGTCGCGCTGACCGGAGGCGTCCGCGACGGCACCGAGGTCGGGCAGGGGCGGCGTCGTCAGGTCGACGTACGGGGCGACGCGGGTGGTCGGGAGCGGCCCGTCGGGCGCCCGCGGGCCGGGGCGGGTCGGCGCGGAGGAGGTGGGGCCGGCGACGGTGGGCGAGCTCTGGGCGGTGCGGACCGGGGAGGGCAGCACCGCGAGCACGACGAGCACCACCGTCAGCAGCGCGCCGGCGAGCGCGGCGCGCAGCGCGACGATCACGTGTTCCGGAGCCTCGTGTCCGCCGCGGCGGGCTCGGTCTTCTGCTCCGGCACCGCGGGGGCCTGGACCTCGGGCTCCTTCTCCACCGGGGCGGGCACGACCGGGGCCGGGGCCGGGGCCGGGGCCGGCGCCACCGGGGCCGGGGCGACCCGACGCGGCGCGGTGGTGCGCGGGGCGACCTTCTTCGGGGTGGTCGTCCGCTTCTTCGCCGGCGCCTTCGTCGTCGTCGTGGTGACGTCGTCCGCCGGGGTCGCGACGATCGGGCTCGGGACGGGGGCGGGGACGACCGGGGCGGCGGGCGCGAGGGAGGCACCGTTGGCGACGGGCGCGGGTCCGCCTCCGACCGGCCCGGTCGCGCCGGCGAGCGCCCCGGTCACGACGACGCCCACGTAGCCCGCGGCCAGCGTGGCCGCGGCGACGGCGAGGCCCTTGAAGCGGCGGGCGCGGCGACCGCTTCCGTCGACGAAGATCGGGCCGGCCTTGGCGCGGTCGCCGGGCGAGTTCGGGATGAGCGTGGTGGTGGCGCGCGCGGAGACGTCGTCGGAGGAGCTGCGCCGCGCCGACACGCCGCGGATGTCCTCCGGGGCGCTGCGCCGGGCGGGCGCGGCGGCGGTCGGGGTGTGCTCGGTGACCGGCTCGGGCGCGGGCCGGGGCGCGGGCAGCGGAGCCCGCGTCGGCACGGGCCGGGGGGCCGCGACCGTGCGGGGCGCCGGCACCGCGATGGTGCGGGCGGTCGTCCCCCGGGGTGACGGGAGGTGGCCGGGAAGCCTCCGATCGGCGGAATCGAGCACCGTGTAGCGGCGCGCTGGTCCGTCCGTCGCGCGGTGATTGGCCATGATTCGTCCCTGCCGTCCCCGATCGGTGATCGACGCCCCTCCGGGCGTCACCCGTACGAGGTATCGGGGCAGAGGATGTCACCGTTACCTCACGGTGACCAGTTCGTGCCCGGTTCCGTGTGATCGAGGAGATAGGCGACCCGGAGGGCGCGGGAACGAGAACGGCCCCGGCTCTCCTGGGAGAACCGGGGCCGGACCGTGTGTGTCGGGGTGGCGGGATTCGAACCCACGACCTCCTCGTCCCGAACGAGGCGCGCTACCAAGCTGCGCCACACCCCGAGCGTGTCGCTCTGGTTCAGAGCCTACCTGGTGGGTCCGACGGGCCGGGACGGGGGCCGGGTGTCCCCGCCCACCGTCGCGTCGAGCGCCGTCGGACCGGTGCCGCGGGCCGGCACCAGCTCGAGCAGCGTGGCCTCCGGGCGGCAGCAGAACCGGGCGGGCGCCCACGGGGAGGTCCCCAGGCCCGCGGACACGTGCAGCCGCGTGTGCGAGCCCCAGCGCGACGGTCCCTTGACGCGGCTGCGGTCGATGCCGCAGTTCGTGACGAGCGCGCCGTACCCGGGGAGACAGAGCTGCCCGCCGTGGGTGTGTCCGGCGAGCACCAGGTCGTAGCCGTCCGCGGCGAACCCGTCGAGCACGCGGGGCTCGGGGGAGTGGGTGAGCCCCAGCCGCAGCACCGGCGGCCCGTCGTCGGGACCGGTCGACGGATCGGCGGGCCCGGCGATGCGGTCGTGGTCGTCACGGCCGATGTGCGGGTCGTCCACCCCGGCGACCGCGATCCGCTGGCCGGCGACGGTGAGCTCGAGGCGGGTGTGCGTGGCGTCCTGCCAGCCGTGCTCCACGAACACCGCCCGCAGGTCGCGCCAGGGGAGCTCCGGGCCCAGGACGCGGTGCTCGGGCCGGAACAGGTAGTTCGCCGGGTTCTTCGGGCGCGGGCCGTGGTAGTCGTTGCTGCCGAAGACGAAGACCCCGGGCCGGTCGAGCAGCCGCCCGAGGGCGCGCAGGACCACGGGCACGCCGCGCGGGTGCGAGAGGTTGTCCCCGGTGTTCACGACGAGGTCGGGCTCGAGCTCGGCGAGGCCCGCCACGAACCGCTCCTCGAGCCGCTGCCCGGGGCGCAGGTGCAGGTCGGAGACGTGCAGCACCCGCAGGGGACGGGCGCCGGGGGCGAGGACCGGCATCGTCACGCGGCGCAGCGCGAACCAGTGCCGCTCGACCACCGTGGCGTACCCGAGCCCGAGGGCGCCGGCGGCGCTCGCGCCGAGGGCGAGGCGCCCCGTCGTCCGGACGAGCCCGCGCAGGTCCGCCACCCGATCCTCCGTGTCTCAGCCGCCGGGCGCCGGGCCGACCGCCGGGGCCGCCACGGCACCCGGTGGCGGGGGCGGCGCGGGCACGGTGCCGCTGGCGACCTGCAGCGTGATGGCCTGGTCGGGCAGCGCCGACCCGCGCGGGGACTGCCCGACCACGGTACCGGCGGGTGCGCGGTTCGCGACCGAACTGCGCACGACCGTGAACCCGGCGTCCCGCAGGGTCTGCTCGGCCGCGTCGACCTGCTGGCCGGTGACCTCGGGGATCTGCTCGTTCGTGCCGCCCTGCACGTAGCGCGGGTCCGTCGGCGGCAGCGGCTGGACCGGCGTGGGCCCGACGATCGGGTTCATGGCCTTGTACCAGGTCCGCGCCGGCGTCTTGCCACCGAAGATGTTGCCGTCGGAGCAGGCGAAGGGCGGGGAGTCGCCCCCGCCGTCGCACAGCGGCCGCGGCGACGACGAGTCGTCGAAGGTGATCACCGCGCCGGAGATGCCGGGGGTGAAGCCGAGGAACGCGGCCGACTTGTTCTGCTGCGTGGTGCCGGTCTTGCCGGCCATCGGCCGGGTCCAGCCGTTCTCGGCCGCGGCCGCCGCCGAGGTCCCGCCGGGCTGGTCGTCCTTGCTCATGCCGTTCATCAGCGTGTCCGCGAGCGTCGGCGGGACGACCTGCTCGCAGGGCTGCTCCGAGACCGGCACCGCGGCACCGTCGGGACCGGTGATCCCGACGATCGGCGTCGGCGGGCACCACTTCCCGCGCGAGGCGAGGGTGGCGCCGACGTTCGAGAGCTCGAGCACGCTGGTGGGCGTGACGCCGAGGGTGAACGAGCCCTGGTTCTGCTCCTTGGCGATCTCGGCGATCGACTTGCCGCCGTTGCCCTGCGGCTCGGCGAGCGAGCGCATGCCGAGCTTGACCGCCATGTCGACCACCGGGGCGACGCCGGTGTACTCCATGAGCTTGACGAAGCCGGTGTTCGGCGACTGCGCGAGGGCGTCGGTCATCGAGAGCACCGGCGAGTAGCTGCCCGCGTTGCGGACCGGGAACGGGTTGCCCTGCCCGTCGCGGTAGATCGGCGACGCGTAGCCGTCCGGCGGGATCTGCATCTGGTAGTTGATGCCGAGGCCCTTGTCGAGCGCGGTCGCGGCCGTGAACACCTTGTAGACCGACCCGGCGCCGAGGTTGACCGGCTCCCAGGGCAGCCCGTAGCTGGTCTCCAGCGCGGCCCCGTCGACGCCGAACACGCGGTTCGAGCCCATCGCGGTGACCTCGTGGCGGTCCTGGCCCGGCGCGACCGCCGCCATGACGTCGGCGACGTTGCGCTGCTGGGCCGGGACCTCGTTGCGCAGCGCCGTCGTCATGGCGGTGAGCGCGGTCCGGTCGAGCGTGGTGCGGATCGTGTAGCCGCCGCGGTTGAGCTGCTCGGTCGAGAGCCCCGCCTGTCCGAGGTAGTCCACGACGTACTTGCAGAAGAACGCCGCGTCGCCGGCGCCGATGCAGCCGTTGGCGGGCGGGGCGGCGCTGCTGACGCCCAGCGGGCTCGCGGCGGCCTCCTGCGCCTGCTGCGGGGTGATCATCCCCTGCAGTCGCATCTGGTTGATGACCTCGTTGCGCCGGCCGGTGGCGGCCTGCGGGTGCGCGACCGGGTCGAACTGCGCCGTCGACTGCACCATCCCGGCGAGCATCGCGGCCTGCGGGATCGTCAGGCGGTCCGGCGTGGTGTTGAAGTAGGTGCGCGCGGCGGCGCCCACGCCGTAGGAGTTGTTCCCGAGGAACACGATGTTGAGGTATCGCTGGAGGATCTCGTCCTTCGCCTCGCGCTTCGAGGTGCCCTCGGCGAGCTGGCGCTCGAGCTGCAGGGCGACCCGGACCTCGCGCAGCTTGCGGGCGTAGGTCGCCTCGGTGGCCTTGAGCCGCTCCGAGGCGCTCCGCGCGGTGACGTAGAGCTGGTAGTTCTTGATGTACTGCTGGGTGAGCGTCGAGGCGCCCTGCTGGGTGGAGCCCGCGGACTGGTTGGTCACCAGGGCGCGCAGCGTGCCGGTCCAGTCCACGCCGTCGTGCTCGTAGAACCGGCGGTCCTCGATCGCGACGATCGCGGCCCGCATCGTCGGCGAGATCTGCTCCAGCGGCGTGTTCTGCCGGTTCTGGTCGTACAGGTAGGCGATCGGGGCGCCCTGCCGGTCGGTCACCGTGGTGACCAGCGGCAGCTGCCCCGCGGCCAGGTCCGACGAGGTGGCGCTGACGGTGTCGCTCGCGTCGTTCGAGATCAGCCCCACGCCGCCCACCAGCGGGAACGTGATCCCCGCGAGGATGAGCCCGGCGACCAGGCAGAGCCCCAGCAGTCGCGCCAGCGGGCGTGCCGCGACGCCGCGTCGGCCGCCGTCGTCCGGGTCGGTTCCCGTTCCCCCAGTCATCGGCGTCCAGGTTACTGGCCGCGTGGTGTGGTTCGTGCTCCCCGCGTGGCCTGGGGGTGTTCACACGCCAGATCCGGTTCCGGCCTTGGTCGATGGAACCGTTCGCTCCTAGAGTGCGTCGGAGCCCGTGAAGGGGCGTGCGCACGGCCGGCGGGGCCGGGCGCACCGGTGGCGGGGGCCGGGTCGGTCCCCGACGCCGGGAGCCGTGGGGCCACACGAGGGCGGGATGACGTGGACGACGAGGCGGGCACGACGAACTGGCGGCACGAGGCACGGTGCCGCCACGAGGACCCGGACACCCTGTTCGTGCAGGGTGCCCAGCAGCGCGACGTGCGGGAGGTGTGCCGGGCCTGCCCCGTGCGCACCGAGTGCCTGGCGCACGCCCTGGACAACCGGATCAAGTTCGGAGTGTGGGGCGGCATGACCGAGCGGGAGCGCCGGGCGCTGCTGAAGCGCCGCCCCGACGTCGTGTCGTGGTCGGCGCTGCTCGAGGCCGCCCGCCGGGCGGCCCTGCGCCCGCAGGAGCCGGCGCCGCAGCCCCGGACCGCCCCCGAGCCGCCCGCGCACCGTCGCGTGGGCTGAGCGGGTCGACCCGGACCCGACCCGACCCGGCCCGCCGTCAGGAACCGAGAAGGTCCCCGATGGCGCGCAGGCCGGCGAGGTCGTGCACGTCGGTCGCCATGGCCGGTACGTCCACGATCGGCACGGTCGGGTGCGCGCGGGTGAAGCGGGCGAGGACGCGGCGCTCGCGCTCGGCGGTCTCCACCCGGTCGGCGTGCAGGCGCAGCACGGCGGCCGTGGTGGCGTCGCCCCGCGCGGCCTCCAGCGCCTCGGCGCCCTCCCGCGCCCGGGCGCCCGAGAGCGTCGCGTGCACCGGGTGCGTCCGGTTCAGCACCATGCCCGCCAGCGGCATCCGCTCGGTGCCGAGCCGCTCGACGAAGTAGGAGGCCTCGCGCAGGGCGTCCGGCTCCGGCGCGGCCACGACGACGAACGCGGTGCCCGGGGCCCGGAGCAGCTGGTAGGTCGCGTTCGCGCGCTCCTGGAAGCCGCCGAACAGCGTGTCGAAGGCCTGCACGAAGGCCGAGGCGTCGGCGAGCATCTGGCCGCCCAGGATCGTCGAGACGGCCTTGGCGAACAGGTTGAACGTCGAGCCGACGAGCTTGCGCAGGGCGCTGCCACCGGCCCGGGCGGGCGCGGAGAGCAGCCGGATCATCCGGCCGTCGAGGAACGACGACAGCCGCTGCGGCGCGTCGAGGAAGTCCAGCGCGGAGCGCGACGGCGGGGTGTCGACGACGATCAGGTCCCACCGGCCGGTGGCCGCGAGCTGTCCGAGCTTCTCCATGGCCATGTACTCCTGCGTCCCGGAGAAGGACGAGGAGATGGTCTGGTAGAAGGGGTTGTCGAAGATCGCCTGCGCCCGGTCGGGCGTGGTGTGGCCGGAGACCATCTCGTCGAAGGTCCGGCGCATGTCGAGCATCATCGCCTGCAGTTCGCCGCCCGCGGCCGAGTCGGCGCCGGGCACCACCCGCGGCTCGTTGTCGAGCTCCTCGAGCCCCATGGACTGGGCCAGGCGCTTCGCGGGGTCGATGGTGAGCACCACGACGCGGCGCCCGCGGCCCGCGGCCCGCAGCGCGAGCGCCGCGGCGGTCGTCGTCTTGCCGACGCCGCCCGAGCCGCAGCAGACGACCACGCGGGTCGCGCGGTCGTCGATCAGGGCGTCGAGGTCCAGGTGCTCCGGACGGCGACCACGCCCGGCGTCGGGAACGGTCTCAGCGGTCATGGCGCACCCCCTGCTCGCGCAGCAGCTCCGCGAGCTCGTAGAGCCCGCCCAGGTCGACCCCGTCGGCGAGCTCGGGGAGCTCGATCTGCGGCATGCCCGCGGCGTCGAGCCGCGACCGCACGCCGGACTCGACCGCGAGCCGGTCGGTGTGCTCGGAGACCTCGGTGAGCAGCCCGCCCACCTCGTCGTCCTTGAGGAAGAGCCCGGCGGCCTCGAGGCCCGCGCGCAGACCGCCCTCGTCGACCCGGTCGGACACCGGCAGCCGCGCGGGCCGCACCCGGTTCACCATGATCGCGCCCGGCGGGAGGTTGGCCTCCGCGAGCTCGGCGACGGTGTCCAGGGTCTCCTGCACCGGCAGGTCCTCGAGCTGGGAGACGACGTGCACCACCGTCTGCGGCGAGTGCAGCAGCGCGACCACACCCTCGCTCTGCGAGCGGATCGGTCCGGTGCGCGCGAGCGTCCCCATCGCCTTCGTGACGTCGAGGAACTTGACCACGCGGCCGGTGGGCGGCGCGTCGAGGACCACGGCGTCGTAGAGCGGCTGCCGCGACCCGCGGCCGCGGCGGTCCTCCCCGACCGTGCGCCCGACGCACTCCTTGACCTTGCCGGTGAGCAGCACGTCGCGCAGACCGGGCGCGAGCGTCGTCGCGAACTCGACCGCGCCCATGCGGCGCAGGGTCCGCCCGGCGAGCCCGAGGTTGTAGAACATCTCGAGGTACTCGAGCAGGGCCTCCTCGGCGTCGACCGCGAGGCCGCGGACCTCGCCGCCGTCCGGGGCGACCGCGATGCGCTGCTCGGCGTAGGGCAGCGGCGGGGTGTCGAAGAGCTGGGCGATGCCCTGCCGGCCCTCGACCTCCACGAGCAGGGTGCGGCCGCCGCCGGCCGCCAGGGCCAGCGCGAGGGCGGCGGCGAGCGTGGACTTGCCCGTGCCGCCCTTCCCGGTCACCACGTGCAGACGTGCCCCGGCGAGGGCGTCCGGCCACCGCTCGACGCCGGCCTCGTCGAAGAGACCGCCACCTCCGGACTGCCGCTGATTGCTCACGGCGACCAGCGTAGGACCGTGCCCGCCGGGGCGCGGGCCCCGGCCGGAGGGGCTGGGTCACACCGGTCCCCGGGCGCGGTCACCGTCCGTGCGCGCGGGGTCCCCGCCGGTGGGACGGGGCGGCGTCCGGATCGGGGCGCGGCCCGGAGTGTCGGGGTGGACATCTACCCTCGGCGTCCATGAGTGCCCAGACGTGGGAGTACGCCACCGTCCCCCTGCTGACCCACGCCACCAAGCAGATCCTCGACCAGTGGGGTTCCGACGGCTGGGAGCTCGTCACCGTGCTCCCCGGTCCGACGGGCGAGCAGCACGTGGCCTACCTCAAGCGACCGCTGTCGTGACGAGCCCGACCGCGCGGCTCGCGCAGCTCGGCGTCGAGCTGCCGCCGGTCGCCCCGCCGAAGGGGATCTACGTCCCCGCGAAGCGGGTCGGCGCGCAGGTCTGGACCTCGGGGCAGCTCCCGCTCGTCGGCGGCGAGCTCCCCGCGACCGGGCTGGTCGGCGCGGACGTGTCGGTGGACGACGCCGCGGCCTACGCCCGGATCGCCGCGCTCAACGCGCTGGCCGCGATCGACGCGCTCGTCGGGCTGGACGCGGTGGCCTCGGTCGCCAAGATCGTCGGCTTCGTGGCGTCCGCGCCCGGGTTCGGCGGCCAGCCCCAGGTGGTGAACGGCGCCTCGGAGCTGATGGGTCAGGTCTTCGGCCCGGCGGGCGAACACGCCCGCTCGGCGATCGGGGTGGCGGCGCTGCCGCTGGGCGCCCCCGTCGAGGTTGAGGTCGTCGTCGACCTCGCGTGAGCTGGTGACGAGTGCCGCGGACCGCCGCGGCGGTAGGGGGTAGGGACGTGTCGAGCACGGGCCGCGACGCCGCGGACGCCGCGGACATCACGGGCACCGCCGGCGGCAGCCGGCCCGGCGCCCGCGCGTGCCACGACCTGCTGGTCGCGCTCGCCGGCCGCGTCCCCGACCACGCGCTCTGGCGGCTGCGGGACTGGCTGGCCGCCGGGGCCGACACCGCGCTGCGCACCGCGGTCCCGCGCACGCTGCTGCGGCACCGGGTCGGGGTCACCGACGCCGAGCGCGAGCTGCTCCGCGACGCCGTCTCGGCGTGGCGCGGCTCGTCGCGCCTCGTCGACGCCGTGCTGCACGCCGAGGTCGCCCCGGAGCCCGCCCCGGCCTTCACCGACCCCGGCGCGGCGGCGTGGGACGCGGCCGACCTGGTGCTGCGCGCCGTGGTGCCGGCGGCCGGCGACGTCGGGGAGGTCCGCCGGGCGTGGCGCTCGGGCGGCCCGCGGGTGGTGCTGGTGAGCGCCGCCGGCGATCTCGCCGCCCTCACCGGCATCGTGCAGCGGGCCCTGCGCGCCCACGGCGACGCGGCACCGTGCGTCGAGGTGATCGGCGCCGGCACGCCCACCACGGGCTACCACCGCGCGGCGCTCGCTGCCTCGGACGTCCTCTGGCGGGCGG
Organism: Actinomycetospora soli; assembly: GCF_021026295.1. Taxonomy (GTDB): domain Bacteria; phylum Actinomycetota; class Actinomycetes; order Mycobacteriales; family Pseudonocardiaceae; genus Actinomycetospora; species Actinomycetospora soli. The sequence goes on from NZ_JAJNDA010000015.1 coordinate 39,534, forward strand.
GCGGGTCGGCGGCGCACGACGCGTCCGACCACGCCCGACTGCCGGACCCCCGCTCGGGCGTCCCGTCGTCACCCCCGGAGCTGGTGCGCCATGGCTGAGGCCGGAGTCCCGCGTCCCGACGGGCCGCGCCCCGAGCGCCCCGAGGTGCCCGAGCGGCCCGGACGGACCCGGGGCGGTCGGGACCCGGTCGCCCTCGCCGCGTGGCGTCGCGTCGCCGAGCAGCGGCGCCGGTCCGCGGGCGGCGCGGAGGAGCCGGTCGACGTGCCACCCCACGACGAGCCCGCCGCGCGCGTGGACGTGCCCGAGCCCGCCCTCCCGGCCCCGCCCGACACCGCCGACGACACCGACGACGCCGACTCCGCCGACGACGCCGTGGTGCTGCGCGACCACGCGGCCGACGCCCCCCGGGAGGCCCCGGCGGCCCGCGCCGGGGACCCGGCCGCGCCGACCGAGCGCCGCCGTCCCGACGACGGGCCGCCCGCCCCGGGCCGGCTGCACGAGGTGCTGCTCGGGCTCGCCGGCCGGATCGACGACGACGCCCTCACCGCGGTCCGCGAGATGGTCGCGGCCGAGGACGACGCCGAGGCCGCCGAACTGCTCGGGGGCTGTCTGCTCGCCGACGAGGTCGGGTTGAGCTCCGACGAGCGCGCCGTCCTCACGCCCTGGTTCGCCGCCGCGCGGGTCGACCCGGACCTGCTCGCCGGGCTCCCCGCCGACCCCGACGCGCTGCGGCGCTCCGGCCACCGCTTCGTCCCGACGACGGCGGGGGCGGTCCCGGCCGCGCCGCTCGCCCGGGCCGCCCGGCGGCTGTCCGGCGTCGTGTCGGTGCGCGAGAGCTGGCGGGTGACCCCCGCCGGCGCGGCGCCCGGACCGGTCCCGCACCGCGTGGTGCTCGTCGAGACCGCCGAGCCCGACGACTGCGACCACGTCGTCCACCACCTCGCGCACGCCGCGCGGGGACTCGGCGGCACCTCCGTCGAGGTGTTCGCCTCCGGCATCACCCTGCCCGCCTACCACCGCGACGCCCTCGCGGCGGCCCGCCCGCTCGGCACCACCGACCCGCTGCCCACGCGCACCCCGGACGTCGTCCGTGAGGACGGGGAGACCTGGCGGACGGTGGCCGACGCGGGGACGTCCCGCGTGGGCCCGCCGCCGGTCGAGCCGCCGGTCGAGCTCCCGGAGCCCGCACGCCCCGCCGTCGGGGTCGAGCCGCCCGTCGACGAGCCCGCGGCGGCCGCGCCGCCGGCCGTCGAGGAGCCCGAGGCCGCGCCCGAGACCTCGATCGACGACGACCTCTCGCTGACCGCCCGCCGGATCGCGGCCCTGTGGGCGCGCCCGGTCCCCGAGGACTTCTCGGCGCCGCTGCCGCCCGGGACGCTCGAGGCCACCCGCCTCGAGCCCACCCTTCCCGACGACGGGTCGGTGCCGGTGGACGGGCCCGACGTCCGGCCCGAGGCCCTCCCCGACGGCGCCCCGGACGTTCCCGCGGTGGACAAGCCGGTCGTCGACGGGACGGTCGGGCGCCACGGCCGGGCCCCCGAGGGCGACCCCGGGACGGACGCCTTCCTCGCCCGTCCGCCGCGCCCCGCGCCGGCCGCGAACGGGCACCACCTCGGCGAGCACCCGTCGCCCGACGCCGACGAGGTCCCCGGGGACCCGACCCCGCCCGAGGGCACCGCGCTCGGCGTCGACGGTGACGGCGACCGGGTCCCCCGCGCCCGGCACCGCGGGGCCCGCCCCGAGGACACCGGGCCGCCCACGCCGTTCGGGCACGACGCGCGCTACGGCGCCGGGCCCGGCCCCGCGTGGTCCGGCGCGCCCGTCACGGGCGACCGTCCCGGCCCCGACACGATCTTCACCTCGCCCGTGGAGATCGGCGAGGAGCCCGTGACGCTCGGGACGAACGGGCACCGGCACGACGCGGTGCCCGTGACCCGACCGGAGCCCGAGGAGCCCGCGACCGGCCCCGTCGCCTGGGCCGCGGCACCGTCGACGGACACCGCGCCGACCCGCCGGGAGGGCCCGGCGCCGCACGCGGGCGGCGACGTCGCCCCGCCGTGGGCGGCCGACGCGCCCGCCTGGCCGCAGGAGCAGGCGCCGTGGACCCCGCCGCCCGCCGCGCCCGCCCCACCGGCGCCGCCCGGGCCGTCGGGACCGCCCGGGCCGTCGGGTGCGTCGGGGCCCTCGGGGCCGGAGGCCACCGGCGCGTGGTCGCCCGACACCGACGACTCCGTCGCCCAGCTCTCCGACCGCGAGCGCGAGCTGCTGGCGCGCCTGCACGAGGAGCTCGCGCAGCGGGAGCGGGCCGAGGGCGCCGACCCGTTCGCGGGTCCGGCGGGTCGGCCGCAGCCACCGCAGCCACCGCAGCCACCGCAGCCGCCCCGTCCGGCCGGCCCTCCGCCGGAACGACGCAACGGGCAGGGGCCGTACCCGGGCCGGACCAACGGCCACGGCCTGCCCGGCGGGCCCGACCCGGCGTCGTGAGCCGGGACGCGTCGGGCCCTCTAGGGTCCTCGACGTGTCCGACACGCACCCGGCGTACGAGGTCCTGCGTCCCGTGACCGAGGCGGCGGGGGTGGTCCTCGCCGACAACCCCTCCGGCATGACGCTGGACGGCACGAACAGCTGGATCCTGCGGGCGCCCGGCCACCGGGGCTGCGTCGTCGTCGACCCGGGTCCGGACGACCCGACGCACCTGGAGCGGCTCTGGGAGCAGGGCCCGGTCGAGCTCGTCCTGCTGACCCACCACCACCTCGACCACTCCGAGGCGGCGCGCACCTTCGCCGGGCTGACGGGCGCACCGGTGCGCGCGCTGGACCCGACGCTGTGTCTCGGGGCCGAGGGGCTCGGCGCGGGGGAGGCCCTCGGGGCGGCGGGCCTGGACATCCGGGTGCTCGCGACGCCGGGCCACACCACCGACTCGCTGTGCTTCGTCATCGACGGGGACGGCTCGGTGCTGACCGGCGACACCGTGCTCGGCCGCGGGACGACCGTCCTCGGCGACCACCACGGCGCCCTCGGCGACTACCTGACCTCCCTGGAGCGCCTCGCCGGGCTGCCCGCGGGCACGACCCTGCTGCCCGGCCACGGGCCCGACCTGCCCGACGCCCCGCAGACCGCGCGGGACTACCTCGCCCACCGCGAGCAGCGGCTCGACCAGGTCCGGGCGGCGCTGCGGCAGCTGCAGGCGGACCCGGAGCCGCGGCAGGTCGTCGAGATCGTCTACGCGGACGTGGACGAGTCGCTGTGGCCGGCCGCCGACATGTCGGTCGCGGCACAGCTGGAGTACCTGCGGGAGACGTAGCGACCCCCGGACGAGCGAAGGGCACTCCCGCGCACCGGAGGCTGCGGGAGTGCCCTTCGCTGCGGAGCAGGGGCCCTAGCGGGCGCGACGCGCCAGGCGGTCCGGCTCGAGGATCAGCACGCTCTTGCCCTCGAGGCGCAGCCAGCCGCGGGCGGCGAAGTCGGCGAGCGCCTTGTTGACGGTCTCGCGGGAGGCGCCGACGAGCTGGGCGATCTCCTCCTGCGTGAGGTCGTGCGTCACGCGGAGCAGGCCCGCCTCCTGGGACCCGAAGCGCTGCGCGAGCTGCAGCAGCGCCTTCGCGACGCGGCCGGGCACGTCGGTGAAGATGAGGTCCGCGAGGAGGTTGTTCGTGCGGCGCAGCCGGCGGGCGACCACGCGCAGCAGCTGCTCGGCGATCTCCGGGCGCTGCGCGATCCACTCCTTCAGCGCGGTGCGGTCCATCGAGTAGGCCCGGACGTCGGTGACGCACGTGGCGGTCGACGTGCGGGGGCCCGGGTCGAAGATGGACAGCTCGCCGAACATGTCGGACGGACCGAAGATCGACAGCAGGTTCTCGCGCCCGTCCGGCGAGCGACGGCCGATCTTGACCTTGCCGCTCTGCACGATGAACAGGCGGTCACCGGGCTCGCCCTCGTTGAAGATGACGGTGCCCCGCGGGAACTCGACGCGATCGAGCGACTCCGTCAACACCTCGATGGCGGCGGGATCCACGCCCTGGAAGATCCCTGCCCGCGCCAGTACCTCGTCCACCGTCGTCCGCTCCTCGCCGACTCTTGAGACCCCCACGGGCCCGGGCATCCTGCCCCCGGAACTCCGCTGTGTCACCAGTCACGTCTGCCGCAAGTCTAATCGCGTGCATGGTCATGATCACGCAGCACGCGGCCGACGATCCCCGGATCTAGCCCTGTTCCGTCGTCGTCCGCGAGCAGTACCCCCCGAATGGACGACACTACTCGCCGATCGTGACGCCGCTGGGTGAGCGTCAGACGCCCGTCGTGCTCTGGCCGGACGGCTCGGACGTCCGGGTCCCGCGGCGGGTGGGCCCGCCGCGCTTGCCGAGGTTGCGCAGCCGGAACAGCGTCAGCGCGCCGCCGATGCCCTGGCGGAACAGGGCCTTCACCTCGTCGGGCCGAGCGCGCTCGAGGAAGTCCTCGACCTCGTCCTCACGGACGGTGCCCGCGCGCAGTCTCGTCTCCAGGCGCTCCATGCCCAGGGCGAAGACCATGATGAGCAGGGGGATGAGGATCGCGATCCAGGCGGTCATGGTGTCCCGCATCGTCCCGCACCCGCGGGCGGGGACCGGCACCGGGGGTGCCCCGGCGTGTCGCGGGTGCTCCCGGGCCGCCACGGTGTCGGGGGTCTTCTCTACCCTGGTCGAATGACCTCGGGCGCCCTCAAGCCGGGAGAGACGCACCTCGGCCTCGTGCGGCGGGCCCGTCGCATGCACCGCGCGCTCACGGCCGCCCACGTCGACGCGCACTGCGAGCTCGACTTCACCTCGCCGCTGGAACTGCTCGTGGCCACGGTGCTCTCGGCGCAGACCACGGACGTGACCGTCAACCGTGTCACCCCGGCCCTGTTCGCCCGCTACCCCGACGCGCCGGCCTACGCGGGCGCCGACCGCACCGAGATGGAGGAGATCCTCCGTCCCACCGGGTTCTACCGGGCCAAGACCAACTCGGTGATCTCGCTCGGGCAGGCGCTCGTCGAGACGTTCGGCGGGGAGGTCCCGGGGCGGCTCGAGGACCTCGTGACGCTGCCGGGGGTCGGCCGCAAGACCGCCAACGTCGTGCTCGGCAACGCCTTCGGCGTCCCCGGCATCACCGTCGACACGCACTTCGGGCGCCTGACCCGCCGGTGGGCGTGGACCGCCTCGGAGGACCCGGTCCAGGTGGAGAAGGAGGTGGGGGAGCTCATCGAGCGCAAGGACTGGACGATGCTGTCCCACCGTGTGATCTTCCACGGCCGCCGCGTCTGCCACGCCAGGAAGCCCGCCTGCGGCGCCTGCTCGATCGCGAAGGACTGCCCGTCGGCCGGGATCGGCGAGACCGACCCGGTGAAGGCGGCGAAGCTGGTCAAGGGCCCGGAGGCCGACCACCTCCTGGCCCTCGTCGGTCTCGAGCGGTGACGCGCACGGAGGTCGGCTCGACCCTGCTGGTGCTCGTCCTCGTCGTCCTCGGCGTCGTCGCCCTCTGGCCGCGCGACTCGGATCCCGGTCCCGACGCCGGGTCGGCGCCGGCGAGCAGCGTGTCCGCCGCCGACCCGCAGGCGCTGGCCGATGCGCGGACCCGTGCCGGGCTCGCGGAGTGCCCCGCGCCCACCGGTCGGCCGGCGGCCGGGCCGCCGCTGGCCGGGTTGACCCTGGAGTGCCTCGGGGCGCCCGGGTCGGTCGACCTGGCGGCCGCGCTGCCGGGCCGGGTGACGCTGGTGAACCTCTGGGCGTCGTGGTGCGGGCCGTGCCGCGAGGAGATCCCGGCGCTGACCGCGTACGCCGCCCAGCCGGGCGCCGCGGCCGTGCTCGGCGTCGACGTGGCCGACGACCCGACCGACGCGCTCGCCCTCCTCACCGCCCTCGGCGCGCGCTACCCGTCGGTGTCCGACCCCGACCAGGTCGTCGGACGCCGCCTCGGCGCGGCGCCGGTGCTGCCCGCGAGCCTCGTGGTGCGCGCCGACGGCACCGTGGTGCCGTTGCCGCCGCAGGTGTTCGCGACACCCGAGCAGGTGCGGGCCGCCGTCGCGAGGGCGGCCGCGTGAGCCCCCTGCTGCACCCGGAGGCCGCCCCGGAGTGGCTGCGCGGCCTCGTCGACGCCTGCGGGCGCGTGTCGCCGGACGACGTGCCGTTCCGGCGGCGTCCCGGCGGGAACGGCCGGGAGGCCGCCGTCGTGCTGCTCTTCGGCGACGACGGGCCGGAGCCGGACGTCGTGCTCACCGAACGCGCCGCCGACCTGCGCTCGCACGCCGGCCAGGCCGCCTTCCCCGGTGGGGGCGTCGACCCCGCCGACGGGACCGGGCTCGACGGGCTCGTGACAGCCGGGCTCCGCGAGACCGAGGAGGAGATCGGCGCCGACCCCGCCGGCATCGTCCCGCTGGCCACGTTGCCCCCGCTGACGATCCCGGTGTCCGGCTTCGCGGTGACCCCGGTGCTGGCGCACTGGGCGACGCCGATGCCGATCGGCGTGGTCGACCCGGGTGAGACGGCCGCCGTGGTGCGGGTGCCGCTCTCGGAGTTGACCGACCCGGCGCGGCGCTTCACGGTGACCTCGCCGGGCGGATACCAGGGTCCGGCCTTCACGGTGCGGGGACTGCTCGTGTGGGGCTTCACCGCGGGCGTGCTCTCCTGGGTGCTCGACCTCGCGGGGTGGACGATCCCGTGGGAGCGCAGCGACGTACGCGATCTCGGCGAGGCGTGGGCCCGTCGGCACGAGGGGGAAGCGATCCGATGAGCTGGGTCGACATCGTCGTCGTGCTGCTCGCCGTCGCCGCGGCCATCTCCGGCTGGCGGCACGGGCTCGCGGTGGCCGCCCTGTCCTTCCTGGGCGTCATCGGCGGCGCGCTGCTCGGGCTGAAGCTCGCGCCGCTGGTGGTCGGCGCGTTCGACGGCGACACCAGCCGCGTCGTGGTCAGCGTGCTCATCGTCATCGCGCTCGTCGCCCTCGGCGAGACCCTCGGGGTCTACCTCGGGCGTGCGGTCCGCGACCGGATGCGCCTGGGGGCGGTCCGCACGGTCGACTCGACGTTCGGCGCCGTGCTGCAGGCCCTGACCGCCCTCGTCGTCGCCTGGCTGATCGCGCTGCCGCTCGCGTCGTCGTCGAACGTGGCGCTCTCCTCGGCGCTGAAGAACTCCGCGGTGCTCTCGACCGTCGACTCGGTGATGCCGACGCCGCTGCGCGCGCTGCCGAACGAGCTGCGGGCGATGTTCGACGCGTCGGGCTTCCCCGACGTGCTCTCGCCGTTCTCCCCGACGCCCGGGGTCGCCGAGGTGGCGCCGCCCGACGAGGGCCTGGTCCGCGACCCGGTGGTGCAGCGGGCCCGTGCGAGCGTGCTCAAGATCCGCGGTCGGGCCCCGTCGTGCTCGCGGGCCCTCGAGGGCACCGGCTTCGTCATCGGCCCGGAGCGGGTGATGACCAACGCGCACGTGGTCGCCGGCACCAACGAGGTGTCGGTGGAGGTGCCGCGCTCCGGTGGCGGGGCCGACACCGAGGCCGCGCGGGTCGTCTACTACGACCCCGAGGTCGACGTCGCCGTGCTCGCCGTCCCCGGTCTGGAGGCGCGGTCGCTGCCGATCCAGTACGCGGGCGCCGACACCGGCGACAACGCCGTGGCGCTCGGCTACCCGCTCGACGGCCCGTTCTCGTCGAGCCCCGCGAAGATCCGCCAGCGGATCCAGCTGCGCGGCCCGGACATCTACGACTCCCAGACCGTGACCCGCGACGTCTACACGATCCGCGGCACCGTCAAGTCCGGGAACTCGGGCGGGCCGCTGGTCAACCCGCAGGGCGAGGTGATCGGCGTGGTGTTCGGCGCGGCCGTCGACCAGGGCGACACCGGCTTCGTGCTCACCGCCGACCAGGTGCGGTCGGCGCTGAACGCGGCGCAGTCCTCGACCGCGCGGGTGTCGACGGGGAGCTGCGCTTCGTGAGTAGTTCTGACGGTGATAGCCGTCAGAACTACTCACAGGCGACGGAGGAGCACCTCGCACACGTGCCGCGGGGCCTCCTGGTGCGGGAAGTGCCCGACGCCGGGCACCGTGACCACCTCGTGGTCCGGCGCGAAGCGTGCCGAGTCGTGCACCACGTCCGCCGGCACCCACGGGTCGGCCGCGCCGCGCAGGTGCAGCACGGGCACCTCGACGGGCCGGGCGAGGGCCGCGGCGAACCGTGACCCGTCGGGGCGGGCCTGCGAGCGCACGGCCCAGCGGAAGTACTCCAGCGAGCAGTGCGACGTGCGCGGCGTGAGCAGGGCCGCGGCGTGCCGGGCGGCGACCCCGGCGAACTCGGGGCTCGCGGGCCAGGCCGCGCCCGCACCCGCCGTCAGGAAGGCGCCGGCGGCCGCCGCGCGGTCGCGGCGCAGCGAGCGCTCGGGCAGGCGCGGGAGCTGGAAGAAGGCGACGTCGCGCAGCGCGCGGGTCCAGCGCCACGGACGGCGGCGGACCGCGCGGCGCAGCGCGAGCGGGTGCGGGGTGGCGACGACCGCGAGCCGGGTGACGATGCGCGGGTGCAGGGCGGCCAGGGTCCAGGCGACGGCGCCGCCCCATCCGGCGCCGACGACGGTGGCGCGGCGGGCCCCGAGGGCGGGCACCAGCCCGGCGACGTCACCCGCGAGGGTCCAGAGGTCGTACCCGCGCGGGGGCCGGTCGGAGCCGCAGTAGCCGCGGAGGTCGACGGCCACCGCCCGGTGCCCGGCCGCGCCGAGCGCCGTGAGCTGGTGGCGCCAGGACCACCAGAACTCCGGGAACCCGTGCAGCAGGAGCACCGGGTCGCCCGTGGCGGGACCGCACTCGGCGACGTGCAGCCGGATGCCGTTGGCGGACACGCTGCGGTGCCGCCACGGCCCGGCGAGCGCCGCCGGGTCCTCGTGCCGGTGGTTCAGCGCCGCTCGGCGACGGTCGACGGCGAGGCGTCCGACCGGCCGCGGCGCAGCGCCTCGACGGACTCCTTGGCGGTCTCGATGGTGCGCTGCGGCGCCTGGATCTTGCGGACCTTGAGGTAGCCGAGGAGCCCGGCGATGCCCGCGATGACCAGCATCAGCACGAAGACGACCGCGAAGCCCGCCCACCGCTGCGACGGCCAGATGAGGTTGAACGCCTCGGCCGCGGCGAAGAAGAAGAACCACAGGCTGAACAGGGCGACGACACCGGCCAGCACGAAGAAGATGCTGCCCTGCACGCCCTTCTTCACCTCGCCGGTGATCTCCTGCTTGGCGAGTTCGACCTCCGCACGCACCAGGGTGGAGACGTGCGTGGTCACCTCCTTCACCAGCGCTCCGACCGACGCGTCGCCGTTCTGGCGGGCCGGTTCGGCGTGGAGCGGGATGGAGGGCACCACGGGCGGGCCTCCGGGGGACGACGGCGAGGTCACGGGCCCTCCTGGCGGGTCGGGTCGAGCGGGGGCACATCGTGCCACGACCACGCCGAGGGCGATCGGTGACACGGCAGCACGGCCCGTGTCTTCCCGATCATGGCGTCGTCCAGTCCTGCAGTTGACGCTGCTTACTCGGACGGGGCGCGCCGCAACGCCTTGCGGTCGGACCGGCGGCGCTTGTCCTCCAGGCGGCGCAGCTTCGCGCCCCGGCTGGGACGCCGGGCCCGGCGCGACGGCGGGTCGGGCCGCCGGGCGTGCTCGATCCGCTCGACGGCGCGGGCCAGGGCGGCCTCGCGGTTGCGCAGCTGCGAGCGGTGCTCGGACGCCGTGACGTGCAGCACGGGGCCGAGGCGCTCGACGAGCCGGTCGTGGTCGGGCAGCGCCGTGAGGTCGACGACGAGTTCGACTCGGGAGTCGGTGGTGTTCACGCCCTGCCCGCCGGGCCCCGAGGACCGGGAGAACCGCCAGGTCAGGGCACGCTCGGGCAGCAGGTCGGTGCTGTCCATGCCTCCAGTGTGCTCGGTGTGTCGAGCCGTTAAGCACCTTTCGGTGCCAGCAGTGCGTCACTGCTTGCACCCAGTGACAGGACAGGCTGCTCCGTCGACCTGGGACGATGGAGCGCATGACCGCCCCGACCACCGACCCGCTCGCGCCGCTGCTCGACCTGCCCGGCGTGGCCGAGGGCGCCGAGTCGATCCGCCGGCACGTCGAGGGCGTGCACGGGCACCGCACGAACCGCCGCGGCTGGCCGACCACGGCCGCCGAGGCGAGCGTCCGCGCCGCCCGCGCCTCCGCCGCGCTCGACGGCGGGTCGGCCGACCTCCCCGAGGACGGTCCGGTGACCGACCCGGTGCTCGCCGGCTCCCTGCGTGTCGCCGAGGCGCTCGGCGGACTGCTCCCGACGTGGCGCCGCGCCCCGCTGCAGGCGCTGGCGAAGCTGCACGTGCTCGCCGCGACCGACCGCGTGCCGGAGTCGGAGCTCGGTCGGCCCCGGGTCGGCCCCGAGGTGGGCGCCCGGCTCGACGGGCTCGCGGGCCTCGTCGTCGGCGGCACGTCCGTGCCCGGACCGGTCCTCGTCGGCGTCGTCCACGGCGAACTCCTCGCCCTCGCGCCGTTCGCGGTCGGCAACGGCGTCGTCGCCCGCGCGGCCGCACGGCTCACGGCGATCAGCACCGGCCTGGACCCGAAGGGCCTCGTGATCCCCGAGGTCGGTCACCTGCGGGCGCAGGCCGAGTACGTCGCCGCGGCCGAGGGCTTCGCGACGGGGACCGCCGACGGCCTCGGCCGCTGGTTCGCCCACGAGGTGACCGCCTGGCGCACCGGCGCCAAGGAGGCCACGGGCATCGCCGACGCCGCCGGGTAGGCCGTCCGGCCCCGCGCTCCGTCCCCACCGGCACCGCGGGTGCGACCTGTCCCCAGCCCGGGGTGCACCGGCACCCGTCGTCGGGACGATCACCGCACCCTGCGGGGTGTGGACGGACGACGAGTGATCCTGCTGTGCGACGACGAGGACCTGGCCGACGACGCGGTGCGCGTCGCGGCGGCCGCGGGTGCCGACCTGGAGCGGGTGCCCGACGCGACGGCGCTGCGTCGGCGGTGGTCGGGCGCGGCGATGGTGTTGCTGGACGAGCGCGGCGCGGCCGCGGTGGGCGCCGCCGCGGCCCGACCGGGGCGCCGCGACGGCGTGGTGGTGCTCTGCCGGGGCGAACCGCCGGGCACCGTCTGGGAGCGCGCGGTGGCGGTCGGCGCCGAGCACGTCGTCTCGCTGCCCGAGGGGGAGGACTGGCTGGTCACGGCGCTCTCCGACGCCGGAGGGGGCCTTCCCGACGGCGGGTCGGGGCGGGTCGTGTGCGTCATCGGCGGCCGCGGCGGGGCGGGCGCCTCGGTGCTGGCGGCGGCGGTCGCGGTGCGCGCCCGGGACGGCGGCGCCCGCGTCCTGCTGGTCGACTGCGACCCGCTGGGTGGCGGGCTGGACCTCGTCGTGGGTGCGGAGCAGGTCGACGGCCTGCGGTGGCCCGGGCTGGCGCTCGGGGGCGGACGGGTGGCCGCATCGTCCCTGCACGAGGCCCTGCCGACCGCCGGCGGGCCGCTCACCGTGCTGTCCTGCGACCGGCACGGACCCGGACCGGCACCGGACGCGGCGGTCGCCGTCGTCGAGGCCGGACGACGGGCGGGCGACACCGTCGTGTGCGACCTCCCGCGCCACCTCACCGACGCGGCGGCCGCGGTCCTGGCGGTGGCCGACCTGACCGTGCTGGTGGTGCCCGCCGAGGTCCGCGCGACCGCAGCGGCGTCACGGGTGGCGCGACAGGTCGCCGAGCACGGCGCCACGGTGTGCGTGGTGGTGCGGGGGCCGTCGCCGGGCGGGCTGGCGGGTGAGGACGTCGCGGCCGCGCTGGGGCTCGAGGTCCTCGCGTCGGTGGACGCGGAGCCGGGGCTGGCGGCCGCGATGGACCACGGGACGGTGCCGGGCGTCCGGCGCGGTCCGCTGGCCGACGCGGCGGGCGCGGTGCTCGACGCCCTCGACGCGAGCGGGGGTCCGTCGCTGGCGGCGTGACCGACCGCGTCCTCGACCCGGCTCCCCGTGGGGGAGCCGGGTCGTCGTCGTGCCCGGGTCGCGTGGCGTTCGGAGCAGCGGTCCGTCCGCACCGGCAGCCGCGTTCCCGGTTGTCCACAGAGCACTGATCGCCGGTCGCCTGCGGCGCGCGTGCTCGGGCAGCGTCGTCGGTGTCGATCACGGGATCGGGCGGCGTGGGGAGGTGCGGGGGATGGCGGACGGCGGGGTGCCGGACCTGGTGGAACGGGTCCGGACGCGGCTCGCGGCGGCGGGCGGCGAGGCGGGGGTGGCGGAGCTGGCGGCGGCGGTGCGGGCGGAGGCGCGCGGGGTGGTGGGGGACGCCGACGTCCTCGCCGCGGTGCGCACGCTGCAGCGCGAGTTCGTCGGAGCGGGGCCGTTGGAGCCGCTGCTGCGCGACCCGGCGGTCTCCGACGTGCTGGTGACCGCGCCCGACGCGGTGTGGGTCGACCGGGGCGCGGGGCTGGAGCGGGTGGCGGTGTCGTTCGCCGACGAGGACGCGGTGCGGCGGCTCGCGCAGCGGTTGGCGGCCGCCGCGGGCCGGAGGCTGGACGACGCGAGCCCGTACGTCGACGCCCGCCTGCCGGGCAGCGGGGTGCGGCTGCACGCGGTCCTCCCGCCGGTCGCGGCCGACGGCACGTGCGTGTCGCTGCGGGTGCTGCGGCCGGCCCGGCACGACCTCGACGCGCTGGAGGCCGGCGGCACGGTGGACGCGCCCGGCCGGGCGCTGCTGGAGGCCGTGGTGGCGGCGCGTCTGGCGTTCCTCGTGGTCGGCGGCACCGGGTCGGGGAAGACGACCGTGCTCAGCGCGCTGCTCGCCCGGGTGCCGGCCCACGAGCGGATCGTCGTGGTCGAGGACGCCGAGGAGCTGCGACCGGCGCACCCGCACGTGGTGCGGCTCGTGTCGCGCCCCGCGAACGTCGAGGGCGCGGGCACGGTGCTGCTGCGCGACCTCGTGCGGCAGGCCCTGCGGATGCGGCCCGACCGGCTCGTGGTGGGCGAGGTCCGCGGCGCCGAGGTCTGCGAGCTGCTCGCCGCCCTCAACACGGGCCACGACGGCGGGGCGGGCACGGTGCACGCCAACTCCCCGCGCGAGGTCCCGGCGCGGCTCGAGGCGCTCGCCGCGCTCGGCGGCATGACGCCGCCCGCCCTGCGCAGCCAGATGGCGGCGGCCGTGCAGGCCGTCCTGCACGTCCGGCGGGTGCCCGACGGGCGGCGGGTCCTGGAGGCGGTCGGGGTCCTCCGGCGCACCGACGGCGACGCCGTGACGGTGGTGCCGGCGTGGGACCGCGCGGACGGGTGGGCCGTGGGCCGCGCCGACCTGGGCGCCATGCTCGCCGAGCGGGGCGTCGACGCGCCGTGGTGCGCGGCCCCGCCGCGGCGCGCCCCGACGTCGGACGTCGCCGCCCGGCCCCTGCTCGCCGGGGTCGCGGACCTGCGGTCGGTGTCGGCGTGAGCGGCCCCGTCGCACTCGTGCTGGGGGCCGCCGCGCTCCTGGTCTGGCCGGGCTCGCCCGCGCCGGGCCGGGTCCGCGCCCTCGTCGCCGGGCCGCCGTCGGCAGGGCCCGTCCGCCGTCCGCCGCTCGTCGCGGTCGCGCTGGTCGGCCTCGGTGTCGTGGTCGTCGTCGCGGGGGTCGGCGGGGCCGTGGCGGTCGCCGTGGTCGGCACGGTGCTGGGACGGGCCCGTCACGCGCGGCGCCGCGACACCGACCGCCGGGAGGCGGTCGCCGGGTTCGCCGAGGGGCTCGCCGGGTTCGCCGCGGACCTGCGGGCCGGACACCCGCCCGCCGCGGCCGCCGGGGCGGCGGCCCGGGACGCCCACGGGACCTGCTCGCGGGTCCTGACCGCCGTCGAGGCGACCGCCCGGCTCGGCGGCGACGTGCCGGTGGCCCTGCGCGGGCTCGCCGCGACGGAGCCGCTCGTCGAGCCGCCCGTCCGTCGGCTCGCCGACGCGTGGTCGCGCGCCGACCGCCACGGCATCGGGCTCGCCGCCCTCGCCGAGGCGCTCGCCGACGACCTGCGCGCCCGCACCCGGTTCGAGGGGCGGCTCGGGGCCCAGCTCGCCGGTCCCCGCACGACGACGGCCGTGCTCGCGGGGCTCCCCCTCGTCGGCCTGCTCCTCGGCCAGGCGCTCGGGGCCCGCCCGTGGGCAGTGCTGACCGGGACGGCCCTCGGCCAGGGACTGCTCGTCGTCGGGGCGGTGCTCGTGGCCGTGGGGCTGGAGTGGAGCGCGCGACTCACCGCCCGGGTCGTCCGGTGAGCGCCCTCGTCCTCGGGACGCTGCTGCTCGCCGCGGCCCTGCTCGTCGCGCCCGGCCCGGTCGACGCCGCACGGCGGCTCGTCGCCCTCGACCGACGCGCCGTCGTGCCCGGGCCCCGGAGCCGTCCGGAGCGACCGGACCCGTGGCGGGAGGCGGGCGGCTGGGACGAGCTCGCGGCCTGCCTGCGCGCCGGGTTGTCCCTCGACCGTGCGGTCCGGGCGGTCGCGGAGTCCGCCCCGGCGGCGACCGCGGCGGCGCTGACGCGGGTCGCCGACCTCGTCGCGCTCGGCGCCGATCCCACCGCGGCCTGGGCCCCGGCCCTCGACGAGCCGTCGACCGCCCGGCTCGCCCGCGCGGCCCGCCGGTCGGCGCGCAGCGGCGCGGCGGTCGCCGAGGTGGCGGCGGCGGTCGCGGCCGACGTCCGCGCCGAGGCCGCCGAGGCGGTCGCCGCCCGGGCGGAACGCGCGGGCGTGCTCGTGGCCGGGCCGCTCGGCCTGTGCTTCCTGCCGGCCTTCCTGGCGCTGGGGATCGCCCCGGTCGTCATCGGGCTGGCGAGTCCGCTGCTGGAGCGGACGTGAACGCCGGCGCCCACCCGGGGCCCCGGACGGAAGGAGAACACCATGGAGAACCCCACGACCGTGATCGCGCTGCTGACGGCCCGACTGACGGCCCTGCTGCGGTCGGACGAGGGCATGTCGACGGTCGAGTACGCGGTCGGCCTCGTGGCCGCGGCGGCCTTCGCCGGCCTGCTCATCGCGATCGTCAACGGCGGAGCCGTCATGGACGCCCTGACCGGGCTCGTCGAACGGGCCCTGGCACCCGGCGCCGGCTGATCGCCGACGACCGGGGCCTGGCCACCGTGGAGGCGGCGATCGTCCTGGGCGCCCTCGTCCTGGTGTTCGCGGTCGTGCTCGCGGGCCTGGGCGCCGTGGTGGCCCGCATCCGCTGCGTCGACGCCGCGGGCGAGGCCGCCCGGCGTGCGGCCCGCGACGACGTCGCCGGCGCCCGCGCCCTGGCCACCGAACTGCCGGCGGGCACCGAGCTGACGGTCACCGTGGAGGGGGACACGGTGGTGGTCCGGGTTGCGATGCCACCGCTGGGCGGTGCGCTGCGCGCGCTCCGGGTCACCGCGGAGGCGGTCGCCGCCCGGGAACCGGCCGTCGCCGCCACGACGGGTGTCGTCCCGGACGGTGCCCCCACGGACCGCGCCCCTGACCCGACCGACGCCGACCCGACCGACGCCGACCCGGCCGACGCCGACCCGCCAGGTGCCGACCCGACGGGGACGGACCCGGCGCCGCCGGTCGCCGAGGAGCTCCCGCCGTGAGCGCCATGACCGCTGTGACCGGCGGGTGGGACGACGACCGGGGCGCCGCCACCGTGGTGGCCGCCGCGATGATCGGCGTGCTGACGCTGCTCCTCGCCACGGTGCTCGTGCTCGGCGCCGCGGTGGCCACGCGGCACCGGGCGGCGGTCGCGGCGGACCTCGCCGCGCTCGCCGGGGCGGCGGAGGGCGTGCGGGGACAGCAGGCGGGGTGCGAGCGCGCCCGGGTGCTCGCCGCGCGGAACGGCGGGGAGCTCCGCGCGTGCACCTGGCAGGGTTGGGAGCTGGAGGTCGACGTGGTCTCGACCTGCGGATGTCTCCCCGTCGCCGACTCCACCACGGTGCGCGCGCGGGCAGGTCCTGTGGTGAAGGTCATGCGGTGAATCGCCGGAGGCTCGGTCACCGATCGTCACCGGACCGTGTCCTCCGCGGACGAGCGGCCCGGCGCCCCCGCCGAGCGGCGACACGGATGGTGCAGTCGGGACGAGTGGTGCGGCGACCGCCCACCGAATGCACGTTCGCCCGCTCGACGGTGCCGAGGAGGGCGCTCGGCGTTCCCGCGGGCCCGATGGGCGACGACGGGTGGAAATCGGGCGAGAACCTGCCGTTACTGGAGCAGGAACACCGCACGGGGTGGACCAGTACCGGGAGGACCCGCATGCAGTGGTGGGACAGCTACCGCGCCGTCTACGGCACCGAGCTCCGCGCCGAGGCGATGGTGCTCGCCGACCACGGCTGGGCGGTCGTCCCCGGGACCTTCCCGCAGGGCGAGGTCTGGACGGGCCGGACGGACGCCCCGCAGGTCGGTCCGGTACCGGTGCTCGACGACTGGGCCGCGAAGGCCACGACCGACACCACCCAGATCGCCGAGTGGTGGTCCGGGCTGCCCTACTCGATCCTGCTGCCGACCGGGCTGACCTTCGACGTCATCGAGGTGCCGGCGAGCATCGGTCGCCGCGCGGCGGCGGCGCTGCGTGCGGTCGGTGCGCCGGTCCCGATCGCGGCCACGCCGACCGGTGAGTGGCTCTTCCCGGTGCTCCCGGGCGAGCCGCTGCGCCCCGACCTCGCGGGTCGCCCGGGCATGACCCTGCACGGCCGCGGCAGCTACCTCGCCGCGCCGCCCTCGACGTTCCCCCAGGGGTCGATCCACTGGCGGGTCCGTCCGGCGGTGTCGGGCTGGCGGCTGCCCGACCCCTACAGCGTCCAGGACGCGATGGCCGAGGCCGTCCGCGAGCGCCCGCACCGCGGGCTCGGCGGCAGCTCGACCTACCGCCTGGCGACGGTCGCCACGGGCATCCGCTCGTAGCGACCCGCACCACCACCACAACTGAAGACTCGGGTCGGCCAGGACCGCCGACGACGTCCCGCGGAGCGCGCCTGCCCCGCTGCTGCCCGCGAGGGGGACGTCCCGGTCCGGCAGACCCGCGGCGGTGGGCACCGGGACGAGCGGCGCCCGCCCGACGGCCACGGGAGACGTGCCGTCGTCCGCGTGGAGCGCGCCCCTGGTGCCCACCGCCGCCCGAGGCAGCGCCGCAGGGCGGGTCGAGTCGACTCCCCGCCCTGCGGCGTGGCAGACCTCCCCGCGGGCCGGGAGCCCCGAACCCCGGCCCGCGGTGGAACCCAGGTCCACCGTGACGGGCGCGCGAGTGCCGTCGGCTCGGCCGGATCAGCCCAGCCGGGCCAGCACCGCCGTGAGCACCGCGATCGCGCCGGCCTTGTCCAGCGGGTCGTTCCCGTTGCCGCACTTCGGTGACTGCACGCACGACGGGCAGCCCGAGCGGCACTCGCAGTCGGCGATCGCGTCGCGCGTCGCCGCGAGCCACACCCGCAGCGCCTCGTGGCCGCGGTCGGCGAACCCCGCGCCGCCCGGGTGCCCGTCGTGGACGAACACGGTGGGCCGCCCGGTGTCCGGGTGCAGTGCGGTGGAGACGCCGCCGATGTCCCAGCGGTCGCACGTGGCGACCAGCGGCATCAACCCGATCGCCGCGTGCTCCGCGGCGTGCAGCGACCCCGGCACGCGCGCCGGGTCGATGCCGATCCCGGCGAGCAGCGACTCGGAGAGCGTGTACCAGACCGCCCGGGTCGCGAGCGTGCGCTCCGGGAGGTCCAGCGGGACCTGCTCGACGACCTGCCCGGACGGCATCCGCCGCAGGTAGCCCACGACCTGCTCGGTCACCTCCACCGTGCCGAGGCAGACCTGCAGCTCCGGCCCGTCCTCGCAGGTGGCCCCGTACGACTCGCACTGCTCGGTGTGCACCACGGCGATGTCGGTGACCGACCGCGACTGGGTGGTCCACTCCGGCTCCTCGGCGTGGACGTGCGCGATGTTCTCCTCGAGGTCGAGGGAGTCGACGACGTAGCTGACGCCCTGGTGCAGGTGCACCGCGCCCGCGTGCACCGTGGAGTGCGCGGCGCCCGGGTCGACGGTGCCCAGCATCCGGCCGGTGTCGGTCTCCACGATGACGACCTGCTCGCCCCCGGAGCCGCGGATGTCGACGCCGTGGTGCGGGGTCTCGGTCGGCAGCGCCCAGAACCAGCCGCCGCGGCGGTGCCGCAGCAGCCCCTCGGTGACGAGGTCCTCCAGCACCGCGTCGCTGCCCGCGAACACCTCGGTGACGTCCGCGGCGGTCAGCGGCATCTCCGCGGCGGCGCAGGCGAGGTGCGGGGCCAGCACGTAGGGGTTGGTGGGGTCGAGCACGCAGCGCTCCAGCGGGGCGCCCAGCAGCGCGGCGGGGTGGTGCACGAGGAACGTGTCCAGCGGGTCGTCCCGGGCCACGAGCAGGACGAGCGCGTCGTCGCCCGAGCGCCCGGCCCGGCCCGCCTGCTGCCAGAACGAGGCCCGGGTGCCCGGGAACCCGGCGACCACCACGGCGTCGAGCCCGGCGATGTCGATGCCCAGCTCCAACGCGTTCGTGGTCGCGACACCGCGCAGCTCCCCGGACAACAGGGACTCCTCGAGCGCGCGGCGCTCCTCGGGCAGGAATCCCGCCCGGTAGGCGGCGACCCGTCCGGCGAGATCGGGGTCGACCTCGGCGAGCACCCGGCGGGCCGAGAGCGCGGTGAGCTCCGCCCCGCGCCGGGAGCGCACGAAGGCGAGTGACCGAGCACCCTCGACGACGAGGTCGGCCAGGATGCGGCTCGTCTCGGCGCCCGCCGAGCGCCGCACCGGCGCGCCGTTCTCGCCGGTGATCTCCTCCAGCAGCGGCGGCTCCCACAGCCCGACCGCCCGCGCCCCGCGCGGCGACGCGTCGTCGGTGACCCCCACGACGTCGAGCCCGGTCAGCGCCGAGGCCGACGCCGCCGGGTCGGACATGGTGGCCGAGGCCAGCACGAACGTCGGGTGCGCGCCGTAGCGGGCGCACACGCGGCGGAGCCGCCGCAGCAGGAGCGCGACGTGCGAACCGAACACCCCGCGGTAGGCGTGGGCCTCGTCGATCACGACGAAGCGCAGGCGCCGCAAGAAGGTGGTCCAGCGCCCGTGCCGGGGCAGGACGCCCCGGTGCAGCATGTCCGGGTTGGTGAAGATCCAGCGGGCGGTGCGGCGGATGGCGTCGCGCTCGGCGTACGGGGTGTCGCCGTCGTAGGACGAGGCCCGCAGACCCTCGGGCCCGCCCGGGTCGAGCGCGCGGGCGGCCCGCAGCTGGTCGGCGCCCAGCGCCTTGGTGGGGGACAGGTAGAGCGCCGTCGCCCGGGGATCCGCCGCGAGCCCCGCGACGACCGGCAGCTGGTAGGCCAGCGACTTGCCGGACGCCGTCCCGGTGGACACCACGACGTGGCGGCCCGCCCACGCGTGCTCGGCGGCCTCCGCCTGGTGCCCCCACGGCCCCGGGACCCCGCGCGCGGCGAGCCGGGCCCGGAGCTCGTCGGGGACCCAGCCCGGCCAGGCCACGCGCCGGCCCTCGCGCGCGGGCACCACCTCGGCGTGGGTGAGCGGCGCCTCGCCCTGCGGCGTCCCGGCCAGGACGCGGCGCAGCAGGGCGGTCCCGCGCCCGTCGTCGTCGGGGATGCCCTCCGCCCGTTCCAGGGCCCCGACGCTGCTCACGCACCCGAGAAAAGCACACGGGCCCGACAGCACCGCGCGTCGGGAAAGAAACGCATCTCACAGCTTGATCGGGAACCGGGCCCGACGACTGTCGGACACCCCTCCTACACTGCGACTCCTGCCACGTCGTTCGCAGTGTGCGAGGTGGCGATCACTCAGCGCCGAGGACGCCGCCAGCCGGCCTCCCGTCGCCGGATCCATTCCAACCGGGAGGCTGGATGCAAGCGTCCTACCTCGCTCAGGGAGTCGAGTTCTCCACGAGCGAATACACCGTGGTGAGCGTGGTGGGGGTGATCGCCCTCATCGCTCTCGCCATCGGCTTCGTCCTGCGCAAGCAGGTGCTCGCCGCCGACGAGGGCACGCAGAACATGCGCGACATCGGTCGCGCGGTGCAGGAGGGGGCGCAGGCGTTCCTGCGGCGCCAGTTCCGCACCCTGGCGCCGTTCATCGTCATCGTGTTCCTGGTGCTGCTCGCGCTGCCGGCCACCGGCTGGGTCGAGCGCATCGCGCGCTCGATCGCCTTCGTCGTCGGTGCGCTGTTCTCCATGGCCATCGGCGGCCTGGGCATGAACCTCGCGACGAAGGCGAACATCCGCGTCGCGGCCGCGTCCACCAAGCCCGGTGGCCGGGACGAGGGCGCCCGCATCGCCTTCCGCACCGGTGGTGTGGTCGGCATGGCGACGGTGGGCCTCGGCCTGCTCGGCGCCGCGGTCGTCGTGCTGATCTTCGTCGAGGAGGCCCCGCGCATCCTCGAGGGCTTCGGTCTCGGTGCCGCGCTGCTCGCCATGTTCATGCGTGTCGGCGGCGGCATCTTCACCAAGGCCGCGGACGTCGGCGCCGACCTCGTCGGCAAGGTGGAGCAGGGCATCCCCGAGGACGACCCCCGCAACGCCGCGACGATCGCCGACAACGTGGGCGACAACGTCGGTGACTGCGCCGGCATGGCCGCCGACCTGTTCGAGTCCTACGCGGTGACCCTGGTCGCGGCGCTGATCCTCGGCTCGGTCGCGTTCGGCACCCTCGGCCTGACCTACCCGCTGATCGTCCCGGCGATCGGCGTCCTCACCGCCATCGTCGGTGTCTTCATCACGCGGACCCGCGAGGGCGAGAACGCCCTCAAGGCGATCAACCGCAGCTTCTACATCTCCGCGGGCATCTCGCTGGTGCTCACGGTGATCGCGGCGTTCGTCTACCTGCCCTCGAGCTTCGACCAGCTGCCCGGGGTCAACCAGGTCTCGGTCGGCGACCTCGCCGCGGCCGGCAACCCCGCGGTCATCGCCGCGATCGCCGTCGCCATCGGCATCGTGCTGGCGATCGTCATCCTCGCGCTGACCGGCTACTACACCGGCACCGAGGACCAGCCGGTCAAGGACGTCGGCACCTCGTCGCTCACCGGCGCGGCCACCGTCATCCTCGCCGGCATCTCGGTCGGCTTCGAGTCGGCGGTCTACACGGCGATCGTCATCGGTGCGGCCGTCTACGGCGCCTTCCTGCTGTCCGGCTCGGTCATCGTGGCGCTGTTCGCCGTGGCCCTCGCGGGCACCGGTCTGCTGACCACGGTCGGCGTCATCGTCGCCATGGACACCTTCGGCCCGGTCTCGGACAACGCGCAGGGCATCGCGGAGATGTCCGGCGACGTCGAGGGCGCCGGCGCCGACATCCTCACCGAGCTCGACGCGGTGGGGAACACGACGAAGGCCATCACCAAGGGCATCGCGATCGCGACCGCCGTCCTCGCCGCCACGGCGCTGTTCGGCTCGTACAACGACGCGATCCGCCAGGCCTACGAGCAGGTCGGCCAGCAGGTGACCGACATCTACAACGTCACCGCCCCGAACCTGCTCGTCGGCGTCGTGCTCGGCGCGGCGGTCGTGTTCATGTTCTCCGGTCTCGCCGTGAACGCCGTGTCCCGCGCCGCGGGTGCGGTGGTCTACGAGGTGCGGCGCCAGTTCCGCACCAAGCCCGGGATCATGACGTTCGACGAGCGGCCCGAGTACGGCCGCGTGGTCGACCTGTGCACCCGCGACGCGCTGCGCGAGCTCGCGACGCCGGGTCTGCTCGCCATCCTCGCCCCGATCGCCGTCGGCTTCGGCCTCGGCGTCGGTCCGCTCGCCGGCTACCTCGGCGGCGCGATCGCGGCGGGCACCCTGATGGCGGTCTTCCTCGCGAACTCGGGCGGCGCCTGGGACAACGCGAAGAAGCTCGTGGAGGACGGCAACCACGGTGGCAAGGGGTCGGACGCCCACGAGGCGACGATCATCGGTGACACCGTCGGCGACCCGTTCAAGGACACCGCGGGCCCGTCGATCAACCCGCTGATCAAGGTCATGAACCTGGTGTCGGTGCTCATCGCGCCGGCCGTGGTCGTGCTCTCGGTCGGGCCGGACGCCAACCCGGTCGTCCGCGTGATCATCGCCGTGGTGGCCGTCATCGGCATCGCGGTGGCGGTGTTCATCTCGAAGCGCCGCTCGACGGCGATCGCGGACTCCAACACCGACGCGCCCTCGCCGGCCTCGGTCTAGTCCCACCCGCACGAAGGGCGTCGTCCGGACCGGACGGCGCCCTTCGTGCTGTCCGGGCCCCGGAGACGCCAGCGGTGGCACACGGCTGCCACCTGACGTCAGGACGGCGCCACGGTCACCCGAGAGGCCGCGCGACATCCGGCGCGTGGTCGACCACGGTTCGAACGCATGTTCTAGAGTGCGCGCGCGTGGGGCAGATGTCGTTCTACTCGGCGGACGCCCTGCCGCGCGCGGTCACCGACCTCGAGGGCGTGCTCTGCGCGGGCGGGGGCATGTCCCTGTTCGGTCGCGGCACGGCCGCGCGCCTCACGATCGTCCTCGGGACACCCCCACCGGCCCCGGAGGAGGAGTCGGAGGACCCCGAGGGCACCGACGACGGGCTCCGGCCCGCGGAACCCGTCGAGCCGGCGGCCCCGAGCCCGCCGAGCACACCGAGCCCGCCGAGCACACCGAGCCCGCCGAGCACGCCGACCCCGGAGCCCCGCGCGTGGGAGGAGGGCGTCGACGAGATCTACGACGACGACCTCCCCGTCCGCGACGACGGCGCGCCCACCACGCCGGGACCGCCTCCCGAGGCGCCCGAGCCGGCCCGACCCGACGTCGGGACGGACCCGATGACGGAATGGCGGGCGCACGCCCTGTGCTGTGCCTTCCGCGGCCGTGGGGTGCCGGCCGAGGTGGACCGCCTGCCGGACGGGCGTCCGGTGGTGCGCAGCGCCTTCCGGGCGGATCTCCTGCCCCTGGCGGAGCACTGGCACACCGATCCCAAGCACGCGCCGGTCCCCCTCCAGCTGGACGGGCCCCGGCTGCGCCTGTGGGTCCTGGCCGCCGGGCGCTGGGCGGGGCGTGCCTACACTCTCGGTCTCGACCCGCTCGCACCGACGACGCACGAGCCCGTGCTCACGGCGTGTCAGCGGGCGGGCCTCGGCGCCACTCTGGCCGGGGACTCCGACGACCCCGTCGTCCGGATCGTCGGGCGGGCGCGGCAGCGTCGGCTCGCCGAACTGGTCGGGGGCCGGCCACGGCACCTCCACGACGGGGTGTGGCCGGACTGACGGATCCGATTCAGGCTCGTGACCAGCGGGAATCGGGCGGTGGACCGGGAACGACCGCACGGCGGACGACGTTCTCGATGGCACGGAGGTCGCCGTGAGGCACACTGGCGACGAGTGGGGGACCCGAGAGCGGGCCGCCACGAGGCGACGAGACGAGGCATGACTGGTGGCAGCGCGAGAGGCGGCGGCTGGGAAGTCGGCATCGACATCGGCACGGAGCGCAACCGCGACGGCCGACGAGACGTCCGCTCCGACCCAGCGCGCCCGCGCGTCGAGCACGCGCAGGAGCACGGCCAAGGGCGGCGGGCGCAAGAACGGCACCGGCACGGCGACGCCCGCGGGTGACGGCAACCGCCGGCTCGTGATCGTCGAGTCGCCGGCGAAGGCCCGCAAGATCGCGGACTACCTCGGCTCGAGCTACATCGTCGAGTCCAGCCGCGGCCACATCCGCGACCTGCCGCGCGGCGCCGCCGACGTGCCCGCCAAGTACAAGGGCGAGAGCTGGGCGCGGCTCGGGGTCGACGTCGACAACTCCTTCGAGCCGCTCTACATCGTCACGCCGGACAAGAAGTCCACGGTCACCGAGCTCAAGGACGCCCTCAAGGAGGTCGACGAGCTCTACCTCGCGACGGACGGCGACCGCGAGGGCGAGGCCATCGCCTGGCACCTGCTCGAGACGCTCAAGCCCAAGGTGCCGGTCCGCCGGATGGTCTTCCACGAGATCACCGAGTCCGCGATCCGGGCCGCCGCCGCGAACCCCCGCGAGCTCGACCACGACCTCGTGGACGCGCAGGAGACCCGCCGCATCCTCGACCGGCTCTACGGCTACGAGGTCAGCCCCGTGCTGTGGAAGAAGGTCATGCCGAAGCTCTCGGCGGGCCGCGTCCAGTCGGTGGCGACCCGCGTGATCGTCGAGCGGGAGCGCGAGCGCATGGCGTTCGTGTCCGCGGGCTACTGGGGCATCGACGCGCAGCTCAACACCGGCGCCGGGGACAAGGCCAACCCGCAGACGTTCAAGGCCGCCCTGACGAAGGTCGGCGACCAGCGGGTGGCCACCGGACGCGACTTCGACGCCCGCGGGCAGCTGAAGTCGGACACCGTCACCCGGCTCGACGAGGCCTCCGCGCGGCGCCTGGCCGAGGCGCTCGGCTCGAGCGACTACTCCGTCGCCGAGGTCGAGGAGAAGCCCTACACGCGCAAGCCCTACGCGCCGTTCATGACCTCCACGCTCCAGCAGGAGGGCGGCCGCAAGCTGCGGTTCTCGTCCGAGCGGACGATGCGCACCGCGCAGCGGCTGTACGAGAACGGCTACATCACCTACATGCGTACGGACTCCACGACGCTCTCGGAGACCGCCATCAACGCCGCGCGCAGCCAGGCGCGCGACCTCTACGGCTCCGAGAACGTCGCGGAGCAGCCGCGCCAGTACACGCGCAAGGTGAAGAACGCCCAGGAGGCCCACGAGGCCATCCGGCCCGCGGGGGACACCTTCCGGACGCCGGGTCAGGTCGCCGGCGAGCTCGGCGGCGACGAGTTCCGGCTCTACGAGCTGATCTGGCAGCGCACCATCGCGAGCCAGATGCGCGACGCGCGCGGCACGACGATGACGGTGCGCATCGAGGCCACCGCCGCCACCGGCGAGGCCTGCACCTTCACGACGTCGGGTCGCACCATCACCTTCCCCGGCTTCCTGCGGGCCTACGTCGAGACGGTCGACGAGCTCGAGGGCGGCCAGGCCGACGACGCCGAGTCGCGGCTGCCCCGCCTCGAGCAGGGGCAGGGCCTCACCGCCGACGAGCTCGACCCGTCCGGGCACTCGACGAGCCCGCCCGCGCGCTACACCGAGGCGAGCCTGGTCAAGACCCTGGAGGAGCGCGGCATCGGCCGCCCGTCGACCTACGCGTCGATCATCAACACCATCCAGGAGCGCGGCTACGTCTGGAAGAAGGGCAGCGCGCTCGTCCCCAGCTGGATCGCGTTCGCGGTCGTCGGGCTGATGGAGAAGCACTTCGGCCGCCTCGTCGACTACGACTTCACCGCGACCCTCGAGGACGAGCTGGACGCCATCGCGTCGGGCAACGCCCGGCGCCAGACGTGGCTCTCGCACTTCTACTTCGGCGGCGACGGCGAGTCGACGAACGGGGCGGGCGGGGACGGCGTCGAGGCGTCCATGACCCAGCTCGGCGGCCTGAAGAAGCTCGTCGGCGACAACCTCGAGGGCATCGACGCCCGCGAGGTGAACTCGCTGCCGATCGTCACCGACGACCAGGGCCGCGACATCGTCGTGCGCGTGGGCCGCTACGGGCCCTACCTCGAGCGGATGATCACCGAGGACGGCGAGGAGAAGAGCCAGCGGGCCAACCTGCCCGAGGACCTCCCGCCCGACGAGCTCGACCTCGCCCTGGCCGAGCAGCTCTTCGCCACGCCGCAGGAGGGCCGCTCGCTCGGCACCGACCCGGAGTCGGGCCACGAGGTCCTCGCGAAGGAGGGGCGCTTCGGGCCGTACGTCACCGAGGTGCTGCCCGAGGGCGCGAAGGAGAAGCCGCGCACCGGCTCGCTGTTCAAGTCGATGACGCTCTCCGAGATCACCCTCGACGACGCGCTCAAGCTCCTGAGCCTGCCGCGCGTCGTCGGGAAGGACCCGGAGACCGGGGTCGAGATCACCGCGCAGAACGGCCGGTACGGGCCCTACATCAAGAAGGACAAGGACTCGCGGTCGCTCGACAGCGAGGAGAAGCTCTTCACGGTCACGCTCGAGGAGGCGCAGAAGATCTTCGCGCAGCCCAAGCAGCGGGGCCGGGCCGCGGCGAAGCCGCCGCTGAAGGAGCTGGGCAAGGACCCGGTGTCGGGCGAGACGATGGTGGTCAAGGACGGTCGCTTCGGCCCGTACGTCACCGACGGCACCGGCTACAACGCCTCGCTGCGCAAGGGCGACAGCGTCGAGACGCTCACCGACGAGCGGGCCGCCGAGCTCCTCGCCGAGAAGCGTGCGAAGGGGCCGGCGCCGAAGAAGGCGACCGCCTCGAAGGCGCCGGCCAAGAAGGCACCCGCGAAGAAGGCCCCGGCGAAGAAGACGACGACGCGGAAGTCGCCGACGACCTGAGTCACCCGGCGGGCGTCAGCAACGGCGTCCGCCGGTACGTCTCCAGGCAGGTCACGGTGAGCCACGTCCACGCCAGGATCACCGCCACCCAGAAGCCGAGGACCACGGCGGGCGCGGAGCTCCCGCTCGCGATCGCCGCGAAGGCGACGAGGAAGACGACCCCGGTGACGCGGCCGAACCAGGGGCGGGCCGTCGGCACGGCGAGGCAACCGACGACCAGGCACAGGAAGCCGAGCCCGGCGAACACGAGGTGCCCGAGCCCGCTCACGGTCACGGCGGTCGCGGTCCCGTCCGGACTCCCGGGCGGGAAGCCGTTCATCGGGTCGGCCACGAACACCCCGGCCCCGACCAGCCCGGTTCCGTAGCCGGCGACGAGCCACCCGGACCAGGGGCGTGGAGCCCGCAGCGTCCGCAGGGCGCGGGTGATGCCGACCCCGGCCGCGACCGTCATGAGCCCGCAGACGACGAACGTGGTGGTCTGGACCCACCCGCCGGGCCCGTTCGCGAGCAGCGAGACGTCGTGGCGGGTGAGGTCGAAGCCGTCGCGCACGAGGCCCTGCACCAGCGCGGAGACGACGTAGAGCGGCCCGGCGACGAGCCCGTAGCCCAGCAGGGAGCGCGTGACGGCAGCGTGGAGGTCCGCGTCGCCGCGGCCCACGAGCGGGCTGCCGGAGGGGCCGGTCGGGCGGGACGTCGTCATCGTGGAGCCCTTCTGGACCGAGCAGTACTGCAGCTGGACCGGACGGTACCGAGCGCAGTACCGTCCGGTCCAGTGGACGAGTTGATCGTGCGGGTCGACCCGGCCGCGCCGTCCGGGCGCCGTCGGGACGAGCCGGCGCGCGCCGCGATCGTGCGGGCCGCCACCGAGCAGTTCCTCGCGGAGGGCTTCCAGGCGACCAGCACCGACCGGATCGCGGCGGCCGCCGCGGTGTCGAAGCAGACGGTCTACAACCAGTTCGGCGACAAGCGCAGCCTGTTCGCCGCCGTGGTCCTCGGGGTGACCGCCACGGCCGAGGCGTTCGGCGCGGAGCTCACCGCCGCGCTCGCCGCCGTCCGGCGCCCGGAGGAGGTCGAGCCGGCGCTGCGGATGCTCCTGCGACGCTGGGCCGCGGTGGCGCTGAGTCCCCGCGTGCTGGCCATGCGCCGCCTCGTGATCGCCGAGGCCGGGCGCTTCCCGGAGCTCGCCGCCGAGTACCACCGCCGGGCGCCCGAGGCGACGCTGCGCACGGTGGCGGCGGGCCTGGCCGACCTGGTCGAGCGGGGGCTCGCGCGCGTCGAGGACCCCGACCGCGTCGCCGCCGACCTCGCGTTCGTGCTCTTCGGCGCCGAGCTCGACCGTGCCCTGTTCCACCCCGGGACCCCGCCACCCGACGCCGAGCGGCTCGACGCGCTCGTCGACCACGCGTTCCGGGTCGTCCGCCCGCTCGGGTGACGCCGGGTAACGAGGAGGTCAAGATCCCCGATAGGCCGGTCGTCCGAGCGCACGGTGCGCCCGGCGGACCAGTTCGGGGGAACCGTGCGCATCGCCGCGCTCGTCGTCGGGGCCGTGACGGCCGTCCTGCTGCTCGCCGGGTGCGGGCCGGCGTCGTCGACCCGCTCCTTCCCGACGACGGGTGCGGCGGCTCCGGTCGCTGCCTCGCCCGTGGCGGACAGCGACGTGGCCGCCGACGGGGCGACGGACGGCATGGTCACCCGGGTGATCGACGGGGACACCTTCGTCGTCGACGGCGGCACCGAGGTCCGGGTCCTCGGGATCGACTCGTGCGAGGCGCCGACCGCCGGGGGCAGGCGGGCGACGCGGGCGGCCGAGGACGCGATCCTCGGCCAGACGGTCCGACTCACCGCCGAGCCCGGGGTCGACCGCGACCGCTACGGCCGCGAGCTGCGCTACGTGTCCTACGCCGGCGGCGACCTCGCCGAGATGATGGTCCGCGCGGACCACACGGCGATCTACGCGAAGGGCCGCAACGACGCCTCGTCCGCGGTGCAGGCCCGGCTGCGCTCCCTCGACGGCAACGGCCGTACCTGCGGGGCCGCGGCCACCAGCACGAAGCAGGCCGCACCCGTCGTCGGGAACCCCTCGCCGAAGCCGCAGCCGAAGGCCTCCCCGAAGCCGGCCCCGCGTCCCGTGGCGGCCGCGCCGAAGCCGGCCGCGGCCTCGTACGCGAACTGCGACGCGGCGCGCGCCGCCGGGGCGGCGCCGCTGCACCGCGGCGAGCCGGGCTACTCGGGCAAGCTCGACCGCGACGGCGACGGGATCGCCTGCGAACCGAAGAAGCGGTAGGTCAGTCCTTCGTGTACGAGTAGCCGCCCGGCAGGTCGACGGTCTTCCGGCCGGTGCGGCTGTTCCACGTGAACGGACCGAGCTTCACCGAGTACGACACCGTCTTGCCCGCGTCGGAGCGCGAGACGTTCCGCCAGATCGGCAGCGGGCCGAGACGGCGCTTCTTACGGTAGTTCAGTCCCATACCGTTCTCCTGCCCGCTGTCCGGCGCTCCCACGCGCGTCCGACCGGGCGGGACGGTGGCCGGATTCACTCGGACGTGTGAGGGTCGTGGGATGGACGAGCGCAGGGCCGAGGGGTTCACCGACCCCCTCGCCGGGCCGGACGGGACCCGGCCGACGCGTCGGGAGGACGACCCGACGACCGCCACCGCCCCGTCCTCGGACCTCCGGCTCCCGGGCGCGGTCGACGACGACGGCGTCGCGCGGTGGATGGACGAGGACCGGGGGCGGGCGCTGCAGCCGCTGGGCCGGGACGTGCCGCCGCCCCGCCCGATCCCGCCGCCCCGCCGGGAGCGGGTGCTGCCGCCCGAGTACGCCGAGCCCGCGTCGACCGCGGCGGACCACGGTGAGGAGTCCGCCTGGCAGCGCGAGCGGCGGGAGGAGGCCGAGTTCCGGGCGCAGTTCGGGGAGTGGCGCGCCGGCGCGGCCCCACGGTCGCCGGGTCCGCTCGGCGGCGTGCGGCTGGGGGCGCCGCTGATCGTGCTGATCGCGGTGCTCATCGCGGTGTTCGCGCTGGCCCTGCACCTGTGAGCGGAGGCTGTCGGGGGTCTGGGGCATCATCGGTCCCGTGAGCGTGTGGTCGCAGGTCGTGGGGCAGCCGGAGGCGGTCGACGAGCTGCGCGCGGCCGCCGAGCACGCGGCCCACGTCCGGTTCACCTCCGACGGGGCCGAACCCGAGGGCGCGCCGCGGCACGCCGGCGGGATGACGCACGCGTGGCTGTTCACCGGGCCGCCGGGGTCGGGGCGGTCGGTGGCCGCGCGGGCCTTCGCCGCGGCCCTGCAGTGCCCGCGGGGCGGCTGCGACGCGTGCCAGGTCTGTCGCACGGTCCTGGCCGGTACGCACGCGGACGTCCACGAGGTGGCCACCGAGAAGCTCTCGCTCGGGGTCAAGGAGATGCGCGCGGTCATCGAGCGGGCGGCGCGGATGCCGACCACCGCGCGCTGGCAGGTGGTGCTGATCGAGGACGCCGACCGCATGTCGGAGAACGCCTCGAACGCCGTGCTCAAGGCGGTGGAGGAGCCCAACGAGCGCACCGTGTTCCTGCTCTGCGCGCCCAGCGAGCACCCGGACGACGTCAGCGTCACCATCCGGTCCCGCTGCCGGCCGGTGCGGCTGCGCACCCCGCAGGCGTCGGCCATCGCCGACGTGCTCCGCGAGCGCGACGGGATCGACGCGGACACCGCCTCGTGGGCCGCGAGCGTCTGCGGCGGGCACATCGGACGCGCACGGCGCCTCGCGCGTGACGAGGACGCCCGGGGGCGGCGGGAGGCGGTCCTGGGGCTGCCGCGCGCGGTGCGGGACGCGGCCGCCGCGTTCGCCGCGTCGGACGACATGCTGGCCGCCGCCGAGGCCGAGATGGTCGCCCTCACCGGGGCGCGCGACGAGGCGGAGCGCGAGGAGCTCGCCGTCTCGATGGGCGCGGGCGGCACGGGGAAGGGCGTCGCGCAGGCGCAGCGGGCGGCGAAGGCCGCGGAGAAGGAGCTGGAGAAGGCGCAGAAGCTGCGGCAGACTCGGGCACGGCGCGACTCGCTCGACCGGGCGCTCGTCGACCTGGCGGGCTACTACCGCGACGTGCTCGTCCGCGGGTTCGGCGCGCAGGTGGCGGCCACGCACCCCGACCGGGCGATCGAGGTGGAGGGCGCCGCGCGCGACGGCTCGCGCGAGTCCACGCTCCGACGCCTCGAGGCGGTCCTGGCCTGCCGCGAGGCGCTGGAGACGAACGTGAAGCCGCAGATCGCCGTGGAGGCGATGGTGACGGCGCTGCGGGCCGGTTGACCCCGGTCAGTCCTCGACGAAGACCAGGTCGGTGATCGGGACGGTCAGCGAGACCCGGTCGCCGTCCTGGCTGACGAGCGCCGAGAGCGTGGTCCGCCGCCCGGCCGCCTCCACCGGGTCGTCGTCGCTGCCCTGGTCGCGCAGCCAGCCGAGGAAGGTGCCGGAGGTGTCCGCGCGCAGGTAGTCGGTGGCGCGTCGGAAGAGCTTGGGCAGGATCAGCTGACCGTCCGGCCCGACGTCGGCCTGCTTCGTCAGCGTGAACCCGCCCGACCGGTCGGCCGCCCACACGCTGCCCGGTCCGGTCGCGTCCGCCGCGAGCTCGAGGAACCGGCGGCGCACGGGCTCCGGCGTGGAGGAGTACAGGGTCAGGTAGGCGCGGCCGTTGCTGGTCTGCGTCGCGTTCACCGAGACGTCGACGACCGTCGCCGGGTCGACCTCGTCGCCGTCGGCGTGCGCGGTCGCCGCGTGCCCGGTGACGAGCAGGGCGACCGGGCGGCCGTTCACCTCGACCAGCGCGGCGCAGACGGCGGCGGGCACCGAGTCGGGCGTCGACGCCGTGACGGTCCCGTCGTCGTCGAAGCGCACGTCGGAGAAGCCGACGGCCTCGAGGAGCGTCGCGCGGGCCTCGTCGGCGAGGGGCTGCGCCTGGTCCTGGTAGTGCGTCTCCGGGGCGTCGATCGCGTCGAGGCGCAGCTGGATGCTGCCGTCCCGCTCGCTCGGCCGGACGCGTCGGCCGTTCTCCAGCCGGCGCACCGTCGCGAGCTCGTCGGGGACGAAGCGCACCGAGTCGCCGTCGGGGGAGTAGCCGACCACCACGAGCCGGCCGCGGATCCACGTGAACGCCATGTCGATGTCCTGCCCCGGGGCGGGCCCGACCACGCCGTCGGAGAGGCGAACACCCGGCGACGACTGCTAGGTTGTCGTCATGTCGAGATTCCGGATTCTCGTAATCACGGTCCTGGGGCTGGTGCTCGTCGGGTGCGGGTCGGCCCCGGCGGCCCCGTCCGAGCCGCCGCGCCCGGCCGACTGCCCGGCGCCGACGTCGTCGGACCTGACCACCGCGGACGGCTGGCTGGGCCGGATCGCGGGGCAGCCCGACACGGTCGGTCTCGTGCTCGACGACGGGCGCGGCCGGGTCGTGTCCCACGAGGCGGACCGGCCGTTCCCGCTGGCTTCGGCGGTGAAGGTGGTGCACCTGACGGCCTACGCCGCCGCGGTGGCCGACGGGCGGATCCGGCCCGACGAGCAGGTCGCGCGCGCGGACTGGGAGCGCTGGTACGTGCCGGGCACCGACGGCGACGCGCACCCGACCGCGCTGCAGCGGCTCGGACCGGGGCCGGACTACGCCGTCGACCAACTCGTCACCGCGATGATCCGGGAGAGCGACAACGCGGCGGCCGACTGGCTGCGGGCCCGGCTCGGCGACGACGCCCTGCGGGCGGCCGCGGCCTCCACCGGCTGGGTCGACGTCGACCTGCCCTCGTTCGCCGGCGGCGCGGCCCGGCTCGCGATGCCCGACCTGGCGCCGGCGGGTGCCGACCGCGCCCGGCTCGCGGTCCTCGACGCCGAGCTGGGCCGGCGGGTCGCCGACGAACCCGCCTTCCACGACGAGGTCGTCCGACGCATCGCCGCCGCCGTCCGTCAGGACCCGGCGCAGTTCGTCGCGGACAACGAGGCGTGGACCGCCACCAGCGCCCTCGGGACGCCCGCCCAGCTGCTCGGCGTCCACCGGGCCATCGCGACCGGGTCGGTTCCCGGCGCCGACGTGGCCGCGCGGCACCTGACCTGGCAGGGGCCCTCGTCGTCCGGGACGATCGGCTTCAAGGGCGGCAGCTTCGTCGACGTCCTCACCTTCGGCGGGTTCCTGCGGCGGACCGACGGCTCGGTCGGCTACGCGGTGATCCTCGGCCGCGACCTGCCGGTCGTGCCGCTGACCGGCCAGCAGGCGCGCGGCCAGCAGGAACTCGTGCTCGACGCCCTCCGGTCGCCGGGAGGTCTCGACCGGCTGGCCTGTGTCGCGTGAGTGGGACGATCACCGCGTGACCGACGACGACCGCCTCGCCGCCCTCGAGGCCCGGGTCGCGGCGTTGGAGTCGGCCGCCCCGGCGCCGACGACCGAGGCCGTCGACGACTCGGGGCTCGTGTCCTACGAGGGCGCGGTCCGCCTGCACGGCGAGGTGTCGTGGCGGATCGGCTACTCCCCGGCCGGCGTGGTCGACCTGCCCTCCGCACCCACCGCCGAGGTCCTCGCCGCGCTGGGCCACCCGGTCCGGCTCGCCCTGGTCCGCCGCCTCCTGCTCGGCCCGGCCTCCGCCGCCGAGCTCCAGGACGCGGCAGAGCTCTCGTCGACCGGCCAGGTCTACCACCACCTGCGCGCGCTCACCGCCGCCCGCGTCGTCGAGCAGGACGGCCGCGCCTTCCGCGTCCCCGCCACGGGCGTGGTCCCGGTCCTGACGATGCTGCTGGCCGCGGGGGACGTCGCCGGGCTGTTGCGCTGAGTTCGTCCGTTCCGTTCCCGACGACGGGTCCGGCTGGCTAGCGTGGGTCGGGTGAGCGTCCCGGTGCCGCCCGGCCCGTACGCGGCCCCGACGCCGCGGGCCTCCGACCCGACCGTCCTGTCCACCGGACAGGTCGTGCCCCGCCAGGCGATGCCGGTCGCCGAGGTCGGCGACTCGTTCTCGGTCGACCTCGCCGCGGCCCCGCAGGTGCTGCGGGAGTTGCGCGCGGCGCGCGATCAGCTGATGCAGATCCGCCGTGAGGCGCTGGCACTCGGCAAGGTCGACCCCGGGACGAACGACGACGTCAGTCGGGACGCGGCGACCGTGCTCGGCTCCATCGCGGTGGGTGGTCCCGGCTCATTGTTGGTCGCCGTCGAAGGCGGCATGCAGCGGATCGACGAGCTCGTCTCAGCGATCGAGTCCGAGTTGCGGGATTACGCCTCGAGCGATGCCGGCCAGGTCGCACGGTTCGATGCCCGTTCCTGAGCCGACGCGCATAGCTGTCCTGGTGATATTCCTGTTGTGTTCGGCGTGCACCTCGCC
This sequence comes from Actinomycetospora soli, assembly GCF_021026295.1. Classification (GTDB taxonomy): domain Bacteria; phylum Actinomycetota; class Actinomycetes; order Mycobacteriales; family Pseudonocardiaceae; genus Actinomycetospora; species Actinomycetospora soli. Next base: position 73,121 of record NZ_JAJNDA010000015.1, read on the forward strand.
GGAAACGATGTCCCCACGTGAATCGACTGCGCCGACCTCTCCCCGATTTGGCGCACCTACGGTGTCGGTGCCGAGGGACGTCAGTGAGGTCGCCGCCGCACCCTGCTCGACGCTGCTGACCAGCTCCGAGCTGGAGACACTGGATTTCGGACGACCGGGCCGGCAGCGGATTGTTCTCGACAGCCGGGAGTGTTCGTGGACGAACGAGCAGGACGAGCAACTCGCGATAACTGTGATCGCCGACCGCGACCTGTTGGCTGACACCTACCGCACGCGCCTACTACCGATCTTCCAGCCGACGACGATCGAGGGCATGCCGGCCGTGCGTCAGCGGATACGGGTCGACGACAACACGTGCACGGTGACGACCGGGCTCGGGCCGCGGCAGGCCCTCGAGACGGAGTGGTCGGGTCTGACGAATCGGCAGACCGAGGACCCGTGCGCGAAGGCCGAAGAAGCCATCGCGCTCGTCGTCAGGAAGCTTCCGCCGCAGGGTTGAGAGACGGGCGCGCGGGGTCGATGGCAGGAGTTCAGTGGCACGGCGTGCGCTCAGGTGGCTCGAGTTCACCGGGGAGTGACGAGGCTGTCCGACTCGTGCTGCAGAACCGATGCCGCCGGCACCGGTTCTCGGGCAGAGCTTCGGCGAGCCGACCTGCGAACGCCCCTACTCCGCCGCGTCCACCACCGTGCCGCCCGTGGCGTCCACCAGCTCCGACGGCGTCGCGTCGAAGACCGTGCGCGGCGACCCGGCGGCGGCCCAGACGCGGTCCCAGGCGAGGACGCCGCGCTCGACGTAGGTCGTCACCGGCGACACGAGACCGACCGGCGCGACCCCGCCGATCGCGAACCCCGTCCGTTCCCGCACGAACGAGCCCGTCGCCTGCTCCACGGGCTCGCCCACCACGGCCGCCAGCTTGCCCACGTCCACCCGCGTCGAGCCCGACGCCAGGACCAGCACCGCAGCGTCCGTCGACGGCACCCGGAACACGAGCGACTTCACGATCTGCCCGACCTCGCAGCCGAGCGCCGCGCCCGCCTCGGCGGCCGTCCGGGTCGAGTCCGGCAGCTCCCTGGTACGTCCGCCCATGCCCTGCGCCGCCAGCGCGGAGGCCACCCGCTCGACGCTGCGTCCCCTGGCCACCGGACTACATCCGCCGGTTCGCGAGCACGGGCAGCACCTCGCGCACGCGGGCCACCGACGCGGTGTCGACGTCGACCACGAGCAGACCCGGGTCGTCCCCGAGCGACTCGACGACCGTGCCCGTCGGGGACGCCACGAGCGAGTGGCCGACCCCGCGCGGCGCCTTCCCGGGGTCGAGGCCGCGGGCGAGGGGGTCGGCCTGGTCGCAGGCGACCACGAACGTCGTCGAGTCGACGGCGCGGGCGCGCACCAGCAGCTCCCACTGCTCGATCTTGCCCTCGCCCGCGCCCCACGAGGCCGGGAGCAGCACCGTCGAGGCGCCGCGGTCGGCGAGGGCCCGGAAGAGCTCCGGGAAGCGGACGTCGTAGCAGACGGCGAGTCCGAGCGTCTCGCCGTCGACCTCCACCACGACCGGCTCCTCCCCGGGCGCGACCGTCCTCGACTCGGCGAAACCGAACGCGTCGTAGAGGTGGATCTTGTCGTAGGAGGTGTCGACCCCGCGGCCGACCGCGAGGAGCGTGTTCGTGACGCGGCCGTCGTCGGTCGGGGTGAACATGCCCGCCACGACCAGGACGCCGTGCTGGTCGGCGATCGCACGCACCTCGGTCGCCCACGGTCCGTCGAGCGGCTCGGCGACGGGCTTCAGCGACACCCCGAAGCGGCACATCGTCGCCTCCGGGAACACCACGACGGTCGCGCCCTGCTGCGCCGCGAGCGCCGTGTGGTCACGGACCAGCTCCAGGTTCGCCTTCGGATCGTCGGTGGCCAGGATCTGGGCGAGGGCGACGCGCATGGGGCCGTGTATACCGGGCGCGTGGACGTGGACACATACCTCGGGCGCATCGGCGCGCACGAGGGCGACGACGTGGCGGTGCTGGCCGACCGCCACTTCCGCGCCGTGCCCTTCGAGAACCTGTCGATCCACCTCGGCGAGCCGGTCGACCTCCGCCCCGAGGCGCTGTTCGACAAGATCGTGCACCGGCGGCGCGGCGGCTTCTGCTACGAGCTCAACGGGCTGTTCGCCTGGTTGCTCGCCGAGCTCGGGCACGACGTCCGGTTCCTCGGCGGCGTCGTCCACACCCCGACCGGCGACACGGCCCCGCTGGCCCACATGGCGCTCACGGCGGGCGGACGGCTGGTCGACGTGGGCTTCGGCGGGTTCCTCGTGCTCCCCATCTCCCTCGACGAGCCGTCGACGCAGATCGACCCGCAACCCGACGGCGACGTCGAGGTGCGCAGCCCGGCGGGGAAGCCGGGCTACCGGCTGGAGCGGCGGGAACGGGCGCGCGACGACTTCGGCCCCACCTGCTTCTGGACCGCGACCCACCCCGACTCCGGGTTCACGCACGGCCCCACGTGCTCGCTCCCCACGGCCGACGGCGGACGGGTCACGATGGCCGGGGCGCACCGCATCGTCACCGCCCCCGACGGCACCCGCACCGAGGACGACCTGCCCGACGACGAGGCCCTCGCCGCCTACCGCGACCTGTTCGGCGTCGACCTCGACCGCCTCCCCGTCGCGCTCCACCCGCCGTCGTGATCGCCGCCCGGCTCGCGCTCGCCCTCGTCGGCGCCCTGCTCACCGGCGCCTGCGCGGCCACACCCGCTGCCGCACCGCCGCCCGCCGCGGCGCCGCGCGTGGCCGTACAACAGCCCGCGCCGCCCACCACCTCCACCGCACCCGCCCCGCTCCGCGTCCTCCTCACCGACGACGACGGGTGGGACGCCGGGGGCATCACCGCGATGCGGTCGGCCCTGCTCGACGCCGGGTACGACGTCACCCTCGTCGCGCCCGACGGGAACCGCTCCGGGGCGGGCGCCTCGTCGGACGGGCGGACGGAGCTCGAGGAGAAGGAACGCGGCGTCTACGCCGTCGACGGCTACCCGGTCGACGCGGTGCGGGCCGGCCTGGACCTCATGCGCGCGGACCCGCCCGACCTCGTCGTCTCCGGCACCAACCTGGGGCACAACTCCGGCACGGGCATCGTCGAGTCCGGCACCGTCGGCGCCGCCGTGACCGCCGCCCGCGCCGGCATCCCCGCGATCGCCTCGTCGACGCACCGTGGGCGGTCCGAGGACGACTGCGCCGCCACCGCCGCGTACGTCACCCGGCTCGTGCAGACGCTCGGCCCGCAGCTGTTCGCACCGGGCGTCGTCGTGAACGTCAACTACCCGGCGGGGGAGCGCGCCGACGAGGTCCGGGTGCGCGGCCCGCTCGCCGTCGAGCTGGACGGCGAGGAGATGACGGTGCCGACCGACGGCCCGGACGACGACGTCGACCTGCTCGACGACGGCGTCGCGACCCTGACCCAGCTCGACGTGGGCGGCTCCCCGTCGAACACGGTCGTCGACCGGCTGCGGGACGTCCCCGCCTGACCGTCAGGCCTCGAGCGCCGCCCAACCCGCGGCGACGGCCTCCGCGTACGGCGCCGGGTCGATCCCCTGCGCGTGCAGCCAGGCGTCGTTGCCGAAGGTGGCCCGGTAGCGGTCGGACCGGTCGCACATCAGGGTCACGACGCTGCCCTGCTCGCCCCGCGCGGCCATCTCGCCCAGCAGGTGCAGCGCGCCGAACACGTTGGTCCCGGTGGACGGCCCCGCGTCGATCCCGAAGCGATCCGCGAGGAACCGCATCGCCGCCACCGACCCGCCGTCGGGAACGCCGAGCATCCGGTCGACGACCCGCGGGACGAACGACGGCTCGACCCGCGGCCGCCCGATGCCCTCGATGAGCGAGCCCGGCCCGGTCGGCTCCTCCCCGGCGTAGTGGCGCAGGAAGGCCGAGCCCTGCGGGTCCACGACGGCGAGGCGGGTCGCGTGGCCGCGGTAGCGCAGGTAGCGGCCGATGGTCGCGCTGGTGCCGCCGGTGCCGGCACCGACGACGATCCAGGTCGGGATCGGGTGCGGCTCCTCGGCGAGCTGGTCGAAGATCGACTCGGCGATGTTGTTGTTGCCGCGCCAGTCGGTGGCGCGCTCCGCGTGCGTGAACTGGTCGAGGTAGTGCCCGCCGCGCTCGTCGGCGATCCGCCGGGCCTCGGCGTAGACCTCGCCGGGGGAGTCGACGAACGCGCACGTGCCGCCCTCGCGCTCGATCAGCCGCACCTTGCGCACGCTGGTCGACCGCGCCATCACCGCGACGAACGGCAGCCCGACGAGCCGCGCGAAGTAGGCCTCGCTGACCGCGGTCGAGCCGGACGAGGCCTCGACGACGGTCGTGCCCGGGCCGATGTCGCCGTTGCACAGCGCGTAGAGGAACAGACTGCGGGCGAGCCGGTGCTTGAGGCTGCCGGTCGGGTGCGTCGACTCGTCCTTGAGGTAGAGCTGGACCCCGCCCGACATCGGCGGCCGGAGGAGGTGCGTGTCGGCCGAGCGCCGGGTGTCGGCGGTGATCTGCCCGACCGCCCACGTCACCCAGGCGCGGTCGGTCGTCGTCGCCGGCAGGACGTCGCGGAGCTCCACGCCCCGCACCCTCTCAGGCGGGGCGGACACCCGTCCTCGACCGCTCGGGCCGCTGCCGACCCCGCCCGTCCGGGGTGCGGAGCAGGTCCCCTACACTTGGCCCTGCTGCCGCCTTAGCTCAGTCGGCCAGAGCAACGCACTCGTAATGCGTAGGTCTCGGGTTCGAATCCCGAAGGCGGCTCCGCAGGTCAGGGCCGGTCCGGACGCTTCCGGGCCGGCCTTTTCCGTTCCTGGAGGGGGAGGTCGTCCCGGTGCCCGTGAGGCGTTCGCCGCTCGCCGTGGCCGCCTGCGCCGCGGCGCTGCTGCTCGTGACGGCATGCGGCAGCGACCGGGCGCCGGTCGTCGCCCCCCTCGCCGCGACGCCGACGTCCGCGACGGCACCCGTCCCGCCCGCGACACCGACCGGCACCGCTGCCCCGGCGCCGACGGACCTCCACGACCCGGTGCTGAAGGACGTCGCGATGCAGCTGGTGTCCGCCGCCGAGAACTCGACGCTCGACTGGCGCTCGCAGTACGGCTACCTCGAGGACATCGGCGACGGCCGGGGCTACACCGGCGGGATCATCGGCTTCACGTCGGGCACCGGCGACATGCTGACGCTGGTCCGGAACTACACGGCCGCAGCGCCCGGCAACCCGCTCGCCGGGTTCCTCCCAGCGCTGAAGGCCGTGAACGGGAGCGCCTCGCACGACGGCCTCGGCGAGGCGTTCGAGGAGGCCTGGCGGGAGGCGGCGACCGACCGGCGGTTCACCGCCGCGCAGGACCGGCTCCGCGACACGGCCTACTTCGACCCGGCGGTGGCGGCCGCGAAGGCCGACGGGCTGCCGCCCCTCGGGCAGTTCGTCTACTACGACGCCATGGTGGTGCACGGGCCCGGCAACGATGCGCAGAGCTTCGGGGGCATCCGTGCGGCGGCGAAGAAGCAGGCGAAGGCGCCCGCCCAGGGCGGCGACCTCGAGGACTACCTCGCCGCGTTCTGGAAGGTCCGGATCGCGGTGATGCGCTCCGAGCCCGCCCACACCGACGTCACCCGCATCACCGACCTGCAGCAGAAGTTCGCACGCGACGGGAACTTCGCGCTGCGGACCCCGCTCTCGTTCTCGGTCTACGGAGACCCCTACACGGTCCCCTGAGCAGGGAAAATCCGTCGCGGCCCAGGCGTGCCGGACCCACGATGAACGCATGGCCGCACCTGACCGGGACCGTGCGCGCCGCGACGCGCTGCGTGTCGCGGCCGAGCTCGGACGCCCCTGCCCCGACCCCACCGCCCCGCTCGACGAGGCCGCCCGCCTGCTCGCGCGGTGGCGGACCGACGACGAGATCCGGGCGGCGCTGCGCCCGGTGTTCGCCGCGGCGGTGCCGCACCAGCGCGCCCTGATCGCGCTCGGCGACATCGACGCCTGGCTCCCCGACGGCCGGGTGGCGCTGGGGCACTGGGAGGCGGCGGTGTCCGGCCCCGACGCGGCACTGGCCGCCGAGGCGGCGTGGAAGGCCGCGCGTGCCCACCTCCGGGCGGGTCGCCCGGCGGAGGCCGCGCCGCTGCTCCGGCAGGCGGCCGCGGGTGGGTGGACCGAGGACGCCCAGGCCCGACGCCGGGCCGAGAAGGCCGCCGCGGTGGAGGCCGCGGCCCAGCGGGAGGGCGACCGCCTGCGGCGCGCGCAGCGCTGTCTCGACGCCGACGACCACGAGAGCGCCGAGGACGTGCTGCTCACGCTCGAACACCCCGAACCCGGGTTCAGCGGACTCCGCCACGGGGCGTGGGAGCAGGACCTCCGCGGCGAGATCGCCTTCCGCCGCGGTGACCTCGAGCGGGCGGAGGAGCACTTCGTCGCGGGCGGCGGACCGGGCCACCGACGTCGGGATCTCCGGCTCGCGCAGCTCGCGATCCTCCGGGGCGACGCTGCGGAGGCCTTCGAGCGGACCACGGGACTGACCGATCCCGACGACGAGGTGTCCGAGGAGGCCTGGCCGCTGCTCGTCCTCCACGCCGAGCTCATCGCTGCCGGGATGGACCACGACGAGGCGCCGGTGTGCGTGTGCGGCTGCTGCTGCGACGCCGAGTGCCAGGGATGGTGCGGCGGAGATTGATGGAAACATCGCATCGCCCTCGTCGCGGTACCCGGAAGTAGTGCCGTACGGTGCGCCGCTGCCGAATTCCCGAGCAGCGGCCACCGTTCGGACCACCGATCCGGACAGATCTTCCTGTTACCGCACGTTGCTTATGATCCCTGGTAACGGGAACGCGCGGTAAGGGGCACGCGTTGTCCGGAATACCTCTCATGGCGCCCCCACGAACAATCGCGCACTCTCGGATTCATGAGAGCGGCACAGCGCTACGACGACGTGGTGATCACGGGACTGGCGCACGTCGACGCGCCGCACGTGGTCACCTCCTCCGACCTCGAGGACCGGCTGGGCGGCACCCTGACGAGGCTCCGGATCACGCCCGGCCTGCTCGAGAAGCTGTCGGGCATCGTCGAGCGCCGGGTGTGGGACGACGGCACCATGCCGAGCGAGGTGGCCGCGCAGGCGGGGGAGAAGGCCCTCGCGAACAGCGGCGTCGCGCGGGACGAGATCGGCATGCTGATCAACACGTCGGTCTCCCGCGACCATCTCGAACCGAGTACCGCGAGCATCGTGCACGGCCGCATGGAATTGTCGCCCGAGGCGGGTAATTTCGATCTCGGCAACGCCTGCCTCGGATTCCTCAACGGCATGAACGTCGTCGCCACGATGATCGAGGCGGGCGAGATCGACCACGGACTCGTCGTCGCGGGGGAGACCAGTCGATTCGCGATGGAATCGACGATCGCCCGCCTCGCGGGCGAGGACGCGACCCGGCAGATGTTCCACCAGCAGTTCGCCACGCTCACCGTCGGCTCCGGCGCCGTCGCCATGGTCCTGTCCCGCGGCAGCACCGGCCACCGCTTCCTCGGCGGGCTCGGCCGCGCCAGCACGATGGGCAACGCGCAGCTCTGCGTCGGACAGGCCGACGAGATGCGTACCGACTCGGGTGGGCTCCTCGCCGCCGGGATGGAGCTCGCCGGGCGGGCCTGGAAGGACGCCGTCTCGGCCTTCGACTGGGACACCGGCTCCTACGACGTCTACTGCCTGCACCAGGTCTCGAAGGTGCACACCCGCGCCGTCGCCGACCAGCTCGGGCTCGACATCGCGCGCTTCCCCTCGCAGTTCCCGCACTTCGGCAACATCGGCCCGGCCGGGGTTCCGACGGTGCTGTCGAAGGCGGTCGAGGACGGCACCGTCACCGACGGCTCCCGCGTCATGCTCATGGGCGTCGGCAGCGGCATCAACGCCGCGGCGGCCGAGGTGATCTGGTGACCACCGGCTTCGCCCTGGACCACCGCACCGTCGAGATCGGCGGCCACACGATGGCCTACGTCGACGAGGGCGCCGGCACCCCGGTGCTGCACGTCCACGGCAACCCGACGTGGTCGTTCTACTGGCGCTCGCTGCTGACCACGCTGCCCGACGACGGGTTCCGCGCGATCGCGCCCGACCACATCGGCATGGGCCGCTCCGACAAGCCCGCGCTCGCCGACTACCCGCACACCCTCGCGCGGCGCGTCGCCGACCTGAGCGCGTTCGTCGAGCACCTCGACCTCGACGGGCCGCTCCACCTCGTCGTCCACGACTGGGGCGGCCCGATCGGCCTCTCGTGGGCCGCGGAGCACCTCGATCAGGTCGACCGGATCGTCGTCCTCAACAGCGCCGCCTTCCCGCTGCCCGCGGACAAGCGCATCCCCTGGACGTTGCAGGCCGCGCGCCTGCCCGTCGTCGGGGACGTCCTCGTCCGGCGGTTCAACGCCTTCTCCCTCGGCGCGCTCGCGCTGGGCAGCGGTCGGCCCTGGCTCGGCGCCGAGGCCCGCCGCGGCCTGCTCGAGCCGTACGACTCCCCGGAGCACCGCGTCGCCGTCCACGCCTTCGTCCAGGACATCCCGACCGGTCCCGCCGACCCGGCCCACCCGGTGCTGGTCCGCCTGGCCGAGCGGCTCCCCGAGCTCGACACCCACCCGGTCCAGGTGCACTGGGGGATGAAGGACCCGGTCTTCGACGAGACGATCCTGCGCCACCTCGTCGCGCACCTGCCCCACGCCGAGGTGCACCGCTACCCGGACGCCGGGCACTACGTCCTCGAGGACGCCGCGGACCGGATCGTCCCCCGGGTCCGGCGCTTCCTGACGGCGGGTCGGTGAGGGCTGCGATGACCGCCGAGAGCCTCGACGGCATGCTCGCCGAGCACGCCGTCGCCCGCTCCCGTGCCGCCGCGCTCGTCCTGCCGGCTCCGCTCGGCCGCACGCGCACCGTCACCTTCGGCGCCCTGCAGCGTCGGGTGGCCGACGCCGCGGCGGGGCTCCTCGCCGCCGGGATCGGCCCCGGCACCCGAACCGCGCTGCTCGTGCCGCCGACCGCCGACTTCTTCGTCCTCGCCTACGCCCTGCTGCGGGTGCGGGCCGTTCCCGTCGTCGTCGACCCGGGCATCGGGCTGGACCGGGTGCGCTCGTGTCTGAACGAGGCCGCACCCGAGGCCTTCGTCGGGATCGCCAAGGCGCACCTCGCCCGGCGCGCGCTGCGGTGGTGCCCGTTCGCGCGGATCGCGGTCACCGCCGGCCCGGTGCCGGTTCCCGGCACGCTCTCGCTGCGTCGGCTGGAACGGGCGGGTTCCCGACGCCGGGCCCTGCCGCCGCTCCCGCGGCCCGCGGGCACCCCCGCCGCGATCCTGTTCACCAGCGGCAGCACCGGCCCGCCGAAGGGCGTCGAGCACCACGAGGAGGGGCTGCTCGCGCAGGCCCACCTCGTGCGCGACCTCTACGGCCTCGGTCCCGGCGACGTCAGCCTGGCGACGTTCCCGCCGTTCGCACTGTTCGGACCCGCCCTCGGCATGACGACCGTGGTGCCGCGGATGGACCCGACGAAGCCGGGGAAGGTCGTGCCGTCGCGGCTGGTCACCGCCGCCGAGCGGACCGGGGCCACCGTGATGTTCGGCTCGCCCGCCGTGCTCGACCGGCTCGGCCGCGGCGCCCCGGCCGACACCCACCTGCCGACGCTGCGTCAGGTCATCTCCGCGGGCGCCCCGGTGCCGCGCGACGTGCAGCGCCGCGTGCTGGCGCTGCTGCCCGACGGCGCGCAGGTGCACACGCCCTACGGGGCCACCGAGGCGTTGCCCGTCGCGTCGATCGGCAGCCACGAACTGCTCGAACTGCCCGACGACGGCATCTGCGTCGGGCGCGCGGTCCCGGGCGTCGACGTCGCGCTCGTGCGCCCGACCGAGGGGGCCGTCACCCGCCTGGAGCCGTCGATGCTGGTCGGACACGGTGAGGTCGGGGAGGTCGTGGTCCGCGGACCCGTCGTCAGCCCCGCCTACGCCGAGCGCCCAGAGGCCACCGCGGCCGCGAAGCTCTCGTGGGACGGCCGACTCGCCCACCGCACCGGCGACCTCGCCTCGCTCGACGACGCCGGCCGGCTCTGGTTCGCCGGGCGGGTGGCGCACGTGGTGCACACCGCGGGTGGGCCGCTGTACAGCGTGCCGTGCGAGGAGGTGCTGAACCGCCATCCGGCGGTCCGGCGCACGGCCCTCGTCGGGACCGGCCCGTCGTCGGACCGCACGCCCGTCGCGGTCGTCGAGCTGCTCGAGGGCGGGCGCTGGACGCCGGAGCTCGTCGACGAGCTCCGGGCGCTGGCCGCGAGCGACCCGCGGACGAAGCCGATCGAGACGTTCCTGCTGCACCGGGCGCTGCCGGTCGACCCGCGGCACAACTCGAAGATCGACCGGGAGGCGCTCGGGCGCTGGGCGGCGGGGGAGCTCGGATGAGGGCCCTCGTGACCGGCGGCGGCGGCTTCCTCGGCGGTGCGGTGGTCGACGCGCTGCTCGCGCGCGGCGACGACGTGACCAGCGTGGCCCGCGGCGACTACCCCGCGTTGCGGGCCCGCGGGGTGGCGACGATGCGGGGCGACCTCGCCGACCCCGCCGTCGCCCGCGCCGCTGTGGCGGAGGTCGACGTGGTGTTCCACGTCGCGGCCCGGGCGGGCATCTCCGGAGCGGCGTCGTCGTACCGGCGCAGCAACGTCGACGCGACGCGGGCCCTGCTCGACGCCTGTCGGGCGGCCGGCGTGCGGCGGTTCGTGTTCACCAGCACGCCGAGCGTGGTGCACGCCGGCGCCGACATCCGCGGCGGCGACGAGTCCCTGCCCTACGCCACGCACTACGACTCGCCGTACCCGGAGACGAAGGCCGAGGCGGAGCGGCTGGTGCTGGCGGCGAACTCGCCCGACCTCGCGACCGTGGCGCTGCGCCCGCACCTCGTCTGGGGGCCGGGGGACACGCAGCTGGTCCCGCGCATCCTCGACCGCGCCCGGTCGGGACGGTTGCGCCTGGTCGGCGACGGCGCCGCCGTCATCGACACGACCTACGTCGACGACGCCGCGCAGGCCCACCTCGACGCCGCCGACCGGCTCGTCCCCGGTGCCGCGTGCGCCGGGCGGCCGTACTTCATCACGTCCGGCGATCCCCGCCCGGTGCACGAACTGGTCAACGGCATCGTGACGGCGGGCGGGCTGCCGCCCGTCTCGGCGACCGTCCCGCTGCCGGTGGCGGTGGCGGCCGGCGCCGTGGTGGAGACGGTGTGGAAGGGGCTGGAACGGATCGTGTCGGTGGGTGACCCGCCCATGACCCGCTTCCTCGCCCGGCAACTCGCGACCGACCACTGGTTCGACATCTCGGCCGCGAAGCGGGACCTGGGCTACGCGCCGCAGGTCCCGCTGGACGAGGGGTTCGAACGGTTGGCCGCCGCGCTCAGCGCGTGATCTCTGCGAGGAACTCCGCCATCGCCACGCTCGCGTCCGGGCCAGCCGGGTCGGTGTAGGACCCGCCGGCCCGGCCGCCCGACCAGGCGTGTCCGCTGCCCCGCACCGTCCAGTGCTCGGCGCGGACGTTCCCGTCCCCGTCGGTCCACCGCTCGCGCGTCCAGTCCCGAGCGCCGTGGCCGTGCTCCACGGTGCGGGCGCAGCCGGGGTGGTCGGCGAGGGCGGCCTCGACCGCGCGGCTCCCGTTGACCGCGGCCACCGTCGGGTCGTCGGCCCCGTGGAACACGATCGTCGGCACGGACGTCGCCGGCACCCGGTACGGCGCCCCGCGCATCGCCGCGAAGGCCGACCCGACGTCGCGCGCCGCGCCCGCCGGCAGCCCGGAGTGGATCCCGACGCCGGCGACGAGGTCGGGGTAGGCCGCACCGATCACCGCCGCCATCGCGGCCCCGGCGGAGAAGCCGGCGACGAACACCCGGTCGCGGTCGACGCCGTGCGCCGCCGACACCTCGGCGATGACGGCCGCGATCAGCGCGGCCTCCCCGTGCCGGCCCTGGTGGGCGGGCTCGAACCAGTTCCAGTAGCCCATCGCGTTCGCCGACCGGGACTGCTCCGGGTAGGCGACGAGGAACCCCTCCCGCTCGGCCAGGTCGTCCATCCCCGTGGCCGCGGCGAACGTGTCCGCGTCCTGCGTGCCGCCGTGCAGCATCACGAACAGCGGCGGGCGTTCCTGCGGTCGCGTCGGCCGGACGAGCCGGTAGGCCCGGGTCCCCGCGGGCCCGCTCACCGTGCCGCGGGAGATCCGTCCCGACGACGGGTCCGGCCCGGCCGCACGCGGGCCCGCGGAGAAGGCGCCGGGCATCGTCGGGAAGACACCGGTCGTGGTGGGGACGCTGCCCGCGCCCTGCAGGACGGTCATCGCCTCGGTCAGCCGGCCGGCGCGGGTCAGGCGGGTGGCCTCCGCCATCCTGGCCGACTGCGGGCCCCCGGCCGTCGGGAGGCGGGAGCAGTGGTCGACGAGCGCGCGGACGAACCGGCGGCCTCGTGGTGAAGTCATGCGTCGTCCCTTCGGACGAGGTGCGTGGCGAGGGGAGGTCCCCGACGCCGCCGGCGGCTCACACGATCCGCGGGCCCAGGGCCGCCTTGACGGCCCGGCTCGCGCGGAACGCGCCGAGGACCTCGACCGAGGCGATGGTGGCCACCGCCAGGTCGGGCGAGACGTCCTCGGCGAGGCTCGCCAGTCCCAGCACCCGGATGTGGATCTGCTCGCCCCGGTCCTGCAGGGCCTGCAGGTCGGCGCGGGAGAAGTGCTGGGTGCCGAGCACCAGGGTCCGGCGGGCCACCGTGGTCTCGAGGGCCGGGCCGTTGGCGTTCAGCTGGTTGCGAATGGCGGTCCGGATGAAGTCGGTCCGGGTCGTGTAGAAGCCCTCCTGCACGAGGAGGTCGATGTGCCCGAGATCGACCAACCCGAGGTTGACGGTGATCTTCTCGGTCTTGTCCTCCCCCACGACCCGCCTCTCGTCATCCGTGGACCATCCAACTGGATGGTGCACGGAGTCCGGCCCGTTCGCAAGACCTCGCCCTTGCGCGTGTCAGGGGCCTGACATAGCTTCTCGTATGTCAGGCCCCTGACATCGCTGTCCCCGAGGAGTCCCCATGCCCGCCGTCACCGGCCCGTCCTTCCTCGCCCTCCAGGTCCGTGACCTCGACCGGGCCGCCGCCTTCTACGAGACCCGGCTCGGGCTCCACCGCGCGCCCGCGTCCCCGCCGGGAGCGGTCGTCTTCACCACCAGCCCCGTGCCGTTCGCCGTCCGCGAGCCGCAGCCGGGGGTCGACCTGGACGCGACGTCGCCCCGCCCGGGACACGGCGTCGCCCTCTGGCTGGCGGCGGACGACGCCCAGGGTCTGCACGACGCGCTCGACGCGGCGGACGTCCCGATCCTCGCCGACCCCGTCGACGGGCCCTTCGGTCGCCAGTTCACCTTCGCCGACCCCGACGGCTACGCCGTCACGGTCCACGAGCAGGCCTGATGCGCACGCTGGAGACGACCGTCGAGGTCCGAGGCCCGTGGTCGCTCGCCACCGGCGCCGCCTTCTGGGAGGGCTTCGCCCCGGCCGCGCTCCCCCCGGCCGCGGGGGGCCACCTGACCACGACCTTCCGCAGCGACACCGACTGGACGCCCGTCCACGCGGAGGTCGCCCAGGACGGCGACGTCGCGCGCGTCCGGGTGCGCGGCGCCGGGGACCTCGAGGCGGCGGCCGCGCAGGTCGCACGCTTCCTGGCCCTCGACGTCGACGCGAGCGGCTGGCCCGGGATCGGGGCGGCCGACCCCGTGATCGGGCAGGCCCAGCGGGCGTTGCCGGGCCTGCGCCCCTGCGGCTTCCACTCGCCGTACGAGGCGGCCGCGTGGGCCGTCCTGGCGCAACGCCTGCGGATCGTCGTGGCGGCCCGCCTGCGCACCGAGCTGATCGGGCGCCACGGTGACGAGGGCGCCTTCCCGGCCCCGGCGGTGCTGCGGGGACTGGACCTGGACCTGCCCGGCCGGAAGGCGGAGTACCTGCACGCGGTCGCCGACGCGGCGCTCGAGGGGCGGCTCGACGGTGCCGCACTGCACCACGCCGACCCCGAGCGGTCCGTGGCCGACCTGCAGCAGATCCGGGGCATCGGGCCCTTCGCGGCCGAACTCGTCGTGCTGCGCGGGGCCAACGCCCCGAACGCCGTGCCCCGTCACGAACGCCGCCTGGAGGCCGAGATCGTCGAGCGGTACGGCCCGGGGGCCGACCTCGACCGGATCGCCGAGGCGTGGCGGCCGCTGCGGACCTGGGCGGCGGTCCACCTGCGGGCCCTGCGCGAGGAGCGGACGAGGGAGATGGCCGGTGTCCGATGACCGGGACGTCGCGCCCGAGGGCGGCGTCGGGGACCTGGAGGGCTCGGTGGGCTACGCGCTGAAGCTCGCCGCCACCGCGTTGCGGGTCGCCCTCGACCGGGACCTGCGTGCGCTCGAGCTGACGGTGTCGCAGTACTCGTGCCTCGAGGTCCTCGGCCAGCGCCCCGGGCTCTCGAACTCCGAGCTCGCGCGGGCCACCTTCGTCACCCGCCAGACGATGAACGAGGTCCTCCGCGGGCTCCAGGCGCGGGACCTGCTGACCCGCCCCGCCACCGCGACCAGCGGGCGGTCCCGTCCCGTGGAGCTCACGGCGGCCGGCCGCCGCGCCCTGGCGGAGGCGAGCGCCGTCGTCGCGGCCGTGGAGCAACGCATGGTGGCCGCCCTCCCGGCCGGGCGGCGGGCCCGGTTCCTGGAGGACCTCCGACACTGCGTGCAGGCCCTCGGGTAGAGCGGGTCAGCGACCGCCGAGCACCTTCCCGCCGAAGCGCACGAGGGCGGCCGGGTAGAAGCGGGGCACGAGGCGCACGAAGAGGTCGACCAGCTTGGCGTCGTTGCCGACGAGCACGCGCGGCTTCCCGCCCTCGACGCCGTCGACGACGATCGTCGCGGCCTGGTCGGCGGGCATCTTCAGGAGCTTCTCGTTGTAGGCCTTCACGCGCGCCTCGTCGGCGGCGGTGGTCTGCCCGGCGGCGGAGCCGCGCTCGAAGGCGGCGGTCGCGATGTTGGTCTTCACCCCGCCCGGGTGCACCACCGTCACGGCGACGGGCGCGCCGCTCGCGAGCATCTCCGCGCGCAGCGTCTCGGTGAAGCCCCGGACGCCGAACTTCGCGGTGCAGTACGCCGACATGCCGGGCTGCGCCATGATTCCGTTCAGCGACGACACGTTGACCACGTGCCCGTCGCCCGACCGCACGATCGCGGGCAGGAACGCCTTGGTGCCGTTGATGACGCCGAAGAGGTTGATGCCGAGCACGTGGTCGTACTCCGACCACTCGCCGTCGAGCACCGTGCCGGACGAGGCGATCCCGGCGTTGTTGTAGATCTGGTGGACCACGCCGTAGTGCTCCTCGACGGCCGCGGCGTAGGCGACGACCGCGTCCCGGTCGGCCACGTCCAGCCGCGCCGTGTGCACCTCGGCGCCGAGCGCCTTGGCCTGGTCGGCGGTCTCGGTCAGGCCGGTCTCGGTCAGGCCGGTCTCGTTGACGTCGGAGATGGCGAGCCGTGCGCCCCGTCGGGCCAGCTCGAGCGCGAGCCGGCGCCCGATGCCCGACCCGGCCCCGGTCACGACCGTGACCTTGTCCCGCACGCTGCTCATCGCTGTCGGCCTCCTCGACGTCGTCGGTACGAATCCGTACCGCTCTGAGACGGTACGTCAGCGTACCGGGCGGGCGCAACCGCCCGTCGACGATGCGGCGTTCCTGCCACTGGATGACAGCAACGACGCTTTCCTGCCACCGGAAGGAGGGAGGGCGGGAGGGAAGGGGGTCAGAGCTCCGGCCGCTCCTCACCACGTGGGGGCGTGGCGGTCGGGTCGAACTCGACGTCGATCGTCTGGAACGACTTGAGCCGTTCCGCCGCGGCGTAGGCGGCGTAGGCGCGCTCGTCGGCCGGGGTGGTGTCGGTGTCGTCCGGGAAGGCCGAGAGCAGGCTGCGGGGGTACAGGCGGAGCACACGCACGGTGTTGAGCTCGGCGCAGAAGAGGGCGACGACCGCGCTCAGGTAGATCCACGCGAGCAGGCCCAGCACGATGCCGAAGATCCCGTAGCTCGCGCTCATCCCGCGCAGCTGGTACTGCACGAGGTAGGCGCCGAGGGTCTGCAGGACGTACCAGGCGAGGGCGGCGAGCACCGCCCCCGGCAGCACCTGGCGCATCGTCAGCGCCCGCGGCGTGAGGAGCCGGAACGCGAGCACCACGAGCGCCGCGTTGACCCCGATCCCGGCGACGGTGACGAGGATGCGGCCGCCCACGTACAGCGGCGTCGGGAGCCCCGCGAGCACACCGCCCAGCGCGGTCAGCGCGGCGGCCGCGACGATCGCGGCGGCGAGCACCACGACGGCGAGCGCCCCGCGCGCGTACGCCGTGGGCAGGGCCGGCCGCTCGGCCTTCGGCACCACCCACATCCGGGCGAAGGCGTTCTGCACGGCCACGGTCACGCCGAGCCCGCCGTAGAGGCTGACGACGATCCCGACGACGAGCGCGCCGACGCTGCCCTGAAGCGAGCGGACGTTCTCCCCGATCTGGTCGCCGACGATCGGGAAGTTCCGCAACGCGGAGTTCACCAGGGCCTGCTGCAGCGCCGGGTCGTCCTGCAGGACGAAGCCGAGCACCGTCAGCGCGAGGAGCAGGAGCGGGAACAGCGAGAGGAAGCCGTAGTAGGTGATCAGCGCGGCGAGGTAGGTGCCCTCGTCGTCGATGAACTTCCACAGCACTGCGATCGGCAGGCCGGCCCAGCGGTGGCGGCGCTGGAAGCCGTCGAGCGCGCCGACCACCCCCACGGGACCTCCCTCGCGCTCAGCCGAGCAGTGCGTCGCGCCGGGCGCGGAAGCGCTCGACGTTCCGGAGCTTGACCTCCTCGTACCCACGGACGTCGTCCGCCAGCCCCGCGATCTCGAGCACCGTGTCCACCGTGAGCCCGGGCAGCCGGTCCACGGCCGTCCGCACCGCCTGCTGGTACTCCCCGACGAGGGCCCGCTCCACCTGGCGCACGCCGGCGAGCCCGAACACGTCGAACGGCGTGTGCCGCAGCCGGCGGGCGGCCCGCAGCCCGCGGAACGCGACGTCCGCCGCCCGTCCGCGCAGCCGGATCTTGCGCTCCATCCCGAGGGCGCGGAGCACCGGCGGGTGCAGCATCACCGACACGTCCGCGTCGGCGCCGTACTCGGCCTCGCGGCGGGCGACCTCGACCGGGTCGAGGTGCAGGCGGGCGACCTCGTACTCGTCCTTGTAGGCCATGAGCCGGTGCAGGCCGCGGGCGTAGGCCGCGCCGACCCGCGACCCGTCGTCGGGACCCACGGCCTCCGCGGCCAGCGCGGTGACCCGCCGGACCTCCTCCGCGTAGCGCGCGGCGTAGGCCGCGTCCTGGTAGCCGGTGAGGTCGGCGATCCGGGTCGCGAGCAGGTCCTCGATCCCCTCGACCCCGGCGGCGAGCGCGGCGGAGTGCGCGTCGACGGTCACGACGGCGGGTGCGGCCGGGACCGCGGCCGCGAGGACGGCGTCGTGGTCGATCGCCGCGGCCCGGCCCCACCGGAACGCGGCGAGCGAGGTCTCGACGGCGGCACCGTTGAGCCGGATCGCCCGCTCGATCGCCTCCGCCGACACCGGGACCACGCCGTGCTGCCACGCGGCGCCGAGCAGCAGCACGTTGGTGGGCAGGTGGTCGCCGAACAGGGCCTCGGACAGGCGCTGCGCGTCGACGTGGTGGACCTCGGCGGTCACCGCGGCGAGCTTCTCGAGCGCGTCGTCGGGGGAGCCGGGCAGCACGACCCGGCCGGTCACCATCGCGGCGGTCGGCGTCAGCGAGGTGTTCACGACGGCGACGGTGTGCCCGGCCCGTGCGACCCCGAGCGTCGCCGGGTCGGCCGCGCCTAGCAGGTCGAACCCGACGACCACGTCGGCGCTGCCCCGCGAGGCGCGCAGCGCGCCGTCGACCGGGTGCTTGGCGATGCGGACGTCGGAGACGACCGGCCCGCCCTTCTGCGCGAGCCCGACCTGCTCGAGCCCGGCCGCGAACGACCCGTCGAGGTGGGCGGCCATCTGCAGGATCTGCGAGACGGTGACGACGCCGGTGCCGCCAATGCCCGGCATCCGCAGCAGGACCTCGTCGGAAAGGGTCCGCTCGGTGCGGTCGACGAGGCGCACCGGCAGGTCGGGCACCGCCCGGGGGGCCACCGTGCCCGGCTCGACCAGCAGGAACGACGGGCAGTCGCCCTTGAGGCACGAGTAGTCGGAGTTGCACGACGCCTGGTGGATGCGGGTCTTGCGGCCGAACTCGGTCTCCACGGGCAGCACCGAGAGGCAGGTGGACACGTCGCCGCAGTCCCCGCAGCCCTCGCACACCCGCTCGTTGATCACGACCCGCTCGGTGGCCGTCGGCAGCTCCCCGCGCTTGCGGAGGCGGCGCTCCTCGGTGGCGCAGCGGTCGTCGTGGATCAGCACCGTGACGCCCTCGACGGCCGCCAGCTCGGACTCGGCGGCCGCGAACTCGTCGCGGTGGCGCACGGTCGCGATCGGGTCGAGGTCGCCGCGGCCGTACTTCCCGGGCTCGTCGGTGGTGACGACGATGCGGCGCACGCCCTCGATCGCGAGCTCCCGGGTGATGGCGGGGACGTCGAGGCGGCCCTCGGCGCGCTGCCCGCCGGTCATCGCGACCGCGTCGTTGTAGAGCAGCTTGTAGGTCATCGACACCCCGGCGGCGATCGCGGCGCGGATCGCCAGCGAGCCGGAGTGGTGGAACGTCCCGTCGCCGAGGTTCTGCACGAGGTGGCGGTCGTCGGTGAACGGGGCGAGCCCGATCCACTGCGCGCCCTCGCCGCCCATCTGCGTCATGCCCACCTGGTGGCCGCGGTGCGCGGTGTCGAGCGCGACCATCGCGTGGCACCCGATGCCCACCCCGACGAGCGTGTCGTCGTCCGTCCGGGTCGAGGTGTTGTGCGGGCAGCCGGAGCAGAAGTACGGCGTGCGCGAGGGCGTGTCCGCCGTGGTCAGCGGGATGCGGGAGGGCCGCGGCGGGGTGAGGGCGTCGAGGTGCGCGACGGCGGCCGCGGGCAGCTCGGCGCCGAGCGCGACGAGCCGGGCGGCCACGGCCTTCGCCACGTCCTCCGCGGCCAGCTGGGCGCGGGCGGAGAGGAGCGGGCGGTTCCGGTCGTCGCGGCGGCCGACCACGCGCGGCGCGGGGACGGTGCCGTAGAGGGCCTGGCGGACGTGGCCCTCCAGGAACGGCACCTTGTCCTCGACGACCAGCACCTCCTCGAGGTCGGCGGTCATCTCCGCGAGCGCCTCGTGGTCGACCGGGAACGGCATCGCGAGCCGGACCAGCCGCACCCCGAGCGCGTCCAGCTCCGGCTCGCCGAGCCCGAGGTCGTCCAGGGCGCGCACCACCGTCGCGTAGCTCGTCCCCGAGGCGACGATCCCGAGCCGTGCCCGCCGCGCGCTGAACGCGATGCGGTTCAGCCCGGTGTCCCGGGCGTAGGCCTTCGCGAGGTCCAGCCGACGGGTGAGGACGTCGTGCTCCGCGTCGAGCGCGGCCGGCCCGACCAGCGCCGACGGGGCGGGACGCGTTCCGGACGGCGGGTGCGGGACACCGAGCACGTCGGGCGCCAGTGCCCCGAGGTCGACGGTCGCCGAGGCGTCGGCGACGTCCGCGATGATCTTCAGGCCGGTCCACAGCCCGCTCGCCCGGGACAGCGCGACGGCGTGCAGCCCGAGCTCCACGACCTCGGCGACCGACCCGGGCGCGAGCAGCGGTAGGGACAGACTCGCGGCCATCGGCTCGCACGAGCTGGGCACGGTCGAGGACTTGCTGGCCGGGTCGTCCCCGATCACCGCGACCGCACCGCCCTGCGCCGCCGTGCCCACGAGCTGGCCGTGGCGGATGGCGTCCGCCGCCCGGTCGAGGCCGGGGTTCTTGCCGTACCAGAACCCGACGACGCCGTCGTGGCGCCGACCGGGCACGCGGTCGAGCAGCTGGGACCCGGCGACCGCGGTCGCGGCGAGCTCCTCGTTGACCCCGGGGGTGAACACGACGCCGGCCGGGTCGAGGTGCCGCCGGGCCCGCCCGATCTCGGAGTCGAACCCGCCGAGCGGCGACCCCTGGTAGCCCGAGACGAAGACCCGCGTGTCCAGGCCGCGGGCCTCGTCGAGCCGGCGCTGGTCGAGCAGCAGCCGCACCAGGGCCTGGATGCCGGTCATCAACGCCCGCCCGCTCGTGGCGGTGTAGCGGTCGTCGAGGGAGACGGTCGTGTCGGGGCTGTCCAGGGACATGTCGGCCACTCCTGCCCGTGGTGGTGGAGCCCACATGCCATCCGACGGGACCCGGCGGCGCAACCTTCACCGACCCGTCGTCGGGAAGGACGCAAAGAACTCCATCGCGCGGCCCCCGGAGCTTCAGGACGTTGCGCCGAGGAACTCCTCCACGACGGCGTTGAACCGCTCGGGGTTCTCCAGGAACGGGAAGTGCGAGCGGGCCTCGTCGGCGGAGAAGACGTGCAGCCGGGCGTCGGGGATCTGGTCGGCGATGTACTCCTGCGACGACGGCGCGACGTGGCTGCCGTCGCAGCCGAGGACCAGGGTGGGGACGTCGACGCGGGGGAGGACGTCGCGCCAGTCCTGGGCGCAGTGGTCGAACAGCAGCGGGACCCCGGCGTACGCGGGCGTCGACCGGATCTCCTGCCGGACGAACTCCCAGACGTCGGGCTTCGGCTCACCCGAGAACATGCTGCGCACGAAGTCCTCCAGTGCCGCCTCGCCCTTCTCCCCGGCGAGTTCGCCGCCGAGGGCGACCAGGCCGGCCACGTCGAAGATCGCCCCGCACTGCTGCTGCTCGGTGCGGCTCATCCACGGCACGGCGGCGACGGCGGCGGGCTGGTCGACCGCGACGAGGCGCCGGACGCGGGCCGACCCGCGCTGGTCGAGGTAGCTCCAGCAGACCGACACGCCCATCGACCAGCCGAGCAGGTCCACCTCCTCGACGCCGAGGTGGTCGAGGAACTCGTGGAGGTCCTGCGCGAGGCGGGCGATCCGGTAGCCGTGGTGCGGCTTGGCGGACTCGCCGTGACCGCGCTGGTCGAGGGTGATCACGCGCCGGTCCAGCCCGTCGAGCTGGTGGTGGAACATCGCCCGGGTCTGGCCCCAGCCGTGCAGCATGACCAGGGGGACGCCCCGGCCGCCGCGGTCGGAGTAGGTCAGGGCGACGTCGTCGGCGGTGGTGAAGGTCGGCATGGGGGGAGGGTGCCGTGGGCGTGACCCGCGCCACGACCGACCGATGTCGGAGGCCGCCGGGCTCCGCGTCCTCGTTCTGTCGAGTCTGTCGGGTCAGCCGCGCCCGTCGAGCAGTTCCAGTGCCCGCAGACCCTGGTGCAGCACCAGCCGGTCGCGCCCGTCGTCGAGATCGGTGCCGGTGATCTCGGCGATCCGGCGCAGCCGGTAGTAGAGCGACGTCCGGTGCAGGTGGAGCCGTTCCGCGGTGCGCGGCACGGAGCCGGCGAGGTCGAGGAAGACCTCCAGCGTCGCCCGCAGCCGCGCGCCGGACTCGTGCTCGACGAGGCGGCGCAGCGGCTCGGGCACGAGGTCGGGGCCGAGGGCCTCGTCGGGCAGGCGGAGCAGCAGGGCGTGGTCGGCGACGTCCTCCCAGCGGGCCGCGTCGCCGTGCCGGGCCAGGGACCAGGCGCCGCGGAGCGCGAGCTCGGCCTGGCCGGCGGACCGGGCCGCGGCGGGCAGGCCCGCGACGTCGCCGCCGACGCCGACGCGGACCTCCCCGGCGGGCCCGACGGCCGAGCGCACCGCCGCGACGAGTCGTCGGGCGACCGCGGCGACCTCGTCCCGGCCGACCGGCCGCGGCCCGACCTCCACGAGGCGGACCCGCCGGCCCGCCACCACCGCGACCCCGGGCCGCACGCCGCGCCGCAGGTGGGCGCCCACGGTGCTGCGCAGGACCCGCGTCAGCTCGCCCGTGCGGGCCGGGCCGCGCGCCTCGACCACGGTCACCACCGCGTGCGGGGCGTCCGGCAGCCCGCCCGCGACCAGCGCGCGGTGCGCCTCGGCGCGCTCGTCGGGGCCGCCGTCGAGCAGGGCGGCCGTGTGCCGCTCCGTGGCGGCCGAGGTGCGGGCGGCCTCCAGTTCACGGTCGGCCAGGCAGGCACCGATGACGGTCGCGGCCGCGCCGAGCCGGTCGAGCTCGTCGTCCGACAGCGTCGCGTCGGCGTCGATCACGAGCAGCAGCCCGAGCAGCCGCGTGTCCCGGCGGATCGGGACGCACACCCGGCGTCGCAGCCCGAGTGTCTCGTCCGGCGGGACGACGCCGGGTCCGGTCCACGTCGCGACGCCCAGTCCGAGGACGTAGGCGGCGACGTCGGCGCCGGGGTCGCGCTGCAGCACCGCCCGCACCCGCACCGCGTCCTCGTCGGCGAAGTGGCGCGTCACGTGGAGCAGGTGCATCCCGGGGTCGTTCACGACGATCGAGCGGCCCAGTTCGTCGGCGAGCTCGTCGACGAGGCGCTGGACCTCGTCCACCGTGCCCGCGTGCGTCGTCATGGGTGCACCTCCTCGTGCCCGCATGTTCCTACAGAACGAGGAGGGCGCGGGTCACGGTCGCGTCAGCGGGCGGTCGTCCGGCGGAGCGGGGGAGCGCACCGTCGGGGCCGAAGAGGGGAGGTCCGCGATGCCCGATCTACGGGGCCGGGTGGCCGTGGTGTTCGGCGCGGGGTCCAGCGGCGCGGCGATCAGCAACGGCCGGGCGGCCGCGCTGGCCTACGCGGCGGCGGGCGCGGCGGTCGTCGCCGTGGACCGGGACTCCCAGCAGGCGGAGCTGACCGCGCGGCTCGTCGTCGAGCAGGGCGGCCGGGCGACCGGCGTGGGCGCCGACGTGACCGTCGAGGACGACGTCGTCGTGGCCCTCGACGCCGCGGCCGGGGCCTTCGGCCCGGTGACGATCCTGCACAACAACGTCGGCGTCGCGACGCCCGTCGGCCTCGTCGACCTGAGCCGCGCGGAGTGGGACGCCGCCCTGGCGGTCAACGTCAGCGGCGTCTTCCTCACCTGCAAGCACGCGGTCCCGCGCATGGTCGCCGCGGGCGGCGGCGCCGTGGTCAACGTGTCGTCGGTGGCCGCCATCCGCCACCCCGGCTACGACTACCCGGGCTACATGGCGGCGAAGGCGGCGGTCGACCAGCTGACGGTGTCGGTCGCCCTGACCTACGCCGCCCACGGCGTCCGGGCCAACGCCGTGCTGCCCGGGCTGATCGACACCCCGCTCGTGGGCGACCAGTTGGCCGACGAGGCCGCGGCCCGGGCCCGCCGCAGTCCCACCGGGCGGTGCGGCACCCCGTGGGACGTGGCCAACGCCGCCGTCTTCCTCGCCTCCGACGACGCGGCCTACGTCAACGGGGTGTGCCTGCCGGTGGACGGCGGCCTGACGGCGCGCTGCTGATCACGGCGTCAGCGCGTCGTCGGCCTTGACCGCGCCGCGGCGTCCCATCGGCGCGGCCGTGCCCGTCGTGGTGTCGGCCGCGGTCTGGTACTCCGACTCGGAGTTGACCTCGGCGCCGAGCAGCACGATGTAGCTGGTCAGGTACATCCAGAGCATGAGCACGATGACGCCGGCGAGCGCGCCGTAGGTCTTGTTGTAGCTGCCGAAGTTGTCGACGTAGACGCTGAACACGACGCTGCCGACGACCCAGAGGACGGTCGCGAGCACCGAGCCGAGCGTGACCCAGCGGAAGCGCGGCGCGTCCCGGTCGGGCGCCGTCCGGTAGAGGACGGCGAGGGCCACGACCACGAACAGCACGAGCAGGACCCAGCGCACGACCTGTCCCACGATCTGGCCGACGGGACCGAAGTAGTCGAGGACGATGGGTGCCACGGCCACCAGGGCGATCGCGACGATCACGAAGACGACCGCTCCGAGGGTCAGCAGGAGCGCGAGGGCCCGCAGCTTCACGGCGCCGCGCGTCTCGGTCTCGTCGTAGGCGATGTTGATGGCGGCCATGAGGTTCTGGGTGCCGCTCGAGGCACTGAACAGGGCCGCGAGGGCGGCGATCACCAGACCCGTCGTCAGGCCGCCGGTGCTCGAGGTGACCACCGACTGCAGCTGGTCGGCGACCAGCGGCCGAGCGCTCTCGGGCAGGGCCGAGGTGATGCTCTCCAGCGTCCGGGCGGCCTCGGCCGGGTCGGCGACCAGGCCGTAGAGCGACACGAGCGCGATCAGGGCCGGGAAGATCGCGAGGAAGCCGAAGAACGCGACGCCGCCCGCGAGCATGCTGACGTTGTCCTTGCTGCCCTCGGCGAACGCGCGCCGCAGGATCTGCCACCAGCCCCGCGCCGGGATCTCGGTGGGCTTCTCGGCGTTCCCGCCCGGCGGGCGCTCCGGACGGTCGTCCGACCTCGATCGGTCGGTCGGCGGGTGCGGGTGGCGCACCCCCTGGGCGACGCTGCGGGCGACCAGCCCCGCGGCGAGCATCCTCGCTGGGTTCATCGCCGCTGGTACCCGCGAGGGCGCGCGGGTCACCGTCGTCGTCGGGAGCTCTCCGCGGCGTCGTCGAGGGTGACCCCGACGTGGGCGTTCATCCACTCCGCCAGCGGATCCATCCGCCGCCAGGCGGCGGCCACGCGCTCGGCGACGGCGGGGGTGTGCAGCTCCTCCGACGGCTCCCACGCGGTGTGGGCGTAGAGCGCGCGGTGGCGCAGCAGGTCGAGGCGCGGGTGGTCGGGGTCGGTGCCGCGCGGCCGCGTCTTCAGCCGGTCACCGCCGATCGCGAACCCGTCGTCGTGCAGGGCGGCGACGAGGCGCTCCAGCTCCGGGCCGTGGCGCTCGTCGTCGACCGCCGCCCGGTAGCGCGCGACCTGGCCCGGGACCATGGCGTAGTAACCGGCCGCCACCATGATCCCGTCGGCCGAGACCTGGACGTAGTGGGCGCCCGCGGTGGCGCCGCACTGCGTCTTGTAGGGCACCTTGTCCTTCGAGAACCGCACGTCCCGGTACGGCCGGAAGATGCGGCCCTCGCCGAACTCGGGCTCGAGGGCCAGCAACAGGGCCTGCATGGGCGCCCGCACGTGGTCGTCGTAGAGGTGCCTGTGGTCCTGCCAGTAGGCCTTCGAGTTGTCGGCCTCGAGGCCCTCGTAGAAGTCGACCGCCGCGTCGCCGAACCCCGTGAACACGGTGGACGACGCTAGTACGGCCGGCGGCTCAGCGGCTGCGGCGTGCTCCCGAGCCGGCGGGCGACGCGGACTGGCCGCCCCGGGTGCCCCGACGACGACCGCCGCCGGTCGACTGACCGCCGGTGCCCTGGCCGGCGCCCTGCGGCGAGCCCCCGCCGCGACCGCCACGGCGGCGCGGCCGTCCGGAGCGCGAGGAGGTCCCCGACGACGGGCGGGACTGCTGCGGCGGTGCCTCGACCTCGGGCATCGCCGCGGGCGGGGCCGCCTCGCCGACCAGGTCGCGGATCTCGCGCGCACCCGGCGACACCTGTGCCGTGCGGGGCTTGATCCCGGCCTGCCGCGTCAGCTTCGCGACGTCGGAGCGCTGGTCGGGCGCGGCGAGCGTGACCACGTCGCCGGCCGACCCGGCGCGGGCGGTGCGCCCGGAGCGGTGCAGGTAGGCCTTGTGCTCGGCCGGCGGGTCGACGTGCACCACGAGGGCGACGTCGTCGACGTGGATGCCGCGGGCGGCGATGTCGGTGGCGACGAGGACGCGGACGTCGCCGTCGCGGAACCAGCCGAGGTTCCGGTCGCGGGCGTTCTGCGCGAGGTTGCCGTGCAGCTCCGCGGCCGGGATGCCGGAGGCGGCGAGCTTGCGGGAGAGCTTGCGCGCCGCGTGCTTGGTGCGGGTGAACAGCATCGTGCGGCCGAGGCCGCCCGCGAGCTCCTGCACGATCTGCGCGCGGTCGGCCGGCTGGACCGTGAAGACGTGGTGGGTCATGTCCGGCACCGGCTCGGCGGCACGGTCGACGCTGTGCGTCACCGGCGAGCGGAGGAACTCCTTCACCACCTTGTCGACCTCGCCGTCGAGCGTCGCCGAGAACAGCAGGCGCTGGGAGGTGGCCGGCGTGCGGCGCAGGAGGCGGCGCACGGCGGGGAGGAAACCGAGGTCGGACATGTGGTCGGCCTCGTCGAGCACCGTGACCTCGATGTGGTCGAGGTCGAGCACGCCCTGGCCGATGAGGTCCTCGAGGCGGCCGGGGCAGGCGATGAGGAGGTCGACGCCGCGGCGCAGCGCGTTCTCCTGCGGGCGCTGCCCGACGCCGCCGTAGACGACGGTCTGCTCGAGGCCGAGGGCCTCCGAGAGCGGGGCGAGAGCGTCGCGGACCTGGCTCGCGAGCTCGCGGGTCGGCAGCAGGATCAGCGCCCGCGGCCGGTTGGGGCGCGTCGGGGCGTCGCAGCGGGCGAGCTTCGCCAGCACGGGGAGCCCGAAGGCGAGGGTCTTGCCGGACCCGGTGCGCCCGCGGCCGAGGACGTCGCGTCCGGCCAGGGCGTCGGGGATCGCGGCGGCCTGGATCGGGGTGGGCTCGGTGATGCCGCGGGGGGCGAGGAGCTCGGCGATCGAGGGCGAGATGCCCAGGCCGGTGAATGTGGTGATGTCAGAGATGAGGAGCACCTAGCGTCGGGGTGGGTCCGCCCGGGCGGTGCTCGCGCGTCGCGAGGGCCAGGCGGCGTGCGCGTCACGCATCAGGGGGTGTCGCGCTCGTGACCGAGTGTCGCACGTTGATCGTCCGGGGTGCTCCCGAACGTGATGCTCGTCCTCAGCGGCGCACGCTGACGTGGACGTGGTCGAAGTGGCCGCCGGTGGCGTCGGCCGGGTCGTAGACGCCCCCACCGTCGTACGGGCGGCCCCATCCGTCCTGGTCGGCGGTGCCGCGGTACCAGATGCGGCCCTGCCAGATGACGTAGCGCACGCGCAGTTCGGTGGCGTTCTCGCGCAGCCAGGACGCCATCGCCCACCCGGCGGCGAGCTCCTCGCCGACCGGGAAGCGGCCGGACCGCGTGGGGAAGAAGTCGCACGCGCGCCCGGCCGGGTGGTCGCTGGACGGGTTCCAGGCGTGCTCGGACCAGCAGCTCACCCCGCGCGGGTCGTCGTCGAACCGGGCGACGGCCGCGTCGTGCAGGCGGAGGGTGGTCGGCGTGAGGCAGCCCTCGCTCGTCGGGTCGGGCTCGCTGCACGGCTCGGGCGGCGGGGGCTGCACGACCTCCCACACGTCGGCGGCCGTGAACCCGCGGCTCTGCACGAACCAGATCGCCCCGGCGGCCAGCAGGGCGAGCACGAGGACGGCGACGAGGGCACGGGTGGCGGTTCGGGTGATGTGTCCAGGATAGGAAGACCGGTGGTGATCCGGCGGTGAGTCGCCGGCCTTCCTGACGGCGGGTGGTGCGGCCTACGCTCCGCCCCATGGCCGTGTACGAGTTCCGATGCCGGGAGTGCGGGTCGACGTTCGAGGTGAACCGGCCGATGCAGCAGGCGGGCGACCCCGCGGCCTGCCCGGGCGGTCACGCCGACACCGTCAAGCTGCTGTCGACGGTCGCGCTCGGCGGGAAGGCCCGCACGGCGCAGCGTCCGGCCATGGCCCCGTCGGCTGGCGGTGGTGGCGGCGGGTGCTGCGGAGGCGGCTGCTGCGGCTGACCGGCGCACACAGGTCGGAGGACGCCGACCTGACGGGCGAACCGGGTCGGAGCGACCCGGTTCGCCTCACGTGGTCCGGACTGCGGCCGACCTAGGGCGCCGGGACGGCCGGGACGGCGGGTGCCCCGGGCACGGCGGGCACGCTCGGGACGGCGGGCGCCCCGGGCACGGCGGGCACATCCGGCACCGCGGGCGCTCCCGGGACGGCCGGTACCGACGGAACTGCCGGTGCCCCCGGTACTGCCGGTGCCCCCGGTACGGCCGGTGCCCCCGGTACGGCCGGGGCGCCGGGGACGGCCGGGACCGTCGGCGGCGTGACCTGCCCGGCCACGGCCGCCGTGGCAGGCAGGACGGCCGCACCGGCGACGGGCGCGGCCACCACGGCCGCGCCGATCGCCACCGTGGCGGCAGCGGCCAGGATCTTGACGCGCATGCTTCCCCCGATCGCCGTACGCCGCTGGGGCGTCCGCCCCAGAACTCGGCGATCACGAGCAAACGCGGCGTGCGTGATCGCGACAAGTGACGGCGACACGCCGCACTCGATCGTGCGGATCGGGTCGTCGGCGCTTGTCGGGGACTACGGGCTGTGTATGCGGGACCCGACGCGGCGCGGCGAGGCCGCGCCTGCCCGGCCCCGCCGCCGGCGGACACCGGTCGTCGCGCAGATTGCTCGCCATCGAGTCGCAGGTCCGGTGGCGGTCGCGGCGATATCGTGGCGCGTATGGACGGCGGGCACTCGGCGGCGGTCGACGATTACGTCAAGGCCGTCTACAAGCTCGTCGAGACCGAGGGCACGGCGACGACGTCCCGGCTCGCCCTGCGCCTCGGCCTCTCCGCGTCGTCGGTCTCTGGGATGGCGCGCAAGCTTGCCGACCTCGGGCTGGTCGAGCACCGTCCCTACGCCGGCCTGACCCTGACCGAGGCCGGCCGTCGACACGCGCTGTCCATGCTCCGCCGGCACCGACTGATCGAGACGTTCCTCGTGCAGGAGCTCGGCTACGGCTGGGACGAGGTGCAGGACGAGGCCGAGGTGCTCGAGCACTACGTCTCGGACACGTTCCTCGCGCGCATCGACGCCAAGCTCGGGCACCCCGAGGTCGACCCGCACGGCGACCCCATCCCCGACGCCGACGGGCGCACCGTCGAACAGGACGCCCGCGCCCTCGCGGTCCTGGAGCCGGGACGCACCGCCCGTCTGGTCCGGGTCGACGAGGAGGACCCCGCGGTCCTGCGGCACCTGAAGGAGCGCGGCTTCGGGCTCGGCACCGAGGTGCTCATGCGCGGCCGGCACCCGTTCGGCGGCTCGTTCGTGGTCTCGCTGGGCGGCGACGCGGAGGAACACCTGCTCGGCCCCGAACTCGCCGCGGCGATGTGGGTGGCGCACGCGGAGTAGGTCGCGACCGGGCGTCGCGGGGCCGACCTCCTAGGTCGAGGCGCGGAGGACGAGGAGCCGGCCGTCGTCGAGACAGGTGACCACCGCTTCCACCCCGCGCATCCCGACGCTGGTGGGGGAGCCGCAGGCGGGCACCGTCGCGGTGACGGTGTCGGTGGCGGTGTCGATCACCGACACGGTGCCGTCGTCGACGTTGGCGGTGTGGAGGTGTCGACCGTCCGGCGTGTAGCTGACGTGCTGCGGACCCCGGCCGACGGACACGGTCGCGAGCACCCGGTCGGTGCGTGCGTCGAGGACGTCGACGGTGCCGGCGTCGTAGTTGACCACCGCGACCCGCTCGCCGTCGGGGGAGACGGCGAGCGCGTGCGGGCTGCGGCCGACGGGCACGGTCGCCCGCGCCGCGCCGTCGGGGCCGAACGACGTCACGAGGTTCGACTCGTGGTTCGCCACGTAGATGCCGTGGGGGCCGAAGGCGATCCAGTGCGGGTTCGGGCCGACGGGGATGCGGCGGACCACGGCGTTCGCCGACAGGTCGACCACGTCGATGGAGCCGGTCGCGTGGCTCGGCACCCACAGCGTGCGCTGGTCGGGTGCCACCGCGAGCGCGTACGGCTCCCGGTCCACGGGGATCGTGGCGGTGACGGCGTTCGTCCGGGTGTCGACGACGTGGACGACGTCGCCGCCGCGCTCGTCGTAGCAGCTGACGAAGGCCCGGGCGCCGTCGGCGCTCAGGGCGACGAAGCGAGGTGTCGCGACCGGCATGGGAATGGTGGCGACGACCGCCCGGCGATCGAGGTCGATCACCGAGACGACCCGGGCGTCGCGGTTGGCCAGGTAGCCGGTGCGGCCACCGGGGGCGACGGCGAGATAGCCCGGGGTGGGCGGCGTGGCGATCGTGCCGGCCACGGCGGGCACCGCCAGGCTGACGGGCACGCTCGGTCCCGCCGCCGGGGCGGGGGCCGGCGACGCGGCCGCCGGTTCACGGTCGGGGGCGAGCGCCGCCGCGAGGACCACGGCGAGCACGACGACCAGGGCGATCGCGACGACGACGAGGACCGGTCGGTCGCGCAGCCAGCCCGCGACGTCGGTCCGGGACACCCGCACGGTGGTGCCGTCGCGTCGGAACCGCTGGGGACGGGCGACCGGCGGCGCGCCACCCTGCGGGCGGACCGGCGCGAACACCGGCGGCGGGATCCGCGCCGGCGACGTCGGCAGCGGGGATTCGGGGGTGTCGAGGGGCTGAGGTGCCGTGGTGCTCGAGTCCGGTCCGGAGACCAGGGTGGGAGCGGACCGGCGACCCGCGACGGCCACCGCGGGCGTGCGTTCCCGGGTGGGGGCTGCCTCGACGGCGCGCCGGGCGGCGTCCGCGAGCGCACCCGCCGTCGGGAAGCGGTCCCCCGGGTCCTTCGCCATCCCGGTGGCGACGACGTCGTCGAGGGCCGCGGGGAGCCACGGCCGACCGTCGCTCGGGCGGGGTGGGGCGAGATCGAGGTGGGCGTACATGAGCGCGGGCAGGCTGTCGCCCTCGAAGGGCGGCCGGCCGGTCAGGCACTGGTGGAGCAGGCAGGCGAGCGAGTAGACGTCGGCCCGGCCGTCGATGGAGCGGGACGTGAAGCGCTCGGGCGCCATGTAGTCGAGCGTCCCGACCGTGGAACCGGTGCCGGTCAGCCCGGCGGCCGTGTGGCCGATGGCGTGCGCGATGCCGAAGTCCACGACGTAGACGAAGTCGCGGGGCGTCACGAGGACGTTCGACGGCTTGACGTCGCGGTGCACGAGGCCGTCCGCGTGGGCGGCGTCGAGGGCGTCGGCGACCTGCACCACGAGGTCGACGGTCCGACGCGCGGGCAGCGGACCGTCGTCGGAGAGCAGGCGGGCGATCGTCACGCCGTCGTCGACGAGCCGCATGTCGATGAACAGCCGACCGTCGATCTCGCCGTAGTCGTGGATCGGGATGATGTGGGGGTCGCGCAGGCGGGCGACCACGCGGGACTCCCGACGGAACCGGGCGAGGAACTCCTCGTTGCCGCCGAAGAGTTCGGGCAGCAGCTTGAGCGCGACCACGCGGTCGCGATCGACGTCCACGGCCTCGAAGACGTCGCCCATGCCCCCGGACCCGATGAGGCGGCCGAGCCGGTACCGGCCGAACTCCCGACCCTCCATCGCGCCCCCCGTGGATCTCGTCCCGCGGACAGCGTCGACGCCCGCCTGTGATCCGCGCAACCATCTCGCAGGACGCGCCGCCCGTGGGTCGGTTCCGGCAAGTGCATGGAGACGCTCCTCCTCGGGGAAGAGAGCCCTGTAGTTCGCGGGAATCGTCCGCGACCGACCGAGGAGGACCCCGTGGCGCCGCAGCCGCCGGACCCGTACAGCTTCCTGCCCGAGGTGGCCACCTTCCAGGTGACCTCCACCGATGTGACCGACGGTCAGCCGGTGCCGAACTCCCTGGTCAGCGGGATCATGGGCGCGGGTGGCGAGGACGTGTCGCCCCAGCTCGAGTGGTCCGGCTTCCCCGAGGGCACCAAGAGCTTCGCGGTCACCTGCTACGACCCGGACGCCCCGACGGCCAGCGGGTTCTGGCACTGGGCGGTCACCGGCATCCCGGTGTCGACCACCTCGCTGCCGACCGACGCCGGCAACCCGGACAAGGACCTGCTGCCGGCAGGGGCGATCACGCTGGCCAACGACGCGGGCGCGCACCGGTTCATCGGTGCGGCCCCGCCCGCCGGGCACGGTCCGCACCGCTACTTCTTCGTGGTCCACGCCGTCGACGTGGAGGACCTCGGGGTGGGTGAGGACGGGAGCCCGGCGTTCCTGGGCTTCAACCTGTTCTTCCACTCCATCGGCCGCGCCACGATCACGCCGACCTACGAGGTCCAGGGCTGACGAGCTCCGGGCCCGGGGTCACCGGGCCCGGAACGCGGTCACCGTTCGAGCAACTCCTCCAGGAACGCCTCGAGGTCGAGCGGGCGCCCGGCCACGTCCTCGAGGCGCGGCGCGGGACGCAGCTCCGCGGTCGCCTCCTCGACGGCCTGGCAGACCACCGCGAGCTCCTCGGCACCGAGGACCCGGAAGCCCCGGGTGACCCCGTTGTAGGGCCGCCGCCACTCGAGCGCGGTCAGCTCGGTGTCCTCGATCTCCCACATCACGACGCGGTTGCCCATCCACGGTACGGACGTCGTCGGCATCGTCATCACCACCATCTCCAGCGCGGGTCTCGGCATCGGCCGCAGCGCTGGGGCGACCACCGGAGGATGCCGCCCCGCCCGCGCGGCCACACCGCGGAGTGGTCCGCGCGACACCGCGACCCGGGTCACCCCCCTCCGTGGAGACGGCGGTGCAGCTCGCGGACCTCCTCGTCGAGCCCGGGCGCCGGTCCCTCGACGACGATGCCGGGCGCGACGTCCCGCACCCGCAGCAGCGTCACCGGCCCGGGGGCGGCCCCGAACTCGGCCAGCCAGCCGCCGAGCTGTTCCGACGAGCTCGCGTAGACGATCCGGCCGAGCCCCACCCACGCGTGCGCCGCCGAGCACATCGCGCAGTGTTCGCCGGAGGTGTAGACGGTCGCCCCCGGGCGGTCCGCCGGGGGCAACGACTCCGCCGCCCACCGGGCGAGCTCGAACTCCGGGTGCAACGTCGGGTCCGAGCCCGTGTTCACCCGGTTCCGGTCCTCCGCGAGCGCCGTCCCGTCCGCGCCGACCAGCACCGAGCCGAACGGCTCGTCACCGGCCTCCAGGGCCTCGCGGGCCAGCTCGACGCAGCGGCGGAGATGGACGAGGTCGGCGTCGCGCACGGACCGGGAAGCTACAGCCGCTCGAGGCGCAGCGGGAGGTGGTCGGCGGGCGTCGGACCCGTCGTCAGGCCGATCGGCATGACGTAGTCGTCGGGCACCGACCAGCGGAAGCGACGCAGCATCGCGTGCATGATCGCCTTGACCTCCATGCCGCCGAAGTGCAGCCCGATGCACTTGTGGACCCCGCCGCCGAACGGGATCCAGGCGAACCGGTGCGACTTGTCCTCGGCGCGCTCCGGGGCGAAGCGGTCGGGGTCGAACTCGTCGGGTCGGTCCCACCACGGCTCCATGCGCTGCGAGGCGTGGATGCCGAGCGACAGCAGCGTGCCGGCGGGGATGTGGAAGCCCTGGAGCTCGGCGTCGCGGACGGTGATACGGGCGAGCTGGCCGACCGGCGCGTACATCCGCAGGGTCTCGCGCATGGCGAGGTCGAGCGAGACGAGGGAGTCCAGCTCGGCGCCGGAGAGGTCGTCGGAGTCCAGCGCGAACGACTCCTCGCGCAGCTTCTCCTGCCATTCCGGGTTCTTCGCGAGCAGGTAGCTCATCATCGACAGCGTGATCGTCGACGTGTCGTGCGCCGCCATGAGCAGGAAGATCATGTGGTTGACGACGTCGTCGTCGGAGAACGTCTCGCCCTCGTCGCTGCGGGCGCGGCACAGCACGCTGAACATGTCCCGGCCGTCGCCCGCGCGCTTCGCCGGGATCTGCGCGGCGAAGTAGTCCTCGAGGAGCTTCCGCCCGTCGAGGCCCCGCTTCCACGAGCCGCCGGGGACCGGTGCGCGGACCACCGCGACGCCGGCGTGCACGGTGTCGACGAAGGCGCGGTTGACGCGGTCCGCGCGCGGCCCGAGCTCGTCCCCGACGAACACCTCGGTGCCGATGTCGAGCGTCATCTGCTTGATCCGGTCGTAGATCCGGATGCCGTCGCCCGTGGTCCAGTCGTCGAGGCTGCGCCGGATGCGCGGGTTCATCACCTCGAGGTACTCCCCGAGCCGGTCGCGGGTGAACGCCTCCTGCAGGATGCGCCGGTGGGTGCGGTGCTCCTCGAAGTCGAGCAGCATCACCCCGCGACGGAAGAACGGGCCGATGAAGAAGCCCCACCCGTCGGCGTTGCCGAAGTACTTGTCCTTGTTGACGAGCACCTGGCCGAGAGCGTCCGGCCCGAGCACCGACACCATCCGACGGCCGAAGGCCCCGGTCCACGACACCGGCCCGTACTGCTCGTAGCGCCGACGCCCGAACCCGAGCATGTCCGCGGCGAACTCCAGGGACCGCCCGACGACGGGTGTGCCGTAGTCCCCGGGCACGGCCTCGAGCCCGCTGCCGGGCGGGGGCGGCGCGAGCGGGGCCGTCGCCGACGGCACGAGGCTCGTCGCCGAGGCCAGTCCGCTCTGGATGCGGTGCGCCAGCGGTGCCGTCATCGTTCCTCCCGGAAGTCGGCCGCGGCCAGCACGAGATGGACGCAGCGGGTGACGAGGTGCTCGGCGTCGACGGCGAGCCGCCCGTCGAGCCAGAAGCCGACGGCGTCGACGATGCCGGCGGTGAGCAGCACCGTCGTGACCTCGAGGTCGTCGGGGGACAGGTGGGGCCGCGCCTCGACGACGAGGCGGGTGAGGAAGGCCGCGAAGGTGGCCACGGTGTCCTGACGGCGGGCCGCGAGCACCGGGTGCCCGACGGCCTCGCGGTAGAGCCGGGCCGACCGCGGGTCGCGGGCGAGCAGCGTGACCGTCGCGCGGATCGCGGCCCGGGCCCGCGCCGCGAGGTCGTGCGCCGGCAGTCCGGCGGCCGCCTGCAGGGCGAGGCGCAGCGCCGTGTCCGACGTGGCGTCGAACAGCGCCGCGAGCAGGTCCTCCCGATTCGGGAACGACTCGTAGAAGTACCGCTCGGTCAGCCCGGCCGCGCGGCACACCGCCGTCATCGTGAACTCGCCGACCCCGCGCTCGCCCACCACGTCGAGGGCGGCGTCGAGCAGGCGTGCGCGGCGCTCGGCCACGCGCTCCTCGGCGCTCGCGCCCTGGAAGGTGCGGGTGGGCATGCCGCCATCCTGACAGGGTGCCCTGTCAGAAAGGAAGGGTTCTGACAGGGCCTCCTGTCAGGGCAGGATCGAGTCCACGTACCCGCCGTCCACGCGCACGGCGCCCCCCGTCGTCGCGGACGCCAGCGGCGAGGCGAGGTACGTGACGAGGTGGGCGATCTCCTCGGGCTCGATGAGGCGCTGGATCAGCGACTGCGGGCGGTGGAGGCGCATGAACTCGCGCTGCGCCTCGTCCCACGGCAGCGAACGGTCGACGAGCTGGTAGACGAAGTCCTCGACCCCGGCGGTGTGCGTCGGACCGGCGATCACCGAGTTCACCGTGACCCCGGTGCCGGCCGCCTCCTTGGCGAACCCGCGGGACACCGCGAGCAGGGCCGTCTTGGACATCCCGTAGTGGATCATCTCCGCGGGGATGACGACGGCGGAGTCGCTCGCCACGTTCAGCACCCGTCCCCAGCCGCGCTCGCGCATGCCGGGCAGGTACGCCCGGACGAGCCGCGTCGCCGTCAGGACGTTGACCTCGAAGTAGCGGCGCCAGTCGTCGTCGGTGATCTCCAGCGCGGGCTGGGCGTCGAAGATGCCGAGGTTGTTGACGAGGACGTCGACGTCGGGCAGGTCGGCGGTGAGGGCCGCCGTCCCGTCGGCCGTGGTGACGTCGCCGGGCGCGGGGACCACGTCGCCCCCGCTCTGCTCACGGACCTGCGCCACCGCCGCGTCGACGCGCCCGGCCGTGCGCCCGTTGACGGCGACCCGCGCCCCGGCCCGGGCGAGGTCGACCGCGATCGCGAGGCCGATGCCCTGCGTCGAGCCGGTGACGAGCGCGGTGCGCCCCGAGAGGTCGAGCGTCGTGCCCACGGCCCCGCTCACTCCCCGATGGTGTGCATCGCGGCCTCCTCGGCGCTCGCGCCCGCGCCGTCGACGCCCACGTCGTCGGCGTAGCCCTCGTCGCCCTCGTCGCGCAGCACCAGCCGGCCGGAGCGCTCCGTGCCGACCTCGTCGTCGTAGAGCTCGCCCTCGGTGTCGCGGGAGTCGCCCAACCCGTCGGCGCCGAGGTCGTCGGGGTCCTCGGCGACCTCACGGCGCAGCCGCTCGTCGAGGGGCTCGCCCTCTTCCTCCTCGCGTTGCGTGACGCCCCAGGCATCGACGCCGCGGGTGCGCTCGTTCGGGATCCACCCGGCGTCGAGCGGGTCCTCGGGGTCGCGCTCCGGTGCGTCGCCGTCGAGCAGGTCGGCCTCGTCGAGCTGCTCGAAGGAGGTGTCGTCGACGGAGTCGCGGTCGTCGGCGGGCAGGTCGTCGGGGCTGTCGGGCAGCTCGGTCCCGGTCATGGCGGTCCTCTCGGCGCTCACAGGTGAACGCGGTCGATCCTGCCCGCACGCCCTCCGGACGCAACGGAGCGGTCCCTCGGCAGACCCTGGGTGTTCTCCCCAGGTCGTCCCGACGGCGGATGTGGCTTGCTCTGGCCGTTGGCCCGTTCGGAGTGCGGGAGTGGTCGTGGGCCGTCGGGAGCCCCACGGTGCGCGGGACGCGACCAGCGGCGACATCTCCAGCAGCGGGAGGAAGTAGCGGATTCGGACGCCCAGGCCTCGAATCCGCTACCTCTGCGAGCGACCGGACGATCACGGCGGCCACGAAGACGGCGAGCGGCGGCACCGTGGCCAGCTCGGGAGCGTGCTGCGGGACCCGTCGTCGGGATGATCCTCCCGTCCTGCGTCGTTCGACCGACGCGGACACCGGTCCGTCCTCCCTAGGGTGGGCGGAGGTCGAGAGGAGCCGGCGATGGCGATCACGCGGGGATTCACGGGACGACGCAAGCAGGCGGAGCGCGACCCGCGGCTGCCCCCGGGCCAGTACGACGTCGGGAAGTCCTGGCCCGTGCTGACCGCGGAGCCGACCGCGCGGATCGACGCTGAGCGGTGGTCGCTGACGATCGACGGGCTCGTGGCCAACCCGACGACGTGGTCGCTGAAGGAGCTCAAGGCCCTCGGCCAGGACACCTACCGCGGCGACATCCACTGCGTGACGACGTGGTCGAAGCTCGACACGTCGTTCACCGGGATCAGTCTGGACACCCTCCTCGAGGTGGCGCAGCCGCTGCCGGAGGCGCGGTTCGTCGTCGAGGAGTCGACGACCCGGTACCGCACCAACCTCCCGCTCGACGACGTCACCGGCGGCAAGGCGTGGGTGGTCTGGGAGCACGAGGGCAAGCCGCTGACCCGCGAGCACGGCGGGCCGGTGCGGATGCTCGTGCCGCACCTGTACTTCTGGAAGTCCGCGAAGTGGATCTCGAAGATCACGCTGCTGGACCACGACGAGCCCGGCTTCTGGGAGATCAACGGCTACCACCACCGCGGCGACCCGTGGCAGGAGCAGCGCTTCGATGGCGACTGACCCGCAGCGAGCCGCCGTCTGGCGGGACGCGAAGGTCGTCTCGGTCGACCACCACGGCGAGCTCGGCGTGATCCTGCGCCTCGACGTGCCCGACCGCGTCGTCCACCGACCCGGTCAGCACTATGTCCTACGGCTGCGCGCGGAGGACGGCTACACGGCGAGCCGCTCGTACTCGACGGTGTCGGCGCCGTCGGACGACCTCGTCGAGCTCTACGTGGAGAAGGTCCCCGACGGCGAGGTGTCCGGCTTCCTCGCCGAGGTCGTCGAGCCCGGGGATCTGCTCGAGTGCCGCGGGCCGATCGGGCGGTGGTTCGCCTGGGACGGTGCCTCGCCCGCGCTCGGGATCGGGGGCGGCAGCGGGGTGGCGCCGCTGGTGTCGATGCTGCGGCACGCCCAGGACGTCGGACGGCCCGACCTGCTGCACCTCGCGGTGTCGGCGTGGACGGCCGACCACCTGCCCTACCGCGAGGAGCTGGAGGCGGCCGGGGCGCTCGTCGCGTACTCGCGGCAGAAGGGCGGCTCGCGGCTCGACGCCGCCGTGGTCGGCGCGATCGCCGACCCGGGCGCCACCGCCTTCGTGTGCGGCTCGGCACGATTCACCCTGGCGATGGAGTCGCACCTCGTCGCCGCCGGGCAGCCGGAGGCCAGCATCCGGATCGAACGGTTCGGACCGACGGGAGAAGGTGACGGGAATGGCTGACCTGGACGTCGACGTCGTGGTGATCGGCGCGGGCCCGGTGGGCGAGAACGTCGCCGACCGGGCGCACCAGCAGGGACTGAGCGCGGCGATCGTGGAGGCGGGCCTGGTCGGGGGCGAGTGCTCCTACTACGCGTGCATCCCCTCCAAGGCGCTGCTGCGCCCGGTCGACCTCAAGGCCGCGGTCGACCGCATGCCCGGGGTGGACGCGGGCCGGGTCGACCCGACGGCGGTCTTCGAGCGGCGCGACCAGTTCGCGAACCCGGACGACTCCGGACAGGCCGAGTGGCTCGACGGCGCCGGCATCACGCTCCTGCGGGGCCGCGGCCGCATCACCGGCGAGCGCGCCGTCGCGGTGGACCACGAGGACGGGACGACGACGGACGTGGCCGCCCGCTACGTCGTGGTCGCCACCGGTTCCGTGCCGACCTACCCGCCGGTCGACGGGATCCACGAGGTCGACGCCTGGACCAACCGCGAGGCCACGCAGTCCTCCCGCGTGCCCGACTCGCTGCTCGTCCTCGGCGGCGGCGTCGTCGGCGTGGAGATGGCGACCGCGTACCAGCGGCTCGGCGCCCGCGTGACGCTCGTGCAGCACGGCGACCGCCTCGTCCCGTCGGTCGAGCCCGAGGCCGCCCGGCGGCTGCAGGCGTCCCTCGAGGGCGACGGCGTCGACGTCCGGCTCGGCGTCTCCATGACCGCGGTGAAGCGCGACGGCAGCGAGGTCGTCGCCTCGCTCGACGACGGGTCCGAGCTGCGCGGCGCGGAACTGCTGGTCGCGGCGGGTCGCAAGCCGGCGACGTCGGACCTCGGCCTGGACACCGTCGGCCTGGAGCCCGGGAAGCCGCTGGCGGCCGACGAGACGACCACCGTGCAGGGCGACTGGCTCTACGCCGTCGGCGACGCCTCGACCGGCGCGAAGCTGACGCACATGGGCAAGTACCAGGCCCGCATCTGCGGCGACGTGCTCGTGGCGCGGTCGAAGGGCGCCGAGGTCGGCGGTCGGTACGCGAAGACGTCGACGACGGCGGAGTACACCGCCGTGCCGCAGGTGATCTTCACCGACCCGCAGATCGCCGCCGTGGGGCACACCGCGGAGAGCGCGGAACGAGCGGGTCTCCACGTGCGCGCCGTGACGTTCGAGATCGGGGACGTGGCGGGCGCGGCTCTGCAGGCCGACGGCTACGACGGGTTCGCGACGCTCGTGGTCGACACCGACCGCGAGGTGGTCGTCGGCGCGACCTTCGTCGGGCAGGACGTGGCCGATATGGTCCACGGCGCGACGATCGCGATCGTCGGGGAGGTGCCGCTGGCGCGGCTGTGGCACGCCGTCCCGTCGTTCCCGACGATGTCCGAGGTGTGGCTGCGGCTGCTGGAGACCTACGGGCTCTGACCTAGTTGCTGATGGCCGGCGCCGCGTGCAGGTACGCGGTGCTGGTCAGCTGGTCGACCATGAACCGCGCGACGTCGGCCCGGGCCATCTCCACGCCGATCGGGTCGACGCCGAGGAAGCCCGAGCGGATCGGGTTGCCGCCGGGGACGTCGATGGGCGCGAACATCCGCGCCACGGTCCAGTCGAGGTCCGAGGTGGTCACGGCCTCGTGGATGCCCTGCACCTCGGCGAGCGCGCCGGGGATGAGGATCCCGATCCCGATCGGCACGAGCCGGTCGAGCAGGCGGGGCCGGTCGCGAGGGTCCGGCACGCTCACGGTCACGAGCGAGATCAGACGACGGACGTCCGCGGCGTGCATCGCCTTGACGATCGTCCGCGTGCCGTCGGTCAGCGGGGTGTCGGACAGGAACGGGTCGATCGGCGGCCCGAAGGCCGTGATCACGGCGTCGGCGCCCTCGACCGCGCGGGCGACCGCGTCGGTGTCGGAGAGCTGGGCCTCGATCACCTCGACCGCGTACTGCAGTTCCCCGAGCTTCTGCGGGGACCGCACGAGGGCGGTGACCTCGTGTCCGTCGGCGAGCAGGTGGCTGACGACGAACCGGCCGACGCCGCCGGTCGCCCCGAACACGGTGACCTTCATGTCGGTGGGATGGCTCACCGCGGGCGGTTCCAACCCCCTGGTGTCAGGCGGCACACCCGAGGTAGAGGTGGTTCAGCACCGACGGTCCCGGCATCGACGCGTGCTCCAGCGACTCGACGGTGAAGCCGGCGGCCGCCACCCGCCGGTCGATCGCCCGCTCCAGGTGGCATCCCGCGAGCAGCCGTTGCTGCAGCCCGGTCAGGCGGTGCTGCCACCGCGCGACGGCGGGGTCGGGGGCGAGGCCGTGGTCGAGGAAGAGGAACCGGCCGCCCGGACGCAGCACCCGCCGTGCCTCGTGCAGTGCCGCATCGAGGTCGGGGATGGTGCAGAGCGTGAAGGTGCTGACGACGGTGTCGACCGAGGCGTCGGGCAGCTCCAGCCGGGCGCCGTCGAGGCCCGCGTACTCCAGCGGCGGCCCCGTCCGGCGTCGGGCCAGCCGCCGGGCCGTCGCCGACGGCTCCACCGCCAGCACCTGCTCGACGGCCGGTGGCATCAGCGGCAGGTTCGGCGCCGACCCCGAGCCGAGGTCGAGCACCACGCCGCGGGCGGGCGCGAGGACCCGCTCGCGCAGCCGTGTCACGTCGGCGCGGCCCAGGGCGAGGTCGGTGACGCGCGGGACGACGTGCTCCGACCAGAGGCCCACGCGACGGCACCCTAGTCCCGCGACTCAGCCCCGGAGCGCCGGCAGGACCTCCTTCGCGTACGCCGCGAAGAAGCCCTCGACGTCGGGGCCGATCTGCTGCACGTAGACCTCGTCGTAGCCCGCGTCCGCGTAGGAGCGCAGCTGGGAGACGTGCTCGTCGACGTCCGGGCCGCAGGAGAACAGGCCGGGGACGGCGTCGCGCTGGAGCAGCTGCGCGGCGTCGGAGAAGTCCGACGGCCGCGGCAGGGTCTGGGCGAGCTGGCCGGGGAAGCCGTCGTTGGGCCACATCCGGTGGGCGTGGTCGATCATCGCCTCGCGGTCGTCGCCCCAGCAGACCTTGGTGCCGCCCTGGGTGGGGCCCCGGCCGCCGGCGCCCCGGTAGGTCTCCAGCAGCGACGCGTCGGGCGCCACCCCGCAGTACCCGTCGCCGATGCGGGCGGCGAGCTCGGTGGCCTGCTCCCCGAAGCCGGACACGTAGATCGGGACCGGGTTCTCCGGCAGCGTGTAGATGCGGGCGTCGGTGACCCGGTAGTGCTTGCCGCGGTGGTTGACCACGCCGCCCTCGTGCATCCGGCGGATGATCCCGATCGCCTCCTCGAGCATCTCGAAGCGCTCGCCGATCGGCGGCCACGGGTCGCCGAGGACGTGGTCGTTGAGCGCCTCGCCGGTGCCGACGCCGAACACGAACCGGCCGTCGAGCAGCACGGAGGCGGTCGCGGTGGCCTGCGCCAGGATCGCCGGGTGAATGCGGATGATAGGGCTGGTCACCGCGGTGCTCACGGGCAGGGACGTGACCTGGGACAGCGCCCCGAGCACGCCCCAGACGAAGGCGCTCTGCCCCTGCGCGTCGTTCCACGGGTGGAAGTGGTCGGAGATCCACAGGCGCTCGAACCCGGCGTCCTCGGCGCGTCGGGCCTGGTCGAGGAGCTCGTGCGGCGAGTACTGCTCGCAGGAGAGGAAGTAGCCGTAGGAGGTCATCGGTGCGGCTACCCGGAACCACGTGTGTGGTGCACCCGGCCCTGGGCACCAGCAGCCATGGCAGCGTCCACCACCCGTGCCCGCCTCGACGCCGTGCTGAACGGCCAGTCGTTCCCCGCCGACCGCGACACGCTCGTGGCCGCGGCCGAGAGCGCCGGCGACGACCAGACCGCCCGCGCGATCCGCGCCATCCCGCCGGTGGACTACGGCAGCCCGTCCGAGGTCGTCTCGTCGGTCTCGCTCGCCGAGAACGACCACCCGGCCGAGCGCGGCGACACCGACGCCGGCACCGGGCCGCCCGCGAACTGATCCACACTGGGCCGGTGCTGCTCGACGCCACCGCCCACGCCCTGACCCACCGCCTCGCCGTCGAGCAGTCCCGCGGCCGTGCACCGTCGATGGCGGGCGCGGTGCTGCGTGGCGACGCGGTCGTCTGGAGCGGGACGCGGGGCGAGGTCGACGACGCGGCGCCCACCGACGACACGCAGTACCGGATCGGGTCGATCACGAAGACCTTCGTCGCGGTGCTCGTCCTCCGGCTGCGGGAGGAGGGTCGGCTCTCGCTCGACGACCGGCTCGACGAGCACCTGCCAGACACCCCGGTGCCGGACGCGACGATCGCGCACCTCCTCGCCCACTCCTCGGGGCTGCCGGCCGAGACCGGGGCGCCGTGGTGGGAGCGCTCCGACGGGGCCGTCCGCCCCGACCTCGCGAGCCTCGTCGCCGAGCCGCCGCTGCGCGCCCCGGGACGTCGCCACCACTACTCCAACGTCGGATTCGGGCTGCTCGGCGCGCTGGTCGGGCACCTGCGCGGCCACGACTGGTTCACCGCCGTGGCCCACGAGATCCTCGAGCCGCTCGGGATGGACCGCACGACGTACCACCCGACGGCGCCGCACGCGGCCGGCTGGGCCGTCCACCCGTGGGCCGACGTGCTGCACCCGGAACCCGCGCACGACGCCGGGCTGATGGCGCCGGCCGGGCAGATGTGGTCGACGACGACCGACCTCGCCCGCTACGGCGCGTTCCTGCTGCACGGGGACGACCGCGTGCTGCCGACGCGCGTCGTCGAGGAGATGCGGCGACCCTCGGCGCCGTCCGAGGCCGGGGACGCCGACCGGTCGCAGGGCCTCGGCCTGCAGCTCCTGCGCCACTCCGGCCGGGCGCTGGCGGGCCACACCGGGTCGATGCCGGGCTTCGTCGCCACCCTCTGGGTCGACCCCGCGGAGGACCTCGCCGCGGTCGCCTTCGCGAACGCGACGTCCGGCCCGGCCATCGGTGCGCTCGTCGCCGAGCTGATCGGCATCGTGGCCGAGCGCGAGCCGCGCCTGCCCCGGCCGTGGCGACCCGCCGTCGTGCCCGCGGACCTGCTCGCGCTGCTCGGGCCCTGGTACTGGGGCGCGGCGCCGATCGCGCTGCGCCTGCGCGGCACCGACGAGCTGACGATCGGCGGGCTCGGTGGCGGCGCGCGGACCTCGCGGTTCTCCCCGCGGGAGGACGGCACGTGGGTCGGCCTGGACGGCTACTACGCGGGCGAGACGCTGCGGGTGGTGCGCCGGCCGGACGGGTCGGTCAGCCACCTCGACCTCGGCAGCTTCGTCTTCACCCGCGAGCCCTACGCGCCCGGCGAGGTCATCCCCGGAGGCGTTCCCGACGACGGGTGGCGATGAGTTCCGCTCGATACCCTCGCCGCGTGGCGGAGCTGCTGATCGCCCGGAAC
Organism: Actinomycetospora soli; assembly: GCF_021026295.1. GTDB lineage: Bacteria > Actinomycetota > Actinomycetes > Mycobacteriales > Pseudonocardiaceae > Actinomycetospora > Actinomycetospora soli. Next base: position 116,430 of record NZ_JAJNDA010000015.1, read on the forward strand.
CCGGACCCGGACTCGAAGCTCCCCTACCTGCTCCGGGTCCCGACGGCGGGTGGTCTCGTCTTCCGCACGTCGGGCACGTGGCCGCGCACGAAGGCGCTGTACTGCCACCCCGTCGACGCGCAGGAGTGGCCGGCCGAGCCCGAGATCGTCGAGCGGGTGCCGCTGGTGTCGTGCGCCCGGACCGGCGCGGCGATCGACGTGATCGCCGACCGCCGGACCGAGCGCCGGTCGCAGATCGTCCACACCCGGGCGCGGGGCCGGGAGATGGTGTTCTGGCAGTCGCCGAACACCCGCAAGCAGGCGCGCCCGCAGGTCCGGACCCCGACGGCGCGGGCGGCCGGGACCGAGGCCGAGCTCGAGATCCTCGTCGACTCGCACGAGCGCTACGCCTACCGCTTCACCGGGCAGCAGGTCCGCACGGCGAAGCGCGCCTTGAGCTGCGGGGACTACGGCGTCGAGGTCGACGGGCGGGTCGTCGCGGCCGTCGAGCGGAAGTCGCTGTCCGACCTCGTGTCGAGCCTGACCAACTCGACGCTCCGGCACGCCGTGGCGGAGCTCGCCACCCTGCCGCGCGCGGCCGTCGTCGTGGAGGAGCGGTACTCGAAGGTCTTCGCGCTGGAGTACGTGCGGCCGGCGCTGGTCGCGGACGGGATCGCCGAGCTCGCCGTGCGGTACCCCGGCGTGCCGATCGTCTTCACCGAGACCCGCGGGTTGGCCGAGGAGTGGACCTACCGCTTCCTCGCCGCCGCGTCGACGTGGGCCCGCGACGAGGCCGTGATCGCATCCCGCATCCCCGGCGCGGAGTCGGAGCTGGGGGAGGCCGACCCGGCGCCGGAGCCGGCGACCGCCGAGGTCCGGACCTGGGCCCGCTCGGCCGGGATCGACGTCCCGGACCGCGGCCGGCTCCGTCCGGAGGTGTGGGCGGCCTACCGGTCCGCGCACGAGAACCGGTCGGGGTCCGCGCGCTCCCAGTCGTCCACCCAGCCCATCGGGGGCTCGGCGAGCAGCTGACGGGGCCGCAGTCGCTCGACGAGCTCGGCGTAGGAGCGGGTCTCGGTCGGCGCGATCCGGTTGGTGTGGCAGCGCTGACTCTGGATGACGATGTCCGTGCCGGTGGCGACCTTGCCCGACGCCCCGATCTTGACCCGGTCCCGCAGGCCCGCGCCGACCAGGGCGTTGTGCACGAGGATCAGGCCATCGGTGAGCGGAGTGCCCATGTGGTCCTCGTACTCCAGCGGCGCGGAGCCGGTCCCGCCCCTCCGAGCCGTCGATGACGATGAAGTCCGGCGTCGTGTCCTCGTCGACCACGGCCTTCACGACGGCGAGCACGTCGATCCGCGTGCCCACGCACAGCGTGAACCCGGCGGGCCTGCCGCCCGCCAGCTCCCGCATCCGCGCGATGAACCGGACCAACTCGGGCGGGGTGGAGAAGGACGTGTGCCGCGGCGGGCTGGTGAAGGTCACGCCGACCGGCACGGTCCGCGCCTCGGCGATCTCCGGGGTCACCTTCGGGTCCGGGAGCACCCCGCCGATGCCCGGCTTCGCGCCCTGACTGAGCTCGAGCGACACGCACTCCACCGCGTGGTGGGAGGCCTTGTCGCCGACCCGCACGTAGTGCGGCTGGGCGGGCTCGTCCGCGGGAGCCGCGGAGTGCACGAGGTACTCGTAGCCGACGGCGTTGACGTCGAGCTCGGTGCCGAAGGCCTTCTCCCCGGCGATGCCCTTGACGCGCTCGCAGACGATCGTGCGGGTGTCGCGCGGGAACGGACGGCCGTCGACGTCGCGCTCGATGAAGTGAGGAAGCCGAGGATCAGGAAGGCCAGCACGTGATCACGTGAGGGCTGCGAAGCGTCTCGGGTCCGTCGAACCGGCCGTGACTGTCGGACCTTCGTACTAGTGTTCGAATCATGGCAGCGGTGGTGGGCGTCGAGACCCCGGGTGGGGACCCGTTCGCGGGGATCCCTGCTGGTCCGGCGCTCGCGGCCGCGCTGGCGCAGGTGTCGCCGGCCGAGTTGACCGGGCAGCACGCCGCGGCGTGGATGCGGGCGGCGTTCCGGCAGCGCAACCACGACGACGTGGTGTTCCTCGACGCGCTGCGCCAGACCTGCCGGGCCCGCGCCGACGACTGCCGCCGGGTCCTCGACGACGGGTTCGCCCCGAAGGCGGCGGCGGCGAATCTGGGCTGGTCGCCGATCACGGCGTCGGCCCGCTACGGGCTGGCGTGTTTCGTGCTGGAGGCCCAGCCGGCGTTGGGCGAGGCGATGTACGCCGGGCTGCTGGAGGAACGCAAGGCCGACATCTTCGACTCCGCCACCGAGGGGCTGGAGGACCACCAGGTCGCCGAGGTGGTGCGGATCGTGCTGCCCGAGGCGCCCGGGTTGGCCTACCAGGCGCTGCGGGAACGGATCCTCGAGGTCGCCCGGGCGCTGGACCCGCAGTGGGCGGCGGGGCGGCTCGCGGCCGCGGTGGCGCGGGCGCGGGTGGCCGCGCGGACCTCCCCGTCGGGGGCGGTCGACCTGTGTGGCTACGACCTGCGCCCCGACCTCGCCCAGGACGCCAAGTCCCATCTGGACGCGCTGGCGGTCGCGGTGCAGGCCCGGTTGGCGGTGCTCGGGGTCGATCTGGGGCTCGGGTTCCTGTGCGCCCGGATCTTCACCCGGCTCCTCGACGGCACCCTGGCCGGGCTCGACGACTCCGCGGTCACCGACGCCGTGGTGGCCGAGTTCGCCGGCCACCCGGACAACGACCCCCACGACGGACCCGACGACGGCCCCGACGACGGCCCCGACGACAGCGGGCCGGACGAGTCAGGCGGTCCCGACGGCGCCTGCGACGACGGCCCGGGCGTCGGCCCGGCGCCTGAGGTGCTGCCGCACCCGGCCGGGGTCGCGCTGCGGATGCGCCTGTCGACCCTGCTCGGACACGACGAACGACCCGCCGAACTCCCCGGCCTCGGCGGCACCCTGCCCGAGATCGCCCGCCGCCGCGCCCACGACCTCGGCGCCGCCCGCTGGCACGTTCTCGTCCACGACCAGCAGGGCCGACTGACCCACCTGCTCGTCCACCGCGCCCCACCCCACGCGAGCCACGACCCCCGCCACCGGCGCCGCACCGTCGAGATCACCGCCCCCGAGACACTGCTCGACGAACTCGACACCACCGGCGCACACGACCCGTGGCTGGCCGACCTGCTCGCCGCCCACCGCCGCTCCCGCGACGCCGCACCCGAGGACCACCCCGCCACCACCAACCGCGACGCCGACCGCCGCCTGCCCGGCGCCGCCCTCGCCCGCTGGATCGACGCCCGCGACCCCGTCTGCGTCGCCCCCGGCTGCACCGTGCTCGCCCGCCGCTGCGAACACGACCACACCCTCGACTGGCAGCACGGCGGCCGCACCCGCGCCGACGGCCTCGCGAACCTCTGCCCCGCTCACCACGCCGCCAAGCACCGCCGCGGCTGGACCTACCACCAACCCACTCCCGGCCACTTCGAGATCACCGACCCCACCGGCACCGTCCACCACACCCGCAGCCGCGTCGTCCGCCCCCTGCCCGACCCGCTACCCGCCCACCACGACACACCGGTCCACGAGCCCGCACCGACCACCACGGACTACACCCCGAGACCCACCCCCGACGGCCGCATCACCACCGCCGCCCTCGCCACCGTCGAATACCTCCTCGCCCGCCGCCCCATCAGACGCACCACCCCACCGCCCACCGACCACCAGGACGACGACCCCCCCTACTGACCCGGTCAGCCCCGCCCGAGGTAGGGCATCGTCGTGGCCATCACGGTCAGGAACGGGACGTTCGCGTCGAGCGGCAGTCCCACCATGTAGCGCACCGCGTCGGAGACGTGCTCGGCGTCGAACGTCGGCTCGACCATGCGCTCGCCGTGCGGCTGCACGATGCCCTCGCGCATCCGGGCGGTCATGTCGGTGGCGGCGTTGCCCACGTCGAACTGGCCGCAGGCGATCCCGAACGGCCGGCCGTCGAGGGCGATCGAGCGCGTGATCCCGGTGATCGCGTGCTTCGTCGCCGTGTACGCGATCCCGCCGGGTCGCCCGACGTGCGCCGCGATCGAGCCGTTGTTGACGATCCGGCCGCCCTGCGGATCCTGCGCCCGCATGATCGCGAACGCCTCGCGGGCGCACAGGAACGAGCCGGTGAGGTTGACCCCGACCGTCGCGTTCCACCCGTCGACGTCCACCTCGTCCGGCGTGCCCACCGGCCCCGTCATGCCGGCGTTGTTGACGAGCAGGTCCAGCCGCCCCCACCGGTCGAGCACGGCTCGGAAGAGGGCCGCGACCGCGTCGGCGTCGGCGACGTCGGTCGGGACGACGAGGGCCTGCTCCCGGCCGCCGGCCGTCTCCTCGAGGGCATCCGCGCGCCGCCCGGCCAGGGCGACCCGCCACCCGTCGTCGAGCAGGGCCCGCGTGATCACCCGCCCGAGCCCGGAGCCCGCTCCGGTGACGACGGCGATCCCGGGTTCGGTGTGGCTGACCATGGCGTCACCCTGGCACGGGGTCGCGATTCTTCAATCCCGACGACGGGTCGCGCCCCTAGCGTCCGGGCCATGCAGACCACCGGCACCTTCGAGGTCACGTCGTTCGAGGCCGTCGACCTCCCCCTCGACGCACCCGTCGAGACCGCTCTCCCCCTCGGGCTCGCCCGGCTGACGAAGACGTACTCCGGGGCCGTGTCCGGGCGCTCGACGACGCTGTTCACCTCGCCTACGACGGGACGATCGGCAGCTACGTCGCGATGGACGCGTTCGAGGGTTCCGTCGACGGACGGTCGGGCGCCTTCGCCTACCTGCACTCGGCGTCGACCGGCGGGGCGGACCGCTCGGACGAGTACCTGCGCATCGTCGAGGGCAGCGGTACCGGGGAACTCGCCGGCATCCGGGGCGGCGGCGCCCTCGCGCTCGCCGCGTGGTCGCGCACGGTCCGGCCGCGGAGCTGCTCGACGGTGTCACCGACGCCGACACCTGGGACGAACGCTTCGCGTTCCGCACCTCGTTCCGGGAGACCGACGACCGCAGCCGCAGCACCATGAGCCGGGTCGAGGACGCGCGCCGCGAGGTCACGTGCTCGATACCGCCGATCAGAAGGTGACGACGTTGTCGATCACGCCGGAGAGGATCGCGACGAGCGTCGCGAGGCCCATGAGGACGAGGACGAGGTAGACCGCCTACTGCGTCGCCTGTCCGGGCTACTCGTCCTGCGGACGGTCGGACCGCGTACCCCCAGCGGGGGAACCTGATGCCCTCGATCGGCAGATCCCGGGGGGAGAGATCGCATCGCCCCGCCATGGGACTCGTTACGTCGACAACATCCCCCGCGGGCGCCGTGCGCGCCTGTTCCCGCTCCCCGCCCTGCAGTGGAGGTCGTCCGTGTCCCTGTCCGCGCGCATCCGCGCCCTGGCCGTCGGCGTGTTCGCCGTGGCCGTCGCCTCGCCGGCCACCGCGCTGGCGGCCCCGGCGCCCGCCGCCCCGGCCCCCGCCGCCGCCCCGGCCCCCGCGGCCGCCCCGGCCCCCGCGGCTGCTCCGGCCCCCGCGGCTGCTCAGCCGGCTGCGGCTCAGCCCGCTGCGGCTCAGCCGGCCGCGGCTCAGCCCGCTGCGGCTCAGCCGGCCGCGGCTCAGCCGGCCGCGACTCAGCCCGCTGCGGCTCAGCCGGCCGCGGCTCAGCCCGCTGCGGCTCAGCCCGCCGCTGCCCCGGCCGCTCCGGCTCCCGCCGCGCCGGAGTCGCCGATCATGAGCGTCTTCAGCTCGTTGCTCGGCGTGCCGGCCCCGGCCCAGGCCGCGCCCGCGCAGGCCGTCCCGGCCGAGGCTGCCCCGGCGGAGGCCACCCCGGCCGCCGCGGCGACGCCCGCCCAGGAGACCGAGCCGGTCCAGCAGGCCCAGGAGGGCGGCAAGCACCGCGCGGCGGACGATGAGAAGGCCGACGAGCAGAAGGCCGACGAGCAGAAGGCCGACGAGCAGAAGGCCGACGAGCAGAAGGCCGACGAGAACCAGGGCGACCAGAACCAGGGCGACCAGGGCGAGGACGGCGGCGACCAGGCGTCCCCGCTGAGCGGGATGAACCTCGGACTCTGATCCTGCACGCACCGACGCCGGCCCTCCCACCACGGGAGGGCCGGCGTCGTCGTGTCGGGCGGGTCAGCCGACCTGGTTCGCCGCCCGCTCGGCGTCGCGGGCCGCGACGTCGGCGGCCGAGCAGAACCCGCGGCCGTGGCGCTTGAGGCACAGCAGCCCGAGCAGCGTCCCGGCGTCGTCCACGACGGCGAGCCGGCGCTGCGCCCGGGCGGCCATGGCCTGCCGGGTCGCCTCGAGGTCGTCGTCGGGGGCGGCGACCCGGCCGGTGAGGACACCGACCGACCGGGCCCGGGCCGCGTCGGGAACGCCCTCGAGGTCCTCCCGCTCGACGACCGCGACGAGGACGCCCCGGTCGACGAGCAGCAGCGCGTGCACGTGCCCGTCGAGGAAGAACACGCGCGCCGCACCGACGGACACGTCGGGTCCGTGGACCTTCGGTGTCCGCAGGTGCGCGTCGGCGACGGTGCTCATCTCAGACCGGGGTGACCTCGACGCGCGTGTCGGAGAACGTCGGTGCGTTCCCCAGGTCCGCGAAGACGAACGGGTTGACGGCGTTCACCGTGGTGCCCTCCTTCGCGTTCTTGCCCCACGATCCCATGGGACAGACGACGACGCCGGGTGCGACCTCCTCGGAGATCTTCGCGAGCGCCACGAACCGTCCCCGGTCGTTGGAGACCGCCACGTAGTTGCCCTCGTCGATGCCGCGGGCCTGCGCGTCGGCCGGGTGGATCGTCACCGTCTGCTCGCCCTGGACCCGCTTCTGCATCGCCTGGTCGCCCGCGCTGGAGTTGATGTACGCGTGCGACTTCGGTGAGAGCAGGTTCAGCGGGTACAGCTCGCTGTTCTCGCGGGGGGCGATGTAGTGCGGCAGCGGGTCGACCGGGGTGCCCGGCTGGTGGTCGTCGGAGAGCTGCCGGAACAGGTTCACGACGAAGTTGCCCATCGCCTCCAGCGCGGAGCTCCTGAACTCCGTCTTCCCGCTCGGCGTCGGGAACCCGCCCTCGGCGTGCGGGCGGTACTCGTCCGGGCCCGGCAGGTTCAGCCGCGCCCACCCGGTCTCGCGCAGCGACTCCAGCGTGATGCCCTCCATCGCGGGCGCCGACCAGTCGTAGCTCTGCTCGAGCAGCTGCTCGTCGGAGAGGGTGAAGTACTCGTCGTCGAAGCCCATCGCGGCCGCGAGCCGCCGGAACAGTTCGGTGTTGGGCACCGACTCGCCCTCCGGCTCGACGGCGGGCGTGTTCAGCGTGACGTAGAAGTGGCCCCAGCTGAACATGATGTCGTGCTGCTCGAGCGCCGTCGTCGCGGGCAGGAGGATGTCGGCGTAGCGCGCGGTGTCGGTCATGAAGTGGTCGCTGACCACGGTGAAGAGGTCCTCGCGCTCGAGGCCCCGCGCGATCTTCTCCTGCTCCGGCGCCACGACCATCGGATTCGAGTTGTAGACCATCAGCGCGGTCACCGGGGTGTCGAGATCCATCTCGCCGGTGAGGGCCCGCCCCAGCAGGAACTGGTTGATGACCCGGGTGCCCGGGGTGCGGAACTCGGGGTGGATGAAGGCGGGCCAGTTGACCGGGTGCGCCCACAGCGGCAGCTGCAGCAGCCCGCCGCCGACGTGGCGCCACGCCCCGACCAGCGCCGGCAGGCAGGCGATCGAGCGCACGGTCTGGCCGCCGCCCGCGTGCCGCTCGATCGCGACCCCGATGCGGATCATCGACGGGTCGGTGGTGGCGTACTCGCGGGCGAGGGTGCGGATGTCCTCGACCGGGATGCCGGTCTCCTCGGACGCCCACTCCGGGGTGTACTGCTGCACGCGCTCGGCGAGCTCGTCGAAGCCCAGCGTGTGCTCGCGGACGTAGTCCTCGTCGTGCAGCCCCTCGGCGATGATCACGTGCATCATCGCCAGGGCGAGCGCGTTGTCGGTGCCCGGGCGGATCGGGATGTGCCAGTCGGCGCGGCGGGCCGTCTTGTGCCGGACCGGGTCGATGCAGACGACCTTCGCGCCGCGCTTCTGCGCCTCGGCGATGATCGGCCAGAGGTGCAGGTTCGTCGAGATCGTGTTCGACGCCCAGATGATGATGTACTTCGAGTGGACGATGCTCTCGGGGTCCACGCCCGCCGTCGCGCCGACGGTGGAGGCGTAGGCGGTGCAGGCGCCGGAGTCGCAGTACGTGCGCTCGGTGATGGTGGCGCCGAGGCGGTGGAAGAACGCGTCACCGACGGACAGCCCGTTGAGGATGCCCTGGTTGCCGAGGTAGCTGACCGGCATGACCGTCTCGGCGCCGTGCTCGGCGATCTTGGCCTTGAACGTCGACGCGATCGTCTCCAGCGCCTCGTCCCAGGAGATCCGCTCGAAGCGGCCGAGGCCCTTCGGTCCGACCCGCTTCATCGGGTACAGCAGCCGGTCCGGGCTGTAGGTCTTGTCCGGGTAGTTGTTGACCTTGACGCAGAGCCCGCCGCGGGTGATCGGGTGGTCGGGGTCCCCGGCCACGTTGGTGGCGCGGCCGTCCTCGACGGTCACGAGCATCGCGCAGGTGTCCGGGCAGTCGTGCGGACAGGCGGCGCGGACGGTCGTGGTCGGCGTCAGGGTCAGGTCGTCCAGAGCGGTCACGAAGCTCCTCCTGGCAGTGGTGGTGGCGGAGTCGTCATCGACTGTCTGCGATGGTGGCCCGCGACACACCGAGCAGGCTTGTCGCTGCGTGCCACGTCTTGCGGGCTCGCGACCCCCGGCTCTAGCGTCGGACGACCACCACTGGAAGCCACCCGCCCATGACACGAGCGATGCACCCCGTCGGGCCGTTCGACGAGCCCGGGGTGGGCTGTGCCGCGGAGACCACGCAGGGGCTCGGGGGCTGGAACGACATCCTGCGTGAGCACTTCGTGTCGCTCGACGTCGACGAGACGGTGGACACCGACCGGGAGTTCGTCTCCTCGGTGCGCAGCACGCTCGTCGGGCACCTGTCCGCGGCGGTCGTCAGCTCGGTGCGTCAGAGCGCCCGCCGCACCCCGGGCCTGGTCCGCGTCGACCCGCGCACCTACCTGCAGGTCGGGATGGTGACCCGCGGCCGCGCGGTGCTCGAGCAGGACGGACGCGAGGCGGTGCTGACGCCGGGGCACTACGCCGTCTACGAGACCGACCGGCCCTTCGCCTGGCACTTCGACGGCCCGTGGACGCTGAACGTGCTCACCTGGCCCCGCGAGCTGGTGCCGCTCGGCGTCGACGTCACGCGGGCCGCCACGGCACGGACGCTCGGACGGGACCGCCTCGGCACGATCGTCGGGCACGCCCTCGCCGAGACCGCCACCGCACCGCCCGACCTCGGCGAGACCGCGGCCGGACGGCTCGCCGGTCAGCTCGCCGCCCTCCTCGGAACCGCCGTCGGCGAGTCGCTGCGCCGCGACGAGGTGCTGTCCCCGGGCAGCGCCGAGGACCTCCGGGCCCGGGTCGACGAGTACGTCGTCGACCACCTCGCCGACCCCGACCTCGGGCCCGAGGAGATCGCCCGCGCCTTCTTCATCTCGGTCCGCACCCTGCACCGGGTGTTCGCCGACGGCGACCTCTCGGTGTCCGCGCTCATCCGCACCCGCAGGCTCCAGCACGCCCGCCGCCGGCTGCTCGACCCCCGGGACGCGGCGCTCTCCCTCACCGAGATCGCGCACTCCTGCGGCTTCGCCGACCTGGCGTCCTTCAGCCGCCGGTTCAAGCAGGAGTTCCACGAGGCGCCGGCGACCTACCGTCGGCGGGCAGGGTTCATCATGCGCGGCTGACCCGTCCGGTCGGTCGGCGTGATCGGGTGTGGCGTGGGTAACCATGCCAGCGGAGTTCGACCACAGCTCGACCGCGACGACGGGGGTGCAGGGCGATGGCCGTTGGCGTCCGGGAGGAAGCCCCGACGACCGGTGGGACCGGGGCGGTGATCGTGCTCGGGGCGGCGCGCACCGCGCCTGAGCGCGAGCTGATCGCCGACTGGGCCGCGCAGCACCATCCCGGTGCCCCGGTGTGCCTGACCGTCGACGACCTGGAGCGGGCGCTCGCGGGCGCGGACGGCGGGACGACCGTCGTCCCGGTCCGCGTGACCTGGCTGCCCCCGACGCGGGCCGCCGAGTGGGCCGACGGCTCGGGCGCCCCGCACCGCCCGAAGGCGGCCGACCTGCTCGCCCTGCTCGGTCACCGGCGGCCGCCCGCCTTCTGGCAGCGCCGGCTCGCGCGCTCGGTCCCGGACCGGGTGCGGGTGGTCGAGGGCGAGCCGGCCACGCTCGCCGACCTGGACCGCCGGCACGACGAGCAGGCCCGCGAGGAGCCGTTGGCCGCCTACGTGCACCGCGCGGGGGTGCTCGCCTGCGAGCGCGCCGAGCGTGCCGTGATCGGCGACCACTACACCGTGCCGCGGCTGGTCGTCGAGCAGATCGTCGCGTCGACCCGCGTCCGGGAGAAGGTCCGGGAGCTCGCCGAGTCCGAGGGCCGCCCGTTCGACGAGGTGCTCGACGAGATGCGGGACCGGCTCGCCGACCTCGCGGCCGTGCAGAACCCGCTCTCGATCGACGCCTTCCGCGTCGCGCTCTCCCCGCTGCACACCACGGCGTGGGAGGTGGAGGTGGACGCCGAGACCGTCGAGCCGCTGCGCGAGCTCAACCGCGCCGCGCCGCTGGTCTTCCTCCCGACCCACCGCTCCTACGCCGACCCGCTCGTGCTCGGCGAGGTGCTGCGCGACCTCGACCTGCCGCGCAACACCGTGCTCGGCGGCAACAACATGTCGTTCTGGCCGATCGGGCCGCTGGGCAAGCGCGCGGGCGTCGTGTTCATCCGGCGCTCCAGCGGCGACGACCGCGTCTACAAGCTCGCGCTGCGCGAGTACATCGCCCACCTCGTGGCGAAACGGTTCAACCTCGAGTGGTACATCGAGGGCGGTCGCTCGCGCACCGGGAAGCTGCGCCGGCCGAGCATGGGGCTGCTCGCCTACCTCGTCGCGGCCCTCGACGACGGCCGCGCCCCGGACGTCCAGCTGGTCCCGACCTCGATGGTCTACGACCGGCTCTACGAACTCGACGCGATGGCCGCCGAGCAGGGCGGGCAGGGCAAGTCCGCGGAGGGCCTCGGCTGGCTCGCGCGGTACGTGCGCGGGCAGCGGCACAACCACGGCACTGCGCGGGTGCGGTTCGGGGAACCGTTCTCGCTCAGGGCGGCCCTCGACGAGGCCGGCGAGGGCCCGAACCGGCTCGACAAGGTCGCCTTCACGATCTGCGACGGGATCAACCGCGCGACACCGGCCACCCCGACCGCCCTCGTGACCTTCGCGCTGCTCGGCACGGGTGGGCGGGCCCTCACCCACGAGCAGATCCGGGTGTCCACCGAACCCCTGCTCGACCACCTCGACGCCCTCGGCCGCCCCGGACCCCGCGAGGGCCTGCACGACGGCGGGCTCTCCCGCACCCTCGAGCGGCTCGTCACCGGGGAGGTGGTCGAGCGCTACGACGGCGGCGACGAACCGGTCTGGTCGATCCGCGAGGGCCGCCACCGGGTGGCCGCGTTCTACCGCAACGGCGCGATCCACCACTTCGTCGACCGCGCGATCGTCGAACTGGCCCTGCTCGCGGCCTCGCGCGCGCCGGCGGGCACCGACCCGCTCGAGGCGGCGTGGGCGGACGCGCTCGCCCTGCGCGACCTGCTCAAGTTCGAGTTCTTCTTCCCGTCCAAGCGGCGGTTCTCCGACGAGATCACCGCCGAGACCGACCTGCTCGACCCGCGGTGGCGCGAGCGGGTCACCGACGACGACGGCGCCACGACCCTGCTCCACGACGCCCGGTTCCTCGTGGCGCCCCGGACCCTGCGCTCGTTCGTCGACGCCCAGTGGGTGGTGGCGACGAAGCTCGCGGGCACCGACCCGGCCAGGGAGATCGACGCGAAGGCGTTCCCGCGCGAGTGCCTCGGGCTGGGACGCCAGATGCTCCGGCAGGGCCGGGTGGCCCGGCCGGACTCGGTGTCCATCGAGCTGTACACCTCGGCGCTGGACCTCGCGCGCAACCGCGGCCTGCTCGACGGGGCCGGCCGGGAGGGTCGCGCGGCGTTCCTGGCCGAGATCGACGAGGTCCGGGGCCGGCTCGTCGAGCTGGCCCGGCTCGAGGAGCGCCTGACCGAGGAGCTGCTGGCATGAGCACCGTCGCCCGGATCGACGCCGCACCGGCTAACGAGACGGTCACCGCGTTCGTCGTCGTCGACGGCGGCCTCCTCGCGGGCAGCCCGATCGCGCCGTTCGCCGCGCCCGACTCGCTGTGGGGCCGGTTCGTGGCCGACGTCGCGAGCGGGGTCTCCGGACCGGCGGCCGTGACCCCGGCCGACGTCGAGCGGGTGGTGCGGGCGCGACGTGGCCGGTCGGTCGACGAGGTCGCCCAGGAGTGCGCGGCGACGTTCCGGGCCACCACCGCGTCCTGGCTGCACCCCGAGGTGTGGCGGCTCGCCGTCCGGCACGCCGGCCGGGGCCACCGGGTGGTCCTCGTGTCGGCGGCGACCCCGCTCGACGTCGCGCCGCTCGCCGAGGCGCTCGGCGCGGACGACGTGGTCGCGACCCGGCTCTCCTACGACGGCGACGTCGTCGCGGGCCTCGGCTCCCCGGTGTGCAGCGGCCCCGACGCGGCCGCCGCGGTGGTCGGCTGGGCCGACGACCACGACGTCGACCTCGGGCAGGCGTTCGTCTACGCCCCGGCCGAGGACCGCGCCGTGCTCGACCTCGCCGCGCACCCCACCGTGGTCGGGGCGGGCGACGGGATCCACCCGACGTTGCCCGTCGCCCCCCGCGGCGCGGTCCCACCGGTCGGTGCCCTCGGCGGCACCCTCGGCTTCTACACCGGGTTCTTCTCGGGGACCGCGGCCGCGCTCGGATCGGCGCTGCTGCGGCTCTCGCGCCACCACGGGGTCAATCTCGCCGGGTCGCTCGGGTCCGAGCTCGGGCTGGGCCTGGCCGGGATCGACGTCGAGGTCGAGGGCGCCGAGCACCTCTGGTCGCAGCGCCCGGCGGTGTTCGTGTTCAACCACCAGAGCCTGATCGACCCGATCATCGTCATGACCCTGCTGCGCCACGACTTCACCGGCGTGGCCAAGGCCGAGGCGCGGACCATGCCGGTGTTCGGGCAGCTCTTCCAGGTCGCCGACGTCGCCTTCGTCGAACGCGGCAACACCGACCAGGCCAAGCAGGCCCTCGGACCCGCCGTCGAGAAGGTGCGCGGCGGGATGTCGCTGGCGATGGCGCCGGAGGGCACGCGCTCGCCCACGCCGCGGCCCGGGCGGTTCAAGAAGGGCGCCTTCCACATCGCGATGCAGGCCGGGGTGCCGATGGTCCCGATCGTGCTGGAGAACGCCGGCGAGCTGATGTGGCGCCACGACCGCACGATCCGACCGGGCACGGCCCAGGTCACCGTGCACCCTCCGATCGACACCGGCGACTGGACCGTCGAGACTCTCGACGATCACGTCGCGCACGTCCGCGGGCTGTTCCTGGAGACGCTGGGACTGGAGGAGAAGCCGTGAGCGAGACCGGCCTGCGCTGGGCGGACGCCGACGAGATGTCCGCCTTCGAGACCATGATGTGGCGGGCGGAGGCCGACCCGGCGCTGCGCTCGACGATGGTCGCGGTGGCCGACCTCGACGCCGTGCCCGACTGGTCGCGCCTGGTCGACGCCCACGACTGGGCGACCCGCATGGTGCCCCGCTTCCGCAAGCGGGTGGTCGAGCCGCCGCTCGGGCTCGGTGCCCCGGTCTGGTCGCCGGACCCGGACTTCCACCTGGACCGCCACGTGCGGCGCCTGTCCGTGCCGGCGGGGGAGGGTTGGTCGGAGGTCCTCCGGATCGCCGAGCACCTCGCGCTCACCCCCTTCGACCGGGAGCGCCCGCCGTGGGAGGCGGTGCTCGTCGAGGGCCTGCCCGACGGCCGCGCCGCCTACCTGCTCAAGCTCCACCACGCGACCACCGACGGGCTCGGCAGCGTCCAGCTGCTGAACGGGCTGCTGAACCGCTCGCGGGAGACCGACCGCGACAAGCCCCAGCCGCCGCCCCCGGCCGACGCCGGCCCGGGTCCCTGGGCCGCGCTCGGCCGGCAGGTCCGGCACGACGCCGAGGCGCTCGCCGCCGTCCCGGTGCACATGGTGCGGGCCGTCGGCTCCGCGCTGCGCGACCCGATCGCGAAGGCCCGGGAGGCGGTGGCCTTCGGGCTGTCGGCGATCCGGGTCATCGGCGACCCCGGCGCGACCCCCTCCCCGCTGCTCGCGCCGCGCGGGCCCGACTGGCGGTTCGTGTCGATGGAGATGCCGTTCGCGCCGTTCCGCGCGGCCGCGAAGGCGGTGGGCGGCACCGTCAACGACGCCTACCTCGCGGCGCTGCTCGGCGCGTTCCGGCTCTACCACGAGGCGCTGGGCAGCCCCACCGACACGATCCGGATGTCCATCCCGGTGTCGCTGCGCTCCGAGGACGACGCGGCCGGCGGCAACCGGATCGCGTCCCTGCGGCTGACCGGCGACCTCGTCGAGAAAGACCCGGCGGCGCGGATGGCGCGCATCGCCGCCGACGTCGCGCGGGGGCGGGCGGAACCCGCCGCCGACGACGTCGGGCTCGTCTCGCCGCTGCTCGCGCGCCTGCCGGGCAGCGTGATGGCGGCCGTCGCCGGGGGCGTCACCAAGGGCAACGACCTGCAGGCGTCCAACGTGCCGGGCATCCGCGAGGAGGTCTACCTCGCCGGCGCGAAGGTCGACCGGATGTTCCCGTTCGCGCCCCGCCCCGGCTGCGCCGCGATGATCACGATGGTGACCCACGGCGACACGTGCTGCCTCGGCGCGAACATCGACCCCGCCGCGATCACCGACCGGGAGCTGTTCGGCCGCTGCCTGGTCGAGGGCTTCGTCGAGGTCCTCACCCTCGGCCCGGGCGACCCCCCGGCGCCGATGCTGCGGCGCTGACAGCCCGTCCGAGAAGCTCGTCCGAGAAGGAGAACACGTGCAGCTGGGACTGGCGCTGGGGTACTGGGGCGCGGGGCCGCCGCCCGAGATGGCGGACCGGGTCCGGACGGCCGAGGAGCTCGGCTTCGACTCGGTCTGGACCGCCGAGGCCTACGGGTCGGACGCCCTCACCCCGCTCGCGTGGCTCGGGGCGGCGACCACGCGGCTGCGGCTCGGGACGTCGATCGTGCAGATGTCCGCGCGGACCCCCGCCGCGACCGCGATGGCGGCGATGACGCTGGACCACCTCTCCGACGGCCGGATGGCCCTCGGAGTCGGCGCGTCCGGCCCGCAGGTCGTCGAGGGCTGGTACGGCGCGCCCTACCCGAAGCCGCTGGCCCGCACGCGGGAGTACGTGCGGATCCTGCGCGACGCGATCGCGCGGGAGAAGCTCGTCAACGACGGCGAGCACTACCCGCTGCCCTACCCGGGCGGCACGGGGCTCGGGAAGCCGCTGCGCTCGACGCTGCACCCGCGCCGCACCGACCTGCCGATCCTGCTCGCCGCGGAGGGACCGAAGAACGTCGCCCTCGCCGCCGAGATCGCCGACGGCTGGATCCCGCTCTTCTACTCGCCGTACGACGACGGGCACTACCGGGAGTCCCTCGACGAGGGCTTCGCGCGCCGGGAGGGCGGCCGTCCGGAGGGCTACGAGGTCGTCTGCATGGTGCAGGTCGAGATCGACGACGACGTCGAGGCCGCCGCCGACCGGGTGCGCGACCACCTCGCCCTCTACATCGGCGGCATGGGCGCCAAGGACGTCAACTTCCACTACCGCGTGTTCGCGCGGATGGGCTTCGAGGACGAGTGCGCGGCCATCCAGGAGCACTACCTCGGCGGGCGGAAGGCCGAGGCCGCGCAGGCGGTGCCGACGGCCCTCGTCGAGAAGGTGGCCCTGGTCGGTCCGCGGGCGAAGATCGCCGAGGAGCTCGGGGCGTGGCGGGACTCCCTGGTCACCACCATGGTGGTCGGCGGCGACCGGACCACGCTGGAGACGATGGCCGATCTCGTCGGGACGCGGTAGTCAGGCGGCGCGCAGGCCCAGCAGGCGGTCCAGCAGGGACGGGCGGCGGTCGGTGCCGTCGCCCTCCCCGGTGGCCACCGCGCACTCCGGGCAGCGCGCGGCGGGCGGGCTCGCGAGGGAGGAGGCCCAGACCGTCCGGCCGCAGGCGGCGCGGTGCGCGCCCGACTCCGGGTCGTGCGCGAGCACCGCGTGGTCGCGGCCGTCGAGGGCGCAGGTGAGCCAGTGCGCGCGACCGCGCAGCGCGTCGTGGTGGACCGGGGCGGCCATCAGGCGCTCCCGAGGAGGTCGTCGAACCGGCCGGCGCGGACGTCGGAGAGGAAGGCGCCGAGCTCGGCCCGGGTCAGCAGCAGCGCGGCGTCGTCGGGGAAGCGGGAGTTGCGGACGGCGACGTACCCGTCCGACCCGACGGCGGCCAGCTCCACGCAGTTGCCCTGCTTGCCGCTGCGCCGGCTGCGGCGCCACGCCGCACCCGTGAGGTGCGAGGCCGTGGTGTGCATCGGTCGTCCCGTCCGCCGTCGGTGCTTGAAACCGGTACGACGGTAGCACCCGCGAGCGCCGTCTGCATGTGCAGAAGCTCCGGTCGCGGGTGGCGTCAGGGAGTGCCGGCGCGCAGCTTGGCGAGCAGACCCCGGCTCTCGTCGGGGCTCAGCGCGTCGATCGTCAGCTCGTCCATCTGCCGCGAGTACTCCTCCACCTCGGCGCGACGGTCGAGGTACAGGGCGCCGGTGAGGCCCTCGATGTAGGTGATGTCGGGGACGTCGGGCTCGGCGAAGCGGAGCATGGTGAACGCCGTCTCGCTGCCGTAGCCGGAGAGCTCCGAGGGCAGGACCTGGAGGGTGACGTTCGGGCGGCGCGCCATCTCGGCGAGGTGGTCGAGCTGGGCGCCGAGGACCGCGGGGCCGCCGATCGGGCGGTGCAGCACGCCCTCCTCGACGACCGCCCAGAGCCGCGGCGCCCCCGGCCGGTCGAGGACGCGCTGGCGCTTCATGCGGACCTCGAGGCGCTCGCGCTCGGTCGCGCCGGCGCGCTCCGGGTGGCCCCGGGTCATGATCGCGAGCGCGTAGTCCGGCGTCTGGAGCAGGCCGGGCACGAACAGCAGCTCGTAGGTCTGGATGCGCACCGCCGCCGACTCGAGGCCCACGTACTCGGAGAACCAGTCCGGCACGGCCTCCCCGGGGCGCTGCCACCAGCCGGGCTCGTTGGCCTGCTGCGCGAGCTCGAGGAGCCGGGCGCGGCGCTCGGTGGCGCCCTCGCCGTAGAGGGTGAGCAGGTCGTCGACGTCGCGGTGCTTGAAGCCGACCTTGCCCGACTCCATGCGGCTGATCTTCGACTCGCTGCCGCGGATGTGGTAGCCGGCGGCCGAGCGGGTGACCCCGGCCTCCTCGCGCAGCCGCTTGAGCTGGGCGCCGACGATGATCCGGCGGGCGGTGGGCCCCGGGTCGTCCGGTCCGCCGGGGACGTCCGAGCGCTCGGGTCCCTCGGGGGCGTTCTCGGCCACGCCGGTCCTCCGGTGTCGGTGACTCCTCCGGACGCAGGAGACTACAGGCCGCGGGGCGATTTCCGTACGTGTCGCGGCCGCCGCGGTGGAGCATCCTGGGGTCCGTGCGACGGTCGGGATCATGACGGCGGGGTGGGCCGGCCTGCTCGCCCCCGGGCGCCGGGGCGCGGTCGGGGTGCTCTGCGGCGGGGTGCTGCTGTTCGCGATCGACACCTACGTGACGGCGAGCCTGATGCCGTCCGCGATCGCCGAGATCGGCGGCGAGCGGTTCTACTCCTGGGTGGTCACGGTCTACCTGCTCCCGGCCACGGTTGCCTCGGCGCTGACCGGCCGGGCGCTCGCCGTGTGGTCGGCCCGCCGCGCCTACGTGCTCGCCGCCGCGACGTTCGCGGTGGGCACCGCGATCGACGCGGTCGCCCCGTCGATGGCGGTGCTGCTCGTCGGGCGGGCGGTCCAGGGCGCGGGCGGTGGTCTGCTCGCGGGGCTGGCGTACGCGCTGCTGCGCACCGCGCTGCCACGCGAGCTGTGGACCCGCGGCAGCGCCGCGATCTCCGCGATGTGGGGCGTGGGGCTCCTCGTCGGCCCGCTGCTCGGTGGCGTGTTCGCCGAGGCCGGGCTCTGGCGGGGCGCCTTCGTGACGATGGTCGGGGTCAGCCTGCTCGTCGTCCTCGCGGTGCCCGCGGGGCTGCGGCGCGTCGCGCCCCGGCCGCCCTCCGCGCGGACCCCCTTCCCGCTCGGGTCGGTCCTGCTGGTGGGCGGCGCCGCGGCCGTGCTGTCGGTGTCCGGGCTCGCGGTGTCCGGGTCGGGGGTCGGCGCCCGCGGCATCCTGGTGGCCGCGGGCGGCCTCGTGGTCGCACTCGCGCTGCTGGTGGCGCTGGTCGTCCACGAACGGCGACCGGGGGCGGCGCGGGTGCTGCCGCTCGCCACCTTCACCCGCGGTGGGCCGCTCGCGGCGGTCTACCTGACCGCGGCGGTGCTGATCGGGATCTCCGCGGTCGAGGCCTTCGTGCCCCTGTTCGGGCAGCGGCTGGGCGGGCTCGCGCCGGTCTGGGCCGGCTTCCTCGGTGTCGCGCTCGCGTGTGGCTGGGTGGTCGGGGAGATGGGAAGCGCGTCGGTGGGCCGGGGACGGCTCGCCGTCGGGATCGGCCCCCTGCTCGGTGTGGCCGGGTTCGGGCTCCTCACCGTCACCCAGACCCCCGGCGCGGTCGTCTGGTGGGCCGTCGGGCTCCTCCTGGCCGGGCTCGGCGTCGGCGTCGCCTGGCCGCACCTGGCGGCGGGGGCGATGGCGGGCGGCGGCTCCCACGGTCCGGACGACGACCCGGACGACGACCCGGACGACGACCCGGACGACGCCGAGGGCGACCGGGCGTCCGCGGCCATCACGATGATCCAGATGCTGGCGGTCGCGCTCGGGGCCGCCTTCGCCGGGGTCGCGGTGGCGCTGGGCGGCGACGACACCGCCGCGTCCGCGGTGTACCTCTACGGCGGGATGGGGGTCGTGGCCGTGCTCGGGGCGGTCACGGCGCTGCGGGCCCGCCAGGCGGCCTAGAAGTCGCCGTCGGCGACCTGCAGCACGGTCAGGCCCAGGGCGCGCCACATCGCGACCACGCGCGACCGGTCGTCGAGCACCAGCCGCACGGTGTGGCGCCCCGCCACGTGCCGGTCGTGCAGCTCCCGTTTCACGACGTCGTCCGGACGGGTGTCGCCGACCGCACGCAGGTACAGCTCCGGCCACTCCCGCCCGCCGAGGACGTGCGCGTGCAGCCACCACTCGGTCGGCACCCGCGCCGCCTCCGTCCGACCCGAGAGGAACACGACCCGCGGCGTGGACCGGCGCAGGTCGTCGAGCACCCGGATGACGGGGAGGTTGGGGAGGTCCTCGCCCGCCCGCAGCTCACCGTGCGGGCCGGGGAAGGGCGAGCGGTCCGCGCGCAGGGCGAGCGTGCCGTCGACGTCGCAGAGCAGCACCTCCTCCACGGCCGGCCTCCCGGTCAGCCGAGCAGGGACAGCACGGCGCCGAGCCCGCGCTCCCCGAGCCGGAACTCGCTCGGCAGCAGGAACACCCGGCAGCCCACCGCCACCGCCCCGCCGTCGCGGGCCGGGTTGTCGCCGACCATCAGCGTGGCCCGCGGGTCGGCGCCGAGCGCGGTGCAGGCGGTGGTGAACATGGCGGGGTCGGGCTTCTCGACGCCGAGCTCGCAGGAGAGCACCCAGGTGCCGACGAGGTGCTCGACGCCCGCCGCGCGGGCATGGACCCGGATGTCCCACCCGATGTCGGACACCACGCCGACCCGCACGCCGCGCCCGGCCAGTGCCGTCAGCACGGTGCCGGTGTCGGGGTAGGGCACCCACGCGTCCGCGCCGCGCAGCAGGTCGACGGCGGTGTCCTCGACGCCGCGGAGCACCCGCACCCGGGAGAACCAGGCGCGCATGGCCTCGCGGTGGGCGTCGTCGGAGAGGTCGCGGCCCTGCTGCGCGGCGGCGACCTCCGGGAGCGCGGCCGCGGCGGCGAGCTCGTCGAGCGTGCCGTCGACCGGGATCTCCCGGTCGGTCGCCCCGCCGACCGCGTGCAGCCAGTCGGCCGTGTCGACCATGTGGAAGAGCGTGTTGGAGAAGTCGAACAGCACGGCCTCGACCGGCGGGACCGGATCGCGGCGCTGGGCCGTGGTGGGTTCGTAGGCGGCGGTCAGGTCGAACAGGGCACGCACCCGGTCAGTCTGGGTCAGGCGCCGGTGGACACCACGAGCGCGGTCGCGTTGTCGCGGGTCCCCGCCCGGCCGGCGGCGTCGACGAGGGCCTGCGCCAGGTCGGGGACCGACGTCCGGGCACACGCCGCGGCGAGCGTGTCGGGGTCGAGGACGCGGTGGACGCCGTCGGTGGCGAGCACGAGCGCGTCGGGCGCCGCGATCGCGGTGACCCCGATCCCGACCGCGCCGCGGAGCGTGCGCACGCTCGTCGTCAGGACGTGGTCGAGGTGGTCGGCGACGGCGATCCCCGCCGCGCGCATGTCCGCCCCGACGGTGTGCTCGCGGGTGAGGGGCCACGGTCGGCCGTCGACCAGCGCGAACGCGCGGACGTCGCCGACCCACGCCACCGTCCACGTCGCCTCGGCCAGCCGCGTGTCCGGTCCGAGGGCGACGGTGAGGGCGGCGTCGCCCGGCAGGCCGGCACCGAGGAGGACGTCGTGGGCGGCGAGCACCGCGAGGTCGGCCCGCCCGTCGAGGACCGCGGTGCGCACGGCGTGGTCGACCGCGATCCGGGCGGCCCGGGCCGCGGCGGGGGAGTCGCCCACCCCGTCGGCCACCGCGAGGGCGTGCCGGGCGTACCGGGGCCCGCGGCCGGTGAAGCCGGCGGCCGCGTCGGCCTGGTGCCGCCGGGGCCCCCGGGCGTCGGCCGCCCACCAGCGCAGCGGCGCCGCCGCGATCGTGCGGTCCCGTCCGACCCTCGGCGTCGTCACCGTCATCGCCGGCCTCCTCGCTGCGTCCGTGCTCCCCACCGTGCGCGCGGGAGCTGTGCGTCGGCTGAGGGGCCGGTGAGATCAGCCGAGGCTGCGGCGGATCTCCTCGAGCTTCGCCCGGGCCGCCTCGGCGCGGAGGGCCTCCTGCTGGGCGAGGTCGTGCGCCTCCGGGGTCGCGGCGTCGAGCTCGTCGGCGCCGTTCGCGGTGGCCGCGCGCTGCTCGATCCGGTCGCGCACGTGGTCGAAGGTCGGTACGCCGTCGGCGGTGTAGTCGGGCCCGGGCTCAGTCATGGGGCCAGGCTCCCAGAATCCGCGGGACGGCGGGAATTGAGCGGGGTCGACTCAGGTTGCAGGAGTCAGCGGCCCGCAAGGTCGGGCCCCCTTCCGAGTCCGAGGAGGACCACCATGACCGCACTGACCTTCCGTCACCCCCGCTTCGTCGGGCCGTTCGGCGCCTTCCGTCTGGCCGACGCCCTCGTGCGCGGCTCCGTCGTGCCGCGGCAGTCCGAGTCCGCCTGGTTCGTCCCGGCGGCCGACGTGGTGCGCGACGGGGACGACGCCGTGGTCCGCGTGGAGCTGCCCGGGGTCGACGTCGCGTCGGACGTCACCGTCGAGGTCGTCGAGCATCGGCTCTCGATCGCGGGCGAGCGCCGCGAGGAGCACGACGGCGAGGGCTTCCGCGAGTCGCGGCGCGGCTCGTTCCGCCGCAGCTTCGCCCTCCCGCGGCACGTCTCGGCCGACGCCGTGAGCGCGTCGTACGACGCCGGGGTGCTCACCGTCCGGGTCGCGGGCGCGCACGTCGCCCCGCAGCCGGTGACCCCGGAGCCCCGCCGCATCGAGATCGCGGGCGTGGCCCCGGTCGACCCCTCCCCCGAGGGCTCGACCGACAGCACGACCGAGGCCTGATCCGTCTCCCCCGATGCCCCCGTCGGACACCGTCCGGCGGGGGCATCGTGGTGTCCCGACCCGGCCGCGGTCGGTGCCCGTCGTCGGGCGGGGTCGCTACCATCCGGCGCGAGCCCCCGACCCTCGTGCACCGCCCGGAGACGCCGATGCCCCCGCAGGCCCCGCCGCCCGGTCCGCCCGGTCCGGGCCGCCCGCCGGGGCCGTACCCGGGAGCCGGCCCGTCCGGGCCCCCGGGCCCGCCGCGACCACCGACGGGCCCCTTCCCCCACGCGCCGTCCGGCGGGCCGGGCGGACCGCCGCCCCGGCCGCCCGTCCAGTCGATCTACGGCCCGGGCGGGCCGAACCGGATGCCCGCTCCCGCCCCCACCCGGGCCTCGCGGATGGCCGTGGTGGCACTGGTGCTCGCGGTGCTCGTCGCGCCGGTCGGGTTCGTCCTCGGCATCGTGGCGCGGCGCCGGATCGCCGCGTCCGGGCGGGCGGTCTTCGAGCAGCAGCCCACCGAGCGGCTCACCGGGCGCGGCACGGCCACCGCCGCGATCGTCGTCGGCGCGCTGCTCACCCTGCTCGAGATCGCGCTGGTCGTGGCCCTCACCGTCGGCATCCCCACGAGCTGGCTCCCGTCCTCCGACGTCGCCGCGCCCGACGTCGCGGCGCAGATCGAGCAGGCGGCCCGCCTGCCCGCGGGCAGCGTCCGGTGCCCGGGTCCGCTGCCGGCCACCGTCGGGGCGACCATCACCTGCACCGGCACGCAGAACGGTCAGCCGGTGAACCTGAAGGCCACGGTCAGCACGGTGCAGGGGCGCGACGTGCGGTTCGACGTCACCCGCGGCTGACCCGCGGCGGCGGCGGGCTCACCACCGCCAGACGCGTTCCTCGCCCGCGCCCTGGCGCACGATCTCCGGCTCGGGCCCGGACAGGTCGACCACGGTGGTGGGCTCCTTGCCCTGGTCGCCCGAGTCGAGCACCGCGTCGACCTGGTGCTCGAGACGCTCGGCGATCTCCCAGCCCTCCGTGGGCGGCTCGGTCTCCCCGGGCAGCAGCAGGGTGCTGGAGAGCAGCGGCTCGCCGAGCTCGTCGAGCAGGTCCCGGGTCACGGCGTTGTCCGGGATCCGCACGCCGACCGTGCGCTTCTTGGGGTGCGCCAGCCGGCGCGGCACCTCGCGGGAGGCGGGCAGGATGAACGTGAACGGTCCGGGGGTCGCGGCCTTGACGGCCCGGAACACCGGGTTCGAGACCTCGACGAAGTGCCCGAGCTGGGCGAAGTCCCGGCAGACCAGCGTGAAGTGGTGCCGGTCGTCGAGGTGGCGGATCGTGCGGATCCGCTCCACCGCCTCCCGGGCGTCGATGCGACAGCCCAGGGCGAACCCGGAGTCGGTCGGGTAGACGATCAACCCGCCGTCGCGGAGCAGCGCCACGACCTGGGCGATCGTCCGCCGCTGCGGGTTCTGCGGGTGCACGTCGTAGAACCTGGCCACCTCACGCAGCGTAGGCCCCGACGGAAGGACGTGTATCCGTGGCCGCACCGGGATATGTTCGAGATGCCACCGTGACCCGGGAGCAGGAGATCACCACCATGGGAGCCCACGCGGCCCGCCCGTCCGAGCACGACCAGCACCGTCCGTCGACCGTCGCCCGTCTCGCGGCCACCACGCTGACGGTCGCCGTCACCGGTGCGCTGGGCGCCGGCACCGCCCTGGCGCACGACGGGGCGGGCCACGACGGCGGCCACGGGGGGCACGGCGACCACGGGGGGCACACCGAGCGCACGGTGGACGGCTGGAGCGGCGACGAGGACGACGCCCGCGCCGAGGCCGAGCGGGCGGGCGACCGGGCCCGGGAGACGGTCCGCGACGTCCTCGCGGACCTCGGGCTGCCGGGTGACTCCGGTGACTTCGCTGACTCCGGTGACCATGCCGCCTCCGGCGACGCGGACGGGGGCGACGAGTCCGACGCCGCCGCCACGGCGGACGAGTCGCACGACTCGCACGACTCGCACGACACCGAAGGGCACCCGGCACCGGCGGCCGGGTCGCCGCAGCCGAACCGCCCGTCGTCGGGCGGGACGACGACGCAGCCGATCGCGACGAACACCGCCGACCGGCCGACGTCGGACGTGCCCCCGGCCGGCCAGACCCAGACCTTCCCCATCCGCTGACCTCGCTCGTGCGCAGGTCGTGAGCCGGGCGAAGGATTTCCCGACGGCGGGTCGTAGCGTGACCCGCCGTGGGGTACCTGCCCCGGCATGAGCGTCGTCGACAACGCGGTCTACCGGGCCGGGCGCCGGGAGGCGGAGCCCGAGTCCCTCGACGGCACGCTGGCGGTGCTGCGCGACGAGGAGTCCGCCGACGGGCGCGGCGCCGCGGACTTCGCGTGGATCGGCCTCCTGCGTCCCGACGACGACGAGATCGAGCGGGTGTCGCGGGACTTCTCGCTGCCCGAGCTCGCCGTCGAGGACGCGGTGCACGCCCACCAGCGGCCCAAGCTCGAGCGCTACGACGACGTCGAGTTCGTCGTCCTGCGCCCCGCCTGGTACGTCGATGCCGCGGAGGACGTGCAGGTCGGCGAGATCCACCTGTTCCTGGGCGTGGACTTCGTGGTCGCGGTGCGGCACGCGGAGACCCCCGACCTCGCCGACGTCCGCCGGCGCCTCGAGGACGACCCCGACCTGCTCCGGCTCGGGCCCCGCGCCGTGCTCTACGGGATCCTCGACCGGGTCGTCGACGACTACCGCCCCGTGGTGCACGAGCTGCGCCGCGACATCGACCAGATCGAGACCGAGGTGTTCGGGGGCGACCCGGACGTCTCGCGACGCATCTACCACCTGTCGCGCGAGGTGATCGAGTTCCAGCGGGCCACCGACCCGCTGCGCGGCATGCTGCGCACGCTCCTGGCGGAGACCGAGGACGACCCCGACGCGGTCGACCTGCACCGGGGCCTGCGCGACGTCGCCGACCACGTCGAGTCCTGCGTCGAGGCCGCCGACGGTTTCCGCCAGCTGCTCGAACGGCTCCTGACCGTCAACGCCTCGCTCGTCGGTCAGCGTCAGAACGAGGAGATGCGACGGCTCTCCGAGACCAGCCTCGCGCAGGGCGACGAGGTCAAGAAGATCTCCAGCTGGGCGGCGATCATCTTCACCCCGTCGGTGATCGCGGGCGTCTACGGCATGAACTTCGACGACATGCCCGAGCTGCACTGGACCTTCGGCTACCCCTTCGCCATCGGCCTGATGGTCGCCGCGGCCCTCACCCTCTTCCTGGTCTTCAAGAACCGCGGCTGGCTGTAGGCCCTCAGGCGCCCGGCGCGCTCGGCACCGGCGACTCGACCGGCAGCGCGTCCAGCCCGGCGCGGATGCCCTCGCCGAGCAGGCGGATCTCCTCGTCGGTGACGATCAGCGGCGGCGAGACGGCCACGCCCTTGCCCAGGCCGCGCACCAGCAGCCCGGCGGCCCGGGCCCCCGCGAGCACCTTGTTGGGAGCGTCGGGCACCGCGGACAGCACCTCCGGCGTCAGCTCCACCGCGGCGAGCAGGCCGAGGCCCGCCCGGACCTCGGCGACGTACGGGTGGTCGCGCAGCGGGGCGAGGGACGCCTCGAGGGCCGTCTCGAGCTCCTGGCCCTTCGGGATGAGGCCCTCCCGCTCGTAGACGTCGAGCGTGGCGAGGCCCGCGGCGCAGCAGGTGGGGTGGCCGGAGTAGGTCGGGCCGTGGCGCAGCGTGCGCTCACCCGGGGTCGTCCACCACGGCGCGGCGACGTCCGCGGACACGAGCACCCCACCGAGCGGCAGGTAGCCCGCCGTCACGCCCTTGGCGAAGGTGACCAGGTCCGGCGTCACGCCGAAGCGCTCGATGCCGAACCACGTGCCCAGCCGGCCGAACCCGCAGATCACGCTGTCGATCACCAGAAGCACGCCGTGGCGGCGGCACAGCTCGGCGACACCCTCGACGTAGCCCGGCGGCGGGATGTGGACGCCGCCCGCCCCGGTCACCGGCTCCATCACGAACGCAGCGATGCGCTCCGGGCCGACGTCGGCGAACACCTTCTCCACGCCGTCCAGGTCCTGCGGCGCGACCGTGTTCTCGCCCGCGAGCACGCCCCAGCCCTCCCGGTTCGCCGGGATGCCGACGATCGAGGTCCCGTAGCCGTGGGTGCCGTGGTACCCGGTCTCGCGCGAGACGACGTGCACCCGCTGGTGCTCGCCGCGGGCCTGCCAGTAGGAGCGGGCGATCTTCACGGCGGTGTCGATGGCGTCCGCGCCGCCGGAGCCGAGGAACACCTTGCTGTCCGGACCGGTCGGCGCGAGGGCGGCGAGCCGGTCGGCGAGCTCGAGCGCGGGCCGGTTCGCGATGTCCGCGAAGCAGGAGTACGCCTCCAGCCGGCTCATCTGGCGCATCGCCGCGTCGACGATCTCCTGCCGGCCGTGGCCGACGTTGGCGTACCAGAGGCTCGCGCACCCGTCGAGGTAGGCGCGGCCGGCCTCGTCGTAGACCCAGGCGCCCTCGGCGCGGTCGATGACGAACTCGTGCTCGCGCACGGCGGCCATGTCGGAGAAGGGGTGCCACAGGGATCCCATGCCCCCGATTCTCGTGACGCGCGCAACCCCCGCCCGGCGTCGTCCTACGGTGACGCCCGTGGACGTCCGCCCCGTCACCGTCGAGGAGGCGGTGACCCTCGCCTTCGAGCCGGAGGCGTTCGCGGACCGGTTCGGGCTCGGCCTCGTCGAGGGGTGGGACGAGCCGGGCACGCTCGAGCCCACCGTCGAGGCCCTCGAGGGCGGGGTCGACCCCCGCTGGCTGACGCACCTGCTCGTCGAGGGCGACGAGGTCGTCGGCATGGGCGGCTTCACCGGGCCGCCGTGCGACGGCGAGGTGGAGGTCGGCTACCACGTCGCCCCCGCCCGGCGGGGTCGCGGATTCGCGACGGCGGCTGTGCGGGTCTGGGTCGGGACCGCCCGCGCCGCGGGACTCGAGCGGGTCCTCGCCCGGACCGCGCCCGGGCCGAACGGCTCCACCACCGTGCTCGCGCGGTGCGGGTTCGTCCGGGACGTCGACCGGGAGGACGAGGCCGCGACGTGGTGGTGGGTGCGGGCGTTGCGCTGAGACGCACGTCCCCTCCGACACCCCGGACCGTGGGTGTGGCGGTGCGGCCGAACGGCTAATCCGGTCGGCGATGCTGGACACCCCGCGTGTACGGAACGCGGTCGATGGAGGACAGTGGAGGACGTGACGGTGACGACGGGCGAGGTGATCGGCCGGGTCCGACGGGTCGCGTCCGCCCGCACCACGCGCGTCCTCGTCGGGGTCGCCGTGGTCGCCGGACTCGTCGTCGGCGCCGTCCTCATCTGGCCCACCATCGAGGCCGCAGGCGCGGCCCTCGCGGACGCGGACGCCGTGTGGGTGACGATCGCCGTCGCCTGCGAGGCAGGCTCCATCCTCGCCTTCTCCCTGCTCCACCACCGTCTGCTGCGGGCCGCCGCGGTCCGGGTCCGGTTCCGCGCGGTCGCCATGGTGACGCTGGCGGCGAACGCCCTGCACCTCACCGTGCCGGGCGGGGCCGCCCTCTCGACCGCCTACACGTTCCGCAAGCGGCGCGCCTGGGGCGCGTCCGGGCCGATCACCACCTGGACGATGGTCGCCGGCGGCGTCGCCGCCAGCCTCGCCCTGGCGGGGATCGCGGTCGGCTCCGCGCTGGTGGTCAACGGCCGGGCGACCACGCTCGGGCCCCAGCTGCTCCAGCTCGCCGGGGTGGTCGCGCTCGGCGCGGTCATCGTCGTCGTCAGCCGCCGTCCCGGCCTCATCACCGCCGCGGCCTCGGGCGGCCTGCGGCTGGTCAACCGGCTCCGGCGGCGCCCGCGCGAGACCGGCGTGCCGGAGCTCGTCGCGCAGATCGAGGGCCTCGCCCTGATCGAGCTCGACGGCCGCGGCCGCGTCGTCGTCGGGCTCTCCGCGCTGACCAACTGGTTGCTCGACATCGCGTGCCTCGCCGCCTGCTGCGTCGCGGTCGGCGCCAACGGCATGACCCTCTCGCTGGTCCTCGTCGCCTACGCCGCGGCCACCGCCGCGTCGAGCCTCGCGTTCCTGCCGGGCGGCCTCGGACTGGTCGACGGCGCGCTGCTCGCCGCCCTCGTCGCGGGCGGGGTGCCCTCGCACCCCGCGCTCGCCGCCGTCCTGCTCTACCGCCTGGTCAGCTTCGTCGGCGTCGCGGCCGCCGGGTGGGGCGCGTGGCTGTGGGTGCAGACCCGCGGCAGCGTCGACGAGCGCCCCCTGGACGACCGCGTCGACGACGGCGAGATCCACACCCTGCCGTTCCCCTCGGCGCGCACCCGCGACGACGCGGTGGGCCCCCGCTAGTTCGCGGGCGCCGCGGGCGGCTCCTCCGTCGGCGCGGGCGTGCCCTTCGGCGGCTTCGTCGTGGTGGTCGTCGTCGTGGTGGACCCGGAGCCGTGGTGCCCGCCGCCGGACGAGCCGCCCGACGACCCGCCCGAGCCTCCCGACGACCCGCCGGACGAACCACCCCGCGACCCGCTGCCGACCGAGCCCCCCGGGTTCGCCGGGGCCGCGTCGTCCACGGCCACGTCCGACGGGGTGGGCAGGGGCGGGGGCGGGACCGCCTCGCTGGTCGGGGGCGTCACGGTGGCCGACACCGACGCGCTGCGGGCGTAGACCACCCCGCCGGTCGTCAGCGCCGCGACCAGCGCGACGGCGGCGCCGAGGGTCAGGAGCAGCCGGGTCCGGGAACGCGGGGCGTCCGCGGGCGGCTGCTCGAGCGGCTCCCGCAGCGCGGCGGGCGCCGCGACCGGGGGCCGGGGCGGGGTGCGGCCGCCCGGGGTCAGGGTGGTGCGGTCGTCGGCGGTCGGCGCCCGGAACGGGCCCGACGAGGGCCCGAGCCCGCGGGTGGGCGACGGGAAGTAGCCCGAGCCCGGCCCGGTGCGCAGGGCGTCCGGTGCCGGGAAGCGGCTCGACGGCGGGCCGGTGCGGGTGCCGCCGGTGACGGCCGGGAAGCGCGACGAGCCCGGACCCGTCGTCGGGCCGGGGCCGGACGGCGGTGCGGAGCGGGTGGGTCGGGCCGGCGCGGGCGGGGCGGCCGCCGCGGCCCGCAGGT
>NZ_JAJNDA010000016.1 GCF_021026295.1 Actinomycetospora soli
AAACTTTCCACCACAGAACATGCATCCCATGGTCATATCCGGTATTAGACCCAGTTTCCCAGGCTTATCCCAGAGTGGAGGGCAGGTCACCCACGTGTTACTCACCCGTTCGCCGCTCGTGTACCCCGAAGGGCCTTACCGCTCGACTTGCATGTGTTAAGCACGCCGCCAGCGTTCGTCCTGAGCCAGGATCAAACTCTCCAACAAAAAACGTTAGAGACCAATCAAGACCTCTGACAAAAACTAGCTACTCAAAGAAACCCCAAAAAAATTGGGGCCAGAACACAAAACGTCAGCACACTGTTGAGTTCTCAAAGGACGACCACACGAACCCGCAGACCCACACCCAGGTGGACCGCCAAGCCCGATGGCTTCGAGTCCTCACCCTACCAGACCGGCTGGAGGGCAACCTCTCGAACCTATCCCGCCTCCAGGCCCCGGGGCAACCCCTTCGTCCTGGCGACATGGAGAACATTACACGGCCCGTGAGGGCCTGTTCGAAGGGGGGTCCCTTTCGGGATCACCGCAGGTCGGACGGGGTTTCCCGCCCGACCCACGGTCGTCACCCCGTCGACACGAGCTCCACACCCGCCGTCGTGCGCTTCCCGCGACGGACCACGAGCCACCGACCGTGCAGCAGATCGGTCTCCGCCGGCGTCCAGTCCTCGGTCTCGACCTTGGTGTTGTTGACGTAGGCCCCGCCCTCGGCGACCGTCCGCCGGGCCGCACCCCGGCCCGAGGCCAGGCCGGTCCCCACGAGCAGGTCGACGATGGTCGGGTTCTCGCTGCGCGACAGGGTCGCCGACGGCACCTCGGCGAGGGCGGCCTCGAGCGTGGCCGCGTCGAGCTCGCGCAGCTCCCCGCGTCCGAACAGGGCCTGGCTGGCGGCCTGGACCCGCCCGACCTCCTCGGCCCCGTGCACGAGGGTGGTCACCGACTCCGCGAGGGCCCGTTGGGCGGCCCGCGCCTGCGGCTTCTCGACGGTCAGCCGCTCGAGTTCCTCGATCTCCTCGTGGGGCAGCCACGTGAAGGCTCGGAGGTACTCCCCCACCTTCGCGTCCTCGGCGTTGATCCAGAACTGGTAGAAGGCGTAGGGGCTCGTCAGGTCGGCGTCGAGCCACACCGTGCCCGCCTCGGTCTTCCCGAACTTCGAGCCGTCGGCCTTGGTGATGAGCGGCGTCCCCAGTGCGTGCACGGACCGCCCCTCCACCCGGTGGATGAGGTCGATGCCCGACGTGAGGTTGCCCCACTGGTCGCTGCCCCCGGTCTGCATCGTGCAGCCGTAGCGGCGGTGGAGCTCGAGGAAGTCGTAGGACTGGAGAATCTGGTACGAGAACTCGGCGTAGCTGATGCCCTCGTCGGACTCCATCCGCCGACTCACCGCCTCCTTGGCCAGCATCCGTCCGACCCGGAAGTGCTTGCCGAGGTCCCGCAGGAAGTCCAGGGCCGAGACGCCCTCGGTCCAGTCGAGGTTGTTCACCAGCAGCGCGGCGTGCTCGCCCGTGAAGTCCAGGAACGGGCGCAGCTGGGCGCCGATCTTGTCGACCCAGCCGGCGACGATGTCGCGGTCGTTCAGGGTCCGCTCGGAGGTCGGCTTCGGGTCACCGATCAGCCCGGTGGCCCCGCCGACGAGGGCGATCGGGCGGTGCCCCGCCTGCTGGAAGCGCGCGAGGGTCAGCCACTGCAGGAGGTGGCCGATGTGGGCGCTCGGCGCGGTGGGGTCGATCCCGGAGTAGAGGGTGACCGTCCCGGTGTCGAGGTCGCGGCGCAGCGCGTCGAGGTCGGTGCTCTGGGCGATGAGGCCCCGCCAGGCGAGGTCGTCGAGGATGTGTGGTGCGGTCACGAGCCCATTGTCCCCGGTGGGCCCGCCTACCAGTCGGGACCGTCCGGCCGGGCGCGTCCGGCCTTGTACGGAGTCACGGCGGGTGACCCGGCCACCCACAGCCGCCACGGCCGCTGCTGGCCCGCGGCGACGCCGACGCGCGGTCCCGTGCGGACCGCGTCGTCGGGGACCGGGGTCCCGCGTTCCACGCACGGACGACGCCGGGTCGAGCACGTCCGTGCCGTTGTGCTCGCGGGCGAGGCCCAGCAACGTGCACAGCCGGGCCGGGCCGCGGGCGAGCTCGGCGTCGCGGCCCCGCGCGGTCGGCCGCCGGACGTGTGCGAGCGCGGGGTCGGAGAGCAGCTCCCCCGCCCGGAGCAGCACCGCCCCGGGTCGCCCGTCGACGAGCGCGACGACGTTGGCGCAGAAGTGCATGCCGTAGACGAAGTAGACGTACAGGTGCCCCGCCGGCCCCCACATGACGTCGTTGCGCGGGGTGCGACCGCGGTAGCAGTGCGACCCGGGGTCGTCCTCGCCGCGGTACGCCTCGACCTCGACGATCCGGATGCGGATGTCGCCCTCCGGCACCTCGGCGACCATCTCGGCACCGAGCAGGCGGCGGGCCGCCTCGAGCGGGTCGACGGCGAGCTCGGCGCGGTGCAGCGGCCCGGACGTCCCCGTCACCGCCGGTCGATCGGCCGCGACGCCCAGGCGCGCGCCTCGATGACGGCGCCGACGATCCGGTCGTACTGCTCGGCGACACGCTTCGGGGCCGTCCCGCCGTGGGCGTCCCGGGAGGCGATCGAGCCCTCCACGGTCAGCACCGTGCGCACGTCGGCGGTGAGCGCCGGGTCGCACCCCTGCAGCTCGTCGTCGGTGAGCTCGTCGAGCCCCACGCCCCGACCCTCCGCGACGCGGACGCAGGCCCCGGCGGCCTCGTGGGCGCGGCGGAACGGGACTCCCTGCCGGACCAGCCACTCGGCGATGTCGGTGGCGAGGCTGAAGCCGGCCGGGGCCAGCTCGGCCAGCCGGTCCGTGTGCACGGTCAGCGTGCGGATCATCCCGGCCATCGCCGGCAGGACCATCGCGAGCTGGGCCGCCGAGTCGAACAGCGGCTCCTTGTCCTCCTGCAGGTCCCGGTTGTACGCGAGCGGGAGGGCCTTGAGCGTCGTCATCAGGCCGGCGAGGTTGCCGACCAGCCGGCCGGCCTTCCCGCGGGCGAGCTCCGCGACGTCGGGGTTCTTCTTCTGCGGCATGATCGACGAGCCGGTGGACCAGGCGTCGTCGAGCGTCACGTAGCCGAACTCGGCGGTCGCCCACAGGATCACCTCCTCCGCGATGCGGGAGAGGTCGACGGCCACCATCGCGAGGACGAAGGCCCCCTCGGCGGCGAGGTCACGCGACGCGGTGCCGTCGATGGAGTTGTCCACCGCGTCGCGGAACCCGAGGTCGCGGGCCACGGCCGCGGGGTCGAGCCCCAGCGACGTGCCGGCCAGGGCACCCGAGCCGTAGGGCGACAGGCCGAGCCGGCGGTCGAGGTCCCGGCAGCGCTCGACGTCGCGCAGCAGCGCCTGCGCGTGCGCCCCGAGGTGGTGGGCGAGCAGCACCGGCTGCGCGTGCTGCAGGTGCGTGCGGCCCGGCATGACGGCGTCCGGGTGGGCGCGGCCCTGCCCGACGAGGGCGTCGACGACGTCGCACACGCCGCGGGCGAGCTCCCGGAGCCGGTCGCGCAGCCACATGCGCAGCTGCGTGGCGATCTGGTCGTTGCGCGAGCGGCCGGCGCGCAGCTTGCCGCCGAGCTCGGGGCCGACGCGTTCGATGAGCCCGCGCTCGAGCGCGGTGTGCACGTCCTCGTCCGCCTCGGCCGCGACGAACGACCCGTCGGCCACGTCGGCCTCGAGCCGATCGAGTCCCTCCAGCATCCCGCGGAGCTCGTCGTCGTCGAGCAGCCCCGCGCCGTGCAGGACGCGGGCGTGCGCCCGCGAGCCGGCGACGTCGTAGGGCGCGAGGACCCAGTCGAAGTGGGTCGACTTGGACAGCGCCGCCATCACGGCGTCCGGCCCCGAGGAGAACCGTCCGCCCCAGAGGGCCGCTCCCGATCCCGATCCCGCCGTCACCCTGGTCCCTCTCCCTCGTCCTGGTGCATCCGCGTCGTGCGCGGTGTCGTCCTCGTGGCCAGCCCGCGGAGCACCCCGGCCAACCCGGCCCCGTCGAGCGGCTCCCGGGCCACGACCACGACCGTGTCGTCCCCGGCGATCGTGCCCACCACCTCCGCCAGCGCCGCCCGGTCGAGCGCGCTCGCCAGGTAGTGCGCGCCGCCCGGCGGGGTGCGCAGCACCGCGAGGTTGCCGGAGTGGTCGGCCGAGACCAGCAGCTCCGCGAGCAGCCGGGACAGTCTGTCGGTGCCGCCGGTGACGCCGCGCACCGGGCTCCCGTCGTCGGGGACGACGTACCGGCCGGCGCCCCCGTCGGCGCCCCGCAGCTTCACGGCGCCGAGCTCGTCGAGATCGCGCGACAGCGTGGCCTGCGTGACCTCGATCCCCTCCCGGGCGAGCATGCCCGCGAGCTCGCCCTGGCTGTGCACCTCGAGGGCGCTGATGAGCTCGACGATGCGCGCCTGGCGGGACGCCCGGCTGCTCCCCGGACGCAGACGCTCGAGCCGTTCGCGGGCCGCCCGCGGATCGGGCCGCGCCCCCGGGTCGGTGTCGAGCGCCTCGTCCGGCGGCGTCATCGCCCGAGCAGCCAGGTCAGCAGCGCCTTCTGCGCGTGCAGGCGGTTCTCGGCCTCGTCCCAGACCGCTGCCGCCGGCCCGTCGAGCACCTCGGCGGTGATCTCGTCGCCGCGGTGCGCGGGCAGGCAGTGCAGCACGGTCGCCCCGGGGGCGGCCCGCTCCAGGAGCTCGGTGTCGATGCGGCACGGCCGGAACGGGGCGACCCGGTCCAGCCCGTCGTCCTCCTGGCCCATCGAGGTCCAGGTGTCGGTGACGAGGACGTCCGCACCCGCGACGGCGTCCAGCGCGGCCGGCCGTCCGTCGACCTCGACGACGGCCGCGGAGCCGCCGGTCTCGCGCGCCCGGGCCCGGGCGTCCTCGACGACCGCCGGGTCGGGCTGGAAGCCCTCGGGGGCCGCCACGCGGACGTGCATCCCGGCGGTCACCCCGCCGAGCAGCAGCGACTGCGCCATGTTGTTGGCGCCGTCGCCGAGGTAGGTCAGCGTCAGGCCGGCGGTGCGCCCGTGGCGTTCGACGACGGTCTGCAGGTCGGCGAGGACCTGGCAGGGGTGGAACCCGTCGGTGAGGGCGTTGACCACGGGGACGTCGGCGTGCTCGGCCATCTCCCGGATCCGCTCGTCCGCACCCGTGCGCCACACGATGGCGTCGACGTAGCGGGAGAGCACGCGCGCGGTGTCGGCGATCGTCTCGCCGCGCCCGAACTGCGCGTCACGGCCGTCGATCATGACGGGGGTACCGCCGAGGGCCGCGATCCCGACCTGGAACGACACCCGCGTCCGCGTGGACGGCTTGTCGAAGATGACCGCGACGGCCCGCGGGCCCGCCAGCGGACGGTGCCCGAACGGGTCGGCCTTGAGGGTGGCGGCGAGCTCGAGGACCTCGGCCTGTTCGGCGGGCGTGAGGTCGTCGTCGCGGAGCAGGTGGCGGACGGGCCGGCCGCCGGGCCGGGGCCCGGTGCCGTCGGGGGCCTGGAGGGACGCCGCGCTCACGAGGTGCCCTCCGCGCCGGCGGCGCCCTGGGTGAGGATGTCGGGCAGCGCCGCGACGAAGCCGT
Organism: Actinomycetospora soli; assembly: GCF_021026295.1. Classification (GTDB taxonomy): domain Bacteria; phylum Actinomycetota; class Actinomycetes; order Mycobacteriales; family Pseudonocardiaceae; genus Actinomycetospora; species Actinomycetospora soli. The sequence goes on from NZ_JAJNDA010000016.1 coordinate 5,607, forward strand.
CGACCTGCTCGTCGGTCACGACGGCGGGCGGGGCGAGGCGCACGCGCCCCGGCACCGCCCCGTTGACCAGGAATCCGGACTCCAGCGCCGCCGCCGTCACCTGGGGCGAGGCGGGCGCGGTGAGGGCCACCCCGACCAGGAGCCCGGCCGCGTCGACGTGGTCGACGAGCGGGTGGTCGAGCCCCTCGATGCGCGCGCCGAGGTCCTTGCCCAGCGTGTCCGCGCGGTCGAGCAGTCCCTCGGCGACGATCGTGTCGAGCACCGCCAGCGCCGCCGCGCAGCAGACCGGGTTGCCACCGAAGGTGGTGCCGTGCTGACCCGCGCCGAGCAGCTCGGCAGCAGGGCCGATGCCGATGCAGGACCCGAGCGGCAGGCCACCGCCGAGCCCCTTGGCCAGGGTGACGACGTCGGGCACGATGCCGGCGCGCTGGTGGGCGAACCACACGCCGGTGCGGCCGATCCCGGTCTGCACCTCGTCGATCACGAGCAGGGCGCCGGCCGCCGAGGTGATCTCGCGGGCCGCCTGCAGGTAGCCCTCGGGCGGGACGATCACCCCGGCCTCGCCCTGGATCGGCTCGAGCACGACCGCGGCGGTGTCGGTGTCGACCGCCGCCCGCAGGGCCTCGGCGTCGCCGTAGGGCACGAACTCGACGCCGGGGGGCATCGGCTCGAAGGGCTCCCGCTTGGCGGGCTGACCGGTCAGCGCGAGCGCCCCCATGGTGCGGCCGTGGAAGCCGCCCTCCGCGGAGACGATCCTGCGGCGGCCGGTGCGGCGGGCGATCTTGAACGCCGCCTCGTTCGCCTCGGCGCCGGAGTTGCACATGAGCACCCGGCCGTCCGGGACGCCGAGCAGGGAGAGCAGGCGCTCGGCGAGCTCGACGGTCAGCGGGTTGATCACGAGGTTCGAGGTGTGCCCGAGCGTCGCGACCTGACGGGACACGGCCTCGACCACGGCCGGGTGGGCGTGGCCGAGCAGGTTGACGGCGATGCCGCCGAGCAGGTCGAGGTACTCCCGGCCGTCGGCGTCCCAGACGCGGGCGCCCTCGCCCCGCACGAGGCTGATCGGCGGGGTGCCGTAGTTGCCCATCATCGTGTCGGACCAGCGACGACGGAGGTCCTCACCGGTCGGTGCAGTGTCGGTCATGCGTGGGGACCTCCTCCGGGGGATGCGGGAGCGGGGACCACCATGGTCCCGACGCCCGTGCTGGTGAACACCTCGAGCAGCACCGAGTGGGCCACCCGTCCGTCAATGACGTGGGCGCGCGGCACGCCGCCCTCGACCGCCCGCAGGCAGGCCTCCATCTTCGGGATCATGCCGCTGGAGAGACCGGGCAGGAGCTCGGCGAGCTCGGTCGCGTCGATCTCCGAGCGGAGGCTGGAACGGTCGGGCCAGTCGGTGTAGAGCCCCTCGACGTCGGTGAGGACGACGAGCTTGCGGGCGCCGAGGGCGACCGCGAGGGCGCCCGCGGCGGTGTCGGCGTTGACGTTGTGCACCACGCCGTCCACGTCGGGGGCCACCGTGGAGATGACCGGGATGCGGCCGCCGGCCACCAGGTCGAGCACCGCGGCCGGGTTGACCTCGACGACGTCGCCGACCAGACCGACGTCGACCTGCTCGCCGTCGACCGAGGCGGTGCGGCGGGCGGCGGTGAACAGGCGCGCGTCCTCCCCGGACATGCCGACCGCGAGCGGGCCGTGGGCGTTGACCAGGCCGACGAGCTCGCGGCCGACCTGGCCGACGAGCACCATCCGCACCACGTCCATCGTCTCCGGCGTGGTGACCCGCAGCCCGCCGCGGAACTCCCCGGACATCCCGAGCCGGTCGAGCATCGCGGTGATCTGGGGGCCCCCGCCGTGGACGACGACCGGCCGGATGCCCGCGAGGCGCAGGAACACCATGTCCTCGGCGAAGGCGCGGCGCAGCTCGTCGTCCACCATGGCGTTGCCGCCGTACTTGACGACGACGATCGCGTCCTGGAACTCCCGCAGCCAGGGCAGGGCCTCGGCGAGCACCGCGGCCTTGGCCTGGGCGTCCTCGTGCGCGGTCACGGTCATGTGGAGTAGGCGCTGTTCTCTTCGACGTAGGCGTGGGAGAGGTCGGTCGTCAGCACCGTCGCGGTGCCGGCGCCGAGTCCGAGGTCGACCTCGACGGTGACGTCACGGCCCGAGAGATCGGCCTTCGAGCGGTCTCCCACGGCGGCCGCGGCGGCACAGAGCAGGACGCCGTTCACGGTCACCGACAGCGTCTCGGGCTCCACCCGGGCCTCGCTGGCCCCGATCGCCGCCGCGATCCGACCCCAGTTCGGGTCGGAGCCGAAGAGCGCCGTCTTCACCAGGCTGTCGCGGGCCACGGCGCGGGCCCCGACGAGCGCCTCCGCGTCGGAGGACGCCCCGGTGACGGTGACGACGATGCGCTTGGTGACGCCCTCCGCGTCCGCCTGCAGGCCGCGCGCGAGTTCGGCGCACACCTCGCGCAGCTCGTCGGCGAACGTCGCCGCGTCCGGGGTGACCCCGGACGCGCCGGAGGCGAGCAGGAGCACCGTGTCGTTGGTGCTGGTCGAGCCGTCGATGTCGAGCCGGTCGAACGTCGTCGCCGTGGCGGCCCGCAGCGCGGCGTCGGCCGTGTCGGCGTCCAGGACGGCGTCGGTGGTGACGACCACGAGCATCGTCGCGAGGCTGGGCGCCATCATCCCGGCCCCCTTGGCGAAGCCGCCGACGGTCCAGCCGTCGCGGGAGCGGGCGGCCTGCTTGTCGACGGTGTCGGTGGTGAGCACGGCCGTCGCCGCGCGGGACCCGGCCCCGGCGTCGGCGGCGAGCACCCCGGCGGCCTCGTCGACCCCGGCGAGCAGGGACGCGATGGGCAGTCGTTCGCCGATGAGCCCGGTGGAGCAGACGGCGACCTCGATCGCGCCGCAGCCGAGGACCTCCGCGACCTTCTCGGCGGTGTGGTGGGTGTCGCCGAAGCCGTCGGGGCCCGTGCAGGCGTTGGCGCCCCCGGAGTTGAGGACGACCGCGCGCAGCGCGTGCTCGCGCAGCACCTGCTGCGACCAGAGCACCGGGGCGGCCTTGACCTGGTTGCGGGTGAACACCCCCGCCGCCACGGTGGACGGGCCGTCGTTGACCACCAGGGCGAGATCCGGACGGTCGCCGTGGGCCCGCAGGCCGGCGCGGACGCCGGCGGCGCGGAAGCCGGCGGCGGCGGTGACGCTCACGGCGTCCTCCTGGGGGTCGGGGCGGGCTGGTCGGGCCGGGTCACGGGGCGAGCCCGGCGACGGGGAGGCCGAGGGTCTCCGGGAGCCCGAGGGCCACGTTGACCGACTGGAAGGCGCCGCCGGCGGTGCCCTTGGTGAGATTGTCGATCACCGCGGTGGCGACGAGACGGCCGGCGTCGAGGTCGACCTCGACCTGCACCTGGACGGCGTTCGAGCCGACGACGCTCTTGGTGGCGGGCTGGACGCCCTCGGGGAGCAGGTGGACGAAGGGCTCGTCGTCGTAGGCCTTGGCGTAGACCCGGCGGGCCTCGGCGGCGTCGATCGCCGGGTCGGCCAGCGGGGCGCTGACCACGGCGAGGATGCCGCGCGGCATCGGGGCGAGAACCGGGGTGAACGAGACCCGCACGGCGCCCGCGCCGAGGTCGGAGAGGTTCTGCACGATCTCGGGGGTGTGCCGGTGGGAGCCGCCGACCCCGTAGGCGGTGGCCGAGCCCATGACCTCGGAGCCGAGGAGGTGGGCCTTGGCCGCACGGCCCGCCCCGGAGGTGCCGGAGAAGGCGACGACGCTGATCTCGGGCGCCACGATCCCGCCCGCGACGGCGGGCAGGGCGGCGAGCGTGGCCGTCGTCGGGTAGCACCCGGGCACGGCCACCCGGCGGCTGCCGCGCAGCTGCTCGCGGGCGCCGGGGAGCTCGGGCAGCCCGTAGGGCCAGTGCCCGGCGTGCTCCCCGCCGTACCAGCGCTCCCAGGCCATCGGGTCGCGCAACCGGTGGTCCGCCCCGCAGTCGACCACGAGGACGTCCTCGGGCAGCTGCGCGGCGAGCTCCGCGGACCGGCCGTGCGGCAGGGCCAGGAACACCACGTCGTGGCCCGCGAGGGCGTCGACGGTGGTGGCCACGATCGGCCGGTCGGCCAGGGGGGTGAGGTGCGGCTGGTGCGCGCCGAGGAGACTGCCCGCGGAGTCCCCCGCGGTCAGCGCGCCGACCTCCACCTCGGGATGGCCCAGCGCGAGCCGCAGGAGCTCACCTCCGACGTAGCCGCTGGCTCCGGCCACCGCGATCCGCATGCGTATGACTATGCACGATCACGGAATTCCATGCAACGCGCTCAGCGGAAGTCGTGCCGCCCCGGGCTGAGCCACGTGAGCGCCGGCTGGTCCCCGGTGGCGGGTGCCCGACCGGCCGTCGGCCCACCCGTCCGCACCGCGGTCGGGAGCGTGGGGTGGGGCTCCCGCAGCGTCGGCCCGTCGATCAGGGTGGGGTCGACGACGGTGCGCCCCACGGTGGCCGACGGGACCGCCGGCTCCGCGGCGGGAGCGGGGACGGCCTCTGCGGGGGCGGCGGCGGCGGCCGGGGCGACCGGGGCGACCGGGGCGACCGGGTCCGCGTCGCCGCGTCGCGGCGAGGGCGCCACCGCGCCCGTCGCCACCGGGTCCCGACCGAGCACGGCGGCGGCGACCCAGTCGAGGACGATCCGTGCCTTGCGCTCCGCGGTCGGCATGGCCCACAGGTGGTAGGCGCGGTGCAGGGCGTACGCGGGCCACCCCATCAGGCGCACCCCGCGGATCTCGGCGACGCCCCGACGGCGCCCGAGCCCGGCGACCACGCCGGCCGAGGCGTGCTGGTAGGGCTGCAGCGGACGGCCGCCGAGGTGGGCGACGACGTTGCCGGCGAGCACGCGGGCCTGCCGCACGGCGTGCTGGGCGGTCGGGGTGGTGAGGACCTTCGGGTCCTCGTCGGCGAGCAGGGCGCCGCGGGCGAGGTCGGGCACGGCGGCGCCGTCCCCCGCCGCGAAGACGTGCGGGCGTCCGACGACCTGCAGCATTGCCGTGCAGCGCACCTTGCCGGTGCGCTCGAGCGGCAGGTCGGTCCGCTCCAGCAGCGGGTGCGGGCGTGTCCCGGCCGCCACGACGACCGTGTCGGTCGGCACCTGGGTGCCGTCGGCGAGCCGGACGACGCCGTTCTCGGCGGACACCAGGCCCGCGCCGACCCGGACCTCGATGCCACGGCGGGCGAGCCGTCCGTGGACGCGGGCCGCGGTCGGTTCTGTGACCTCGGGCATGATCCGCCGGGACGCCTCGACGAGGACCCAGCGCATCTCGTCGCGGTCCACGCCGACCTGACGTCCGGCCCGGCGGGCGAGGTCCTCCAGCTCACCGAGTGCCTCGACGCCGGCGAAGCCGCCGCCGATGACGACGAAGGTGAGCAGGCGTGCCCGCCGCGCGGCCTCCGCGGCCGTGGTGGGCACGACCGAGGCCGCGGCGTCGAGCCGGGACAGCACGTGGTCGCGCAGGGCGGCGGCGTCGCCGACCGTGCGGAAGGTGAGCGCGCACTCGGCGAGCCCGGGCACCGGCAGCTCCCGGGCGACCGCGCCCGGCGCGACGACGAGGACGTCGTAGGGAATCTCCTTCGAGAGCCCGTCGGGCAGGGAGACCACGGCCCGACGACGGGCGTCGTCGATCGCGACCACGGAGCCCGTCACGACGTCGCTCCGGTCGAGCACGCGCCGCAGCGACACCGTGAGGTGCCGCGGCGCGATCGACCCGCCGGCCGCCTCCGGCAGGAACGGCTGGTAGGTCATGTGCGGCTGCGGGTCGACGACCGTGATCGAGCCGACCGGCGTCGAGGCGCGGTCGCGGGCGCCGCTGCGGCGCCCGCGGTGGCGCCCGTCGCCGGACCGGCCGAGGCGCGCCTGCAGGGCCCGGGCGGCCACGAAGCCGACGTAGCCGCCGCCGACGACCAGGACGCGGGCGCCGGGCACGAACGTCCCGGTGTCGGGCGCGGGACCGACCGACCCGGCGCCGTGCAGGATCGTGCCGCCCGCCAGCGCCGCGCCGCCGCCCAGCGCGACGACGGCGAGGGCGGCCGCGACCCACCAGCCGACGAGGCCGCCCGCCCAGAGTCCGAGGATGACCGCCGGGGCGGCGAGGACGCCGAGCACGGCGACCAGGCGGGCCGCCGTGCGGGGACGGCGGCCGGTCGGGGACCACTGGGACGGGACGTCGGGCGTCCCGGGGTACTGCGGCATCGCGGGCTCCTGTCGGGGCAGGACGGTGGTTCGTCGTCCACCGACCGGGCGGGCCCGGGGGAGCCGGTGGACGGGTGCTCACGCTAGGCACACGCCCGCGTGCGGAGCGCGGACCTGAGAGCGCCGCCGGGTACCACCGCCCGACGCCGCCCGCCCGGCGCTCAACTGCGCCCGATTGCTCCGAGCGGAGCAGCCCCGTGCAGCGAACGCCGCTCGGCCCTCTCAGGAACCGCCGTCGGTCCACGCCGGACCGTCGACCGCACCGAGCAGCGCGTCGCGGAGATCCCGCTTGAGGACCTTGCCCGCCGCCGACACGGGCAGGGCGTCGACCACGAAGATCCCGCGCAGGCGCTCGTAGGGCCGGACGGCGCCGTTGACCGCCGCGGCCAGGTCGGCGACCACGTCGGGACCCGATCCCGCCGACAGCACCACGGCCGCCGTCGGGACCTCCCCCACCGCCTCGTCGGGCAGGCCGACCACCGCCGCCGTCAGGACCTCCGGACGGGCGACGAGCCGCTCCTCGAGCTCCCGCGGGTAGACGTTGTAGCCCTTGAACAACAGCATGTCCTTGACCCGGTCGACCACCGACACGAGCCCGTCGTCGTCGACGATCCCGATGTCGCCGGTGCGCAGCCAGCCGTCGACGAGCGTCTCCGCCGTCTCGTCGGGGCGGTGGTGGTAGCAGCGCATCACCTGCGGGCCGCGGGCCCAGATCTCGCCGCGCTCGCCGATCCCCACCGGCGCGTCCCCGGGCCGTCCGGTGCCGACCTCGAGCAGGACCAGTTCGGTGTCGGCGATCGGCACGCCGACGGTGCCGATCCGCCGGTGCGCGGACCGGGCCGACGGCGAGGTGCAGAGCGCCATCGTGGCCTCGGTCAGGCCGTAGCCCTCGAGGACGATCGCGTCGGGCATGAGGGCCGCGATCCGCTCGGCCTGCGCGACGGCCATCGGGCTCGCGCCCGAGGTCACCGAGCGGACGCTGGACAGGTCGCGGGTCCGTGCGTCGGGGTGGGCGAGCAGCGCGTGGTACATCGCGGGTGCCCCGGACAACGTGGTCGCCCGGTGGCGCTCGACGTCGGCGAGGTAGGCGGCCGGGTCGAAGCGGTCCTGGACGACGGCGGTGGTCCCGGTGACGAGGCCGATCGTCAGCCCGTTGGTGCCCATGGCGTGGAACCACGGGGCCACGGCGAGCGAGACGCCCTCGCCGAGCCGCACCGGGTGCTCCTCCGGCGGGGAGGTCTGCTCGACGGTGACCCCGCCGTGCACGTCGGGGACCGGCACGGCGCCGGAGCCCGACGCCGTGTACTGCAGGACGTTGGCCACCACGTTCGCGTGCGTCAGCTCGACGCCCTTGGAGCGCCCGGTGGTGCCGCCGGTGTAGGCGAGGTGGGCCAGGGCCACCGTCGGGTCGATCTCGAGGTCCGGCGGGCCGTCGACCGGCTCGACCGGGAGGTCGAGGCGGCGCCCGTCGGTGCCGACGACGTTCGGCAGGGTGGTGTCGCGGCTGACGACGGCGACGACCCCCGCGTCCTCGAGCTGGGCGCGCAGCAGCTCGGGCGGCAGCGCCGGGCTCGCGAGCGCCACCGTGGCGCCGGCCAGCAGGATGCCGTGGTACGCGACGGGCCAGACCAGGGAGTTCGGCAGGTGCAGGCCCACGACGTCGCCGGGCCGGATGCCGCGCGCGACGAGCGCGTGGGCGACGCCGCAGGCCTCGGTCCACAGCGCGCGGAAGCTCAGGACGTCGTCGTGGTGGACCAGGGCGGCGCGGTCGCCGTAGCGCCGGGCGGCACCGTCGAGCAGGGCCCCGACGGGGACCACGGGGAGGTCGAGGGAGATCGGGGAGCGCAGCGTCGGGCCCGTCGTCATGACCGGGGAGTCTGCTCCTCCCCGGAGGGGATTTCCTGGCACCGGACGCAAGCAATGACGCCTTCCTGGCACCGGAGGCGCTCAGAACAGCGCCCGCTCCACCCGGCGGTTGCGTCCGGAGCCCGCCCAGGCCCACGTCCCGACGATCCGGCCGTCCCGCACGACCGTCGGGCGGAAGACCCCGTTGGCGCCGGGGACGATCCTCTCGGCGTGCTCGGGGTCGAGCACGGCGCTGCGGTCGGCGTAGCCCAGGACGAACTCGTCGAAGCCGGGCAGCAGCAGCTCGTCGGGGACCTCGGCGGCGGCCAGCCGGTCCGGGGTCTCCGGGTCGTGGAGCAGGCCGTCGGTCTCGGCGAGGTCGTCCCGGGCGCCCTCGATCGCGACGGTGACGTCGGCGGCCGGGATGCCGGTCCAGCGGGCGAAGTCCTTGCGGTCGGCGGGGCCGTGCGAGCGGAAGTACCGCCGCGCCCACTCGGCGAGGGCCTCGTCGCGGGTGAGCCGCCGCGGCGCCGGCACCCACTCGTCCAGCAGCACGAACGCCTGTTCCCTGGCCGAGGCGAACGGGCCCTGCACCAGCAGGCCGCGCTGACACAGGACGCTCAACGCGTGGTAGACGCGGGACGAGGTGAGGTCCAGCCCGGCCTCGGCCCACGCCTCGCACATCTGCGCCCGGGTCCGCCGGCCGCCGCCGCGCAGCACCTCCGCCGCGACCTCGCCGGCGCGCTCGAGGGTCTCCTCGGCCAGCCCGAGCCCGGCGCGTCGCTTGGCGGCCGCGGCGAGCGGGCGCGGCGTGCCGAGCGGCAGCATCCACGCGAGGTCCTCCGCGGCGACCACGTGCAGCGTGCCGCGCATGGGCCACGACCGGACGAGCGCCCCGTCGTCGAACGCGCGCCGGACCTCCTCGACGTCGCCCGTCGTCGTTCGCAGGGCGATCGACGCGAGGGCCCCGGGGAGGTCCTGGCCCTGCGCGCACCCCAGCCACGCGACGGCCTCGGCGGGAGACGCAGCGCGTTCCCCCACCAGCCGCAACGCGGCGAGCCGCCATCGACCGACCTCGATCACAGCGTCGCATTGTGGCAGCGTCCGCACCCATGACCTACTGCGTCGCCGACTACCTCGCCGACCGCCTCGCCGAGGTCGGGGTGGAGCACGTCTTCGGGGTGCCCGGGGACTACAACCTCGCGATGCTCGAGCACGTCGTCGGCCACGACCGGCTGCGGTGGGTCGGCTGCGCCAACGAGCTCGACGCCGGCTACGCGGCCGACGGCTACGGACGCCTGCGCGGGATGGCGGCGCTCGCGACGGCCTTCGGCGTCGGGGAGCTGTCGGCGATCAACGCCGTGGCGGGGAGCTTCGCCGAGCACGTGCCGGTGGTGCACGTGGTGGGCGCCCCCTCGACGGACCACCAGTCGGCCCACCGGATGGTCCACCACTCGCTCGGCGACGGCGTCTTCACCCACTTCATGACGATGCACGAGGGCATCACGTGCGCGCGGGCGGCGCTGACCGTGGAGAACGCGCGGGCGGAGATCGACCGGGTGGTCGTCGAGGTGCGTGACCGGCACCTGCCCGGTTACCTCCTCGTCCCGACCGACGTGTCCGCCGCCGCGGTCGACCCGCCGTCGGGAAGCCTCCCCGCACCCGTGGACCACACCGACCCGGAGGCCCTCGAGGGCTTCGTCGAGAGCGCCCGGGCCCTGCTGGAGAAGGCGGGCTCGGTGGACCGCGTCGGGGTGCTCGCCGGGCTGCTGACCCACCGGGTGGGCGGCCGGGAGGTGCTGCGGGAGCTGCTCGACGCCGGACCGCTGCGGCACGCGACCGACGTGTGGTCCAAGAGCCTGGTCGACGAGAGCGTGGAGCACTTCGTCGGGACCTACGCCGGCGCGGCGAGCGCCGAGGAGGTGCGGTCCGCCGTCGAGGACGCGGCCGCGCTGATCGTGGCCGGCGTCTACTTCACCGACCTGACCAGCGGCTTCTTCACGCAGCGCATCACCCGCTCCCGGACGATCGAGCTCGGGGCGCGGACGGCCAGCGTCGGCGCGGCGACGTTCTCGCCCGTCGAGCTGCCGACGGCGCTCGCCGCGCTCGTGCCGCTGGTGCGCGACCTGGCCGAGCGCGGCGGGGTCACGGCGCCGCACCCGGCCCCCGCCCCCGCCCTCGCCGCCCCGGACGCCGCCGAGCCGCTGTCCCAGGACGCGCTGTGGGCCGAGGTCGCCGGGTTCCTGCGCGAGGGCGACGTGGTGCTCGCCGACCAGGGCACCTCGTTCTACGGCGCCTCGACGCACCGGTTGCCGCGCGGCGTGGACTTCCTCGGGCAGCCGCTGTGGGCCTCGATCGGCTACACGCTGCCCGCCACGCTCGGCGCGTGCCTGGCCCAGCCCGACTCGCGGGGCGTGCTGCTCATCGGGGACGGCGCGGCCCAGCTGACGGTGGCCGAGCTCGGCACGATCGTCCGGGAGGGCCTCGCGCCGGTGATCGTGGTGGTCGACAACGACGGCTACACCGTCGAGCGCGCCATCCACGGGCCGGCCGAGCCGTACAACGACATCGTGCGCTGGGACTGGACGGCCGCGCCCGCGATGTTCGCGCCCGGCGGCGGGGCCACGGCCTCGCGCGCGACGACCGTGGGCGAGTTGCGCACGGCGCTGCGAGCCGCGCGCGAGGACCCGTCCCACACCGCCATCGTGCAGGCCGTGGTGCCCCGCGACGACGTGCCGCAGCTGCTCGCCGACCTGACGAAGGCGCTGGGTCAGGCCAACTCCAGCTCCTGAGCGAGGAACTCGACGGTCATGGCGTCGACCTGACGGGCGGCTTCGGTCTGCGGGGCCGGCTCGAGGCCGGGCTCGTCGGCGAGCGCGTGCCCCATGTCGTTGACCACCCGCAGGTCGGCCCGGACGCCCTGCTCGCGCAGCATGTCGCGCAGGCGGCCCGCCGGGTAGAGGAAGGCGTCGAGGTCGTCGTCCCCGCCGACGATGCAGCGCACGGCGGTGCTCCCGAACTCGTGGGCCCGCCACACCAGGTCCATCCGGTCGGCGACGGCCGTGGACTCCGGCGTCCACGTGTAGTCCACCCCGAAGTGCCGGGCCAACAGGTCGACGACCGGTCGGAGCTGCAGCAGGGGGCTGATCAGCACCGCCGCCCGGGCCTGCACCACCTTCCCGACGACGGCTCCTCCCGCGACCCCCGCGCCCGCGGAGCCGCCGACGAGCGCGACCGGACCGCCGCCGATCCCGTGCGCGGCCCGGACCTCGTCGAGCAGGCCCGGGAGCTCGGCGACCGCCTCGGCGTTGATGCGGCCGTGCCCGTTAAGCACCGGCTCCGCGAGCATCTGCGCCATGAACGCCTCCTCGCCGGGGAAGCGGTCGCCGCTGAGCGGCAGGCCGGGATAGAGCTTCCACGCGTCGAGCCCCGCGAGCGGGAGCGCCGCGGCGAACGCGCGCTCGGTGCGCGGCGCGTCCATGAGGTGCCAGGCGATGACCAACGGCGCGTCGGGCCGACCCGACGACGGCGGCTCGAGGACGTACGGGACACCGGCGGCCGAGGTGCTGTACATAGTCCAATAGTAGCTGGACGCTGTACAGTTGGGAAGTATGAGAACCCCCGGGCAGCGGGCGGGACTGACCCGACCCGTCGTCGTGCAGGCCGCGCGCGAGGTCCTCGACGACGGCGCATCGTTCTCCATGCGCGCCGTGGCCGGACGGCTGGGGGTGGCGCCGAACGCGCTGTACAGCCACGTCGACGGCCGGGACGGGCTGCTCGACCTGGTGCTCGACGAGCTGCTGGCGGTCCTGCCCGAGCCCGAGGACGCCTCGCCGCGTGCGGGGTTGGTCGCGCTGATGACCGCCACCCACGACCTGCTCCTCGCCCACCCCCGGCTCGTGCCGCACTTCGTGGCGCGGCAGGGCTCGCGGGGACCGAACGCGCGGCGGCTGGGCGAGACGATGCGGTCGTGCCTGGTGGCGGCAGGTGTCGTCGACCGCGCGGCGCAGGACACCGCGATCCGGGTGCTCGTGGTGCACGCGATCGGCAACGCCGCGCTCGGGGTCGCCGCCGACGGCGCCCCGTTGCCGCCCGACACGCTGCGCGCGACCTACGCGGCCGGGCTGTCGTGGTTGGTGGACGGCGCGCTCGGATCGGCGTCGGCCGGCCCCCTCCACGCGTGAGGGGAACCCTCGAGCGCTCTGATGGCACGAGAGCTCCCCTCACGCGGGGTGGGCGCCGAGGGGACGGCGCGGAGAGCTCAGGCGCGCAGCGTCGCCCCGTGGCGCTCACCGGCGAGCGCGATCGCGGCGTCGCGGGCGGCGCCGGCCTCCTCGAGGGTGAGCGTCCGGTCGGGCGCGCGGAGGCGCAGGGCGAACGCGAGCGAGCGCCGCCCCTCCCCCACCTGGGCGCCGGAGTAGACGTCGAAGAGCCGCACGTCCTCGATGAGCTCCCCGCCGCCCTCGACGAGCGCGGCCTCGATCGCGGCGGTCGGCACGTCCTGCGCCACGACGAGCGCGACGTCGAGCAGCACCGGCGGGAACGCCGACACCTCGGGCCGCGCGAGCACCTCGTGCACGGGCAGCCGGTCCAGCTCGAGCTCCATCGCGCAGGTGCGCGGCGGCAGACCCAGGGCCTCCAGGACCTTCGGGTGCAGCTCGCCGGCGTGCCCGACGAGGACCCCGTCGACGTGCAGCGCGGCGCACCGGCCCGGGTGCCAGGGAGCGTGCCGGTCGTTCGACACGGTCGGCGTCGCGCCGTACACCGCGGCGACGGTCCGCGCCGCCTGCACGGCGTCCGCCCAGGTCGCCGGGCGGCCCTCGCCCCACCAGCCCTTCGGCTCCCAGGCCCCGGTGAGCACGGCGCCCACGCGCAACGGCTGGGCGGGCAGCGCCTCGAGCAGGGCGGCGATCTCGGCGTCGGAGGGCCGGGAGTCGGTGGCGACCACGGGGGCGTCCGCGGGCTCCCCGGTCGGTCGGGCGACCTGGCCGACGTGGAAGAGGGCCAGGTCGCGCAGGCCGCGCGAGACGTTCCGGACGACCGCGTCGAGCAGCCCCGGCAGCAGCGTCGTCGCCATGAGCGAGCGGTCCGCGTCGAGCGGGTTCGCGAGCCGGACCGCGGAGCGGCGCGGGTCGTCGTCGTCCAGGCCGAAGGCGTCGAGCACGCCCGGCGCCATGAACGGCGACGGCAGGACCTCCTGGAAGCCCGCGTCGGCGAGCGTGTGCGACACCTGGCGGCGACGGCGCTGGGCCATGGTCAGCCCGGTGCCGCCCGCGAAGACCGGGAGCACCGACGGGATCGCGTCGTAGCCCTCGAGCCGCAGGACCTCCTCGACGAGGTCCGCCGGGCGGGTCAGGTCGGGGCGCCAGGTCGGCGGGACGACGGTGACGCCGTCACCCCCGACGTCGACCCCGCAGCCCACCTGCACGAGCCGGCGCACGCTCGCGCCGCGCGGGTAGGTGACGCCGGCGACCCGGTCGGGCAGGTCGAGCGCCATGGTGATCGGCGGGGTCGGCGGCTCGGTGCCCTCGGGGAACGCCCCGACGTCGGTGACCCCGCCGTCGACCGTCGCCCGGCCGTGGTGCGCGAGCAGGGCCGCGGCCCGGTCCGTCGCCGCCCGGGCGACCGCCGGGTCGACGGCCCGCTCGAAGCGGCGCGCCGCCTCGCTGGGCAGCTTGTGCCGGCGCGCGGTGCGGGCCACCGAGGCGGGGTCCCAGGTGGCGGCCTCGAGCAGCACGTCGGAGGTCGTCGCGGTGACCTCGGTGGACGCGCCGCCCATGACGCCGGCCAGGCCGATCGGGCCGGAGTCGTCGCAGACCGCGACGTCGTCCGGGTCGAGGGCCCGGCTGACGTCGTCGAGGGTGGTGATCTTCTCGTCGGCCCGCGCCCGGCGCACCACGACGTCGCCGGTGATCCGGGCGGCGTCGTAGGCGTGCATCGGCTGCCCGAGCTCGAGCATCACGTAGTTCGTGACGTCGACCGCGAGCGAGATCGGGCGGATGCCCGCGAGCAGCAGCCGGCGGGTCATCCACCACGGCGTCGGCGCGGTCGGGTCGAGACCGGTGACCCGGCGGGCGACGAAGCGGCGGCAGCCCGACGCCGGGTCGACCGTGACCGGGTAGCCGGCCGCCCCCGAGCCCGGGACCCCCTGGTCGATCGAGGCCGGGTCGCCGAACGGCGCGTCGTGGGCGTTCGCGAGTTCGCGTCCCATGCCGCGGATCGAGAGCGCGTACCCGCGGTCGGGGTTCACGGCGATGTCGAGCACGGCCTCGGCGTCGCCCTCGGCGAGGCCGAGGAGCGGCGCGGCGTCCGTGCCCGGCTCGGCGGTGTCCGCGGGCAGCACGAGGATGCCGGAGTGGTCCTCGCCGAGCCCGAGCTCGTCGAGGGCGCAGAGCATGCCGTCGGACACCCGCCCGTAGGTCTTGCGCGCGGCGATCGCGAAGTCCCCGGGCAGGGTGGTCCCGGGCAGGGCCGCGACGACGAGGTCACCGACCGCGAAGTTCGTCGCCCCGCAGACGATGCCCTGGGGCCGGTCGGGGTCGCTGCCGCGCGCGCCGACGTCGACCCGGCAGAACCGGATCGGCTTCTTGAACTCGGTCAGCTCCTCGATCTCGAGGACCCTCCCGACGACGAGCGGGCCGGGGACGGCCTCGAGCTGCGCGACGTCCTCGACCTCGAACCCGACCCGGATCAGCGCCTCGGCGAGGTCGTCCGCGGAGACGTGCTCCGTCAGACCGACGTGCTCGGTGAGCCAGGAGACGGGGACGCGCACGGGTGTTCAGGCCTTTCGGACGACGGCTCTCGGGAGGCTCTCGGGAAACGGATCAGGGCTCGACGGCGAACGCGCTGGTGAAGCGGACGTCGCCCTCCACCATGTCGCGCATGTCGGGCAGCCCGTTGCGGAACATCAGCGTGCGCTCGAGCCCCATGCCGAACGCGAAGCCGGAGTAGACGTCCGGGTCGACCCCGCAGGCCCGCAGGACGTTCGGGTCGACCATCCCGCAGCCGCCCCACTCGACCCAGCCGGCGCCGCCCTTCTTCTGCGGGAACCAGACGTCGGGCTCGGCGGAGGGCTCGGTGAACGGGAAGTACGAGGGCCGCATCCGGATCCGGGAGTCCGGACCGAACATCGCGCGGGCGAACGCGTCGAGGGTGCCCTTGAGGTGGGCCATGGTCAGGCCCTTGTCGACGGCGAGCCCCTCGATCTGGTGGAAGACCGGGGTGTGGGTCGCGTCGAGCTCGTCGGTGCGGAAGGTGCGTCCCGGGCACACGACGTACACCGGGAGGTCCCGCTCCAGCAGGGTGCGGATCTGCACCGGGGACGTGTGCGTGCGCAGGACCTGCTTCGCGCCGGGCGGCTGGACGTGGAAGGTGTCCTGCATCGTCCGCGCCGGGTGGTCGGGCAGGAAGTTCAGCGCGTCGAAGTTGAACCACTCGGACTCGACCTCGGGGCCCTCGGCGACCTCCCAGCCCATCGCGACGAAGACGTCCGCGATCCGCTCCGAGGTCTGGGTGAGGGGGTGCCGGCTGCCCCGCGCGTGCCGCGCCGTCGGCAGCGTGACGTCGACGGCCTCCTCGCCCAGCACCCGCTCGTCGCGCTCGGTGAGCAGGACGGCGTGGCGCTCGTCGTAGGCGCTCTGCACGGCGAGACGGGCCTCGTTGACGCGCTTGCCGGCGTCGGCCTTCGCCTGGGGCGGCAGGGAGCCGATCTCGCGGCGGGCCAGCAGCACCGGCGAGCGGTCGCCGAGGTGGGCCGGCTTGAGCGCCGTGAGCGCGTCGAGCGTGGTGGCGCCGGCGAAGGCACTGGTCGCCTCGTCGCGCGCGGCCTCGAGGGACTCGGGGGCCAGCGCGGAGACCTGCTTGGGGTCGAACGAGTCGTTGGTGCCGGACATGCTCGGCGGACGCTCCTGCTCTGCGGCGGTTCGGTGGGGACCGAGTCTATCGAGGCGGGTCGAGCGGCTTCGTCTCGTGGGCCGTCTCGTGGGCCCGCGCCGAGGCGTACAGGCACACCGCGGCGGCGGTGGCGAGGTTGAGGCTCTCGGCCCGGCCCCGGATCGGCACGCGGACGCGGTGGTCGGCCTGCTCCGCGACCTCGGCGGGGACGCCGTGCGCCTCGCTGCCGAGGATCCACGCGGTCGGCCCGACGAGGAGGTCGTCCGTCGCCGGGCCCAGCTCGGTCTCTCCCCCACCGTCGGCGACCACGAGGGCGAGCCCGGCGTCCCGGAGCCGGCGCCACCCGTCGTCGGGAACGCGTGCGCGGAGCACCGGCAGGTGGAAGAGGCTCCCCATGCTGGCGCGGACGCACGTGGGGTTGGACGGGTCGACGGAGTCGCCGACGAGGAGCACCGCGTCGGCGCCGGCCGCGTCGGCCGTGCGGATGACGGTGCCGGCGTTGCCGGGGTCGGCGACGTCGACGAGGACGGCGACCAGGCGCGGCTGCGGCGGGAGGTCGGCCCGCGGCTGACGGCAGACCAGGACGAGCCCCTGCGGGTGGACCGTGTCGGTCAGCCCGGCGAGCGCCTTCTCGGTGACGAGGGCGGTGCGGATGCCGGCCTCGCGGGCCCGGATCAGCAGGTCGCGTTCGCGATCGGCGACCGGCTCGGTGACGAACAGGTCGGTCACGGCGCCCGGGTCGTCCTCGGCCCGGGTGACCGCGTCGTACGCCGGGCGGATCCCTTCGAGGAGGAACCGGCCGGTGTCCTCACGCGCCGCGCGCCGCAGCAGCTTGCGGGCTGCCGCGACGCGCGGGGTGCGTTCGGTGAGAACGGCGGAGTGCTCGCTCAGGCAGCGGCTCCGTCTTCGCCGTTCTTCTCCGCGCCCTTGGGCACGTCGGCCACGGCGGCCTTCGCGGTCTCGACCAGCGCCGCGAACGCGGTCGGGTCGGAGACGGCGATCTCGGCGAGGACCTTGCGGTCCGCCTCGATGCCGGCGAGCTTGAGGCCCTGCATGAACCGGTTGTAGGTCATGTCGTTGGCCCGGGCCGCCGCGTTGATACGGGTGATCCAGAGCTGCCGGAAGTCGCCCTTGCGCTGCTTGCGGTCGCGGAAGGCGTAGGTCAGCGAGTGGAGCTGCTGCTCCTTGGCCTTGCGGTAGAGCCGGGAGCGCTGCCCGCGGTAGCCGCTGGCGGCCTCGAGAACCGTGCGGCGCTTCTTCTGGGCGTTGACTGCGCGCTTGACGCGTGCCACGTCGTCCTGCCTTCGATCGTGTCGGGGACGGTCACCGGGGCGTCACGGCGACCGGGTGGTCAAGGGGGCTGCTCAGATACCGAGCATCTTGCGGATGCGGCGGTCGTCGGACTTGGCGACCTCCGTCTGACCCGCGAGCCGGCGGGTGTGCTCGCTGGACTTCTTCTCCAGCAGGTGGCGCTTGCCGGCCTTCTCGCGCAGCAGCTTGCCGCTGCCCGACACCTTGATGCGCTTCTTGGTCCCGGAGTGGGTCTTGTTCTTCATCCGTCCTCGTCCTGGTCGTCCTGCCGTCCCGGTCCGCACGTGCGACCCGGGCGGGGGCGGCTCCCGCCACCGCGGGGCGGGCCGTGCCTGACGGTACGGCCCACCCCCGCGGGGTCAGGAGGTCGGCGTCGGCTCGGCGGTCTCCGCCGCGGCCTGGGCCTGCTGCTGCTTCGGCGTCTTCGCGACCTTCTTGTTGGGCGCGAGCACCATGGTCATGTTGCGGCCGTCCTGCTTCGGTGAGGCCTCGACGAACGCGAGGTCGCCGACGTCCTCGGCGAGCCGCTGGAGCAGCCGGAAGCCCAGCTCGGGCCGGGACTGCTCGCGACCGCGGAACATGATCGTGACCTTGACCTTGTGACCCTGACCGAGGAAGCGGGTGACGTGACCCTTCTTCGTCTCGTAGTCGTGCGGGTCGATCTTCGGCCGGAGCTTCTGCTCCTTGATCACGGTCTGCTGCTGGTTGCGACGCGACTCGCGGGCCTTCTGCGCGCTCTCGTACTTGAACTTGCCGAAGTCCATGAGCTTGCAGACCGGCGGGCGCGCCTGGGCCGCGACCTCGACGAGGTCCAGGTCGGCCTCCCGGGCCAGCCGCAGGGCGTCCTCGATGCGGACGATCCCCACCTGCTCGCCGTTCGGACCGACCAGACGGACCTCGGGCACGCGGATGCGCTCGTTGATGCGCGTCTCTGCGCTGATGAGTTCTCCTCGGGTTAGGCAGTGTTTCCGGCCGCAACCCGGCGAGAGGTGTCCTTGTTCCCTCACGACGTCGAGCCCCGCGCCGTCGTGCTGCTGGCGGGGGCCCTGACTCGTACCGATCGGACTCGTCCCCGGGATCACTCCCGGCGACGGGTCTGTTGCGCCGCTCCCGGAGGAACGACGTAGACCGGGACCCGGCCACCGGGGGCGGCTCGGGTGGGAGACGGGCTCCACTTGCCGCTCGCGTGGACACGGATGCCCGCACGAGCTGGTCGCTTGACGTCGAGCCTACCACTGCCCGCGTGTCGGGCTCCCACGGCGTGGCGACGGGACGTGGCACGGCCCGGGCGTCGGCCGGGCGCGGGGCCGGCGCGAGATTCACACCAGGCAGGCCCCGGGGCCCCCGGCGTGCCTCACGTGACCCTCGCGGGCGGCGTCAGCCCGCCTTCGCGCGCGTCCGCTTGGCCGGGGGCGCCTCCGGGGTGACCAGCTCGGCGAGGAACTGGCCGGTGTAGCTCTCGGGCACGGCCGCGATCTGCTCGGGCGTGCCCTCGGCGACCACCGTGCCGCCACCGTTGCCGCCCTCGGGGCCCATGTCGACGACCCAGTCCGACACCTTGATGACGTCGAGGTTGTGCTCGATGACCAGCACGGTGTTGCCCTTGTCCACGAGCCCGTTGATCACGCCGAGGAGCTTGCGGATGTCCTCGAAGTGCAGCCCCGTGGTGGGCTCGTCGAGGATGTAGATCGTCCGACCCATCGAGCGCTTCTGCAGCTCCGAGGCCAGCTTCACGCGCTGGGCCTCGCCGCCGGAGAGGGTGGGCGCCGGCTGTCCGAGCCGGACGTAGCCCAGGCCCACCTCGGTGAGCGTCTTCAGGTGCCGGTGGATCGCGGTGATCGGCTCGAAGAACTCCGCGGCCTCCTCGATCGGCATGTCGAGGACCTCGGCGACCGTCTTGCCCTTGTAGTGCACCTCGAGCGTCTCGCGGTTGTACCGGGCGCCCTTGCAGACCTCGCACGGCACGTAGACGTCGGGCAGGAAGTTCATCTCGATCTTGATCGTGCCGTCGCCCGCGCACGCCTCGCAGCGCCCGCCCTTGACGTTGAACGAGAAGCGGCCGGGCCCGTAGCCGCGCACCTTCGCCTCGTTCGTCGAGGCGAACAGCTTGCGCATGTGGTCCCACACGCCGGTGTAGGTGGCGGGGTTGGACCGCGGCGTGCGGCCGATCGGCGACTGGTCGACGCGCACCAGCTTGTCGAGGTGCTCGAGCCCCGTCACGCGGGTGTGCCGGCCCGGCACCTGCCGCGCCCCGTTGAGCTTGTTCGCCAGCACCGTGGCCAGGATGTCGTTGACCAGCGTCGACTTGCCCGACCCGGACACCCCGGTGATCGACACCAGGCAGCCGAGGGGGAAGGAGACGTCGACGTCGTGCAGGTTGTGCTCCCGCGCGCCCACGACCGAAATCTGCCGCTTCCGGTCGCGCGGGCGCCGGATGTCGGGCACCGGGATCGAGCGGCGGCCGGACAGGTAGTCCCCCGTCATGGACCGGTCGTTGGCGAGCAGCTCACCGACCGGCCCGGAGTGCACCACCTGGCCGCCGTGCTCCCCCGCGCCCGGGCCGATGTCGACGACCCAGTCGCTCGCGCGCACCGTGTCCTCGTCGTGCTCGACGACGATCAGGGTGTTGCCCAGGTCGCGCAGGCGGGTCAGCGTGTCGATGAGCCGCCGGTTGTCGCGCTGGTGCAGCCCGATCGAGGGCTCGTCGAGCACGTAGAGCACGCCGACCAGCCCGGACCCGATCTGGGTGGCCAGCCGGATGCGCTGCGCCTCGCCGCCGGAGAGCGTGCCGGCGGCGCGGGACAGCGAGAGGTAGTCGAGCCCGACGTCGAGCAGGAAGCCCAGGCGCGCGCCGATCTCCTTCAGCACGGCGCCGGCGATGACCTGCTCGCGCGGCCCGAGGACGAGTCCCTCCATGAACGACGCCGCGTCGGCCACCGAGAGCGCGCACACCTCGGCGATCGACATGTCGCCGAGGCTCTCGTGGCGCAGCGTCACGGCGAGGATCTCGGGCTTGAGCCGCGTCCCGGTGCACGTGGGGCACGGCACCTCGCGCATGTAGCCCTCGTAGCGCTCGCGCGCGCTGTCGGACTCCGCCTGGTCGAGCCGGCGCTCGAGGAACGGGACGACGCCCTCGAACGCGGCGTAGTACGACCGCTCGCGGCCGTACCGGTTGCGGTAGCGAACGTGCACCTGGTCGTTCGACCCGTGCAGCACCGCCTTCTTCACCGCGGCCGGCAGCTTGCGCCAGGGCGTGTCCATGCGGAACCCGACCGACTCGGACAGCGCGGTCAGCAGGCGCTGGAAGTAGTCGGCGGTCTGCCCCATGTTCCAGGGGGCGATCGCGCCGTCGGCCAGCGAGAGCTCGTCGTCGGGGACGAGGAGCTCCGGGTCGACCTCCATCTTCGTCCCGAGGCCACTGCAGGCCGGGCAGGCGCCGTAGGGCGAGTTGAAGGAGAAGGCGCGGGGCTCGAGGTCGTCCACCGCGAGCTGGTGACCGTTCGGGCAGGCCATCTTCTCGGAGAAGCGCCGCTCGCGGTCCGGGTCGTCGTCGTCGAGGTCGACGAAGTCCAGCACGAGGATGCCCTCGGCGAGCCGCAGCGCGGTCTCCACCGAGTCGGTGAGGCGCTGCTTCGCGCTGGCCTTGACCGAGAGCCGGTCGACCACCACCGCGATGTCGTGCTTCTCCTGCTTCTTCAACGTCGGCGGCTCGGCCAGCGGGTAGACCGTGCCGTCCACCAGGACGCGGGAGTAGCCCTGCCCCTGGAGCTGGGCGAACAGGTCGACGTACTCGCCCTTGCGCCCGCGGATCACCGGGGCGAGGACCTGGAAGCGGCGCCCGGACTCCATCGCGAGCACCTGGTCGACGATCTGCTGCGGGGTCTGCTTGGAGATGACCTCGCCGCACGTGGGGCAGTGCGGCGTGCCGGCGCGCGCGTAGAGCAGCCGCAGGTAGTCGTAGACCTCGGTGATCGTGCCGACGGTCGACCGCGGGTTGCGGCTGGTCGACTTCTGGTCGATCGACACGGCGGGCGAGAGGCCCTCGATGAAGTCGACGTCGGGCTTGTCCATCTGCCCGAGGAACTGGCGCGCGTAGGCCGAGAGCGACTCGACGTACCGCCGCTGGCCCTCGGCGAAGATCGTGTCGAACGCGAGGCTCGACTTCCCGGAGCCGGAGAGTCCGGTGAACACGACGAGGCTGTCGCGCGGCAGGTCGATGTCGACGCCCGTGAGGTTGTGCTCACGGGCGCCCTTGACGACGAGGCGGTCGGCCACGGATCAGCTCCCCAGGCGTTCAGGACAGGTGAGTGCTCCCCTGTCATACCCCCGGGCACCGACAACATCGTCCGGCAGCGACTCGCGGGGGTTCTCCTCCACTGTAGGAGCCGTTGTCCAGGTCGCCCGCCGGGCCCGGATCCGGGCGGTCAGCGGCCCGTCCGCGACGCCGGGCGCGGACACGGGCCGTCGTCGGGGTCGCCCGGGTGCGGTGAACGGACGAGCGGGTACGCCTCCCGGGTGACCGCCTCAGCCCGACCGCTCCCCTGGACCGACGACACCGAGCAGCTCCAGCCCCACGAGGACGAGCACATCCGGCGCTGCATCGACTCGATGCTGCGGATCAACGCGATGACGTTCGACCTCCACCGGCACGGCGTGCGGGCCACGCACGCGAAGAGCCACGGCTTCCTGCGCGGCACCCTCACCGTCCACGAGGACCTGCCGCCGGAGCTCGCCCAGGGCCTGTTCGGCACGCCCGGCGCCACCCACGACGTCGTGGTGCGCCTCGCGACCGAGTCCGGTCAACTCGACGACGACCGCAAGCCCAACGCCCGCG
Source organism: Actinomycetospora soli (assembly GCF_021026295.1). Taxonomy (GTDB): domain Bacteria; phylum Actinomycetota; class Actinomycetes; order Mycobacteriales; family Pseudonocardiaceae; genus Actinomycetospora; species Actinomycetospora soli. Next base: position 27,729 of record NZ_JAJNDA010000016.1, read on the forward strand.
GCCTGTCGCTGAAGGTCTTCGACGTCGACGGCGAGACCCTCGAGCCCGGCTCGTCGACCCAGGACCTGCTGTTCAACACCCTGCCGATCCTCGGCCCGGGCACGGCGCAGAAGTTCATGGAGCTCTCCGAGATCCGCGAGCGCCACTTCTCCGACGAGTCGGCCATGACCGAGGAGATCCAGGCCCGCGACGACGCCGAGCAGATGACGTCCTTCCACCGGCTGGTCGGGAACATCCACCCGCTCGCCCACGCCTACTACACGCAGGGCGCCTTCGGATACGGCGAGCACGTCGCGAAGATCGCCGTGTACCCGGGGACGTCCGAGCAGGAGGCCCTCGCCGACCGTGAGGTCACGAACGACGACGACGGCAGCGTGCTCCGCGCACTCGTCGAGTCCTGGACCACCGACCGCGAGACGGTGTTCGACGTGCGGGTCCAGCTGCGCACCTCCGAGGACATGCCGGTCGAGGACGCGTCGGTCGACTGGTCGCAGGAGGAGAGCCCGTACCGCTCGGTGGCGACGGTGCGCCTGCCCCCGCAGCAGCCCTACTCCAACGCCCGCCGCGTCTTCGGCGACGACCGCCTGGCCTTCCGCCCCTGGCACGGGCTCGCCGCCCACCGGCCGCTCGGCTCGGTGAACCGGCTGCGGCGGGCCGGGTACGAGGAGCTCGGGCGGCAGCGGACCGACCTGAACGCGGTCGAGGGCACGACGATGCGGTCGGCGTCCGAGCTGCCGGACTGAGCGGGCGGTCCTCCGGGCAGACTGGGGGCGTGGAGCTTCTGGACGAGTACACCGGCCACGTCGACCCGGAGGGCCCGGCCGCCCGGCGCGACCTCGGCGCCGTCGCGATCACCAAGGTCTCCGTCGGCCCGATGGACAACAACGCCTACCTGCTGGTCGACAAGGCCACCGGGTCGACGCTGCTCATCGACGCCGCGAACGAGGCCGAGCGCCTGCTCGACACCGTCGACACCGTCGCCGAGCGCGGCCGGACGAAGACGATCGTCACCACCCACCAGCACTGGGACCACGTGCAGGCGCTGGAGGCGATGACGCAGGCGCTCTCGCCCGAGACCTACGCGCACGAACTCGACGCGCCGGAGCTGCCGGTGCCGCCGGACCACACGGTCGGCGACGACGACGAGGTCCGGTTCGGCGAGTCGTTCGTCGAGGTCATCCACCTCGACGGGCACACCCCGGGCTCGATCGCGCTGCTCTACCGCGACCCGGACGGCTCGGCGCACCTGTTCACCGGCGACTCGCTCTTCCCCGGCGGCCACGGCAAGACCGCGACCGTCGACCACCACAACGCGCTGATGGACGACCTCGAGCGGAAGGTCTTCGACCGGCTCGACGACGACACCTGGGTCTACCCCGGCCACGGCGACGACACGACGCTCGGCGCCGAGCGCCCGCAGCTGCCGGAGTGGCGCGAGCGGGGCTGGTAGGCCGTTCCCGACGACGGGTGGCCGGGGGCTCAGGCCCCCGGCATCGTCGCGTTCGGTGCGGGCACGGTGCGGCTCATGAGCGACCGGGCGAGCTCGAGCACGAGGTCGCGCTCGTAGACCACCGCGTACTGGTACTCGCCCCCGACGGTCTCCCGCGCGACGAGCGCGGCGGACACGTGCGGGCCGACGACGATGACGTCCCACTCGGCGCGCAGCGGGTCGCCCTCACCGAGGTCGGCCCCGCGGACACCGGGCAGGGGCTCCGGCCCGGCGCCGAGCAGCGCGACGAGGCTGGTCTCGCGGGCCGCCTGGGCGTAGCGCTCGCCACGGGCCCCGCTGAAGGCGCCGCGGGGGCCGACGGTGGCGAGGGTGACGGTCGGGCCCTCCGCGGTGAGCGCGCGGCGTTCGAGCAGCTCGGCGGCGAGGGAGACCTCGGCGAACCCGCCGTGGCGCATCGGGCGGCTACGGGACACCGTGGCGAACGGACTGCGCCGGGTCGGTCCCTCCGGCGCCCGCGCGAGCGGGGCGCTCACCGGGAGGATGCGGCGCGGGTCGGGGCCGAGCAGGCCCGGCCGCCCGTAGTACCAGCCCTGGCCGAGGGTGGCGCCCAGCGCGCGGGCGGTGCGCTCGTGCGCGGCGGTCTCGATGCCCTCGGCGAGCACGATCGCGTCGTTCTGCTCGGCGTAGGCGAAGACCGCGGTGGCGATCCGTGCGGCGTCGTCGTCGTGCGGCTCCTGGATCAGCCGCTGGTCGAGCTTCACGACCTCGGGGCGCAGGAACGGCATGAGCGCGAGCGAGCTGGGGTGGCTCCCGACGTCGTCGAGCGCGATCGCGATCCCGACGTGGCGCAGCCGCGTCGCGAACCACTGCACGCGGGCCGGGTCGGCGGTGAGCGCGCGCTCGGTGAACTCCATGACGAGCCGGCCGCCGCGGGCCGCGAACTCCTGCGCCACGGCGGGCGGCGGTCCGATCGGGATGCCGTCGGGCTCGACGTTGAGGAACAGCGTGGTCGGCCCGTCGTCGCCGGCCGCGAGCGTCGCCTCGAGGGCACGGATGCGGCAGAGCTCGTCGAGCTCCGCGAGCCGCCCGTCGGAGCGGGCCCGCTCGAAGAGCTGCTCGGGCCGGGCGAGCAACCCGGCGGGGCCGCGCGTCAGCGCCTCGTGCGCGATCACGCCGCCGGTCGCGAGATCGACGATCGGCTGGAACGCGGTGGTGAGCGAGTCCATGGCGCCGGTGAGCTCGTCGCCCGCCTCGACGGCGGCCCGGGGTCCGCTGACCCGCCAGATGTCGGTCACGGGTCACCCCTTCCAGCCACGTCGCGCCTGCACTCCGTGGACCGGACGGTACCCGGATGATCCGATGGAGCTAGCGCCCCGCCCCGGAAGCGACCCGGATGGATGACAACGGCGACGCTGAGGTCTCGTCGGCCGCCGGACGGGGGACGGCCCGGGCCATCAGGGAGCGGGCGATCTCGAGGACCAGGGGCCGGTCGTGGGTGAGGACGTAGTCGAACGGGCGGGTCGGATCGGCGGGGTCCGCGTCCGGCTCGAGGTCGCGGGCGACCAGCGCGGCGGCGAAGTGGGGCCCGACCACCGCCACGTCCCACTCCCCCTGCACCGGGTCGTCGGCGTCGAGGTCGGCGCCGCGGACCCCCGGCTCCGGCTCGGGGTCGAGGCCGCGTCCGAGGACCCCGACGAACGCGGCCGCGGCGGCGAGCGCCCGGTAGCGGCGCCGCGATGCGGGGGTGAGGTTCACGGCGTCCTCGTAGGCGGCCAGGACGACGGCGAGCTCGCCCTGGTCCGCGGCCTGCCGCTCCAGGTGCCGGCTGACCGCGACCAGCAACGCCTTCGACGCGCGGCGGGGCGTCCCGTCGCGGGCGGCGGTGGCGAACGGACTGCGCACGACGCCGCCCGCGACGGGACGGCGCAGGACGGGCGGGCGCCAGGGGGCGGCGAGGTCGCCGAGGTGCTCCGCCCCGGCCGGGCGCCCGACGTGCCAGCCCTGCACGAGCGTGGCGCCGAGGCCCCGGGCCGCGGCGAGGTGCTCGGGGGTCTCGACGCCCTCGGCGAGGACCACGGCGTCGGCCTGCTCGGCGTAGGCGGCGACGGCCGACATGATCTCGGCGACCTCTCCCGGGTCGCGTCCCTGCACCAGGGACAGGTCGAGCTTGACGACCTCGGGACGCAGGAACGGCATGAGGGCGAGCGAGGCCGGCACCGCCCCGACGTCGTCGAGGGCCACCCGCAGCCCGTGGGCACGGGCCTGCTCGGCGAAGGCGAGCAGCCGGGCGGGGTCGGCGGTCAGGTCGCGCTCGGTCAGCTCGACGACGACCCGGACGCCCCGCTCGAGCAGGGTGGCGACCGCCGGGACGGGATGCACGGCGGTCGGCACCGCGAGCGGCTCGACGTTGACGAACAGCCCGAGCGGCCCGGTCAGCCCGGCGTCGGCGGCGACCTCGACCGCCCGGCGGCGGCACAGGTCGTCCAGCTCGGCGAGGCGACCGCAGGCGCGGGCGACGGCGAAGAGGCGGTCGGGCCGCTCGAGGGGGCCGCCGGCCGGTCCGCGGGCGAGCGCCTCGACGCCGACCACGGCGCCGGAGGCGGCGTCGGCGACCGGCTGGAACACGGGGACCACCGCGCGGTGGCGCAGCAGGTGGCTCAGCGCCGCCCGCTCGGTCGGGGTCGCGCCCGGGTCGTGGGACACCCGCGCTCCCCTCCCCCGGCGACACGAGCGCCACCGACCGTACGCCGGATGATCCGAAAGGGCGACGCCTGCGGACCCGACGTCCCCGACGGCGGTCACGCGCCGAGCACGCCCTCTCCGGCGACCGACCCGTGGGCCACAATGGGCGAGGTATGGACGGGACGACGCGCGTGGACCGCTGGCTGTGGGCGGTGCGGCTGAGCAAGACCCGGGCGGACGCGGCGACCGCGTGCCGCGGCGGGCACGTGCGGGTCAACGACAAGCCGGCGAAACCGTCCACCCCGGTGCGCCCTGGCGACACCGTGCGCACCCGCCTCTACGACATCCCCCGCATCGTCGAGGTCGGCACGGTCATCGAGAAGCGCGTCGGGGCCCCGGTCGCCGTGACCTGCTACGTCGACCACACGCCGCCCCCGCCGCCGAAGGAGTCCGTGCTCCCCGTGGCGCAGCGCGAGCGCGGCGCCGGTCGCCCGACCAAGCGCGACCGACGCCGGATGGAGGCCTTCGAGCAGGCCTCGCTGCTGCACACCGTGGAGCACGAGCTCGAGGACTGAGGTCCCCTACTGCCCGTTGCGGGTCAGCGAGTAGGACGTCGTCTCCAGGCCGTCGCCGCCGATCCACGGCTCGAACCCGGCCTGCACGCTCGTGAGGTACCAGCCCTCCTTGGCCTGCCCCCGCTTCTGCGCGTCGGCCACGAAGCCCGTGATGTTCAGGTCCTTGACCTCGGTGGTCTGCTGCTGGCGGACGTAGGAGATGGTCGGCAGGTCGGCCTTGCCGAGCCACACGTCGTAGCCGACGCCGTCGAGCGTGGCCGTGCCGACCTTGTTGCCGATGGGCTGGACCCGGTCGGTGTGCTTGAGCCAGATCATCAGCTCCAGGCCCGTGGGGCGGCCGTCCTTGCGGGCGGTCGGGTCGAGCCAGATGTCGTAGGCGACGTTGTAGTCCCCGGACGACGGGGTCTTCACCGACCACGACGACCGCAGGTCCCCGAGGTCGGAGATCGGCCGCGGGAACGGCGTGCCCTTGGTGCAGTTGCCGTAGTTGCAGCCGAGGACGATCGACGGGTACGACGCCGGGCCGCTGTTGTTGCGGTGCTTGGCCTCGACCCGGAAGGCGGCGCTCGCCCCGGTCGGTCCGGCGCTCGGGCCGTCGAAGGCGACGATGCACTGCGGGGTGCTCGCGCCCCACAGCGAGTTCTGCACCTCGTAGCGACCGCCCGCGACCGGCGTCGACCCGAACTTCTCGCAGACCTTCTTCTCCGCACGGCCCGCCGAGGCGGCCGCGGTCGTGGCGCTCGGGGCCGTGGTGGTGGTGGTCGTCGGACCGTCCGGCGCGTCCGAGGCCTCCGGTGCGTCCGGCTCGGAGGTCGGCTCCGGCGTCGTCGACTCCGTGGCCTCCGGGGTCTCCGGGGTCTCCGGGGTCTCCGGGGTCTCCGGGGTCTCCGGGGTCTCCGGGGTCTCCGCCGGGCTCGCCGGCGTGAGGGTGCTCGTGGTCGGGGTGCCCGGCACGTCGGTCGTGGCCACGGCGGCCGGGACCAGGTCGACGGTCGCGGCGGCGGCCCCGTGCGGCAGGCCGGTCAGGACGGCCAGCGCGACGAGGGCCACTCCCCCGGCGAGCGTGCGCGCCGCGTCGGCGCGGAACCCCGCCCGCCGCTCGTGGCGTGCCGCGACCGCGGACCGGGCACCGCGGCGGGCCGAGCCGGCCCGCCGGTGCCGCCCGACCCGCCGTCGGGCCTTCGGCGTCTCGCTCGCCGTCGATGACCGACCGTTCATCCGCGCCGTCCTCCCCGTTGGACCGTTCAGCGCGCAGAAACGTACGTTCGGCGCAGTGAGCTGCGCCAGACGGCGTCAGTCGTTCGAGGTGTAACGAGGAGCCTTCACACCCACTCGGGTGACGATCAGACCCCGTTGCGCGTGGCGTTGAAGGCGTCCGTGGACAGCCCGGTACCGCCGACCCAGGGCTCGAAGCCGGCCTGGAGGTTCGTCAGGTACCAGCCGGGCTGCACGACGCCCTGCCGCTGGGCGTCGCGGACGAAGTCGGTGATGGGCAGGTCGAGCACCTGGCGGACCGACTGCTGACGCACGTAGGAGATGACCGGCACGCCGTTGTTCGCCCCGGTCCAGACGTCCCACGCGGCGCCGCCCAGCGTCACCGTGCCCCGCTTCGAGCCGATCGGGTCGATGCCGCCCGCGCGGATCGTCCAGATCATGAGCTCGGCGCCGGTGTTGTCGCCGTCGCGGCGCGGTGTCGGGTCGAGCCAGATGTCGTAGGCGGCGTTGTAGCGGCCGCGGTCGGGCACCGTGACCGACCAGCTCGACCGCACGTCGCCGAGGTCGGCGAGCGGCCGCGGGAACGGCGTGCCGCGCGTGCAGGTGCCGTGGTTGCAGCCCCACACGATGCTCGGGTAGGCCGCCGGGCCGGAGTCCTTCGCGTGGTTCGCCTGCACCGCGAACCCGGTGTCGAAGGCGGTGGTGCACTGCGGGGTGTCCGCGCCCCACGCGTTGTTCTGGACCTCGAAGCGACCGCCCGCGACGGGGGCCGAGCGGAACTTCTCGCAGATGCGGGGCCCGGTGCGGTTCCCGATCGCCGACAACGGCGCGAGCAGCCGCGGGACGGCCGGGGCCGCCTCCGGCAGGGCAGGCAGGGGCGCCGGGAGCGGCGCGGCGCCCGCGAGGGGCTGCGACCCGGCGTCGGCGGCGCGGTCGACCGTGATCGGCGGGACCGTCTCCTGCGGACCGGCGCAGGCCGTGAGCAGGGCCAGGAGCGCGGCGACGGCGAGCACCGGGAGACGACGGGACCGGCCACGCGGCGCAGCGGAGCCGACTCCTCGGGACTGACCCACACGGGGGAGGCTAGAGCAGGCGGTCCGGGTGGTACGCAGCGGGCTCGACGCCGTGTCGTCGCAGGTCAGCGGGCACGTCACGGCCCAGCAGGACGGCCGCGGCGAGCGCCGCCGCGGCGGGCGCGGTCTCGATCCCCGAGCCGCCCTGACCGGCCACGACCGCGAGCCCGGGCGCCCGCTCCCCCACGACGAGCGTGCGGTCGGGCGCGAACGTCCGCTGCCCCGCCCGGCTGGTGACGACCGACCGGAGCCCGAGGGTGGTCACGGCGTCGACGCGCTCGAGGGCCAGCGCCACGTCGAGCTCGTCGGGCCGGGCGTCGCCCGGCTCCTGCGGCGTCTCCTCGGAGGGGCTGATCAGCAGGCCCGCCGCCTCCGGCTTGGCGTACCAGGCGTCCGCGGCGCTCACCGCGAACGGGTCGTCGGGGCGCACCTGCGCCCGCACGATCGCGATCGTGCGCCGGTAGGCCTGCAGTCCCAGCGGAGCCGCGCCCGCGAGGACCAGGAGCCGGTCGGTCCACGCCCCGGCGGCGAGGACGACGAGGTCGGTGTCGATCCCGCCGTCGGGGACCTCCAGGTGCCACCCGGTGCCGGTCGGGGCCATCCCGACGACGGGTGCGCTCGTCCGGATCGTGCCGCCCGCGGCCCGGAAGCGGGCGCGGTAGTGCTGGAGCAGGCCGGACGGGTCCGCGTCGTGGGCGTCCTCGACGATGCCCGCGGCGCGCACCGCGTCCGGTCGCAGCGCCGGCCACCGGCGGACGGCCTCCGTCGGGGTCAGCTCGTCGACGGGGTCGAGCGGGAGGATCTCGTCGCGGAGCACCCGCTCCTCGTCCGCGGTGGTGGCGACGTGCAGGACCGGGCGCGGGCGCAGGAACGGGTGGCCCGCCTCGGCCGCGAGCGCGTCGAACCGGTCGCGGCTCGCGGCCACGAGCGCCCGCATCGGCCCGGACCCGTGCCCGGGGATGTAGCTCGCCGCGGACCGGCCGGTGGTGTGCCGAGCGAGCTCGGGCTCGGCCTCGAGCAGCACCGGGCGCTCGACGCCGAGGGCGGCCAGCTCGGCCGCCACCGACACGCCACCGATCCCGCCGCCGACGATCACGACACCCGCGGTGCTCACGTCCGCAGGTCCAGCCCCAGGTCCAGCGCCGGGGAGGAGTGCGTGAGCCCGCCGACGGCGAGGAAGTCCACCCCGGCCGCTCCGTAGGCGGCCGCGGTGTCGAGCGTCAGCCCGCCGGAGGCCTCGAGCCCGCAGCCCGGGGCCGCCGCGTCCCGCCGCCGGACCGCCTCGGCGCACTCGTCCGCGGTGAAGTTGTCCAGCAGGATCAGCTCCAGGCCGAGCCCGAGCGCCTCGTCGAGCTGGTCGAACGAGTCGACCTCCAGCTCGCAGGGCAGCTCGGGCGCGGCGGCGCGCGCAGCCCGGACCGCGGCGGTGACCGACCCGGCCGCCGCGACGTGGTTGTCCTTGATCAGCAGGGCGTCGCCGAGGGACATCCGGTGGTTGACCCCGCCACCGGCGCGCACCGCGTACTTCTGCAGTGCACGCAGGCCCGGCACGGTCTTGCGGGTGTCGCGGATGCGGGCCCGCGTGCCGGCGACGGCGTCCACCCAGGCGCTGGTGGCGGTCGCGACGCCGGACAGCTGGCAGAGCAGGTTCAGTGCCGTCCGCTCGGCGGTCAGAAGCGTCGTCAGCGGTGCCCGCACCGCGAGCGCGACCTCACCGGCCGCGAGCCGCGACCCGTCGTCGCGCACGTCCAGGACCTCCAGGTCCGGGCCGCAGACCCGCTCGAGCACGCGGACCGCGACGCCGACGCCCGCGAGCGTGCCCGGAGGCCGCGTCCGGAACTCCCCGACCGCGACCGCCCCGGGCGGCACGCAGGCCGCCGTCGTGCGGTCCGGTCCGTCGCGGAGGTCCTCGTCGAGGGCGCGGTCGACGACGGCGTCGATCTCCGCGACGTCGAGCCCCTCGGGCAGCAGGACGGGCGTGGCGAGCGGAGCGACGGGTCCGGACGTTCGAGTCATGCGACACCTCCGGTGGAGATCGTGAGGGGAGGATCCGAGCGCTCTTGTGGCACGAGGGCTCCCCTCACGCCGGGGGAGGGCCTCACGCGGCACCTCCCAGTGCGGTCTCCAGCGGGGCGACCCGGAGGACGTCGCCGTCGAGCGTGACGGCCACCGACGTGCCCTGCCAGCGGTCGTCGCGGCGCGGGAAGTCGCGTCGGAGGTGGCAGCCGCGGGACTCGGTGCGCCAGCCGGCGGCGGCCAGCACGGCGCCCGCGGCGAGCGTCAGCGCGGCGTCCTCGACGGCCGCCCGGGTGTCGAGCGCGCGCGGCGCGGCCGACGCCTCGACGACGTCGGACGTCGCGGCCAGCCCGGCCGCGTCCCGCCCGATCGCGACGCCGCGGCTCATCGCGCGCTGCAGGACCGTCCGGTCCGCCGCCGGGGCGTTCCCGACGACGGGTGCGCCCGGCTCCGGCACCGAGCGCGGCCCCGCGAGGGTCGCCGCGACGTCCGCCCCGGCCCGACGACCCACGACGAGGCCCTCGAGCAGGCTGTTCGACGCGAGCCGGTTGGCCCCGTGCAGCCCGGTGCGGGCGACCTCGCCGGCCGCCCACAGCCCCGGCACCCCGGTGCGCCCGGTCGTGTCGGTGAGGACGCCGCCGCAGGCGTAGTGCTGCGCGGGCCGGACCGGGATCGGCTCGTGGGCGAGGTCGACGCCGATCGCGTCGCAGGAGGCGGCCACCGTCGGGAAGCGGCGGCGGACGTCGGGGACGCCGGTCGCGTCGAGCAGGACGTGGTCGGCGCCCGTCCGGACCAGCACCGCGGTGATCGCCCCGGCCACGACGTCGCGCGGGGCGAGGTCGCCGCGGGGGTCGACGTCGTCCATGACGCCGTGCCCGCCGAGGTCGACGAGGTGCGCGCCCTCGCCGCGCAGCGCCTCGGTGACCAGCGGCGCCCGGCCGACCAGGCCCGGCACGAAGAGCGCGGTCGGGTGGAACTGCACGAACTCGACGTCGGCCAGCGCCGCCCCCGCCCGCAGCGCGAGGGACCAGCCGTCGGCGGTGGCGACCGCGGGGTTCGTGGAGGTCTCGTAGAGCCCGCCGATGCCGCCGGTGGCGAGCAGGACGGCGGGCGCCGCGAGCACGCCGAGGCGCCCGGCGGCGTCGACCACCTCGAGGCCCGCGACCCGCCCGCGGTCCCGACGCACGGCGACCGCGGTGTGGTGCGCCAGCACGGTCACCTCGCCGGGCAGGGCCGCGAGCAGCGCACGCTCCACCTCCGCGCCGGTGGCGTCGCCGCCGGCGTGGATGACCCGAGTGGTGCCGTGCCCGCCCTCGCGCGTGCGAGAGAGCCGCGGCCCGTCCGCGTCGAAGAGCGCCCCGCGCGAGCGCAGGTCCTCCACCGCGTCGCGGCCGCCCCCGAGCAGGTCCCGGGTCGCCGCCTCGTCGACCAGCCCGCCGCCCGCGGCGAGCGTGTCGGCCACGTGCGCGTCCACGGTGTCGCCCACGACGTCGCCGAGCACCACGGCGATCCCGCCCTGGGCCCAGCGCGTGGAGCCCTCGTCGGGCACGTCCTTGGTGACGACCACGACGCGCAGCCCCGCCCGCGACGCCTCCGCCGCGGCCGAGAGGCCCGCGACCCCGGAGCCGACGACGACGAGGTCGGCGGCCGCGGTCCAGGGGGCCCGCCGTTCCGGACGAACGGTCATTCCCCACCCCCGGGCTGCCCGATCTCGATCATGCGCTGCACCGACGCGCGGGCCCGCTCCGCGGTCGCCGGGTCGACGTGGACCTCGTCGCGCCCCTCCTGCAGCGACCGCAGCAGCGCACCCGGCGTGATCATCTTCATGTACCCGCAGGCCGCGCGGGCGTTGACCGGCCGGAAGTCCACGGCCGGGTTGGCACGGCGCAGCTGGTGCAGCATGCCGACCTCGGTGGCGACGAGCACCGACGACTTCGTCGTGTTCTTCGCCGCGTCGAGCATCCCGCCGGTGGACAGGATGTGGACCTGCTCGGCCGGGACGGCGCCCTCGCCCGCGAGGTAGAGCGCCGAGGTGGCGCAGCCGCACTCGGGGTGGACGAACAGGTCGGCGTCCGGGTCGGCCTGCGCCTGCGCGGTGAGCTCGGCGCCGTTGATCCCCGCGTGCACGTGGCACTCGCCCGCCCACACGTGCAGGTTCGCCCGACCGGTCTCGCGGCGGACGTGGGCGCCGAGGAACTGGTCGGGCAGGAACAGCACCTCGCGGTCCGGGTCGATCGACGCCACGACCTCGACGGCGTTCGAGGAGGTGCAGCAGACGTCGGTCTCGGCCTTCACGGCCGCCGTCGTGTTGACGTAGGAGACGACCACCGCGCCCGGGTGCTCGGCCTTCCAGGCCCGCAGCTCGTCCGCGCTGATCGAGTCGGCGAGCGAGCAGCCGGCCCGCGCGTCCGGGATCAGCACCGTCTTCTCCGGCGCGAGGATCTTCGCCGTCTCGGCCATGAAGTGCACGCCGCAGAAGACGATGGTCGACGCGTCGGAGGCCGCCGCGACCCGGGAGAGGGCCAGCGAGTCACCGGTGTGGTCGGCGACGTCCTGGATCTCCGGGCGCTGGTAGTTGTGCGCGAGCACCACCGCGTCCCGGGCCCGCGCGAGCTCCCGGACCTGCGCGGCCCAGGCCTCCACCTCGTGCGGCGCGGACAGCGAGCGCGGCTCGACGAGATCCGTCGGCGGCTGGTGCACGGCGTCCTCGATGACGGTCATGGCCGGTCCTCCCCCGACCCACCCGCCCGTCCCCGGGACGGTGTGTCGGTTCTGTCCGAGGTTTTCGCCTGTTGGTCGAAAACAGGGGCGACGGTACGCGGCGTGCCCGCACCGCGCCAGCTCTCCGACCGACCGGGATGACGCAGCACACAGCCGGTCACGGACCGCTACCGTGACGCGCGTGGAGGCCGAGGGCCTGATCGCCCACGACGTGCTGGCCGTCGTGCTGCGGATGACGCCCAGCTCGCCCGAGGTGCTGCTCTGGCAGCGCGCCCGGGAACCGCACGACGGGCGCTGGGCGCTGCCGGGCGGCCGCCTGGGTGCCACCGAGGACGTCGAGGCCTCGGTGCGCCGCCACCTCGCCGAGAAGGTCGACCTGGGCGAGGTCGCGCACGTCGAGCAGCTCTCGGTGTTCTCCGACCCCCACCGCGGCCCCGCCCCGCGCCGGGTCGCGACCGCGTTCCTCGGGCTCGTGCCCAGCGACGCCGACCCCGCCGTCCCCGGTGACACCGCGTGGCACCCGGTCGACGCGCTCCCGGAGACCGCGTTCGACCACGGCACCATCACGACGGCGGGTCTGGACCGGCTGCGCGCGAAGCTCTCGTACACCAACATCGGCTTCGCGCTGGCCCCCGAGATCTTCTCGATCTCCGAGCTGCGCGGGCTCTACGCGGCCGCGCTCGGGCACCGGGTGTCGGCCACGAACCTGCAGCGGGTCCTCACCCGCCGCGGCGTCCTGGTCCCGACCGGCAGCACGGCCGCTCCCGGCCCCTCGGGCGGGCGACCGGCGGCGCTCTTCCGCTTCTCCGAGCGGTCGTTGCGGGTCACCGATCCCTTCGCGACGCTCCGCCCGCCCGACCGGGACTGCTAGCGGTACGGGGTGCGCGCCACCCGTACCGTCCGCGCACGCTCACCCGGCGACGGGCGCCCGGTGGCCGTAGCGTGAGCGCCGTGCCCGAGACGCTGCCCCTCTTCCCGTTGGGCACGGTGCTGCTCCCCGGGGCACCGCTCCCGCTGCACATCTTCGAACCGCGGTACCGCCAGCTGACGATCGACCTGGTCACCGGCGCCGTCCCCGGCAAGCAGTTCGGCGTGGTCGCCGTGCGTGAGGGATGGGGGCCCGACGACGGCCTCGACGGGCTCCACGAGGTCGGCTGCACCGCGTCGCTGCGCGAGGTGCGGCGCCTGCCCGACGGCCGGTTCGACGTCCTCACCGTGGGCGACCGCCGGTTCCGCCTGCTCACCGTCGACGCCACCTCCGCGCCGTACCTGACGGCCGAGGTCGAGTGGCTCCCCGATCTCGAGGGCGACGACCCCGACGTGCTCGAACCCCTGGAGCGCGCCGCCCGCGCCGCCCACCGCCGCTACTGCACGGCGGCGTGGACCTACCGCCGCCAGGCCGAGCGGGACGTCGACGACGTGGTCGACCTCGCCGAGGTCGTCGAGGACGAGGAGGACGAGGAGGACGACCTCGACGACGACGCCCAGGCGCCGCCGGTGTCGACCGAGCGGACCGACGTCGACGTCACCGTGCTCCCGCACGTCCTCGCCGCCGACTGCCTGCTCCCCCTCGCCGACCGCCAGGAGCTGCTGGAGCAGACCTGCCCGAAGGCGCGCCTGGAACTGGTCTCGCACGCCATGAGCCGGGAGGCGACCCTGCTCGGCCGCCTCGGCGCGGTGTGGGCGCCGACGGCGAAGTTCATGGTGCCCACGAGCGACAACTGAGGTGCGCTCCGCGCAGGTGAGCACGGACGGTCGCTACAGCGACCGTCCGTGCTCACCTGCCGGACGGCACATGTCGTCCTCGCCGAGCGCGATCGCGCAGAGCAGGTAGGCCAGGACCGCCCCGAGACCGGCGCCGAGCACCGTCCAGAACGAGCCGATGGTGGCCGGCACGGTCGACAGGGTCGCGGGGATCGGCGCGCCGGCCGTCGCGCTGCCGGTGGCCTCGGCGCGGTCGAGGAGCACCCCGATCGGCGACCGGTCGGTCAGCGGCCCCGCCAGCGCGGTGCCGACGGAGGCCGCGATCCACGCGCCCGCCGTCGTCGCGACGCCGACCCCGAGCAGGATGACGGGGCCCCGGCGGTCGACGCGCCGCCAGGCCAGTGCCCCGACGACGACGCCGTAGGCCGTGGCGAGCAGGAAGAAGATCGCGGTCGCGTCGAAGACGTGGTCGGACTCGGCGGCGAGGGGGGACGTGGCGCCCGTCGCCGTCGTCACCGTCGCCTGCCCGGGCGCGATCAGGGCCCAGAGCAGGCCCAGCAGCACACCCGACAGCGCGACCACGACCATCGTCAGGACGGTGGGCCGCAGGTCGGAGCGGAGCTCGCCGCGCGAGAGCAGGCCGCGCGGCTCCTCGACCACGAACTCCTCGGACCCGAGCGTCACCGCTGCGCGGCCTCGGCGCTCGTCCGCTCCCCGTGCCGGCTGCAGCGGGCGGTCCAGCCCATCGGGTCGACCTGCACGACCATCCGCCGCGCGCACTCGGCGCAGTACCGGGGCGGGTCGATGAGCGAGAGCCGCGACCGGCAGTGCTCGTGGTCGCCGGACGCGGTCTCGCCGCCGCAGAAGGAGCAGAACATCAGAGCGTGTCGTTCAGGGCCTTGATCGGCATCTTCAGGGTCTCGAGCATCTCGAGGTCCTGCTCCGCCGGGCGGCCCAGGTTGGTGAGGTAGTTCCCGACGATGATCGCGTTGACCCCGCCGAGCATCCCCTGCTCCGCGCCGAGGTCGCCGAGCGTGAGCTCACGGCCACCCGCGAAGCGCAGCACCGTCTTCGGCATCGCGAGCCGGAACGCCGCGATCGTCATCAGCGCGTCCGGGCCCTGCGGCACGTCGAGGTGCGCGAACGGGGTGCCCGGGTTGGGGATCAGGAAGTTCATCGGGACCTCGTCGGGCTCGAGCTCGGCGAGCTGCACGGCGAACTCCGCGCGCTGCTCGAGCGTCTCCCCCATCCCGATGATCCCGCCGCAGCAGACCTCCATGCCCGCGGCGCGGACCATCTGCAGGGTCTCCCAGCGCTCCTCCCAGGTGTGGGTCGTGACGACCTCCGGGAAGTGCGAGCGCGCGGTCTCCAGGTTGTGGTTGTAGCGGTGCACGCCCATCGCGGCGAGGCGATCGACCTGCTCCTGGGTCAGCATCCCCAGCGAGCAGGCGACGTTGATGTCGACCTCGGCGCGGATCGCGGCGACCCCGACCCGGATCTGCTCCATCAGCTTCTCGTCCGGCCCGCGCACGGCGGCGACGATGCAGAACTCGGTCGCCCCGGTCTTCGCGGTCTGCTTCGCGGCCTCGACGAGGCGGTCCTTGTCCAGCCATGCCGCGCGCACCGGGGAGTCGAAGAGCCCCGACTGGGAGCAGAAGTGGCAGTCCTCCGGGCAGCCGCCGGTCTTCAGGCTCACGATGCCCTCGACCTCGATGTCCGGCCCGCACCAGCGCACCCGCACCTCGTGGGCCAGCGCCAGCGCCTCGGTCAGCCGCTCCGCCGGGAGCTGCAGCACCTCGAGGACCTGGGCCTCGGAGAGTCCCTCGCCGCGCTCGAGGACCTGCTCGCGGGCCACGGCGAGGATGTCGCCCGGCTCGCCGGCGGTCCCGGTGGCGGTGTCGGTGCTCGCCGTCGTCACGCGTCGCTCCTGGGGGTTTCGGGGGTCGGACGGTGCGGAGTCTGCCTGACTCCTCACGGCTGACTCCACCGCCCACCCAGGACGTGATGCAACCCGCACCGGGCGGCGGTCTCGAACGACGCGGGATCCGCGTCGCCGAGGCCGGCCGGCAGCACGCCGAGCAGGGGCGCGCCGGTGACGACGGGGACGTCGTCGAGGTTGGTGCGCTCGGCGAGGTCGGGCTGCTCGGGGTAGGCCCCGACGACGGTCCCGACGAGGTCCCTCCCGCGCCGGTCGAGCGCCTCCGCGGTGAGCGCCGCGGAGTTCAGGACGCCGAGACCCGCGGAGGCGACCAGCAGCACCGGCAGGTCCAGGTCGGCGAGGGTCTCGCCGTCGTCGTTCAGGCGGACCAGCAGCCCGCCGGCGCCCTCGACGAGCACGAGGTCGGCCGTGACGTCGGTCAGCGCCTTCTCGATGTCCGCGACGTGCAGCGGCGGGAGCCCGGAGCGCCGCGCGGCCGTGGCGGGCGCGAGCGGCTCCGGGTAGCGGGCGAGCTCGAGCGTGGTGACGCGGTCGCCGGTCAGCCGCCCGACGTCGGCCAGGTCCCCGGGCGCGCCCGGCTCGATCCCGGTCTGGGCGGGCTTCACGACGACGACCCGTTCCCCGGCCGCCGCGGCCAGCGCCGCGACGGCGGCGGTCACGACGGTCTTGCCGACGCCGGTCCCGGTCCCCGTGACGATCATCGTGCGCACGGGTCGAGCCTAGAACGCCCGGCCCCCTCCGCGCGCTAGGCAGTTGATCATGCCGAGCGCGACGCTCCGGGTCGTCGCGCTCGGCGTGATCATCTGCCTGGCGTCGGCCGGCCGGTGTCCTCGGGCGGGTCGGGCTCGTCTGCCCGGAGATCTCGTCGAGCGGAGCGAAGTGCGCGCTCAGCGAGTACTTCGCTCGGCTCGTTCCGATCTCGGGTGCCCATTCCGACCGAAGGGTCCCCTCGCGCAGTGGAGCCGCCCGTGGGCGCCCACGGCCAGGAAGAGACCGCACTGGCGGTGGGCGCCCACGGCCCGTCTACTCGACCGAACGGGCCCTTCGGTCGGGACGGGCCGGACGTCAGTCCCGGCCCAGCACCACCCCGCCGCACCAGGCGTCGTCGTCCCAGCACCCCTCGTCGGGCACGGAGCGGGGCAGGCAGCAGTCGCGGGCGAGCAGGTCGGCCGTGGTCTCCCGGCGCACCAGCACCCGGGCCACCCCGTCGCGGACGCCGACCAGCGGCGGGCGGCCGACCAGGTTGTACGACGACGCCATCGCGTGGTGGTACGCCCCGGTGCCGGGCACGGCGACCACGTCGCCGACGGTCACGTCCTCGGGGAGCGCGACGTCGCGGGCGAGCACGTCACCGGCCTCGCAGTAGCGGCCGACCACGGTGGCGGGCCTCCACGCGGCGCAGGTCGACCGACCGACGAGGTGGGCGTCGTAGGCCGCGCCGTAGAGCGCGACGCGCGGGTTGTCGCCCATCCCGCCGTCGACGGCGACGAACCAGCGGCCGCTGCCGGCGCACTTGGTGGCCTGGACCCGGTAGAGCGTGACCCCGGCGCGCGCCACGATCGCCCGGCCCGGCTCCACCCCGAGGCGCAACAGGGGCAGCGATCGGGCCGAGCAGCCGCGGGCCACGGCGCCGGTCACGCGACGGGCGAAGCCCGCGAGGTCGAACGGGGTGCCGCCGGTGACCGCGTGCCCGCCGCCGAGGTTCAGCTCGCCGAGCTCGCCGGGCAGCTCGGCGGCGAGGTCGAGCAGCGGGTCGACGGCGCGCTCCCACACCGCGGTGTCCGCGATCTGCGAGCCGAGGTGGCAGTGCAGGCCGACCAGGCGCAGCGCGCGGCGCCCCGCGATCGCGCCGGCCACCGCGGCCGCGCGACCCCCGGCCAGCGGGACCCCGAACTTCTGGTCGTCGCCGCCGGTGCGGATGGCCGGGTGGCCCCCGGCGTCGACGCCCGGCGCGATGCGCAGCAGGACGTCGACCACGGTGCGGTGCCGCGAGGCGACGGCCGCGAGCCGGTCGGCCACGTCGAGCGAGTCGACCACCACCCGGCCCACCCCGGCCCGGACGGCGGCGTCCAGCTCCGCCTCGGTGGGCGCGTTGCCGTGCACCACGATCCGGTCCGCGGGCATACCCGCCCGCAGGGCCAGCGCGAGCTCGCCGCCGCTGCAGACGTCCAGCCGCACCCCCGCCTCGACCAGCAGCGACACCAGCCCGGCGCACAGCAGCGCCTTCCCCGCGTAGGCGACGTCGGCGTCGGGCAGCGCGGTGCGGTAGGCCCGCAGGCGGGCGGCGACGTCGTCGAGGTCGAGCACGGTCGCCGGGGTGCCGAAGCGCGCGGCGAGCCCCGCGAGGCCCAGGCCCCCGACGGCGAGGTCGCCGCCCGGCGCGGGCGCGGTGGTCAGCGGCCAGGCCGCCGGGTCGACGTGCTGGTAGAGCGTGCTGCGCAGGCTCGGGATCACCGTCTCCAGGGTCACGACGACGAGCCTGCGGTCACCTCCCGCGCCGCGGTCCGGTCGTGCACGGACCGTTCACGACGGCGGGTCGGGCTTTGACGGGTGGTCTACAGCCAGTCCCGCACGCGCACGGCGTTCGGGTCGGCGGCGGGGCGCTCGGCGGCCTCGACGTCCGGGCGCGGCGTGCCGTCGACGTCGTGCACCGCGCCGCAGCAGCGGCAGCGCAGGTAGTCCGACGCCTCGGCCAGCGGGCGTCGGCAGCGGCCACAGTGCCAGAGCCGGAACGCCTGACGGCTGTCCGTGACGGTCACCGCGATCTCCTCCCCGATCGATTCAGTACTGCTCGGTCCAGGATGCCATCCCGGCTCGCCCCGCCGGGTCGGGGGGACCGGGCGGGCCGCCGCCGACGAGCGTGCCCAGCACCTCGTGCAGCACCCGGTCGACCAGCGCCAGGTCCTCCGCCGAGAGGTCGGCGCGGGCGGTGAGCCGCAGCCGGGACGTGCCCTCGGGCACCGACGGCGGCCGGAAGCAGCCCGCCCGCACGCCGGCCGCGGCACAGGCGTCCCGGGCGGCGACCGCGAGGTCGGGCTCCCCGAGCACGACCGGGACCATCGCCGCCGTCGGGTCCGCGACCCCGAGCGACGGGGCGGCCGACCGGGCCGACGCCGCCACGGCCGCGGCCGCCGCGTGCAGCGCCCCCACCCGCTCCGGCTCGGTGCGCAGCACGCCGAGGGCGGCGAGCGCCGCGCCGACGCTCGCGGGCGCGAGACCGGTGTCGAAGATGAAGGCGCGGGCGGCGTCGACGAGGTGCGCGACGACGGCCGCCGACCCGAGCACCACGCCGCCCTGCGACCCGAGCGACTTGGACAGCGTCGCCGTCGTGACGACGTCGGGCTCCCCCGCCAGGCCCGCCTCGGCGACGAGGCCCGCACCGCCGGGACCGCGGACCCCGAGCCCGTGGGCGTCGTCGACGAGCAGCACGGCCCCGCGGGCGCGGCACACCGCGTGCAGCTCCACCAGCGGCGCCAGGCCGCCGTCGACCGAGTCGACGCCGTCGGTGACGACCAGGCGACGGGTCTCCCCCGCCGCGGCGAGCACGGCGTCGACCTCGGCCGGCACCGCGCACCGGCCCACCACCACGCGGGCCCGCGACAGCCGCGCCGCGTCGACGAGCGAGGCGTGCGCGGCGACGTCGCTGACCACCAGCGCGCCTCGCCCAGACAGGGCGGTCACGGCACCGAGGTTCGCGGTGTAGCCGCTGGAGAACACGAGCGCGTCGGGCGTGCCGACGAGGTCGGCGAGCGCCTCCTCCAGCTCGGCGTGCAGGCGGGTCGAGCCGGTGACCAGGCGCGACCCCGTCGACCCGGCGCCCCACGTGCGGGCCGCGGCCACGGCGCCCTCGACCACGCGCGGGTCGCGGGCGAGGCCGAGGTAGTCGTTCGACGCCAGGTCCACGAGCGGCTCGACCACGTCCCGCGGGGACAGCACGCGCCGCAGGCCGGCGGCCCGGCGGTCGCGCGCGGTGTCGGCCAGCCAGGCGAGGGGATCGTCCACGGGCGGACAGCCTAGGCACTCCACCGGCACCGACCCGGCGTCGGGAACGCCCCGCCCGGAGGACGGCAATGCGTCACTGCGTGCACCGGGAGCCGGCAGTGACGCATTGCTCGCACCGGGGCCTAGCTGCTCACCGGGAACGCGGTCGTCTCCGGCTCGGCCCGCGTCGCCGACGCGCCCGCGCCGAGGCGGTCGGTCGACGCCGGGACGAAGCGGTCGCCGTCGAGGACGAGCATCCGGGCGGTCGGGATGTCGAAGAACAGCCCGACGAGGCGCACGCGGCCCTCGGAGACGGCGGAGGCCACCCCGGGGTGCCGGGCGAGGCGGTCCAGCTGCACGGCCACGTTGACCATGGCGAGCTGATCGACGTCGCCCCAGCCGCCGGCGCGGGCGTGCTCCCCCACCGGGTGCTTCGCCGCCCAGCGCGACTTCGACTCCGTGGCCCCGGCGAGCCAGCGGCCGAGCGCCGAGTCGCCCGCGACCTCGCGGTTGACCGCCTGCATCGCGCCGCAGCCGGAGTGGCCGCAGACGACGAGGGTGGGCACGCGCAGGGCGTCGAGGGCGTACTCGACGGTCGCGCCGACCGAGTCGTCCGCCTCGGTGCCGAGCGGCGCGAGGTTGCCGACGTTGCGGACGGTGAACAGGTCGCCCGGCCCGGACGAGGTGATCACGTTGGGCACGACCCGCGAGTCGCTGCAGGTGAGGAACCAGGCGTGCGGGGCCTGGCCGTCGGCGAGGTCGGACAGGTACGGCGCGACGAGTCCGGCGGCGCGGCGGTGGTACTCGCGCAGTCCGGTGAGGATCGGGTCGGCGTCGTCGCTGTGCTCGTGGCCGTCGTGCTCGTGGTGCCCGTGGCCCCAGCCCTCGCCGTAGGCGGCGTCGTGCCGGGCCTGCCACACCGACCAGGGCGAGAGGAACCGCGGCACGGGGCCGGGGCGCCGGTCGCCGGGACCGCCCGCGGTCGACTCGCGACGGGCGACGAGGCCCATCGTGCCGACCTCGTCGATGCGGACGCTGCCCCCGGCGAGCCGGTGCCGCTCCTCCCACTCCGAGAGGTGGTCGTACGCGGCGTGGTCGAGGTAGTCGGTGACGAGGTCGACCACGACGTCGGCGCCCTCGGGGATCTGGGCGAGGCGGCGCGAGAGGCGCGGCACCGACAGGAAGCAGAGCGCGCCCTCGACGACGACGTGCCAGGTGCCGCCCTCCTTGCGCCAGGGCCCGTCGTCGTCGGCGCGCGGCTCCTGCACCTCGATCGTCGCCCACACCACGCGGCGCAGCACCATGAGCAGCGCGAGGCCGAGCCCGATCAGCACACCGCTGAGCAGGTCGATGAAGACCACGCCGAGGATCGTCACGACGTAGACGGGGAGCTCGCCGTGGCGGTGCAGCTCGCGCATGTGACCGACGTTGACGAGCTTCGCGCCGATGTGGACCAGCAGGCCGGCGAGGACCGCCATCGGAATCTGCTGGACCAGGCCGAGCAGGGCCACCGAGAAGACCACGACCCAGACGCCGTGCAGGATCGCCGAGACCCGGGTGCGTCCGCCGGCCGCGACGTTGGTGGTGCTGCGGACGATGACGCCGGTGATGGGCAGGCCGCCCAGCAGGCCGGAGAGGGTGTTGCCGGCGCCCTGGCCGACGAGCTCGCGGTCGAGGTCGGTCTGCGAGCCGGGCCGCATGCGGTCGACGGCGACGGCGGAGAGCAGGCTCTCGATCGAGGCGATGATCGCGACGGTGAAGACGCCGACGATGACGCCGCCGAGGTCGGAGGTCGGCAGGATCGGCAGGGCGATCGCGTCGAGCACGTCGCCGCCGATCTCCACCCGCTCCACCGGCAGGGCGAACACGGTCGCGACGACCGTCAGCGCGACGACCGCCAGGAGCGGTGCGGGAACGCCCTTCACCCAGGACGGCACGGCCTTCGGCAGCTTCGGCCAGGCGAGCAGGATGGCGATGACGGCGAGCCCGAGCAGCGTCGCGGGGCCGTAGGCCGAGACCAGCTGGCCCGGCAGGGCGAGGACGTTGGCCAGGGCGCCGTCCTGCTGCTCGCCACCGAGGACGACGTGCAGCTGGCCCAGCACGATCGTCACGCCGATGCCGGCGAGCATCCCGTGCACGACGGCGGGTGAGATCGCGAGCGCGGCCCGGCCGACCCGGGTGAACCCGAAGACGATCTGGAGCACGCCCGCGGCGACGGTGATCGCGCAGGTGACACCCCAGCCGAAGCGGTTGACCAGGTCGGCGACGATCACGGTGAGGCCCGCGGCCGGGCCGCTGACCTGCAGCGCGGAGCCGCCGAGGGCGCCGGCGACGATGCCGCCGACAGCGGCGGCGATGAGGCCCGCGGTCAGCGGCGCGTCGGAGGCGACCGCGATGCCGAGGGAGAGCGGCACGGCGACGAGGAAGACCACCAGCGAGGCCGGCAGGTCGTAGCGGATGTTCTCGCGGAGGCTCGTCAGGGCGCCTGAGAGGCCTGCGGCGGGGGGACCCGACGCCGATGACGTCGGCGGGGTCGGAGCGGGAGCGCTCATGGGCGGGTGCGTCCTCCGGACGGATCGTCTCGGCCGCGTCCGCCCGTCGTCGTCGACGGGGATCCACGGCCCGGGGCGGTCCGAGCGGTCTGCGTCCCTCGCCGTCGTCGTCGACGTCGAGTGCGGCAGTCGTCTCGGCTGCTCGGTCACTGCGTGTGTAGGTCGGAGATTCCCCGGCGACGGCCGCGGTCTCGTCGACGAGAGGGAGTCTGCCCTGTCGCGAGCCCGCGTCGACCGGTTCACCTGCCGTTCACGTGACTCCCGGTACCGGCTACTCGCGAGGGTCCACGCGACACGCCGCGCATAGTGAATCGCGCACAACCGATGATCACGGAACGCGTCGCTGGGCCGTTCAGCCGCGTGGGCCAGGTCGCACAGGTGCGCCGATCAGGTGAAGATTCGCTTTACCGACTCTTGGGACGCGGCTGCAGTGGCCTTTGCCTTCCGCAGTGGTCCGGACCTCACACCGTCGACACACCACCGTCACCCGGCGGTGGCGGCCCCCACGACGGCCTCCGCGATGCGCGCCACGTCGTCCGGCCCGGTGACGAACGGCGGCATCGTGTAGATCAGGTCGCGGAAGGGCCGCAGCCACACACCGTGACGCTCGGCGGCGGCCTGCGCGGCCGGCACGTCGACGGGGTGGTCGAGCTGCACCACGCCGATCGCCCCCAGCACCCGGACGTCCCGGACGCCCGCGAGCGCCCGGGCCGGCGCGAGACCCGTCGTCAGGACCTCGCCGATCCGGGCCACCTCGCCCCGCCAGTCGCGGCGCAGCAGTTCGGTGACGCTCGCCAGCGCGACGCGGGCGGCGAGCGGGTTGCCCATGAAGGTCGGGCCGTGCATCAGTCCGCCGCCGCCGGCGTCGTCGCTGACCGCGGCGGCGACGTCCGGGGTGCACAGCGCCGCGGCCATCGTCAGGTAGCCGCCGGTGAGGGCCTTGCCCACGCACAGGACGTCGGGCGCGACGCCCGCGTGGTCGGCCGCGAACAGCTCCCCGGTGCGGCCGAACCCGGTGGCGATCTCGTCGAACACGAGCAGGAGGTCGTGCCGGTCGGCGATGGCCCGCAGCGCGGCCAGGTGGCGCGGGGAGTGGAACCGCATGCCGCCCGCGCCCTGCACCACCGGCTCGACGACGATCCCCGCCAGCTCGTCGGCGTGCCGCTCCGCGACCGCGGCGAGGTGCTCGTCGTAGGCCGGGTCGTAGGCGGCCGGGGGCGCGTCGGCGAACACCTGCTCGGGGAGGAAGCCCTGCCAGAGCGCGTGCATCCCGCCGTCGGGATCGCAGACGCTCATCGCGGCGAAGGTGTCGCCGTGGTAGCCGCCGCGCCAGGTCATCATCCGCGTCCGGCCGGGGCGTCCCCGGGCCCGCTGGTACTGCAGGCACATCTTCACGGCGACCTCGATCGAGATCGACCCGGAGTCGGCCAGGAACACGTGCTGCAGGGGCGCGGGCGTGATCTCCACCAGCCGCGTCGCGAGCTCGACCGCCGGGTGGTGGGTGAGCCCGCCGAACATGACGTGGCTGAACGCGTCGGCGTGCAGGGCCGCGTCGAGCGCGGGGTGCCGGTACCCGTGGACCGCCGCCCACCACGAGCTCATCCCGTCGATCAGCTCGCGCCCGTCGTCGAGCGTGAGCCGCACCCCCTGCGCGCCGGTGACGACGAGCGGGGCGGTCCGCCCCGGCATGGGGCCGTACGGGTGCCAGACGTGCTGACGGTCCAGGGCGCGCACGGAGTCCGACACGTCCGGGACGGTAACCCTCACCTACGATCACGTCCCATGGCGGCGGGGGCGGGCGAGGCGTTCTCGCGCCGTCGTGAGGTGGCGGCCACCAGCGCCCGCTCGCTGCTGCTCACCGTGCTCGGCGAGTTCGTGCTCCCGGCCGGCGAGCCGGTGTGGACCCAGACCCTGCTCGACGCGCTCGGGCACGTCGGCGTCGAGGAGAAGTCGGCCCGCCAGGCGCTGGCCCGCACGGCCGCCGACGACGTCGTGGTCTCGGAGCGTTCCGGACGACGGGTGCGGTGGTCGCTGACCACCGCCGGCCGCCGGTTGCTCTCCGAGGGCGCCGCCCGCATCTACGGGCACGGCGTCGGACGGGAGGCGTGGGACGGGCGCTGGCTCGTGCTCGTCGTGAGCGTGCCGGAGGCCCAACGGGCCCTGCGTCACCAGCTGCGCACCCAGCTCGCGTGGGCGGGCCTCGGCTCCCCCGCGCCCGGCGTGTGGGTGTGCCCCGACGCGGCGCGGGCCGGCGAGGCCCACCGGGCCCTGGTCGACGTCGGGCTCGACGAGTCCGCGCTCGTGGTGGTCGGCGGCACCCACGGCGGCCTCTCCGACGCCGAACTGGTCGCCCAGGCCTGGGACCTGCGGGAGGTCGAGTCGCGGTACGGCGAGTTCGTCGAGCAGTTCGCCGACCTGGACCCCGAGCAGGACGGCGGCGTCCTGGCGGCCCAGGTCCGCCTCGTCGACGCCTGGCGGCGGTTCCCGTTCCTCGACCCGCAGCTGCCCGCCGAGCTGCTGCCCGACGACTGGGTGGGCGCCCGCGCGGCCGAGGTGTTCCACGCCCGGCACGAGGCGTGGGCACCCGGGGCGCAGGCGGCGTTCGCGGAGCTGGGGCGGTAGCGGGCACGGTCCCCGCCCGGGGTGGCAGGAAAGCGTCGTTGCCGGCGTCCAGTGGCAGGAACGCCCCGTCGTCGGGCCGCGATCAGGGCGTCGGCAGCCAGATCTCCCAGGCGATCCCGTCCGGGTCGGCGAAGGAGATGAACCGGGCGTACCCGATGTCGCGGACGGGGCTGGGCTCGACGCCGTGGGCGGCGAGCTGCTCGGCCCACGCGTCGAGGGCCGCCTGGTCGGCGACGGTCAGCGCGACGTGGTCGAGACCGGTGCGCTGCGGGCTGAACCGCTCCCCCGAGCCGTCGAGGGGCTCGTGGATGCCGAGCGTGATCCCCGAGTCGGGGTGGCGCAGCAGCTGCCGCGGGTGGCGGGCCTCGGGCGGGCCCTCGAGGCGCTCGGTGACCGCCTCGAACCCGAGGACGCGGCCGTAGAACTCGACGCTCGCCGCCATGTCGCGGACCACGAGCGCCACGTGGGCGATGCCGCTGAAGCTCATGCGCGCCGGACTACCCCTCGAGCCCCGGGAAGACGCGGGCGGCGTTGCCGCCGAGGACGGCGTCGGTGAGGTGCTCGGGCAGGCCGAGGTCGCGGACGGCGGCGACGTTGCGCGACGGGCTCGCGGCGGGCGCGTCCGTCCCGAAGATCGACTTGGCGGCGATCCGCTCGAGCCCGAAGCCCGCGTAGTAGGTGGGCAGCCGCTTCGGCGGGAGGCCGGCGAGGTCGAGCCACAGGTTCTCGCGGGTCAGCGCCAGGGACGCGGCGGCGTCGTAGCTCCAGCCCCGCCCGCCGTGGGCGAGGATCACGACGAGCTCGGGGAAGTCGCGCATCACGTCGTCCATGAGCACCGGATCACCGTGCCGGGACGTCGCGCCCGGGAAGAACGAGGGCCCGGTGTGCACGATGACCGGGACGCCGCGCTCGGCGCAGCGCGCGTAGGCCGGGTAGAGCTCGCGGTCGTTCGGGGCGATCCCGGCGTGCACCGGGTGGATCTTCAGTGCCACCGCGCCGTGGTCGAGCTGCCGGTCGGTCTCGCGGCCGACCGGGTGGTGCACGTGCGGGTTGACGTTCGCGACGATGCGGAAGCGCTCCGGGTCGTGCTCGACGATCGGCAGGACGTCCTCGATCGTCTGCCAGCCCGTGGCCTTCGGGCTGTACTCGCAGAACATCAGGACGCGGTCGACGCCCTCGTCGGCGAAGTACCCGCTGACCCGCTCCGGGACCGGCGCGCCGTCGTCGTCGTACATCGCCGCCCACGCC
The DNA here is from genome assembly GCF_021026295.1 of Actinomycetospora soli. Classification (GTDB taxonomy): domain Bacteria; phylum Actinomycetota; class Actinomycetes; order Mycobacteriales; family Pseudonocardiaceae; genus Actinomycetospora; species Actinomycetospora soli. The sequence goes on from NZ_JAJNDA010000016.1 coordinate 53,507, forward strand.
GCGGCGTCGCCGGCGGGCCCGATCCACGTCTCCCACGGCACCTTCAGCCGGGCGAGGTGGGCGACGTGGACGTGGGCGTCGACGATCATGTGGCCTCCGGCCAGGTGAGCAGAAAAGGTCGTTATAGCAGCCCTTACTGCTCACCTGCGCGCAGCGCACCTAGTCGAACAGGTCGGGATCCGTCCGCACGATCTCGTCCCAGATCGGCTGGAAGGAGAACCAGCCGGCGTACTCGGTGCCGGTCTGCTCGGCAGAGAACTTCGCGTTGACGTGGTCGATCTGCGTCGGCGTGCCGGCGGCCTCGGCGAGCAGCTGCGCCTGGCAGTTGCGCTCGGTGTTGATGAACCACCACGCGGCCTCGGCGACCGTCCTGCCGACCGAGAAGATGCCGTGGTTCTGGTGGAACACCATCTTGTTGCCGGTCAGCCCGGTCGCCAGCGCCTTCCCGACCTCCGGGTCCAGCACCACCGCCCCGCGCCCCTCGGTCACCACGCCGTGCTGCTCGTAGAGGGTGCAGGCGTCCTGGGTGATCGGGTCGAGCGGGCGGCCGAGCGAGGACCACGCCTTGCCGTACACCGAGTGCGCGTGCGCCGCCGCGACGACCTCCGGGTGTGCGGCGTGCACCGCGGAGTGGATGACGAAGCCCGCCTGGTTGACCGGCCGGTTGCCGTGGACGACCTCGCCCTCGTGGTTCACGGCGATGAGGTCGGAGACGCGGATGTGCCGGAAGCTCATGCCGAACGGGTTGACCCAGAACATGTGCGGGTCCTCGGGGTCGCGGACCGTGATGTGTCCGGCGATCCCCTCCCCGAAGCCGAACCGCCCGAACACCCGGAACGCGCCCGCGAGCTGCTGCTTGCGGTGCAGCCGCTCCTCCTCGACGGTCGCGAAGGTCGGCGGCTGGGGCATGGCGATGCCGCCCTGGGCGGGCATCGTGTCGGCGGAGGTGGGGCGGTCCTGCGTCGGTGCGGCCATACCCCGACGGTGCGCCGCGGCCCGCGTCCCGGTCAAGACCGGAGGATGATCGGGGCCATGCCCGCACCCGGCACCCCGCTCGAGAAGCTCGGCTTCCTCACGATCGGCACCTTCGACGGCGACGACCCGCGCCCCGGCCACGAGAGCCTCCTGCAGGAGATCGTGCTCGCCGAGGAGCTCGGCTTCGACTCCGTCTGGCTGCGCCACCGCCACCTCCAGCACGGCGTCTCCTCCCCCGTGACGCTGCTCGCGGCGGCCTCGCAGCGCACCTCGCGCATCGAGTTCGGCACGGCGGTCACCCCGCTGGGCTGGGAGAACCCGCTGCGCTACGCCGAGGACCTGTCCACCCTCGACGTCCTCTCCGGCGGTCGCATGAACCCGGGGCTCTCGGTCGGGCCGCCCGGACACTTCGACGACGTCAAGCACTCCCTCTACCCCGACACCGCCGACGCCGAGGACTTCACCTACACCCGCGTCGAGCGCCTGCTCTCCCTGCTGCGCGGGGAGCCCGCGAGCACCTTCTCCGGCGTCCAGGGCATCGAGGTCTTCTCCGACCACGTCCAGCCGCACGCCGCGGGCCTCGCCGAACGCGTCTGGTACGGCGCGGCGAGCGACCGCTCCGCGATCTGGGCCGGGGAGCAGGGCCTGAACCTGCTGACCTCCTCCGTGGTGCGCGTGGGCGAGGGCGAGGAGCCGGACTTCGCCGGCATCCAGTCGCGCACCATCCGGGCGTACCGGGAGGCTCTTCCCGACGGCAGGTCGGGCCGGGTCTCGCAGGGCCTCGTCGTGATCCCGACGGACTCCGCGACACCGGAGCAGGAGGCGAAGTACGCCGAGTACGTGGAGAGCCGCACGGCGCGGACGTCGTCGCCGCAGGGTCCGGGCCGACTGCTGTTCGCCCGCGACATCCTGGGCACGTCGGAGGAGGTCGCCGAGGCGCTCTACGCGCACGCCGCGTTCCGCGAGGTCACCGAGGTGGTGTTCGCGCTGCCGTTCGGCTTCGCCCACGAGGACTACGTGCAGATCCTGACCGACATGGCCACGCACCTGGGTCCGGCGCTGGGCTGGTCGGCCGGGGCATGATCTGTCCATGCCCGAACCCGGCGTGCCCCTGGAGCGGCAGGGCTTCCTGACCCTCGGCACCTACGACGGCGCCGACCCCGCGCCCGGCCACGAGTACCTGCTGCGCGAGATCGTGCTGGGCGAGGAGCTCGGCTTCGACTCGGTGTGGCTGCGCCACCGCCACTTCCAGTCCGGCATCTCCTCGCCGGTCGCGATCCTCGCGGCCGCCTCGCAGCGCACGTCGCGGATCGAGTTCGGGACGGCGGTGACGCCGCTGGGCTGGGAGAACCCGCTGCGCTACGCCGAGGACCTCGGCACCGTCGACGTCCTCTCCGGCGGGCGGATGAACCCGGGCATCAGCGTCGGGCCGCCGATCCACTGGGACGACGTGAAGGCCGGGCTCTACCCCGACACCGCCGAACACGAGGACCTGACCTACTCCCGGGTGGAGCGGCTCCTGGCCCTGCTGCGCGGGGAGCCGGCGAGCACGTTCTCCGGGATCGACGGCATCGAGTCGTTCTCCGACTACGTGCAGCCGCAGTCGCCGGGTCTGGCCGACCGCGTCTGGTACGGCGGCGGCAGCCGGCGCTCGGTGCGCTGGGCCGGGGAGCACGGCCTCGCCATGCTCACGAGCAACGTCATCCAGGCCGAGGGCCACGACCTCGGCGACGACGCGTCGCAGGTCTTCCCGCTCATCCAGGCCGAGCAGATCGAGCTCTTCCGGTCGGTGCACCCGCTCGGTGCCGCGGCGCGGGTGTCGCAGGGCCTCGTCGTCATCCCGACCGACTCCGCCACCGCCGACCAGAAGGCCCGCTACGCCGCCTTCGTCGAGCACCGCACCCCGCGGACCGCGGTCGCCCACGGCCCCCGGAACATGCTCTACGCCCGCGACCTCGTCGGCTCCTCGGACGAGATCGCCGAGGCGCTCTACGCGAACCCCGCGTTCCGGGCGGTCCGCGAGGTGGTCTGGGCGCTGCCGTTCACCTTCGAGCACGCCGACTACGTCCAGATCCTCACCGACATGGCCGAGAAGCTCGGCCCGGCGCTCGGCTGGAGCCCCCGATGAGCCTCCTTCCCGACGCCGGGTCGGTGCGGGTCACGCACGACGGTCCCGTCACGACCGTGACCCTGCACCGCCCCGAGCGGCGCAACGCCGTCGACGGCCCGACCGCGCTCGCACTCGCCGAGGCGTTCCGGGCGTTCGACGCGGACCCGCGCGCGGCGGTCGCCGTCCTGCACGGCGCCGACGGCGTGTTCTGCGCGGGCGCCGACCTCACCGCGGTGGGGAGTCCGTCGGGCAACCGCACCGACCCCGCCGGCGACGGACCGATGGGCCCGACCCGGCTGCGGCTGTCGAAGCCGGTGATCGCCGCGGTCTCCGGTCACGCCGTCGCGGGCGGGTTGGAGCTGGCGCTGTGGTGCGACCTGCGGGTGGCCGACGAGACCGCCGTGTTCGGGGTGTTCTGCCGTCGGTGGGGCGTGCCGCTGATCGACGGCGGCACCGTGCGTCTCCCCCGGTTGATCGGCACGAGCCGCGCGATGGACCTCGTCCTGACCGGCCGCCCCGTCGACGCCGCGGAGGCGCTGTCGATCGGGCTGGCGAACCGGGTCGTGCCGGCCGGGTCGGCGCTGTCGGCGGCCCAGTCGCTGGCGCGCGAGCTGGCCGCGTTCCCGCAGGTGTGTCTGCGTGCCGACCGGGCGTCGGTGCTCGGGCAGGAGGGCCTCGACGAGGAGTCCGCCCTGGCCGCTGAGTTCTCGGGCGGGCTGGCCGCACTGATGGCCGAGGGCGTGGCGGGCGCGGCGCGGTTCGCGTCCGGTGAGGGCCGGCACGGGAGCTTCGAGTAGGCCTCACCCGCACGACGACGTCGTGAGCACGACACGGCTGGACGCGGGCGTGTCGCTCACGCCGCCGATCTCGCCCGGGCACCGGCGCCCGCGCCTCCGCGAGGATGACACCAGGCAGCATCCGGAGCCCCGGACCCTGCCTGACGTGACACGCGCGGCGGCGCCGCCGGCGTCACTGCAGGCAGCGTGGCCCGAGCAGCGCCTTGAGGTCGCCCATCAAGGCGCCGGAGTTGGTGACCTTCAGCCCGTCGTCGAGACGCAGCACGTGGGACGCGCCGTTCGCGGCGAGCAGCGTCAGGTGGACCTCGCTCGGCCCGGGGTGGGCGACGAGGACCTCCTTGAACTTGCCGACCCGCTCCGGCGTGCACCGGGCGCTCTCGATCGTGACGCGCACGGGCGGAGCGGCCTGCGCGCCGGTGGACAGGTCGGGCACCGCGAGGTCCTCCACGAACAGGCTCACGCGGTCGTCCCGCTTGTTGACCTTCGCCTTGAGCAGCACGATCGCGTCCTCGGAGACGTCGATCGACACGGCCGCGTAGGTCCGCGGGAAGAACAGCACCTCGATGCCGCCGGCGAGGTCCTCGATCTGGGCCGACGCCCAGGGCTCGCCCTTCTTGTTCACCCGTCGGGTGACGCTGGCGAGGATGCCGCCCACCGTGACCTGCGCACCCTCCGCGACGTCACCCTCGAGGATCTTGGTGATCGGGGTGTCGGCGCGGCTGGCGAGCACGTGCTCGATCCCGTTGAGCGGGTGCCCGGACACGTAGAGGCCGAGCATCTCCCGCTCCAGGGCGAGCCGGTGCTTGGGCTCCCACTCGCCGTCGGGGACCTTCACGTCGAACATGCCCGTCGTGTCCACGGCCTCGGCGCCGTCGTCGGGTTCGTCGAAGCTCCCGAAGAGGTCGAACTGACCGTCGGCCTCGGCCCGCTTGGTGGTCATCACCGCGTCGATGGCCTCGGCGTGCACCAGCGCGAGTCCCTTGCGCGGGTGTCCGAGCGAGTCGAACGCACCGGCCTTGATGAGCGACTCGACCGTCTTCTTGTTGCAGACCTGCTGCTCGACCTTGCGCAGGAAGTCCGAGAAGTCGGTGAAGTTGCCCTTCTCGCGGCGGCTGCCGACGATCGACTCGACGACGTTCGCGCCCACGTTGCGGATCGCGCCGAGACCGAAGCGGATGTCGGACCCGACCGGGGCGAAGTCGCGCACCGAGTCGTTCACGTCCGGCGGCAGCACCGTGATGCCCATGCGGCGGCACTCGGCGAGGTAGATCGCCGCCTTGTCCTTGTCGTCCCGGACGCTGGTGAGCACCGCGGCCATGTACTCGGCGGGGTAGTTCGCCTTGAGGTACGCGGTCCAGTACGACACCACGCCGTAGGCCGCCGAGTGCGCGCGGTTGAACGCGTAGTCGGAGAACGGCAGGAGGATGTCCCACAGCGTCTTGATCGCGGCCGCGGAGTAGCCGTTGTCCTTCATGCCCTGGGCGAAACCCTCGTACTCCTTGTCGAGGATTTCCTTCTTCTTCTTGCCCATGGCGCGGCGGAGCAGGTCGGCCTTGCCCAGCGAGTAGCCCGCGAGCTTCTGGGCGATCGCCATGACCTGTTCCTGGTAGACGATCAGGCCGTAGGTCTCGCCGAGGACGTCCTTGAGGGGCTCCGCCAGCTCCGGGTGGATCGGCGTGACCTCTTGGCGCTTGTTCTTGCGGTCCGCGTAGTCGTTGTGCGCGTTTGCGCCCATCGGGCCCGGCCGGTACAGCGCGCCGACGGCGGAGATGTCGTCGAACTCGGTCGGCGCCATCCGGCGGAGCAGGTCGCGCATCGGCCCGCCGTCGAGCTGGAAGACCCCGAGGGTGTCGCCGCGCGAGAGCAGCTCGTAGGTGGCCTTGTCGTCGAGCCCGAGGTTGTCGAGGTCGAGCGGCTCCTTGCCGTTCAGCGTGATGTTCTTCAGCGCGTCGTCGATGATCGTCAGGTTGCGCAGGCCGAGGAAGTCCATCTTGAGCAGCCCGAGGGTCTCGCAGACCCCCATGTCGAACTGCGTGATGATCGCGCCGTCGGCCTCGCGACGCTGGATCGGGATCACGTCGATGAGGTTCTCCCTCGACATGATCACGCCGGCCGCGTGCACGCCCCACTGACGCTTGAGGCCCTCGAGGTCACGCGCGGTGTCGACGATCTCCTTGACCTGCGGGTCCGACTCGTAGAGCGCCCGCATCTCGGCGGCCTCGGAGTAGCGCTTGTGGCTCGGGTCGAACACCCCGGACAGCGGGATGTCCTTGCCCATGACGGCGGGCGGCATCGACTTGGTGATGCGGTCGGCCACCGCGTAGCCGGGCTGGCCGTAGAGCACGCGCGCGGAGTCCTTGATCGCGGCCTTCGCCTTGATCGTGGAGTAGGTGATGATCTGGGCGATCTTCTCCTCGCCGTACTTCTCGGTGACGTAGCGGATCATCTCGCCGCGCCGGCGCTCGTCGAAGTCCATGTCGATGTCGGGCATGGAGACGCGCTCGGGGTTGAGGAACCGCTCGAAGATCAGCTTGTGGTGGATCGGGTCGAGGTCGGTGATGCCCAGGACGTACGCCACGAGGCTGCCGGCGGCGCTGCCTCGGCCCGGCCCGACGCGCAGGTTGACCGAGCGCGCGTAGTTCAGCAGGTCGGCCGTCACCAGGAAGTAGCCCGGGTAGCCCATCTGCATGATGACCGAGACCTCGTACTCGGCCTGCTTGCGGTAGTTGTCCGGGACGCCGTTCGGGAACCGCCAGTGCAGGCCCCGCTCGACCTCCTTGACCAGCCAGCTGCCCTCGGTCTCGCCCTCGGGGACCGGCGCCACCGGCTGCAGGTCGCGGCCCTCGGTGAACGTGATGTCGACGCGCTCGGCGATGGCCAGCGTGTTGTCGCACGCCTCCGGGAACACCGGGTCCCACTGCGCGCGCATCTCGGCGGCCGACTTCAGGTAGAAGTCCTGCGCGTCGAACCGGAACCGGTTCGGGTCGTTCATCGTCTTGCCGGTCTGCACGCAGAGCAGCACCTCGTGCGGCTTCGCGTCCTTCGCGTACGTGTAGTGCAGGTCGTTCGTCGCGAGGCCCGGCAGGTCGAGCTTCTTCTTGAGGTCGTAGAGGTCGTCGCGGACCCGGCGTTCGATCTCGATGCCGTGGTCCATCAGCTCGCAGAAGAAGTTGTCGCGGCCGAAGATGTCGCGGTAGTCGCTGGCGGCCTGCATGGCGCCGTCGCGGTCGCCGTACTGGAGCAGGCGCGCGACCTCGCCCGACGGGCAGCCCGTCGTCGCGATGATCCCCTTGCCGTAGGTCTCCAGGAGCTCCCGGTCCATACGCGGCTTGTAGTAGTACCCCTCGAGGCTCGCGAGGCTGGAGAGCCGGAAGAGGTTGTGCATCCCCTCCGTGTTCTCCGCCAGGAGCGTCATGTGGGTGTACATCTCGCCCGGGTTGTCCTGGTCGGCCTTGACGCCGTTCAGGGTCGCCCGCTTGCGCTCGTGCCGGGACCCGGGGGCGATGTAGCCCTCCATGCCGATGATCGGCTTGACCCCGTGCGCCTTCGACTTCTTCCAGAACTCGTAGGCGCCGTAGGTGTTGCCGTGGTCGGTCATCGCGAGGGCCGGCATGCCCATGCGGGCGGCCTCGGTGAACAGGTCGTCCAACCGCGCCGCGCCGTCGAGCATCGAGAACTCGGTATGGGTGTGGAGGTGGACGAACGAGTCGTCGGACACGCCAGGAACCTCCCCGCGGGCTGCCGGTCAGGACGGGGCCACGCTACCCGTCGGGTCCGACAGTCTCGGCGCTCACTCGGGGGGCGGACCGTCGATGCTGCTCACCGACCCGGGGCGGCGTGTCGGCGCCCGGGAGGCGTTCCGCGCGTCGCACGAGCCGCACGGACAGCACACCGAGCCGTCGCACGGGATCGGCCCGTAGGCCTCGTCGTCGTCCTCGTCGTCCCGGTCGAACGTGTCCTCCCAGGACGGGTCGTCGCCGGTCGACCACAGTCGCCCCAGCTCGGCCAGGTCCACGATTCGTCGCATGGCATCCCCCTCGTGTCGATCGGACACGCGGAGGGTGACGCAGGGGTCCGACAGCCTCGGCCGTTGATGCGAGGCGATCCGAGGCCACGTGGAGTGGACGGGCGCCTCGTGGGGCGCCTCGTCTCGGGCTGCGGCCGTCCTCGGCTCGCCTTGTCGCGGGCTACGGCCGACCTCGGCTCGCCTTGTCGCGGGGATTCACAACGACAAGGCACGGCGGGGGCGGGCACGGACCACGACAAGGCACTCGCGGGCAGGGCGACGTCCGGCCGCCGGTCTCCGTCGGCACCCTGTCGTGGGCTCCGGCCGACCTCGGGTCGCCCTGTCGTTGTGAATCCCCGCGACAAGGCACCCGCGGGGCGGCGGCAGGCCACGACAAGGCACCCGCGGGGCGGCGGCAGACCACGACAAGGCACCCGTGAGGCGGCGGCAGGCCACGACAAGGCACCCGTGGAGCGGCGGCAAGCCGCGACAAGGCACCCGCGGGGCCGCAGCAAGCCGCGAAGGCGCCCGCGGGGCGGGCCGGACCGGCCGACCCGCCGTCGGGAAGGGCCCTAGAGGAGCCCCGCACCCTCCAGGGCGGCGCGCACCACCGCGGCCTCCTCGTCGGAGGCCTCGACGAGCGGGAGACGCAGACCCGGGCCGCACAGCCCGAGCATCGCCAGGGCGGCCTTGACCGGGATCGGGTTCACCGTGACCGACAGCGCGTCGAGGATCGGCTTGAACGCCGCCTCGAGTTCCGCGCGGTGCTCCGGCTCGCGGGCCATCCGGGCCATGAGGTCGCCGCAGACGTGCGAGGCGACGGAGATGACGCCGCACTCCCCCAGGTCCAGCACGGGGGCGTACAGCTCGTCGTTGCCGGCGTAGATGCCGAGGCCGTCGACCTTCGCGAGGTTCGCGTTCGCGGCCTGCTTGACGTAGTCGACGTGCTCGATCTGGGCCAGCTCGGCGAGCTCGTCGTTCGGCACGTCGCGGGAGACGCGCGACGGGATGTTGTAGAGCACGATCGGCTTGTCGGTGGCCTTCGCGACCTCGCGGTAGTGCGCGGCGAGACCCCGGCGGTTGGGCCGGTTGTAGTACGGGGTGACCGAGAGGATCGCGTCGACGCCCGCGGCGGTCGCGCGCTCGGTCATCTCGACGGCGTGGCGGGTGTCGTTCGAGCCGGCCGACCCGACGATCGTCACGCCGGCGGGGCGCTCCGCGCAGGCCAGCTCGACGAGGCGCATGTGCTCCTCGATCGACAGGGTGGGCGACTCACCGGTGGTCCCGCACACGACGATCCCGTCGGAACCGTGGGCGGCCAGGTGGTGCATCAGGTCGACGAAGGTCTTCTCGTCGACGGCCCCCTGCTCGTCGAAGGGCGTGACGATGGCGGTGAGGACGGTTCCGAGCGACACCCGGACAGGTTGCCCTGTCGGGGTGCCGCCCGTCGACACCGGGTGGGCCGTCCTAGACGAGGCCGAGCTTCTTCACGGCCTCGCGCTCCTCGGCGAGCTCGTTGTTCGAGGCGTCGATCCGCTCCCGGGAGAAGTCCGAGATGTCGAGGCCCTGCACGATCTCCCACTTCCCGTCCTTGGCGGTGACGGGGAAGGACGACACGAGGCCCTCGGGGGTGCCGTACGAGCCGTCGGAGACGATCGCGGCGGAGGTCCAGTCGCCCTCGCGGGTGCCGTTGACCCAGGTGTGGACGTGGTCGATGGCCGCCGCGGCCGCGGAGGCCGCCGACGACGCGCCGCGCACCTCGATGATCTCGGCGCCGCGCTTGGCGACGCGCGGGATGAACTCGTCGGTCAGCCAGCTCTGGTCGATCTGGTCCGCGACCGGCTTGCCGTCGATGAGGACGTTCGAGACGTCGGGGTACTGCGAGGCGGAGTGGTTCCCCCAGATCGTGAACTTCGAGATCTGGTCGACGCCCACGCCGAACTTGTTGGCCAGCTGCGCGAGGCCGCGGTTGTGGTCCAGCCGCGTCATGGCCGTGAAGCGGTCCTTCGGCACGTCGGAGTTCGACGCCGCGATGAGCGCGTTGGTGTTGGCCGGGTTGCCGACCACGAGCACCTTCACGTCGTCGGCCGCGCCGTTGAGCGCCTCGCCCTGGGGCTTGAAGATGCCGCCGTTGGCCTCGAGGAGGTCGGCGCGCTCCATGCCCTTCGTGCGCGGGCGGGCACCGACGAGCAGCCCGACGTTGGCGCCCTCGAAGGCCTTCGTCGCGTCGTCGTAGACGTCGACGCCGTCGAGCAGCTCGAACGCGCCGTCCTCCAGCTCGAGCGCGGTGCCCTCGGCGGCCTTCACGGCCTGCGGGATCTCCAGGAGCTTGAGCCGGACCTTGCGGCCCTCCCCGAGCAGCTGACCGGAGGCGATGCGGAAGAGCAGCGCGTAACCGATCTGACCGGCGGCACCGGTGACGACGACGTTGACGGGCGAGGCCATGCTCTCTCTCCAGACTGAGGTCCCTGATCTTTCGGGCCGCCAGCCTCCCACGTCCGGCCGGGTGCGACGCGGCGAGGCTGGTCACCTCACCGCGCCCACCGGGTCAGTCGCCGACGACGAGCTGCGAGCGCCGCTGACCGATGTAGCGGAACGTCAGCGCCAGCGACACCATGATCCGGTTCCGGTTGCCGAGCAGCGCGAAGATGTGGACGAACATCCACGCGAGCCAGGCGATGGTGCCGGTCAGCTTCGGGCCGTGGGCGATCTCGGCCACCGCGGCGCGGCGTCCGATGGTGGCCATCGTGCCCTTGTCGAAGTACTTGAACGGCGACAGCGGCCGGCCCTCGAGCAGCGCGACCAGGTTCTTCGCGGCGTGAGAGCCGGTCTGGATCGCGGGCTGGGCGAGCTGCGGCAGCGGGTTGTCGTCGATGACACCGATGTCGCCCGCGACGAACACCTCGGGGTGCTCGGGCACGCGCAGCTGCGAGTCGACGACGATGCGGCCGCCGCGGCCCTGGGTGAGGCCCCACTTCTTCACCGTGTCGTGCGCGGCGACCCCGGTGGCCCAGATGGTCATCTGCGCCGGGATCTCCTCGCCGCTCTTGAGCACCACGCGGTCGCCGCGCACCTCGGACACGGCGGTGCCCAGGCGGAGCTCGACGCCGCGCTCGCGCAGCTGGTTCGCGGCGTACTGGCGCAGCTTCGCGTCGAACGGCCCGAGGACCTTGTCGGTCATCTCGAGCAGGATGACCTTGACGTGGTCCGGGTCCAGCTCGGGGAACCGGGTCGGCAGCATCGAGTTGCGCAGCTCGGCCAGGGTCCCGGCCATCTCGACGCCGGTCGCGCCGCCGCCGACCACGACCACCGACGCGCCGTCGGTCTCGCCGGTCGCCGCGATGTGGTCCAGGTAGCCCATCATCCGGTCGCGCACCGCGAGCGCCTCGGCGCGGGTGTAGATCGGGTAGGCGTTCTCGCGGGCCCCGGGCACGCCGAAGTAGTTCGTCGTGACCCCGTTGGCCAGGATCAGGTAGTCGTAGGAGAGGGCCGGCCCGACGTCGAGGGTCAGCACCTTCGCCTCGGGGTCGATCTCGGTGACCACGCCCTTGCGGAAGGTCACCCACGTCGAGCTCTTGCGCTCCACGCCGGAGACGAACGAGCGCGCGCCGTAGGTGATGTCGCCGGGGTTCAGCGCGCCCGTGGCGACCTGGTAGAGCAGCGGCTGGAAGGTCGAGTAGCTGTGCCGGTCGATCAGCGTGACCCGCACCGGCGCCTTGCGGAGCGAGCGCACCGCGGAGATCCCGGCGAAGCCCGCTCCCACCACGACGACGTGGGGACGCGTGTCCGTCCCGGCCGCTCCCGACGACTGCGCGGCACTCATCAGCCCTGCACCTCTCTCCCCTCCGCGCTGGCCGGTTCGATTCAGACCAGCTCATGCGGTACCTCTGACGTACCCTCCATCGTCCTCCGTCACGCGGCGTCGTCCAGCGCGCACCCGTACCGTGCACGTCACGTCGTGTCTCCGCTCACGCGGACCACACCGACGGGGGTCACCCGGTCGGCGGCACCGGCCCGTCGTCGGGAACGGGCCCGACGACGGGTCCGTCCGCGCGGCCCGGTCCCTGCTCGGGCAGCAGCGGCGACACGGCGAGGCGGGTCCGGGTCGCGTCCGGCAGGGCGACCTGGACCGCCCGGACGCCGGGCCGCGCCCGCAGGGCGGGCACGTCGGCCGGGGCCACTCGGACGACGACCGCGACGAGGCAGGCGCAGTCGGGGCGCCCCAGCGCGGCGGCCTCGGCGGCGGCGACCGCCGCCCGCCTGGTCCCCGGCGCCGCGACGGTCGCGTCCTGCGTGGCCTGCCCGGCCGCCGTGGTCAGCGCCGCCCGCAGGGCCGCCTCGGGCGGCGCGGGCTGCAGGTCGATCTCCCGCAGCGCGGTCTGCACGCGGGGGAACGGCACGCGCACCACGGCCCGCAGCGGGGTCACGTTCCCGACGGCGGCTGCGGCGGACCCCGGCGCGAGGCTCGCGTCGAACTGCACGAGCGCGAGCCGCGGCGCGGGGTCACCGGGCTCGGGCACCGCGGCGACGCGGGCCAGGTAGGCGGTGACGTCCTCCCCCGGCCCGGGCCCGAGGCGGACCGCGTCGGTCCCGCCCGCCGGGCCGCCGGTCGGATCGGGGCCGCTGCGCTGGGTACCCGCCGCCCAGGCCGTGACCAGGACGACGACGAGCAGCACGGCCACCGCGATCACATAGCGCGGCCAGCGCGGCAGGTCCTCGTCCTCCTCCTCGTCGTCGACGGGGTCGGGCCCCTCGCTCAGTTCGAGGCCCGCAGGACGTCGAGGGCGTGCGCGAGGTCCGCGGGCGGTTCGCTGACGAACTCCACCCACCGGCCGTCGGCGGGGTGGTGCAGGCCGAGGCGGTGGGCGTGCAGCCACTGGCGGGTCAGCCCGAGGCGCTTGGAGAGCGTCGGGTCGGCGCCGTAGCCGGAGTCGCCCACGCAGGGGTGGCGCAACGCGGAGAAGTGCACGCGGATCTGGTGCGTGCGCCCCGTCTCGAGCTCGACCTCGAGCAGCGAGGCCGCCGGGAACGCCTCGAGCGTGCGGTAGTGGGTCACCGACGGCTTGCCGTCGGTCATCACGGCGAAGCGCCAGTCGTGCTTCGGGTGCCGGTCGATGGGGGCGTCGATGGTGCCGTCGCTCGGGTCCGGGTGGCCCTGGACGACCGCGAGGTAGATCTTGGCGACGGTCCGCTCGCGGAAGGCGGTCTTGAGCACCGAGTAGGCGCGCTCGGACTTGGCGACGACCATCACCCCGGTGGTGCCGGCGTCGAGCCGGTGCACGATGCCCTGCCGCTCGGCCGCGCCGGACGTCGCGATCGAGACGCCGAGGGCGGCGAGGCCGGCCACGACGGTCGGCCCGGTCCAGCCCGGGCTCGGGTGCACCGCCACGCCCACCGGCTTGTCGACGACCACGATCTCGTCGTCCTCGTGCAGGACGACCAGGCCCTCGACGGCCCGCGCCGTGACCACGCGCTCGGCCGGGTCGCGCTCCGGGTCGGGCAGGTCGACCTCCAGCCAGCTGCCCGCGACGAGCCGGTCGGACTTGCCGGCCGCGGCGCCGTCGAGGCGCACGGCGCCCTCCTCGGCGAGCGCGGCGACGACGGTGCGGGACAGCCCGAGCATGCGGGAGAGCCCGGCGTCGAGCCGCATCCCGTCGAGGCCGTCGGGGACCGGCAGGGTGCGCAGGCTCATCGACCCGACCCCGTGGTCGAGCTGCGCTGCGCTGCGTCTCCGGCCCCCACCGGCTCGCGCCCGGACCGCGTGCCGTCGATCTCGATGCCCCACAGCGCGAGCCCCACCAGGAGCGCGCCGCCCAGGCAGATCGCGGAGTCGGCGGCGTTGAACACCGGCCACCAGCCCACCGAGACGAAGTCGACCACGTGGCCCTGCAGCGGCCCGGGGCTGCGGAAGAAGCGGTCGACCAGGTTGCCCAGGGCCCCGCCGAGGACCAGGCCCAGCGCGATCGCCCAGCCCCGCGAGCGCATGCGCCGCGCGTAGCGGGCGATCCCGACGACCACGGCGACCGCCACCAGGGTCAGCAACCACGTCATGCCGGTGGCCAGCGAGAACGCCGCGCCCGGGTTGCGCACCAGCACGAGGCTGACGGTGCCGTCGAACAGCAGCGGGATGCGCTCGCCGTCGACCATGGCGGCGACGATCGCGATCTTCGTGGCGAGGTCGACGACGAGGACGACCACCGCGACGGCCACCAGGAGCGGCAGCCGACGGGAGCCCGGAGCGGCCTGCCCCGGCACGGTCGCGTCGGTGGCGGCGCTCGCGGCGGTGCCGTCGCTGGCGTCGGTCATGTCCCCATCCTCCCCCGCCGCGCCGCGAGCTCGCCGTGAACCCCCGCACGCCCCGCTCAGGGGGACGTCGGGGTGCCGGAGTCCCCGCGCCAGCGGGCGAGCCGGCCGGAGCGGTCGACCGCCCGCAGCCGACGTTCCGCGGCCTCGCGCGCGGTGGCGGTGGCGACGACGAGCAGCTGGTCGCCCTCCTGGATCCGGGTGTCGGCCTGCGGGGTGAAGCTCGCCCCGCGGCGCACCACGAGCGACAGGCCCGTGCCCTCGGGCAGACGCAGCTCCCGCACGTAGACCCCGTGCATCCGCGACCCCTGCGGGACGGTCATCTGCAGCAGGTCCGCGCGCAACGCCTCCAGCGGCGCCGCGTCGACCTCGATCTCCTGCACCGGGGGCTTCGCCAGGCCGAGGGCCTTCGCGACGGCGGGGAGGGTCGTCCCCTGCACGACGGTCAGCACGACGACGAGCACGAACACGGCGTCGACCAGTTCGCGCGCCCCGGGCAGCCCCCCGGTGAGCGGGACCAGCGCGAGCACGATGGGCACCGCTCCGCGCAGCCCCGCCCACGACAGGAACGCCTGTTCCTGCCACGGCACGCGGAACCAGACCGCCGCCGCCACGACCGACAGCGGCCGGGCGACCAGGAGCAGGACCGCGGCCGCGATCACGGCGGGGACGACGGCCGGGAGCAGCCGGTCCGGGGAGACGTAGAGGCCGAGCAGCACGAACAGACCGATCTGGGCGAGCCAGCCGACGCCCTCGGCGAACGACCGGGTGCCCTCCCGGTGCGGCAGCGCGGCGTTGCCGAGCACCAGGGCGGCGACGTAGCAGGCGAGGAGCCCGGAGGCGTGCAGGCTCTGGCCGAGGGCGTACGCGCCGACGCACACCGCGAGGGTCGCGAGGGGGTAGAGGCCGGTCGCCGGGAGCGCGGAGCGCCGCAGGCCCGTGGCGCCGAGCCGTCCGATGACCACGCCCAGCACCCCGCCCAGGACGAGCTCGTAGACGACGAGCAGCGGGTCGGTCCAGGAGACGGCGGTGCCGGCGGAGAGCAGCAGGACCGCGATGAAGGCGGGCGCGTCGTTGAGACCGGACTCGAGCTCGAGGGCACCGACCAGCCGGCCGCCGAGCCCGAGCCCGCGCAGCACGCTGAACACGGCCGCGGCGTCGGTCGACGCCAGCACCGCGCCCCAGAGGAAGGCGACGCGCAGGTCGAGGCCCAGGAGCCAGTGCAGCGCGTAGCCGGTGACCGTGATGCTGACGGCGACCGAGATCGTCGAGAGCGCGATGCCCAGGCCGAGCGCCGGACGGACCGTCGACCAGCGGGTGGAGAGCCCGCCGTCGGCCAGGATCAGGACGAGCGCGGCGACCCCGAGGGCCTGGGTGAGCGCGGCGTCGTCGAAGCGGATGCCGAGACCGGCCTCGCCGATGAGCACCCCGATGCCGAGGTAGAGCAGCAGCGAGGGCAGACCGAGCCGGGTGGAGAAGCGGACGGCCACGACCGCGAGCAGCACGACGGCCGAGCCGATCCCCAGCAGCAGCGGCAGCCGGTCCACGCGCCGCGGCCCTCCCTGTCGTCACCCATCCCGACCCGAGGGGCGATCGTAGCGCCGCGACCCCGGCCGACCCGGCGTCGTCGTCCGACTCAGGTCCGCCAGCTGAACGTCACACGCTCGGCGGGCGGGGTGGTGGGGCCGTCGTGCGTCGCGAGCACCTCCGCGACCTCGCCCGCTCGGTCGGGCGGGAGGCAGAGCCGGCGGGTCACCCGGGCCGCGCGGGCGTCCGGGTCCTCCACCGGCCGCGGGTCCGCCGTCCACCGCCGGACCTCCGGCTCGACGCCGAGCTCGGTCAGCACCGCGAGGGCGTCGTCCGCCGTCGGCGGCGCCGGGCGGCGCACGCCGTGGAAGCGGTCCCAGAACGGGTCGAGCCAGGCCTGCGGGTGCGTCGCGTGGATCTCCATGACGACCCCGACGCGCGCCGCGGCGGTCAGCCCGGAGGCGAAGGCGGCGAGGTCGCCGGTGTCGTACCCGACGTGGTGGCAGAGCACGAGGTCGGCGGTGCCGGTGTCGGGCAGCGCCTCCGGCCACGAGCCGAGCACGCCCTGGTAGGGCATGTCCCACTCCAGGCAGGCGCGGACGAAGGCGGCCAGCATGTCCGACGCCGGGTCCACCCCGACGACGTGGCGCGCCTCCCCCACCAGCGCGAGCGACGCCGCGCCGGCGCCGCACCCGACGTCGAGCACGGTCCGGTCGGGCGAGGCGGCGAGCACGGCCACCGCCGCGCGGCGCGACGGCGTGTCGGCCGGCTCCGCGGCGGGCAGGAACCGCTCCGGGTCCTGGCGGTAGGGGCTGGCCGGGGCGTGGGCGAGGATCTCGTCCGGGACCGCCCGGGCCGCCATGAGGGCGGCCCAGCGAGCGGCGGCGGTGCGGGTCGGGGTGCCGGTCGGGGTCTCCACGGTGACCATCTGATCACGGGCGGCCCCGACCCGCTCCACCTCAGCGGCGGCTGTCGGCCCCGTGCTGCTCGGCGAGCGACCGGACCGGGGTGCACCAGGAGCACCCGGTGAACCCGAGTTCGATCGCCTCGGACACGGGGAGCGGGATGACCTCGCGGCCGAAGAGGTAGCCGCACCGGCCGAGGTGGAAGCGCGGCTCCTCGTCGATCACCAGCACCTCGTCCACGCGGGCGACGACGACGTCGAGGCTGGCGCGGTCGGGCTGCTCGTCGTCCGGCTCGGGCGCGCGGGCCGGCGGCGGCGTCATCGGCGGCGGCGTCATCGGCGGCGGCGTCTGCCGACCGTGCCCGTTCGTCCCCGTGTGCTCCGTGTCCGCACCCTGCCCCGCGCCATCCCGACCGGGGGTCTGGGCCGGAGGAGTCTGGGCCGGAGGAGTCTGGGCCGGCGGGGTCTGGGCCGCAGCGGACGGCGCCCCGCCGTCGGCGTCGGCCGGCTGGTGCGGCGGCGGACCGTCGCCGAGCCGGGTCTGCGCCGGCTGCGACGGGGCCTGTCGGGGCACCTGGCCCTGCTGGCCCCGCGGCTGCTGACCCTGCGGCTGCTGACCCTGCGGCTGCTGACCCTGCGGCTGCTGACCCTGCGGCTGCTGGCCCTGCGGCTGCTGGCCCTGCGGCTGCTGGCCCTGCGGCTGCTGGCCCTGCGGCTGCTGGCCCTGCGGCTGCTGGCCCTGCGGCTGCTGGCCCTGCGGCTGCTGGCCCTGGGGGCGACCCCGTGGCGCCTCGCTGCCGTAGCCCTGCGGCGCGGCCTGGGAGTAGCGCTCCTGCGGCGCCTGACCCTGCGGCGCCTGGCCCGCGGCCGACGCCGGGGGTCCCGACGCGCGGTCCCGGCCGCCCGAGGTGGCGGCAGCAGCGGCGGCACCGGCGGCGACGCCGGCCGCACCGAACGCGGCGGCGGCACCGGGACCACGTCCCTCCGACGCGCCGGGGCGGCCCTCGGCGGCGGCCTGGGCGGAGTCGCCCGGACGCCCGGACACGGCCGTCGTGTCCGACTCCGGGCCGTCGACCCGCGAGTCCTGACGCTCCGGACGCTCCGGGCGCTCCTGCGGCGCACCGGCCGGCGCCTCGCGGCGGGCCCGCTCGAGGGCGTCCGCCGGCATGCGGTTGGTGGCGTCCTGCTCGTCCTCCGGGCCGTGGTTCGACACCGACGACGGGGTGGCGGCGGACGCGACGGGGCCACCGACGGTCGCGGTCGCGGCGGCCGGTCCCCGGCCGTCGGCCTGCGTGACGTCGGACGCGCCGGAGGCGACCGCGCTGCTGCGGTCCCGGGTCGGCGCCTCGGTCACCGCGTCGGGGCCGTCGCCGACGCGCGGGGCGGACGACTGACCCGCGGGGGCCTGCGGGGCACCGGGACGACCCGGGCCCTGCGGTGCGCGGGGCGGCCCGGGCGGACCCTGCGGCGGCATCCCGCCCGGCCGGGCACCCGGTCCGGCCGCGGGGGTGTTGGGGAGGGGCACGAGCCCCAGGAAGCGCGAGCCCTCGGGGGCGTTGGGCACGCGCGACGGGTCGTGCCCGAGACGGCCCGAGGCGGAGGCCCGCAGGCCCCGCGGGATCCCACGCGGACGCGCCGGGGGCGGCGGCATGGGGGCCCGACCGCCCGGCCCGCCGTGCGGCCCCTGCTGACCCTGCCCGTGCTGTCCCTGCTGGCCCTGACCCGGCTGACCCGGGCCGGACTGGCCGGTCGGCGGACCCACGGGACGGTCCTGCGGGCCGGGACCCGAGGCGCCCACGGGCTGCGACGAGGGCTGCTGCGCCCACGCCTCCTGCCCCGGCGCACCGGGGCCGGCGGGAGCGCCGACGGCGGCCGGAGCGGCCTCCGGCGTGGTGGCGCGGGCCTTGCGCCGCCGCATCACGTCGGCGATCAACAGGCCGGCGGCCACCGCGCTGGCGGCCACCGAACCCCAGGCCCAGGCCGCCGTGGCGGTGACCACGGCGACCACGAGCAGGGCGAACGCCGCCAAGACGCAGAGCAGGACGAGCAGAAGCACGATCGACCCCTCACCTACCGGGTCGGGTCACCGGTCGCAGGCCTTCCCCTGCCCCGACCGGATCGCCCGACTCAGCTGCCGGCTTCGGCCCGGGAGCCGTATCCGCTGGTCGCGTATCCCCCGGACCCGTTGCGGCTCGACCCGTCGGCCGGAGCCGCCGAGCCACGTCCCTCGAGGTCGCGGAGCTGCGACTCCAGGTAGGTCTTGAGCCGGGTGCGGTACTCGCGCTCGAACGTGCGCAGCTCGTCGATCTTCTTCTCGAGGCCGCTCTTCTGCTGCTCGATGAGGGTGATCGTCTCGTTGTGCTTGCGCTGCGCGTCGCGCTCGAGCGTCGAGGCCTTGTCACGGGCCTGCCGCTCCAGGGTCTCCGCCCGGGTGCGCGCGTCGTTGAGCATCGTCTCGGCGCGGCTGCGCGCCTCGTTGACCATGCTGTCCGACTTGGTGCGCGCCTCGGAGAGGAGCTGCTCGGACTTGGTCCGGGCGTCCGACAGCATGCCGTCCGCCTCGGACTTGGCCTCGGCGGTCAGCCGGTCGGCCATCTCCTGCGCGAGGCCGAGGACCTTCGCGGCCTGGACGTGGTGGTCACCCCCGCCCACGGGCGAGGGGTCGGCGCCGAAGGGCGGCGGCACGACCGACTGCTGCGGGGCGGGCTGGGCCACCGGCATCGGCTGCTGCACCGTGCGCGGCGCGTCCTCGACGGGACGCTGCTGCTGCTGCGGCTGCACCATCGTGGTGGCCGGAGCGGGCGGCTGCGACGGGCTGCTCGGCTGTGACGGGGCCTGCGCGGCCTTGCTACGGGCGTCGTCCAGATCGGCGTGGGCACTCGAGAGCTGCTGCTCGAGCTGCTCGACCTGCTCGCGGAGATCGTTGTTCTCCTCGATCAGACGCCCGAGCTCGGCCTCGACGAGGTCGAGGAACGCATCGACCTCGTCCTCGTTGTAGCCCCGCTTGCCGATCGGCGGCTTGCTGAACGCGACGTTGTGGACGTCGGCAGGGGTCAGCGGCATCGGATCTCCTCAAGCACTCCTCGGCTGCGGAACCCCAGGTACCTCGGGCTCTTCGAGCTCCGCGACACGCAGAGTATGACCTCTGCGAGCAGGTGAACCATAGTGGACAGGTCCAGGGATGCGCTGCGAACGACGCCCGATCGGTGACGGAGCGCCACGGATCATGCTCAGGCCACTCACACGCGTACCTCGCGACACGCCAGAGAGCGATCGGCCGGACGGTGCGGAACCGCTCACCGACGTCGACCGGCCGTAGCGGCCGGACATCCCCTGCTCCACGCGGCACGGCTGGGCCGGTCGGACGCTCACCGCCCTCGTCCGACCACCCACCGCAATCGCCTGGCGAGGTCTTGCCCGCTCTCAGATTCGGCTCAGGAAGAGCCGCTCACGACGTCTCGGCGAACTTCCGTCGCTCGGTCGCCGAGACCTCGACGTTGGGCGGTGAGAGAAGGAACACGCGGTTCGTGACCTTCTCGATCGAGCCGCGCAGGGCGAAGGCGAGCCCCGCCGCGAAGTCGACGAGCCGCTTGGCGGCGGCGTCGTCCATCTCGGTGAGGTTCATGATCACCGGAATGCCGTCGCGGTAGCGCTCGCCGATCACGCGGGCCTCGTTGTAGCTGGTGGGGCGCAGCGTGGTGATCTCGGGGACGGCAGGGGTGTCGGTGCTCTTCGCCGGGGTCGCCTCGACGGCGCGGACCGGGCGGACGGGCTCCTCGGACAGCGCGAGGGCGGCGGCGCCCGACGCGCGCAGCGCCTCGGTGCCCGAGCCGCCGGCGGACGCGAGCGAGCCCGACAGCGAGCTCGCGGACGACGAGGAGGAGGACGACGACGACCCCACGGCCGCGAGGGCACCCCCGCGCGAGCGCGAGGTGTGGTTCGGCCCGGTGTTCTGCTCCCAGCTACGACCCCGGGTGGTGGAGCGGACGGACACGTCGGCCTCCTCGTCACGGTCACCGGACGTCGTCCGGTCGTCGTCGGCGAGCCGCGGGAGCTCGCGCTCGGCGCGGCCCTCGGACTCGGGGTCCCGGGGGCGCGGGGTGCGGACCCGGTCGTCGGTCAGCGGCCGGTCGCGCTCGGGCGCGCCCCGCCGCTCGTAGCGGTCGTCGTACCGGTCGGACTCGTAGCGGTCCCCGTAGGAGTCGTACCGCTCCTCGAAGCGGTCGGACTCGAAGCGCTCGGACTCGTACCGGTCGGCGTCGGGACGCCGCCGGCCGTACCGGTCCGCGGCGTAGCCGTCGTAGCGGTCACCGGCGCGGGAGGGGCGGTCGCCGTACGGGTCGTCGCTGTACCCGTCGTAGGCGTCCAACTCGTCCGCGGGCACCATGCCGAAGTACGCCTTCACCCGGTGCAGAGCGGTCATGGCAGCCCTCTCCCCTTCACCGCCGACCGACCCGCGAGACAGCCGACTTACATCCGTGTCATTCACTCACACGGAACGCTAGCTACCGGGTGCCGAGGAGCGCCGTTCCGACACGCACACACGTCGAACCGTGCTCGATCGCGGCCTCGAGATCGCCGGACATGCCTGCTGAGACGGTCCTCGCGTGGGGAAACGCCGTGCGCACCCGCTCGGCGACGGCCGCAAACGTGCCGAAGGCCTCTCCGGGGTCGGCGTCGCGCGGAGCCACCGTCATCACGCCGTCGAGGGACAGGTGGGCACTGCGTCCGACACGCTCGGCCAGCACCTCGACCTCGTCGACCACCACCCCGCCGCGGCCCTCGGCGCCGTCGAGGCTCACCTGCACCAGGACGTGCAGCGGTTCGGACCGCTCCCCCGCGTCGAGCGCGGCGCCCGCCGCGCGGTCGAGGGCGTCGACGAGCCTGGGCGAGTCGACCGAGTCCACCGCGTGCGCCCACCGCGCGAGCGAGCGCGCCTTGTTGCGCTGCAGCCGGCCCACGATCCGCCACCGTGCCGCCGCGTCGGGACGCAGGGCGGCGAGCTCGTCGGCCTTGGCCGCGCCCTCCTGCTCCTTGTTCTCCCCGAACTCGGCGAGGCCGAGGTCGACCAGGAGGGCGACGTCGGAGGCGGGCCAGGTCTTCGTGACGGCGAGCAGGCCCACCTCGGCCGGGTCGCGCCCGGCCGCGCGCGCCGCCGCGTCGATCCGACCGCGCACGTCGGCCAGCGCCCTCCGGAGCGTCTCGCGGCGCGCGTCCTCGGCCGGCTCGGTGTCGGGTCGGCTCACCGGCGGTCGTACTCCCACCAGACGACCCCGGCGAGGCGGCCGGTCGGCCGGGTGCGGCGGTGGCTGAAGAGCTGGTCGTCCTCGAGCGTGCACCGCGAGTCGGCGTCCACCGCCGTCACCCCGTGCTCGCGCAGCTGGCGCACCAGCCCCGCGCGCAGATCCAGCGACGGCGTGCCGATCCGCGTGGTGCCCGCGCTGCCCGGCAGCGCGGCGTCCACCTCGTCGCGCATCGCGGCGGGGACCTCGTAGCACTGCCCGCACACCGACGGCCCCAGCAGGACGTCGACGCGCTCCCGCTCGGCGCCGAGCTTCTCCATCGTCGCGAGCGTGGCGGGCAGCACGCCCGCGGCAGCGCCCGTCCGGCCCGCGTGGGCCGCGGCCACCACGCCCGCCTCGGCGTCCGCGAGCAGCACCGGCACGCAGTCCGCGACGACGACGGCGAGCGCGAGCCGGGGCTCCTCGGTCACCAGCGCGTCCGCGGTGGGGATCTCCTGCTGCGGGCCCTCGACGACCGCCACGTCGGTGCCGTGGACCTGGTTCATCCACGCGACCCGGGACGGGTCGAGCCCGATGCCGCGGGCGAGCCGCTCGCGGTTCGCGGCGACCGCCGCCGGGTCGTCCCCGACGTGGTCACCGAGATTGAAGGAGTCGTACGGGGGCCGCGACCGGCCGCCCGCACGCGTGGTCAGGACACGACGTACCCGCACGCCGCCCATCGTCTCAAGCCCGCTGGTGTCAGCGCATGAACGAGGGGACGTCCACGTCGTCGTCCTCGGCCTTCTTCGCCGGCTTCTCCGCCGCGGCGGGCTCCTTCTCCTCCGGGGTGCTCCCCTGCCGGGCCGCCTCGAGCTCCTCCGGCTTCGGCACCGGCGTCGCCGGCGTCGTCGGCGCCTGCGCGACGGCGGGCGGGATCACCGGCTGGGGCTGGCTCGGCGGCTGCGAGTGCCGCGGCCCCGAGTCGCCACCGGCGATCGGCCCGCGCCCGGGGCCGCTGCGCGCCGGCGGCTGCCCCAGGGCGCTCCCCGGCACGGACTTCGAGTGCGTCGGGGCGCCGGAGTCGAAGCCGGCGGCGATCACGGTCACCCGGACCTCGTCGCCGAGCGAGTCGTCGATCACCGTCCCGAAGATGATGTTGGCGTCGGGGTGGGCGGCCTCCTGGACGAGCGAGGCGGCCTCGTTGATCTCGAACAGGCCGAGGTCCGAGCCGCCGGCGATGGAGAGCAGCACGCCGTAGGCGCCGTCCATCGACGCCTCGAGCAGGGGCGAGTTGATCGCCTTGCCCGCGGCCTCGACGCTGCGGCCGTCACCGCGGGCCGACCCGATGCCCATGAGGGCGCTGCCGGCGCCGGACATGACGCTCTTGACGTCGGCGAAGTCGAGGTTGATCAGACCCGGCGTCGTGATGAGGTCGGTGATGCCCTGGACACCGGAGAGGAGCACCTCGTCGGCGGACCGGAAGGCGTCCATGAGGGAGAGCGACACGTCGCCGAGCTGGAGCAGCCGGTCGTTCGGGATGACGATGAGCGTGTCGCACTCGTTGCGCAGCTCCTGGATCCCGTTCTCGGCCTGCGTGGCGCGGCGCTTGCCCTCGAACGAGAACGGGCGCGTCACGACACCGATGGTCAGGGCGCCGAGCTTGCGGGCGATGCCCGCGACGACGGGGGCGCCGCCGGTGCCCGTGCCGCCGCCCTCACCCGCCGTCACGAAGACCATGTCGGCCCCCTTGAGGACCTCCTCGATCTCCTCGGCGTGGTCCTCGGCCGCGCGGCGCCCCACGTCGGGGGCCGCGCCGGCGCCGAGCCCCCGGGTGAGCTCGCGCCCGACGTCGAGCTTGACGTCGGCGTCGGACATCAGCAGGGCCTGGGCGTCGGTGTTCACCGCGATGAACTCGACGCCCTTGAGGCCGACCTCGATCATGCGGTTGACGGCGTTGACGCCGCCGCCACCGATGCCGACGACCTTGATCACGGCCAGGTAGTTGTGCGGGGGCGTCATGGGACCGCCTTTCACTGCGGAGCTCGGCGACACCGGCCGACACGCGGGGCGACCCTCGACCCTCGACCTCGAGTGGAGGTCTATGGTCGAGGGCTCCCCGTTCCGGTGTCCGCGCGACCGTAGGCAGCCGACACCGCGTGATGCACGCAGGCGCGCCGGGTGTGTCCCGCCTCGATGTCACCCGTCTGCCCCAACCGGTGCGAACTCTGGATGACGGGTCGAGACTTCCCGGCGCCGCGTCCCGGGTGAGCGGCCTCAGCCGGTCACGGACGCGTAGGACGACCCCAGCCTGGCGTCCGACAGCTCGTAGGTGCCGGTCTGGCCGATGCCGGTGTCGCGGTAGAGGCCGAGCTTCCAGTAGCTGTACATGCCGGGGTAGAGCGTGCCGCCCGGGGGCTTGAAGCCGGCGACGCGCTGCTGGCCGTCCAGCCACGCGTCGACGAACCCCTTCGACGGGTCGGACGAGAACTTCACGTGCAGCACCACGGTGACGACCTTGCCGGTGACGGCCGGGCCGATCGTCTTGTCGAAGCTGCGCGACCCGCCGGGCCGGCCGAAGCCGCCGGAGAGGACGAAGTTGCCGTTGCCGATGCGCAGCTCGAGCGGCGGGCTGCCGGTCCCCTCGTTCTTGAACTGCGTGATGAGCTGCCAGGAGTTCGTCTGGACCGGGAAGCCGTCGGCGAGGCGCACCGAGAGCCGGATGTAGCGGTCCTGGCCCTCGGTGAAGTTGTCGACGTTCGGCTCGATCTCGGAGCGCTTGCCGCCGCCGGGCATGGTGAAGCGCAGCGCCTTGCGGCCGGGGAGGTCGGTCGCCGCGACGACGGTGGGCGTCTTCGCGCCGACCATGTTCCAGGGCGTGTCCTTGAACATGCCCAGGCCCTGCGCGGTGATGTTCGCGTCCCAGATCGCCTTCGGGGCCGGCGCGGGCGCCGGGGTGGTGCCCGACGCCGGGGTCGGCCGGATCGGGATGACGGTGGTGCTGGGCGGGGCGGTCGTCGTCGCGGGTGCCGAGGTCGTGGCCGGCGCCGAGGTCGTGGCCGGTGCCGACGTCGCGGCGGGCGCCGACGTCGTGGCCGGTGCCGACGTCGCGGCGGGCGCCGAGGTCGCCGGCACGGCCGCCGTGGTGCTCGGTGCCGCCGGGGCCGTGCCCGAGGCGGGCGCCGCGGCCGTGGTGGAGGTGGTGAGCCAGAGCCGTTCGACGGCGGGGCTGACCGCCCCGCTGCCCCCGAGCATGACGATGCGCGCCTGGACCTGCGTGGTCAGGGCGGGCAGGACCGTGCGGGCGCCGTCCTTCGTCGGGAGCCACCGGCTCCACGTGCCGTCGGGCAGGACGCCGCGGACGTCCACGCGGGCGGTGGTGCCGGGCGGCAGGTCGGCGGTGAGGGTCGGGGTGATCGCGTTCGTCGCGGCGGCGGGCCGGCGCGGCGGCAGGACCATGACGCCCTCGGAGCGCGCCTTGGCGGTGGAGGGCGTGACGAGCCGGATCGCGCCGTCGACGAGGCGCACGTTCACGTCGTCGCCGCCGGAGACGGCGAGCTCGGTGCCCCAGCTCTCGCCGGTGGGCACGGCGGTGGCGGAGGCGGCGAGTCCGACGACGGCGGCGAGCAGTGCCCCCGCACCCGCCGTCAGGAAGGCCCGGCGGCGGCGCCAGCCGCGGCGCTCGCGCTCCGCGGCGGCGGTCGAGGGCCGGGCGCCCGCCCCGGCGTGCGGGGAGAGCGGGCGGTCGGCGAGGGGATCGAGGAGCTCAGCAGGACGCGACACGGGGGGCCTCCACGGCGGCGGCGGGGACGTACTGCTGGGGACCGACCTGCAGCCACTGGCTGCTCGCGCCCTGCGAGCCGACGCGCGGCTGGCCCTGGGCGACGCAGGTGACGGCCATCCGGGCCCCGGCGGCGACGGCGCCGACGGAGGAGGAGGCGTCGGTCGGGGCGGAGCGCACGACGAGCGTCGGGGCGCCGGTGGGACGGGCGAGGGCGGAGGGACCGGTGCCGGTCCAGAGGTAGGTGACGGTGACCCAGCTGTTGTCCCGGAGCTGGAGGTCGTCGTAGTAGGTGCCGTCGGCGAGGTCGATGCCGGCGGGGTTGGCCACGCGGCGGCCGAAGCCGTCCTTGCCGCCGTTGTAGCCGCGCTGGAACGCGGCCTGGGCCTGCGGGAGCCCGAGCGTCAGGTCGCCCCACTGCTGGCGCCCGACGTTCCAGTAGTCGTCGCGGATGTTCCACGGACCGACGTCCCAGACCGGGGACCAGGCGCAGCGCCCGTTGGGGGCGCAGACCTTGACGGTGTAGTCGCCCTTGTCGCGGGGCGAGAGGCCGCGCCGCGAGGGCAGGGCGACGAAGTGGTCGCGCGGGACGATCACGTGGCCGTTGGCGGTGGTGTTCCCGACGAGGCCGATGCGGGTGGCGAACACGCGGCTGGTGACGGGGGCGACCTTCGCCGGGGTGGGGGCGGCGGTCGGCACCGTGGGCGCCGTGGGCGCCGTGGTGGGCGCCGTCGTCGGCGCGGTGGTGGGCGCGGGCGCGGTGGTGGTCGGGGCGGGCGCCGGGGTGGTCCCGACCCGGTCGCCGGCGAGCCAGAGCCGCTGCAGCGCGGGGCTCGCGCCGAAGTCGCCCGCGACGAGCGTGACGCGCACCTGCAGGTCGTTCATGGCCTCGGACAGCCGTGCGGGGCCGCCGGGGCTCGCGGTGCTCCACTGGCTCCACGTGCCGTCGGCGCGGACCCCGCGCACGTCGACGAGGACCTCGCCGCCGGGCGGGACGTCCGCGGTCACCGTGGCGGTGACGCGGTCGACCGGCGCCGACAGCCGGCGCGGCGAGAGCAGCAGCTCGCCCTCGTTGCGGGTGGAGCGGGCGCTCTGGGCCCGCACCACGCCGTCGGCGAGGCGGATCGCGCCCGCGGTCGCCACGACGTTGGTGTCGTCGGCGTTCTCGACGGCGAGCTCCGGCACCCAGGTCTCCCCGGGCTCCGAGGCCCGAGCCACGGGGGCGTGCCCGAGGGTGGCCCCCAGGATCGAGGCGGCCAGGAACGACACCGCCGCGGCGACCAGCACCCGGCGCACCCGTGGTGGCGCCGCACCCCCGGTGTCCCGGCCCGTCCTCATGCCCATCGCGCTCGCACCTCTCCCACCGTCGTGACGACGGGTGGGAGTTGACGCTGCGTGACACATCTGGGTCAAGCGAAACGCGTGGTGTGCACGTGAGTGATAACCAGAGTGGTGAAACCCGTTCGCGCAGGTCACACACCCTTCACGGGTCCCCCGGAGGGGTCACGGCCGCCACGGACGAGGGAGGCGGAGCCCCGGCCGCACACGCTCGGTGCCCGTCGGCCACCGGAGACACGGTGACCGCGCGTGACACTTCGAGTGGTGATCGAGGGTTCGTCCGTCGCGGTCCGGAGGCGGCGCCGCCCGGGGCACCGTGTCAGCTGACGACGGGCAGGTCGGGCGTGGAGACGTCGTAGACGGAGCCCGGGCGCGTCAGCAACGGCCCGAGCACCGCGGCCTTCCGCTCGTCCTCGGCGTCGGCCCCCCAGCGCACCGTGCGGCCGTCGAGGGTGAACGACACGTCGTAGGCGCTCGCCGCGCGCAGCTCCGTGACCTTGCTGCGCAGCGCGGCCGGCAGCGCCTCCAGCACCCGCACGGCGGCCACCGTGGCCGGGTCCTGCGGCGAGGGCGCCACGCCGGGCGGGAGCACGAGCCGCGGCACCCCGGCGGGCGGGGCGGGCATCGTGCGGTAGACGAAGCCGGTGGCGTCGAGCAGCCCGACGCCGCCCGGCGCGGGCACCGCGGCGACCGGCTCCCGCTCGGAGACCGCGACCGTGACGGTGCCCGGCAGGGACCGCCGGACGTCGACCGACGCGACCCGGGGGATGGCCGCGACCCGCGCGTCGACGTCGCCGGTGGACAGCCAGAGCAGCGACGTGTCCGGCGGCACCGTCGCGGCCTGCTGGACCGTCGGGAGGGTCTCCGGGGACGCGCCCGTGACCTCCACGGCCTGCACGTCGAACACCGGGGAGAACCCGAGCAGCCAGACCAGCCCGCCGAGGACGGCGAGCGTCCCGATCACCACGGTCCACCGCCGGCGCAGGGCGCGACGGCGGGCGGCGCGGGCGTCGAGGGCGGGGTGGTCACGGGGGCCGCGGTCCCGCGGGGGCCGCGACGACGGGCGGCGGGACCGCCCGTCCCGGCCGGCGTCGGCCCGGCCGCGGCCGCCCTCGCCGCGCGCGCGCCCGCCCGGGCGACCCGACCTGCCGTCGGGAACGCCGGACCGGGAGCGGCGGGTGGGGGGCGCCAGCGGACTCAGCCCCCGACGGGAGCGGGCGTGTCGCGCCCCTCGATCTCGGTGAGGACCTCGGGGCCGAGGACGGTCACGTCGCCCGCGCCCATCGTGATGACGAGGTCGCCCGGCCGCGCGAGGTCCGCGAGCAGGGCCGGGACGGCCGCCCAGGACGGCTCGTAGTGCACGTGCTCGGCGGGCAGCGTGACGTGGCGGGCGACGGTCGCGCCGTTGACGCCCGGCTCGGGCTGCTCGCGCGCGCCGTAGACGTCGAGCAGCACCACCTCGTCGGCGAGCGACAGGGCCTCGCCGAACTGCTCGGCGAAGTCCCGGGTCCGCGAGTACAGGTGGGGCTGGAACGCCACGATCAGCCGGCCCCGCTCCCCCAGCACCGGGCGCGCCGCGCGCAGCTGGGCGGCCACCTTGGTGGGCGCGTGGGCGTAGTCGTCGTACACGCGCACCCCGTGGGCCTCGCCCCGGAGCTCGAAGCGGCGTCGCACCCCGGTGAAGGACGCGAGCCCGTCCAGGAGCCGGTCGAGGGGGGCACCGAGGTCGAGCCCGGCGAGCAGCGCGGCGCAGGCGTTGAGCGCCTGGTGCTCCCCCGCCACGCCGAGGCGCACGGTGTACTCGGCACCGTCCACGCGGATCGTCAGGACCCCGGTCGAGGCCTCGGCGCGGTAGTCGAGCACCGTGACGTCGTCGGGCCCGGTCGCGGCCCGGCCGTAGCGGCGCACGCGCACGCCGGTGGCGGCCACGCGGTCGCCGAGGGCGGCGGCGCCGGCGTCGTCGGCGCACACCACGAGCGCGCCACCGGGCTCGATGCGGGCGGCGAACGCGTCGAACACCGCGACGTAGGCCTCGACGGTCCCGTGGTGGTCGAGGTGGTCCGGCTCCACGTTGGTGACGATCGCGACGGCGGGCGAGTAGGCCAGGAACGAGCCGTCGGACTCGTCGGCCTCGGCCACGAAGACGTCGCCGTGCCCGTGGTGGGCGCTCGAGCCGGACGTCAGCAGGTCGCCGCCGATCATGAACGACGGGTCCGTGCCACACGCCTGCAGCGCCACGACGAGCATCGACGTGGTCGACGTCTTGCCGGCGCTGCCGGACACGCAGGCCGCG
Source organism: Actinomycetospora soli (assembly GCF_021026295.1). Taxonomy (GTDB): domain Bacteria; phylum Actinomycetota; class Actinomycetes; order Mycobacteriales; family Pseudonocardiaceae; genus Actinomycetospora; species Actinomycetospora soli. Next base: position 82,760 of record NZ_JAJNDA010000016.1, read on the forward strand.
CGGTGGTCGGCCATCAGCTCGGCGAGCACCGCCGAGCGGTGCAGCACCGGGATGCCGCGCGCGGCCGCCTCGAGCAGCTCCGGGTTGTCCGGGTCGGCCTGGTGCACGGCCTTGGTGGTGACGAGGGCGGTCGGCCCGCCCGGCAGGAGGTCGAGGTTCGCGGCGTCGTGGCCGACCGAGACCTCGGCGCCCAGGGTGCGCAGCGCGAGGACCGCGCGGGAGTCCTTCGCGTCGGACCCGGACACCATCGCGCCGCGGGCGAGCAGGATCCGGGCGATCCCGCTCATCGCCGCGCCGCCCGCGCCGATGAAGTGCACGCGCGAGAGCAGTCGCGGCAGCTCCGGGACGACCGCCTGCTCGCCGGGCTGCATGATCTCCTCGGTCACCGCTGGGTCCCCTCTGTGCCCTCTGCCGCGTCCAGCACCATCCGGGCCAGTGTCTCGTCCGCGTCCGCGTGCCCCGTACGCCGGGCTCCCACGCTCATCGCGGAGAGCCGTTCGCCGCTGGTCAGCAGCGGGACGACGAGCTCGAGCACCCTCTCCGGGGTCAGGTCGGCGTCCTCGACGAGGATGCCGCCGCCGTGCTCCACCACGGGGAGCGCGTTGAGCCGCTGCTCGCCGTTGCCGTGCGGCAGCGGCACGTAGATCGCGGGCAGCCCCACCGCCGAGACCTCCGCGACCGTCATGGCACCGGACCGGCAGATCGCGAGGTCCGCCGCGGCGTAGGCCAGGTCCATCCGCTCCAGGTAGGGCACCGCGACGTAGGGCGGCCGGCTCGCGGTCACGTCCACGCTGTTCTTCGGCCCGTGCGCGTGCAGCACGCCGATGCCGGCCTCCGCGAGCCCGGCGGCCGCTCCGGACACGGCCTCGTTCAGCGAGCGCGCCCCCTGCGAGCCGCCGAAGACGAGCAGGGTGGGGGCGTCCGGGTCGAGCCCGAAGTGGGCCCGGGCCTTCGCGCGCAGGGCCTCGCGGTCGAGGGTGGTGATGGCGCGGCGCAACGGCATCCCGATCACCGGCCCGGAAAGGCCCGACCCCGGGACCGCCGCCGCGACGGCGGCCGCGTGCCGGGCGCCGACCTTGTTCGCGAGGCCGGCACTCGCGTTGGCCTCGTGGATCACCACCGGCACCCGGGTGCCGGGCAGCCGGGACGCCAGGTAGGCGGGCAGCGCGACGTACCCGCCGAACCCGACGACGACGTCGGCGTCGACCGCCTTCAGCACCTGCCGCGTCCGGCGCACCGACGCCACGACCCGCCACGGCAGCGCCGCCAGGTCCTTCGACGGCTTGCGCGGCAGCGGGACCGGCGGCACCAGCTCGAGGGGGTAGCCCCGCTTCGGCACGAGCGTCGTCTCCAGCCCGCGGGCCGTGCCCAGGGCGGTGATCCGGGCGTCCGGGCGCAGCCGCCGCACCGCGTCGGCCAGGGCGAGCGCCGGCTCGATGTGGCCGGCGGTGCCGCCGCCGGCGACGACGACGGAGAGCGGACGGCGGGGACGGTCGGACACCAGGTGGACTCCTCTAGGTCGTGCGGGCGCGCCCCGGCTCGGGCGGCGGCAGGCCGAGCATCCGCGCGAGGCGGCCTTGGCCGTGGGTGCGCAGCGCGGCGGCGGCGTCGGTCTCGTGGCGGGCGAAGTTGGCGAGCAGGCCGCCCGCGAACAGCGCGAGGGCGAGGGACGTGCCGCCGGAGGACACCAGCGGCAGCGGGATCCCGGTGACCGGGAGCAGGCCGACGACGTAGCCGATGTTGATGGCCGCCTGGACCACCAGCCACACCGTCAGCGTCGCGGCCACCACCCGGATCCACGGGTCCACCGAGCGCGCGGCGATGCGCAGCCCGGTGTAGGCGAGGGTGGCGAACAGCGCGATCACCGCGGACGCGCCGAGGAAGCCGAGTTCCTCGCCGATGATCGCGAAGATGAAGTCGTTGTCGGCGTTGGGGAGGTAGCTCCACTTCGCCCGGCCCTGCCCGAGGCCCTGGCCGAACAGCCCGCCGTCGGCGAGCGAGAACAGCGCCTGCCGGGCCTGGTAGGCCGGGCCGAGCGGGTCGGCGTTCATCGGGTCGAGGAACGCGGTCAGCCGGCTCTGCCGGTAGCTCGCGGCCACCCCGAGGACGACCACCCCGACGACGCCGAGCGTGCCGAACAGGGCCAGCAGCCCGAGCGGCGCCCCGGCGAACCAGAGCAGGCCCACGACGATGACGCCCAGCGAGATCGTCGTGCCGAGGTCGGGCTGCAGCATCACCAGCGCGAAGATCAGCACGGCGACCGGCACCATCGGCAGCAGCGCCTGCCGCCACCGGCGCGGGGCCGGGCGGTGCCGCACGAGCACGTGCGCGCCCCACAGGGCGAGCGCGATCTTGGTGATCTCGCTGGGCTGCAGCGACAGGCCCGCGATCCGGAACCACGACCGCGAGCCGTTGACCTGCGCCCCGAGCCCCGGCACGAGGACCAGTGCGAGCAGCACCAGGCAGGCGGCGAGCAGCCACGGGCTCGCCGCGCGCCACCGCCGCGGCGGGACGCGCAGGCCGAGCCAGAACAGGCCCGCGCCCAGCACCGCGAAGGCGAGCTGGCGGAAGAACACCCCGTAGGACGAGCCGCCCGCGGCGTAGGCGTTCACCGAGGACGCGGACAGGACCATGACCAGGCCGAGCGCGGTCAGCAGGCCGAACACCGCGAGCACCAGGTGCAGCGAGGTCAGCGGGCGCCCGAGCCACTGCGAGAGCGCGCCGCCGAGGGCGCGCACGTTCGGCGGGGCCTGCCGCGTACGGCGCGGTGTCCGCCCCGTCGTGCGGGTGGTCACGACGACGGGTCCGCGGCCGGCTCCGCCACCGCGCCCGGTTCGGGCTCGGCGTCGGCCGCCGGGTCGGGCTCGGCGCTCGCCCCGCTCGCGCCCGCGACGCGCTGGGCGGCCGCGGCGAACGCGTCCCCGCGCTCCGCGTAGTCGCGGAACATGTCCATCGAGGCCGCCGCGGGGGCGAGCAGCACGACGTCGCCGGGCCGGGCCATCGTCGCGGCCGACCGGGCCGCCGCCAGCATCGGGTCCATCGGACCATCGTCACCCCCGCCGACGTCGTCGACCGGCACCTCGGGGGCGTGTCGGGCGAGAGCCTCCAGGAAGCGGGCCCGGTCGGCGCCCAGCAGCACCGCGCCGGCGAGGCGGCCGGCGTTGGCGAGGACGAGGTCGTCGACCGCGGCGCCCTTGAGCAGGCCGCCCGCCACCCACACGACGCGGCCGTGCGCGGCGAGCGAGGCGGCGGCCGCGTGCGGGTTGGTGGCCTTGGAGTCGTCGACCCAGCGCACCCCGCCCGACTCGGCGACCACGGCACCTCGGTGCGCGCCGGGGGCGTACGCCCGCAGCCCGGCCGCGACCGCCTCCGCGGTGACGCCGTACGACCGGGCCAGCGCGGCGGCGGCGAGCGCGTTCGCCTCGCCGGGCGGGCCCGCCGGGACGATGTCGGCCACCTCGGCCAGCACCACCCCGCGGCGGTCCTCGCCCCCGGCGTCGTCGAAGGCCCGGTCGACGAGTCGCCGCACGCCGCGCGTCGTCTCGACCCCCAGCTCCCCCGGGCCGGGCTCGCCCCGGGTGAAGCCGACCCGCCGTCCGGTGGCCGCGCGCAGCAGGCCCGCGGCCCGCTCGTCGTCCAGTCCGCCCACGGCGACCCGCCCGCGCAGGACGCGCGCCTTCGCGCCGGCGTAGGCGGCCATCGAGCCGTGCCCGTCGAGGTGGTCGTCGGCGACGTTGAGCACCGCGCCCGCGAACGGGGCCACCGACGGCGACCACTCCAGCTGGAAGCTCGAGAGCTCCACCGCGAGCACCCGGTGGCCGGCCCGCAGGGCGTCGACGATCGGCAGCCCGATGTTCCCGCAGGCCACGGCGTCGAGCCCGGCCGCGAGCAGGATCGCCTCGAGCATGCCGGTGGTGGTCGTCTTGCCGTTGGTGCCGGTGACCGCGAGCCACGCGGGCGGGCCCTCCGGGCACACCGCGGGGTCCTGCCCCAGCCGCCACGCCAGCTCCGGCTCGCCGATCATCTCGACGCCCGCGTCGCGGGCGGCGAGCGCCAGCGGGGAGTCCGGCCGGAAGCCGGGACTGGTGACGACGAGGTCGCAGCCCGCCGGCAGCGCGGTGAGGTCGGTGGTGGACCCGGCGTCGCGGTCGGACAGCGTCGCGAGCTGGGCGGGGTCCGCGTCCGCGACCGTCACCCGGGCGCCGAGCTCCAGCAGGACGTCGACCACCGAGGCACCGGTGCGCCGGGCCCCGGCGACCAGCACGTGCCGGCCGTCCCATCCCCCGCCGCTGCGCTCGCCCCGGCTCCGGTCAGCCACCGGACGCAGCCAGCCACTCGCTGTAGAACAGCCCCAGGCCCAGCGCACAGCAGATCGCGGCGAGCAGCCAGAACCGGATGATCACGGTCGTCTCGGCCCACCCGGCCAGCTCGAAGTGGTGGTGGAACGGGGCCATCCGGAAGAGGCGCCGTCGCGTCGTCCGGAAGACCGCCACCTGCAGCACCACCGAGAGCGCCTCGACGACGAACACGCCGCCGAGCACCACGAGCAGCAGCTCGGTGCGCGTGACCATCGCGAGGCCGGCAAACAGGCCGCCGAGCGCCAGCGAGCCGGTGTCGCCCATGAAGATGCGGGCCGGGGCGGCGTTCCACCACAGGAACCCGATGCACGCCCCCATGCCGGCGGCCGCGACGAGCGTGATGTCCAGCGGGTCGCGGACCTGGTAGCAGCCGGCCTCGATCGCGGTGCCGCAGTCGTTGCGGAACTGCCAGAACGAGACGATGAGGTAGGTCGCGAGCACCATCGCCGAGATGCCCGCGGCGAGCCCGTCGAGGCCGTCGGTGAGGTTCACGGCGTTCGAGGCCGCCGTGACGATGAGGTAGCAGAACAGGACGAACCCGACGCTGCCGAAGCCGACCACGGCGATGTCCCGCACGAAGGACAGGTTCGTCGAGGCGGGTGTGAGGCCCTGTTCGTCGACGAACTGCAGCGCGAGCACCGCGAAGATCACGGCGGTGACGAACTGGCCGACGAGCTTCGCGGTCTTGTTCAGCCCGAGGTTGCGCTGCCGGCGGATCTTGATGAAGTCGTCGAGGAAGCCGACCACCCCGAGCGAGGTCATCAGCATCAGGACCAGCAGCCCGGACGCCGAGATCGACACGTCGGCGGCGAGGTGGGAGGCGAGGTAGCCGACCCAGATCGCGATGAGGATCGCGACGCCGCCCATGGTGGGGGTGCCGCGCTTGCCCTGGTGGCTCTGCGGGCCCTCCTCGCGGATCTCCTGCCCGAAGCCCTGCTTGATGAACAGCCGGATCACGTACGGCGTCAGCAGGATCGACACCGCGAGGGCCAGCCCCGCGGCGACCAGCACGCCCTTCATCGCTGCGCCCCCGCCTCGAGCAGTGCCCGGGCGACCGTCTCCAGCCCCGCCGAGCGACTCGCCTTCACGAGCACGACGTCGCCGGGCTCGGGGTGCACGGCCTCGACCGCGCTCGCGGCGTCCGGCACGAGGTCGGAGTCCAGGCCGGCCGCGCGGGCCGCCTCGTGGACCTCGCGCGCGGCCTCGCCCACGACGACGAGGCGGTGCAGGCCGCTGCTCGCGGCCAGCCGGCCCAGCTCGGCGTGCGCGGCGTCCGCGTCGGCGCCGAGCTCGGCCATCGCGCCCAGCACGGCCGTGTGCCGGCCACCCATGGCGGCCAGCGTGGCGAGGGCGGCGCGCATCGACTCCGGGTTCGCGTTGTAGGCGTCGTTGAGCACCCGGACCCCGTCCGGCCGCTCCCCCACCTCCATGCGCCAGCGGCTGCGCGGGACGGCCGCGCCGAGCACCTCGGCCACGGTCCCGACGTCGAGGCCGGTCGTCTCCAGCGCGATCGCCGCGGCCACGAGGGCGTTGTCGACCTGGTGCGCGCCGCGCAGGCCCAGGGCGACCTCGGCCTCGCCGGCCGGGGTCACCAGCCGGAACCGCGGCCGGCCCTCGTCGTCGATCACCTCGTCGACCGCGCGGACGTCGGCCTCCGGCGCGCGGCCGGCGTGCACGACGCGGGCGGCCGTGCGGGAGCGCATCGCGGCGACCACCGGGTCGTCGGCGCCGAGCACCGCGACCCCGCCGTCGGCGGCGGCGGGGAGCGCCTCGACGAGCTCGCCCTTGGCCTGCGCGATCGCCTCGCGCGACCCGAACTCGCCCAGGTGCGCGGACCCGACGTTGAGCACCGCACCGACGCGCGGCGGGGCGACCCGGCACAGCGCCGCGATGTGGCCGCGGCCGCGGGCGGAGAGCTCGAGGACCAGGTGCCGCGTCGACGCGTCGGCGCGCAGCACGGTCCACGGGTGCCCGAGCTCGTTGTTGAAGCTCCCGGGCGGCGCGACCGTGGGGCCGTCGTGCTCGAGCAGGCCCGCGATGAGGTCCTTCGTGGAGGTCTTGCCCGAGGAGCCCGTGAGGCCGACCACGTCGAGGTCGGGCAGCGAGTCCACCGCGTGGCGCGCGAGGGTCTGCAGCGCGACGAGCACCGCCGCGCCGCCCGCGTCGAGGGCGGCGTCGGGGACGGGTGCGTCCGCGGGCAGCGGGTCGACCAGCACGGCGGGCGCGTCGACCTCGCGGGCGGCCAGGACCCCGGCCGCCCCGGCGGCCACGGCCGTCGTCGCGAAGGCGTGCCCGTCGACGCGCTCGCCGGGGAGCGCGACGAACAGCCCGCCCGGGGTGACCGCGCGGCTGTCGAACTCGACCGTGCCCGTGACGCGCTCGTCCCCGGTCGCCCGGTGCAGTCGTCCGCCGACGAGGCGGGCGAGCTCCGCGAGGGTCAGCTCGATCACGCAGGATCCTCCTGGATGGCGGTCGTGAGTTCGTCGACGTCGGAGAAGGGCCGGGTCTCGGCGCCGACCTTCTGGCCGAGTTCGTGGCCCTTGCCGGCGACGACGACGACGTCGCCCGGTCGCGCGGCGGCCACGGCCGCCCGGATCGCGGCGCGGCGGTCGCCCTCCTCGGCCACCTTCGCACGCGCCCCGTCCGCGGCCCGCGCCCCGTCCAGCATCGCGGCGCGGATCGCCGCCGGGTCCTCGGTGCGGGGGTTGTCGTCGGTGATCCAGACGAGGTCGGAGAGCTGCGCGGCGAGGGCGCCCATCACGGGGCGCTTCTCGCGGTCGCGGTCGCCGCCGCAGCCGAGCACCGTCAGGACCCGTCCGCGGTCCTTCCCGTCGCTGCGCTCGCCCCGGTCGATCTGCGAGCGCAGCGTCCGCAGCAGCGCCTCGACCGCGGCCGGCTTGTGCGCGTAGTCGACGACGGCGAGGTAGGGCTGGCCGACGTCGACCCGCTGCATCCGCCCCGGGACGGTCACCGTGGCGAGACCGGCCGCGAGCCGCTCGGGGTCCAGCCCGACCGCGTGCCCGCAGGCCAGGGCGACGAGCGCGTTCGCGACGTTGAACGACCCCGGCAGCCGCAGCTCGACCGGCAGCGCGAGCCCGTCGGGCCCGTCGGCGCGGAAGGACTGCGAGCCGTCGGGGTGCACCACGACGTCGGCGGCGCTCCAGTCGGCGGGCCCGCCCGTGCTCACCGTCGTCGCCTCGACCGTGGCGGCGAGGCGGCGGCCCCAGTCGTCGTCGACGCAGACCACGTGCCGCTGCGCGCGCCCGTCGAACAGGCGGGCCTTGGCGGCGAAGTAGTCCTCCATCGTCGGGTGGAAGTCGAGGTGCTCGGCGGAGAGGTTGGTGAAGGCGCCGACGGCGTAGTGCGTGCCGCCGACCCGGCCCTGCGCCAGCGCGTGGCTGGAGACCTCCATCGCCGTGTGGGTCACGCCGCGCTCGACCATCGCCGCGAGCAGCGCCTGCAGGTCCGGCGCCTCCGGCGTGGTGAACGCGCTCGGGACCCGCCGTCCGTGCATCCGGGTCTCGACCGTGCCGATCAGCCCGGTCGTGGTCCCCGCGGCCGCGAGGGCCGCCTCGAGCAGGTACACCGTGGTCGTCTTGCCGCTGGTCCCGGTGACCCCGAGCAGCGCCAGGTGCGACGACGGGTCGCCGTACAGCCGCGCGGACGCGGGCCCGAGGGCCTCGCGCGGCTGCGGGTGCACGAGGGTCGGCCCGTTCCCGACGGCGGGTCGGGTCGCGCCGTCGGGGTCGGTCAGGACCGCGACGGCGCCCCGGGCGAGGGCCTGGTCGGCGTAATCGGCGCCGTGGGCGCGCGCGCCGGGCAGGGCGGCGAAGAGGTCCCCGGGCCGCGCCTCGTGCGCACGGAGGGTGGCACCCGTCGTCGTAACGTCGGGGCCGCGCAGCTCGGGGGCCGTCCCGGTGGCCTCGGCGATGCGGTCCGCGAGGCTCGCGAGGGTGGTCGGGACCACGGTGTCGGGCCGGATCACGCCCTCCTGCGCGGTCGCGTCGTCGCCACCCGGAGCGGCGCTCGACGAGGGCCCCGTACGGCCCCCGGGGGGCTCCACGGCGGTCCGGCTGGGCGCGGGCGGCACGGGCGGAAGGCTACTCACCGTCCCGATCGGGCCCGCCCGCGCCCTCCCGCCCGCGGGTCGAGCGCCGGTGGCCCGATCGCGGTCTCAGCCGTCGTCGTCGGGCGTGTCGCGCGCCCCGTCGTCGAGGCCGTGCAGGTGGGCCGTGACGGCGGCCGTGGTGCGCTCGGCGTCGCCGGTGGCGAGCAGGTCGAGCAGGGCCCCGCGGAGGACGGCGAGCAGCAGTGCGCGCTCGGCGGTGCCCTCCGGGGTGGAGACGCGCTCGGAGGGCTGGTGGGCGGCGAGCAGGAGGTCCCAGTCGGTGACCGTGTCGCGGGCGAACCCGGCCCACGGGCTGTCCCGACCCCCCTCCGCGTCGGGCTCGTCGCCCAGCGACCGGCTGTAGGCCTCGAGCCAGAGCCGGAGCAGCCCGCGGTGCTCGGGCGCGGCGAGCCAGGCCCAGAGGTCGTGCCCGACCCGGGCGAGCCCGGCGTCGTCGGGCAGGGCGTCGAGGACCCGCAGCTGGTCGGCGCGCGAGCGCCCGAGTAGCGCGCGGACCAGCCCGTCCTTGCTGCCGAACAGGTAGAGCAGCACGCGCGGGCTGGACCCGACGGCCTCGGCGAGCGGGCGCAGCGACATGCCGGCCCAGCCGTGCTCGAGGACCCAGCCGTACGTCGCGTCGAGCAGTTCACGTCGGCGCGCCGACCCGGTCCCGTCGGTCGCCGCACTCGCCTCGTCGGTCGCCGTCACGAGGGACAGTGTGCTTCACTGAAACACTCGTTTCAGTCAGGAGGGTGTGAGCATGGGTGAGGTCACCGTCCGGGCGGCCGACCGTCCCGGCGACCTGGGCTGGGTGGTGATGGCGCACGGCGAGCTCTATGCCGCGGAGTACGGGTGGGCCGTCGAGCAGGTCACGGCGGGGATCGTGGCGGCCTACACGCCGGGCCCCGACGCCGCCTGGATCGCCGAGCTGGACGACCGCCGGGTCGGCTGCGTGTTCTGCGTACGGGAGGACGCGGGCACCGCGCGGCTGCGGCTGCTCCTGCTCGACCCGGCCGCCCGGGGGCTCGGCGTCGGGCGCACCCTCGTGCGCCGGTGCGTCGCGCACGCGCGGGACGCCGGGTTCTCCCGCCTCGTGCTGTGGACCAACGCGCCGCTGGCCGCCGCCCGCGGGATCTACCTCGACGAGGGGTTCGTGCTCACGGCCGAGGAGCAGCACGACGAGTTCGGCGTGCCGCTCCTCGGCCAGGACTACGAGCTGGACCTCACGGCGTGAGCTGCAGCGGCACCTGACGCGGCGGCGCCGTCGACACCGGCACGTCGCCGTGCGCGGCGAGGTAGGAGCCGATGTCGTGGAACAGCGGCGCCGCCGAGTCGCCCCCGGGCGGCGCGTCGAGCATGAGCGCGACGACGTAGCGCGGGTGGTCGGCCGGGAACATGCCGGCGAAGGTGATCCAGTACGTCGACTTCGCGTAGCAGCCGCACGACGGGTCGACCTGCTGCGCCGTCCCGGTCTTGCCCGCCACCGGGTAGCCGTCCATCGCGGCCTTGGCCCCGGTGCCCTCGTTCGGGCTCTTCCCGGCCTGGGTCACCGACTGCAGCATCTGGCGCATCGTCTGCGCGGTCTGCGGGGACATCGCCCGGATGCCCTCGGGTGCGGGCGTCGGGGTCCGCACCCCGTCCGGGGCGACCGTCGCGGAGATGACCCGCGGCGGGACGCGCACCCCGTCGTTGGCGATGGCCTGGTACATGCTCGCCATCTGCAGCGTGGTCATCGACAGGCCCTGGCCGATCGGCAGGTTGCCGAACGTGGAGCCCGACCACTTGTCGCGGGCCGGCACCGAGCCGCCGCTCTCGCCGGGCAGCTCGACGCCGGTCTTCGACCCGATGCCGAGCTTGGCGAGCATGTCGGCGAAGCGGTCGGGGCCGACGCGCTGCGCGGTCATCAGCGTCCCGACGTTCGAGGACTTCCCGAGGATGCCGTTCATCGTCATCGGCACCGGGCCGTGCGACCAGGCGTCGTTGATGGTGCGGTCGGCGACCTTGATGCTGCCCGGCACGGTCAGGACGTCCTCGGGACGGATCAACCCGGCCTCGAGCGCCGCCGAGAACGTCACGGCCTTGTTCACCGAGCCGGGCTCGAAGGGCGTGGTGACCGCGGGGTCCCCGGAGACCGGGCCACCGCCGGCGCCGGCGTTGGCCAGCGAGAGGAGCTGCCCGGTCCGCGCGTCGAGCACCACGGCGCTGCCGCCCTTCGCGCCGGTGCGCGCGACGTAGGCGGAGAGCTTCTGCTGCACGGTGTACTGCAGGTCGGCGTCGAGCGTGAGGACGATGTCCGTGCCCGCCTGCGCGGGCTGCTCGGCGCGGGTGGAGCCCGGGATCACGGCGTCGCTGCCCTCGGCGGTGTCGACGACGCGGAACCCGTCCTGCCCGGCGAGCACCGTGTCCTCGGCGCTCTCCAGCCCGACGTTGCCGTTGATCCGGCCCTTGTCCATCGACCAGGACGCGCTGCCGACGACGGAGCCGCCGACGTCCCCGGCCGGGTACTGCCGCGACTCCCGGTCCTCCTGCGCGATCTCCGGGAACTGCTCGCGGATGGTGCGCGCGGCGGTGGGATCGACCAGCGGCGCCAGCACGACGTAGCTGCGGTCGCTCATGAGGGCCGCGTAGAAGGGCGCGGGGTCGGTGCGCAGGATCGCGCCCATCCCCTGGGCGATCGCGGCCTTGCGCTGCTCGGGCGTCGGGGCGCCCGGGGTGTTGCGGATCTCGGGGGTCGACCAGTCGGCGGTGATCCGGCGCGGGTTCCCGACGAGCGCCTTGGCCTCCACCGAGAACGCCAGCGGCGTGCCGTCGCGGTCGAGGATCGCGCCGCGCTCGGCGGGTACGACGAGGCGGGTCATCCGCTGCTTCGCGGCGTCGGCGGCGAGGTCGCCCGCGCTGATCGCCTGGACCTCCACGAGCTTGCCCGCCGCGATCACGAGGAGCACGACGAGCAGCAGGCGTCCGATGCGCAGGCGGCGGCGCGGGTCCGGCGGGCGTGGGGGCCGCGGCCGGCGGGGCGGGCCGCTGCGGGGCGGCGGCGCGGGACGGCGCGGCGGCGTGCGCTCGTCGCGGCCGCGCGGGGCGGGGAACCGGGACGGCGGCCGGGTCAGGGTCGCGGGCGGGCGCGCCATCAGCGGCCGCCGCCCGTGGCGCCGGCGCCGGCGGGGGCGGGCGCGGGCGAGCCGCCCGCGGAGGACTGGACACCGGTGGCGGGGTCGGCGGTGAGGGCCTCGGGGTCGGCCTGCGAGCGGGCGTCCTGGGAGGTGGTGCTCCGGGGCTCAGCCGCAACGCCTCCTGCCGCCGGGGCGGCCGGGTCCGCCGGGGCGGCCGGGTCCGCCGGGGCGGCCGGGTCCGCCGGCGCGGGTGGGGCCGGGGCGGGCGGCGGGGCCGCGGCCCGCGCCTTCTGCGGCGTGCCGACGACCTGGCTGCTGCCGTCGGGGCGGACGAGGATCACGGCGGGCGTGCCGGCGGGCACCATGCCGATCCGCTGCGCGGCGGCGGCGAGCGCGGGCGCGGCCTGCATCGCGGCGACGTCGCGGTGGAGACGCTCGACCTCCTCGGAGCGGTCGCGCGTGGCCTGGCGCGCGTCGTCGAGGCGGTACGAGTCGGCCGCGGCGGCGGTCGAGAGCCACAGCGTCGCCACCAGCCCCGACGTCAACAGCACCATGATCAGGAGCACGAACGGCGCGGTGCCGCCCGCGATCTCGGCGGCCGCGGCGGTGCTCGCACCGCGGGTGCGCTTCGTGCCCGGCGCCGGGGCACGACGGGACGTGGCGCGCGCCCGGGCGCCCGCCTTCGTGGTGCCCGTCGTCGGCCCGTCGGCCGTCGTGGTCCTCGCCGTCGCCGTGGACGTCGAGGCCCGGGGGTCCTTCGTCGTCCTCGCCGGACCCGCGGCGCGACCCGTCGTCGTGCGCTGGGTCAGGGTTCCCGAGCTCATGCCGCCTCCCGGACGCGTTCCGCGGCTCGCAGCCGCACCGAGGCCGCCCGGGGATTCGCGGCGACCTCGGCCTCGTCGGCCTTCTCCGCGCCGCGGGTGAGCAGCGCGAGTTCGGGGTGGTCCTCGTCGCGCAGCACCGGCATGTCCGGCGGCGCGGTGACCTGGGACCGCTGGGTCAGGACGCGCTTGACGATGCGGTCCTCCAGCGACTGGTAGCTCATGACGACGATGCGGCCGTGCAGCGCGAGCGCGTCGACGGCGGCGGGCACCGCGCCGGCGATGGCGTCGAGCTCACCGTTGACTTCGATGCGCAGCGCCTGGAACGTCCGCTTCGCGGGATGGCCGCCGGTGCGGCGGCTCGCGGCGGGGATGGCCTGCTCGAGGATGGCGACGAGCTCCGCGCTGGTCCGCAGCGGAGCCCGTCGCCGGGCACGGACGACGGCCTCGACGATGCGCCGGGCCGCACGTTCCTCCCCGTAGTCGCGGAGCACCCGGACGAGCTCGCCGGGCGCGTAGGTGTTGAGGACGTCCGCCGCGCTCGGACCCGTCGTCGGGTCCATGCGCATGTCGAGCGGTGCCTCGCGGGAGTAGGAGAAGCCGCGCTCGTCCTCGTCGAGCTGGAGCGAGGAGACGCCGAGGTCGAACAGGACGCCGTGGACCGGGCCGAGGTCGAGCCGGTCGAGGACGTCGGCGATCTCGTCGAAGACGGCGTGCACGAGGTGGGTGCGTCCGGCGTGCGGTGCGAGCCGCTCCCCGGCGAGCCGCAGGGCCTCGGGATCGCGGTCGAGCCCGACGAGCGTGAGGCCGGGGTGGCGGGCGAGGAGCGCCTCGGCGTGTCCGCCCATCCCCAGGGTGCCGTCGACGACGACGGCGTCGGGCCGGTCGAGCGCGGGCGCGAGGAGGTCGAGGCAGCGCTCGAGCAGCACGGGGACGTGGCGCTCACCCGTGGTGCGCATGTGGGTGAACGGCGGGACGTCGTCGCCCGAGGGCCCGGTCGGGTCCATCGTCCGCCTCCACCGTGTCCGCTCGGGCGCTCGTCTGGTGCGTGCGGACCGGCGGGGACGCCGATCCGCGCCCGGCGGGGCACGGATGCCGTCACGTCCCGGCCCGCAGGGCGGGCGGACCTGGCACCGGGGAAGGTGTGCCAGGGCCGTCACCCTGCGGGTCGGGGCCTCACGGCACCCGAACCCCCGCGCCTGGGCGGGTCGTTCGGTGAGGTCAGAAGACCCCGGGGAGAACCTCCTGCTGGGCCTGCGCGTAGCTGTCCTCGTGCTCGTCCTGGTAGGCCTGCCACCGGGTCGAGTCCCAGATCTCGAGGCGGCTGACCGCCCCGATCACGGTGCACTCCCGGTCGAGCCCGGCGAACCGCCGCAGCTCGGCGTTGATCGGGATGCGCCCCTGCGAGTCCGGACGCTGCTCGTCGGTGCCGGCGAACAGGTAGCGCTGGTACGCGCGCACCCGCTCGTCGGTGAACGGCGCCTCGGCGACCTTCCGGGCCATCTGCTCGAACTCGTCGCGAGGGAACACGTACAGGCAGTGGTCCTGCCCCTTCGTGATCATCAGCCCCCCTGCGAGCTCGTCCCGGAACTTGGCGGGCAGGGTCAACCTGCCCTTGTCGTCCAACCGCGGGGTGTGGGTGCCGAGGAACACGGCCCCACCTCCCCGATGAGGCCCCTATCGCCCCACTGCTCACCACAATACCCCACCTCGCTCCACCTTCAACCTCGCCGGGGCGGCGTGTGCGCCCCGATCGGTGGAGTTCGCCCAGGTCAGTGCCGGTGGGGGGAGGTGGGGGATGCGGGGAGTCGGCCTGTCGACGATCCCTGATCCACCTGGTCGGAGCAGGCAATGACACGCGATCAGACGCCTGCCGAGGGCGCTCCGGGCCTGCTCGGGGGCGCGGTGGGGCGAGGTGGGGCGGCCCGTGGAGCGAGGTGGGGCGACCCGTGGGGCGGAGTGGGGCGACCCGTGGGGCGGAGTGGGGCGGCCCGTGGGGCGAGGTGGGGCGGCCCGTGGGGCGAGGTGGGGCGACCCGTGGGGCGGAGTGGGGCGACCCGTGGGGCGGAGTGGGGCGCCCGGGGCGTGAGAGTGACACCAGGCAGCCCGCGAGGCGCCTGGACCTGCCTCACGTCACCCTCGCGGACGGCGGCGGGTCGACCCCGGACACACGAACGCGCCGCCGACCCGGAGGGGTCGACGGCGCGTCGGGTTCGTGGGGCGAGCTACTCCTGCTCGAACCGCTTGCGGAAGCGCTCCTCCATCTAGGTGGTGAAGCGGCTCTTGTCCTTCTCGCCGGCCGGGGCGGCCTTGCCGTCTCCCTCACCAGCGGCCGCCTCACCCTTCTTGCCACCGGTCGCCGTGATCGCGAGGACCGCACCGGCGAACATCATGAGGAAGCCGATCACGCTCACGACCGGGAACCCGCCCGGCGAGAGCGCCTGGATGAACACGAGGCCCATCACCAGGGCGACGACTCCGACGACGAAGAGCACCACGCCTTGGATCCGCCGGCGCCGGGACGGCCGCCGGAGGCGACCTCCGCGAACGGTCGACGCGAACTTCGGATCCTCGGCATAGAGAGCGCGCTCGATCTGGTCGAGCAGGCGCTGCTCGTGCTCGGAGAGCGGCATGATTCTCCTCCGGCACCGGAACGAGAGCGTGGATCGGCCCCGGGGGAAGGGACGATCGGCACATCGACGTGATGGCTGTCCCTCATCGTACGAGCCCTCCGGCAGTCCGACTACCCGGACCGGTGTTCTGCCCCGACGATCATGCTTTCGGCCGGTGAGACGCTGGCCACGGGCCACTCCACGCGATCACCCGACCGCGTCCGGTGATCTCCGGCCGCAGATCCACGAGCGGCGTCACACGGACCTCACGCGACCGGGGAATCGGCCCCTCGCCGGGCGAGGACATGGATCCGCGAGGCGAGGTCACGGAGGGGCGGCGTGGTCGACGCGAGCTCCTCGAGCGCGACGAGGTCGCCCGGCGAACCGGCGTCCGGCGCGTGCTCGGGCACGAGGTCGGCGAGGACGCGGTGGCCCTGGACTCGCTCGAGCGTGAGCGCCGACTCCTGCTCGACGAGGGCGGTCACCTCCGCGGTGTCCATCCGCCGCAGGAGCTGGTCGGCGGCACCCCACCGGCCCGCCGGGTCGGCGAGCATGCGCCGCGCCTCCCCCACGCGCCCGCTCACCACGCGGGCCAGCACCGCGGCGTAGCGGTTGGCCACGAGCAGCGAGACGAGGCCTCCGGGAGCCGTCGCGCCCGCGAGGGAGCGCACTGCGGCCGCCGGGTCGTCGACGTACTCGAGCAGCCCGTGGCCGAGGACGAGGTCGGCGTGCAGCCCGTCGGTGACCTCGGCGAGCGCGTCCACGTCGGCCTGGAGGGCGCGCACCCGCTCCCCGACGCCCGCGTCGCGGGCCCGGCTGCGGAGCACCGCCAGGGCGTTGGCGCTCGAGTCGACGACGGTGACGTCGCACCCGTCCGCGGCGAGCGGGACCGCCCACGCACCGCTCCCACCGCCGACGTCGAGGACGCGCACCGGTCCCACGGCGGAGCCGCGCCGCGCGCGGGCGGCGTCCAGTTCGGCACGCAGGCTGTCGGCCACGACGTCGACGGCCGGGGGCACGGGCGATCGGGCCGGGCGAGCGGTCACGGCCACACCGTAGTGCTCACCCATCGGGGATCCCCGCGCGAGCCGGTACGTTGCCTTCGTGTACGTGACCGGTGTGCTCAGCCTCAAGGGCGGGGTCGGCAAGACCACCGTCACCCTCGGGCTGGCGGGAGCCGCCGCGAAGCAGGGGCTGCGCACGCTCGTCGTCGACCTCGACCCCCAGGGCAACGCGACCACCGCCCTGGAGCCCGGCGAGAGCGAGACCACCGTCGCGGACGCCCTCGAGCACCCCTCCCCTGCCGTGCTCGCCACGTCGATCGCCCCGAGCTCGTGGGACGACACGATCGACGTCCTGGTCGGCTCGGAGGACATCGAGCGCCACAACCACCCCGATCCGGGCTCCCAGCGGCTCGGCCGGCTGTCCCGCCTGCTCGCCGCCCTGCCGCGCAGCACGGTGGTCGACGCCGACGAGACGGCACCGCCGCGCCGGGGCGCCACGGCGGGCGCGTCGCTGCCGCACTACGAGCTGGTCCTGATCGACTGCCCGCCCTCGCTCGGGCAGCTCACCCGCTCCGCCCTCGTCGCCGTCGACCGCGCCGTGCTCGTCACCGAGCCGACGATCTTCGCGGTGTCCGGGGTCCAGCGCGCCTTCGAGGCCGTGCAGGCCGAGCGCGCCCACAACCCGCGCCTGCAGCCGCTCGGCGTACTGATCAACAAGTACCGCACGCGGTCGGCCGAGCACGAGTTCCGGGTGAACGAGCTCCGCGAGCTGTTCGGGCCGCTGGTGCTCTCCGGTGTGCTGCCGGACCGCACCGCCGTGCAGCAGGCCCAGGGGGCCGGCGTGCCGATCCAGCGGTGGGACACCCCGGGCGCCCGGGAGATCTCCCAGCAGTTCGACGTGCTCCTCGGCCGGATCGTGCGCGCGGGCCACAGCGCCCGTGAGCGCCGCGGTCGCCGGACCGGCTGAGCCGACCGGCTCAGGGCGTCCGCAGTCCGGCCACCGTCCGGGTGACGAGGGCGAGGAAGAGGTCGGCCTGGCGCACCATGTCGTCGGCGTCCCGCTGACCCACCAGCCGCGTCGCCCCGGCCTCGACGGCCGAGCGGGTCGAGGAGTGGGCCGCGAAGAACGCCGCCCACTCGCCGTACTCGGGGGCGACCGAGCCGAGCAGCGTCCATGCGTCGGTGGGCCGCGACGAGCGTCGCGCGACCGCGCGGACCGCGAGGACGGCGGCCGCCGACCGCAGCGCGGACAGGTGCGCGAGGCGGAACCGCTCGGCCGGGGTGGCCGCGCCCTGGGCCTCCCGGAGCCCCTCGCGGGCGGCACCGAGCAGGGTGACGACCGAGCGCGACGGCGGCGGCGCCGGCGGGCGCGGTGCGGCCGACGACCGACGACGGGCCTCACCGCGGTGCCCGGCCACGGGCGCACGTCCGGCCGGTCGCGGGCGGCCGCCGCCGCGCGGGGCGGGCGCCGAGGCGCCTCCGGTGTCGAACAGGTCGCCGGTGCTGCAGGTGGTGGGGGTGCTCACGGGGGACTCCTCGCGGGTCGGACGGGTCAGGCGGACGGGGCGGAACGGGGCGGTCAGGTCAGGTCAGCCACCGGAGGTCCCAGACCCCCGGGCCGGAGCGCATGCGCAGGACGAACTCGGCGGCCGGCAGGTGAGGCTCGTCGGAGCGGCGGGCGAGCACCCGCCAGCACCGGCAGCGGTCTCCCCCGATGGGCATGGCCGAGCGGAACGGCCACCGCGACTCCTCGATCCACCGCTCCTGGACCTCGGTGACCAGGTAGTGGCTGTCCCTGCGGTTCGGCCGACGGTGGAACTCGACGGGGTCCCCGTCGACGCACCGGACCTGGACCGGCGAGGGATTGCGAACCATGCGTCCTCCACGGCGGCGCGTTCCTCCCCACCCCGCCTCGTGCGGGAGCGGGCTGTGCCTGCCACCGTGGGGAAGCCGGCGGCCGGCCCGGCCGACGGAGCGCTTCCCCACGCCCCGCCGACCCGGTCGATCGAACACGTGTTCGATACCCCTGAGTGAACCCTGCACCGGCCCGGACGTCAAGTCGTCCGGGAGTGGGCGTGATCCGCGCCGCCCGGCGTGATGAGATGGCCCGATGGACCGGGAGGCGACGGCGTCGGCGACCCCCGCCCGCGCGTCGCGGGCCGCCCGATGACGGCCGCACCGGAGGACGTGCACCTGGTCGACCTCGAGCCCGCGGACCTCGGCCGCCGTCTCGACGAGGCCCTCGAGCTCTACGTCCGGGCGATGGGCTACCCGGCGGGCACCGCCCGGCAGCGGGCCCCGATGTGGCTCGAGCACTCCCGCCGCGTCGGGTGGCGCGCGGTCGCGGCCGTGGACGACGACGACACCCTCCGCGGGATCGCGTACGGCTACCCGGGAGCCCCCGGGCAGTGGTGGTACGAGGAGGTCCGGCGCGGGCTGCGGCGGGCGAACCGGCCGACGCGCTCGGTCGGCGGCGCGCTGTTCGGCAGCGGGCTCGGGCGGCTGCTCGGGGACGGCGGGTCGCACACGGACACGCCCGACCTCGACCCGTGGCCCCTCGACGACGACCCGGACCGCTACCTCGGCGACTACTTCGAGCTGACCGAGCTCCACGTGCGCACCGACGTCCAGGGCCGCGGCCTCGGGGAGGCGCTGCTCCGGCGCCTGCTCGACCGGGCCGACGCGGGCCACGTGCTGCTCTCCACGCCCGAGGCGCCGGTCCCCACCCGCGCCTGGCTGCTGTACCGGCGGTGCGGCTTCCGCGACCTGCTGCGCCACCACCGGTTCTCGAGCGACCCGCGCCCCTTCGCGGTGCTCGGCCGGCCGCTCCCCCTCGAGTCCCGCGACGAGGCCTGACCGCACCGGGCCGCGTCGGGCCGCGTCAGGCCGTGGCTGTCGGACCCGCCTGGCACGATGTCGACGTGCCCACCCGCCGTCGCCGACGCTCCCTGGTCCTGCTGGCCGTCGTCCTGGCGCTGGTGGCGCTGCTCGGCACGGGCTGCGTCCGCGTCCGCGCCGGCCTCGCGGTGTCCCCGGAGGACACCGTGTCGGGCACGATCGACATCGGGACGCCGGACGGCACGCCCGCGGGCAACGGCCCGCCGCTGCAGGTCCCGTCGGATCTGTCCGGCGACGTGACGATCACCCGCTACGAGCAGGACGGCTACATCGGCTCGCGGGTCGAGTTCGAGGACCTGTCGTTCGACGACGTGTCCCGCCTGCTCCCCCAGATCAGCCCCACCACCTCGTCGGCCGTGCGGCTGCAGCTGCGCCGGGCGGGCGACCGGGTGCTGCTCTCGGGCCAGGTCGACCTGACGCGCGTGGCGCCGGAGAGCGCCGACGTGCAACTGAAGATCGCGTTCCCGGGCACGGTGCGTCAGACCGACGGCACCGTCTCCCAGGGTGTGGTGAGCTGGACCTTCACCCCCGGTGCGGTCGGCGAGGTCAACGCCGTCGCGGAGTACCCCGACCCCGACGCCCCGTCGTGGGTCAGCTGGGCACTGCTGCTCACCGCGGTCGTCCTCGTCGCAGCCGGCGTGGTGTTCGCCCTGGCGGCGGCGACGCGCCCGCGGGTCGACCGTCGGGCGCGCCGCTGAACGGCGCGACCCGGCGGGTCGCGCCGCGCGGCACGGGCGTCAGGCGGTCGGGTCCGCCGCGATGCCGAGCCGCTGCACCACGTCCACGACGGCGGGGTGGCGGTTCATGCTGATGTAGTGGATGTTGCCGACGCCCTCGTCGAACATCCGCTGGGAGAGCTCGACGCACAGGTCGATGCCCGCCTCCCGGAACCCGGCGGCGTCGTCGACCAGGGGCTCGAGCCGCTCGGCCATGGCCCCCGGCAGGGCGGCCCCCGAGAAGTCGGCGCCGCGCTCCATCGCCTTCGGCGTCGTGATCGGCATGAGCCCGGGCATGATCGGGATCTCGCAGCCGGCGGCGGCGATCCGGTCCCGCATCCGCAGGAACTGGTCGGCGTCGTAGAACATCTGCGTGATCGCGAACTCCGCGCCCGCCTTCACCTTCTGCACGAAGAACCGCGTGTCGGTGTCCTCGTCCGCCGAACGCGGGTGCAGGTAGGGGAACGCGGCGACGCCGACGCAGAAGGTGCCGAGGCGCCGGACCATGTGGACCAGTTCCTCGGTGTAGGAGAACCCGGCGGGGTGCGGCACCCACTCGGCGTCCTTGTCGTTCGGGGGGTCGCCCCGGATCGCGAGGACGTTCGAGATGCCCGCCTCGGCGTACGAGCCGATGACGTGGCGCAGGTCGTCCATCGAGGCGTCGACCGCGGTGAGGTGCGCCATCGCCGTCAGGGTGGTGTCGGTGGCGATGCGTCCGGTGGTGCGCACGGTGCGATCGCGGCTCGACCCCCCGGCGCCGTAGGTCACCGAGACGAACGCCGGGTCCAGCGGCTCGATCGAGCGCACCGTGTTCCAGAGCGTGCGCTCCGCCTCGTCGGTCTTCGGGGGGAAGAACTCCACCGAGAAGGTCGGCGTCCCACGCTGGATCCGCTCCATGACAGTGGCCATCCGGTGACCATACGTGGCCGGGCGGCGCGTGTGGGGCTTTCGTGTGACGGTCGACGCGAGGGCTTGCGCCCGACCAGCCGGTCCGGCGTGGGTTCCCTACCCTGGTGATCGCCGACGGCGGGAGGAGATCGGATGACCTTGGGCCGGACGCTGTCCGCGCAGGACACGGGCCCCGCCGGGGCGCTCGACGGGATCGCGGCGATCGAGGCGGACCTGCCCGCGGCGGTCACCGCGGAGCTCGGCCGCTACCTCGACGGTCGACGGGAGACGTGCGCGGACCTCGCGCCCGAGTTCGTCGACGCCGTGGACGATCTCGCGACGATGGCCCTCGGCGGCGGCAAGCGCCTGCGCCCCACCTTCGCCTGGTGGGGCTGGCGCGGTGCGCGCGGGTCGTCGCCGTCGCCCGAGGTGGTGCTCCGGGCCGTGTCGGCGCTCGAGCTCGTCCAGGTCTGCGCCCTCGTGCACGACGACCTCATCGACGACTCCGACCTGCGCCGTGGGCTCCCGACGGTGCACGCGCGCTGGACCGCCCGACACGCGGAGCGTGACTGGATCGGTTCCTCCGAGCGGCTCGGCGCGGCGGTCGCGATCCTCGTCGGCGACCTCGCCCTCGCCTGGTCCGAC
This sequence comes from Actinomycetospora soli, assembly GCF_021026295.1. Lineage (GTDB taxonomy): Bacteria > Actinomycetota > Actinomycetes > Mycobacteriales > Pseudonocardiaceae > Actinomycetospora > Actinomycetospora soli. Next base: position 103,923 of record NZ_JAJNDA010000016.1, read on the forward strand.
GACATGCTCCGGGCCGCCGGGCTCGACGCGGCCACCCTCGGGCGCGTCGCCGCGGTGTGGGACGCGATGCGGACCGAGATGCTGACCGGCCAGTTCCTCGACGTCGTCGGCCACGCGACCGACCAGGCCACGCCCGAGGGCGTCCTGCGCATCAGCCGCTACAAGACCGCGGCCTACACGATCGAACGCCCGTTGCACCTCGGCGCCGCGCTGGCCGGCGCGGACGACGACCTCGTCGCGGCGTACCGACGCTTCGGCACCGACCTCGGCATCGCCTTCCAACTGCGCGACGACCTGCTCGGCGTCTTCGGCGACCCCGCCGTCACCGGCAAGCCCGCGGGCGACGACCTGCGCGAGGGCAAGCGCACGCTGCTCGTCGCGCTCGCCCGCCGGCACCCCGACCAGGACGCCGCGGCGCCCGTCGAGCACGCGCTCGGGCGCGACGACCTGACCCCCGCTGACCTCGACGCCGCGCGCACCGCGCTGCAGGAGCTCGGCGTCGTGGACGAGGTGGAGGACCGCATCACCACGCTGACCACGTCGGCGCTCGACGCGCTGACCGCCGCCGACGTCGAGCCGGCGGCGCGGGAGTGCCTCGTCGCGCTCGCCGCCAAGGCGACCCGGAGGACCTTCTGATGGCCGGCGGGAACCACGTCGTCGTCGTGGGTGCGGGCCTCGGCGGCCTCACCGCGGCGCTGCACCTGCGCGGAGCGGGCCGCGAGGTCACCGTCGTCGAGCGGGAGCCGTTCGCCGGTGGCCGCGCCGGGCGGATCGACCTGCCCGACGGCCGGGGCGGGGCCTTCCGGCTCGACACCGGCCCCTCGGTGATCACGATGCCCGACCTGCTCGAGGAACCGCTGGCCGCGGTCGGCGAGAAGCTGGGCGACCGCCTCGACCTCGTGCGCCTCGACCCGGCCTACCACGCGCAGTTCGCCGACGGCAGCGAGATCCGGGTCCACACCGACGGCGACGCCATGGAGCAGGAGATCCGGGAGAAGATCTCCCCCCGTGACGCCGAGGGCTACCGCCGGCTGCGCGCCTGGCTGACCGAGCTGTACGGCGTCCAGATGGCGACCTTCATCGACGCCAACTTCGACTCGCCGCTCGACGTCCTCTCCCCCGATCTCGTCCGCCTGGGCCTGCTCGGCGGCTTCGGCCGGCTCGGACCGCGGATCGCGAAGTTCATCGACGACGAGCGCCTGCGCCGGATCTTCTCCTTCCAGGCCCTCTACGCCGGGGTGCCGCCGGCCAAGGCGTTGGCGGCGTACGCGGTGATCGCCTACATGGACACGATCGCCGGGGTCTACTTCCCGAAGGGCGGGGTGCGCGCCCTGCCCCAGGCCTACGCCGACGCGGCGGCCGCGGCGGGCGTGGAGTTCCGCTACGGCACCACCGTCACCGGGCTGACCCGCAGCGGGTCGCGGATCACCGCGGTCGAGACCGACGACGGGGCCGTTCCGACCGACGCCGTCGTGCTCACCCCCGACCTGCCGGTGGTGCACCGCATGCTCGGGCGGACGCCCCGGCGCGCGGTGCCCCTGCGCTGGTCGCCCTCGGCGTACGTCGTGCACCTCGGCCTCGACCGGCCGATGGCCGACCTCGGCCACCACACGATCTCCTTCGGGAACGCCTGGGCATCGACCTTCGACGAGATCATCGCCGACGGCCGCCTGATGTCCGACCCCTCGCTGCTGATCACGCGGCCGACCGCGACCGATCCGTCGCTCGCCCCCGCGGGCGGTGACTACGTGTCGGTGCTGGCGCCCTGCCCGAACCAGGACACGGCGCCCGACCTCGACTGGGAGCGGGTGGGACCGCGCTACCGCGACGAGCTGCTGGACGTGCTCGCGGGGCGCGGGATCGACCTGGGCGACCACGTCGTCGCGGAGCACCGCATCTCCCCCGCCGACTGGGCCGGGATGGGCATGGCCGCCGGCACCCCGTTCTCCGCGGCGCACACGTTCGCGCAGACCGGGCCGTTCCGGTCGAGCAACCGCGTCCGCGGGGTGGACAACGCCTTCCTCGCGGGCTGCGGCACCACCCCGGGCGTCGGGGTGCCCACGGTGGTGGTCTCCGGGAAGCTCGCGGCCGCGCGGATCGCCGGGATGCGTCCGTGACGACGGGTGTGGCCGCTCCCGCCGTCCCGCCGCGCAGGGCGGCGGCGGAGCTGGACGCGGCGGGCATCACGGCACCGGCCCTGCGCGGCGCCTACGCGCGGTGCCGCGCCCTGAACGCCGAGCACGGTCGCACCTACTTCCTCGCGACCCGCCTGCTCACGCCCGCCCAGCGCCCGGCGATCCACGCCCTCTACGGGTTCGCGCGGATGGCCGACGACGTGGTGGACGCCCCCGGCGCGGCCACGGTCGCCGAGGTCGTGGCACGGATCGAGGAGATCCGCGCCCGGATGCGGGTCGCGCTGTCGGGGACGCGCGACGTGCTCACCGAGGAACCCGTGGTCGCCGCCCTGGCCCACACCGTCGACCGCTACGGCATCGACCACCGCCACCTCGAGGACTTCATGGACTCGATGGCGATGGACCTGACCGTCACCGACTACCCGACGTTCGACGACCTCGCGGTCTACGTGCACGGCTCGGCGGCGGTGATCGGGCTGCAGGTGCTGCCGGTCCTCGGCACCGTCGTGCCGCGGGAGGAGGCCGAGCCCGCGGCGGCGGCCCTCGGCGTCGCCTTCCAGATCACCAACTTCCTGCGCGACGTCGGCGAGGACCTCGACCGCGGGCGCATCTACCTCCCCGCGGACGAGCTGGCCGCGTTCGGGGTCGACCGCGAGCTCCTGACGTGGTGCCGGGAGCAGGGCCGCACCGACCCGCGGGTGCGCCGGGCGATCGCGCACCTCGTCGCCCGCACGCGGGCGATCTATCGGCGCGCCGACGCCGGGATCGCGCTGCTCGACCCCGTCTCGCGGCCCTGCGTGCGCACGGCGTCGGTGCTCTACGGCGGCATCCTCGACGAGATCGTGGCGGCGGACTACGACGTGCTCGCCCACCGCGTCGTCGTGAGCAACGCCCGCCGCGCCGCCGTCGCCGGTCCCGGCCTGCTGCGCGCCGTCGCGGCCCGCCACCGGCCCGGAGCACGCCGCCGCGCCCGGTGACGGCCGTGCCCGACGAGCTCGTCCTCGCGTTCGACGCGGACTGCCACCGCTGCCGGACGGTGGCCCGCGAGGTCCGGCGGCGGGTGCCGGAGCTCGAGGTGCTGCCCCTGCGCGACTACCGCGTGCGGGCCTGGCGCGCCGGGGCCTACGGCGCGGACCCGCCGCACGCCCCGACGCTGCTCGCCGTGACCGTCACCGCGGACGGCCGGGACCGGGTGCGGGCCTGGCACGGACCCGCCGTCGTGGGCGGACTGCTGCGGACGCTGGGGCCGCGGCGCACCGCGGCCCTCGCACCCGTCGTCGTCGCCCTGGTCAGAAGGCCATCGCCTGGGCGCGCCGCTTGACCTCGCCGCCGCGGTCCGAGCGCAGCGCCTCGATCGGCGCGCCGGGCAGCGTCGGGTCCTCCTGGAAGAGCCAGCGCAGGATCTCCGCGTCGGTGTAGCCCCCGTCGCGCAGGAGCGTGATCAGCCCGGGGAGGCCCTTGACCACGCCGGTGTCGACGAGGAAGGCGGCGGGGACGATCCACTGGTCGCCCTCGCGGACGCCCAGGAGCTGGCCCTGTTTGATCATCTGGCCGACCCGGGTGCGGGGCACGCCGAGTCGCTCGCCGGCCTGGGCGAGGGTGAGGGCGTCGATCTCGCGGCCGACGAGAGCGGTCAGTGCGGCGGTCATCGGAGCAGACTGTGCCAGAGCGACGGCCCGCACAACATCAGCCCCACGGGAGACACGGTGCCGCGCGTCGTCCACGCCGCGCCGCGCCTGCCGCGCCTAGCATCCAGCCATGCCGCGCGACACCGCTCCGGGGACCGCCCGCACGGTGCTCGACGGCCGCTACCGCGTCGGCGAGGTGATCGCCCGCGGTGGGATGTCCACCGTGCACCGCGGCACCGACCTGCGCCTGGACCGTCCGGTGGCGGTCAAGATCATGGACCCGTCGTTGGCGCAGGACCCGGCGTTCGTCCGCCGCTTCGAGCGCGAGGCGCGGGCGGCGGCGCGTCTGTCCCACCCCGGGATCGTCGCGGTGCACGACCAGGGACGCCACGCCGACGGGACGATCTTCCTCGTCCTGGAGCTGGTCGAGGGCGGCACGCTGCGCGACGTCCTGCGCGAACAGGTCCGCCTCGCCCCCGCGAGCGCGCTGACGGTGGTGGAGCAGGTGCTCGCGGCGCTGTCGGTGGCGCACCGCGGCGGCATGGTGCACCGCGACGTCAAGCCGGAGAACGTGCTGGTCTCGAGCACCGGGCAGCTCAAGGTCGCCGACTTCGGACTGGTCGCCGCGGCCTGGGACGGCGCCGCCGACGGGTCGCTCGACACCGGCGGCTCGACCTCCGACGACCTCATCCTCGGCACCGCCGCCTACCTCGCCCCGGAACAGGTCCAGCACGGCCGCACCGACGAGCGCAGCGACGTCTACCAGGCCGGGGTGGTGCTGTTCGAGCTGCTCACCGGCGTCCCGCCGCACGGCGGCGACACCGCGCTCGCCGTCGCGTACCGGCACGTCAACGTCGACGTCCCGGCGCCCTCCACGCGGGCGCCGGGCATCCCGAGGGCCCTCGACCGGCTCGTCGTCGCCGCCACCCGCCGCGACCCGGACGACCGGCTGGCCGGCGCGACGGCGTTCCTCGAGGCCGCCCGGCGCGCGCGGCAGGAGGAGTCGCTGCCGTTCGCCCCGGTCGCGGCCCCGCAGCGGCGACGCACCGCCGCCGCCCCTCCCCCGCACACCGGCACCCGGGTGTTCACCGGCCCGACGCCCCGCGCGCCGGTCGACGACCCGCCCCCGCCGTTCCGCGCGCCGGACCCGGAGCCCGAGGACGAGCCGGACCCGCCGTCGCGCGCGGACCGCAACGCGGACGTGGTGGACCGCGTGGAGCGCCACGCCCGGCGTCGCGACCGCATCCGGTCGCGCCGGATCTTCACCATGTGGGTGCTCGCGGTGATCGCCGCGAGCGTCGCCTCGGGCGTCGTCGGCTGGGGTCTGGGGACCCCCTAGACGCCTAGTTGCGGAGCATCTCCGCGATGAGGAACGCCAGCTCCAGCGACTGCTGCGTGTTCAGCCGCGGGTCGCAGGCGGTCTCGTAGCGCCCGGCGAGGTCGGTGTCGGAGATCTCCTGGGCGCCGCCGAGGCACTCGGTGACGTCCTCGCCGGTGAGCTCCACGTGGATGCCGCCGGGGTGGGTGCCGAGCCGGTGGTGGACCTCGAAGAAGCCCTGGACCTCGTCGACCACCTGGTCGAAGTGGCGGGTCTTGAAGCCGGTCGTGGCCTCGTAGGTGTTGCCGTGCATCGGGTCGCACTGCCAGATGACCTGGTGGCCCGAGGCGGTGACCTTCTCGACGATGCCCGGGAGCACGTCGCGCACCTTGCCCGCGCCCATGCGGCTGATCAGCGTGAGGCGGCCGGCCTCGTGGTTCGGGTCGAGCCGTTCCACGTACTCGACGGCCTGCTCGGGCGTGGTGCCCGGTCCGATCTTGAGCCCGATCGGGTTCGCGAGCAGCTCGGCGAAGGCGATGTGGGCACCGTCGAGGGCACGGGTGCGCTCGCCGATCCACAGGAAGTGGGCGCCGAGGGAGAACAGGCGGGGGTCGTCCCGGCGGGCCGAGTCCAGGCGCAGCAGGGCGCGCTCGTAGTCCAGGACGAGGGCCTCGTGGCTGGCGTAGATCTCGGTGGAGTGCAGCGAGTGGTCGGTGACGCCGCACGCCGACATGAAGCGCAGCGCGCGATCGATCTCGGCGGCCACGGCCTCGTAGCGCTCGCCCGCCGCGGAGTTCGCGACGAACTCCCGGTTCCAGTCGTGCACCTCGTGCAGGTCGGCCATGCCGCCGCTGGTCAGCGCACGGGTCAGGTTCATCGCCGCCGAGGCGTTCGCGTAGGCGCGGATCATCCGGCCCGGGTCGGGCACCCGCAGCTCGGCGTTCGCGGCCAGCGAGTTGACCATGTCGCCGCGGTAGGACGGGAGGCCGAAGGCGTCGACGTCCGACGACCGCGGCTTCGCGTACTGCCCGGCGATCCGCCCGATCTTGACGACGGGCGTGGAGGCGCCGTAGGTCAGCACCACCGCCATCTGCAGCAGCGTGCGGATGTTGCCGCGCAGGTGGGGCTCGGTGTTGTCCGCGAAGGTCTCGGCGCAGTCCCCGCCCTGGAGCAGGAACGCCTCGCCGCGGGCCACGGCCGCGAGCTGGCCGCGGAGGCGGTCGATCTCGGCCGGCACGGTGATCGGCGGGACGTGCTCGAGGACCGTCCGGGCGTCGCTCACCGCCGCCGCGTCCGGCCACGCGGGCTGCTGCGCCGCCGGCCGGGAGAGGGCGGCATCGAGCCGCTCCCGCATCTCCGCGGGCAGGGGCGGCAGGCCGGGCAGGGCATCCACGGGCAGGTCGACGGACCACACGAGGCATCAGCCTACTGTCACGCCACCCGGTGCTGGATCGGTTCCCCTCGGACGAAGCGGCCGACGTTCGTCACGAACTCCCGCGCCATGCCGGCGTAGGACTGCTCGGTGATGCCCCCGACGTGCGGCGTGACGAGCACGTGGTGCTCCAGCAGCTCGTCGTGGGGGTCGATGGGCTCCACCCAGGTGACGTCGAGTCCGGCGCCCGCGAGGCCTCCCCCGGCCAGCGCCGCCAGCAGCGCGTCGCGGTCCACCACGGGGCCGCGCGCCACGTTGACGAGGTGCCCGCCCGGGTTCAGGGCCGCGAGCGCGGTGTCGGACACGATGCCGCGGGTCGCCTCGGTCAGCGGGCAGGCGACGACGAGGTCGTCGCACCCGGCGAGGGCCTGCGCGAGGTCGCCGTGGCGGTACTCGTCGACGACGGCGGCGGCCGCCGGGTAGTCCGACGCCTCGCGGCGCCCGATGCCGACCACGCGCACCCCGAAGGCGCGGAGCCGCACGGCGACCTCGACCCCGATGTCGCCCGTGCCGAGCACGGCCACCGTGCGCCCGCGCAGCATGACGCCCATGGGCGACCCGACCGCCTTCTCCGCGACGCCCGCCCGCGCCTCCTCGTAGCGGCGCAGCAGCGCCAGCAGCAGGAGCAGCGCGATCTCCGCGACGGCGGTGGCGTTGCCCGATCCGCCGCCGGGCACGTTCGCCACGGGCACGCCCCGGGTGCGGGCGGCCTCCAGGTCGACCCCGGAGACGCCCACGCCGAACTGCTGCACCAGACGGGCCCCGCACGCGTCGATCAGCGCGCCGTCGATCGTGCTGCCCAGGGGGGCGAGCACGTCGGCCGGCACCGGGGCCGAGTGCGGCACGTCGACCAGCTCCGCCCCGTCCAGCTCCGGGATCGCGAGGTCCGCCAGGGCCTCGGTGAGACACCGGCGGACCTCCGGGAAGCCGCCGCCGACGAGTCCGATGCGCAACGTGCCTCCGGCCTGTGAGCAGTTCTGACGGTCATACCCGTGAGAAGTACTCACGGGCCTCGGGCACCTAGACGGGCTCGGCCACGAACACCGGGATCTCGCGGTCGGTGGACTTCGCGTAGTCGGCGTACGAGGGGAAGGCCGCGACGGCCCGCTCCCACCACTGCGCGCGCTCGTCACCGGTGACGATGCGGGCGCGGTAGGTCTTCGTCTCCCGGCCGTCCTGGATGGGGAACTCCGGGTGCGCGACGATGTTGTGGTACCAGGTGGGGTGCTCGTCGGCCCCGCCCTTCGAGGCGACGATCGCGTAGTCCCCGTCGTGCTCGACGCGCATCACCGGGGTGTGCCGCAGCTTGCCGGTCTTCGCCCCGCGCAGCGTCATCAGGATGATCGGGGATCCCTTGACGGTGATGCCCTCGGTCGTCCCGGTGCGCTGGATCTGCTCGATCTGCTCGCGCACCCAGTCGGTCGGGTTGGTCTCCACCTGCTCGCTCATACGCCGGGGAACCCCGTTTCGCGGACGATCATTCCGACGGGTGCCCGTGGTCTCCGCCCATCCGGGCGCGCCAGATCTCGTCGATGACCGTCCACTTCACGAGGTTGTGGCGGGCGTCGGCGAGGGCGTCGTGGGCGTCCGGCGGCGCGGGCGGGAGCTCGGGGCGCCCGACGTCGTCCCAGCGCTGGCGCAGGTCGCGGGTGAAGCGGGGCAGCTCGCGCGGCAGGGCGGGCATGGCACCCCAGAGCTGGGCCACCACCACGTGGTCGTACGGCGCGTTCCAGGCCCACAGCTCGACCGGACCCGCACCCGCCGTCACGAACGCGAAGAAGTCCTCGCGGATCTGCAGCCGGCTGCGCCAGGCCGGGTCGGACGAGGGCGGGAGCTTGTCCAGCACGTTCTTCCGCACCCACGGGCCGGCCTTCATCGGGTCGAACGCGCGGGAGATCGCGTAGAACTCCCGCCCGTCCTCGTCGACCGCCCCGAGGGAGACGAGATCGATCGTCGTCCCGTCCTCGATGAACTCGCAGTCGTAGAAGATCCGTGCCACGACGCGCGATTGTGTCAGGCCGCCGTGGCGTCGCCCGCGCTCTCCTTGGCCTTCGAGGCGTAGACGTCCACGTACTCCTGGCCGGAGAGCTCCAGGATCGCGTCCATCACCTCGTCGGTGATCGCGCGCTCGACCTGGCGGTCGTCGGCGATGCCGGCGTAGCGGGAGAAGTCCAGCGGGCGCCCGATGGCGATCGTGATCTTCACGGGGCGCCAGAACCGGGATCCGACCGGGTTCGCGCGGTCGGTGCCGATCATCGCGACCGGCACCACGGGCACCCCGGCCTCCAGGGCCATCCGGGCGACCCCGGTGCGGCCCTTGTAGAGGCGGCCGTCGGGCGAGCGCGTGCCCTCGGGGTAGATCCCGAACAGCCGACCCTCGCGCATGACCCCGATCCCGGTGTCGAGGGCGGCACGGGCGGCGCGCCCGTTGCCGCGCTCGATCGGGACCTGGCCCATGCCGGTGAAGAACCAGCGCTGCAGGGTGCCGATCGGACCCGTCGTCGTGAAGTACTCCGCCTTGGCCGGGAAGGCCATCCGCCGCGGCACCATGAGCGGGAGGACGAACGAGTCGAGCACCGCGAGGTGGTTCGACGCGACCAGGGCCCCGCCGGTGCGCGGCAGGTTCTCCGCGCCGCGGACCTCCGGCCGGAACGCCACCCGCATGAGCGGACCCATGAAGACCCACTTCATCAACCAGTAGAGCACCGCTCCCCTTCCCCGCCGACCCTCGGATGTCGCAGCCTAGGCAGCGGCGTGTCGGGCGACAACGACAGCGCGTCGCCGACGGTCCACCGACCGGCCACCGACGACACCACCGGATCGGGCACCTGCACGTACCGCACCGGTGTGGGACGTGACACGATGACGCCCAGGGCGTCCCCGCGCCCGCCATCCCCGTCGTGGAGGCACGTGTGCCCGTGATGCCCGGGGCGGAGCCGTTCTCCGCCGACCCCGAGGGCGCCGAGATCGGCGTGGTGCTCGCGCACGGGTTCACGGGCTGCCCGCAGAGCATGCGGCCGTGGGGGGAGCACCTCGCGGCCGAGGGCATCGCGGTCCGCGGCCCGCGGCTGCCCGGGCACGGCACCCGCTGGCAGGACATGCAGGCCACCCGCTGGCCCGACTGGTACGGCGAGATCGCCCGCGCCGTCGACGACCTGCTCGGCCGCTACCGGTCGGTGTTCGTCTTCGGGCTCTCCATGGGCGGCACGCTGACGCTGCGGGCGGCCGAGGAGTACGGCGACCGGATCACCGGCATCTGCCTGGTCAACCCGTCGGTGACGACGCTGCGCCGCGATGCCGCCTTCGCCCGCTACCTGGCGCGGCTGTGGCCGTGGGCGCCGGGCGTGGCGAACGACGTCGCGAAGCCGGGCGTCACCGAGCTCGGGTACGACCGGGTGCCGCTCAAGGCGTTCGTGTCGCTGACCGAGCTGTGGTCGGTGGTCCAGACCGATCTCCCCCGCGTGACGAGCCCGGTGCTGCTGTACCGCTCGACCGCCGACCACGTCGTGGAACCGGTGAACGCGAGCCTCGTCCTCGACGGGGTGTCCGCCACCGACGTCACCGAGGTCGTCCTGCAGGACAGCTACCACGTCGCGACCCTCGACCACGACGCCCCCAGGATCTTCGCCGGCAGCACCGAGTTCGCCCGCCGGCTGCACGCCGCACGCGCAGAGGCAGGACATCCCGCATGAGCACGCCCGACCCGGAGGACCCCGCCCGCCGCGACGAGGCCGGCTCCGGCCAGTCCGCCGACGCGCGCCGCTTCGAGCTGCCCGACGACGTCGACGCCGCGTTCGCGGCGATCGTCGCCGACTGGGCCGCCGCGGACGCGCCGCGCTGGCCGGTCGTGCCCGACGAGGACGGGCCGTCGTCCGGCGTCGGGCTCGCCACGCCCCCGCAGGGCCAGCCGTCGGCGCACCCCGAACGGTCCGCCGACGAGCTGTTCACCCCGGCCCCGGAGCCGACGCAGCCCACCCCGCCGCCGTCGCCGCCCGCGGCCCACCGGCCGCACGCACCTCGGCGTCCCGAGGACGAGCACTTCGTCCCGCCGGAGCCGCCCCCGCTGCCCCGGATCGGGCTGTCCAGCCTGTTCGGGCTCCTGCTGCTCGTGGCCGGCGTGGTCCTGCTCGCCCTGCCCGCGCTCGTCGGCGGGGTCGCCGGGCTCGGCATCGTCCCGGGCCTGCTGGCCATGGCGGCCGGCCTCGGCTGGCTCGTCGTCGGGATGCGGCGCCCGTCGGAGTCCGAGGACCCCGAGGGCACCGTCTAGAGCCCGCGCTCCCCGGCGTCGAGCGCGGCGCCGATCATCCCGGCGTCCCCGCCGAGCACCGCTGCGCGCACGTCGGCCAGCCGCCGGTGGCCGCGCCCGGTGACCTCGTCGGCGTACACCGCCCGGGCGTCGTCGAGGTAGAGCTCCGACGACGCCGAGACCTCGCCGCCGATGACGACGACGTCCGGGTCGAACGTGTCCGCCACCATCGCGAGGCCCCGCCCGAGCCAGGCGGCGAAGTCGGCGACGACCCGCAGGGCGAGGTGGTCCCCGCCGGCGGCGGCGTGCGCGACGTCGCGCCCGGACAGCGGCAGCCCGCGCTCCCACGCCACCCGCAGGGTGGAGAAGTCCTCGCTCGCCGACACCAGCTCGTCGGCGCTCGCGCCCAGCGCGGTGCCGCTGCAGTAGCGCTCGAGGCAGCCGCGCTTGCCGCAGGGGCAGGGGCGTCCGTCGGGCACGACCACCACGTGGTCGAGCTCGGGTGCGACCCCGAAGGCCCCGCGGAAGACGTGCCCGTCGATCACGAGCGCGGCCCCGATCCCGGTGCCGAGCGCCACCAGGACCGCCACCCGCGCGCCGGCCGCCGCACCGACCCGGTGCTCGGCGAGCCCGGCGGCGTTCGCGTCGTGCTCGAGGGTGACGGGGAGTCCGAGGCGGTCGGTCATGCGGTCGACCACCGGCTCGTCCCGCCACGGCAGGTGGGCCCCGAAGGACACCGCCCGCCGGTCCGGGTCGACGAAGCCCGCCACCGCGAGCCCCACCGCGCCGACCTCCCGGCCCGCCGAGCGGGCCTCGTCGGAGAGGTGGGCGACGAGCTTCGCGACGGTCCCGTCGAGCTCCGAGGACTGCCGCGGCGTCGCGGCGACCCGGCTGGCCAGCAGGGTCCCGTCGGCCGCGACGAGGCCCGCCTTGACCGTCGTCCCGCCGATGTCGACCCCGACCGTCAGCACGGGCGTGGCCGTCGACGGACGGGGATGCGCTGCACCCCGCGGCGCGCGGTCGCGTGGGCGGCGGGTCCGGTGCCGTTCCCGACGACGGATGCGGTCGCCTCCGGCTCGGCGGCCGGGGCGCCGGGCGCCCGGCGCGGGCTCGGCCGGGGACCGCGGCGGCCGGTGGGACGGTCGGCGGGCGTCGCGGCGGGTGCCTCGTCGTCGGTACCCCGGGCGGCGGGGGCCGGGTCGAACGTGGCGTGCGGCGCGACGTCCCAGGGGACGTCGGCCGCCCAGCTCGGCGTGCCCCACTCGGCGGGCCAGCCGGCCGGGGCGGTCGGCGGGGTCGGGGTGGTCGGGGTGGTCCGGGTGCTCGGGGTGTCGGGTGCCGGCGGCGGGGCGTGGTGGTCGTGGCTGCCGGTGGCGTGCGCCTGCAGGAGCAGCCGCAGCAGGACCAGGAGCCCGGACGCCTGCTCGGCGAGGGTGGCGGTGAGCTCCGGCTGCTCCCCGCGCAGAGCGGCGACCAGCGCGCAGACCGGGCACCAGGTGCAGGGACCGGGACTCTGCCGCGGCCGCTCGCCGGGCTCGCCCCGCGGGGCCTCGACGCGCGCGCCCACCCAGTCGAGCAGCGTCGTGGCGGTGGCGCGGGCCTCCTGGGCCAGGCGCTCCCGCGCCGCCCGGTCGGCGTCGGTCGTCATGCGGTCCCCCCGTTCCCCCGGGTGCTCATCGCATCCAGACCGCGGGGTCGGGTCGGAAGGCGACCGAGAGCACGTCGTCGTCGAGTTCCGCGCCGACGACCTCGCACCGGCGCAGCACCGGCGGCAGCGCCACCGTGCGCCGCCGGCTCCCGACGGTGACCGCGAGGTCGTCCCCGATGCGGGCGAGGTCCACCTCGCCGTCGCCGATCCCGGGAACCTGCAGGTCCAGGGCGTACTCGCTGTCCACCGACGTCCCCACCCCGGCGACGCGCCGCAGCTCCATCAGCGGCCGCACGGCGGCGCCCTCGAGCGGGTCGTCGTCGCCGTAGAGGTCGTCGGCGAGCTCGGCGAGCTCGCCGATCCCGACGGGCTCCCCCGCCCGGTGCGCGACCGTGCGGACCCCGACCCCCGTGCCCGCGGTCAGCTCGGCGAGGTCGGCCAGCACGTCCTCCTGCTCGCGGCGGCGCACCCGCAGCCACTGCACCGCGGCACTGCGCCCCGTGCCCGGGTCGGGCACCAGCCGGTTCGCGATCAGGCCGTCGACGTGCAGTTCGTGCAGCGCGAGCGCGGTGACCGTGCGGCGGGTCTCCGCGGCGACGACCCGCTCCGGGGTCAGCACGAGGCGGATCGTCGTGGTGGACCGGTCGGCGAGCATGGCGCGCAGCCCGGAGAGCTGCTCGGCCAGGCGGGAGAGCGACGCCGCGGCCGCGTCCCACTTCGCGACGGTGGCCCCGCTGCCGGCCAGACCCGCCAGCACGCCCCGGACGGCACGCCGGTGGGCGGGGAACAGGCGCTCGAGGTAGCCGCCGAGCGCCTCGGGCAGGCTCAGCAGCCGCAGGGTCTCGGCCGTCGGGCCGCAGTCGACGACGACGACCTCCCACGGCCCGTCCTCGGTGGCCCGCCGGACCTGCTCGAGGGCGAGGAGGTCCTCCACCCCGGGCAGCACGGTGAGTTCGTCGGCGACGATGTCGTCGACCCCCGCACCGGCCAGGAGGGTGCGCAGCTGGGCGCGCAGCGGCTCCCAGGCCTCGTCGACGAGGGCGCGGGTGTCAACGTGGGCGGCGAACAGGCCGGGCATCGTCGTCCCGTCGATCTCGGTGGGCTCACCGCCCAGCGGGACGTCGAAGGCGTCGCCGAGCGAGTGCGCCGGATCGGTCGAGAGGACCAGGACCTTGCGGCCCGACCGCGCGAGCGCCACCGCCGTGGCCGCCGCGGTCGTCGTCTTGCCGACCCCGCCCTTGCCGGTGAAGAGCAGGACCCGCACTAGCCCTCCACGCGCCGCTTGAGGCCGGTCAGCGCCGTGTCCATGATCCTCTTCTCGGCCCGCCGCTTGATCAGGCCCGGCATGGGGACCGCGAGGTCCACCGACAGCGTGTAGGTCACGGTCGTCTCCTTCTCGGAGCCGGCGAGCCGGTAGCGCCCGCGCTGGCCGCGCTGCATCTGCCCGGACACGAGGTCCCAGGTGACGCCGTCGTCGACCCAGTCGTACGCGAGCACGTAGGTGTCCTTGAGCGGACCGGCGTCCAGGGTGAACCGGACCTGCTCGGGTCGGCCCTCGTCGTCGTGCGTGAGGACCTTCGCGGAGGTGATCGAGTCCGCCCACTCGGGATAGGCGGGGAAGTCGGCGATCACGTCGAGCACGGCCGTGGGAGCGGCCGCGATGGTGATGGACTGCGTGGACTCGTCCGCCATGGCGCCGAAGGTTACCGTCGCCCGGTCGCCCGGCTCGCCCCGCCGTCACCCTCGCCACGCCCGGGGCAGGTGTGAGGCGGCCGTGATGTCACCTCGGTCACCATCGGGCCACCGCCGGGGTCCCCCGGCGCCGGAAGTGCCCCACGTTCAGGCACTCCGTCGGGCCGATCCGGGTGCGCGCGGTCAGGGGCGCGTGCACGTGCCCGTAGAGGGCGAGCCGGGGCCGGGTGGCCCGGATCTGCTCCAGCAGGGCGGGCGAGGTGAGCTCGTGGGTGCGCGCCACCACGTCGTAGGCGAGCTCGGCGACGGCGGGCGGGGCGTGGCTGCACAGCACGTCCACCGCCCCCAGCGCCTCGACGGCCGCGGTGAACTCCTCCGTGGCGCGCATGTAGGACCGGAAGGCGCCGGCCCGCGGCTCGACCCCCGGCGGCAGCGGGACGCCCCCGACGAACCCCACCCGCGTGTCCCCGATCTCGACGACCTCGCCGTCCACCGCCCGCACGTGGGGGTGGTCGGCGAGGAACTCGGGCCACATCGCCGGGATGTCGACGTTGCCCGGCATCAGCCACACCGGCACCCGGACGGCGCCCAGCGCGGCGAACATCCGGGCGTACTGGCGGTGGACGGCCTCGTCGATGCGGGCGCGGGGGTCGTCGACGTCGGCCCACAGCCGCTGCGTGAACTCCCGCAGCGCCCCTGGGCCGCCCTCCGAGCGCAACCGGGCGAACTCGATCGTCGCGTCCGGGCCCAGGATGTCGGCGAGGATGCCGTTGGTCGGCTCGTCGTAGTCGACGAAGTCGATCAGGTCCCCCAGCACGACGAGGGCCTCGGCACCCTCGGCCGCGCGGGCGAGGTCCTCGCTGTTGCCGTGGACGTCGGAGACGACGTGCACCCTCATGCGTGGGCCGGCGTCGGTTCACCCGGACGACGGGTCCATCCCGGTGCGTCGCCGGCGGGCGCCTCCAACCGGGCCTTGAGGTCGAACGCCACGGCCTTCGCGGCCCGCTGGCGGCGCAGCGCCTCGCGCGCCGGACCGCTGCGCCCGCGCAGGAGCCGCCGCGCGGACCCGCCCTCGGGCCCGGGGGCGGGGTCGAGGCGCAGGAACCAGTGGACCACCGTCCCGTCTCCGACCGCCTCGCACCACACCTCGGCGCTGCCGACCCAGCGGCCGGTGACCGACCAGCGGATCCCGGCGGCGCCCCGGTCGGCGAAGACGTGCAGCTCGAGGTCGGGCCAGAGCCGGGGCCAGTCCGCGGGATCGGCGAAGGCGGCCGCCACGGCGGCGGGCTCGGCCAGCACGAACGTCTCGTCGATCACGTCCAGCGCGGCCACCGCGACAGCGTGCCCGACGTCTCCGCCGGTCGCAGCGTCGCCCCGCGGTCCTCGTGTCCGATCTGCCGGTTTTGTCCGGGATACCGCCGGGTAGTGACGGCGGTGCCGTCCGGCCCCTAGGCTTCCCGCACGCCGGTGTCGCAGGTGATCCCGGTCGAGGTGGAAGGGTGTGTGCGGGGTGCAGGAGTACAGCGTGCCGGCGGCGGCCAAGGTCGCCGACGACGACCGACTGACCGACGCGGTCTGGGCGAACGCCGCCGAGCACCCGTCCGACACCGCCTACCTGCGCCTGGTCGACGATGCGTGGCGCCCGACGACGTTCGGGGAGTTCCGCGACGAGGTCGTGGCGGTCGCGAAGGGCTTCATCGCGGCGGGCCTCGAGGCCGGCGACCGCGTGGGCATCGTCGCGAAGACCCGCTACGAGTGGACGCTCATCGACTACGCGCTCTGGACGGCGGGCTGTGCCGGCCTCCCGATCTACGAGACGTCCTCGGCCTCGCAGTACGAGTGGTGCCTGTCGGACTCCGGGGCGCGGGGCGTCGTCATCGAGACCGACGAGCACCGGCAGACGCTGGAGAAGGTGCAGCAGAACCTGCCCGAGCTCGCCCACGTGTGGCAGATCGACGGCTCGTCGCCCGCGGTCGAGGCGCTCAAGGAGGCCGGGCGCGACGTGCCCGACGCCGACGTCGAGGCCCGGCGCACCGGGGTCCACGCCGACGACCTCGCCACGCTGATCTACACCTCGGGCACCACGGGCCGCCCCAAGGGCTGCGAGATCACCCACCGCAACCTGCTCTTCGAGGTCCGGGCCGCGGGCGACACCTTCGGCACCATGATGGAGGCCGGGAACTCGACGCTGCTGTTCCTGCCGCTGGCGCACATCTTCGCCCGGGTGGTGCAGATCGCCGCGCAGGAGCAGCGCTACGTGGTCGGCCACTTCGCCGACACCTCGAAGCTCTCCGGGGAGCTGCCGCGCTTCAAGCCCGACTTCCTGCTCTCGGTGCCCCGCGTGTTCGAGAAGGTCTACAACTCGGCGAAGCAGAAGGCCTACCAGGGCGGCAAGGGCCGGATCTTCGACCTCGCCGAGGCGACCGCGGTCGACTACTCGAAGTCGCTGGACACCGGCGGACCCGGCCTGCTGCTGCGCGGCAAGCACGCGCTGTTCGACGCCCTCGTGTACTCCAAGCTGCGGGCGGCCCTGGGCGGGCAGTGCCGGGGCGCGGTGTCCGGCGGCTCGGCGCTCGGCGCCCGGATCGGCCACTTCTTCCGCGGCATCGGGGTGCCCATCCACGAGGGCTACGGCCTGACCGAGACCAGCGCCGCCATCACCGCCAACGCCGAGGGCGACATCCGGGTCGGCACGGTGGGACGTCCGCTGCCCGGCGTGACGATCGCGATCGCCGACGACGGCGAGGTCCTCGCCAAGGGCGACGTCGTCTTCCGCGGCTACTGGAACAACGCCGAGGCCACCTCCGGCGCGCTCGAGGACGGCTGGTTCCACACCGGCGACATCGGCGTGCTCGACGACGGGTTCCTGTCCATCACCGGACGCAAGAAGGAGCTCATCGTCACCGCCGGCGGCAAGAACGTCGCCCCGGCCGTGATCGAGGACCGCATCCGCGCCCACCGGCTGGTCAGCCAGGCCCTCGTGGTCGGCGACAACCGGCCGTACGTGGCCGCGCTGATCACCCTCGACGAGGAGGCCCTCCCCGGCTGGGCGTCGGAGCACGGCAAGTCCGGCAGCACCGCGTCCGACCTCGTCGACGACGCCGACCTGCGCGCCGAGATCCAGTCGGCGATCGACGACGGCAACGACGCGGTGTCCAAGGCCGAGTCGGTGCGCCAGTTCCGCATCCTGACCTCGGACTTCACCGAGGACTCCGGCGAGCTGACCCCGACGATGAAGCTCAAGCGCAACGTCATCGCCGACCAGCGGGCCGACGAGATCGAGGCGGTGTACGCGCAGCGGTAGGGCCTTTCGCGAGCGAACGGCACTCTCGCGCACATAGATGCTGCGAGAGTGCCGTTCGTTCGTTCGGGCGTTACTCCGGACGGGCGAGCGTCTGGAGGCGGCGGGCCCGGGACGCCCACGTCCACTCCGCCTGCATCCACCGTCGCCCCGCCGCCCCGGTCCGCGCCGCCTCCTCGGGGTCGGCGAGCAGGTCGGCGACCACGTCCGCCACGTCGGCAGGGTCCCGCCCGTCGGTGAGCCGACCGGTGCGGGTGCCGGCGGGTCCGCCGCGGACCGTCTCGGGGGCGCCGCCGGACCGACCGGCGACCACCGGCACCCCGGACGCCGACGCCTCGAGCAGCACGATCCCGAGTCCCTCGACGTCGAGCCCGCCGCCCAGGGTGCGGCACGGCAGCGCGAACACGTCGAGCGCCGCGTGGTGGGCCGGGATCTCCTCGTGGGCGAGCGGACCGGTGAACACGACGTCGTCCTCGACGCCGACCTGCGCGGCGAGGCGCTGCAGCCGGTCCCGGTCGGGACCGTCGCCCGCCACGACGAGGGCCGCCCCCGGCACGCGGCGCCGGATCGCGGGCAGCGCCCGGATCAGCACGTCCTGCCCCTTGCGCCGCACCAGCCGGGACACGATCCCGACGACGGGTCGCTCCCCCAGGCGGTGCCGCGCCCGGATCTCGTGCCGCGCGCCCGGGTCGGGCCGGAAGCGGGTCGTGTCGATCCCCGAGGGCAGCGGCTCGAGGACGGCGTCCGGGCCGAGCGCGGGCGCGATGCGGGCCCGCGTGTAGCGGCTGACGGTGGTGACGACGTCGGCGTCCCGCGCGATGCGGTGCAGCAGCTGTCGGCTGCCGGGCAGCATCGACCAGCCGACCTCGTGGCCGTGGGTGCTGGCCACCATCCGCGACGCGCCCGCCCGGCGCAGCGCCGGCGCCATCAGCCCGAGCGGGGCGGCGGCGCCGAACCAGACGGTGTCGTGGCCGGACAGCAGCTCGACGGCGCGGCGCACGGCGGCGGGCGTCGGCAGCATCATCGTCGTCGGCAGCCGGTGCACCGGGAAGGGTTGTTCCGCGTCGAAGGCGGCGCAGCGCCCGTCGGAGTCCGTCGCGTCCGGCCAGGTCGAGGCGAGCACGGTCAGCGTGCCCGGGGGCAGCCGGACGGCGAGTTCGTGCAGGTAGGACTGGATGCCGCCCGGGCGCGGCGGGAAGTCGTTGGTGACGAGCAGGATCCGGCCCGTCGCCGGGGCGGTCACGGGGGCGTGATGCGGCGGATGGTCGAGACGTTCCCCCGCACCGGGGCCACCTTCACCACGTCGCCGGATTGCGGGGCCTCCAGGAACCGGCCCCCGCCCACGTAGATCCCGACGTGGGTGGCGGGACTCCCGAAGAAGATCAGGTCACCCACCTGGACCTGCGAGGGGTCGACCAGCTGCCCGACCTGCTGCTGGGCCGCGGCGACCCGGGGCATCCCGACGCCGATCTGCCGGTACGCCCACTGCACGAGCCCCGAGCAGTCGAAGGTGTTCGGGCCGGTGGCGCCCCAGACGTACGGTGCGCCCTGGCGGGTCAGGGCGGCTCGCAGGGCGGCGACCCCGAGCCCGTCGCCGGGGATGTTCGTCGGGTAGTTCGTGATCCCGCCGGACCGCAGCAGCGCACGGTCGCCGCGGGAGAGCCGGGCGAGGGCGGCGTTCGCGGCCGCGACGTCCCGGTCGGCCTGTGCCTTCGTGCGGGTGGCGTCCTCGAGGGTGCGCGCCGCGTCGTCGGCCGCCCGGCTCGCGTCGGTGGCGCGGGCCTCGGCGTCGCGCTGCGCGCCGTCCGCGGCGGCCGACGCGTCGAGGTAGCGCTGCAGCACCGCGCGGTTGGCCGAGGAGACCGTGTCGAGCAGCTCGACCTTGTCCAGGTAGGCCTGCGGGGTCGGGCTGGACAGCAGTGCACCGAGCTGGTCGAGGTCACCGCCCTGGTAGGTGCTGCTGGTGAGCTGGTCGACCGCCACGTAGGCGCGGTCGAGCGCCTGGCGGGCCGTGGCCACCGCGGCCCGGGCGTCGTCGGCCGCCCTCCGGGTGCGGTCGGCCTCCGCCCGCCGCACGGGCAGCTGCTCCCGCGCCCCCATGGCCGCCTCGTTGGCCGCCTCCGCCCGGGCATTGGCCTCGGCCAGGGCACGGACGACGTCGTTCGCCCCGGGCGGGACGATCGGGTCGGCGGCCGCGGTGCCGGCCGCGGCGGGCAGGAACAGGGCCGCGAACGCGAGCAGCAGCACGACCAGCACCGGCGTCGGGGTCCGACGACCGGGGCGCGCGTCGCGGCGGGACGGTCGGGGCGTCACGGGGCGGGGAGGTCCCTTTCTCGGCCAGGGCGGCCTCCCGGCGGGCGACGGTGCGGGGAGCTCGTCCCCGGGAGGTGACGGGACGGTAACCGACCCCGGTCGACGCCCTGCAGCGTGGTGCCCCGGACGTCATCCCGCGTCCCGGCGACGCGTGCGCACCGTGCGGGGCGCGGCCGGCTCCGCCGCCCCCGGCACGAGCCGCAGCCGCGGGATGAGCCCGTGGTCGGCCAGCACCTCGAGCGCACGGCGCTCGACCGGACCGAACTCGAGCGGCAGCGGCGCCCCCGGGGCCGCCGGCTCCCGGGGCCCCTCGTCGCGCGCCGGCACCTCGGGCACCCCGAGCAGCACCCCGACGACGCAGTCGTCGCACGCCTGGTGCCGTACCACGCAGGTGTCGCAGTCGATGAGCATCGCGGCCTCCGCCGATCGGCCCCGGCATCTCCCGGGGAGTCGTGGCGGACGGTAGGAGGGGGGTCCGACAGTCACGCGGCGTCGCGGGTCGGGGTGTGACCGGCGTCTCAGATCCGGGCCAGCCGCTCCAGCAGCACACTGGAGGGCACGGGGTGCGCCCCGCGGCGCCGCACCGAGTCCACGACCGCCCGGTCGGAGGTGACCACCACCAGCGGGCGCCCCTCCGGCTCGGCGTCGACCAGGGTGCGGATCAGGTCGTCGGCGATCACGCCCGGTTCGGAGAACAGGACGCGCACCCCGCGCACCGACGCCGTCGGCACGCCGGAGATGCCGGCCCCGTCGAACACGAGCGTGGTCTCGGCATGGGTCCGGGCGGCGAGAGGGGCCACCGCGGCGACGAGGCGGTCGCGCTGGGCCGCCAGGGACAGCCCCGGCCAGCCGGTCTTCGTCACGTTGTAGCCGTCGACGAGCAGGTGGACCTCGGGCAGGCCGAGCAGCCGGTCGAGGGTCGCCGGGTCGGTGACGCGGGCCATCGGCGCCCGCGCCGCGGACCCCACCAGCTCGGCCGGTCGCGGCCCGACCCGGTGGTCGTCGGCCCGGAGCCCCAGCTCGTGACGCAGCCCGGCCGCGGCGCCCGCGACGGTGTCCACGAGCAGGGCCAGCCGCGCGTCGTCGGCGTGCCGGGCCTCGTGCGCCGCGCGCCGGGCGGACTCGAGCTCGGCCGTCGCCCGGCGGGCCCGGGCCTCGGCCGCGGCCACCGCCTCCTGGTCGCGCCCGCGTTCGCGGCGCAGGTCCTCCAGCTCTCGCACGAGGTGGCCCTGGCCCTCCTCGAGCCGCCGGGTCGCGTCCGCGGCCGCCACCTCCGCGGCCCGGACGCGCACGCCCTGCTCGCGCAGCCGGGCCCGCAGCTTCGCCACCTCGTCGCTGAGGTCCGGCGTCGCCGTCCCCGCCTCGGCCCGGGCCGCGTCGCGTTCCGCGGTGACCCGCTCCAGCTCCCCCGCCAGCCGGTCGGCCCGGGCGAGCGCCGCGTCGCGCTCGGTCCGCAACTTCCCGACGTCGGCCCGTTCCCCGGCGTCGCGCAGCAGGTCACCCGCCGTGTCGCCGTCGCCGGCGAGCACCGCGACGGCCGCGGCGTGCACCGGCTCCGCCACCGGCGGGTCCCACTCCTCGGGACGGTGCTCGCGCCACCAGGCCACGACGTCCTCGGCGAACCCGTCGGCCGAGCCCAGCGCCGCCAGCAGGGGGCCGGAGCCCACCTTGGCGCGCTTGGCGGGGGCGAACCGCGCGATGGGGCGCACGGGGGCGGGGAGGTCGGTCGAGGGCATCTGCCCGACCGCCCGGCTCACCAGCTCGGCGACCCGGCTGCGAACGGTCTCGGGGGCGGCGTCGAGGAGGGCGGCGCGCAGGGCCGCACCGTGCGGCGCCTCCACCTCCCCCGCTGCCATCCGCCCAGGCTAGCGGCCCGAGGGCACTCGACCACCCGTGACTGTCGGGGGGTCGATCTAGCGTGCGGCGGCGTGGAGGCACCGCGCCCGGTGACGGGACCCGACCCGCAGCTCACGTTCGAGGAGCTCGGGACGCCGCTGCACGCGGCCACCTTCGTCGTGCTCGACCTCGAGACCACCGGCGGGCCGCCCGCGGGCTCCGACGCCGGCGACGGGCCGGACGCGATCACCGAGATCGGGGCGGTGAAGGTGCGCGGCGGACAGGTGGTCGGCGAGTACGCGACGCTGGTCGACCCGGGGCGCGACGTCCCCCCGCAGATCGTCGCGCTCACCGGGATCACCACCGCGATGGTGTCCGCGGCGCCCCGGTTGCCGGCGGTGCTCCCGGGGTTCCTGGAGTTCTGCGCCGGGGCGGTGGTGGTGGCACACAACGCGCCCTTCGACGTCGGGCACCTGCGGGCCGCGTGCCGGCGGCACGGGTCGGTCTGGCCCCGGCCCCCGGTGGTGTGCACGGCGCGGCTGGCCCGCAAGGTGCTCACCCGCGACGAGGCCCCGTCGTGCCGGCTCTCGGCGCTCGCCGCGCTGTTCCGGGCGGGCACCCGGCCGGTCCACCGGGCGCTCGACGACGCCCGGGCCACGGTCGACGTGCTCCACGCGCTGCTCGAGCGCGTCGGCGGGCAGGGCGTCTCCTCCCTGGAGGACCTGCTGGCCCTGCAGGTGGAGGTGACCCCCGCCCAACGGGGCAAGCGCCACCTCGCCGACGCGGTGCCGCACGCGGCCGGCGTCTACCTGTTCCGGGGCCCGGCCGACGAGGTGCTCTACGTGGGCACGTCGAACGACCTGCGACGGCGGGTGCGCTCGTACTTCACCGGCTCGGAGAAGCGGGCGCGGGTCAAGGAGATGGTCGGGCTCGCCGAGCGGGTCGACTGGGTGGAGTGCGCCCACCCGCTCGAGGCCGAGGTCCGGGAGCTGCGCCTGCTCGCCGGGCACGCGCCGCGCTACAACCGGCGCTCCCGCTACCCGCACCGGGGCTGGTGGGTGACGCTGACCGACGAGCCCTTCCCCCGCTGGTCGGTGGTCCGCACGCCCCGCACCGACGCGATCGGCCCGTTCGGGCGCCGGCCGGACGCGGTCCGGGCCGTCGAGGCCCTCGTCGACGCCGTCGCGCTGCGGCCGTGCACCCAGCGGATCCCGGCGCGCGGCGGACGCGGCAGCCCGTGCGCCCTCCACGGCCTGGGCCGGTGCGGCGCCCCGTGCGCCGGCCTGCAGACCGCCGCCGACTACGCCGTCACCGTCGACGCGGCCCTGGCGCTCGTGCGCGGGGGTTCCGACGACGGGCTCGTGCGGCTGCGGGAGCGGGTGGCCGACCTCGCCGCGGGCGAGCGGTTCGACGCCGCGGCGGCGCACCGCGACCGGCTGGCCGACCTCGCGGGCGCGCTCGGCCGGGTGCAGCGGCTGTCCGCGGTGGCGGGCACCGAGGAACTCGTCGCCGCCCGCCCCGACGGCCTCGGGGGCTGGGAGCTGGCGGTGGTGCGGCACGGTCGGCTGGCGGCGGCCGGGACGGCCCGGCGTGGGGTGCCGCCGATGCCGGTGGTGGAGACCCTGGTGGCGGCGGCCGAGACGGTGCGCCCGGGGGTCGGGCCGCTGGGCGGAGCACCCCCCGAGGAGGTCGGGGTAATCACCCGGTGGCTGGAGCGGCCGGGCACGCGGATGGTGCGCACCAGCCGTCCCTGGGCGGTGCCGGCCTACGGCGCCGGGTCGTGGTCGGAGTGGGTGGCACGCGCCCGGGAGGCCGCCCGGGCCACGACGCCGGACCCTTCGGGCGAACCCGCGGCGCGGGCGGTCGGGTCGGGAGGCGGGGCCGGACGCCGCCCGCCCTCTAGAGTTCCGGCCGAGCCCGCCGGCCCGCCCCGCGCGGGCCGGACCCGCCGAGCCAGGGAGCCCTCGTGATCACGGCCATCGTCATGATCCACGCGAACGCCGACCGGATCCCGGAGACCGCCCAGGCGATCGCCGAGCTCCCCGGGGTCACCGAGGTGTACTCCTGCGCGGGCGACGTCGACCTCATCGCGATGGTGCGGGTGCGCGAGCACGACGAGCTCGCCGACGTGATCGCGAGCGGGCTGAGCCGGGTGCCGGGCGTGCGCGACACGTCCACCCACATCGCGTTCCGGTCCTACTCCGCGCAGGACACCGACGCGGCCTTCGCCGTCGGCCTGGACTGACGCGCCCGGACCGGCACCGCCCGTCGTCGGGACGGGGCCGGGACGGGTCAGCCGCGCAGCCGCGTGGCGGCGGCGACCCAGCGCTCCAGCAGCGCGGCCGCCGAGCCGTCGTCGACCGCCGCGGCGGCCCGCTCGCGCCCGGCGGCGACCGCCTCGTGCAGGTCCGCCCGTCGCCCGCCCAGCGCCTCGTCGTACGCCGCGAGTGCGGCACCGGCGTTGAGCAGCACGGCCTCGCGGACGGGCCCGTGCTCGCCGGCGAACAGCGCGCGGGCCACCGCGGCGTTGACCCCGGCGTCGCCGCCGCGCAGGTCGCCGGGCTCGGAGGTCGGGACGCCGATCCGGGTGGGGTCGAGGGTCTCCACCGAGACACCGCCCGGTCCGGCGCGCCAGACCGTGGTGGTGGTCGTCGTCGTGATCTCGTCGAGGCCGTCGTCGCCGCGGACCACCAGGGCGGTGTCGCCCCGGTCGGCGAGGACCGAGGCGAGCAGCGGGGCGAAGCGCGCGTCGGCGCAGCCGATGAGGGCGGCCGCCGGACGCGCGGGGTTGGTCAGCGGCCCGAGCAGGTTGAAGGCGGTGGGCACGCCGATCTCCCGGCGCACACCACCGACGTGCCGCATCGCGGGGTGGAAGGTCTGGGCGAAGCAGAACCCGATGCCCACCTCGTCCACGCTGGCCGCCACCGCGCGCGGCCCGAGGTCGATCGGCACCCCGAGCGCCTCCAGCAGGTCCACCGACCCGCAGGCCGACGACGCGGCGCGCCCGCCGTGTTTGACCACGCGCGCACCCGCGGCCGCCATGATCACCGCAGCCATGGTGGAGATGTTGACGGTGTGCGCCTGGTCGCCGCCGGTGCCGACGATGTCGACGACGACCCCGTCGACCTCGACCGCGCGCGCGTGACCGCGCATGACCTCGGCCAGCCCGCCGATCTCGGCGGCGGTCTCGCCCTTCGCGCGCAGTGCCACGACGAAGGCGCCGACCTGGGCGGGTGAGGCCTCGCCGGACATCATGCGGTCCATCGCCCAGGCCGCCTCGGTCCCGGCGAGGTCCTCGCCGCGCAGCAGCCGGCCGAGCAGCGCGGGCCAGGTGGGCGCCGTGCTCATCCCTGGCGCGCCGGCACCCCGGCCCGTAGGACGTCGGCCACCGTGCGGGCCGCGGTCACCGGGTCGAGCGGCTGGACGAGGACGGCGTCGGCCTGCGACCACGTCGCGAGCCACCGGTCGTCCTCGCGGCGCACGACCACGATCACCGGGGCCGGGTCGTCGCTCTCGTTCTTGAGCTGCCGGCACACGCCCATGCCGCCCGTCGGCTGCGCCTCGCCGTCGAGCACGGCGAGGTCGAGCTCGCCGGCGTCGGCGGCGCCCAGCACGTCGGCGATGCCGTCCGCCTCGCGGAACCGCAGCCGCGGCAGGTCCCGCGCGGGCCGGCGCCCCACCGCGGCCATGACCGCCTCCCGCACCTCCGGGCGGTGGCTCATCACCACGACGTCGAGCGTGTCGGTGCTCATCTGGGCGGGTCCTCCCGGCGCTGTCTGGACTGCTCGCGCGAGAGCCTAGTCACCCGGCGCCCGCGAGCGCCCGGACCCGCCGTCGGGAACCCCCGACTACGACGGGACGTACGACGGTCAGTAGGAGAATCCGCAGGTAGATCGCGGTGCAGGTCGCGGGCGTGATCGCGGGGGCTCGCCCCACCCGGCTGATGTCGGAGCGAGGTGACATGATGACGCCCGTGACGACCGCTCCGAGTGCGCCGGCGCCCTCCTTCAGCGCGCGGATCCACTCCCTGAACCGACCCAACGTGGTCAGCGTGGGGACGATCATCTGGCTCTCGAGCGAGCTGATGTTCTTCGCCGGGCTGTTCGCGATGTACTTCGTGGCGCGTGCCCAGAACGTGGGCGAGTGGCCGCCGCCGCCCACCGAGCTCGACGTCCCGTACGCGCTGGTGAACACCATCATCCTGGTGGCGTCGTCGTTCACCTGTCAGTACGGCGTGTTCGCGGCCGAGCGCGGCGACGTGTTCGGCCTGCGCCGCTGGTACGCGGTGACGTTCGCGATGGGCCTGTTCTTCGTGCTGGCCCAGGTGAACGAGTACCACACGCTGGTCACCGAGCACGCCACCACGATCGCCTCCAGCGCCTACGGCTCGGTCTTCTACATCACGACCGGGTTCCACGCGCTGCACGTGACCGGCGGTCTGGTCGCGTTCGTGCTGCTGATCGCCCGCACGTTCCTGAGTCGGTTCACCCCGGCACAGGCGACGGCCGCGATCGTCGTGTCGTACTACTGGCACTTCGTGGACGTGGTCTGGATCGGCCTGTTCGCGGTCATCTACTTCATCCGTTAAAGCCAGGCGACGAGAGAGTCAGGGGTAGGCCACCACATGAGCGACCAGTCGCCACGCCCGCGCAGGTTGTGGGCGCGTGCGGGCACCAAGACGCGTCGACGCGTCGCGGGCTTCCTGGCCCTCGGCGTCGCGCTGCTCGCCGTCGGCGGGCTGTACACGGTGTTCCAGCCCGAACCGGAGACCGCCCGGGCGCAGGACGCCGCACTCGTCCGCGAGGGCCAGTCGCTGTACGACAACGCCTGCATCACGTGCCACGGCTCGAACCTGCAGGGCGTCGTCGGACGCGGCCCGAGCCTGATCGGCGTCGGTGAGGCGTCGGTCTACTTCCAGGTCTCCACCGGCCGCATGCCGCTGAAGGCCCAGGGCGCGCAGGCGGACCGCAAGAAGGTCGAGTTCACCCCGCAGCAGATCGACGCCATGGGGGCCTACATCCAGGCCAACGGTGGCGGCCCGGTCGTGCCGGCCGAGCCGGACGCCGCGCTGATCGGCTCCGACCTGGGCCGCGGTGGCGAGCTGTTCCGCCTCAACTGCGCCCAGTGCCACAACTTCACCGGCCGCGGTGGCGCCCTGTCCTCGGGCAAGTTCGCGCCGCCGCTCGACCCGGCGAACCCGCACCAGATCTACGCGGCGATGCTGGTCGGCCCGGGCAACATGCCCACCTTCGCCGACACGCAGCTCTCCCCCGAGGAGAAGCGCGACATCATCGGTTACATCAAGTCGGTGAGCCCCGACTCGGGCGCGGTGAACCCCGGCGGCAACGGGCTCGGAGGCTTCGGCCCGGTCCCCGAGGGCATCGTCGCCTTCTTCGTCGGTCTCGCCGCCCTGATCGGAATCTCCCTCTGGATCGGATCACGCCAGTGAGTGCACCCCCCGAGTCCCAGTACGGCGACAAGGCCGGGACCCAGCCGGACAGCAACCAGCTGCACATCCCGAGCGACGCCGAGCTGGCCGAGATGAGCACCGACGACCTGGTGCGCCTGGGCAACCGGATCGACGACATCGAGGTCGTGTCGGACCGTCCGCGCTTCCCGGTCCCGGGCACCCGCGCGGAGAAGCGGGCCGAGCGTCAGGTCGCGGGCTGGTTCATCCTCGCCGCGGTCATGGGCCTGGCGTTCATCGTCATCTTCATCGCCTGGCCCTGGGAGTACGTCTCCCCCGGCCAGGACGGCGACCTGCTCTACGTCCTCTACACGCCGCTGATCGGGACGACCCTCGGACTCTCGGTCCTGGGCGTCGGGATGGGCATCATCGCCTACTCGAAGAAGCTGCTGCCGGAGGACCTGACGATCCAGCAGCGGCACGACGGCCGCTCCTCGGAGGTCGACCGTCGCACCGCCGCCGCCCGCCTCGTGCAGACCGGCCAGCAGAGCGGGCTCGCCCGCCGCAAGCTGATCTTCCGGTCGCTCGGTGCCGCCGGCGGTGTCCTGACGGCGGGTATCGCCGTCGCCGCGTTCGGCGGCCTCGTCAAGAACCCGTGGAAGGAGGGCGACGACTCGCCCCTCCTCGTCACGGACTGGAAGTCGGAGAACGGCGAGCGGGTCTACCTGCGCAAGTTCGACGGTGACCCGGAGGACGTCGTCCTCATCCGTGCCGGCGACCTGGAGCCCGGCTCGATGGAGACGGTCTTCCCGTTCAAGGAGTCCGACCGCAACGACCCCGAGCACCTCGCCGAGGTCGTCCGGTCCGCCGACTCGCCGGTCATGCTCATCCGCCTGCGGCCGAACGTGACCGTCATCAAGCGGGCGGGCCAAGAGGACTTCAACTACGGGTCGCTCTTCGCCTACTCGAAGATCTGCAGCCACATGGGCTGCCCGACCTCGCTGTACGAGGACCAGACCAACCGGATCCTCTGCCCGTGCCACCAGTCGCAGTTCCAGGCCAACGAGTACGCCCGGCCCATCTTCGGTCCGGCCGCCCGTCCACTGGCGCAATTGCCCATCGCGGTGGACGATCAGGGGTACCTGTACGCCCGCAGTGACTTCATCGAGCCGGTGGGGCCCGGCTTCTGGGAGCGTCGTTCATCATGAGTGCGATCACCACACCCACTCGCAGCGGTAGCACGGCGATGAAGCTCGTCGGCACGGCCGCGGACGAGGTCGACAGCCGGATCCACCCGGCCGGCGGCATCCGTCGTCAGATCAACAAGGTCTTCCCCACGCACTGGTCGTTCATGCTGGGCGAGATCGCGATGTACAGCTTCATCGTCCTGCTCATCACGGGGACGTGGCTGGCCATCTTCTACGACCCCTCGATGGCGGAGACGACCTACGAGGGCGTCTATCCCGGCCTGCGCGGCGTCACGATGTCGATGGCGTACGAGTCGACCGTCAACATCTCGATGGACGTGCGCGGCGGTCTGTTCATCCGCCAGGTCCACCACTGGGCGGCGCTGCTCTTCGTCGCGGCGATGATCGCGCACATGATGCGGACGTTCTTCACCGGAGCGTTCCGTCGCCCGCGTGAGACGAATTGGGTCCTGGGCGTCGTCCTGCTGCTCACGGGCATGATCGAGGGCTTCCTCGGCTACTCGCTGCCGGACGACCTGCTCTCCGGCACCGGTATCCGCACCGGCCTCTCGGCCATCGTCATGTCGATCCCGGTGGTCGGCACGTGGCTGCACTGGGCGATCATGGGCGGCGAGTTCCCGGGCCACATCATCATCCCGCGCCTGTACATCGTCCACGTCTTCCTGCTGCCGGGGATCATCCTCGCGGTGATCGGCGTCCACGTGGCGCTGGTGTGGTTCCAGAAGCACACCCAGTTCCCCGGCCCGGGTCGCACCGAGCGCAACGTCGTCGGCGTCCGCATCCTGCCGACGTTCGCCGCGAAGGCCGGCGGCTTCATGGTCGTGTCGATCGGCGTCATGGCGATCATGTCGGGCGTGTTCCAGATCAACCCGATCTGGAAGCTCGGCCCGTACGACCCGACGCAGGTCTCGGCCGGCTCGCAGCCCGACTTCTACATGGCGGTCTTCGACGGCGCGGTGCGTCTGTGGCCGTCGTGGGAGATGTACCTGAACCTCGGCTTCATCGGGCTGAACTCGTACACGATCCCGGCGATCTTCTTCCCGGCCGTGGTCGGGATGGGCCTGCTGGTCAACCTGCTCATCGCCTACCCGGTGATCGAGCGCAAGCTGACCGGCGACGAGGCGCACCACAACCTGCTGCAACGTCCGCGCGACGTCCCGGTCCGCACGGCGACCGGTGTCATGGCGCTGGCCTTCTACTTCTGGCTGGTCCTGGCCTGCGGCAACGACATCTTCGCCTACACGTTCGACATCTCCCTGAACGTGATGACGTGGATCGGTCGCATCGGTCTCCTGGTGATCCCGCCGGTCGTGTACTTCGTGACCTACCGGATCTGCCTGGGCCTGCAGCGCAGCGACCGGGAGGTCCTCGAGCACGGCATCGAGACCGGCCACATCAAGCGGCTGCCCCACGGTGAGTTCATCGAGGTGCACCAGCCGCTGGGCGGCGTCGACGAGCACGGCCACGCGCTCCCGGTCGCCTACCAGGGCGCCACGGTGCCCAAGCGCATGAACGACCTCGGCTTCGCCGGCAGCCCGGTCAAGGGCGGCTGGTTCCGCCCCGACCCGGCGGAGGAGCAGGACGACATGCGGGGTGTCCACGGCGGCACCGGCACCGACCCGCTCCAGGTCGAGCCGACCAGCGGGCGCGAGCTCGCCGGGCGTCCCGACGCCGGTCGTCCGCGCGACGTCCGGGAGTAGTCCCTAGCAGGATCTGACAACGGGGCGGGGAGCCGATCGGCTCCCCGCCCCGTTGTCGTTGGTGGGGGCAGTGCCGATCTCCTCCGCGCTCGGGTCCTGCGCGACGGTGCGGTTCTGCCCGTTCCCCCGCGCGGCCCTCGACGAGATGCACACCAGGCAGCTCCGCGAGCCTCAGGACCTGCCTCGTGTCACTCTCGCGCGACGGGCCCGCGGCCGGCCCCCCGGCGAGGTGCACACCAGGCAGCCTGTCGGGCACCGGGACCTGTCCCATGTACCGCTCGCCGACCCCTCGCGAGGTGCACACCAGGCATCCTGACGCGCCTCGCGGCCTGCCTCATGTGCCTCTCGCGGCGGACCCGCGGCCGGCCCCTCACGAGGTACACACCAGGCAGCTCCGCGGACCTCAGGACCTGCCTCACGCCACTCTCGCGCGACGGGCCCGCGGCCGGCCCCCCGGCGAGGTGCACACCAGGCAGCCTGTCGGGCACCGGGACCTGTCCCATGTACCGCTCGCCGACCCCTCGCGAGGTGCACACCAGGCATCCTGACGCGCCTCGCGGCCTGCCCCATGTGCCTCTCGCGGCGGGCCCGCGGCCGTCCCCTCGTGAGGTGCACAGAGCTCAGCGGGCATCAGAAACTGCCTCATGTCACTCTCGCGCCTGGGCTGGTCCGTCGATGTCGCGCTCAGCTGCTGACGACGCCTGAATCCTGACCCCTCTGCGACGGGTGAATCTGG
Organism: Actinomycetospora soli; assembly: GCF_021026295.1. GTDB lineage: Bacteria > Actinomycetota > Actinomycetes > Mycobacteriales > Pseudonocardiaceae > Actinomycetospora > Actinomycetospora soli. The sequence goes on from NZ_JAJNDA010000016.1 coordinate 134,523, forward strand.
ACCCCCTTGCCGATGGGAAGGGGTGTTGAAGGTGGAGGACTGGGCGGAGATCCGGCGCCTGCATCGGGCGGAGGCGATGC